>NZ_JBWKOV010000004.1:0-579620 GCF_059416265.1 Arcicella sp. GW821-FHT09D11 | reverse complement strand
GAGTGATTGAGTGATTGAGTGATTGAGTGATTGAGTGATTGAGTGATTGAGTGATTGAGTGATTGAGTGATTGGAAATGCGATTTAGATTAAATGAGTTCCCCAAAAATCATTTATTTTTTATTTAAAATTAATCACTCAATCACAAATCACTCATTCACTAAATGTAAAGCCGTATCCCAATCTTTCCAAACAGGCTCATATCCTTGTTGTTCAATCATTTTAGCAATTACTGCTGGGCTCCTTTCATCACTAATTTCAAATTGCTCTAATGATTCTGGCTCGACAATATATCCACCCGGATTAGTCTTTGACCCAGCACTCATCGCAGTGATACCCAATTTAATAATGTTATTTCTAAAAATTTCGTTCTCTCTTGTCGAAATTGAAAGTTCTACTTCTTCTTTAAAAATTCTATAGGCACAAATTAATTGCACCAACTCAGCATCAGACATCACGACTTTTGGTTCAAGTCCACCCGAAAAAGGTCGTAACCTTGGGAAAGAAATAGAATATTTCGTTTGCCAATATTGTTTTTCAAGGTAATCAAGGTGTAATGCCGTAAAGAAAGAATCTGTTCTCCAATCTTCTAATCCTATTAATACCCCCAATCCCATTTTATGAATACCTGCTTTACCCAAACGGTCGGGTGTTTGTATTCGGTATTCAAAATTAGATTTTTTTCCTTTAGGATGATGTATTTTATAGTCTTCTTGATGATAAGTTTCTTGATAAACCAATACTGTATTGAGCCCTTCGGCGATTAGCTCCGTATAATCTGTTTCATCCAGAGGCTGTACTTCCATTGAAATATGCGAGAAATATGGGCGAATTAATTTGATAACATTTTTCAAATAGCTCACTCCTACCGTTTGATTTGCTTCGCCTGTTACCAACAACACATGTTCATATTTCATGGCTTTTAGCACCGCCACTTCTGCTAGAATCTCTTCATCAGTCAATGTTTTACGTTTGATTTTATTATCAAAACTAAAACCACAATAGGTACAAATATTTTGACATTCGTTAGAAAGATACAACGGAACATACATTTGGATAGTTTTACCAAAGCGTTTTTGGGTCAATTGCTGACTAACTAGAGCCATTGATTCTAAAAAAGGCATGGCCGCAGGAGAAATCAAAGCCTTGAAATCTTCTAAAGTTCTGCGAGAAGTATTAAAAGCTCGACGCACATCATCAGCCGTTTTAGCAAGAATACTCTGCTGAACTTCCGCCCAATTATATTGCTGAAAAAGATGTTGAAAGGAATGCATATTTATTGAGTGATTGAGTGATTGAGTGATTGAGTGATTGAGTGATTGAGTGATTGAGTGATTGAGTGATTGAGTGATTGAGTGATTGGAAAGGCGATTCACACTGAATGAGTTCCCAAAAATTAATTTATTTTTTATTTAAAATTAATCACTCATTCACAAATCACTCATTCACAATTAAAACAAATCACTAACTCGCTCATCCACTAACTAATTTGAAGAAACCCAGTTAAAGGACTGCTGGCTACTGCATTATTTGTTTTAGGGGCAAGTCTGGCTTCGTATGCCATTCTTCCCGCTTCCACTGCCATTCTAAAAGCCCTTGCCATCATTACAGGGTTTTCCGAAACCGCTATTGCTGTGTTCACCAATACTGCATCAGCCCCAATCTCCATTGCTTTTGCCGCATCCGACGGCGAACCAATCCCAGCATCCACTACTACTGGCACGTTACTTTGCTCAATAATAATTTCCAAAAAATCAATCGTTTTCAAACCCTTGTTAGTGCCAATCGGAGAGCCTAAAGGCATCACTGCTGCTACGCCTACTTCCTCCAAACGCTTGCATAACACAGGGTCTGCGTGAATGTAGGGCAACACTACAAATCCGAGCTTCACCAATTCTTCCGCCGCTTTCAAGGTTTCAATCGCATCGGGTAAAAGGTATTTAGGGTCGGGATGTATCTCTAATTTTAACCAATTGGTTTCTAGGGCTTCTCTAGCTAATTGTGCTACAAAAACAGCCTCTTTGGCATTTCTAACGCCAGAAGTATTGGGTAATAAATTAAACTGTGGGTTACGTAAATAGCCCAAAATATCCTCTGATTGCTTGGCTAAATGTACCCTTTTTAAAGCAACTGTCACTAATTCTGACCCTGATTCTAATAGACTTTCTTCCATTAAAGCCAGTGATGAGAATTTCCCAGTACCTGTAAAAAGTCGGGACGAAAATTCTTTATTCGCAATTGTTAACATATAGCTGTGCTGTTAAAACCTTCATAAAATTGTTTGCTACTGCTGATGGATTATCAGCCAAATTAATCACCGAAGAAACCGCAATGCCATGCAAGCCTGCTAAAAGAATCTCTTCCACATCTGCCAGTTGTACACCACCAATTCCTACGATAGGTAAATGAAGTCCCGAGGCTTTGCATGATGCCAAAAGACTTTGATATTTTTCTAAACCTAAAATCGGACTTAGGTTCTTTTTGGTTTTAGTAAATCTAAAGGGACCTAAGCCAATATAATTCACCTTCGCCTGATGCAAAAAAGCGAGGTCTTCAAAAGTATTGGCTGTTCCTCCAATGATAAAGTCCTCTCCTAAAATTTCTCTGGCTAATATTGGCGAAGCATCTGTTTTTCCCAAATGCACGCCATCAGCTTGTATTTCTTTCGCTATTTGAACGTTGTCGTTGATAATCAAAGTAGCACCAAAAGCTTTACACACCTCTTGAGTTTGTAAAGCAGTTTGCTTCCAAGCCTCAAAATCTTGATTTTTCACCCTAAGTTGCACCCAATCGGCACCGCCTTCACAAGCTAAACGAGCTTGTTGCCAATGTGAAATATGGGGTAAATCTTGGGTGATATAATGTAATTTAGAAATCGTCATGATTGAAAATGATAACCCAATAAACTTGGGTTACTCTTTAAAAATTGATTCATATAATGTTTGGCATTTTCGCATGCTTCTTCAAGGCTTAATGCTTTTGAAATATTAGCAGTAATTGCCGAAGAAAGCACACAGCCAGAACCATGTTTTTCTCCATTAGGAATCCTTTCAGCAATAAAAGAAAATGTATTGGTTCCTGTAAACAGGATATCCTTACAGATTTCATTGTCTGAGTGCCCTCCTTTTAAATAAACATTACAAAACTTGCTCAGTCCAAAGGCTTTTTGCTCCACTGATGACTCTCCTACTATCAATAACTGAAGCTCTGGCAAGTTGGGAGTGATGAGATAAATCTTTTTAAGAATTTTTTCTAATAGTATTTGATTGATATCTTCATGAAAATCAAACCCTGCACTGGCTTTCAAGATAGGATCCCAAACAATTTTTATGGCTGGATTACACAATAACAAAGTATCAATAATTTCATCTAAATCTTTCAAACTTTGTACTAAGCCAATCTTAACAAAATCGATAGGATATTTATCAAAAAGTAATTTTCCTTGATGAACAATTTGCTGATTATCGAGCCAACTAACGCCTTCAAAATAATTTTCGTTTTGAAAAGTAATAGCTGTGCAAACGCCTAATCCATACACTTGATGTTGTTCAAATGTTTTAATATCAGCCAAAATACCTGCCCCAGCACTTGGATCAAGTCCTGCGATACTCAGCACAAAAGGTCTATTATTCATTTAATATTCTGCTTGAAAATATTTCTCCCACACCGACCCCATCAATACATATCCCTGAAATCCAATCCTTTCTAAAAACTCCCTATTTTCTTCTCTAATACCTCCCAATGCATATACAGGCGTATTACTTTTCCGAACATGAAAGTAAAACTGTAATTCGTCCATGGTAAAAACGCCTACATAATCAGTCTTAGAAATACTTTTGAGAATCGGACTTAAAAAAACGTAATCAGCCTTGAAACTCAAATTTTCAATGGCATTCAATGTATGCAATGAACAGCTTACAGATAGTCTATGCTTGCGTAACATTTTTACTGAATTGAACAAAGTTGCATCATCTATGCTTTGTCTGAATGTTTCTGTAAAATGTACTCCCTTCACATTATATTTATTAATCAACTCATAATGCGAATGCAATACAATCTTACGATAAAATTTCGGTTGAATGCGTCTCAAAAAATCTTCATATTCCTTCAAAGACTTTTCTGGTTTTCTAAGGTGAAAAATCAATGACTCATCCATCAACAATTGTTCGATAATGGATATTTCACCGTCAAAATCAGTGGGGTTGGAAAGAATTACTTTTTGCATAGCGATTTTAGTTAGCGAATTAGTGAATGGTGAATGAGTGATTTTCAAGTTTGATTCAGCAGGAATATTTACTTTTACTAAGCTAAATAATTATTCCATCTCAATTTAATCTTTTTATCTTTGAAAAAACACCAATTCACAATGCCTTCCATTCCAATTAATTAAAATCACTCATCAAATTGCCCGAACTCACAATTCACACATTCACTAAATCACTCATTCACAATTATATATAGACCTCCGACCCTTGCTCTACAAAGATTTTCGCTCTTTCTTGCATCCCTTTCGCCAAAGCCTCTTGTTCTTCAACGCCCATATTATCAGCATAATCACGTACTTCTTGGGTAATTTTCATTGAACAGAAGTTAGGGCCACACATCGAACAGAAATGTGCAATTTTAGCTCCTTCTGCTGGTAGTGTTTCATCATGATACTCACGAGCAGTATCGGGGTCAAGTGATAAATTGAATTGGTCTTCCCAGCGGAATTCAAAGCGTGCTTTGCTCAAAGCATTGTCTCTTATTTGTGCCCCATAATGCCCTTTGGCAAGGTCGGCAGCATGGGCAGCAATCTTATACGTAATCACCCCTACTTTTACATCTTCTTTATTGGGTAAGCCCAAATGCTCTTTGGGTGTTACATAACACAACATAGCACAACCAAACCAGCCAATCATAGCCGCTCCGATACCAGAAGTAATATGGTCGTAAGCAGGTGCAATATCTGTGGTTAATGGCCCAAGCGTATAGAAAGGTGCTTCATGACATTCTTTCAATTGCTTGTCCATATTTTCTTTAATCAAGTGCATCGGCACGTGACCGGGGCCTTCAATAATCGTTTGGACATCGTGTTTCCAAGCAATTTTGGTTAATTCTCCTAGTGTCTCCAATTCTGCAAATTGTGCGGCATCGTTAGCATCAGCAATACTACCCGGACGAAGACCATCACCTAAAGAAAACGCTACATCATAAGCCTTCATGATTTCACAAATCTCTTCAAAATGCGTATAAAGAAAGTTTTCTTTGTGATGTGCTAAACACCATTTTGCCATGATACTTCCTCCACGCGATACAATGCCTGTTACTCTTTTCGCCGTCATCGGAACATACCTCAACAATACGCCAGCATGAATCGTAAAATAGTCAACGCCTTGTTCAGCTTGTTCTATGAGGGTATCCTTAAAAATTTCCCAAGTCAAATCTTCTGCCTTTCCCCCTACCTTTTCAAGGGCTTGGTAAATGGGTACAGTACCAATTGGAACAGGTGAGTTTCTAATAATCCACTCACGGGTTTCATGAATGTTTTTACCTGTAGATAAATCCATGATGGTATCAGCACCCCAGCGACAAGCCCAAACGGTTTTTTCTACCTCTTCTTCGATATTCGATGATACAGCAGAATTACCAATATTGGCATTTATTTTCACTAAGAAATTACGCCCAAGAATCATTGGCTCGCTTTCTGGGTGGTTGATGTTATTAGGAATCACAGCCCTACCCATGGCTACTTCTGAACGCACAAACTCAGGAGTAATCAATCCTTTTTGAGTATTTGCTCCAAAACTATGTCCTTCGTGCTGATGCCCAATCGTGTTAAGTTCCTGTATTTTCTGATTCTCACGAATGGCAATATATTCCATTTCTGGCGTGATAATGCCTTTTTTGGCATAATGCAATTGCGATACGTTTTGTCCAGCTTTTGCTCTCAATGGCTTTTTAAGGTATTCAAATCGCAGCGCATCAAGGGCAGGATTGGCTAAACGTTCTAATCCATAGTTTGAGGTAATGGAAGGGAGTTCCTCTACATCTCCACGCTCTAAAATCCATGATTGTCTCAGTCTTGGCAAGCCTTTTCTTACATCAATGTCAACGTTAGGGTCTGTAAATGGCCCACTAGTATCATATACCGTTACGGGTGCATTGGCAGAAATTACTTTGCCATTTACGAGGGTATCAGACAAGCTAATTTCACGCATTGCGACTTTAATATCATGAATTTCCCCTTGTACATATACTTTTTTGGAAGCTGGAAAGGGCGCTCTGCTGATTGTTTCAGCATGAGGAGTTTTTTCTATTTTCTTCATGTTTTTCATAAGCTTTTGAAATACAACGCCAAATTTTCAACCGCCTTGAGTAGCCCGAATCAGCATCAATTGGTCATTACTTTTAAGTTTGATGCTTCCCCATTTATCACGAGGAATTACTTCTTCGTTAATAGCAATAGCCAAGCCCCGCATTTCGACAATGCCTTGCTGATTGAGCACCTCGATTAAAGGAGGGTTTTCAGGAAATTCAAAGATTTGGTCGTTAATAAAGACAGTCATTCCATGTATTTATTTAAAATAAAAACAAATGGACTTTAGCGAAAACCAAGGAGAAATTAAAGCGTGTATGAGTGAGCTTCGGGAGTAAATCTTTATAGCGTTAGTTGTACACCTAATCATCCACAAAAAACTATAACCCATCAAAAAATCAGAATGAAAAAATCAATCTATCGTTTTTTAAGCTAACCAAGAAAAGCAGTGAAATTTTGAAAACGATGCTTGAATCTGTACACCGAATCTGAAAAGAAATTCTGCCTTACTTTTTCCTACGCAGCAATTACGCCGTTCAGGTTTTGAGGGTATAATCTCAGCCCGTTATATTTAAGGCACCCCTAAAGTTTGAGACAAATGTAAAGTATAAAAATTGAATTTGTAAAATTTTATTTTGTTTTTTTTCAAATCTATCTAAAGCATGACTTATTTAAGAAGGACAATTTTTATAATACAAATTCCACTTTCTAGGTTTTGCATAACCCTCATATTTTCCTAAAAACAAAGGGAAAACCCCTAATTATTATACATTTCCGCAAAATTTGTTGCATTTTCCGCAAAAAATTGCAAATTTACAGGATAACCATCCTCTATGCTTATAATACTTTAATTGCAAAAGCTATTGATTTTTTCAACCCATATTATCCAAATGTCTAAAATTTATCGTGAAATCACCCCGCTTACTTCTAATGACTGTTTTATGGTTTTTGCCAGAACAAAAAGTAAGTTTGACTTCCCTTTACATTACCATGAAGAATTTGAGCTAAACTTTATCGAAAATGCAGATGGTGCAAAAAGAGTAGTTGGCGATAATATCGAAATAATTTCAAGTTATGAATTAGTTTTGGTGGGTTCCAACGTGCCCCATGGCTGGTTTTCGCATGAATCTATTTCTGAAAATATTAATGAAATTACCATTCAATTTCACCGAGATTTATTTGATGAAAAATTCTTAAAAAGGAATCAAATGAGCTTTATACGTTCTATGTTGGAACGTTCGGCAAGAGGCATTTCTTTTTCTCAGGAAACGATACAAGCAATTAAACCTCGTCTGATAGGTCTTGCTCAAACCAATGGTTTTTGTTCAGTGATGGAATTGATGTCTATCCTACACGACTTGTCAGTTTCCAGAAACATGAAAACGCTAACGACCCTGACTTTTGCCAATGAAAATGCTACCTATGACAGTCGTAGAATTGAAAAAGCCTTTGTTTATATGAGAAATAATTATGACAAAGAAATTTCATTGGAAGATATTGCTAAGATTGTCAACATGACGGTTGTAAGCTTTAGCAGATTCATTAAAAAACGAACTGGTAAAACCTTTATTGATAGCTTAAATGATATTCGGTTAGGACACGCTTCACGCTTGCTTATCGATACCCGACAGTCTATTGCGGAGGTTTCCTTTAAATGTGGCTATAATAATCTTTCTTATTTTAATAGAATCTTCAAGAAAAAACATGGATGTACACCCAAAGAGTTCAGAGAAAACTATTCTGGGACTAGGACATTCGTCTAACACCCTCAGTTCCTTTGTATTAAAATGCCAACAAGGGAGCTGAGAAACTAAAATCTATTGACAAGTTTTAACGCTTCTCTTCTTATCATTCCCTTCCTGTCTTAATTTTATTAAAAAAAGCATAACTCTTTTAATTAATATCACGTTAATTGAAAAGTGAAGCTATTTTCCAAGCATTAATTTCCCCAATACCAAAAAAGATTTTCCATGAGAAGCATTAAAAAAATTCATCAAGCAGCATATCGTCCTATTGCCGATTTAATTACTTACTCGCCTTTGCCTACTAGCACTTTAGCACAAGTAGACCCATTTATTTTCTTGAATCATCATGGGTTTCAACAGTATCCTGCCAATAACAGAGGTTTACCGTTTGGTCCACATCCACACAGAGGGATGGAGACAGTAACATTTATCCTCGCTGGGGATATAATGCACAAAGATTCAAGTGGTCATGAAAGTATCATCAATAGCGGAGGCGTACAATGGATGACGGCTGGTAGTGGATTAATTCATGCAGAAGTATCCTCAGATGCATTCAAGAAACAAGGTGGCGATTTAGAAATTTTGCAGTTATGGTTAAACTTACCCGCTAAATTAAAAATGACTAGCCCCTTCTATTTAGGCTTACAAGAAGACGAAATTCCGACAATACGGTTGGATGATGACAAAGTAACCGTAAAATTAATTTCGGGTAAATGGGGAGAAAATAAAGGTGCTTTTGAATCAAAAACAGATGTTTTTTTAAGCACTATTACTTTCAAAACATCTGCTGACTTAACTATCGACATTGCTAAAGAAAGAAACATATTCTTTTACTTAATAAAAGGTGCGATTACTGTAAATGGACAGGCAATCAAAGCTAGGCAATTGGTAGAATTTATGAATGATGAGACAGGTGTTCAAATCGTAGCTGATACCGATTCAGTATTATTACTTGGTCATGCCGTTCCTTTTAATGAACCGATGGTTGCCCAAGGTCCATTTGTCATGAATACCGAAGAGGAAATCTATCAAGCCTATACAGATTACCAACAAGGGAAGTTTGGTACTTGGCAATAGAAAACAGAATAAATACTCCTTTATTAAACAATTATTTCTTAAAATTATATAATTTTACTTTAATACCTTTTATTAAAATCTTTGTTAAACTTCATAAACGCCCCAATATTTTACCTTGAAAAGAACATTACCAAGCTTGATTAAAGCCCTAGAAAAACATCGATCTATTGGAAAACCATTGAAAGCCATCGTAGGCTTCGATGCTTACATTGATTCAATTCAAAAAATTGTGAATAACAAAGAAGATAATCAAACCCATTATTTTGAAACAATTAGTGATGTAGCAGCGCAATTGGCTTCTCTTTCGGGGAAAGATACCAAAGTAAATCTTAGGCAATTAGAAATGAGAATGAATGGTAATGCTCCTATTCTTGCCAATTCATTAGGGGCATTGGGCGCCAAGAATATTTGTATTGCTACAATGGGCTATCCAGATATTAACAATGTATTTGAAGAAATGCATCCCAATTGTGAATTAGTTTCTATCGCTTCCCCTGCCAAAACTACTATCTTGGAATTTAATGATGGTAAATTAATTTTTTCAGAAGAAAGTACTTATGAACAACTCACGTGGTCGTATGTGGCAGCAGTGGCAGGTGTAGAGAACCTAAGCAGGTGGATTTACGAAAGCTCATTATTAGCTTTTGTGAACTGGGCGAATATCAAATATTGTACTGATATTTGGAAAGGATTTCTAGAGGACATCGTTGTGAATTTGTCACCAGAGGCCACTAGACAATCACCAAAGTACTTTTCCAGAAACAAAATTCAAGAAGAAGAAGAAGCCTTTGGTATGCGTCATAAAAATTTCTTCTTTGACCTTTCAGATATTAGCAAAAGAACAAAAGAAGAAATCCTTGAAATTCTTGATGTAATTGGAAGTTATGCGCAATATGGCAAAGTAAGTTTAGGCATTAACGAAAGCGAAGCCAAATATATTTATGGTTTGAAAAAAGATAATCCTGACGCAGAATTACCTGATATTTTAAAGAATATTATTAGTACTTATCATATACAACAGATTTTTGTTCATACACCTGAAGAAGCATTGATGGTTTATAAAAATCATGTTTACGAAGTGAGAGGTAAAAGTTTTTTTCAAAAGCGTATCTCCACTGGTGGTAGAGATAATTTTAATGCAGGAGCTTGCCTTGGATTAATGCTTGATTTATTACCAGAACAAACCATTGCATTAGCAGTAGGCAATTATGAAGCCTATATTAGTAATGGAGTAAGTTTGGAATTCAGTGAATTAATTGATTATTTAAAAGATTGGGAAAAAGAACGACATCATGAAATTTTGGTGTAAGTAATAAACATGAGTCATCCCGAATTTTTCTTAAAATAGGGAGTTTAACAAAATAGCCTCATAGAGGCGATATATCAGTAGCCGCATTTGCGGTAAAATGTAAAACAAAATTCTCCTCCAAGCGCCATCGGGGCGAAATATTTCGCCCCGATGGGGCTTGGAGGAGTTAATACGATGCTTCTTCTACCGCAACGACGGCCGCCGATATAGTGTTCCTAACGGAACTATAATCTGTATTCATAAATCAAGAAAGCGGTCAAAAAACTAATTTTGACCGCTTTCTTGTGATTTCAAAATTCGGGATGACTCATGTTTGTTTATCTGATATTTTTAGATGCCTTTTGTTTTCTGGTAAAATCAATAAAATCTTCTACTTGTTCTACTGGTAAACGTTTGGCAATAATCTTTTTGTCTTTATCCAATACATAAATTACTGGCGTAGCGTATACATCAAAATTATTTTTAAAATCAGTATAATATTCTTCCTTTCCTGTTTGAGCATTTTTATGAATATCGATGCCATTAATTACTTCTTCTAGCTTAAATTCTTTAATAAAGCCTTTCCATTTCGAAGGTGTTCTGTCGATTGAAGCCGCTACTACTTTTACATTTTTAGTTTTTAAAGTTTGATAGGCTTTTTTCAATTTCGGAGCAGACTCACGACAATGGCTACATTCAGGGTCATAAATAAACAAAACAGTATAATCAGCCGCTATTCGTGGAATCTCAATTTCTCTGCCCAACGTATCTGTAAGGTACATATCTGGTAATTTTTTGCCTATTAAAAGTGGTTTTAATATAGCCACTCTTTCTTTCATTCTTCTTACAGTAGAAGTGTCCCATAAGGATGGTTCGCCGATATAATATTTCTCTGCCATGTGTACAAATGCGCCATCAGTCCCTAAGATTTTTGGGTTTTCATACTGACTAGAGATTTTATAAATTGTATATCTTCTTACATCTCTAGAAGTAGCTCTTGCCAATACAAAATCAGCTTCTTTAGCGATAGAGTCAGATACTTGAACAGTCAAATCATCAAAATAGCGTTCCAATTTCTTTTGTAAAAATGGTGTACGCATCATTCTATCATCTGCTAAATCAACATTATCCCAAAAATGAGCTTTATAATGTTGAAATTGATACTGATACATCGCAGCGGTATCTGCTTTAGTTTGAAGAGGTTTCGGATATGTTGGGATTTCTGGCTCTTGTGATGATTTAATTAATTTCCCAGCAAATAAATTTTCGTTGGCTTTTAACCAGTCTTTTTGAAACTGGGTCGTAGCAGTTTGCACTTTCTTAATTTTAGCCTCTACTGCTGGCGTTTTTCCTTTTTTACTTTCAGCTTCCAAGGCTTTCATCTCATCAAATCGGTCTGACATTTCTTGTTGAAACTTAAAAAAGGCTTCATTTTCTTTAGAACCCGTTATTTTCATTTTACGGATTAGGTTAACTGTATCTGTTTCGAATGCAAACTCTTGGTTACCAATGATGATATCGAAATACTTACCCTTGGGTAAGGAAACCAAATATAGTCCTTCAGGCAATTTTTTGTCTCCTTTAAAAAGGAAATTACCTTCTGAATCAACCTTCGCAGTATCTTTTATTACTTGTTGATTATAACCAAAATAATGTGCTAAAAAAACGGTGGTATCTTTAATCCCTTTTATTTTTCCTTTGATAGAAAAACTTTCACTTGTCTGGGCTAAAAGCTGATTAGAAAAACCAGTAATACTTAGTAGGAGTAAAATTTGAAATATTCTTTTCATTAGTTTAACTGTTGTTGCTATGTTTTAAATTGTAAGAGCCTGAAGAATGTTATTTTTTCTCAAAGTTACGCTAGTAAAGCATTAAGAAAAAGTATTTAGTAGTTTTGTAAACGATTCTTAGTTAATTTCATTATTAGCCCTATTTCACCTTAGTTTACTAAAGTTTATTAACGATTTTTATTCTTAAACAGACATACCTTTCTTCCAATATGTTTTACTTTCTTTCTAAAGTACTTTTTTACGTACTAATGCCTCTTTCTATAACCATCTTTGTATTAGTTTGGGCAATGTTCACCAAGAACCCTCAACGTAAAAAACAATTATTAATCAGTACGTTAGTCATGATTTTTGTATTTGGCAATGATTTTATCGTCAACGAAGGTTTTATGCTTTGGGAGACTCCTGCTACTTCTCCTGAAACTATTGTTGAGCCTTATGATGTTGGTATTATTCTAACGGGTGGAATGATTAGCAATAAAGAGGGAACTACTCAGCAGATTTTTGTCGATAAAACGGCTGATAGATTTATCCAACCTCTCCGTTTGTATAAACAAGGTAAAATCAAAAAAATACTTATCACAGGTGGCAATACTGATTTGACAATTATCAGAACTGATTTTTCGGATGAAAATCTGAAAACCGCACAATTATTAGTAGAGTTAGGTGTAAAGAAAACAGACCTTATCTTAGAAACCAAAGCTAGAAATACCCGTGAAAATGCTACTTTCACGGCTGAAATACTTCGTAAAAAGCCTGAGTTAGGCAAGAAATATCTATTATTTACCTCAGCTTTTCACATGAGACGTTCGTTGGGCTGTTTTGAAAAAGCAGGATTGACGGTCACTCCTTTTAGTACAGCCTTCAAATCAAAAGCAAGGGTTTTTACTTTTAGTAGTCTGATTATACCCAGCGAAGGTGCCTATTATGAGGGCTATCACCTCATCCATGAGATTCTGGGATATTGTGTTTATAGGGTATTGGGCTATTGCTAAGGTTTGAATAATTTAATGGTATAATCAAGTAATTTTTTGTTGCCATATTCTCCATGTCCAGGAACAACAGTTTTTACATTAGGATATTGTTTTTTAACTTTTTCAACGGTATTTGACCACTCGGCAACATTTGCATCGCCTAAATAGCCTTTCCCCGCCTCTAATTCTTTAATTAAACATCCTCCAAACAAAATATTTTCGTTCGGATAATAACCTACTACATTATCTTTTGTATGTCCTTCTCCGAAAAACTTGGCAACAATATGCTCCTTGCCAACTTTTAAAATAAGAGAATCCTTAAAGCTATTTTTGGGAAGAACATAATTATTTTCTTTGGCCAATTCAATTGTTTTGAAATACGCATACGAAGGAATATCATTATCATCAAATGCTTTTAAACCACCTAGACAGTCATCATGAAAATGCGTTGGGATAATGGCATTTATTTTACAATGAAGCGTTCCTTTTATCCATTTGATTAACTCTTCTGCACTTTTGTCGTTAGTTGGCGTATCGAAAACAATTACTTCATTATTATTTCTAACGATAAGCCCATTACAAGGAACATAGCCAAAATCATTCGTTTGTTTAAAGGATGTATGTTCAAAAGAATTTTTAGCAATTTGGGTAATAATTAAATCCTTGGTTTTATAAATCTCTTTAGGCTTAAAAGCTTCTCTTTTTTGAGCAATCCCTTTAAAGTTTGTGATAGAGATTATGATGATTAATAGGGTTTTGATAAAAGATCTCATTTTTCTGTTTTGTATTTTCAGGATTGCAACAAATAAAAAAACTATGATTATTCATTAGCCAAATTTATAAGAGGTTAAATACATTAACAAATTTTATTTGGTTTATAGGATTAGGTTGTTAATTGAAAAACAAAAAGGGTTTTGACAAAAATGCCAAAACCCTTTTTAATGCTAAGTCAACACTACTTACTCAAAATCCCAGCAAGTCTTAATAAATCTGTATTGATAACTTTCTTCATGGTGATGGTGTCATGGAAAGGTGTGTAAACCAATTGATCGTTTACGATACCTGCCATTTCATTTTTATGACCTGCTAAAAGTCCTTCTAAGGCACCCAACCCTAAACGGCTAGCCAATATTCTATCAGCAGCACTTGGGCTTCCTCCTCTTTGGATGTGTCCTAAGTTGGTTACACGAATATCAACAGGAATATCAATTGTTTTCTTGATGCGGTCTGCAATAACAGCAGCATTGCCTTCTTCATCACCTTCTGCTACAATGACGATTGAAGATGTTTTTTTCTTATTAAAGCCTGCTTTCAATGTTTCAACTACATCTTCAACAGTTTGTCTTTCTTCTGGAATCAAGATTGATTCTGCCCCCCCTGAAATACCAGACTGAATAGCTATATAGCCAGAGTCACGTCCCATTACTTCAATAAAGAATACTCTATCATGTGAATCAGCAGTATCTCTGATTTTATCAATTGCATCTAAAGCAGTATTTACTGCTGTATCATATCCTACTGTAAAATCTGTTCCGAAAAGGTCATTATCAATTGTTCCTGGTACGCCAACTGTTGGAATTTGGAATTCATTATAAAAAATTTCAGCCCCAGTGAAAGTACCATTTCCGCCAATAGCGACTAGCCCTTCAATACCGTGTGATTTCAACTGTTCGTACGCTTTTTTTCTTCCTTCGGGAGTCATAAAATCTTTACTTCTCGCAGATTTCAAAATCGTTCCACCACGCTGAATAATATTACTTACAGATTGAGAATTAAGTGGAATAATATCTCCCTTAATCATTCCGTTATATCCACGAATTATTCCGAAAATTTCGACTCCATGATGTAGCCCTCCCCTAACGACTGCTCTAATCGAAGCGTTCATACCTGGTGCATCACCTCCTGAAGTAAATACTGCAATTCTTTTCATGTTGGTAAAGATTGTATTTTAGTAAAGTTGGTTAATAGTAGTTATTTAGTTTACAGAAATAACAAATATCATTATTTCCGTAAGCAAAACCTCACAAATTTATCGTTTAAAAGTGATGTTTCTAAGATTTTTTCAAAAAATTACAGTTTAATAAAACATAAATAGTAAATTATGTAAATATTCTAATATTAAATTGAACTGTTTGTCTTTTAACGTCAAATCAAAATATTTTTGCACTAAAATCTGTGTAGCTAATAAGTAATTTGTATTAGCGGTATATTTGCAAAATTATTTAACCATTAATTTATTACCGCTACTGTTTTTGTAGTAATAGCCAAGTAGACAAAACCACTAAAATGCTTAGATTAAAACTTTCTTTTTTAATATGTTTATTTTCTTCTTTCGGAGTGGTGGCACAACAGTGGTTAGGTATTTCTGGAAGTAATTATGCTGGTACTAATTCAGTTTATACTAACCCTGCCAATGTAGTTGACTCTAGGTATAAAGTATATATTAACTTAGCAAGTAATGATTTATTTTTAACGAATAACTTCACCAATTGGGAAGCTCCCTATTCTATCCTGCAACTCTTCAGTAATACTGTTCCAACTGAATACAGAAATCCTACTAATAACAACATTCTTTTTAAGGACGAATATTTAGCACCTAATCAAAATAGTGGACTTAAACACCTGCATACCATTGATGATTTCAGAGGGCCATCTGCTTTAATCAACTTGAATAACAGACAATCTGTTGCTGTTCTGACACGCGTACGAACAGGCATTAATTTTACAGGCATGGAAAGCCAATTTTCTGAATTAATCCGTACAAATATTAAAAACGAAGATATCCAAAATCAATTGGTTAATCTAAACGGTACTACTTTCAACGCCAATAGCTTTGTTGAATTTGGGCTTAGCTTTGGACAAGTATTACTGAGCGAAGACGAAGACTTTATCAAAGTTGGTCTCACGGTTAAACGATTAGTGGGCTTGTATTCTGCCCACATGATGATAGACAAAGCTAATTATGACATTATATCCGACCCAACCAACCGTACCGAGCGTTTATTAAGGATTAATAGTCTTATGGCTCAATATGGTTATACCAAAAATGAAGCTTTTGAAAATGCAAAAATCAGTCCCGGATGGATTTTGGGAAATCAATCTGCTGGTAGTGGTTGGGGCTTAGATATTGGTATTGTGTATGAGTTTCGTCCTGATTTACGTAAATTCACCTATCGTGAAAAAGGTGTGTTGAAATTAGACCCTAGTAAAAACAAGTACCAATTTCGAGTAGGCGTTTCATTATTGGATATTGGCGGACTTAAATATTCCAATCCTAATTATGTAAGAAACTGGGATATAAATACTACTAATAAAGTTTTTAATTCAAAAGATTATAAAAAAGTACAAGGTCTTGACGATGGCATTGACCGTATTAATGCTTCTTTAAACCTCAACGAAGAGCAAGCACAGTCATTATTTCACACTAGTTTGCCCACAGCTTTCAGTATAAATTTTGATTATCACTACAAAAACAATATTTATATCAATAGCGTTTGGACGCACGCTTTAAGAAGCGATAATTCTATTGGTACAAAATCTCCGTCGTTATTAGCTGTAACCCCTAGGTGGGAAACTAAATGGGCGGAGGTAGCTATACCCTTTGCATTGTTAGATAATTACAGCACCTTTTCATTTGGCTTGTCTGCTCGTGTAGGTCCTCTTTTTGTGGGTACTGACAACCTTGGAAGTATGCTAAATATCGGCACACCTCGTGGGCTAGATTTATACTTTGGTGCTAGTATTCCTATTTTCAGAAAACCTCCTACTGTTCTCAATGCCTGTTTTTACGAAAAAGGTAATCGTAAAAGTTTAATAGAAACAATAATGTTCTGGAAAAAGTAGGAGTCCTTATAACATCCCTTCGTCGGCAAAGCTAAAGTATTTCTTATCAGTAAAAATCAGGTGGTCTAATACTGGTATGTCTAGATGCTGTCCTCCTGCTCTTAATTTCTGTGTAAGGTCTTTATCTACCTGACTAGGACTTAAATTACCCGAAGGATGATTGTGTGATAGAATAATGCCACTCGCTAAATGTTCTAAGGCTACTTTAAAAATCATTTTAGGGTCTGCAACTGTGCCAGATACACCACCAATGCTTACTCTTTCACATTTTAGTACATCATTCGCACGGTTGAGTAAGATAACCCAAAATTCTTCATGCTGTAAATCTGTCAGGTAGGGTTTTAATACTTCATAAGCATCAGCCGAACACTTAATCCTTGGGCGTTCTGTTTTCTCTGTATTTTTCTTTCTCCTCCCTAGTTCTAAGGCACTTACTATTGTAATGGCTTTTGCTTCGCCAATGCCTTTAAACTTAGCTAAATCTTTTACAGAGAGCCTCGCTAGTTGATTTAAATCATTGTTTACACTCTGGAGTATTACTTTGGCAATATCAATGGCTGTCATGTTCTGAATGCCTGTAGCAATTAAAATTCCTAGCAATTCTGCGTCTGATAAGGCAGCTTTGCCTTTGATAAGTAGTTTTTCACGAGGTCTATCTTCTTCTGCCCAAGATTTGATATTGAGATGGGTATTCTCGTAGGACTTCATAGGTGTTAAGTTTTATAGCGTTAATATAGTGTATGTATTTTATTATTTTTTTGGCAAAACCAACTATTATCGTATTTCAGTAGAAACGATGTTTTATAAAGATTAATTTAAAACTAAAATATTTTATTGCAAAATTTTAGGCATAAAAAAAGACCTATCTTTTCAGAAAGGTCATTTTTTTATGAATATTTCAAAGCTATATTAAGCTATTTTATTCACTAACTTTGCTAACTTAGATTTCAAGTTAGAAGCTTTGTTCTTGTGAATAATGTTCTTCTTAGCTAATTTGTCAAGAGCAGAAGAAACTTTTTGATAAAGATCAGTAGCAACTACTTTATCGTGTGTCAAGCGCAATTTCTTCACCATTGTACGTGTAGTTTTGTGCTGATAACGATTACGTAATCTTTTTGCTTCGTTTGCTCTGATTCTTTTTAAAGATGATTTGTGATTTGCCATGTTTATTTCCCGAATAATATTGGTTTTCTGATTTTCTATTATTGAGGTGCAAAGGTACATCTTTTTTAAGATAATACAAGTGCATATTTACAAAAACTTTCAAATTAGCTAGAATTAGCTTTTTATACCTAAAGTATATCGCCATGAGAAAAATGTTTTTACTCCTATTTTTATGTTTATTTTTCAGCATTTCAGCTTCATTTGCTTTTAAAAGTGGAGGCTATGTTAACCCAAAACCTTACCTGAATGCTCATAAAGCTATAAAATGGGGATTTTTTGCGCATCAACGCATTAATCAGTTAGCTATCTTTACTTTACCACCCGAGATGATTTCTTTCTACAAAACAAACTTATATTATATTGTAGAACATTCGGTCGCTCCCGACCGTCGAAGGTATGCTGTGCAGGATGAAGCGCCAAAACACTACATTGATTTAGATAGTTATGGCGATAGTGCCATTTACAAACTCCCACATTACTGGAATGACGCTGTTGAAAAGTTTTCAGAAGATAGTTTATTCAAACATGGTATTGTCCCGTGGCATATTCAGTTCATGAAGTTTCAACTGACGAAGGCATTTGAAGAAAAAAATGCTCAAAAGATTCTCAAAGTCTCTGCTGAAATTGGTCATTATATCGCTGATGCCAATGTGCCACTTCATACTTCGTCTAATTATAACGGACAAAAAACTAATCAAATCGGTATTCATGGTTTTTGGGAATCTCGATTACCAGAATTATTTGCTAGTAACTACGATTTTTTAGTAGGCTCGGCTACTTATGAAAAATCTATCAGTAAAAGAACTTGGGAAGCTGTCAGCAATGCAAATGCTTGTTTAGATTCCGTTTTTGCTTTTGAAAAACACTTAAACGCCTCCACTAATACAAGTAAAAAATACAACATCGAAGAGCACAACGGGCAAAATGTCAAGAAGTATGCGAAAGACTATTCAAGAAAATACCATGAAGCGTTGAGTGGACAAGTAGAAAGGCAAATGAGGAGGTCTATCAAAATGACTGGTGATTTTTGGTACACTGCTTGGATAGATGCTGGTCAGCCAGATTTAAGCAACACACAGTTTGTACCATCTGCTAAAGAAAAACAAGCCGATGAAAAAGAACAACAAACATGGCTTCAAAAACTTTTTAAAGTAAGAGATGAAAATTGATTCCTTTGAAAATGAAGGGGGAATAAGTATTAAAACGATTTTCATCTGTAATTTTGTGGTATGAAATCACAAATTATTTTAAAAGCAGGTAAGGAAAACCCTGTGAAACGTTTTCACCCTTGGATTTTTTCGGGTGCAATTGCAAAAATTATTGGTAGTCCTACAGATGGGGAAGCCGTTGATGTGTTTGATTCGCACAAAAACTATTTGGCTACTGGGCATTATCATGAGGGAAGTATCGCTGTAAAAATATTTTCTTTTCAAGAAACTAACTCTGATGAAAACTTCTGGTTTGATAAAATCCAAAAGGCTTATCAGGTGCGTCAATTAATTGATTTTGAAACTACTAATTGTTACCGCTTAATCCATGGCGAAGGGGATGGTTGCCCAGGGTTAATCATTGATTTCTACAATGGCGTTGCCGTTTTTCAAGCCCATAGCATCGGGATGTACCTTGAAAAAGAGAAAATTGCGGTAGCCTTACAAAAAGTATATGGTGATAAATTAATCGCCATTTATAATAAATCGCACGAAACACTTCCAAATCAGTTTGCCTCAACTGTTCAGAATGGGTATTTATTTGGTGCTTGTACAGTACCACATCCTGTGCTTGAAAATGGCTTTAAGTTTATGATTAACTGGGAGACTGGACAAAAAACAGGTTTTTTCCTTGACCAAAGAGATAACAGAGCCTTGTTAGCGAAATATTCAAAAGGCAAAAAAGTATTGAATTCATTCTGTTATTCCGGTGGGTTTTCGATGTATGCTTTGGGAGCAGAAGCTGAATTAGTACATTCAGTAGATGTTTCTCAGAAAGCAATCGACTTGGTTACTCAAAATATCGAAGCAAACAATTTTCAAGGATTAAATCATCAGGCTTATGCTGAAGATGTAATGAAGTATTTGAAAGCTAACGACCAGTCTTATGATTTAATAGTACTTGACCCTCCTGCTTATGCTAAAAACGTAGCTACACGTCATAATGCTATTCAAGGGTATAAGAGATTGAATACTGAAGGTTTCAAAAGATTAGCAAAGGGTGGTATTTTATTTACATTTTCTTGTTCGCAGGTAGTTGACAGAGAGCTATTTTATAATACTGTCGTTTCTGCTGCTTTAGAAGCTGGGCGACAAGCCAAAGTATTACATCACCTTACACAGCCTGCTGACCATCCTGTTAATTTCTTTCACCCAGAAGGGAGTTATTTAAAAGGGTTGGTTCTTTATGTAGAATAAAGAGTGGTGTTTATACATTAGCTTTCTTAAGAGCGATAAATGATGCTCTTAAGAAAGCTAATTTTACTTTTCACTTAATGGTAGTGTAAAGTAGAAAGTGGTGCCTTGTTCGGGCACACTTTCAAACCATATTGTTCCATTATTTTTCTCAATCAGTTCTTTGCATAACAAGAGCCCAAGACCGCTTCCTTTCTCTTTGGCTGTACCAAAACTTGAATATGAAGTATATTTATTGAATATTTTTGATTGAGCCTCCAATGGAATTCCTTGTCCATCATCTTTAATCGATACAATAATCATATTTTCCTTTTCTTCTGTTGTAATAACAACACTATTGCATGCTTTCAAAAACTTCACAGCATTCTCGACAATATTCCTAATAACAATATCTATCATTGTTGAATCTGCAAAAACCAATTGAGGGTCTTGTCGCTTTTCGGCAACTATTTTTATTTTCTTCTCTGTAGCCCTTGTTTCTATTAATAAAACATTCTGCTGGATTATTTGCTGTATGTCAAACAATATCGGATTTACTTGCATACCATCCATTTGGCTTTTAGCCCAATATAAAAGATTATCTAATAGCTTGGATGTAGCATGAAGACTTTGAGAGATTTGTCCAATATAAAACCCCTCCTCTTCTCCAACCATTTTCTCATCAATCATATAGTCTATCATTCCTTTAACTGAGTTAACAGGCCCACGGAGATCATGACTAATAATTGAAAAAATTCGGTTTCTCACCAGTATCAACTCTTCTAAATGTTCATTTTTAACAATAATATCTTTGTTTTGTTCCTCCAATTGTTTGATAAATTTCTTCTTTTCATAATGGTTTTTAAATAAAAGTATGGCTATCATTAATAAAAGCAAGGCTCCTCCAGCTATCAGATTTCGCTTTAATTCAAGGTTTTTTAATTCTTCTTGCTTGATACGAGCAGTTTTATTCAGTAAATCTATTTGCTGTTGTTTCTTTTCAAGCTCATAGCTCGACTGCACTCTGGTAATGGCTCTAGTTTTTTCGACACCACTTAGACTATCTTTTAAAGCTATTCCAATATTTCTAAAAACTAGCGCTTCTTTATAATTCCCCAATTTTTGATGATTCAGATACAAAGTATTATATATCTGAGTTGATATTTCATCAATACCTAGTTTCTTATTCTCTTTTAAAGCCATATTGGCAAAATGTAAACTTAATTTATAATTACCCGTGTAATAATAAATAAGCGCAAACGCATTATGACAATAGGCAATATCTTCATCATCCTTGATTTTTATTGCTAATGCCAATGCTTTATTGAGATATTGTTCAGCTAATATGTAGTTTTTGAGGGCTATATAATTCTCACCTATATTATAGAGCGTAATAGTAGTACCGAGGGTGTCATTTACTCCTTGAGCGATGGGCAAAGCTTTTTTGTTATAGACTATGGTTGAATCAGGCTTTCCTTTATATTTAAAGATTTCGCCCATATTTACTAACAAGCTAAATGTAGCGTATTTTGTCGGGTCATTTTGTTTAAGGGCTATCGCATAAGCCCTTTTGTAATAAAACAAGGCATTGTCATAGTCTTCCATATCCGAATAAACAATACCTATGTTATTATATTCATTTCCCGAAAGCCCTGTCAATCCTAACTTTTCACTAATGCGTAGACATCGAAAATGGCATTCTAGTGCTTCTGGTAGTCTTCCCTTTGAAACCAATGATACCCCTTTAGTAAGATAGGCTAAAGCAATACCTTTGTCAAAATGGATTTTCTTGGCTAAATCCAGTGACTTTTGTGCCATAAAAAGTGAGCTATCTGAATTTTTATTCCAGTAATATCTTGAGAGGGCGTAATAAGTGTTTACTCTGTCACTATCGTGTTTAGCGGCACTCAATCTATCATTTAAAAGTTTCAGCCTGTCTGATTGAGCAAAGGAAAGTGAAGATGCATAAATTATAAATCCAATAATAGTAACTAAATTCTTTATACTTGTGTATTTGCTATAAATCTCTAGCACACAAAATGCCCATTTCTTCATATATATTATAATGCCAATATCATTTCAAGTGATAAAAAGACTTAAAATGTTTCTTTAACAATAATTAGTGGTTGGTAAATCAAGCATATTATTGGTCAAAATTCTTAGAGATACTCTTCAATGCTAGCTTGTTTTGTTGCCAAATTAAGCTATTTTATTCAAACAAAATATGAGCCAAAACAGGTAATAGAGTCGAAAAAAGAAAATTGCCCATCAATCCAGAAAAGTCAGGTTGAAGGGCAATTTTATTTTTTTTGATACTGATTTATAATATTTATATGTAAAAATAAGCTGGCTTTATCGTTCATCATTCAATGGAATAGTAAAGCTGAAAGTAGTTCCTTGCTCGGGCACACTTTCAAACCATATTGTCCCATTATTTTTCTCAACAAGTTCTTTGCATAACAGCAGCCCTAACCCACTTCCTTTCTCGTTAGCCGTACCATAACTTGTATAAGTAGTATCTTTATTAAATATCTTAGATTGAGCCTCCAAAGGGATTCCTTGTCCATCATCTTGAATAGATATTATCACTTTATTTTCTTCTTGTTTTGTAGTAATAGTAATGCTATTTCCTGCATTTAAAAACTTCACGGCATTCTCAACGATATTTCTGATAACAGTATCAATCATTGTTGAATCTGCGAAAACTAACTGAGGTTCTTTACGTCGTTTAGTAACTATTTTTATTTGCTTTTCGGTAGCCCTTGTTGAAATCAATGAAACATTTTGCTGAATAATATCCTGTATATCAAATAACAAAGGGTTTACTTGCGCACCGTTCATTTGGCTTTTTGCCCAATACAACAAGCTATCGGCTAAATGTGAAGTAGCGTGTAGGCTTTGAGAGATTTTCTCAATGTAAAAGCTCTTTTCTTCCTCACTCATTTCTTCTTCAATCATAAAATCTACAATTCCCTTTATTGAGTTTACAGGTCCACGTAGGTCATGGCTAATGATTGAAAAGATACGATTACGCACTAATATTAATTCTTCTAAATACTCATTCTCTTGAAGAATATCTCTGTTTTGTTCTTCAAGCTGTTTAATCAACTTCTTTTTTTGATGATAGTTTTTATATAAAAGAATTGGCATCAATACTAAAAACAAAGCTCCTCCAGCTGCTAGTGTTACTTCGTGGTTCTTTAATTCTTTATTTTTCATAAGATTTGGGTTTTTCAATAAGTTTATTTGCTGATATTCCCCCTCTAGGCTGATGCCTCGTACTCGTGTGTTGGGAAGACGATACTGTAATCGTCTTTAATTTTTATGGCCAATGCCAATGTTACAGAATTTTACAAGTAGGTATTTGTGTAGTGATGTTGCTCATTGAGCAATAGGTAAGAATTTTATTATGTTGAATTGCAGAATTTGGAAGTAGTTTGTATTCAACTATTTACTCTTTATTGATTAACAACTTGAAGGTAAAATATTTCGTTGAATTGTTTTGGCGGGGAACTATATTACAAGTGTTTTGTAATAAACTAGCAACTTGCTGAAGTATAAAACAGAATTGCCCATCAATCTACAAAAATGAGGGTGAAAGGCAATTCTATTTTAAACACTTAACATATCTTGATTTGGGCTATATATCCAAAGAGGAAATTCTATTTTTTACTAACTTCATTACCAGTAGCCTTAGTAGCATCTTTTTTCAATTTGTCGTCAGCTACGATAGCAAATTCTACTCTTCTATTTTGCTCTCTGCCCGACTCTACCGTGTTATCTGCCACAGGGTCTTTCTCGCCATAACCTAACACCGTCAAACGACTTCTTGATACGTTATTAGCTTTCAAGATGGCTGCTACGGCATCTGCTCTTTGCTGAGATAATTTCATGTTATAAGCCTCTGTACCTACGTTGTCAGTATGACCTGCTACTAAAATTTCTGTATCAGGATACTGCTTCAAAGTTTCAGCAAACTTAATTAGATTATCATTTACACTAGGATTAATTTTGGATGAATTAAAATCAAACAATACTCCTGACTTCATCGTAATCTTGATACCCTCTCCAACTCTTTCCACATCCGCTACTACATCTAAATCTTTCTTTAACTTTTCAGCTTGCTTATCCATGTATTTCCCGACAAACGTACCTGCAATTCCTCCGACGGCTGAACCGACAATGGCATAAACAGCAGGATTAGATTTTCGTCCGATAGCGGCACCCATTGCTGCACCAGTACCAGCACCAATAATGGCACCTCGCTGAGCATTATTAAGCTTTTTGAAAGAATTACATGAATAAAAGCTTGGCGCTAAAACAAGTAATAACAAAACTATTTTGCTAATACTTCTGGTATACATATTTATCGTTCTCATAATTTTATTGATTTGGTATAATGAACAGTACAATATTTTTGTTTGGCATTTTAACAAAAATGCCATAACAATGTCATGGCATTTTCCGTCAACAAATCAAAAATTATGATACTGGCATTGGTTTATCTAATACTTCTTGTTGATTGTCTAATACTTCCTGCTCTGCTTTTGCATGATGTTGTGATTTCTTCAATGACTGAATAATTTTTAATGACTCTGTAATTGAAGAAATTTGTGATTTCAATAATTGTGACAAATCAGGCGAGGCTTGTACTTTATCTGAAGCCAATACGGTTTCATAAGTCTCTAGCGTAGCTTTATCGCCCGATTCACAAGAATTTAAAATAGTTTCTCGATTATTCGATACAATCGAAGCTTTAAAATCTACCCAAATTTGATGAGCTTTACCTATTAATGTACTTGACGTAGCAGGTTCTCCTCCAAATTTCACTACATGTTCAGCCAATGCTTCCGCAAAGTGTTCACTTTCATTTAACATTCCGTGAAAGAGATTTTTCAAATCCCCTCCATCCATGTTCTGCTCTGCTTTCCTATAATTTTCGATACGATTATAGTTAATCTCTATTAGTTCATTCAGATCTTTCAAGAGAATCTCATATTGATTTTGCATCATTAATGGTAAGAATCAGTCATAGTTAACACTTCTGATTCTTTTTATAGTAGGTTTAATGAATAATTTGAAAAATCTCAGTCAATTAAAGTGCTTTTTTTACTTTAGCTTTTACTTCTTCAAACTTATCAGCTGCTTTTTCAGCTAGATTCAAAGCTCCTAATTTTATATCGTCAATTGTTTCTTTAGCTTCTGCTTTTGCTACAGCTCCTTTTTTTTCTAAAGTTTCAGCCTTATGTTCTGCAGCCTCTTTTTTAACTTTCTTTTTCGTAGTTTCAATTTTTGTAGTTGCCATGATCTTACTTTTATTTATAGATTTTTATTATTTAACAGTGTCTGATTTATTTAAAATCAATGTGTCTTTAGGGGTAACTTTACCCATATTGTGCTGGCCGTCGTTATCAGAGGTGGACCAATATCCCCCTGCTATAGAAATTAAGATTAACACAATCCCAATTAAAACAGTATAGATAAACATATTGCCTGCTTTCGTTCTTTTTTGTGCTTTAATATCAGAACGCATTTCTTTATCTACTTTATCAGCTTTTTCCATGTTCTTATTGTTTTATAGGTTACATCAAAGAAGTTAAAACATTTGTACCAGTAGTAGAAAACTAACATTCAGGAGGACATTTGAGCAAATAACTCTACAAAATGTGGGTAAAAAATAGTAAAAGAGGTAGCAAGTATCACAAAAAAATGCTAAAACATTAAAAACAAGTACAAAATAGTACTTACTTTTAGTGCTTTAGCATTAGTTAATTATGCTTATTCTAATATGCTTATATTTCTTTTACAGGTTTCATAATTGTTTTAATATTATGTAGCTAGTGAAATGATACTTCCTACTTTACATCCCAATAGACAACATATCGCTCGCGGTGAATATCGTATAAAGGGCGAAGCGTAATGCCTTCATTTAAGGTTTTGAAGGTCAACGGTTTGCCAGTGAGAGGTTTTATTGTATTGTTTAGATTGCTTTTGTCTAAGTTCAATGCTTGTACTAAGCCAGCGGGTACTTTATAATTGAATGTATAATAGTCGTTATACAGTGATGGATTAGAATAAGGAGCAGGTGCTTCCATTTCCGCCGTTCCCATTTCGCCAGCCAATACAATTGGTCCGTATAATATAGCTACTTTATTAGCATTATCATTGATGACTTGTGTAGTCAAAGTCATGGGAAATGTAATTTCTACACGATCATTGGCTTTCCATATTCTACCAATTGAAACGTAGCTCCCCGCAGATTGCTTAATTTTCAAAGGCTTACCATTCACCAAAACACTAACACCAGTTGCCCATGACGGATAACGAACATTTAAAGTAAGTAACTGATTTGGAGCCGACTCAATCGTAAAGACAGTTTTACCAGCCTCAGGGAAAACGGTTTCTTGTTTAATGCTAAAGCCTTTTTCTTTCCAGTTAAGGGTTGAAGCAATGAATAAATTCACATAAAGGGCATCGGCACTATGGTAATAAATGGCTTCTCCATACTTCGCATGGTTTTCGAATCCACTGCCTACACAACACCAAAAAGAGTTTTCTGGGGTACTATACACTTTGTGTGCCCCTGCCAACATGGGTAAAAAATAGGCGACCATGCCTGTCTGTGGGTCTTGTTGACCAAGGATATGATTAAAAAGAGCTTTTTCGTAATAATCGGCATATTTTACATCGGCAGTATGGGAAAACAAATGGCGAGTTAGTTTAAGCATGTTATAAACATTGCACGTTTCGCCTGTATAGCCCGTCAAGTGTTCTGAAAGGGCGTCTGCTTTAAAGAATTTTTCTTTATCGCTATTACTTCCCGTTGCAAATGAATGATGATTGATAACAGTATTCCAAAAGAAAGTGGCAATCGAATCTCCCTGTCCTTGTCCTTCTAACTCATATTCACGCGTCATTCCTAACAACTTAGGAATATAAGTATTGGCGTGTTTCTTTTCTAAAATATCTTTCCCTTCTTTCAATGGGTCTAACATTTCATTATGATAGAAAAATGTAGCTAGCCATTTGTACTCAGTTTTTCCAGTAATGGCGTATAAATTATAAAAAGATTCATTAATTCCTCCAAACTCATTGCGAAGCATCAGCGCACGTTGTGCTTGAGTTACAGGCTGGAGTTTTTGATAAGCCCAACCCCCCATTTTCTGGGTAACTTCTAATGCTTGCGGATTATTGCAATATAGATATTGATCAATTAGTCCAGAAAGTATCTTATGCAAAGTGTACCAAGGAGCCCACACTTTTTGACCTGCAATATTTCTATTAATTAATTCTTGTGGAAAAGCACTTAAATAACCGTCTTGATTTAATACTTTTTGCACAACTGCCAATCCAGCGACAATACTGTCTGCTTTGGCTTTAAAGCGTTCATCGCCTGTCTGTGCATACATCAATGAAAGTCCAGAAAGCAAATGTCCTGTCGAATGTCCTCGTAAATCACAATCCAGTGATTCCCAACCTCCATATTTTTTCACTTCAAAATATCCACCTTCATTAGCATCATAAATACCTGCATTATTGCGAAAACTATGTAATAGTCTCTTGACGTCTATCGACAAAAGCCAACGTTGTTCCCGTAGCATATTTTCTTTGAATCGTCCATCTAATAGTCTGACATCCGATAGGTCAAAGCTATATACTGCGGGTTTTAGTTTGTCCTGCAAAGCAAATTTATCAGTATGCTGACCGGGATAATGTGATTGTGCTTGTGTACTATTTACTACTATTAAAAGGCTTACTACTAATAAGAGTTGTTTCTTCATTGTATATTTTCAGTTTAAAACGCTATAAATTAATATTTTACCATTGCTTCCAACTATAAAATCAAATGATAAAAAGAGTATATAAGAATCTTCTTTTTGTTAATTGTATCATCGACAGCTTAATCGATTAATCATTAATACATAATTAATTACTTAAAGATAATTTAACGATTTCAGCTTTGAAGAAAGAGAGGAAAGAGTATATTACATACCCTATTTTCATCTTTTATTTAAGAGAAATAGAGTATGTAATTGAAGAGTAATGAAGCGTTTTATTGAATAATATCTTTCCAAGCCTTAAAGGCTTTATGAATTTTTATTTGATTTTGTTCTTGAGGCAGCACTGACTGTGGCTTTTGAAATAAGGCTTTTAAAGAATCTACTGATTCAAAAATTTGTACTCCTAAACCAGCCATCAAAGCTGCTCCTAAAGCAGATACATCGTGCATTCCTTTGTTGACTACGGGAATACCAAGCAAATCAGCTATTGTACTTAATACAAAACCATTAGAAGTCATTCCACCATTTACCATCAATTCTTGTAAATGCATGTGAGAATCCTCCTCCATGGCTAATACAACATCTTTTATCTGAAATGGAATAGATTCCAATGTCGCCCGAACGAGATGATTTTTATTAGTACCAAATGTTAATCCATGAATAGATGCCTTACGTTTCATGTCCCAATAGGGTGCTCCTAAACCACTAAAAGCGGGTATAATATAAACACCTCCATTATCATCAACAGCCGTAGCCATTGCTTGGGTCTGTTTACTTTCTGCAAATAAGCCTAATTCATTTTTAACCCATTCTACGGTTGCACCACAACTTACAATGGCTCCTTCAAGGGCATAGTCTATTCTTCCTTCCGTACTCCAACAGATGGTCGTAATCATGCCATGTTGTGAAGACTGTGGTTTATCGCCAATGTTCATCAAGATAGAACAGCCAGTCCCTAAAGTAGCTTTAGCAGTTCCTGCTTCAAAACATCCTTCTCCAAAAGCGGCTGCATGACTATCGCCAATCATACCAGAAATGTTGATGGGTTCCTCAAAAATTCCACCAAAAGTACTTGTACCGAAATTTGAAGAAGATGCTTTAACTACGGGCAGATTGATTGTTGAAAGGTTGAAATTTGATAATAACTCCTTATCCCATATAAGGCTATGGAGATTAAAAAATAATGTTCTCGAAGCATTAGTATAGTCGGTGGCATAAATTTTACCATCTGTAAGTTTATATAATAACCACGTATCTATCGTTCCGAAAAAAGCTTTGCCTTCGTCTATCGCTTGCTTTATTGCAGGATTATTTTCGTATAACCAAATAAGCTTAGTTCCCGAAAAATAGGGGTCGATTAATAAACCTGTTTTTTCTTTAATAGTATTAGCTAACCCTGCTTGGTTCAATCTATCACATACTTGTACAGAACGTTTGCATTGCCAAACTACTGCATTATGCAATGGTTTGCCATTTTCATCCCACAACACAAAGGTTTCTCGCTGATTACTAATCCCACAAGTTTTTATATCTTTTAAGTCTCCGCCATTTGCCACAAACTGAGCTAAACAGTTTTTTACGGCAGTCATGGCATTCTCAAAAATTCCTTCTGGGTCTTGCTCTACAAAACCATCTGCTAAATATTGGGTTTGTAGGACTTCAGAAGCCCTAGCTACTACGTTAGTCTTCTCATCAAAAATCAATGCTTTGGTACTACTAGTACCTTGGTCGATAGCGAGTATATATTGCATAGCGGTTAGTCGTTTTTAGCATTAGCACGGTCGATGATTACTGCTAATAATATCACCATTCCTTTTACAACTTGTTGCCAGAAAGGCGATACATTGAGTAGTACTAGTCCGTTATTAAGCACCCCAATGATGATTGCCCCAAGTACTGTCCCTAAAATAGAGCCTCGCCCCCCTGATAAAGAAGTACCACCGATTACTACTGCCGCAATGGCATCTAATTCATATCCTGTTCCTGCATTAGGTTGAGCAGAGTCTAATCGAGCTGTTACCATTAATCCTCCCAAAGCCGCTAATCCTCCTGCAAGGGTGTAAACAATCAATTTAATTTTATAAATTTTAATACCTGATAATCTGGCAGCATTTTCGTTTCCCCCAATAGCGTAAATATAGCGTCCTAAGGGGGTTTTTGTCGTAAGAATCAAGGCTACAATAATCACAAAAATACTTATCCAAACAGGTACAGGTACACCTAAAAACCACCCTGTACCAATATAATCGAACTTTGCTCCTAAATTACTAATAGGAAATCCCTTCGTCCACAACATAGTAAGCCCACGGGCCATCGTAAGCATGGCTAAGGTAGCTACAAATGGAGGGACTTTGAATTTGGTAATAACCCATCCGTTAAAAAAGCCTAAGACTCCCCCAAAAAACAAGCCTACGATGATAGCTCCTAATAATGTAAAACTTATTAATATATTCTGAGAAGGAATTTCTATGCCATTTTTTAATAAACCCGCTGTAATAGCACCACATAATGCCAAGATTGACCCAACTGACAAGTCTATTCCTGCTGTTAGTACGACCAAAGTCATCCCGACAGAAATACAGATATTTACAGAAATTTGTCTTAATACATTCCATCCATTGGCAACGGTCAGGAATTTATCTGATAGTATACTAATAATGATGCATAGCACAAATAGGGCAATTAGCGATTGCAATTTGTACAATTTTTCTTTTTGAATAATTAAATTCATGTTTATGGCTTTTTGTATATTAAGCAATGACAGTTTTAGGTTCACAATTCATCACTCACAATTATCACTTAGGCAATGGCTGCTTTTAATAAAATCTCTTCTGATGCATCATTGATTGCATAGTCGCCCGTTACCTTTCCATCGCTTAATACAATTACTCTGTCGCTTACGGCAAAAATCTCTGGCAATTCAGATGAAATCATGATAATACCCAAACCCGATTCTGCTAGTTGATTGATAAGCTTATAAATTTCTGCTTTGGCATTTACGTCTATACCGCGCGTTGGTTCATCCAGCAACAATACTTTCGGTTTGGTAGCTAACCATTTGGCGAGGATAGCCTTTTGCTGATTTCCTCCGCTTAGGTTTTTAATGAGCTGATCAGATGAGGAGGTTTTTATCCTTAATTCTTGGATATATTTATCCGCCAGATTATTCTCTTTTTTATTATCCAGTACTCCGTTGCTGAGTAAATCAGGCAACGTGGTAATACAAATATTTTGTTTAACGCTCAACTCTGGCACAATACCATCTTTCTTTCGGTCTTCGCTTACCAGTGCCAAACCTGCTTTTACGGCATCGGCAGGGGAATGAATATGAAGTCGCTGACCTTCCATTAATACTTCGCCAGATACTTTGCGAGGAGCTAAGCCAAAAATGGCTTCAAATAGTTCTGTTCTGCCCGCTCCCATCAACCCGAAAATGCCTAAGATTTCGCCTTTATGCAATACAAAGGAAATATCATTCAATAAATCATTTTTCTTAAATGACTCATGTTTTATTCCTAGATGATTTACCCTCAATAATTCTGTTCTATTGTTATCTTGCTTTTTCTTAGGAATCATCACCAATTCGCGTCCTACCATTTTTGAAACGATATTATCGCGAGTTACAGCGCTCATTTCGCCCGACTCAATGCTTTTTCCATCACGCAAAACGGTGTAGGTATCAGCTATTTTAAAGAGTTCGTCCAGTTTATGTGAGATATAAGCAATGGCTTTACCTTCTGCTTTTAAAGAATCAATTATTTTAAACAAAACATCTACTTCGGCTCCAGTAATGGCCGACGTGGGCTCGTCCATGATAATTACTTTGGCATCTACCAGCAGTGCTTTAGCAATTTCAATAAGCTGTTGTTGGCCAACTTTAAGGTTTCTTACGGGTGTATTGGGGTCAATATTTAGGCATAGCTTTTGCAACAAGGCTTGTGTTTTTTTAAGCATAAAAGCTTTGTCCAACAGTCCGAAAGCATTGATTACTTCTCTGCCCAAAAAAATATTCTCAACGACACTCAGGTAAGGAATCATATTTAATTCCTGATGAATGATAGCAATACCAGCATTTTCGGCTTCTTTAGTACTTGTAAACTTTACAGGTTTATTGTGTAGGTAAATCGTCCCTTCATAATCGGTATAAACACCGCTCAAAATCTTCATCAATGTTGACTTCCCCGCTCCGTTTTCACCGATAATGGCATTTACTTTTCCTGCTTGTAAATCAATACAAACAGTATCAAGTGCAGTAACACCCGAGAACCTTTTTGTTATATTTTTGGCCGATAATGTCATTGAACTTTATATTTTGTTAAATTCTATGGGCAAAATCTCAAGATGCTGAAGATTAATATATTCTTGATTCATTTCTAAAGCTCCTACAAACTGAATAGTATCTCCTACCTTGATTTGCTTTCTAAAAGCAGGTACGCGCTCTGTTCTAATGATTTTATTAATCTCAGATGAAATATTATTGATGTCTGTAGTATTAGTAAACGGCTTAATATCAAATACGCCCGCTGCATCACGAATGGCATTTCCATAAATAAATTCTGTAGCAAGCGTTATGCTGACAGGTTGATTATTGTTGGTTAATAATACCTGTACTTCATCATCTTGAATCTTAGTGATGTGTCCTTGTCCCTTCACCAAAAAATACCTGATATTTCCAATGGCTACTGCATTCGACATCTTTTGAAATGCTTCTTTAGGTGCTGTTTTTAGTGCTTCTAACAGTGTAACTACATCGGGTGCTTTAATAAAACTTGGTGGAAGTGTTTTTTGTAAAAAATTACGGGCAAAACCTAAGGCATCAAATTTTTCAGCGGAGGCTCTTTTTACCTCATCTAGTTTTTTGATTTCGATAGAATGGTAACCAATAAAAAGTAATGCAATGATAGCGACAACAATTTTGACGATTCGCATAGTGATAAGGTTAAATGATTACTGAGGCTGAATAGCTGATAATATTCACTATTCTGAAAATTCAATTACTTTTTACCAAAAGCAGTATAATGATTGATATTCTCTTTGGTCACTAATTCTACTGCCACTGGAATTTTAGCTGGAAAATCTCTTTTCCCCTTTAAATATTCATCTGCGTAAACGGCGGCCATTTGTGCCATCACTTTCGGAAATTGCATGCCTGTGGCTGCTACTTTCCCGTCTTTAATCGCTGCAACGACATCGTCAGCCCCATCAAAACCAAACACTTTTACTTTATTGGCCTTACCTGCACCTGCTAATGCCTGATATGCTCCCATGGCCATCGCATCGTTTCCACAAAATACCGCATCAATATTGGGTTGAGCTTGCAAGATAGACTCCATTACTTCCATCGCTTTATTACGGTCGAAATCGGCACTTTGCTGAGCGACCATTTTAAGGCCTGGATAATTATCAACTAAACTATGAAAACCCTTTGAACGAGCCCACGTATTGTTATCACCTACTAAACCGAGTAGTTCTACATAATTTCCTTTTTTATGCAATTGTTGAACGAAAAATTTACCAATGGCTACACTTCCCGAAAAACTATCTGATAAAATTTGTGAGGTGGCCGCATCTGGAGAATTCACTTCTCTATCCATGCAAAATACTGGAATACCCGCATCTTTTGCTTTTTGAACATTCACTACACTTCCATCGGCATCAGTGGGATTAAATAAAATTGCTTGATAACCTGATACAATGGCATTTTCAAAATGGTCTGATTCTAAGGCTGTATTGTTCTGAGAATCAAATATTTTTGTTTCGTAGCCCAATTCTTTGGCTTTTGCAGCGGCATTTTCAGCCAAAAATACAAACCAAGGATTATTCAGTGTCGAAACCACAATCGCCATTTTCTTAGGTCCTTGCAAGGGATTCTTTTGCTGACAGCCCACTAGAAACAACAATAATAAGAATATATAATTTTTCATAGTTTAGGAATTTCTGTAATCCGTAAGGCTAAATATGGCTTTAAGGGAATTCTTACTTGTTTCAAGTCTTTGTCATAGAAACGATAATCATTCACTTCTGAAAGCTCAAAAGTTGTTGGAACTACTTTGATACTCATGTCCCAAGTATCGATAATCTCTACTTTATAACGATTCCCCTTTACTGGTCTTTCAAAATTGGCATTCTTGTGGGGTATATTAAATAGCCATTTATTGTTTATTTCATTCCCTAAATAAACAATATAAACACCTTTGCCAGTAGTAGCGGTTTTGGCATCTCTGCTCATATCTGCGGGTTCAAGGATTCCGTTTGATTCCTCTAAAACTTTTCTCAGAAAACCGATTCGTTTCCAGCTTGTGCCTTTCAATTCACCCCCTTTTGCCCAGAAAATGGTATCTCGCAGGTCTTTGAACATATATGATTCGCCATGCGTAACGTAAGTTCCTCCGATGATTCCCATCCAAATCAGGTGAGTCATTTCTTCTCCGCTATAACGCCCCCAACGATGTTTCAGATTTCCTTCGTAGCCCACTTCGTCATAAATAACGGGCTTGTTATAAATATTTCTAGCGATAGAAGCAGCTCCCCAATTCATGACAGGAGCTTCGTCTTGTACAGAAACATGGGTAAATTCTGGTCGCCAATAGTCAAAATATTTGGCTGTGCTACCATGAATGGAACATAAATGTCGATACGGGTCATTTTTTACAACGGCTTTAGTAAGCGTAAGCCAATCTGCATCAGTTTTGCTTTTTACATAGTCATATTCATTCGCTAATGACCACCATATATTTCGGAAAGATGATAAACGGGCAGTTAAATATTGAATATAATGTAGATTCGCCTCCATGGGCATTTCATCAAACCCCCATCTACCTTTATCATAAGGGTGAAAAATAATTAAATCTGCCTGTATGCCTAAATCACCCAGATTATCAATTCTTTTTTCCAAATGCTGAAAGAATGCGGGATTAAAGTTTGAATAATCCCATACCTTTACTTCCTTTCCTTTTGCATCTTTTTTTATTTCTTTAAGAACAAACGGAAAAAGCGTTGGTTCTTCTTTGACTAAATCATAGTTTTTAGGAAAAACACCCATCCTAATTTTATTAAACCCTGTATTTTTCAAGGTATTAAGCGTCATTTCCTGCACTTCATTTGGCATGTGTGTCCAAGCGTAAGACGTAGTTCCTAGTGGATAATATCGCTTGCCATCGGCATATTTAAAATGATAAACATCACTCACTTGTACTATCCCATGATTATTGCCCGTAGCCTTGATACATTCAAACTGTCCTTTTTTGTTGTTTAGTGTTGCTACATTACTTTGGGTAACATACTTCCACTCACCCGTTCTGGATGGCATAAAACGCACAATGAAAGTATCATTGCCATCATAAAAACCTGCGACTGTATATGCAGTATCTTTAGAAGTAAATGTTACTTTGAGATTTACGTCAGTGAAAGCATTTCCGTTCGGTTTATGCTTTAAAGTCAATTCAAATCTTCCCCACTGTTCAACCGTTGACTGCGCATTAACAGCATGCTGAATAATGAACAAAAAAGTGTAAACAAAAAGATGTTTAATAAGCATTTTCATTGTTTAAATAGAATAAGAGGGTATTTTTTTATTTATTTCCTAACAATTTCAAAGCCTCGTTTATGATGCCAGCTTCCGAAATGCCATAGTGCTTGAAAATCTCATTCTGAGAACCACTTACAGTATATTCATCTGGTAAGCCAATGATTTTGAAAGGTTTATTAAATTGATTTTGGAGTAGAAATGAAGCACATGCTTCTCCCAAACCACCATAAATGCTGTGTTCCTCCACTGTTATTATTGCCTTACATTGCGAAGCATATTTGGCAATCAGTGCTGTGTCGAGTGGTTTAATCGTATGCATACTGATTACGGCAACATCTATATTTTCTTTAGCCAATGCCTGTGCTGCTTGCAAGGCAGGATATACGGTTTCGCCTGTGGCAATCAGTACGATATCCTTTCCCTCCTTGATAACTCTTCCTTTTCCAAACTCAAATTCAGTATTGGTTTCACTTAAAAGAGGCATTACTTTTTTACCAAAACGAATATAAAAAGGCGTATCTATTGATGCAGCCTGTCTGATAGCTTCAGCTGTTTCAAAATTATCTGCTGGTGCTACAATCGTAAGATTATTGATAGCTCGCATCACAGCGTAGTCGTGTAAACTGTGGTGTGTACTTCCCAAAGCGCCATAACTTACGCCTGCACTAATTCCGATTAATTTAACAGGGTTATTAGAATAAGCAACATCGTTTTTGATTTGTTCTAAAGCTCTGGCTGTGAGGAAACAAGCGGGTGAAACCGCAAAAACTTTTTTACCCGACGAGGCCAACCCTGCTGCCATACCTACCAAATGTTGTTCAGCAATGCCTACCTCTACAATTTGCTGAGGATATTTTTGTCCGAAAGGAACTAATTTCCCTGAGCCTCTCGAATCACTAGTAACAACTAATAAATTCTTGTCGGTTTCAGCCAACGTCTGGAGTACTTCTGAAAAAATATCCAAGTTGGCTTTGTCTGTCGTGGCGATATTATCAATCGTTGCTCCCAAGTTCTTAAGCGATTTAAGGTTTTAAGCTACTTCTAAAAGACTTTCTTGAACAGTCGTCAATTCTTCGATAGCTTGCTGATATTGTTCAGGCGATGGTACACCATGATGCCATTTCAAATTATTTTCCATGAAACTTACCCCCTTGCCTTTCACCGTCTGAGCGATAATTACACTAGGCTTTCCTGTTTCAAAAGGCAAGGCATTAAAAGCTTCTTGTAAGGCTTCTATATCGTTTCCATCAATAATGCGTACCGCCCAACCGAAGCTTTCAAATTTTTTATCCAACGGTTCAGTATTACACACTTCTTTGGTTGGTGCCGTAATCTGCAAACCGTTCAAATCTACAATTGCACATAAATTATCTAGCTTATAATGTGCTGCTGACAATGCAGCCTCCCAATTACTTCCTTCTGGCAATTCGCCGTCTCCTAACAAGGTAAATACCTTATAATCAGCATTATCCAACTTAGCCGCTAAGGCATTCCCACAACTCATTGAAAGTCCATGACCCAAAGCACCAGTATTTTGCTCAACACCATTTACTTTTTTAGTAGGGTGACCAATGTAGTACGATTTATATTGGCAAAGTGTTTCAAGGGCTGATTCTGGGAAAAATCCTTTATCTGCTAATACTACGTATAAGGCTTCCACACAATGACCTTTGCTTTGGATATACCTGTCACGTAATCCTGATTTAAAATTTTCAGGGCTTACGTTTAGTACATCATTATATAATACATTCAGAATATCTATACAAGAAAGAGAACCCCCAGTATGACCTGCCTTGGCTTGATAAATATACTGAAGAATTTTTTTACGATATTCAACCGATTTTAGTTGTAATTCCTTGGTTGTCATAAGATATAGTGTGATTGAGTGAGTGAGTGAGTTGTGAGTGAGTGAGTTGTGAGTAAAACAATTTTTTTATTAATCGCTCACTCACAATTCACTAATTCACAATTCACTCATTCACAATTATTCCCTCCTCAACGGTGTTCGTAAACCTCCCAGCCCATATAATTACCGAGAGATTCTTTCAGAATCCCAGCAGTTTTTGAGGCATTCATTACTACGTGATGTTCAAAGCCATTTCTACAAACATATTGCATCAACCCTTGTAAATCATTGATTTGTGCTACGGCTCTATTACCAAATGTTTTGAGGGCATCGTCTGTTAATTCTCCTTCGCCTATATATGCTTTGATGATACCTTTAGGGTCATCTGTACTGATTCTTCCGTAGGTCAACGGCATGGCAGGCGTTCGACCGTCTAAGGCTCCATAAGTATTTTCTACTCCTACCGACGTACCCAAAATAGGTGCATTACTAATCTGAATATCAGGCAAGAAAGACTTTGCCCAGTTGCCACAGTGGAATAAAACACACTTTTCATCATCATCAGCATAGTTGTTGTTCCAGTCTACCAAAGCACTCGGCGAGCCTGATGCCAATTGCATAGCATACATACTTAACGTTCCTGTTACATCTACCTCACAAGCACTTGGCAACATATTTTCGCTCATGATACTCATACTGGTACATACGTTACAGCCATAATTTTTCTGTAGCGACGTCCAACATTGAATGGCAGTGGCATCTAATGAATGTTCTAGCATAAAATTATTCAAGACTGCATCCAATTTAGCAATCTGAATCATGGCTTCATTAGGGGTTTTACCGATAGGCGTATAAGCTAATATTTTATCCAGACGGTCTTTAACAATGGCATCGTCTTTAGTTAATTTATTGGCGTTACCTAGTATTTCTGAGAGGTCGCAAGTAACTACAGAAATACCATTTCTTTGTAAAATTTTCTCACTATATCTTACCGTATTAAAAGCTCCTGGTCTGGCACCGATAGCCCCTATACGTACATTCTTTAAACCTCTTACCACTTTACATACTGATAAAAAAGCTTTGAGGTCTGTTATAAATCCTTCATCATTAGGGCGAACTACGTGTTTGGTGGTCAGGGTATATTTAATTCCGTATTGGTATAAGTTATTACATACTGAAATCTTACCACACCAAGCATCCCTTCTGCGAGCAACGTCCAACTTGTCTAAATCATCTGGATAGGCTTGTATTAATACGGGTACATTAAGATTTGCCAATTTCAAACTATCTGCTACTCCTTTTTCATCCCCAAAGTTTGGTAGTACTACCCACACCCCGATGATGTCTTCGGCGTGTTGTTTAAAAAGATTAGCACATTTTTGGGCTTCTTGAAAAGTTTCTACTCCTCCTAATTTGGTCGTATTGCTGTCTAAAACAATAGGATTTATCCCGAGTGTGTTACAAAGTTCTATTACCTCTACCCTAGCTTTTTCCACTAAACTATCAGGAAAGAAGTCTCTGTTTCCGATGATAATTCCCAATGTGATTTTTTTTTCCATAGCGATGACTTACATTTTACAACTAGCCTACTCGATAATACATACGTATCCCATCAAGAATTCACGAGAATTCAGTGCATCATATTGTTTTCGTTCAGCTAATCGGCAATTATTATTTCTATTTCGTTCTTTTCAAAATGTAATTTATCATCCTGATTAATCTCATTATCGGTAATGATATAATCAATTAGTGATAGCGCTCCCAAACTGGCAAAAGCACTTTTTCCAAATTTGGTAGAATCTGCCACCAAGTAGGTAGTCTCTGCGGCATCTATCATCGCTTTTTTCACCACAATATCACTAATGCTTGGGTAAGTCAAACCAGCTTTTAGGGATATTCCTGCTGTGGCTAAAAACAACTTTTGTACATTGATACCTTTAAAAAAGTCGGCCGCTTTTTGTCCCGTTAACGACAAAGTGGGTGGCTTAAACTCTCCACCAGTCATAATTACTTCTATTCCTGGCTCAGTACCTAGCATCATTGCAATGTTCAGGGCGTTTGTAATGACCGTAAGGTTCCGAAAGCCTTTCAGTTTTTTGGCTATTTCGGTTACTGTAGAACCTGAATCTAAAATTATGGTATCACCGCTTGAAATAAACTCTAGGCATTTCAAGGCTATTTTTTCTTTCTGCTGAACATTTAGGTCGTTATGTGCAACAGTAAATTCACGAACATGGTCTTCAATATTTTTCAAATAAGCTCCACCGTGTTCTCTGATGACTAAATCATCTTTTTCTAATTTCTCTAAATCCTGACGAATGGTCACTTCTGTGACTTTAAACAATCTGGCAAGATCAGTTACTTTAGCTAAACCATCTTCTTTCAAGAGGTCTAAAATCTTTTCTCTACGCTGATTCGGTAACATATTCTTGATTGTTGAAACAAAACTAAATGAAATAAAACAAAAACAAAAGAAAAATATAAAAAATATTCGTAAATATTTATTTTACTTTTACCTTCGTACAATAAATTAATAACAATAAAATCTTCTATTATTCATACAATTACAAGAAAACTATAAAATAAATGAAAACAAAAGTAATTCTTTTCTTTTTAATGAGTCTCGCTTTTATTTTAGAGCATTCTTCAGATACTTGGTCACAAAAAAGCAATATAAACACAAAAAGCCGTACCATCATTACAACAGACGGAGAAATAGATGATGTTGATTCCTTCATCAGAATGTTATTATATGCTAATGAATTCAACATCGAAGGACTGGTTTACAGTAGCTCGCAATGGCATTATAAAGGAGATGGCAAAGACACAATGTTTACATCTGAGATGGAAAATACTGCAAAAAGATATGGTAAACGTATAGCCCTACGTTGGCCAGGCACTACTTGGATACAAGAATTACTAGACGAATATGAAAAGGTTCATCCTAATTTATTGAAACACGATAAGAATTATCCTAGTGCCAATGCTTTAAGGAAATTAATAAAGGTAGGCAATATTGATTTTGAAGGTGAAATGGATAAAGATACCGAGGGGTCGGAATGGATTAAAAAAATATTATTAGATAATAATCCTCAGCCCGTTTATTTACAAATTTGGGGAGGAACCAATACCGTAGCGCGTGCCTTAAAATCTATTGAAGACACCTACAAAAATACTAGTCAGTGGGCTAGCATTTATAAAAAAGTATCAGATAAAGCCATTATTTATGCCGTGCTCGACCAAGACGCTACTTATCAAAAATATGTAGCTCCAAATTGGCCTGATATCAAGGTTTTCTATAATTCAGACCAGTTCTGGTGTTTTGCCTACCCTTGGCCAAGAGTAGTGCCTAATGAATTACAGCCATTTTTAAGAGGTGAATTTATGGGAAAAAACATCATTCAACATCATGGTCCTTTACTAGCAAAATATTATGCGTGGGGTGATGGACAGAAGCAAGTGGGAGACGAAGAACATACCCATGGAAACATGACAGATGCTCAGAAATATAAAATGACTCAATATGATTTTATATCGGAAGGGGACTCTCCTGCTTATTTCCAATTGCTTGACGTAGGATTAATGAGCAAAGACCATCCAGAATATGGAGGTTGGGGTGGTAGAATGGTTCAATCAAAAACAAATCCTCTGCGTTGGGAAGATGGCAAACAGGTAACAGACTTTAACCCTTTCACCCAAAAACATGATGCCTCTTTTCCGCAAACACGTTGGATTGAAGCCTTGCAATTAGATTTCGCTGCCAGAGCCGATTGGTGTATTAAATCATTTAAGGAAGCCAATCATGCTCCAAAAATTATTGTAAAAGGGAATAATATCCGAAAAGTAAAAGCTGGCACAAAAATCACGTTAGAAGCATCAGCTATTGACCCAGACGGCAATGCCGTAGATTTTAAATTTTGGCAATATCAAGAAGCAGGAACGTCTCCTGAAAAAGCAAGTATTGAACAAACAATGCCTAATGCTGCGAGTATTACCATTCCAACAGAGCCTAAAAGTGGAGATACCATTCATATAATTGTAGAAGGTAAAGACAAAGGAACGCCAACCTTGATTCGCTATCAAAGAGTTATATTAATAATAACGTAAAAGAAAGGTTTCGAAAGTAAAAGAAAAGATATTAGTGATATTCACAAACAAATATCAGTTAGAAAATAAGGGGTTCTCTATTTTCTGACTGATATTTATTATATCAAAATAATCAATGCTTAAACCAACGCCTCCCACAAAATTTCTACAGGATGTTGAGCAATTCTACCTGTTCCATCTTTTATCTGATGACGACAGCTTGTGCCAGGTGCAGCAATGATAACATCATCCGCTTGTTTTCTGATGGTTGGGAAAAGCACCAACTCTCCTACTTTCATCGAAACCTCATAATGTTCCTCCTCATACCCAAATGAACCTGCCATCCCACAACATCCCGAGGGAATTAATTGTACTTCATAGTTTTCAGGCAGTGATAACATCTTTTTAGTAGCTACTAAAGATGACAATGCCTTTTGGTGACAATGCCCATGTAATTTAATAAGTCTTTTTTCATTCGTAAACAGCGATTTACTCAGTACTTTTTTATCAATTTCATGTGCGAGGAATTCATCAATTAAAAAGGCATTTTTGGCTATTCTTTCTGCATCTGCCAACAATTCAGCAGGCACTAATTCAAGGTATTCATCCCGTAATGTAAGAATAGCTGATGGCTCAATGCCTAATATGGGTGTGTTTTCATCAATAATACTCGAAAGTGTTTTTACATTTTGAATGGCTATTTGTTTAGCTTCTTTCACTAATCCTTTTGATAGATAGGTTCTGCCACTTTCCAGATGCTCGGGAAGAATTACTTCATAACCCAATTTTGTCAGTAATGATATGGCTTTTTTGCCAATTTCAACATCATTGTAATTTGTAAATTCGTCGCAAAACAGATAGACTTTTTTAGTGGCGCCTGAAATATTCTGTGGTTTTCTTTTTTTATCCCAAGCCCTCAAAGTTGTTTTCCCTAAGGTAGGAATAGACCTCTCTTGAGCAAAACCTAACACTTTTTTGGTAATATTAGCGGTGAATGGGGTTTGAATAATAAAATTATACAATGATGGAAAAATTGAAGCCATCGCTTGCGACTTAGTGAAATTCCCAATCATTTTTGTACGAAAAGGCACCCCATGTTCATCATAATAATGTTGTAGAAATTCAGCCTTCATCTTACCGACATCTACTTTGGATGGACATTCAGATTTACAGCCTTTACATGATAAGCACAAATCCATTATTTCTTTCACCTCTTGGTGGTCGAAACGATTTTCCTTTTCTGAATTCGTTAAAAACTGACGCAAAATATTGGCTCTGGCACGCGTGGTATCTTTTTCCATACGAGTAGCCATATAACTAGGACACATCGTTCCACCTGTTACTTCAGTCTTCCTACAGTCTCCCGAACCCGAACATTTTTCTGCTAAACGAAGGATTCCTTCTTGGTTAGAGAAATCAAAATAGGTTTCAATCGTTGGGTTCTGCTTTCCTGCTTCATACCGCAAGAATTCGTTCATCGGAGGGGTATTCACAATTTTGTTAGCATTGAAAATACTTTTAGGGTCAAAAAGTGTTTTTACTTCCTTTAATAACGTATATACTTCTTTGCCCAACACGCTTTCAATGAACTCCCCTCTCAATCGTCCATCGCCATGCTCGCCACTTAATGAACCGTTGTATTTTTTTACCAACTCAGCCGTTTCTTTCAACACTGTTCTGAATAATATTTTGCCTTCCTCAGTTTTTAAATTAATCATTGGCTCAACGTGCAATTCTCCCGCACCTGCATGAGCATAATAAGATGCATTGATTTGATGTTTTTTCAAAAGGTCTTGCAAATCGCCAATATATGCTGGTAAGTCTTCTGGCGCAACGGCACAATCTTCAATTAAATTAACAGGTTGAATATCGCCTTTTAGGTTTCTGATTAATCCTAACCCCGCTTTTCTAACGTCCCAAGCAGGAATGGTATTAACTCCTTTTACAATGGGATAGGCATAACCTACATTTGCTTTTATTAAGTCTTCAATAAGGGCAGACGTTTTTAGGTTCAAAGCGTCGTCGCTTTCTTCCATAAACTCCACCATCAAAATAGCCGCAGGGTCGCCTTCAATAAAAAAGCGGTTCTTTTCATACAAATGATGCCCTTTGGTGAAATCTAAAATATATTTATCAACCAATTCTGAAGCCATTGGTTGGTGTTGTAGCGCAACTAAATTTGCCTGTAAAGAGTCTTGAATAGAACTACAATGGATACAAACCAAAGCCGTTTCTTGTGGAGGCAAAGGCAGTAAATTCAGCTTGGCTTCTGTGACAAAAGCGAGGGTTCCTTCTGAACCCGCCAATAATTTGCAGAAATTAAAAGATTGCTTATTACCTTCTAAAAACATTTCGCTTTCCATCAACATATCCAACGCATAGCCCGTATTTCTGCGTTTCAAGGTTTTCTTTGGATACGCTTTTTCTATCGCTTCCTGATTAAATGGGTTATTCAGGGTACGGAATATTTCTCCATACAATTTACCTTCTAAAGTATTGGTCTGTACTTTCTGAAAAAATTCAGCTTTGGTCAACTCTCCAAATGCTACTTCTGAACCATTGCTTAATAATACTTTGGCTGAAATTAGGTGGTCACGGGTTGTTCCCCAGACGATAGAGTGTAAACCGCATGAGTTGTTACCAATCATTCCTCCAATCATTGCTCTATTAGAGGTAGATGTTTCTGGACCAAAAAGTAATCCATAAGGCTTTAAAATTACGTTTAAGTCATCTCTGATTACCCCAGGCTGTACTCTCACCCAACGTTCTTCTTGATTGATTTCCAATACATTGGTAAAATATTTTGAAATATCTACAACAATACCTTTTCCTACTACTTGCCCAGCCAAAGAAGTACCCGCCGAACGAGGTATCAATGTAACATTGAACTCGTTGGCAAGCTTAATTAACGCTTTAATATCTGCTACATTTTTAGGAATGGCCACTGCTAAGGGTTTTTCCTGATACACTGAAGCGTCTGTAGAATATAGTATTTTTTGAGCATTGTGTAGCGATGAGTTATCAAAATAAAGTTCGCCAGAAAAGCTTTCTTGAAAATACTTAAAATCTGAAATGGTAATTTTAGAAGACATATCTTTTATTGGTAATTTGGATGTAAAATTAAGGCATTCAAAAACTATTAAAGGTATTGATGAAAACTTTTTTCCAGTCTTACCCACATTTTACCATTCAACCTATTAATAAACTCCATTTGTCATTTCATAGTTGTTTGTCAAAATTTGTAGTTTTAAATTTATCTTGTTAAATATTAATCTCATTGTATGAAATTCCTCAGACAACTACTTGAAAGCTTACGTTTCGCATGGCAAGCCCTACGATCTAATTTATTACGAACCGTTTTATCACTCTTGGGTGTAACGATTGGTATTTTTTCGATTGTTGCCGTTTTTACCTTTGTTGATTCTATGAACATGGGTATTCGCGAACAAATCGATTCATTCGGTAAAGGTGTGGTTTACGTGGGCAAATGGCCTTGGGTAATGAGTAACAACTATCCTTGGTGGAAATACATCAATCGCCCGAGTATGAAATACAACGAGTTTAAATATTTATCTGATAACCTCGAAAATTCTCAGGCTGTCTCTATTATGGATGGCAGAAGAACTACCTTGAAAAATGCTAACAATAGCATGGAAACTAATTTAGCAGGGGTTAGTCAAGATTATAATAAAATCTCGGATGTACCTGTTGAAACGGGAAGGTATTTCTTAAATAATGAAACCGACAATTCTGCCTTTGTAGTGATTTTAGGAGCGAAAGTAAAAGAAGCTCTTTTCCCCGACCGCGGTGATGTGATTGGTGAAACGATTAAAATTAATGGCATTAAATTCAAAGTTATCGCCATTATGAAGAAAAAAGGAGAAGATTTAATTAGTTTGGGAGGGTCGCCAGATGAACGAGCGTTTATTCCTTATACTACGTATGCCAGTCTTTTCCAACAAGACCAACCCGAACCTGATATTGCAGTAAAGGCTTATGATTGGGATAAAGGTCAAGAAACCTTGGAAGGCGAAGTAACAGGTCTTATGCGAAGCAGAAGAGGACTAAAACCCACGCAAGACAATAATTTTTCTATCAATCGACTAGACGGTGCCGTAAAATTCTTTGAATCAATATTTGCCAGTATGAATGTTGGTGGGGGAATTATCGCTCTTTTCTCTTTATTAGTGGGGGGCTTTGGTATTGCTAATATCATGTTTGTATCTGTCAAAGAACGTACTAATATTATTGGTATTCAAAAATCATTGGGTGCTAAAAATTACTTTATCCTATTTCAGTTTCTATTTGAAGCTGTATTTTTAAGTTTGATTGGTGGTGCAGTGGGTATATTTTTTGTTTGGCTGATGTCTAACATCAATTTTGGTTCGCTAAAACTCGTGCTTACTTTTGGCAATATCATGTTTGGTTTATTAACATCTACCTTTATTGGTATATTATCAGGTATTGTGCCTGCTTGGGTAGCTGCCCGACTAGACCCTGTGATTGCTATTCGTTCAAAATAATAATAACATATATTAAAAATGAAAGAATTGAATATCTTTGTGTGTATTCAATTCTTTTTTTTATACATCTAAACACGTTTTATTATGGCATTCAATGAACGAATGAATTCAGCAAAACAGGCAACGATGGTTTTCTTTAGAAGACTATTCATTGGCGTATTAACGCTTGCTGTGGTTGTACTAATGTTTAGTTTTTTATTGACGAGAGTTGCTTATTCTGAAGGTGAAAGAGCAGGAGTTATTTCAAAGTTTTCTAAGAAAGGAGTCGTTTTCAAGACTTACGAAGGAGAACTCAATGAAGGAGCTCAAGGGCAAATGGGCAATATGGTCAATAGACTATGGGCATTTACAGTAGATGCTGACGACCCAACAATTATTAAAAAATTAGAAGATGCGATGCTGACTGGCAGAAGAATCCGTGTACATTATGAACAACGGTATATGAAGTTTTCGTGGATGGGTGATACAGAATATTTTGTTGACAAAGTAGATGAAGCACCCTTGAAATAAATAGTGAATAGCTTTAAAGCTATTCACTATTCTTAGTAAACTACAAATCTAACGTAGATAATACGTTATTCATATTACGAACAGCATCTGCTGATTTAGCAAACAAAGCTTGTTCTGCATCATTTAATTTATAATCAAGGATTTTCTCCCATCCTGTTTTTCCTAATACTACAGGAACGCCTAGACAAATATCTGATTGTCCATACTCTCCTTCTAAGAAAACAGAACAAGGAATTACACGTTTTTCATCACGAATGATTGATTCAACCACTGATAAACTTGCAGCACCTGGTGCATACCAAGCCGAAGTGCCTAATAAGCCTGTTAGTGTAGCACCACCAACCATCGTATCAGCAGCCACTTTGTTCAACGTAGCTTCGTCTAAATAATCAGCAACAGGTGTTCCGTTCCAAGTAGCTAAACGCGTAAGTGGAATCATTGTAGTATCACCATGTCCGCCAATTACTGAACCATGTAAATCGTTTGGTGATACATTCATCGCCAAAGATAAATAGCATTTAAAACGTGCAGAATCTAGCGCTCCACCCATACCGATAATACGGTTTTTAGGTAAGCCCGAAGCTTTTAATGCCAAGTAAGTCATCGTATCCATCGGATTAGATACAATCACAAAAATAGCCTCAGGAGAATACTTAAGGATATTATCAACTACTGATTTTACAATACCTGCATTTACTCCTATTAGTTCTTCACGAGTCATCCCTGGCTTGCGTGGAAGTCCCGAAGTAATCACAACGACATCAGAATTAGCCGTTTTAGAATAATCGTTAGTAACACCCGTTAGTTTAGTATCCCACCCTAAGATTGCAGCAGTTTGAAACATATCTAGGGCTTTACCTTCAGCAAAGCCTTCCTTAATGTCAAGCAATACTACTTCCGATGCTAATTCTTTACGGGCAATGTTATCAGCAGTGGTTGCTCCCACCGCTCCTGCACCTACGACAGTTATTTTTGACATAATCGATTGTAAATTAATTGTTTTAGTAAATACGTTTATAATCTAACGCAAATGTAACCCATTTGCTTATTCACTAACGGTTTATTAAGTATTTTTTGTAGAATTCTTAGTAAAAGTTTGGTAAATTGTATATTTGCTACGTTATATAGATATGTTCATTCATCGAATCATCAAAATTTAATATCATAAAATATGAATAATGAAGACTTAGTAGGCAGAGTTTTGAAATCGACATTCTTTAGAGCTGCTACGAAAAAGGCTGGGAAATACGCTGGGACTGGTTTGGCTGTCCTAGAATTATTAAGAGAAGCACTCATCAAAGCCAGAGATATTGCTAGTAAAGAAAATAAAGGCGTAGGACAAGTACTTGCAGAGCGCATCACAACGTTAAGTAGAATGGTAAAAGCTTATGCTACGGGCCAATACAGAATCATCCCGTGGGCTAGTATCCTAAAAATTATTGCTAGCTTAATTTATTTTATCTCTCCGTTCGACTTAATCCCAGACTTCCTACCTTTTATAGGGTTATCTGATGATTTGGCTTTAGTGATGTGGTTATTTAACTCTTTGAAAGAAGATGTAGATAATTTTATTGCATGGGAAAAAGGAGAATTATTACCACAAAAATAGGTTTGCAAGGCTCTGTATGCTTTTGTAGAGAAAGAAAAACTAAATGGTAAAAACTAAAATCTAAAATCATTGCTTATCTTTACGCAAATATTTAATAACTAAGGACATGGAACTTACTTCAATTTATCTAATTTTCAACATGGGCGGTCCAGAATTAATTTTGGTGGGTTTAGCAGTGTTGTTATTTTTCGGCGGTAAAAAATTACCAGAATTAATGAAAGGCTTGGGAAAAGGCATCAAAGAATTCAAAGAAGCACAAAAGGACGTAACTGACCAAATTACAAAAGGCTTAGAAGACGATACAAAATAGTATTAAAGGATTTTAGCAAAAGCATAGTTGAGGTGATTTTATTATCTCAGCTATGCTTTTGTTTTGTTAATAGATAGGTTTCAATCATAAAACTATCTAATTAAGTTCAATAGCAAGTAACAAGGGTTTCAAACAAGTAGTAAAGTATAAACAACTGACGTTATCATTCCGATTAAATCACTGAAAAACAGCTTTTTAACCACAAACACGGTAGTAAATAATTCATTACTCAACATTCACAACTCTTAACCACGCTATTGTAATTACACTAAATTAAACCATTCATGAAAGTATATTCAACCTTAAAAGATATCCAAGCAGACCTTTACGCAGGTAGTATTACCTGTAGACAGTTAGTAGAGTTCTATTTGAAAAATATTGAGGAGAAGAACAACACATTAAATGCTTTTTTATCTGTTTTTGACCAAGAAGCCTTGGAAAAAGCAGACCAAATTGATGCCAAAATTAAAGCAGGAACAGCCAAGAAATTAGCAGGAATGGTTTTGGGTATCAAAGATTTACTTTGCTATAAAGACCATACGTCACAAGCAGGCAGTAAGATTTTAGATGGATTTGAATCCCAGTTTACAGCTACTGCTGTTCAAAGAGTGATAGATGAAGATGCCATTATCATAGGAAGACAGAATTGTGATGAGTTTGGGATGGGTTCTACTAACGAAAACTCTGCTTTTGGTCCATGTTTAAATGCAGTTGGTGAAAACCGAGTAGCAGGTGGTTCATCAGGGGGATCGGCTGTCGCTGTGCAAGCAGATATGTGTTTGGCTTCGTTAGGAACAGATACGGGTGGCTCGGTTAGAATGCCCGCAGGATTTTGTGGTTTAGTAGGTTTAAAACCTACTTATACAAGGGTTTCTCGTTGGGGATTAATTGCCTATGCTTCTTCATTCGATTGTATTGGTCCGATTACAAAATCAGTGCAAGATGCTGCCATCTTATTAGAAGTAATAGCGGGGAAAGATGAACAAGATAGTACAGTTTCAAACGAAGATGTTGTACCTTATTCTACCTTTCAAACTGAGAAAAAAACGTATAAAGTTGGCTATTTGAAAGAAGCAGTAGAAAGCGAGGGCTTACAGCCAGAAGTAAAAGCAGCGACGTTAGCCAAATTAGATTATTTAAAAGCAAAGGGATATCAGGTGGAGGCCGTAGAATTCCCGTTGATTAAATATTTTTTACCAACTTATTACACATTAACGACTGCAGAAGCTAGCTCAAACCTATCAAGATTTGACGGCGTTCGTTACGGACATAGAAGTCCAGAAGCAGTAGACTTAATATCACTTTACAAAAAATCAAGATTTGAAGGTTTTGGTAAAGAGGTTCGTAAAAGAATTATGCTGGGTACTTTTGTATTGAGTGCAAGTTATTATGATGCATATTACACGAAAGCACAAAAAATAAGAAGATTAATTAAAGAATATACAGATACTTTATTGACTGAATATGACTTTTTAATTTGCCCTACTACGCCAACAACGGCCTATAAATTAGGAGAAAAAACAGCCGACCCTATCCAAATGTATTTGGGTGATTTGTTTACAGTACAAGCAAATGTGGTTGGTTTACCTGCTATTTCTATTCCTAACGGAGTAGATAACGAGGGAATGCCAATAGGGTTTCAGATTATGGCTGGGGCTTTTGAAGAAGCTGAATTATTAGCTTTTGCCAAGGAAATAGCATAAGATATTTATTCTTTTTAATATTATCACAAAAAAAGTATCGCTTACAAACCTTTACAAATAAGGATAGGCGGTACATTTTTTTTTGCTAAAATTGAGTCCTCTAAGTAGCTTTGTAGTGATAAGAATGTTTTTCTCAGAACAAAGAACATTGCTCAATTCTTATAATATGTCAACACCTTCTTTCATAAACACAATAAATCATTCGTTTTTTTAGTTTAAAACATTTAGCTTTGTAATTGTATTTTTTTGTGTTAACCCTTAATTAAAGATAGACCAATCCTTACTGTATGACACTCGCCACTTTTAGAACATTATGTATCGGTTGTTTACTTTCAGTAAGCACATTTACAAATGCCCAAATAACAGCAGGTCCAGACCAGCAAACTGTTACAACTGATACCGCTACGGTAACAATCCAACAAATTACAGCCCCAGAGCCTACGTGGCTTATCGACCCTAAAATGGTTGAACCTAGGCTAAAAGCTTTAGAAAAAGAAATTCCTCTTACATATAATTCTGTAACCCACCAATTTGTCGAATACTTTGCCTACCGCAAACCTTCATTCACAAAAACCATGCTTGAAAGAAATGGGGTATTTTTTCCTCTTTATGAGAAATACTTGAAAAAGTATGGTCTTCCAGATGAGTTAAAATATCTTTCATTGATTGAATCAGGCTTAAACCCTAAGGTTATTTCCAGAGCAGGTGCTGGTGGTCTTTGGCAATTTATGCCTAAAACAGCTCGATTGGACTTTGGTTTAAAAATGGATGAGTATGTTGACGAGCGTTTTGACCCAGAAAAAGCTACTGAGGCTGCTTGTAAGTATATGCGTCAGCTTTATAATATCTTTGGCGATTGGCATTTGGTATTAGCTGCCTACAATACTGGCCCAGGCAATGTGCGTAGAGCTATTCGTAAATGTGGTGGTGGACAAACATTTTGGGCTATTTACAATTGCTTACCGCGTGAAACTAGGGCGTATGTTCCCCAATACATTGGTATTCTTTATATGATGCACCATGCAGATTCGCATGACATTTATGCTGAAAATATTGAAACGGCTACTCCTCATGATACTATCCTTGTTAATTCATATATCGATTTAGATAAATTAGCAACACTTAGTAACATTTCTTTAGAGCAAATTCAAAAAATGAACCCTCAGATTTTGACGCATATTTTGCCTGCTCGCACCCGTAATTTCCAGCTACGATTGCCTAAAGAAGAAATGGCATTTTTCAGAGAAAACCGTAAATCAATTCTTGATTCTGCTACGAAAATGCCTTCATCACTTATTGAGAAAGCAATGCAAAACCCTGGGGTGGTATTGGCTAGTACCACTAAAACCGAAGATACTACCAGTGCTTTCCAACAAACTTTGGCATCTATTCCTACTGAAAACAGAACGGTATTTACCAGACAGGAAATCGTAGAGGATGACATGGAAGATGTGGTAATTAATAAAAAGCCAAAGAAAGTTACTTATACTGTTAAGAAAAAAGATAATCTAACCCAAATAGCAGATCATTTTAACGTAGATGTCTATGACCTTAAGCACTGGAACCATCTTGACAACTCAACGATTCAGCCAGGGCAGAAATTGACTATCTTCAAAGAGTCTGCGGTTTCGAGTACGGTAAAGTATGCTCGTACAAGTACAAAAGAGAAAGAGAGTGTAAACAAAGGCAAAGTGCGTTTTCATAATGTACAAGACGGCGACACCCTTTGGAATATATCACAACGTTACGGAGGAATTTCAATTGATAAATTGAAAAAATTGAATGGAATCAAAAGTAATGTTGTAAAAGCAGGCATGAAACTAAGAGTTTCTTAGTAATTTAAAAATACCAAGATATTTAAAAGTCCGCATGACATTTGAGTTATGCGGACTTTTGCGTATTTTTGAAGTTATCAATTCCTTCATTTATGAATTGATTGAAGTATAGCAAAATTGCTTGCTTTGGCTTTTTACAATAATTCAATATATTAGATGATCGCCTACATTGACGGTAAATTAACATACAAAGACCCTGCTTACGTTATAATTGATGTAAACGGAGTTGGCTATGAAATTAAAATTTCGCTTCAAACCTATGGTGCCTTACAAGATGGCACAGAGCGTTGTAAACTATTCACCTATTTAAATATCCGAGAAGATGCCCACATTCTATATGGCTTTAAAGACCCTGAAGAAAAAATACTTTTCCTTGATTTACTAAGTGTATCAGGTATTGGCCCAAATACTGCTTTGGTCATGCTTTCTTCGATGTCGTCAGCAGAAATTCGCCATGCGTTAATCAACGAAGACGTTAAGACCATTCAAAGTATTAAAGGAATTGGTGCAAAAACAGCTCAAAGAGCCATTATCGAATTAAAGGATAAACTCAGAAAAGAGCAAATGTTAGGAACTGCTTCGCCTTCTATTTTCCCAACACAAAACAACAAAGTAAGGAACGAAGCTTTGGCTGCTTTGGTTACCTTAGGGATTCCTAAAAATGTTGCTGAAAAGAGTATCGATGTCATCTTGAAAAAAGAAGGAACAGATATTACGGTAGAGCAATTAATCAAAATGGCTTTACGATAGTCATTAAAGATTCGCTACAAACACTCAATACTTCAAAAATTAATCACATTAAGAAATATTGAGGGGCTATTTCTCGTTTGAAGTTCAGCAAGATGCTTTTATTTCTTTACCATAAAAATACTTGCTAAACTTACCTATTAAAAAATTAATACTATTTTAAGTTCATTTCGTAAAAACCTGGCTTTACTAACCTGTTTTTCACGAATTATTCTTAAAAATGCCACGTCAATTAAAATACCTTATTTTTTGAACATCAAGCTACTAACTGTGCAACGAAAAAAGTTTTACTTACTTTCTGGAGGGTTAATTTTGTCAGTTTTTGCTTCTCTTGCATGGGTTTCACCAATGCATGGTACCGCCTATTATCTGACCAAAAAAAATCCAAAAGGCATTCTTTCTTCTTACCTAGCTGATACCCTAAAAAAATCTGGGAGGCGCCCTCGTTTCAAATTAAAAGACCGTTACGCAAATCGCTTTACAGGAAAAACAGCAAGCTCACCCTTTATTCCGAAAGACTCCAAAGATTTAAATACTGAATTTAGGCTAGATTCATCAGGTAAAATTTCTGTGTATGAAAAGCTAAAAAGTCTTCCTGATAATACCCAATATCGCCCTGCCGAGCAGATTAGCATAAAGGATTATTCTAGATTACAAGAGGATAGATTTATGCGAGACTACTGGCGAAAGTATGCCGCTTCGCAAGATGGGAAGGATGACACCAAAGGCCGAGGCTTATTACCAAAAATAGAACTCCCTCCTGCTATCGACCGTATTTTTGGAGGAGCCCAAGTGGATTTCAAGCCAAACGGAAATGTTTTATTAGATATAGGTTACATTGGTCAATTTATCGATAATCCAGCTATACCTGTCCAGCAACGATACATTGGCAACTTAAATTTTACAGAACAAGCACAAGTAAACTTTCAGGGAAAGATAGGTGATAAATTAAATATTAATACCAATTTTGATACAAAGGCAAGTTTCAATTTTCAAAATCAACTAAAGTTAAATTGGAGAACAAATGAAGAAGACATTTTACAAAACATTGAAGTAGGTAATACATCGTGGCAATTAAATAGTCAACTCATTCCAGGGGTTCAAAACCTATTCGGATTAAAAACGTTAATGCGTTTTGGTAATTTGGATGTTACTACCGTATTAGCGCAACAGCGTTCAAAACAAGATTGTATCACCCTAAGAGGAGGAAGTCAAGGAAAAAACTTTGAAATCAAAGCGAGTGCTTATGATGAAAACAGGCACTTTTTCTTATCTACTTTCTTTAGGAATAATTATGAACGTTCACTTAAAAACCTCCCAATTATTACGTCGGGGGTTACTATTACACGGGTAGAAGTATACGTAACCAACAGAACTCAAAGCCCTGAAACACTCCGAAATTTAGTAGCATTTTCAGATTTGGGAGAAGCTACTCCTTATAATAAAACAAGTAAACATATTCAGCCTTTTAATGGAAGTACACAAACGCCTGTAGACAATGCCAACAATGGACTTTATGCAGCAGCCAGAGCAGATGCGGAAGTAAGAAAGGCAGACCAAGCAACTTTTCGGTTACAAAGTGAATTTGGATTGACCAAAGGCCCTGATTTTGACTTACTTCGTGGAGCGAAACGTTTATCGGACAGAGAATTCAAGTTTAGTCCAGAGCTTGGTTATATCTCATTGATTACGCCTCTTCGTAATGACGAAGTATTGGCAGTTTCATACGAATATACGTTGAATGGTCAAAGACACCAAGTGGGAGAACTTACTGAGGATTACCAAGACCAAGCAGACGATAAAGTATTGATTTTAAAAATGTTAAAATCATCTACTGTGCGTAACAATCTGGAGCATCCGATGTGGGATTTGATGATGAAAAACATTTATTCATTGAATACTCAGCAATTGGCAAAACAGGCGTTTCAACTAAGAGTGGTTTATAAAGATGACCAAACAGGCGTTGATAATCCGAATTTACAAGAAGGTAGAAAACTAAAGGATATTCCATTAATCAGGGTTTTGGGACTAGATAAGCTAAACCAAAATGGTGATGCGCAAGTGGATGGAAATTTTGACTTTGTAGAAGGGGTAACCATTGACAGTAAAAATGCTAAAGTAATATTTCCAGTATTGGAACCTTTCGGGTCAACTTTACAAAAACAATTTGATGTAGATGAGGTTCAGTTGGTCGATAAATACGTTTTTGATCGTTTATATAGAAGCACTCAAACCGATGCAGCACAATTGACCAGTAAGGATAAGTTTTTCTTAAAAGGAAGTTATCAATCTGCTGGTGGAGGGGATGTCTCTTTACCCATTGGTGTAGATGCCAAATCGGTACAAGTATCAGCGGGTGGCGTACCGTTAGCGGCTGGCACAGACTATATTGTTGAACCACAATCTGGTAGAGTAAGGATATTAAATGTAGGCGTTTCGAATTCAGGGCGAGAAATCAAAATCTGCTATGAAAAACCTGATTTGTTTAATAATCAAATTAGAACATTGCTAGGTGCACACTTAGATTATACCGTTGGACAAAACTTCCACTTGGGAGCTACTGTTCAGCACATGAAAGAGAGTCCTCCTAACTTCTTAACAAGGGTACAAATCGGGAACGAACCAGTTAATAATACCATTTTTGGTTTTGATGCAGCAATTCAACGTCCTTCAAAATTCTTAACGAAACTGATTGATGCCTTGCCTTTAATTTCGACCAAAGAAACATCTGGTATTGACTTCCAAGGTGAATTTGCACAACTTATTCCGTCTGTTAACAAAGATGTTCAAGGCAATGCTTTTATTGATGATTTTGAGGTAGCTAGAAATGTATTTAGCCTAAGTAACCAAGCAACGGCTTGGAAACCAGGTGCTACCCCTCTGATGTTTCCTCAAGGCTCGCCCAACAGCTTAGAGAGTGGCTTTAGAAGAGCCAAAATTTCAACTTATATTGCCGACTTTAGTTTATATGGAAACAATGGTTCAAATATCAATGTACCGGGGGTAAACTCAGAGGAATCTAATAAATATGCCTATGAAAGAGCTGTATCTATTACAAGTTTATTCCCAAATCGTCAGTTAGCGAACAACATCACAGGTATTCCATTAAGCGTATTAGATGTTTCTTATTTCCCTGCTGAAAGAGGGGTTTATAACTTCTCAACTAATCTGAACGACAGAGGTTTATTAAACAATCCAACACAAAATTTTGGAGCGATTACTCGTGCAATTACATCAGACACAGACTTTGATAATGCCAATATTGAAACCCTTGAATTTTGGATGATGAATCCATTAGTAGAAGGCGAAACGGGCGTAGTAAGGGCTACGGGTGATGCAGATACTGACCGTCAGAATAGCCAAAGACGTAATCAAACAGGAGGAAAATTAATTTTCAACTTAGGGGATATTTCAGAAGATTTTATTCCAGATGGATTCTCAAACTTTGAAAATGGCATTCCAGCAGGTGAAAAGATTGTGACGGGTACTTCATCAAATGTTGAAAGAACCATTTGGGGTTTAGCACCTAAACAACAGTTTGTAACCAATGCTTTCTCCAATAATAGCGATAGAAGTTTACAAGATATTGGGTTAGACGGTCTTCCGAACAAGGCTTCTGCTTCAACAGATGAATTTGATGAACAACGTTTTTTTAGTACTTATTTGAATGACGTTCGTGGAAAAGTAACTGACCAAACTGCCTTATTAGAATTTGAGAATGACCCTGCAGGTGATGACTTTGTGCATTATTTAAATGAAAAATACAATAACACGTCAAGTCTCATTGTTCGCTATAAGAATTATATGGGATTAGAGAACAACTCTCCTACTACAGCGGCAACAGCTAATACAAATTCTGGCTATACAGAGTCAAGTAATCAACAGCCTGATCGTGAGGATTTGAACAATGATAATACAGTAAACGATAACCAAGCTTATTACCAATACGAACTTGATATTAAACAAGAGAAAATGGTAGTAGGACAGAATTATATCGTTGACAAAATTACTGAAAATGGCGTTGATTGGTTTCTATTCAGAATCCCTATCAAAGACTATACGAGTAAAGTAGGAAATGTGAATGGTTTTAAATCAATGAGATTTATCCGTACTTTCCTGACAGGCTGGGAACAGCCAGTGGTTTTTCGTTTTGCGGCCTTCCAGCTTTCTGGTTTTCAATACCGTAAATATACAGGTGAACTTACGCCTAGAGGTTTACAGGATGTTCCAGAGCCTTATGATGCTAACTTTAGAATTACGACCGTCAACATTGAAGAAAACGGCCCTGCCAACAAAGGCACGAATACGGTTCCGTATGTAGTTCCTCCAGGGTTTGTTCGTGACAGAGACATTACTACGATTAGTAATGCTCAATTAAACGAACAGTCATTGAGCATGTGTGTTGATGGTTTGAGAGACGGTGATTCAAGAGCAGGTTTCAAAAATACTTTATTTGATTTTATCAATTACAAAAATTTGAAGATGTTTGTCCACATGGACAGCCCAAATAATGATGTTGAAAATAATGTATCTGCTTTCATCAGAATTGGTACAGACTTGACAGACAATTATTATGAAGTTGAAACGAAAGGATTAAAACAAACACATTATGCTACTTCGGTTACGTCTGAAGAAGTATGGCGAGAAGAAAATGAAATTGATATTCCTTTTGCTATTATCAAAAGTGTAAAAATAGAAAGAGATAGACTTGGTATTAGTTTGAATACTCCGTACCGTAAAGAAGTATTGGGGAATAATGGTCATACTTATTTTGTAACCGTTGTGGGTAGACCTGACCAAAGTGCCATCCTGACTACGATGATTGGTGTGAGAAACCCGAAATCGGCAGATGAACAGGCTAAAACTTTTTGTATCTGGGTAGATGAATTAAGGGCTTCTGGTTTTGACCAAACCTCGGGACAAGCAGCTATTGGGAAGTTAGGATTGAAATTGGCAGATTTTGCCAATGTAACGATGAGCGGTTCGTTCAAAAATTATGGCTTTGGTGGCGTACAATCTAAAATTTCTGAACGTGCCAGAGAAACTACTATTGAATATGGTATTGCCGCAAACATTAATGTTGACAAGCTTTTACCTGAAAAATGGGGTTTAAAAATTCCATTATATGTAAGTTACGATAAAAGAAATATCAGCCCAACCTTTAATCCATTAGACCCAGATATTTTACTGGACAGTACGCTTGCTAGTATCACTGACCCAGTAGAACGAGAGCGGTATCGTAGGATGGTACAGGATAATTCTGAGCGAAAAGGATTAAACCTTACCAACATTAGAAAGATAAAAACGAATCCGACTGCCAAGTCGCATGCTTGGGATGTTGAGAACCTTACATTTACCTATGCTTTTGCAGAATTAAAAAGAAGTAATACGACGATTGATGAATATAGACAAACATCACATCGTGGTGGTGTTACTTACACTTTTACGGGTAATCCGAAGTCGATTGAGCCATTTAAGGGAATGAAAAGTAATCATCCTCTATTGCGTTGGGTAAAAGATTTCAACCTCTCTCCTTTACCAAACTCTGTTACAATCAGAGCAGATATGGATAGAAGTTTTATCAAAACACAATTGCGGAATGCCGAAATAACACAGACAGGAAGTAGCGGCATACCGACACTGACGACAGATGGAGTTGCACCACTTTTTGAGAAATATTGGTTATTCAACCGCTATTATAACTTGGGTTGGAATTTAACTAAAAACGTTACTGTCAATTACAATGCTACAGCCAATGCTATCATTGACGAGCCGTATGGTGGCTTGGAGACGCAGAAAGATAGAGATTCAGTAGCGGCAAATTTAAGACGATTTGGTAGAACCAAAAATTATGACCAACAACTCAATACTGTTTGGAGATTACCTTTGAATAAATCGCCATTAACTGATTGGATGACTGCCGACTATAACCATCGCTTTGGTTATACTTATGCTGCCAATTCGTATAATATTAAAGATTCTCTGGATGTACCTTTTGGTAATATTATTAAAAACACCAGAAACCGAGGTATTACTGGTAAGATAGACTTGGTGGCACTGTATAACAGAATTAGAGCATTAAGAATAGCGAATCAGCCAAGGGTAGAACGTAAAAATATTGCCCGAAGCCCTGGTGACGATGAAGATATCATCAAGCCACAGGCAAATGTATTGAAAAGCATTACACGTTTATTGATGACTATCCGTGGTATTAACATCAATTACAACATTGATGAATCTACTACGCTTGCTGGTTTTATGCCAAATCCGGGTTTATTAGGAATGAACAATCAGAGTTCAGCTCCGGGAATAGGCTTTATTACTGGTAGCCAAGATGGTGATATTCGTTTTAGAGCTGCCGAAAATGGTTGGCTTACAAAAAGTACTGTTCAAAATGTGCCTTTTTTACAAACGAGGACACAGAATTTCACTTACAGAAGTGCCCTAGAACCTTTCAGAGATTTCAAAATACAGGTTGAAGGGAAATGGAGTAGGTCAGATAATTATCAAGAGTTCTTTAGACCTGCCACTGCTGGTGGAGAATTTCAAAGTCAAAGTCCAGTGCGTTCAGGAAATTACAGTATGTCGTTTTTATCGTTCCTGACCACCTTTGATAGTAATTCACCTGATAATAATTCTGTCATTTTTAACCGATTTAGAAGTTATCGTCAGACTATCTTGGATCGCCTCAATGGACAAAAACTAGGCACAGGAGAATACAATATCAATTCGCAAGATGTATTGATTCCAGCATTTTTTGCAGCATATAGCGGTGTTTCACCAAACAAGGTGAGCTTTTCTCCTTTTGTGAATTTGCCTCTTCCAAATTGGCGAGTTGACTACAATGGTTTAGCCAATATTGGTTGGTTCAAAAGAATGTTTTCTAATATTTCTATTACACATGCCTATACCTCCACTTATAGCGTAGGTAATTTTGTGTCATCATTAGAATATACAGACCCATTCCAGTTGAACTTGAATAATTTAATGTATCCACTTTCATCAAAAGTAAATCAAGATGGTACGTTGATTCCTGTATTTGTAATGAGTACGATAAAATTTGAAGAAAGATTTGCGCCATTTGTAGGCTTTAATGCCATTACAAAAAGTAAGATTTCCTTAAAAATTGAGTATAATCAAGATAGAAATGTAGGCTTGAACCTTGCTAATTCACAAGTAAATGAATTAACGAACAAAGATTTAACGGTTGGAATGGGCTTTACAAAAGCCAATATGCTTATTCCTTTCAGGGTGCAAGGCAGAAGAGTTCGCTTGCCTAATGATTTAAAGTTTAGTGCCAACTTAACTATTCGTGATACAAGAACGATACAAAGAAAATTGGATGCTGAAACAGTAGTAACTCAAGGATTTATGAATTTTCAATTCCGTCCACAAGCAAGTTATAATGTCAATAAAAGGCTTAGTGTGAATGTTTATTTTGATAAAATGTTTAATAATCCTTTTGTTTCAAACTCGTATTATCGTTCAACGATAGCGGCAGGTTTCCAAGTAAGATTTAGTTTATCAGAATAAATCATCAATAGTTTGCTTGAGAAGCTTTTTGAACTTTACTAATTTTAATTTAACTTGCGACCCAATTCAAAAATCAACAAAACCAACACAGATGAATTTTCCAGCAGAGCTTCGTTATACAAAAGAACACGAATGGGTGAAATTAGAAGGTGATATTGCTACAGTAGGTATCACAGATTTTGCACAAAGTGAATTAGGAGATATTGTATATGTAGAAATTGAAACAGCAGGACAAACCTTAGCACAAGACGAAATTTTTGGTTCGGTAGAAGCCGTTAAAACTGTTTCTGATTTATTTTTGCCAATTGCTGGCGAAATCTTAGAAGTCAACGAAGCATTAGTAAATGCTCCTGAATTAGTAAATTCTGACCCTTTCGGTGAAGGTTGGATGATTAAAATGAAAGTAGCTAACATTGCTGATGTTGAAGCCTTGATGGATACTGATTCTTACAAAGAACACGTTGGATATTAATCCAAAACAAATACTTTATAAAGCCCTGACAATCAGGGCTTTTTTTTGATGTACAAAGCCCAGTGTTAATCATATCTAACAATCTCTTTTTTCAACCTGTGGTAAAACATAAATATGAAAATTCTTATTCGTTCCGTTAAAATAATTTGTAAAAACAACGACCTGAACGGTCAGGTAAAAGATATTTTTGTCGAAAATGGTAGCATCCAAAAAATTGAGGACGAAATCGATTTGGATGCCGATGAAATTATTGAAGGTAAAGATATTTGCGTATCAATCGGCTGGTTCGATTTACGCGTACACCCTAAAGAACCAGGACACGAATATAAAGAGAGTTTTCAGTCGATGGAAGCTGCTGCCCTAGCGGGAGGTTTCTCTGAAATTGCTTTGTTGCCTAATACCAAGCCCGTAATTCAAACACGCGAAAGTGTGAATTATTTAAAACGAGCTGGAGAAAAAGTAAAGTTCCATCCAATGGCGGCTGTTACTTTAAAATGTGAAGGAAATGATTTTACTGAAATGATAGACCTTCATCATGCAGGAGCTATCGCCTTTACTGATGGTGAAAACCCTATTCAAAATCCAGATATTTTCTTAAAAACGTTACAGTATCTTTCTCAATTCGGTGGCGTATTAATCAATCGTCCAGAAGATACTAACCTTACTCATTTTGGTCAAATGCACGATGGCATGATGAGTACTTTTTTAGGAATGAAAGGAATGCCTCAAATGGCTGAAGAAATTATGCTAATGCGTGATTTGAAGTTGTTGGAATATGTATTGAATACTCCTTTTACCGACTTGCCTGTCGATAAAAGTGTATTACATTTCTCTGGTATATCTTCGGCAGAATCAGTAAATTTAATCAGAATGGGTAAAGATATTGGGCTTCCTATTACTTGTGATGTGTATGCCCATCAGCTTTGTTTTACTGAAAATGATTTGTCAGAATTCAACACTAATTTTAAAGTAAACCCTCCTTTCCGTACGCAAGAAGATGTCGATGCCCTTTGGGATGGTTTAGAAGATGGAACAATTGATGCTATCGTATCAGATCACAATCCACAAGACGAAGAATCTAAAAAATTAGAGTTTGATATGGCAGAATTTGGGGTGATTGGGCTAGAAACTCTTTTCGCTGCTATTAATACTTATAATGAAAAAATTTCATTGGAAGATTTAATAGAGAAAATCACTGTAAATCCACGACAAATTCTTCAACTTAGCGTACCAAAAATAGAAGTAGGCGAAAAAGCTAATCTGACTGTTTTCTCGGAAGACGAAGAATGGGTATATCGTGAGAAAAAAATTATCTCTGCCTCAAAAAATTCTCCATTTATTGGAAAAACATTGAGAGGGAAAGCGATAAAAGTAATTGTTTAGCTGTGAGCTATAAGCCTTGAGCAGTGAGCTTTAAGCTTTTTTAATTGTATTGTATAAAAACTCACAGCTTATAGCTCAAGGCTCACAGCTAAATATCATTTTACCAACAAAAGAATGTTTAATAAATCGTTTACAAAAACAATCATCATATACGGTATTATTGCAGGATTGCTGACTTTAGCTTATTGTTTTGTTTTAAAAAGTATAGGCCAGATTCCTTTAGATGGCAAAAAAGCACCTTCTTTATTATTTAGCATTGTAGTGATGATATTTGCGGTAAAAAACTATCGTAAACACAATCCAGATAGTACGCTACATTTCTGGGAAGGTTTTGCTGTGGCTAATCTTACTAACATTGTTGGAGCGTGCGTTAGTGCTTTAGGTCTTTATTTTTGGTTGAGTGCAGGTGGCAATACTATTCTAGCCGAATACATAGAACAAACAACAGCTATGCTTAAAATGCCAAAAGTAAGAAATGGATATATCCAAGAGATGGGAGTAGCATCATTCAATAGTATTTTGGAAGCTTTTAAGATTTTATCTCCTAAGGACATCGCCATTGACGAAATTATTGGTTTGAAAGGCAAAGTGCCACTCGGAGTACTCATTTCTATTATGATTTCTCTGTTTTTCAGACGTCAATATCAATATGTAAAAAAACCTTAAACAATGGAAAGCCAAACTACTACCACAAGAATTGCGCTAAAATGGGGAATTATCGCAGGGATTATCTCTATTATCCTATCAGTAGGCACTCAACTTTTAGGAGTAAAAAATAATCAAGATGTTTCTACAGGCTTCTTCTTATTTCTAATAGGATTGGCATTTACTTGTTTGATACAAGTGTTGGCAATGAATGATTACAAAAGTCAGAATAATGGCTTTATGGATTATAGTGAAGGCTTGGGAATAGGCTTACTTTCTGGCGTTATTTGGGGAGTTGTATCTGGGGGCTTTAATATTCTTTATTTAAAGTACATCGATAATTCTGAAATGATTAAACAAGCCAACCTAATGCGCCAAAAAATGGAAGAGCAAGGTGCTACAGATTCGCAGATGGAAATGAATGAAAAAATTATTGGTTATGCTACAGACCCAAGTATTGGTTTTATTTTCACCGTTATAGCGGGCTTTATTGGTGGCTTAATTGTGGCTTTGATTATCTCTGCAATTCTGAAAAAAGAAAAATCAATTTTTGAATAATGTTTTGTAAATAATTGAGTTAACTAAGAGTTGTGAATTAAAAATACTTTATGCATCCCTTTAATTCACACAATAACGTCGTTTATTTTACATTAGCTAAAAGCTAGCAAACTCAATTTCAAATTTTTAAATTATTATGTATCAAATCTTCAAAAAAGAAGTAAATACTTTCCTAAGCTCCATCGTCGGTTATATTGTTATTGGTGTATTTTTTACTGCAACTGGTTTATTCGTATGGTTTTTTAAGGACAATATTCTTGATTTTGGCTTTGCAGATTTATCATCTTTTTTTCAGATTGCTCCTTTTATCTTTTTATTTTTGATTCCCGCCACCACAATGCGAGCTTTTGCCGAGGAAGTAAAAACGGGTACGATAGAATTATTATTTACTAAGCCACTTTCTACTTGGCAAATTATTTTAGGTAAGTATTTCGCTAGCTGTTATTTAGTTTTGTTGGCGCTTTTGCCTACTACCTTATACTATTATTCTGTCTATCAACTAGGTAATCCACAAGGCAATGTCGATTCGGCTGCTGTGTTGAGTTCCTACTTAGGGCTTTTCTTTTTGGCTTGTGTTTTTGCGGCTATTGGTATTTTTACTTCTTCCCTAACAGATAATCAAGTAACAGCATTTATCTTAGCTTTTACGATTTGTTTAGTACTTTACTACGGAATAGGTCAACTGGCTCAGTTGCCTTTTTTAGGGGATTTTGGCTATATTTTCGCTCAAATAGGACTCGATTATCAGTATGATGCTCTTGGAAGAGGACTAATCGATTCTAGGAATGTTATCTATTTCATCTCTGTTATTTTCTTAGCACTTTGGGGAACAAAGATTAAATTATCGACTATTAGGTGAGTGTTTTCTTTTAGGACTTTAAGACTGAAATACGCTAGACACAAGATTTAGGAGTATAGGATTTGGGACTTTAGGACTGAAAAACACTAGACTAAATTTAGGAGTATAAGATTTAGGACATTGTAAATAAAAAGACACAAAACTAACTAAATCATAATTCGCTAACCTACAATTCAGTCATTATCAACTAAAAACAATCACTAAATCACAACTCACTAATTCACTAACTAAAACAAACCCACAACTCACTCATTCATTCACAATTATCTTTTATGTTATTTCATAATATTACATACAATATTGATATCAACTCGGAACAAGATTTTCTTGATTGGATGCGAGCCATTCATGTGCCGAAAGTAATGCTAACAGGCTTTCCTAAAAGCTACAAAATCTTGAAGTTATTGACTGAAATCGATAACGGTGGTGTAACATATTCTTTCCAATACGTTTTTGATAGTATAGAAGGGTTTGAAGTGTTTGAAAACGATTATTTAGATGATTTGAACGATGCTGTTGATAAACGCTATCGTGGAAAATACGTTTTCTTTCCTAGCCTACTACAAGAAATTTAATTATTGAATATTAGTTTATTCAAAATCATATTTACATTTAAAAAACCTCTGATAATACAATCAACCTCCTATTTCACTACAGCTAATGAAAAAAATATTACTCTTACTTTGCCTTCTTACAGTATGTTTTACGATTACTGCTCAAGATTATTACAAAACAGATACTACTAAAACGAAGCCAAATTCATATATTATTCGGCTAAAAGATGGTACACAATTATTAGGTAGAGTCATTGAACAGAATGCAGTACAAAGCAAAATTCAAACCGATAATTTAGGGTTAGTTACTGTCGATGTCGCTCAGATTGTAAGTATTGAATTGTACGATAAAAACAACCCTATCAGTAACAAACCTTATTATCCAAACCGTTTTGTTAATCGGCTGCTTGTTGCTCCTACTGGTTTTGCAATGGAAAAAGATGCTTTTGAATATCATAATATTCTATTCTATTATAGTGAATTCGCTGCTGCTTTAGGAGACAGAGTCAGTATAGGTTTTGGCTTTTTTACCATTGTTCCTACTCAATTCTATTCAATAAAAGCAAAAGTAAACATCATATCTAAAGAAAACTTTAATTTTTCGGTTACTGGAAATCACTTAGGAGGAAAAGAAATAGGTAATACTTCTATTATTATTCCTTCTTTTAGCTTTGGCAAAAAAGAGAGTTTTTTAAACGTTAGTCCAATATTTTTTACAGAAGATACGAACGGTGGTTTTGGGCTTTCAGTAGGATATATGAAAAAAGTTTCCCCTAATCTTACTTTTTTTACAGAAAACTTTTTTGCAGTTGGTAACCAAGTAAGTATTGACAATGGTTTTGTTATTTCTGGTGGTTTACGTTTTGATAGAGCAAGACATGCTTTTGATTTGAATATTCTTGTACCTGTCGGGATTACTGATACTGGCAATAATATTTTCTTAATTCCTAGTGTGGGCTATCATTTAAAACTAAGTAAATAATATATTTTTACTGACTATTTTATTATTAAATCAGGACAATTATTTGGGATAATAAACCTAATTTGTAGCATTATTCTAAAATAAATTCCAATTTAACTATGTCAGATTCTAAACAACAAAACTCTAGAAGAGATTTTCTTAAAACGAGTTCTTTGGCGTTGGGTAGCTTTTTTATTGTACCCCGTCATGTATTAGGCAAAGGCTATATTGCTCCTAGCGACAAACTCAATATTGCAGCCATCGGTGCAGGTGGTAAGGGGCAGTCCGATATTATTAATGCTTATAATAATGGGACTTCAAATATCGTAGCATTATGTGATGTAGATTGGGGCAGAACCAAAGGAACCTTCGAGAAATTTCCTAATGCCAAAAAATACCGTGATTTTAGGGTAATGTTACAAGAAATGTCTAAAGACATTGATGCTGTAACGATTTCAACTCCCGACCATTTCCATGCTTATGCAGCGATGCAATGTATGCAAATGGGTAAACACGTATATGTACAAAAACCATTAACACACAATATTGCAGAGGCTAGAATGCTGACTAAGGCTGCAAAAAAATATAAAGTAGTAACCCAAATGGGAAATCAGGGTTCGTCTAACCCTGCTCAGAATACAGCTATCAAATGGTTTGATGAAGGTAAAATTGGGAATGTTCACACTGTAAATATTTGGACAAACCGTCCAGTTTGGCCTCAAGGAATTCCTGTTCCCACAGACAAACCACCATTGATTGAATCGATGGCGCCAAAAGATTGGGATACTTGGGTTGGACCAGCACAGTGGGTTGATTATCATCCGCTTTATCACCCTTTCAAATGGCGTGGCTGGTGGAATTTTGGTACAGGAGCATTAGGTGACATTGGTTGCCACACAATTGACTCTGCTTTTAGAATTTTAGGCTTAGGCTATCCAACTGAAGTGGAATGTAGCGTAGGCGCCGTATTTATCAAAGATTGGACTCCTGAGTATATTCCTGAAGGTTGTCCACCTTCATCACACGTTGAAATTAAATTCCCTGCAACAAAGAAGAACAAATCAGCGATGAAAATGATTTGGATGGATGGTGGTATCAGACCAATGCACCCAGATTTGATTCCTGCTAACGAAGCCATTAGTAATGACGGTGGAGCAAATGGTATTATTCTTACGGGTACAAAAGGTATCATGACCATAGGTATGTATGGAAATGACCCTAAAATATATTTGAATTCAGGAGAAAAAATTGAAGCACCTAAAGTAGCCCAGACTGATGTAAAATCTTTACCTGAATATGGGCATCAAGTTAGTTGGACAGAAGCTTGTAAAGCGGGGTACGATAGTAAAGCGCATAAAGGATTGACATCTTCGTTTGATTATTCAGGGCCACTTACCGAAACGGTATTGATGGGAAATTTAGCGATTCGTAGTTATATGCTTCGTAAGAAAAACGAAAAAGGAAACTTTGATTTCTATGGAAGAAACAAATTAATTTGGAATGGTGGTGATATGAAAATCACCAACTTTGATGATGCCAACCAATTTGTTGGTCGCGAATATCGTGAAGGCTGGAAAATTGCAGATGTATAGTATTTAAATATGAGTCATCCCAATTTTTAAAATCATAAAAAAGCGGTCGAAAAACTAATTTCGACCGCTTTTTTATGATTGATGAACACCGAATTCCTACTGTTTGAGCAGAGCGAGACGGGTCGCCGTTGCGATTAGGAATTCTTGATTTTTTTACGGTCCGCCGTCGCGGTTACTTTTTGTATCAAGACAAAAAGTAAGGTCGAGTATAAATCCAAAAATCTTTGAAATTTTACAGATTTATGAGAAAATTCGGGATGACTCATGTTATTGACAAAAATTAATCTACCTCCGCTTTATTGACTCTTTTTGGAGTTACCTTTCCATCCACCATTGGCTTCGACCCTACCGCTATGGCTTTAATCATATTAGTCATGTGAGGCATGTCTAAACTTTCAAACTCATCATTAACAGAATGATATAATTTATCAATATCAATTTGGTCTGATGAAATAGAATGAGCAGGGACACCCAATCTTGCTAAAGTAGCGTTGTCTGAACGATAAAATAAGTTTTGCTCAGTGTATGGGTCAGGATGAAAACTATAACTTGTACCTTTTACGGCTTCTTGTAGGAATGTTCCAAAATCTGATCGTTCAAATCCTGTAATAAAAGCAGAATTAGCCCCAAATTTTGATGGTTTACCAATCATTTCAATATTAAACATCGCTACAATTTCATCAGGATTTAGTTGCTTTGAAAAATATTGTGAGCCATACCCACCAATTTCCTCTGCGGTAAAGCATACAAAAATTAGAGTACGTTCAGGTTTGCCTAATTTTTTATAATAATCAGCCAAAGTAACAACGGCAGTAGTACCAGATGCATCATCATCTGCTCCGTTAGCAATAGAATCTCCTTCAACGGCTTTTTGATAACCAAGGTGGTCGTAATGCCCCGAGAATACCAAATACTCATTTGCTCTTTTTCCAGGAATCGTTCCTGCCACATTCGCAAGTGGAAGCGTTTCTACACTATTTTTTAATGCTACGTTTATTGAACTCAATTGGGTAGAATCTGCTAAAACAAATAATTGTGATTCTCCTTTACCTACACTTTCGCTCATTGAGCCATTGCCTAAATAACGTTTGTAGTTAGCAAACATCTTTTGATGTTTAGGATTAACCAGTACAATAGCATCTAGGTTTTTCTTTTTGATTTCGCCATAAGCTTTTCTCAAATTATCATTTTCATTAACATAGAAAACGGATACTTTAGAGGGGTCTGTCCATGACAGAGATTCTTTAGCAGTTACAAAAAAGTATTTGTCATTTTCAAGGGTTGTATTATTCAAAGAAACAGCAGCTTGTTGTGGCTTCAGTGAATACATATTGAATTTTTGTTCAAATGAAGTAAGTCCAGTCAAAGGTTTTAATCCAATTCTCTTAAATTCATTTTGTAGGAATAGTGAAGCCTTTTCGATACCAGGCGTAAAAGTTCTTCTACCCATCATATCATCGGCACTAAGGGTTTTGATGATTCTCGCTACTTCATTCTCTTTAATTCCTGATTGTGCAAAACCATGAAAAGTAACAAATGATGTAAAGATTACTGTGAATATTTTTCTCATATTATCATTATTTTTTTACTACAAAAATAGTCTACTAGGCCATTAAATAAATTTATTGACCTAGTATTTCCTATAATTTTGATGAATGGACTTTATAAAAGAATGAATGGCTATAAAAAATAAGATTATTATCATCCATAAAAACAACTGAACTTATTACTATTTATTTCCCCCATTTGCTCAAATACAATGTTGCACCTAAAGAAAAATATCTTTGTAGAAAGTTTTTAGATTGCTCAGTAGTTTCGTTACCATTAGCAGAATAGCTGTAGGTAGGATTTTGATTGAAAACATTCATTAAACTTCCATTTAGCTTTACCTTATTATGCCATAAATAGCCCGAGACTGTTAAATCTAACACAGGAATAGTCCTAATATTTTTTTGAAAGAAGTTTTGAAAGACCGTCAAATTACTATTGATAAATAGTTTTTCAGTGAGTTGTGATTCTGCTCTAAAAGAAAATTCATTCCTAAAATTCCATTTTATATTATTTCCTAAATCATTTCCAAAAAGGTTTCCCTTCCAATCAAGTTTTAAAGAAGTAGTTCTAATTGGATTCCATTTTAGCGATAAGTTAGTATAATAATAGTACATTTTGATAGGGAGAGTATTATTATCTAAAACAGTATAGTTATTGATATTAGCAAGTGAATTGATAGTATACAAACTCCATTTAGGTTGATTAAACAAACTATACGAAGCCATAACTTGCCAATACGATGAAGCTAAATTCTTCTGGAGATAATAATTGTTAGTTGTTACACCTGTAAGGGACTGGCCACCAATAATATTGTTTGGAGTAAACTCATAATTCAAGTTTAATGATAATAGTTTTCCTGAAGCAGATGGAAAGTTTACATTTAGCTTAAAGGCATGTTTTTCCATGATGGATAAAGATGGATTTCCTAGCTGAATTGAGGTAACATTTGAACTATCTGGAATTGGAAATAATTGTTGAGTATCAGGATATTGATATTTTTTTTGGTATAAAACTGACACTTTCCCCTTTGGCAAAATATTATACTCAGCATAAATTTTAGGAATAAAAACCATTCGGTTATCTTCAATTATACTTTCTGGAAATTTCTTCGAAAAGTTTAAATATGTTAACCCTAAGCCAGAAGCTAACTGCCAGTGTCTTTTCTTATAAAGTAATACAGCTTGAGCACCTAATTCTGAACTGAGTACATCAAATTTTGGAATACTTGAAGAACTAAGTAAATTGTCAAAGGCATTGTTAGTTGTATTCCAATTGTATATCGATTGTTTATAGTACTTGTTATCAATTTTATTAAATATTTTTGTATCTAATAGCCATGTTCGTGATAAGGGCGAACTGTGCTGAAACTGAAAATCTATAAAGAGATTATTAAAGGGTTGATTACGAAGCTGATTGTTAGAATCTAATAATGATGCTGCTTGTTTAAGTATATTAGCATATTGAAAATCATTCTTCTTTTGCTCCCAATATCCAGCTAAATATAAAGATGACACTCTTCCGGGCTTCTGATGGCGGTGAATCAATTGTAATTGTTGATTGGCAATAAAATTATGTTGAGTCCAATAAGATTGATTATCAAAAATATTAAGATCATTTGCATCTATTGAAGAAACAGAAGATGTACTATTGTATTTACTAACTATTGTAGCATTAGTCCAACGATAACTTTGTAGCCACTTTAGGGTATTCTTAGTATCAATTTTCCAGTTCAACCCTACTGTATTAAGCCATTCAAAAGTTTTATATGTTCTGTTATCTGTACTATTCTTAAATAATTCCTTATCTGAAAAATAAAGAGATTTTGTATTTAACTCTCTATAATCTCTTTTATTTGCATCCAACACTGAAAAAGCAATCCAATCTTGGTTCTTAACCTTAAAACTATAATTTATACCAGTTGTCCTATTTGTATTAACACCATCATCATTTATTGAGGTTGGTAAATATTTGAATTTACTAGTCTCTGTGGCATAACCATCTATAAACTCTGTTAAAGAATATGCTCCATCTATTCTCTTAAAAAAACTACTCGCTAAACTAATGGAATTACCTATTGTTGCATTTTTTTGATTTAGATTATTGGCTGTACTAAAAAAACTCAAAAACTTATTAGGAGATATTCTATTAATTTTTATTACTCCGCTTTCTCTATCAAATGAGCCTGCTAGCGCTTCTACTTCACCATAAATACCTTTTTTTCTACCTTCTTTTAATCTGATATTTATTTCATTTCTTTGGTTATCAGCATTAGGTAGAATTTCTAAAGAAGAAACCATATCTGCTTTTAAAAGCATCAAAATAGTTTTAGGATTTCCACCAAATATGCTCATGCCCTCTATTGTAATATTGCTAATTGGTTTTCCAAACAAATAAATTTGCCCATTGGGAGTTATCATTCCTCCTGGGAGATTATTTATTAATTCTGTCGCATCACTTTGAGGTTTGGTAAAAATATTTTTAGCATTAATTACAAGTGTATCACCTTTCATCGTTATTAAAGGTGAAGCCTTTACCTCTACTTCTTGTAAAAGGATATTTTTCTCTTGAAGAATAATAATGAGTGGCTTACGTAGCGTATCTAAATTAAAAATTATTGATTCAGTTTTATAGCCAAGTGCCCTTACTTCTAGTGAGTGTTGACTTCTACCTAATATATTCAGGTTAATACAGGTATCTTTCGCTACAAAGGTCTTTGCTACTTTATTATTTAGCAAAATGGAACAAATAGCACTAGTTGGCTTTGGAGAAAAATGTAAACAAACAGAAAAGTTTTGAGCTTGAAGTTGATGTAAAGTTATAAATAGGAATAAACTTAAAATGGTTTTAATTTGTCGCATGTAGTTTTTATTAAATATGTAGATCAGAGGGTAATCGTAAATGTATTTAATTAATTATTCAGGACCAACTACGTCTTCGACAATAGCAACTATTACTATAGGACGTGCCCCACAAATTATATAATATGACACTTCATGAATATAAGCGTCATCATCTACCCACGATTCGCTTGCATATAAGCAAAGATCAAAAAAGGACTTAGAAAGTACGTTTGAGGTATTTAGAACTTTCTTATCTGAAATTGTCTTCTTTAAAAGAAGACTGCTGTTACTATTATTACTTGTAGAAGCCTTTGGTTTAATATTATTTTTAGCAAAGGTAGTAGTAAAACAACAAGTTAATAAACATAGAATTACTATTAGTTTTTTCATAAAATTATTTTTTAGATGTTAAAAATTTATTTGATTACCCTCTTAATCATTTGTAAATATAAATTTAAATCAATTATTTTGCAATCAACACTCATTTAATTTTTTTACATCATGAAATACCTATTAATGTCCCTTATTTTTTTCTACAACCTATTTCCTATTTTCTCGCAAGTTGAACTGGTAAATAAGACTCTCACTACCCAAATTGAAATAATTCCTCAATTTGAACCCAACTCGAATACAGTATCAAAGAATGGATTAACCTATACTCAGAATATGGGTACACAACAAAGAAGTACAACAAGAGAGGTAAAAGTAAAGAAGAAATCAGATGATTTATTACAAGTCAACAGAGTAATAAAACAAGTTAAAATTAAGATAAAAACTAAAACAGAAGAGAAAACCTACGACTCTGAAAACACTTTTGACAGAGATCAAACTACACAGTTATTAGGAAAAAAATATGATATCTATATAAATGCTCCTGAAGAGTCTATCTTTAATCTCAGAACAAACAGCTTAGAGAGTACTTATCAAAATACTATGTTTCAGAATATTTGGGAAGAAACAGTACGACTACATCCTATAGATGAATGGGATTATCTGCTTCTTAACAAATCTACGTTTTCATTAAATGAAAGTTGGACAGATACTATAAAAACGAGTAAAAAGATTTTCATTAATAGATATAAATGCACTAAACTTGACAATAATCAAGCTTTAATTACTCTCAAAGGCCAGATTTACAGAAATAATACTAACCAAACTAAAGATGTAGGGGAAATTAATATCACAACTTCTACGAATTCAGAAAATTATGAAGGTGAATTATCGGTAGATACAAATACTAAACTGATTACAGAAATAAATCTAATTAAGACAATTCAACAAACAAGTAGTACAATGGGAATGGACTTGAAAACAGAAAAGAGTACTAAAATATATGTAAAAAATAAAGTAAATAATATATCTTACTAACTGAGGTCTAAGAAATAAACATTTTCTTAGACCTCAGTTATAGTTATTCTCTTAATCCACCAATCTAAATACCCTATTCCAACGAATTTTGCTAAAGAAACTCTTGTTGGGGTCTAAAGACATCCAAGTGAATACAGCTTTGCCAACGATATGGTCAGCAGGTACAAAGCCCCAATAACGGGAATCAGCTGAATGATGTCGATTATCGCCCATCATAAAATAATAATCTTGCTTAAAGGTATAAGAACTGATTGCCTTACCATCAATCAAGATTTTATATCCATCAATTACAACATTTTTATTCCCTTCATAATATTTGATAACATATTTATATTTATCAACATTGACAGCATTTAGTGGAATCGTCAAGCCTTCTTTAGGAATCAGCAATGGTCCGAAATTATCCCTGTTCCAAACATAAGAACTACCAAACATCGCTGTAGATCCATCATCATTCGTTCTGCTATCTTGTAAATCAGTCATCCCTTTTGGCATAATTACTTTTTTAATGTATTGTACCCAAGGTTTTTGCTTTAATACATCTACGTTTTCTTGTGATGTATTGATAACGTACCTAAAATTACTTTTGGTAGAATCAATATTTTGAATTTCATCCATTGTATAAGGGATAGTAAAGTTGTCATTAGGGTCGCCAGCACCATCAACACCATTGGTAATGCCCATTTCTTCAAAAATATTGGCCTCCTCCGCACTTAAAGTCTGTAAATCTTGCTTGGCATAAAGCAGGTATTTGTGTTGCATCTTTACAGGATTGTCCATCGGTTTCCCATCAACATATACTTGTGTATCACGTATTTCAATGGTTTTACCAGGTGTTCCTATACAGCGTTTGATATAATACGTTCTTAAATCAATAGGGGCATCACCATCAGGCGTGAAATTGGGGACATTAAATACTACTGCGTCTCCTTGCTTTACTTCTGAAAAGCCTGGCAAGCGTTTGATTGGTAAATCTATCCATGATAAATAAGATGGAATATTTGTTCCCCATATTTTCTGATGTGTCAAGGGTACTTGAAGGGGTGTTTTAGGCGTACGAACGCCATAATGTAGTTTGCTTACAAATAAATAATCTCCCACCATCATAGAGCTCTCCATCGAAGAGGTTGGAATGGTGTAAGCTTCAAAAAAGAAGAAGCGAATTAAAGTGGCTGCTACTACTGCGAATACTACGGAATCAATCCATTCTCGGAAAGGCGATTTTGTTATAGGTTCTTTTTTCTCTGTCATTTTATCTGTCTTGAAAATATGTTTCCTATCGTTAGTCGGAAAAATATTTAATCAATTACAGTAATTGAAAAGAATTTTATCAATAATCTATGAGTTGATAGATTGGCTATAAAACAAAAACGTGTAAATGATTAAAATTTCATTTACACGTTTTGATATTGGGCTTAAATCTGCTAGTTAACAAATCTAAAGATTCTATTCCAACGAATTTTGCTCAAGAAGTTCTTATTAGGGTCTAATGACATCCAAATAAATACTGCTTTCCCTACAACATGGTCAGCAGGAACAAAACCCCAATAGCGTGAATCCGCTGAATGATGACGGTTATCCCCCATCATAAAATAATAATCTTGCTTAAATGTATACGAAGTGATTGTTTTGCCATCAATCATGATTCTATGACCATCAATCACTACATTTTTGTTATCCTCGTAGTATTTAATAATGTATTTGTATTTATCTACATTACCAGAATCTAGCTTGATGGTTAATCCTTTACTAGGAATCAACAAAGGACCATAGTTATCTCTATTCCAGATATACGAACTACCAAACATTGGCGTAGCACCATCATCATTAGTCATACCATCTTGTCCGTCAGGTGTATTTTTTGGCGCCTTTAATAAATCTACGCTCACAAATGATTTCATTTTTTTGAACTCATCGATATTTCCTTGATAAGTATTTACGATATAATCGTGCAAACCACCTATTAGAGAATCTTGTGCAGTCAAGTTCACTTCCATCCAGTTAGCATTCTGTTGTCCTGTAGCATCTACTCCATTAAAAATATCATGCTCTTCAAAGAACTCATTTGTTAATTGCTCTTTTACTTTTAAGATATATTCATGCTGTAATTTCGGCGGATTTTCCATTGGTTTCCCGTCGATATATACCTGTGTATCACGAATTTCTAATGTTTTACCCGGTGTTCCGATACAACGTTTGATATAATAAGTTCTTAAATCAACTGGGGCATCTCCGTCGGGCGAGTAGTTGGGCACATTAAATACTACGGCATCACCTTGCTTTACCTCAGAGAATCCGGGAAGACGCTTGATAGGTAAATCTAACCAACGTAAATAAGAAGGAATATCTGTTCCCCATATTTTCTGATGTGTTAAAGGTACTTGAAGGGGCGTTTTGGGTGTACGAACACCATAATGTAATTTACTTACAAACAGGAAATCACCTACCATCAGTGAACTTTCCATTGATGGTGTAGGAATTGTATAGGCCTCAAAAAAGAAGAAACGTATTAAAGTTGCCGCTACTACCGCAAATACTACTGAATCAATCCATTCGCGGAAAGCTGATTTTTGTACAGGTTGTTTTTTTTCTGACATTTTATATGTGTTGGAAATAATTTTCCTAAGGTTAGTCGTATAGTTTATAATAGAATTACAGTTTAGCTATGAGCTATGAGCTATGAGCTATGAGCTATGAGCATTAAGCTTTGAGTTTTTTTAGCTCATTACTCATGGCTGATAACTCATAGCTCATAGCTTAAAGAAAGCTAAAAAGCCAACAAATCACTCATACCGAAAACGCCTTTCTTTCCTACAATCCATTCTGCTGCAATGACTGCGCCTAAGGCAAAACCTTCACGACCATGAGCAACGTGTGAGATTTCTATTTGATCAATATCTGAAATATATTTTACAATGTGCGTTCCTGGTACTTTCCCTTCACGTGCCGACCAAATAGCAATTTCGTCATCAGCAGGATTTTCATTATTTATCCATTTGCTTTTGCCTTCAAGGTTTTCTATCAATCCTTCAGCAATCGTGATGGCTGTCCCAGAGGGAGAATCTTTCTTTTCAGTATGATGAATTTCTGTAGTCGACACCGAATATTGTTTCTGCGGTTTCATTAGTTTTGCCAACGTTTTATTCAATTGAAAAAAGATATTTACCCCAATAGAATAATTGGACGACCAAAAGAAAGCACCGTCTTTTTCAATGGCTAAGGCTTCAACTTCTGGTTTGTTTTCTAACCAGCCAGTTGTGCCACACACCACAGGAACACCTTTATTTAAACATGCTTTAACATTTTCAAAAGCAGAAGAAGGGTGACTAAATTCAATGACTGCATCAATTTGTGAAGGACTTAAGGCTTCAAACTCATGACGATTAGTGATGTCAATACGAGCAACTATTTGATGACCTCGGTCTAAGGCAATTTTCTCAATAACCTTTCCCATTTTTCCATAACCGAGTAAAACAATATTCATAATTAAAAATTTGATTGTATAATTGAATATTCCCAAGCGGGATTTATTATTAAATTTTATTACTTAAAAGCAAAAGTAATTTTGGCACCGTACACTGCATTCATCATATCGGGGCTTGTAAGTGTCGGCTGAATTTTCAGAGAAATATCATCCGTCAAATCAAAGGTCTTTAAATGAGCCGTCACGTTAGCATCAATGATATTCGCAGCCCATACTACAGCTAAAATCAGGTATGAACCATCTCTGTTCCTACGATAACCATTTACAATCGTATTGAGTTGTGCAGAAGTGTATTCTCTCTGTAATCCGCTATCGTCTCCATATAACGTAATTTTGGCATTTGCTGGTGGAGTTGCTACTTGGAAGTTATCGATATATTGCTGTCTATAATATGCATATCTAGCATGATTCGTAACAATAAAATAAATATTGACTGCAAATCCGCCATATACCAAAGGCAATTTCCAGTATTGTCTATTATAAATTTGTCCCCAACCAGGCACCATTGCCGAACGGATAGTGGAAACTCTAGGAATGATTTTATAAGGCTTTTTTACAGAATCTTTCTTAGCAATTGCAGTTTCTACTGAGTCTTTTAGACTTTCTACTTTACCTCCTTTCAAAACTTGCGCTTGGTTTTCAAGCAACAAGCCAAGAAAAAAAAATAAGCCAACTAGTAATTTCTTCATTTTAGTTTTTGAACTTCAACGCAAAATTACCGCTAATATTCCGTCTGGTGAAGGGTAATTAAGATTTTTTAAGAGAAAAATCCAGTCCTCTTTTGAAATAGTAGAAGGACTGGATTCTCAACTAAGCTTTTATAGCCAATAATATTTTATCAAGTTCTTCCTGAGAAGTAAATGGAATTTTAATTTCTCCTTTGCCTTTATCATCTGCTTTTACTGTTACTTTAGCTCCAAAATAAGCTTGTAAACGAAACTGTAAACTTCTGATTTCCTGCTTTACTCCTCCTCCAATAGCTTTTTTAGCAGTATTTACTAAAGATGCATTCGCTAATTCACGAACTGCCTCCTCTACTTTTCTAACAGACCAATCATCTGCAATTGTTTTCTGAAAGATATCTAATTGTTGTTCTCTATCAGGAATATTGATGATAGCACGAGCATGCCCCATCGATATTTTAGTATCTCTGAGTGCCACTTGGATAACATCTGGCAATTTCAGTAAACGTATATAGTTATTAACCGTTGTACGGTTCTTCCCTACCCTATCTCCTAGTTCTTCTTGTTTTAAAGAACATTCTGTAATCAATCGCTGGTAACTTAAGGCAATTTCAATGGCATTCAGGTTTTCACGCTGAATGTTTTCAATCAATGCCATTTCTAGCATCTGTTGGTCGTCGGCAGTTCTTACATAAGCAGGAATGCTTTTCAAGCCTGCTCTTTTTGAAGCCTGTAAACGACGTTCCCCAGAAATCAATTGGAACTTATTAGGTGCAATCTGGCGGACAGTAATTGGTTGAATAATCCCTTGTACTCTGATTGAATCTGCTAATTCATTCAAGGCCTCTTCGTCAAAATGCGTCCTTGGCTGATAAGGGTTGGTTTCAATCAAATCAACCGATATTTCATTCATCGAACTGATTTGCTCTAAACGAGTAGGACGTTCGATTGGCGTAGCCGGTTGGTGACGGCTCTGCGTGTTATTTACCTCGTCAGAATCTTGAAGTAAAGCTCCTAAGCCTCTACCAAGTCCGACACGTTTTTTTACTGCTGGGATTTCTACTTTACTCATTTCTTCTACTATAAAAAAGAACAGATTCTTCTGAAATAAATATCAACTTATGAAGAACAATCTACTCTTGGGTGACATATCCATTTTTAGCCAAAACCTCACGAGCAAGGTTTAGGTAACTAATTGCCCCTTTGCTTTCTGAGTCATGCGCAATGGCTGGTACACCAAAGCTTGGTGATTCTGAAAGGCGAATGTTTCTAGGAATGATGGTATTGAATACCATATTATGAAAATGGGCTGTTACTTCCGCAACTACTTGGTTTGACAAACGTACTCTTAAATCATACATTGTCAATAAAATACCTTCAATCGCCAAATTAGTATTTAAACGAGATTGAATGATTTTAACGGTATTTAATAATTTACCTAGGCCTTCCAAAGCAAAATACTCGCACTGTACAGGAATAATCACTGAATCTGCGGCAGTGAGGGCATTAATAGTAATTAAACCAAGCGATGGAGAACAGTCGATAATGATAAAGTCGTAATTGTCAAGAATCACGCCTAACGACTCCTTCATTTTCTGTTCACGGTCACGAAGGTTAATCATTTCAATTTCGGCACCCACCAAATCGATATGAGAAGGAATAATATGGAGATACGGTAAATCTGTAGCAATGATAATATCTTGTACATTTACTCCATCAACCATACATTCATAAATTGAATTTTCGATTTCCTTTGGGTTGAATCCTAAACCAGAGGTAGAGTTCGCCTGCGGGTCAGCATCAACAATGAGTGTTCTGAATTCGAGAGCGGCTAAGCTTGCCGCCAAGTTAATAGTGGTTGTCGTTTTTCCAACTCCTCCTTTTTGGTTGGCTATGGCAATTATTTTCCCCATCTTGGATTTTTCTGAGTTACAGTCTTTTTTAAGCTAGGTTATTAAATTATAAATAGTGAAAAGAAGCTATAAAAAGTATTTTTGATAATTCTTACTCTCTTATTACTAAAAGTTAATTCTCAATTCCCAGTACCTCAAATAACAGACTTCAAATATCGTCCTTTCTCACCACATAAGCAAAGAGTGTTCCACAAAATGTTTCACGAATAGTAATTTATAAGGATTTGTACTAACCCGATTCAGTATTAACTATCAATGCCTATGGTAGTTTTATAAGTTAAAATGATTATTTTTATTTGGCTAAAAATTAGATTAAGACAATAAAAGTGAAGATTTTTAAATATAATTAGCAGTAAAGTACAAAAATTGTATATTTAACAATCTTTTCAATAAGTAGTCAGAATTGTTTCTAAAACTCAGAGAATGTATTTTAGCATAATTTTGTCAAGCTTAATCTTAACATTTTCTTTACATTTCATTCACAAACTTGATTAACACTTTTATTTTATGACATCAAAATCCATTGAAACCGAGGTGGTTCAAAAATCAAATAGCTATCCTAAAGCTGTTCCATATATTATCGGGAATGAAGCCGCCGAACGATTTAGTTTTTATGGGATGCGTTCAATTCTTCCTACTTTTTTGATCGCACAATTTTTCAATCCTACTTTCAATCCACTTCTTCAACAAACTGCCGAAGCTCAATCTAATCAAAAAGTACACATGTTTGTTGCCTTGGCATACATCATGCCTATTTTGGGTGGTATAGCAGCTGACTGGTTTTTCGGAAAGTATAAAGTGATTTTATATGTATCTGTATTATACTGTATTGGACATTTAATGTTAGCGATGTTTGATACAAACCTCGCATTGTTTTCATTAGGTATGATTGTCATTGCGTCTGGTGCTGGGGGTATCAAATCCAACGTATCTGCCAATGTTGGTGACCAATTCGACAAGACTAATGAACATTTAATGTCAAAAGTATATGGTTGGTTTTATTTTTCAATCAACTCAGGCTCTGTAGTGTCTAATGTTTGTATTCCTATCATTTATGCAAAATATGGAGCAGCTTGGGCATTTGGAGTTCCAGGAATATTAATGGTGTTGGCTACTATTATCTTTTTTTCTGGTAGAAATAAATATGTAAAAGTGCCTCCAATGGGTATAAATAGAAATAATTTCTTATTTATTTCTTTCAATGCCTTAGTAAATATGGGCAAGAAACAGAAGGGTGACCATTGGCTAGATGTAGCGAAAGCAAGTTATGACCCACAGAAAGTTGATGACGTAAAGGCAGTTTATCGTTTGATTATTGTTTTTGCTTTTATCCCTATTTTCTGGGCACTGTGGGACCAAAATTTATCAGAATGGGTTTTACAAGCTCAAAAATTAGATTTAAACTCAGGCTTTGGTTTTACTTTCTTATCTGAACAAGTTCAAGTATTTAATCCTTTCTTTTTAGTAAGTTTTATTCCTGTTTTTACCTATGTTGTCTATCCATTCTTTGAAAAACTAGGTATCAAAACTACGCCACTACGCCGTTTAGGCGTTGGATTCTTCCTAACAGCCTTGTCTTTTGTTATTATTGCTTTGATTCAAGAAAGTATTGATGGTGGTGGTAAGCCCTCTGTTTGGTGGCAAGTATTAGCCTATTTGATTTTAGCTTGGGGCGAAATCTTGGTTTCTATTACAGGCTTAGAATATGCTTATACTAATTCGCCAAAATCAATGAAGTCTACCATGACTGCTATTTTCTATTCAACGGTTTCTATCGGTAATTTAGCGGTTTCTCTTATCAACGAAAATATTGCTAACAAAGGTTTCTTTGCTCAACTAGACGGCGCTAAATATTTCTGGTTTTTCGCAGGATTGATGTTTATCTCATTCTTGATTTATATCTCAATTGCCTCTAAAATGAAGGAAACACGCTATGTAGGGGTGGCGGAATAAATTTCAATAAGATTTAAAGACGATAGACACAAGACGTTAGACACAAAATGCTAAAAGCAGGCTTCTTGAAAGTCTATTAAGAAATCTTGTATCTAATATCTTTTAGTCTAAAATCTTGTATCTTTAAGTCCTAAATCTTAAAGTCTAAAAAAGAAGAACCTGAGGTTCTTCTTTTTTATTTATGGGCAATTTCACGAACTTTAAAGCAAAAAAACTACCTTGCAATACATAACCCTTACTGAAGAAAACATGGAAGAACAACATCTAGAAAGCTCTGATTTTATTAAAGATATTGTTATCGGAATGTCTGATGGACTGACAGTTCCTTTCGCCTTGGCAGCGGGCTTATCGGGTGCTGTTGCTAATACTGCTATCATTACAACGGCTGGTATTGCGGAGATTGTAGCGGGTTCAATCGCTATGGGCTTAGGCGGTTATTTGGCGGGACAAACCGAAGTAGAGCATTATGATGCTGAACTAAAACGCGAATATGAAGAAGTAGAACGAGTACCAGAACGTGAAAAAGAAGAAGTAAGAGAAATATTTGCTGACTACGGTTTGGACGAAGAAGCACAGATTATCGTGGTTGAAGCCCTTTCAAAAGACAAAAAGAAATGGGTAGATTTTATGATGAAATTTGAATTAGGCTTAGAAAAACCAGATATCAATCGAGCCAGAAATTCAGCCTTGACAATTGGTTTAGCCTACATCGTCGGCGGAATCATTCCACTCTCACCTTACTTTGCTGTGGAGGATGCACATCAAGGATTATTGTATTCTATGGTTGTGACACTAATCACCTTATTTATATTTGGCTATTTCAAAAGCAAAGTAACAGGGCAAAATCCATTGACAGGAGCTATCAAAGTAACCCTTATTGGAGCAGCAGCGGCTGGAGCAGCTTTCTTTGTGGCGAAGATGTTTGGAGGATAAAGAATGTTTATAATAGTTTTACCAAACGTTTGATTAACAATTAATCTACTCCTATGAAAAAAGGTAAGCACCAACACCAATCAAATCAATACGACAAGATTTTCAAAGAAAATATCGAGGCTGTTATACCCAATTTAATGCAAAATCTACTTGGTATCGTAGCTACATCTTCTGAAGAATTGCCTGATGATATTCAGTATACAAAAGAGCGAAAGCCAGATGTTTTAAAGAAAATTACGGATGCACAAGGAAATATTTTTATACTCCAAATTGAATTTCAGGTAGTTGATGAGCCTAAAATGGTTTATAGAATGGCTGAATATTTTATAATGCTGGATAGAAAGTATGATTTACCTATTGTACAATATGTTATCTTTTTAGGGTCTTCACATCCTAAAATGCCTAGGAAACTTGAGCGGAAACGAATGAGTTTTGAGTTTCTATTAATAACATTTGCTGAAATAGACTATCATCAGTTTTTGTTATCAGAACAACCTGAGGAGGTTGTTCTAGGGATTTTAGGTAATTTTAAACAAGAAAATATAGAAGATGTTTTAAAACAAATTATTCATCGGATTGAGGAAACCTCAGACGGAGATTTTTCGTTAAAAAGGTACTTCAATCAATTGCGTGTTTTAGCACAATTGCGTAACTTAGAACTAAATTTAAAAAATGCCATGGACAGTATTGCAAAATATATTAGCGAAGAAAGAGATGTTCTCTATTTGAGAGGACAAGATCAGGCACGAGAAAAAGAGCAGATTAAATTTGTAGTTAATTTACTTGAAAAACTAAGCTTATCCCTAGAACAAATAGCAGATATAGCAGGGGTTTCGATAGATTTTGTTAAAGATATTAAGCAAAAACTTTCTGATAAAAAGTAATTATTAATTAAATGTAGTATATTTTTATTTACTCCGTTATTTTCTTTCATTTCCTAAACTCCAAATCACTCGTATTTGTAATATCCTACAATTCTAATCTAGTTTATTGTCAATATAGATTTATCAAACCTTCTCAACTTTTTGGTTAAGCTAATATATTGGAATAGTCATAATATAATGATTCATTCCCAACAAAAACCTATTTTTACAGCATGATAAAACAGCAAGCAATTTTTAATTGGAGTGGAGGGAAAGATTCTGCTTTGAGTTTATACAAAATCTTACAGTCACCAGAATATAAAGTTAATTGTTTGCTGACCAGTATCAATGAAGAGTACCGTAGAATATCAATGCATGGCGTTCGCGAAGAATTATTGATACAACAGGCTGAAAGTATTGGCATTCCCCTCGTAAAAATGTACCTACCCGAGATGCCTACGATGGAAATATACGAGGATGTCATGAAAGCTACTTTGACAGATTTAAAGACTAAAGGAGCAACAGTGTCTATCTTTGGAGATATTTTTTTAGAAGATTTACGTTTATATCGAGAAAACAAATTAGCTGAATTAGCCTTGAAAGGTGTTTTTCCTTTATGGAAAATACCTACCAAAGATATTATCAAGGAGTTTCTGGATGTAGGGTTCAAAACCATCACAACTTGTGTCAATGATAAGTATTTGGATAAAAGCTTTGTAGGTAGAATCATAGACGAAAGCTTTTTAAATGACTTACCTGAGAATGTTGACCCTTGTGGCGAGAACGGGGAGTTTCATACTTTTGTATTTGATGGGCCAATTTTCAAACAACCCATTGCGTTTGAAAAAGGAGAAATCGTTTATCGGAAATATACCTCCTCAAAGCCAAAAGACGATGATAGCTATGATTGTGACGATTCTAAACAAAACAATCCATTTGATAACGGTTTCTGGTATTGCGATTTATTATCATTGAAATAATATGCAAGAGCAATCTATTAAACAGCTTTTTTACCAAGAAGTTAAAGGTTTCTTTAAAATAAAACAGAGCGATAGGCTGTGGCATATTCCTGTATTGGCTGCACTATGCATTGGTATTCCGTTGCTCACAGGTTTATACGTTGACAATATAAAATCTGGCTTATTGGCAAGCCTTGCTGGCATTGTAATATTATATATACCCATAGCAAACTCTCTGGTTAGTCGCATGGCTACTATGTTAATTTGTTCTTTCGGCTTCTTGGTTTCTTATACCATTGGGCTTCTTTTTAGTTTCAATCCACTTATTTCAACAATAGTCTTTGGTATATACGCTACGATAGTTTATTGGATTAACCTTTACTTTAAAACAAAACCACCCGCAAGTTTCTTTTTTATTTTTATAGCCTCTCTGGCCGGAGGTATGCCTCATGACTTAAAAGTTATGCCCGAAAAAATTGGCTTGGTAGCGATGGGAACAATGTTGGCTTGCTCTTTAGCTTTGCTCTATAGTCTTTTAGTGAAAAATAAAAGTTCTAAAAAAGATGCTGTCCTCATCTCTGAGTTATTAGTTAAAAGTAAATACACCGACTTGGTTGAAGCATTGATTATTGGAGTATTCATGTTTTTTTCAATGTTGATTGGACATGTGTTAACACTTCAAAATCCCTATTGGATACCCATTTCCTGCCTTGCGGTCATGCAAGGTGCTACGCTCTACCATATCTGGGAAAGAGTAGTCCACCGTATTTTAGGTACCTTTTTGGGTTTAGGACTTTGTTGGGTTATTCTCTCCATTGTTAACGCTCCTCTTAGTATTTGCATCAGTATTATCTTCCTACAATTTATTATTGAGGTACTAGTGGTAAGACATTACGCTTTGGCTGTTATTTTTATCACGCCCATGACAATACTACTGGCAGAAGCTGCAAATCCGTTGATACAAGAGCCAAATTTACTTTTCGTAACACGTTTTATAGATATTTCTATTGGTAGCTTAATAGGTGCTTTTGGCGGATGGGTAATTCATAACGAAAAAATTCGTTTCTATGCTACCATGAAAATCAGGAAAGCGAAGAAAGTGATGCTTCGGAAATAAGTAAAATTAGGCAGAATGAAATGAACCATGAATAAAAAAATACTTTTAGTAGAGGACGAAATTAACGTTGTCGATTTTTTAAAAAAAGGCTTAGACGAAGCAAACTTTGAAGTATCTGTTGCCCTAAATGGCAATACTGCACTTAGCATGGCTGCTGAATCTTCTTTTGACCTCATCATCTTAGACATTATGTTGCCTGATAAAAATGGTATCGAAGTATGCAGAGAATTACGTTCACGCCACATCAAAACACCTATCCTTTTTCTGACAGCCCTTGGTACTTCTGAAAACATTGCCCTAGGTCTAAACACAGGTGCAGATGACTATTTGGTAAAGCCCTTTAAATTCATTGAATTATATGCTCGAATCAATGCTCTTCTAAGAAGGACTTCCTATATTGATAATATTCCAGACGATAATGCGAGAGTAACTTATGCTATCGGCGATTTAATCATTGATGATGATGCCAAAACCGTAACCCGAGGTGATCAGAAAATATCCTTAACCGCAACAGAATATCGGCTATTATTGGTTTTGATAAAAAATAAAGGCAAAGTGCTTTCACGAATAGACATCTTGGAAAGTGCTTGGGACATCAACTTTAATATGGGTACCAATGTGGTTGATGTATATATTAATTATCTAAGGAAAAAAATCGATGGTGATTTCGACCATAAGCTCATTCATACCGTTGTTGGAATGGGCTATGTACTAAAAGAAAAATGAAAACACAAACGAAATTAGCCATTATACTTGGGCTTTTGAGTAGCACAATCGTTGTTGTGTTTGGTCTCTCTATTTATTATTTTCTGGACAAATATTCGTATGTCGATTTTTATAAAAGGCTCGAAGCTCGTGTAAGAATATCTGCACAATACAGTTTGAATTCTGGAACGCTCAATGCTAAATATTTAAAAAACTTAAGAAATCAACATTTAGAAAAGCTTGAAAAAGAGAAGGAATACTTGATTGAAATTACCCCTGATGTTCATTTTCAAGAAATTGCCGATAAGCATCAATTACCGCTTCATTTCCTTATTTCACTTTCTAAAGCAGAAACTTACAAAGAAAAGGATGGTAATTTATTCATCGCTGGTTCGCAATATAGAAAAGGCGCAAAACTATACTTTGTCATTGTTTCAGCAGAAAATTATTATGCCTTAAACCATTTGATTTTTTTAAGGTCTGTACTGATTGCTGGAATTTCGATGGTGGTTTTAATTGTGGTTGTCTTTTCATTCTATTTTTCAAAGCACATCTTCGACCCCATCAAGGAAATTACCGATAAAGTAAAACAAATTAGTACTGAAAACATTCACCTTCGCCTTGAAAACAATGTCGACAAAAGCATAGAAATCAGCGAGTTAACCAGCACTTTCAACGAACTACTCAACCGTATTGAAACGGCTTTTGAAACACAAAAGAATTTTATTAGCAACGCATCACACGAACTTGGCACACCCCTGACAACCATTATTGGCGAGGCAGATTTTTCTTTATTAAAGCCTCGAACTTCTGAAGAATATTCTATGGCACTCAAAAACATTCTTCAACAAGCTGAACGGCTGAATGAAATCACAAAATCTTTACTTTTTTTAGCGCAAACGGGGTATAAAGGGAAGGCTATTACTTTTGAGAAGGTTCGTATCGACGAAATCATCTGGGTAAGCAAAAGCTTGATTGATAAGCTTAATCCTAATAACAAAATCTTGGTTGATTTACGCCTTCTTCCAGAAGACCCAAAAAAACTAAAAGTAAAGGGCAATCAACAATTATTACACCTTGCCTTTGCCAACATTTTAAACAATGCTTGTAAATACTCTAACAACAAACCTGTCACTATTCATATTGCATCAAGCAATTCACAGGTGATTATCATCGTTGAAGACCAAGGCATTGGTATTCCTGAATCTGAAATTGCCTTTATTTATGACCCATTCTTCCGCGCATCTAATACTACCTTGTTTGAAGGTTACGGCATTGGTCTGCCCCTCACCAGAAACATTATTCACTTACACAAAGGTAACTTGGTCGTTAGTTCGCAAGTAAATATAGGAACGAAAGTTCAAATCAAAATCCCGCTCATGGAAGATTAATATCTTTTCTAATCGAATTCTAATCTCGTTCTTAAAAGTTTATAATCTCCTCAAAATAGTTTTGTCACAACATCTAAAAGATAAGTGATGAAAAAAACTATTTTAATCCCGATTGACTTTCGTGTTGCATCGCTCAACACGCTGAAACTTGCGTTGGAACCCTATAGCGAAGACGCTATAGAGGTAATATTATTATATGCCGAATACTTGGGTGATTCCATTACAGAATTATTATTCTATACGCCTAAAAAGATAGTATCCACCCATATAACGCCCGAATTCAAGGAAGCATTAGAAATTATCCGCAACAGATTTGAAGGTAAGCTAAAGTATATCAATATTGAATTATTTCATGGATATACTACAAGTGCGATGAAAAATTTCCTTGAAGCAAACGCAGTCGACGAAATTTACATTGCTAAAAACTATCAGCTAAAAGAATCAAAAAATTCTTTTGACCCCACTCCTTTCCTCAAAAAATCAAATTATAAGGTGATTGAAGTAAGTATCGAAAATGATTTTGACCAAACAGAGCATGAACAATTAGTAGCACTATTTAACTAAAATAAAGATGAGCAAAAATACGTTTCCAACTACTCCCCTAGCAAGAATTAAGCTTTTCTTTACTTTTTTTGATTCACGTTGGGAGGATTTAACCAAAGAGTCATGGTTAAAAATAGTTTACAGAGATTTCAGTGCTGGATTGATTGTAGCTATGACCGCCATCCCAATGGCGATGGGCTTTGCAATGGCAATGGGGATGCGTCCAGAACACGGCATCATTGCAGGAGCATTAGCATGTGTAGTTGGTAGAACGTTTGGTGGCTCTAAATATCAAGTTTATGGCCCTACAGCAGCCTTTATTCCTGTTATTGCCAGCTTGATGGCCAAATATGGACCTACTAATGGTGGAGTATTTGAAACGGCTCATGGCTTTCTGATTTTGGTTTCCCTCATTTCAGGAGTTGTATTAATCATCATGGGTATTTTTGGCTTTGGTAGGTTTGCAAAACTCGTTCCCAATTCAATTATTGTGGGGTTTACAGTAGGCATTGCTCTGGTGATTGCTCTGACTAATCTTGAAGACATTCTTGGCATTGAATCATTCTCTGATTTATTAGGCCAAGAAGAAAATTTAAGTGGAGGTTTTATTGATAATATTCAGGTTGCCTTCCAAAATTTACATTTGATTAATGGATGGTCTATCTTTTTGGGTGTACTGACCTTCGCATTAACTAAGATACTATTACGAATTTCTATTTTCATTCCTGGTCCTGTTATTGCAATGGGCTTGGCTACAGTACTGTCCGCCACAGTATTGCAAGACAAGAACATTATTTTGGTTAAAGATTTATATGGTTCTATACCTAATAATTTTTTCAAATTTACCCCTCCCATTTTACCTGATTTAAATAGTACTGTTGTCATTGACATTATTTATTATGTCTGTGCCATCGTATTTGTGTCGGGTGTTGAAAGCATTTTATGCTCATCAATGGCTGATAAATTAGCCAACAACGAAAAAACGCCTTTTAACCCTGACAAAGAATTTTTTGGACAAGGAATGGTACAAATCATTACACCACTTGTCCAAGGATTTCCTTGTACTGGCGCATTAGCAAGAACCGCTACAAGCATCAAGGCAGGAGCACAAACACCTTTGGCAGGTTACTTCAAAGCAATTTTGAAATTATCTATGGCATATTATTTAGCCGAATACCTAGAACTCATTCCAATGGCATGTATCGGCGGTATTTTAGTCTGGGTATCTACGAATATGATTAAGCCTTCGGAAATAAAAGAGATAAAGCATTTAGGCAAATTTGAATTCTCAATGATGGTATATACAGCTGTAATGGTACCAGTAACCGATTTCCTAACAGGCGTATTATCAGCGTTAATTATTTATTTTCTCGTGAAAAAAGCATTCAAAAGACAAACACAAGTTCACGCATAATATTTTACCAACATACAAACATATATATGATAATTTGGTTTAAAACACACTTCTTAAGTGTGTTTTTTCTTTTCAAAAAGAAAAAATCTCCTAAATATATCGGTATATTTATTTAAAATACTTTATCAATAAATCTCATTTTTTTGTTTATTTTTATAGCTATAAAAATGATTATGCCTTTCATAATCAATCCATTAAACCAAACGCAAATCCTTAAACTAAACACATGAAAGAGAAACAACTACAAGAAATGACTTTAGAGGAACTGAAAGCCAAACAAAATAAGCTGAAATTAATAATTGGTATTTTTATAGGGGTATTTGCCGTCCTCTTGGGAGCTAGTTTATTTTTAATGAATAAAAAGGGTGGCTTTGTTGCTTCTACAACCTTGCCCGGAGCCTTTATTCCTGTCTTAGTAATTATGGGAATAAATATGAAAAAAGTTAAAGATGAGATTACAGCCAGAGGCTAACCAAATAACAGAGCATTACGTATATTGCTCTGTTATTAATTAAAAAGATAGTTGAATCAATGATTGGGCAAATTCGTTATTATCTGACAACACAGAAATGATAATAATAAACTTCAGCTCAAATGAAAAAGATTAAATTAAGTATATTAGACCAATCAATTATACACCCAAATAGTACAGCCCTTCAAGCCATTCAAGAAACCATTGAAACAGTTAAACTAGCCGAGCGTTTAGGCTATCATCGTTTTTGGGTTTCCGAACATCATAATTCAACTTTTATTGCGGGGTCAACGCCTGAAGTATTGATGGTAAAACTAGCCGACGAAACCGACCATATACGGATAGGTTCTGGAGGAATAATGTTGCCCAATCATAGTGCTTTAAAAGTTGCAGAAAATTTCAGGATGCTTGAAACATTATTCCCAGGACGTATAGACTTAGGGATGGGGAGAGCTCCAGGGGGAGATACCATCACAGCATCTTTGTTGAACCCTTCCAATGATTTTAAAGAAGAAAGTTATTTAAGACAGTTGAGTCATCTTCAGCATTTTTTTACAGATAGCGCTGGTACTTCAAAAGGAAGATTGTTAGCTATTCCACAGGCTTCTACTATTCCTATGCAATGGATTTTAAGTTCTAGTGGTGGAAGTAGTGCAATTGCTTCTCAATTTGGAATGGGCTTGGCAGTGGCCAAGTTTATCAACGGTCACGTAAATCCAGACATTGTCGAACATTATCGCAAGAGCTTTACTCCTTCATCGCAATTTGCTCAACCCAAAGAGTTACTTGCCTTATCAGTCATTTGTGCAGATACAGAAGAGAAAGCTAGACAGATGAGACACTTCCATGACTATACGCTAGTTAAATTTGAACAAGGTTTGTTTGATCAATTTGTTAGTTACGAAGAAATAAAGAACTATGATTTCTCTATGGCAGAAGCTGCTAGAATTAAAGCCAATAGTGCTAGAATAATATCAGGAACAAAAGATGAAGTAAAAGAGAAATTAACACGACTAGCTAATGAATTTGATATTGATGAAATAATGGTATCGACATTAACAGATAATAAAGAAGACAGGCTACATTCTTTTGAGTTGATTGCAGAAGCTTTTGGTTTAACGAAATAGAATAATAACACATCTGAATACCCAAAGTACATAAGCATTTAACAATCAATTCTTTATCACTAGCGAGGGACTTAAGTCCCTCGCTAGTGATAAAGAATCCTCCTCAATATCCTACTGCTGTATCATCTGCCCTTACGTCTGCTCCGCCTTCATAAATACCATCTGGCAATACTAAAATACAATCCATTCTACCGATAGTATTTTTCTGTGAATCTAACTTATACCCTTTTTCACGCATTCTTATCAAGGTTTTTTCTGTAAAAGCCCCCTCTTCAAAAGTAGTTCTGTCGGGTGTCCATTGGTGATGGAAACGGAGTGCATCAACTGCCTGTTGCATAGACATTTGGTGTTCAACAACATTTAAAAACACTTGAAAAACCGAAGTGATAATAGTAGACCCACCTGGAGTGCCTAAGACCATTAAAAGTTTACCATCTTTTTCAACAATCGTTGGTGTCATCGAAGAGAGCATTCTTTTGTTAGCAGCAATTGCATTGGCTTCATTCCCAATCAATCCATACACATTAGGCACGCCTGGCTTAATAGAAAAATCATCCATTTCATCATTCATTAAAAAACCCGCTCCATCCACCACTACTTTGCTTCCATAAGAGCCATTTAAAGTAGTAGTAATGGATACTGCATTTCCTTCTTTATCTACAAAAGATGAATGGGTGGTTTCTGTGCTTTCGTAACCCGAAATATCACCGCCTTTTACCATTTTGCTATCAGTTGCTTGCGAAAACTGAAAATCTTGCCAGCGTTTCTTCAAATATTCAGCCTCTAATAATTCCTTTTGAGGGACTTTGACAAAATCAGGGTCACCCAACCACTTTGAACGATCAGCATATACCCGACGTTCCGCTTCAATCATTACCTGTGTGGTGGAGTCGCTATGCCAACCCCATTTTTGAAGAGGATATGGTTCAACAAATTTCAGTAGTTGTAATAAAGCAATTCCTCCGCTTGATGGTGGGGGCATTGAAATTACTTTTAGGTTTCTATAATTCCCAACCACTGGTTCACGCCAAGCTGAATGATAGCTATCTAAATCTTTTTGAGTGATGATTCCTCCTCCTCTATTCATTTCAGCTAATAATAATTTAGCTGTTTCTCCCTCATAAAAGCCTTTTCTTCCTTGCTCTTGTATCAACCTAAGCGTTTTTGCCAAATCTTTTTGGATGAGTATTTCTCCTTCAACCCACTTAGCAGTATCTTCTTTCATGAAATACTTCTTGGTCGGATTAAACTTTAGTAAATCAGCTTTTACATTATTTAATCCTCTAGCTTCGCGAGCAGTCAGTTTTACACCATTCTCAGCTAAATCAATCGCTGGTTGTAATACTTGTTTCCAAGTAAGCTTTCCAAAGCGTTTATGGGCTTGTTCTAAGCCATCGACTGAACCAGGTGTACCGCTAGCCAAATGCCCTAACCAACTAGGCTGACCTGCCTTTATATCTTTGTTTTCATCTAAATACATGTCTCTGTTAGCATTCTCAGGGGCTTTTTCTCGATAATCCAACGTATAACTTATGCCGTCTTTATCACGATAAACCAGAAAACCACCGCCCCCGATATTCCCTGCTGCTGGGTGAACCACTGCCAAGGCAAACTGCGTAGCCACTGCGGCATCGATAGCATTCCCTCCTTGTTTTAGTATATCAACGCCCACTTGAGACGCAACTGGGTGAGTAGCCGCAACCATTCCATTTTTGGCATATACAGATGCCTTTTTAGCAAAGAAAGGCGAGGCATTGGGGTCTTCGTTACTAAATTGATAAAACCCTTGATTTTCAACTGGTTTTTGAAGAGAAGTATTTTGCTGGTTGGGTTGCGTCGTTTTACAAGCCCCTAAACCTATTAAGCAGATTGATAAAGTAAGTAAATGTTTTGACCTCATTTTGTTGATTTTTTATTTCAATTTACAGAATTCGCCTTATTTAAACAATTAAAATATTTGAATGCTGAATGATAACATTCTCTAAATGCCACTCATTTTCCATTATTTATTTTAAATATATCAAAATTGATTATTGATTAAAATCGTGAAAATTGGTTAGTAAATCGCCTTATGTTGAGTATGTTGGGCAAACTAACATTTATTTTATCATATATCGCTATTTTACTATCTACTGGCATAGAAATTTAGGTCTTTAAGTAGTTGACTCTTTACCATTAATTCTATGACACAAAATCCAAAAAATCCCTTCAAAAAAGTACTAATTGTTAGTCTTTATACATTACTTGCATTTTTAGCAATAGCAACCATCGTAGGACTATGGGGATTAAAACCATTATTATCAAAACGCATTCAATATGCTGTATTAAAAAGTACAGACAGTTTATATCACATTGACTTTAAAGACATTCAGTATAATATTACTGGTGGTGAAGCACGCATCTTGGGCGTGCGTTGGCAAGCAGATACTACTTTGTATAAGCAACTGGATTTAGCAAAAAAAATGCCTGATAATATTTATCAAGCTCAAGTAGATGAAATTCATTTAACAGGAATTAATCCTTGGACAATTATTTTTTCATCAAAGTTACATTTACAATCAATCAGCATCAAAGAACCAGTTATTCGGATTAACCATCACAGGCAATATTATAATTCTTTTAAAACCATTACGCCATTCTATACTATACTCTCAAAATTTGTAAAATCATTTTCTGTAGAAAGGGTAAGTTTAGATAATATCAATTTTACTTATATTAATCATTCTGAAAAGAAAACGCCTAGTACTAGCAAGGTAGAACATTTGGATATTGAGCTCACAGACTTATTAATAGATTCAACGTCTCATCGTGATAAAAGTCGTTTTTATTATATGAAAGAGTGTGTTTTTAAGCTAGATAAACTAGAAATACTGACAGAAGATTCATTGAATAAATTTAAAATAAAGGAGTTATTATTCTCTACTAAATCTAAATCATTATCGCTTGAACACTTGGAATATGAACCACAGTATAAGCAAATTGCTTATGGCAATAAAACTAATGGAGATGATAGAATCAGTATTGTTTGTAAAAATATCAAATTAGATTCTATAGATTTATACAAACTTTTTGAGGAGAAAAAAATCTATGCTAAAGCCCTTGGTATTAACAATGGGCAGATAAATGTATTTACCGATACACGTCTTTTCAAGCCACGTAAGAAAATGGATTATCGCCCTTTCCCACATGAAGCTTTTAGAAAATGGCAACTTAAATTTTTAATTGATACGATAAAATTAAGTCGTTTTAAAATAACGTATTCTGAATATAATCCTCAAACAAATTTAGTGGGCAATGTCATTTTTGACAAAGCGAATGGTCATGTCTATAACTTTACAAATGATTCTATCCCCTTAGCAAAAAATCCAAATTGCATCGTTTTTTTGAAATCTAAATTGATTAATAAAGCAAATGTTCATTTTTCTTTTCGCTTCAATGTAGCAGATAAACAAGGAGATTTTAGTTGTAGTGGCAAAGTATTTAATATGCAATTATCCACTGTAAATCAGGTAACGGAAGCTTTAGTAATGGCTAAAACTCAGGAAGGCTATCTTAGTTATTTTGCTTTTGATATGCATGGGAATAAATTCGGATTGAAGGGCTCTACTACGATGCTCTATCAAGGCCTAAATGTAATGATATATAAATTTCCTCCTGAAGACGGTGTCTTTAAAAAACGGAAACTATTATCTTTTATCGCCAATACATTTATCATCAAAAAAAGTAATCCAACAGGAAAGAAACCTCCAAGAATTGCTACTATCAATTATCAAAGGATCCCTGACAAGCCTTTTTTCTATACGCTTTGGAAAGGGTTGTTGGAAGGGATAAAAGGTTCGGTGCTGTAGCATTATTAAAAAGCATTCTAACAAAAACACCCGATAGGTTAAAACCTATCGGGTGTTTTTGTTAGAAATACGGCTGAATGCTCAAAGCTCATCACTCAAAGCTATTACTATCTTCCACCCGGTGGACAATATTGTTTCAAGTAATTAGTGTACAATGTATTTAAGTGCATTCTTGTTCCTTCGCCTTCATAAATGCCATGCGAACGATTTGGATATGCCATAAATTGAAACTGTTTGTTGTATTTAATCAGTTCATTTACCAACATTTCAGCATTTTGAAAATGTACATTATCATCCCCTGTTCCATGAATGTATAATAAATTTCCTTTCAAATTTTTAGCATAAGTAATCGGAGAACCATTCACAAAATCTTCTCTGTTTTCTTGAGGAATGCCCATGTATCTTTCCTGATAAATATTGTCATAAGAAAGCTGATTCGCTACCGCCGCTACAGCAATACCTGTTTGATAAATTTCTGGGTATTGAAATAATAAATTCAACGTAGTTGACCCTCCGCCACTCCAACCATGAACAGCTACTCTTGTAGGGTCGATGTATTTATTTTTCAATAATTCCTTCGCTGCCATTGCTTGGTCACGGATATTGATTTGTCCAATTTTACGATAAATTGCTTTTCTCCACTCACGACCCTTAGGTGATGGTGTTCCTCTTCCATCAATTGACACATAGATATAACCATCTTTTGCCATATCACCAACGTATAAACCATTTGAGCCTGCCGAATAAGTATCTTTTACTGTTGCTGAAGCAGGTTCTGTATAAACCATAAATACGATTGGATACTTTTTAGTAGAATCAAAATCATAAGGTTTTACCATCCACGCATCCACTGTAATATTATCTTCGGTCTTGATTTTCAAAAATTCAACCTTGTTTTTTCTTGGTTTTTGTTTTGTTATTTTCGCATCAATACCTTCTGCTTGATTAAAAGGTTTATGGTCGGGCAACGTAATCATTTCACTTACGGGACTAACTGTTGAGCTAGTAAAACGATGTTGAGCGAACTTACCCGTTGGCGAAATATTATAACTATGTGTTCCTGCTTGGTTTAAAGGTGAAACTTTTTCTGCTTTACCTTTCCCATCTAACGTAGTTCTATATAAATATTGTTGTGTAGCATTTTCTGGCGAAGCTGTGAAGTAAATAACATTCGTTTCTTCATTGAATGCTAAGAAACTAATTACATCAAAATCACCCACAGTTATCAACTTTTCTTTGCCATCTTTTCCAATAATGTATAAGTGATTCCAACCGTCTTTTTCCGATTGCCAGATAAAATCTTTTCCATTTTTCAACCAATCCCAGCCTACAGACTCACCTGCACGGTTATTTACATTAACCCAAGCTTTATCAGATTCAGTATAAAAAGTTTTGGCTACGCCAGTTTTAGCATTACAAAGCATCAATTTTGTTTCGTTTTGCTTGCGTGGCAATTGCTGAATAATGATTTCAGATGAATTACCAGCCCATTCCATTTTAGGAATATAGTTATTGGTTGACTCCCCCGGCACTTTCATCCAAATCGTTTTAGCGGTAGCAATATCTACAACGCCCACTTTACAAGCCGAAGGCTTCTCTCCTACTTTTGGATATTCTACAGGAATTACTTGCGAGTAGATAGAGTCTGTGGTATTCAACATGAAATAATCACGAATGGTATTAGCATCAATCTGCCAATAGGCAATAGATTTACTGTCTGGACTCCAACGAAAACCATCTCTACAATCAAATTCTTCTTCATAAACCCAGTCGAAAGTACCGTTGATTAGTTTTGTAGTTCCATCTTTGGTCAATGCTTTAATTTTGTTGGTTGCAAGGTCTTCTACATAAATATTATGTTTTGAAACATACGCAACTTTTGACCCATCAGGTGAGAACTTCGCAAACATCAAAGATGATACAGGCATGCCTTTTCCTAATTGCTTAAGTTGTTTGGTGGCAATGTCTAATACCCAATAATCGCCACGCGTTTCGTAACGCCATACTTTTTTGCTGTTGGTAAAAATCAATACTTTTTTAGCATCTTCTGAAAAGGTATAGTTTTTGATTGATAAAGCTGTGGTTTGTCCTTTAGGAATCAGTAAATCTGAGGTAACAATAACTGTTTTTTGTAAAGAAGGAAGACTTACTCTTGAGATTTGACTCCCTTCCAATGAAGTATAAGAAGTACCATCAGTATCCCAATTAATGCCCTGAGCAAACAATCCTGCTGGAATAAGTATCAGGGTTAATAATAGTTTAGTAAAGTGTTTTTTGTTCATGATTTTTAATTGATGAATGAAAGACGAAAATAGCAAAACATTTTGCTTATACCTATCATTGGTTAAACTTCCTGTTGAATTTCTGTCATTGATAAATACCTGTATGTGCTGGGCGTTAGGTTTTCTAATAATACTTTCCCAATTCGGGTTCTGATAAGCTCTAATACTTCGTAGTGCAATTGATAGCACATTCTCCTAATTTGTCTATTTAGCCCTTGCACTAAAATAATCTTAAAACTGAAATCCGTAATTTTTTCTACCTGACAAGGCAAAGTCATTTTACCCATGATTTGTATACCGCTTGACATTCTAGTAATAAATTCTTCATCAATTACTTTATCGACCGTCACCAAATACTCTTTTTCGGTTTGGTGTTCTTTACGAAGTGTTTTATCAAACAAGCGACCATCATTTGTCAATAATAATAAGCCTTCAGATTCCTTATCTAGCCTGCCTACAGGGAACAGCGCGTCTTCAAAAGGCAAAATCTCTTTCAGATTTTCAGGAATACTGGTATTCAATGTCGTTTCTATGCCTCTGGGTTTATAGAAGGCTAGATAAATCATTTTTTTACCTTCTTTGATAAGTTGATTATTATAAATGACTTCATCTTCAAGGTTGATAATGACATTCTCATTAACCATCAAACCATTGACCATAATCGCCCCAGATTGAATCAGCGACAAAGCCATTTTGTTAGCAATTTGGAGACGTTTAACGAGTAAATATTGAAGACGATTTCTGAAAGTCATGTGGTAGTCAGAAGGTTTTTTGGTACAAGATACATTAGAATTGTCAACTTTTGAAAAGTTGACAATTCTGCTACATCTTCTCCCTTCTTGGAGTTATCTCCAACGAGATGTCCATAAGTAACAAATCTACATATAAAAAATACCAACAAAGTTGATACAGTTGTTGGTTTTATTTTAGTTTGTCTAGAAGACAATTTCATTCACCATTTCTAATATTAATAAAGAACACCATAGAAAAGGCAAAGGCATGGGACAGTCAGAACAGGGAGTTTATATTTTATTTGAATTAAAACCAAAGCAGTCAATTGACCGCTTTGGTTAACTAATAAATTATGGATTTTGTACCATGTATTTATTTAATGCAATCTCAGTGGATGGAATTGGCCAAATATATGCAGATGCTGTTGTTTCAATCAAACTAACATTAGCTTTAGCTGGAAGAGGTAAAAGGTTACGTTGTAAATCTATTGAACGAAAACCTTCTCCTAAAAATTCTATTCTTCTTTCGGTCAAAATGGCGTTAACTAAATCTTTTCCTGTAGTAAATTTATTATCAGCATAAACAGTAGTAGATCGTCCTCTAACAGCATTTAATAAAATTAAAGCCGAAGCATCAATCCGGTCTTCTGCTAGTTTAGCTTTTGCTTCTGCTAGGTTTAACAATACTTCTGCATAACGGATTACTGGGATATAATCTTTGTGGTCTGGTCCGGTGGGGAACTTTGTTAATCGATAAAGACCTTGATCTCCTACAAAATCTCTTTTTACAAAATTTATATATCTAGCATCAGTACTTGTAAAAGCGGCATTAGCCAGAATACCTTCAGGGTTTAAAGCAAAATCTCCATTCCCAATCAATGGCATGTAGAAACTCGCTAAAGCATTGTTTTTTCCTGGCAAGTCACTTTCATTTTCTTCTCCCATTGGAAACGAAAACATAGATTCCGTCGATTTATATGGAGGAATAAAAACAGAAACGACAGATGTTTGCAATGTATTTGCCACACCAGTAAGAGCTTTGAACGGAGCTGTAGGCGAAACTATTTTATTGGCTTCTCTCACTACATCACTCCATTTTCTCATGGTTAAATAAACACGAGTTTTCAAGGCAATCACACTATTTTTATGAGGTTTAGTATTATTTAAAGCTGAGGTAGGATATAAAGAAGGAAGATTTTCTTCTGCATAGTTTAGGTCTGCTATTATCTGTTCATAAACATCACCTACCGTACTTCGTCTCATATGCATATAATCATCAGTACCATAGAACTGTGTTGATAAGCGTAAAACAACTCCAAGGTTTTGAGCATCATCTCTGATATATTGCTGAGCAAAAGTATTAATCAAAGCATAATAATTAAGAGCTCTTAGAAATCTAGCTTCAGCACTGTATTTCGTTGCTGTGGCTGCATCAACATAAGAAGGACTTTTATTTAATGCTTCAATAAAACCATTTATATGATTTATTGCTTTGTAAGCAGCTGCCCACATTTCACTAGGTTCTGATGAAACTGCGGTAATTTTTTGTCGCCACACTTCATATGCTGTAGCAACATTTGAGGTTGTATTCAAAAAATCCTCTCCACGAACATCATTGTATACATAATAACGCCCTCCAAATAGCTGACCAGACTTAGTAAGTGAGTACAAACGACTTAACATTATCGAAACATCATCAGCAGACTTAAAAACTACTAAAGAGGTTGCTACAACGGGTAATGGTATAATGTCAGCTTTTTTTGTACATGTGAATGTTACTGAAAATATTATCGTACAAACTATAAATAGTTTATACATTTTCCATTGATGTTTTAATCTAGGGTAAATAGCTAATTTCATATTATTTATAATAAAGTGTTTATGTAGTTTTTAATTGTAAGTATAGTTATTTACTATTTTATCAACAAATTACTAGATTTGCATGGTTTTTCAAAAAACTAACACGTAAAACTCTATTTTAATTAGTAGAAATAATACAAATTTCTAAACATCAAAGCATTGATTAAAAACTAGCGATTGAGAAAAATAATACTTTGAAGTAGTTTTACATTATCCTTTCTTTTATTACAATTAGTTTACTTTGTCACCCTTTTGCTTCGAAAACATCCACAATAACCAACAAAAATCTTTTTCATGAATTTACTTTGTAATTAGAAAACCAATGTAAATTTGATTTTCTAATCAATCTATCAAGCCATGAAAAGCCAATGCTAAAAAAACACAATCTTTTACTATCAATATTTTTATTGATAGCCCCCATCCTATTATTTGCTCAGAATACTTCCAATAATAGTGCAGTAATACCACGAATACGCGTAATTGTTGACAATGATTTCAGTGGTGACCCTGATGGATTGTTTCAGCTTGCACATTTACTGCTTTCTCCTTCAGTAGAAATAAGAGGTATTATTGGCTCGCACTTAAGTGTCAATGATGGCTTCGACCCTTCAAAAACGCAAGCAGAAAATGCTGCGAATAAAGCAAAGGAATTATTACAAGTAATGGCAATTAAAAATAATATCTCTGTCTTTGCGGGTTCAAATACTGCCATGTTGAATGATAGCACGCCTGTGAAAAGTGAAGCTGTCAATTTTATTATCCAAGAAGCTTTACGCACTGATACTAAATTGCCCTTGTATGTACTTTGCGGTGCAGGTTTAACGGAGATTGCATCGGCTGTTTTAACAAACCCTCAAATCACCAATAAGTTGACATTAATTTGGATTGGTGGGTCTGAATATAATGATTTGGCATTACCTCCTCCTAATTTTTCTGACCCAGAATATAACCTTAAAATAGACATTTCGGCGGCAGCGGTTGTATTCAATAAATCGAATATTGCTTTGTGGCAAATACCAAGAAATGCCTATCGACAGTGTATCGTTTCTTACTCGGAACTTTTGGTAAAAGTTAAACCAACAGGGAAAGTAGGGAATTATTTGACTACTGTGTTAGAAAATTTGATGAAGAGAATCCAACCTTATTATAATATTGGCGAGACCTATGTTTTAGGAGATAGTCCTTTAGTATTGTTGACAGCTCTTCAATCATCTTTTGAAGCTGATCCATCATCAAGTAATTATGTTGTGAAGCTGGCTCCAAAAATCAATAAGCTTGGTGCTTACGAATATAATCATAAAGGACGAAGCATCAGGGTTTATAATCACTTAGATACTCATTTACTGTTTGAAGACTTTTTTGCCAAACTAGCATTAATAAACCCTTATTGATTGCTTAATTTATGGAAGCTTAATATGAATAGCTTTTACTAAAAAGGGTCAGTTGAAATATTCCAACTGACCCTTTTTAGTAAAAGCTACATTAATAATTATGGGTTAGGAGCACAATCTTTATTAACGTTGATTTCTGTCTGTGGAATCGGCCAGATATAAGCTGGAGATGTAACAGGAATCGCAGCAATGTTAGCTTTAGCAGGAAGTGGTAAATTATTACGTTGCAAATCAATTGAACGGAAACCTTCACCTAAGAATTCAATTCTTCTTTCTGTTAAAATAGCATTTACTAAAGCTGTTCCTGTCGCAAAATCAGCAGCAGTATAAGCTGTCGTTGAACGACCTCTCACAGCGTTTAACAAAGCTAATGCAGAAGCATCAACGCTTGCACCACCTAATCTAGCTTTAGCTTCAGCAAGGTTTAACAAAACCTCAGCATAACGCAATACTGGCACAAAATCTTTGTGAACAGGACCAGTTGGATATTTTGTTAAACGGTAACGACCAGCGTCACTTGCAAAATCATTTTTTACAAAATTAACACGTCTAGCATCTGTTGCAGAGAAAGCTGTACTAGCCAATATACCAGCAGGATTCAAAGAGAAATCACCAATACCAATTAAAGGTAAGTAATAACTAGCCAAACCATTTTGAGTACCTGGTAAATCGTTATCGCCCATCGGGAACGAGAAGATAGATTCAACTGTAGTATAAGGTGCTGCAAATACAGAAGCTACAGACGCTTGTAAAGCATTAGCAACACCAGTAGCTGCTTTATAAGGAGCACTCGTTGAAACAATTTTATTTGATTCTGTCACTACATCAGCCCATTTGCCTATTGTCAAATTTACACGCACTTTCATCGCAATCGCACTGTTTTTGTGTGCGCGAGTAGTATTCAATGCTGCTGAAGCATAAGTAGCAGGAAGGTTTTGCTCAGCATAAGTCAAATCAGAAAGAATTTGAGTATATACTTCTGCTACAGTACTTCTCTTCAAATTGTTGTTACCACTACCTACTTCGCCCGTCAAACGTAAAGGTACGCCTAAGCTTGCACCATTATCTTTCGTATAAGGCTGCGCATAAGTGTTTACTAATGAATAATAAATTAAGGCTCTCAAAAATCTAGCTTCAGCTTTATATTGTGTAGCCAAAGTAGCATCTATCACGCCTGCATTTTTATCTAAACCTTCAGCAAACAAGTTGGCACGGTTGATAGCTAAATATGCGGCATTCCACATATTGGTAGGCTCATTTGAAGACGAGTTGTTTGTATGGTTCCAAGTTTGTAAGGCTGTTACAGCATTAGAAGTTACATTCAAAAACTCTTCGCCACGTACGTCATTATAGACATAATAACGACCACCATACAATTGTCCAGATTTTGCACTTGAATACAAACCATTTACCTGTGCTAAAACACGGTCTGGTGTTGAAAAAGCTTGTAAATCTGATAATGATGTAATAGGAGCTGGTTCAAGCAAACTTTTTTCATCACAAGCTAACATCGTGGTTAGCAGCATGATAGAAGCCATCGATATTTTGACAGTCTTTCCTACGCTTCTAAAAGGATTATTTATATTTTTTTTCATCTTAAAATCAATTTGAAATTAGAAATTAACTGATAGACCAACTGTGTAAGTACGTGCTTGAGGTGTAGAGTTACGGTCAACACCAGGAGCAATGTTTGAGTTACGGTTAGTTGAAATTTCAGGGTCAGCACCAGTGTATCCTGTAATGATAAATGCATTTTGCACTTGAGCATACAATCTAGCACTCGAAATTTTTGCTTTTTCTAACAAGCCTTTTTTGAAAGTATAGCCTAAAGAGATATTACGCATACGGATAAAATCACCTTTTTCTACGTTTTCAGAGATTGGCGTTGAAGAACCATTTGAGATATTATCACCAAATACTAAACGTGGGATATTAGTAATATCTCCGTCTTTTTGCCAGCGATTCAAGATATCAGTGTGGTTGTTCCAAGCACGTTGGTCACGAAGACCTGCTTTTGTACCATTATAGATATAGTTACCTCCTGAGAATTGTAAGAATACACCTAAATCAAATGATTTGTATTTGAAAGTATTGTCTAACCCACCAAAGAATGTAGGGAAAGCTGTACCCCATACCATACGGTCTGAACCAGTAATTGCAGGAGCAGTTGTTCCATCAGCTACATAAGTCCATTTTCCTGGGTGTGAATATTGTACTTCTTTACCAGCAGCATTTACAAAAATACGTTGTCCATTTTTAGGGTTAACGCCTCTTGTTTCTACTACGAAAATACTACCTACTGGATAACCAACACGAACGATGTTTGAGCTTTCCAAACCACCTGTTGAAGCAATAATGTCAGCATTGTTGTTTGCTAAAGCCAATACTTCGTTTGAGTTTGTCGAGATATTAAAGTTAGCATTCCAAGAAAATCCTTTCTTTTCAAGTACTAAAGCACTCAATGTAAATTCCCAACCTTTGTTAATCATCGAACCAACGTTTGTGTTGATTGAGTTGTTAGGTACACCACGTGAAGGTGCTTGAGGCTCAGCCAATACTAAGTCTGTAATATCATTTTTGTAATAGTTGATTTCCCCAGAAATTCTGTCGTTGAACAAACCATAGCTTAAACCGATATCTAACTTAGTACTTTGTTCCCATCTAAGATTTGGGTTACCTGCCTGCGCAAATGCCCAAGTTGGTGATGAGCCATATAAACCAGAGCCAAATAAACTTAAAGAAGCGAAGTCACTTACACCAGTGTTACCTACACGGCCCCAGCTAGTACGCAATTTCAATTCATTTACAGTATTAGCTAAAGAAGACTCTTTCCAGAATGATTCTTCAGATAAACGCCATCCTAAAGATGCTCCTGGGAAGTTACCCCATTTGTTACCAGTAGCATAAGCCGAGTAACCATCACGACGTAATGTGAATGAAGCGATATATTTTTTGTCGTAATCGTAGTTCAAACGTCCAAAATAAGAAAGTAAACCATTTTGAGTTTGGTAGTTACTAGTACCAGCCACGTTGTTTACGAAACTACCTTGGAAGCTAGTAAAGAATGGGTCAGAAACGTTGTTTCTTGTAGCACCCCAACGGTTAACTGTAAATTTCTGAGCTTCAGTACCTACTACAATAGTCGCGTTATTTTTACCAATATTGAAATCGTAAGTCAAATAATTTTGCCAGTTCCACTGCTTGATATTTGTATAATAGTTAGTAGCAATACCGTTACTACCACCACCTTCACCATGAACTGGATTACTAAAGCTGATATCTTCAACTTGCGTATTATCCATACCATAAGATGTTCTGAATACTAAGCCTTTGTACAATTTAACATCAGCAAAAACATTTGCGATTAAGTGAGCATTCTCTGAAGTAAATTTACTTAAATCCAAATCAGGGATTGGGTTATAATATCCACCCGGACCTTGTAAGTTATTACCCAAGCCCATGTTGTTACCTGCTTTGTTGATGTTATATGAACCATCCGCATTATAAGGAGCAATGTTTGGAGCCAATACCATTGGTAAACGACCTAGACCACCTGTAGAGAAAGCACCTGTTGTTCCTGTGTTAGGCGATTGGTTAAAGCTGTTTGCATAAGTAAGGTTTGAACCTATCGTGATATAGTCATTCAATTTATGCGAAACGTTCATACGGCCTGTCATACGGCTAAAGGTATTTTTCTTAACCATACCTGCTTGATCAGTATAACCAACTGAGAACGAATACTTTGTATCCTTGTTTCCACCATTCAAGCTTAAGTTATGGCTTTGTGAAATACCTGTTTGATATACATAATCATACCAGTTTGTATTTACTAAGCTACCGTCAGCATTGTATGAAGGGAAAAATTGATTCGCTAAACCAGCATTTTTTGCAGCTTCATTTTTAATATCCATGAACTGCTGTGCATCCAACATTTTGAACTTTCTAAATGTTTGTGTAGATCCTACCCAAGTATCATACGATAATTTTGCTCTGCCTTCTTTTCCTTTTTTAGTACTAATCAACATTACACCTGCAGCCGCTCTAGAACCATAAATAGCCGTAGCAGCAGCATCTTTCAAAATCTCAACTGACTCAATATCAGATGGGTTAATATCACCAAGAGGGTTATTAACTGTATAACCACCTGCTGATACATCGCCCGAGTTGATAGGCATTCCGTCAATTACGATTAATGGAGATGAACTTTGGTTGATTGAAGATGTACCACGTACACGGATGATAGGAGCATTGTTCAATACACCGTTTGGAGTAGTGATATTTACACCTGATACACGTCCTTGTAGACCTTGGTCAAATGATTGTACTGGTTGTGAAGCAATATCTTTTCCAGATACCGATGTTACTGAGCCAGTAATTACTTTCTTGCTCTGAGTACCATAACCTACTACTACAACTTCGTTCAATTCAGAGATATCTAAATCTAATTGAGCATTGATTGTTTTTTGGTTACCCACCTTTACAGACTTAGGCTTAAAACCTACGAAGGTAAATACAAGCGTTTCGCTTGGTGAAGCATTGATGGTGAATGCGCCATTTGCACCTGTTGTGGTTCCACGAGTTGTACCCATTACGGATACACTTACTCCTGGTAGCTCGGAGCCATTTTCTGACGTTGTGACTTTTCCTGTAATCTTATTCTGAGCAAAGAGTATGCTCACACTGAAGACTAACAGCATGGTAAGTAGAAGTCTCTTCTTCATGCAATAATGGAGTTTTAGTTAGTTGATGATTTATACTTATAATGACTAATTTGTTAATTTTTCGTTAACAAACTTGATATGTGAAAGTATACAGTAACAATTGTTGAAACAAGTACTTTTTTCCAATAACATCTTGAAAATAAAATAAATACAACAAAAAGGTTTATTAATACCATATTTTGGCATTTTTTTAATAAACCAAAGTGTTATTAATTTTTCAAAAAACTAATCTATCCAAAGTATTTTACAGAATATCACTAAAAGACTTACATATTATATGGTTATTTATACTTAATACAAAATAATATTTCATACTCATCACCTAGTAATCATAAGTATTTGGCAATGTCTAACTTCTTTGAAATCTTGAGATAGCGTTTATCAAAAATAGATACTAAGTAATTCCACATGAAGTAGCTAAAACTCTTGATAAAATGTATACCTGATATAAAGCAAAAACGCCACTGTGACGAATCACAGTGGCGTTTTCAACTATCTTATTTTGAGATTAATTGCTTGGTTTAGCAATCTCAACATTTACTCTTTTTCCTTTAATAGAAGCGCCTTCCATACGGTTCAAAACAGTAGTTGCATATTCTTTCGGAACATCAACAAATGAATATTTATCAAAGATGTTGATTTGTCCTAAAGTATTTCCAGGAATTCCTGACTCTCCAGCGAAAGCACCTACGATATTAGCAGGAGAAATCTTTTCGTCAAAACCAATGTTAACAAACATTCTTACCATGTTGGCATCCTGACGGTATGGCTTACCAGCTTTGTCTGTACGAGGACCACGGTCTTCAAAAGAACGAGGCTGACGGTCGTTTGAGCGACCACCTGAACGGTCATCACGTGAATTACCACGATCAAAACGGCCAGTGCTACCACCTTCTCTATTTCCAAAACGATTTCCTGATTCACGATTTCCACCACGACCAGCATCTCTGCTTCCGAAACGGTCACCACTTCCACTACGCTCGTTTCTACGTGCATTGCGTTCTGCTTCTCCGTCTAAGTTTTCATCAGCGAATTCGTTTTTAGCAACACCCATGTTCATTTTAACTAAAGCAGCAATAATTTGCTCAGCAGTAAATCCTGAATGCTCTAATGAAGAATATACATCACCGAACAATTCTAAATCACCCGCTTGGATAGTATTTTGAAGACGTTCGATAAACATTCCTTTTTTCACACCAACAACATCTGAGAATGATGGAATTACACCTTTGTCAATTTTAACTTTAGTATAATTCATGATGTCGCGTAGACGGTTGCGTTCTGAACCTACTACTAAAGTAAATGCTTTACCTGATTTACCAGCACGACCAGTACGACCGATACGGTGTACATAATATTCTTCATCTAATGGAATGTCATAGTTAAATACAGCATCCACATCACTTACGTCAATACCACGTGCAGCAACGTCTGTAGCTACTAAGATAGTTACTACGCCTGAACGGAATTTAGCCATTACATTTGTACGTTGTGCTTGGCGTAAATCTCCATGAAGACCTTCTGCTGCATAACCACGTAATACTAATTCTTCTACAACTTCGTCAACTTTTTTCTTCTGGTTACAGAATACCAACGCTAATTTAACAGCATGTAAATCCATCAAACGCGTCATTACTTCTAATTTAGCTTTTCCTTTTACATCAAAGTATAATTGTTCGATGTTAGCATTAGTAATTTCGTTTTTCACTACTTTCACTAATTTAGGGTTATTCTGGTAGCGAGAAGTCAAGGCCATGATAGGCTTAGACATGGTAGCTGAGAAGAAAACTGTTTGACGGTCTTCGTTAGTTTCTTGTAAGATACTTTCGATATCTTCACGGAAGCCCATGTCTAGCATTTCATCTGCTTCGTCAAGAACTGCCATTTTAACATTTTCAAGTTTCAAAGCACGTCTTTCGATTAAATCGATAACACGTCCTGGCGTACCAACAACGATGTTTGCACCTGCTTTTAAGGACTTGATTTGACGTTCGATTGAATCACCACCGAAAACAGTAGTTACCCAAACGCCTTTTTTGTATTTTGATAATTTTTTAATTTCTTCAGTTACTTGAACAGCCAACTCACGTGTTGGGCAAAGTACTAAACCTTGTACGTATTTATCGAAAGCGATAACTTTGTCAATCATCGGGATACCAAACGCCGCAGTCTTACCTGTACCTGTTTGTGCTTGTCCGATTACATCACGACCTTCTAATAAATAAGGAATTGCTTCTGATTGGATTGGTGAAGCAGTTTCGAACCCCATGTCCTTTACTGCATTTTTGATGTCTTCCGACACGGAAAGCTCATCGAATCTTAATCTTGTGATTTCACTCATGATTTTTCTAAAACGATTTCAAAGACGTGCACAATCAGTAAGAAATAGGATAAAACCAATTTCTTTAGGATATGTGGTATTCAAAGATTTCGTTGCCTTTGTTTGTATAGCCTATCAAACGACATGAAGAAGATTGAGGGCATCGACCTGATGCTCCACTCGTTCCTGAGACTAATAATTTGTAATTGATTTGAAATAATTGCTTTAATGATGCCCGAACATCCGTTAAAGCTCTGGGAGACCGACTTAGAACTGTAAAAAGTTCCTGAGAAGAATTGTTTCGTATCCAACGAAACGTACACAGAGACGTGCGGATGTTTTTTGTATTAATTTTTCACAAAGGTACGCCAATGTTTTGTATTAGCAAATGTTTTTTGCATTTTTTTTAGAAAATAAAATTTTGCCTTCACAATTTTACTAATCAACTAATAGTATCACACAACATCGAGATGCATTTATGGTCTTAAAATGTTATATAATTAAAAAGGCTTTCTATCCATCCTACTGAAAAGAATATTCCGTTTTCAAAAATTATTGCAGAACCAAACAGATTTATGTAAAATTTGTGAAAACTTTAACCAATATTTAAATAGATATAAGCGTTATATCTAAAATAACAATTTGTATTATTCCATGAAAAAATCAATCTTATTAAGTTTAATCGGCTATTTAATTTGTATTAATACGGGTTTTTCGCAAGTCTTCTCAGATTCTGTATTTATAAATATTCAAGGTACCATAGGAAAGCTTCAAAGCGAAAACGAAAACCTAAAAAGCCGCTTAGAAATGCAAAGTCGTTCACTGTCGGACATTTCTAAGAATCAATCGCTCAGTGATAAGACCAAATGGGAGAAAATTAGAACTAACTTGATAAAAAGTGCGGAGGTATATAAAATTTTAAGTGATGATATTATCGATTTGAAATCACAGGTAATTAACCAAGACTACCAAGGCTATATCAAAAAACTTAGTTCGGTTGAAAAAGGACCATTAGGATTTTCTTTTGAGGAGGTAATCATGAAGACGGCTCAAAACAAAGCTATTTTCACAAAAAAAGAAAAGAACGAACGTTTTATGACTGTCTTGAAGAGTTTGAAAGATAGTCCCATCGTAGGACTAATTCCTTATGCTTCCCAAGCTGTAAATCTTTCTACGGCTGCTGTAAACGTTGCCTATGCAGCGGGTGTACAAGACAAACAGGTGAATTTTGATAAAATTCGTGAGTTTGAAAAAGAATTACAACGATATACTGGCTTTTATAATGCGTTAGACAAAGCAAATTTAACGAATACAAACTCTAGCTCTCAAACTGTTACTTTACTAGAAGCACTCCAATTAGATTTATTGGAAAAATTCAAAAAGGATGTGCATAAAGTAGGCTATAATCCAAGAGATATGCGCAATGAAGAGACACTGGATGACTACTTCAATTATATGGTTAATGAGTTCAATACAGATTATGTAAAGAAAAGAATTGGCGATATTGAAAGTAAGTATGTTCAGAAAGATGGCAAAATAAACTTAAGCGATATGTTGCAGACAGAATTGGATGTTCGTCATGTAAATAATAATCTAGACTATTTGCAAGCTTTGTGTAATCGTTTTATTGGTATCCATGACCAATATTTTGATTTAGAAAACCGCTATTTCGACCAAGTAAAACAAGCTATCAGCGTAGCCAAAGCTAATAATATTATAGAAGCCGTAGGCGACCGCCCAGCACAGATGGTTTATGATGATTTAATAAAAGAACTTGGAGCGAAAAAGAAAAAGAAAGATTCGGCTATTAAGTCAAGTATCAATATCAAGGAATTGAAGGATAAAATTGATTCAGTAGATATTTATAAGATACTTTAATTTTTAAAATCTTTATCTACAAAATACCTCTTTCTCAAAAGAAGGAGGTATTTTTATGCACTGATTTCTCACATTTCCGACAAACCATCAACTCCATCAAATATGTCTTACCGTTCATTATTTATTTTGCTTTTATTATCTGCCAATCTTTTTGCTCAGCAAAAACAGCCTTCGGCCTTTCAAGTAGTTCCCTTGGGTGTAAAAGGCGGAACAGATGAAAAAAACCTTTCGGCTTATATGCTCGCTCCTATCGCTACCAATGATTATGTGTGTCTGGATGCTGGAACAGTGTATGCAGGTATAGAAAAAGCCGTACAAAACAAAGTATTTAAAGTATCTGCTACGGAAGTATTAAGGAAATACATCAAGGGATATTTTATTTCGCATGCCCATTTAGACCACGTTTCTGGCTTGATTATTAATTCTCCTGGGGATTCTTCCAAAACTGTTTATGCAACGGGTAAATGCATGGAAATGATGCAAAATCATTATTTTAATGACCAAACGTGGGCAAATTTTGGTGATGAAGGCAAAGGATTCCTCATAAAAAAATACCATTTCCAAACATTAAAAGTTGGCGAAGAAAGTAACATCACGAATACTTCAATGACGGTGAAGGCTTTATCTTTAAGCCATGTTAATCCTTATGAAAGTACAGCTTTCTTAATCAAGAGCCAGAACGATTATGCTTTATACCTTGGCGATACTGGTTCAGATGAAGTTGAAAAAAGTGATAAATTGGCTTTACTTTGGAAAGAAATTGCCCCACTGATTCAACAAAAACAATTGAGAGGTATTTTTATTGAAGTATCGTTTCCTAATGAACAACCTGACAAATCGCTGTTCGGACATCTTACGCCTAACTGGATTATGAAAGAAATGAATAAACTGAGTGATTTAACAGGGAAAGAAGCTTTGAAAGGTTTTAAGGTGATAATAACTCATTTAAAACCTCCTGCCATTAACGAAGCTAAAATCAAAAAACAATTAACTGAACAAAATACGTTAGGATTAAATCTTATTTTCCCACAACAAGGAAAACGTTTTGAATTGTAATTATTGTTAATATTCAACCCTCTCTCTTAGCTGGTGACTTAAGTCCTACTGATTACCCACAAATATATAAATAACTAACAATCAATTTCTTATCCCTAGCGAGGGACTTAAGTCCCTCGCTAGGGATAAGAAATTCACGTACTCAGGCTGTGACATGAGACGACCAAAGCTCGGTTTGAAAGGCGATTTAAGCCTATTTGAACCAATTTTATCAATAATTACATCTTCATTTCAACTTTTTTAAAAGATGTAGGTAATCAATAGGACTTAAGTCACCAACAAATAAAAAGGGTTTTTCAAGTCATCCCATGAGTAATCTTACCGCATTTATTTATCTGCTTTGATATGCTCAAAATCTTCTTTTGTGGTAAAATGTTCCAATCCTAATATTAAAATTATCGCAATAGCAAATGTAAGTTTTTGCATGATGGGTAAAAAACTCAGGAAATTCCCAGAGCCAAAAAGGTATAAAGTACCATAAAAAACAAGAAGGCAAATAACACAAAGGTATTTGAATAAATGTAGCTTCGACTTGAAAATAAAAACGGTAATATAAAATAGACTGAGAAGAAACATTGTACTTGCGATAGTAATCATTATATCATGCAAGGGTGTCGCTATTAAAAAAGTAAATATCATACCGATAGCTCCACAGTATTTAATGACATTAGCAGCACCTTTGTTCGGTATTTTCTTTGAGAATTCAATGAAGAACAGCGCAAAACTTGCGGAAAGAAAAATCATTCCTGCAATAGCCCAAAAACGAGCAGGGTTATCTAAACCATTCACTGCTTTCTCCCCAAAAAGATTACTGATGAAATTGCTTTTCCAGTCATAACCAATCGAGTTTTTGTCAAATAGTGAGCCCCCTGGATAGTAAAAGGTAGCTATTAGGAGTAGTGATAGTGAAATGACTATTCCTATGAAAACTGAATATCTTTTTAACATAGAGTGGTTGTGTTAAACGTTCAGAGAATGTTATTATTTTATCGTTCCACTTGCACTTTCGGAACAAGTCGAATAGCCTTGTTTATTGACTTCTACTCCCCTACCAACTTCAAAATATCAGACAAAATTTTAGGGTCGCTTGGGCGTTTGGCATCACTGTCGACGATATTACCTTTTTTATCCATCAGCATATATCTTGGGATAGACTCAAGCTTAAAAAACTTGGCTGCACCAGACTCCCACCCTCCTTTTGAATAGATATTTTTCTGATTTTCAATATCCAACTCTTTCATTGCTTTACGCCAGTTCTGTTCTTCTTCGTCGATAGAAATGTATAAGAAAACTACTTCTTTGCGTTGTTTTTCGCTTAGCTTTTCCTGCAATTGTTTAGAAAAAGGGAATTCTTTACGACATGGCCCACACCAAGAAGCCCAAAAATCTAAGTAAACCACTTTCCCTTTTAAACTAGCCAATGATAATTCTTTACCATCTGGTGTAATTGCTTTAAACCATTTATTGTCCTCCTCTTTAGCTTTTACTACCTCGTCTTTTTTGCTCATTACTTCGCCACATTTTTCTTTTATCAAATTGGCATATTGATCTGAATTAGGGGTAGCCGTTAAAGCAGCAAAGGTATTTCGGACAACCGAAGGCAGGCAATATTGGCACTGACTATTCAATAAATAAGCTAAATAATACTGATAGGCTTTTACAGGCAAATGTTCTCTGGCAAAAAGGTGCTTGTCTTCCATAGATTTATTTACATCAGCATATTTCTGAAAGCCGTGAGCCTTGGTATTAAAATAAGTGATATAATAAACCAAAAAGCTACGATAAGAAGAAGCAAGCAAGGCCGTTTCATCTTGAATCTTTTTCTCGTCTAATCCCTCTAACAACGTGCTTGGCAATGATAAAACCTGTGCTTGGGCTTGATTGGCATTTCCTCTTTCGATAGGGTACGCTAATATATAAGCCCAATAATTCCATCGAATCTGATTTTCAATATATTGCTTGAATTCGTCCGAAAATTTGACTTGGTCTGGAAATGATTTATAATAGTCCGATTGTGCTTTTTTTGATTCAAATAAATTCATTTCAAGCTCATCTACAGGCACTTGCATTACTTTTTTTACCATTAATGCTGGTGTAAAGTCAGTCTTGAATTGGTGATAAAATTTTGTTAGAAAATTATTTTCTAACGCCTTATCTCCCTTCAGTATGATTGGCTTATTCACATCTTCAGCATCAAATTCAAGCTCAATCTGATTCCCTTTTCCTACAAACAACTCAATGCTTTGCTCCTTTACTTTTAATGTTATTATGGCATTTTGCGGAATTGTTAACTTGAACTGAAAACGGTTTTCACCTGTCAAAACTGTTTTTTGCACCGATGGTTTAACGCCTAACATCAAAGCATCATACACTAAAATAAGTGTATCGCCCTTAGCATTATCTACTTTTCCCGAAATAGTTACATTTTGCCCAAAAGCAAATTGCGCTACGATGAGCAAAAGCATTGAAAGGAAATATTTCATAATTTTCAATTTAAAAATAAACTTCGTTGTAGTACAAATAAAACAGTATATCAACACTTTAAACTGCACTAGCGAACAGCTCAAATCCTACTGATTACCAACATCTTTTAAAAAGTTGAAATGGGCTTAAATTGCTTTTAAAACCAAGCCTTGAAGACCTCATCCCTAGCGAGGGACTTAAGTCCCTTGCTAGGGCTAAATATACTGATTTTCAATTAATTATAAACTTGTGGGTAATCAGTAAAGCTCCACTCTTACGGCTTACAGCTCACAGCTATACTCATTTCACATGTTTTGCCAAGTATTTTCTAATCGCAGTTGTCCAAATTTGGTAGCCTTTTGCATTCAAATGTAGGTTATCAGCTACGAAAACATCTTGCATCAGCTCACCATTAGGTAAATAGTAGTGCTTTTGAACATCGATAAAATGAAGCTTTTTAGCTGTTTTACAATAGTCTTCTATCAATTGATTTGCCTTTTTTTGTTGGTCTACTATTTTTACCCTAGCAATACTTGGACGAATTGAAATATACGCAATAGTAGCTTTAGGTAACTGTTTTTTTGCTTTCTCAACAAATATTTTAAAGTCTTCAAACACTGTTTCGGGGCTTTTTCCCGATGCTAAGTCGTTGTCGCCTTCATACACTAAAATATGTTTAGGTTGATATTTAGCCACAATTCTGTTAAAATACTCATTGGCATCACTCATCACAGACCCACCAAATCCTCTATTAATAACGGCATAGCCTTTTAAATCTTCTTTGTAGGTAGTCCATAAGCGAAGAGAAGAACTTCCAACCAATAATATTTGCTTGGGTGCTGGCATTGAAATTGAATCGCTTTTTTCAAAAGCTTTGATTTCATTTTCAAATTTATTCTGTGCCAAACAAAACTGACTCACTAAAATTGCGGCAATTAACAATACTTTTTTCATCTGAGATTATTTTTTAGTTTAATTACCATTGAATACCAGATAAGCCTTTACTTTCTAAATATTCATTAGCTTTAGAAAAATGCTTATTCCCAAACCAGCCACCCGAATTGGCGGCCATTGGCGAGGGATGTTTAGATTTTAAAACTAAGTGTTTTGAAGCATTTATGATTGCTCCTTTATCCTGTGCATACTTTCCCCACAGCATAAAAACAACGCCTTCTTTTTCTTCGGAAATACACTTAATGACAGCATCGGTAAAAACTTCCCACCCTTTTCGTTGGTGCGACCCTGCCTGTGAAGCCCGAACGGTTAGCGTAGCATTCAACAACAATACTCCTTGGTTTGCCCAGCGCTCTAAATTACCTGATTTGGGCACTGGAATGCCTAAATCTTCTTTTATTTCTTTAAAAATATTAATCAATGACGGAGGAGCAGGTATGCCATCATTTACAGAGAAAGAAAGTCCCATTGCTTGACCAGCTCCATGATAGGGATCTTGCCCCAGAATGACTACTTTAGTATTCTCAAAAGAACATTTATCAAAAGCATTGAAAATAAGTTTTCCGGGTGGATATACTGTTCCGATGCTATACTCGTTTTTAACAAAGTCAACCAAGGTCTTAAAATAAGGCTTTTCAAATTCTGGATTTAATTTTTCCTTCCAAGAATTTTCAATTTTTACGTTCATTGTTCAATGGGTTTTAATAAATTTCTCAATTACGTTGATTTTTCAGACAATGTAATGTAATTTTCGGTAAAATATATTGTAAAAAAACCAATTTAAAAAATGGTCTCAGCTATCACAAATGGTGTAAAGGTAAGCGTTTTGACCCACTTTCAACCTGAATATTCTAATCCATTTCAAGGAAATTTTGTTTTTTCATATCATATCAAAATTCATAATGGAAGCGATTATACTGTAAAACTTTTGCGTCGTCATTGGTATATTCATGATGCTAACGGACTTGTGCGTGAAGTAGAAGGCGAAGGTGTAGTAGGGCAACAACCTACTTTAGAACCGGGTCAGTCTTATGAATATACAAGCGGATGTAATTTAAACACTTCGCTTGGCAAAATGGCAGGTACTTATCAGATGGAGCGTATTTTTGATGGCAAATTTTTTAATGTTGTCATTCCTGACTTTACGATGGTTGCTCCTTTTAGAATGAATTAAAATACTGTATATCAGTACTCAAAATTCATAACTTATAACTCATTAATCCTATTAATTTTGCTTAAAAGATATTTTCAATATTTACTTGCTTCCAAAAACGAGCACGCTATTCATTCGCCCTTTGTTTTTCAACTTTATACACAAATTATTCTCGCTAAAAAGTTTAAGTCACCATATTTTACAGCTATTGAAGATTTGCGTAAACGTTTGTTGAAAAATGCGACTGTAATCGAAATCACTGATTTTGGGGCAGGTTCTAAAATACACAAATCAACATCTAGGCAAATTAAGCAAATTGCTAAAAGTGCAGAAAAGCCATCAAAATTTGGTAAATTAATTTTCAGGCTTATTCAACATCTTGAGCCAAAGGTAATTTTCGATTTAGGAACTTCATTGGGTGTCACCACACTGTATGAGTCCAAGGCCAAGCAAGATGCCAAAATAATTACGTTTGAGGGATGCCCAACCACCGCAAAAATTGCCCAAGAGAATTTCGATGCATTAGAAGCCAATAATATAGAAATTGTAGTAGGGAATTTAGATGAAACGTTGACTGAACAAATCGCAAAAATTGAGAGGCTTGATTTTGCTTTTTTTGATGCCAATCATCGTTATGAACCCACAGTTAAGTATTTTGAAATATGTTTAGAAAAGGCACACGAATCTTCGCTTTTTATATTTGACGACATCCATTGGTCAGAAGAAATGCAGGAAGCTTGGCAATACATCAAGGCACATCCGAGTGTGATGATTACAATAGACTTGTTTTTTATTGGTTTAGTTTTTTTTAGAAAAAATCAACCTAAACAGGATTTTATATTAAGATTCTAACAAAAAAAGTCTCAGAGAGAATTCTCTCTGAGACTTTTTTTGTTATTGAGTGATTTAGTGAATGAGCGATTTAGTGATTACTTTTTTCATGATGCCATTTAATTTTCCTCCACAAACAAACCACTTTATTTTTAGAGTTAAAACAACACTTTAAACTCATCGCTCACAGCTCATTACTGACAACTCAAAGCTCTCTTACTTCACAATTACACCAGTAGCTACAAAACCTAAAGCTTTTTCTGGTTTCTTGATTTTAGCAATTTCGTCTTTACTTTTTCCAGCATCTTCTGCATAATGTTTTAAATCAATCACCGAAGTAGTTTTTACTTTAGCTGTGCCATCTATCACCACTATCTTACCAGCAATATCTTTTGGTACAAAAAATCCATAGTCTTTGAAGGTAACACGCATCGTTTGTCCATCATCTAATTTCACTTTCATCCAACATCCTTTTACTTGACAAACAGATTCAACAACGCCCGAAACTTTGGCCACAATTTGTTCATTATTTTCTGCTTTCTTCACTAATTCAGTCGTCGATATTGCACCTTCTTCTGTAATTTCTTCTCCAAATTTACTTTGCGCATTAATGGTAAATGCTCCTGCCATTAATGATAATACTAGTATTAACTTTTTCATTTTCTTAGTTTTATATATGTTTAATGAATAATGCAAAATTATAAAATAAAGTTTATTTTGCATTTACTATTTAAGTTTAAAACCTTGTCGATAGGTTAAAAATAAACCTTCGGAATGTTCAAAAGAATGATTGTTTAAATCCAGATAAGGCTCAAACCTGAATGTTAGCCATAGGTTATCAATCAACTTCCAATCTTTCATAAACCTAAAGAATAATAGCTTACGTTCTTTTTCTAATTGATTGGGGTTTCTGTAAATTCTTCCAATAGACTGGTACAAATCTCCGCCCATTTCTGAGCTATAACCATTTGACTGCCAGTAGCTCAACATCAAATTCATCACCTTGGTTTCGGCTAATATATTCAAATAAATACCCGAACCATCTGAAAAATACGGACTATAACCAGAATTTTGACGATAACCTAACCAGTAGTTCTGTGTTTTGATGCTTTGAATAAAACCGTTGGTTTTCAATTCAGCTTCTACGCCAAGGGCAACATTCGTATAGGTTACTACTTGATTGGTATCTTTATCGCTCGTTATTTGCCCACCATGGTGCATTAAAGTCAATTGAACAGGAAGAGATAGCCTAAAGTTTTTTCGTTGAACCAAACGCTTGTTCCAAGAAAATCCTGCAAAGATTTTCTCTTGAAAATCCGAGCCTTTATAAATCATCTGTTGCCAGTCTATCCAACTATCAAAAAAAGTCTTTGAAGTGCGTTTGGTGTATTGGATACCAAATTCTTGGCGGTTCAGAATCACTCGCTCAAAATTCATCATCGGTTCGACCAAATGATGATTCAATTGTCCATACAAATTGCCAAATAAAAACTGGGAAGAATCTTTTTGAACCCTGATGGTAAAAATTGGCTGAACGGCCGTGAATTTATCATTGCCAAAATCTTTCCAAGCATACACCCCAGCTTCTATGCTAACATTGGGTGCGGGTTGATAAATAAGTTTTGGCGAAAATTGATTACCAAAAAGGGTATAACCGTCTGCTATTTTTCCAAAGTATTCATTATTCTTCAGAAAACTGAAGCTATCGAATTGAAAATAAAGCTGTTGATTTTTGGTGGAATCGATGTGCTGGAAAGTCTCCAAGCGAGTATTGTTTAACTGAGCAAAGCTATACTGAGCTGTAAACAAAAAGAGGGCTAAAGTTATTTGAAAAAATCGTCTGAACATTTGCTAGCAAAGTACTTTAAATTGCTGAAAAATTGGTAATTTCACCAATAAAAATTTTGAATTCGGGTATTGAGTTCTACTTATCAATGACAGCAAAATCTTTTCATTGATTCCCTATGGCACGTTGTTTTTAATAAAATTTCAATGAGCAACTTGATTTTCCGAATTAAAACCAAAATTTAACCTAAAATCCATCATGGCAAAACAACAAGCGGAGGCAACAAATCCTGCCAACGAAAAATTAAAAGCATTACAAACAACGCTTGAAAAATTAGACAAAGCTTACGGCAAAGGTACAGTAATGCGTTTGTCGGATAGTAAAGTACTTGATGTTCCTGTCATTTCAACAGGTTCATTAGGACTAGATTTAGCCCTTGGTGTAGGGGGCGTACCCCGTGGAAGAGTAATCGAAATCTACGGACCAGAATCTTCGGGTAAAACTACTTTAACGATGCACTGTATTGCAGAAGCTCAAAAAGCAGGTGGCTTAGCAGCTTTTATTGATGCTGAACACGCTTTTGATAAAGCTTATGCTGAAAAATTAGGAATTGATACGGCTAATTTATTGATTTCACAGCCTGATAGCGGTGAACAAGCTTTAGAAATTGCTGAACAATTGATTTCATCTGGTGCAATTGATATTTGTGTGATTGACTCTGTGGCAGCCCTTGTTCCTAAGGCTGAACTTGAAGGTGATATGGGTGATTCTAAAATGGGGCTTCAAGCTCGTTTGATGTCTCAGGCATTGCGTAAATTAACTGGGGTAATCAATAGAACTGGTTGTTGCTGTATTTTTATCAACCAATTACGTGATAAAATCGGCGTAATGTTTGGTAGTCCTGAAACAACAACGGGTGGTAATGCCTTGAAATTCTATGCATCAGTACGTTTAGATATCCGTAGAATTGGTCAAATCAAAGATGGCGACAATGTAATCGGTAACCGTACGCGTGTAAAGGTTGTTAAAAACAAAGTAGCTCCTCCGTTCAAAGTAGTTGAATTCGACATTATGTATGGCGAAGGTATTTCTAAGGCTGGTGAAGTATTAGATTTAGCAGTCGACATGGAAGTGGTAAAAAAATCAGGTTCATGGTTCAGTTATGGTACTAACCGCTTAGGTCAAGGACGTGACGGCGTGAAAGATATGTTGAAAGACAATCCTGATTTGTTAGAAGAACTTGAAAACAAAATCAAGGAAAAAATCAAAGGTGATGAGAAAGCCTTGCTTGATACGCTAGAGCCTAACATTGCTGATGATGGCGAATTAGAATAAATTGGACTTTTAGCAGAAACTAGATAGTTTTTTGCATTAAAAAGGTGAAAATCAAATGATTTTCACCTTTTTTTTATTACTTTCAAAAGAAAATCTAAATCTGGCTTCGTAATACCCATAAGAATGTCTGAACACAAAAAACGTAGGAAAGTAGAAATTTGTCATAATTGTCATACATTATTAAGACCTGAAGATAATTTTTGTCCAAATTGTGGCCAAGAAAACCATGATTTGAAAGTACCCGTCGGTCACTTATTATTTGAAGTAATCGAAGGGTTTACTCATCTCGACACCAAATTATTCAATACACTACGGTCTATTTTTCTTTATCCAGGTAAAATCACGAAAGATTTCCTTGAAGGACGCAGAGGGCGCTACATCCCTCCTATCCGTCTGTATTTTCTAGCCTCTGCCGTCTTCTTTTTGTTCTTAGGCATCATGGCAGACAGAGCCATTGAACAAGGACAGAATGGCTCTTTTGATGGTTTTGTAAATGAAGTATCTAATACTAAAAGTAAAGCCGAAAAAGAAAATAAGAAAAAACTAAAAGCGGCTTCTCAAAAGCTAAAAGCTATTAAATCATCCAATGATACCAACGGTCTGTATGAAGCTCAACAAAGTTATGATAGCATAAAAAGTGATATTGAAGACCTAGAGGAATTAGACGAACAAACGAAAGAACTAAAAAATCAAACGAATAGTTGGATAGATTTTGTTGACCTTGACGTAAGCGAAATTTTGGATGAAATGAATATCCAAGAAGACGATACATTAAGAGTATTAATCAAAAACTTGCCTGAAATAAAACAACGCCAAAGGCTAATTGCGATTCAGAAACAAATTGTGTTGGACAGTGTCAATACACAAGAACTAACCGATGTAAGTAATGAAATGAGTGAATATTTTACTGAAACTATTGGTACAAAAAATCAGCTAAAATATACCTTAAGACTACATTCCTTGAAGAATAATGCTGAGATTCCTATCTATTATTTTCAAGATACTGTCATTACGATTAAAGGAAGTGATGGAAACCTTGAAAACAAAGCTTACAAAGAAAGGCTTCTTAAGATGTCTGATAGAGAATTGGATAGTTTGCTTGTTATCAGAGAGAAAAAAGGACATGAGATGAACATCATGGGGCTAAAACCACTGGAAAGAGGCTTTTTAAGAAATGTTACACACTATGAATTAGCCTTTGAAAACGATGCAGAAGAGGCTATCCGAGAAATCACTCATTTTGGTATTGGGGTATTTTCAGTAATGATGTTTATTCTGATGCCTATTGTGGCTTATTTATTAAAAGTCATTTATAGTACACGTACTCATAGCTTTTTTACATATCCTTTTAGGATTTTGCGTTACATGTGGGATTGGGTATTGTATTTGATTCGATTTAGAAAAATAAGGAAATATCAAGGAATACCAAGAATTAATGAAGGGCATACCCGCTATTATTATGAACACCTTATCTTTTCAATACATATTCATAGCGTGATGTTTCTGATGATTGTTATTTTTGTAGGAGGAGGTATATTTTTAGGATATTGGCGACAAGCCCTAACGGCAACGATGTTCGGCTTTGCCCTCTATTTTATAGTAGCCTTGAAAGTAGTTTACCGACAAAGAGTAGTGAAAACTATCTTCAAATCGTTTATCTTGTTTTTCTTATATATTATTTCATTTTTCACCATCTTGAGTATTACTGGTGCTATTAAATTTGCCTTGTCATAAAAAATTAAAAGGGTTGAGTTTTTGAAACTCAACCCTTTTAATTTTTCTTTTCTCTTACTATCTGTACTTTAAAAGGTGGGTTGTCAGACGCATCTAATAGTCCGTTTACTATATTTTTAAGCTTGGCAAACAAACTTTTAGGTTTGGTTGTATCGCCAGTATCTCTATAATCATTTAAGACAAACTTGATTTTTAGTTTCCCTTTGGGGTTATCAATCACCACGTTTGTATGCTTCAATGGCATAAGTTCAATTGGGTCAATATCTTCGGCAAAAGATTTCACACAAAATGTACTTATTAATAAGAGGGTAAAGAGTACCTTTTTTTTCATAAGATTATATTTGAAGAGCTGAATAGTAAAACAAAAATACAAGTTGAAAACAACTTTACAAGGCAATACACAAAAAAGCCCGAAGAAAAATTACTTTTATCTTCGGGCTTTTCTTGGTTTTATACCTAGTTTTTCACTCTTACTCGGTTGAAATATTTATATAATTTCTGCATGGTCTTCTCTACCTCTTTATCCGTCTCCAGCATAATGCTAATGGTTTGAACGGCATGGATTACCGTACTATGGTCTCTACCACCAAAATGATAACCGATTGACTTTAAAGGTAAATTGGTAAATTCCTTCATCAGATACATGGCAATTTGACGAGGGAAAACCGTTTCTTTCTTACGGCTTTTACTTTTCAAATCCGACATATTTACATCAAAATGACTTGTTACAGCATCTAAAATAGAATCTACTGTTACTTCTTTCTCATTATCGACTACAATATTTTTGAGCGTAGTCCTAGCCAAATCCATGTCTATTTCCTTACGGTTCAGCGAAGCATGTGCCATCAATGAAACGATAACGCCTTCCATTTCACGGACGTTGGTATCGATACTATGAGCCAAGTACTCTATTACTTTGTCTTCAATATAAATGCCATCAGCTTGTAATTTCTTCTGTAAAATAGCAATCCTCGTTTCAAAATCAGGCTGTTGTACATCGGCTGTTAATCCCCATTTAAAACGTGATAGCAAACGATCTTGCATACCAGCCAATTCTCTAGGAGCCCTATCAGACGACATGATAATTTGTTTGCCCGACTGATGTAAATGGTTGAAAATATGGAAAAAAGATTCTTGTGTTTTTTCTTTCCCTGCCAAAAACTGTACATCATCAATAATCAAACAGTCTACCTGCATATAAAAGTTGGTGAATGCTTGTAGCGTATTATTTTTAATGGCATTGATAAACTGATTACAAAATTTTTCAGACGTAACGTATAGTACAAACTTATTGGTTTGTGTATTTTTTATATAATTACCAATCGCTTGAATCAAGTGTGTTTTACCCAATCCTACACTTCCATATATCATTAATGGATTGAAAGACGTAACACCGGGTCTTTGGGCTACTGCTAAGCCCGCCGAACGTCCCAAACGGTTGCAATCTCCTTCTACGAAATTATCGAAGGTATAGTGTTCATTTAAATAAGAATCTAGTTCTAACGAATCCAAATCTTTTAATTGAAACGGACTTTCGTATAAAGTAGGTTCTGGTTTACGCTGCGCTGGAACTGGAACTGTTGGTTTTTGATTCGGAATATTATATGCGATGGGTGGATTTTTCTTGTCTCCTTTGTCAACAATAATCGAGTATTCAAGCATTCCATTTTTTCCTAAAGTATAATCTATCGCCTTACGGAGCACATGGATATAGTTTTCCTCAAGCCATTCATAAAAAAATTGGCTTGGTACCTGTATAGAAAGAGTTTGATTACTTACATTCAGGGGTATAATAGGTTCAAACCAAGTTTTAAAACTTTGTTCGTTGATATCATTATGTATAATCTCAAGGCACTTTGACCAAACTTGCCTTGCTTGAAGTTGAGATGTTGAATGCATAGTAAGCTATATTGGCGGCTCTTAAAAAAAGCACTTTATTAAATATTTGATTTTCAAACGATTAGCTATCTAACTGAAAATCTATATTTGATTCCCTCAAAAGGATGGCAAAAATAGTGAATTTTCTTGGAGAGAAAAATCAATTTCGTTTCATTCTCATTTAAAATAAATTTTAATTTAATATGAAAGCTTTACATCATGGTATAGTACAATAACACCAGCATATTTGGTAACTTTCCTTGTTTTTTTGTTTTGAAAAGTCTAAATTCATAAATTTCGTTAACTTTGAAAAGTCAAATATTTCAGAAAATAATTATATGGCGAATAAACTTTTTAATGAATTCCATGCTCATACAAAACAGCAATGGAAACAACAGGCCGTCAAAGAATTAAAAGGTAAAAACTTCGACGAAACAATGATTTGGAATATTGACAAAAATATTCACATAGAACCGTACTATGCTTCTGAAGATATTGACTTTCAATCTACAAAACACATACAACAAGCTCAAAATCAAAGAGTTAACTTCAATTGGCAATATCGGGAAATGGTTAGATATACATCAGAAAAAGAGACTAATTCATTGATACTCAAACTATTAAAATCGGGTGTTGATTCTTTTCTGATTGACTTAAGCGACGTGGTACTTTCTAATGTTGAAATTAAGAAATTGTTACACAATTTCAAACTATCTGACACACCCTTTTTTTTTAAAGTAGAAAATAAAGCTTTAAATTTAGTAAATGAGTTACAAAAGGTTGCACCCTATCAATTAAAAGGAGGCATTGTAAATAATCCCTTTGAAAGATGGATGTACACGAGCAATTGGGATGAAAACTACTGGAAAAGTACTGGAGAACTTCTTAGAAAAGTACAAGATTCTCCTCAATTTAAAGCCCTTAATTTATCCAGTCATCATTACCATAATGCTGGTGCAAATGCTGTTCAAGAGCTGGCTTTCTTGTTAGCTCAAGCCATTGAAGTGATAGATAAGCTTAGTCAAGAAGGGCTAGCGATACAAGATATTCTTAAAAATATTGAATTTTCAATATCGATAGGCACCAATTATTTTGTTGAAATTGCGAAGCTTAGAGCCTTAAAATTCTTATGGAAAAAAATAGTAATAGAAGGCTATGACATTGATGCTTCTTTGACGAATGCTACGTCGTTTCATTGCCAAACTTCTTCGTATTATCATGCATCAATCACGCCACAAACCAACTTATTAAGAACTACTACCGAAGCCATGTCTGCCATTATCGGTGGTTGCGACGCCATCAGCATATTACCTTTTGATAGCGAAGAAGAAGACGCTCACGATTTTGGTGATAGAATAGCACGCAACATTTCTATTATATTGAAGGAAGAAAGCTATTTTGACAAGGTAATCGACCCTTCGGCAGGTAGTTATTTTATTGAGGTACTTACCAAAGAAATAGCTGATGAAGCTTTTAAACTCCTTCAAGAGGTAGAAGAAATGGGTGGCATTATGGAAGCTTTCAAAAAGGGTTTTATTCAAGAGCAAATCAGCCTTGAACACCTGAGAAAACAAGAGGAATTAGCACAGAACAAGTATATAATGGTGGGTGTAAATAAATTCAGGTTTGATGAAAAGCCATTTCAAAAAAAGGTAAAGAGTTCACCTAACCATGATAGTGATTTAGCGTTACTCCCTAATTTACATTTATCAGCCATTTTTGAAGTATAGTAACGAAGCAAAGCCATGAGACCGAATCTATCAAAAATATCGTTGGATAATCAAAGTCAGGAAGAAGAAAAGACAAACACTAGTTCTACTCAGAAATGGCGTTCGTCAGAAGGTATTTTTATCAAACCTTATTTTGACATTGAAGATGTAAAAGAGTCCGAACACCTTGGTTTTGGGGCAGGCTTATCTCCTTTTCTGAGAGGTCCGTATGCTACGATGTACACCCAACAACCTTGGACAATCCGCCAATATGCTGGTTTTTCAACGGCCGAGGAATCGAATGCGTTCTACCGTAAGAATTTAGCGGCTGGACAAAAAGGACTATCTGTCGCTTTTGATTTGGCTACTCACCGTGGCTATGATTCAGATCATCCGAGAGTGACGGGAGACGTCGGAAAAGCTGGCGTAGCCATCGATTCTGTGGAAGATATGAAAATACTCTTCAACCAGATTCCCTTAGACGAAATGTCTGTTTCGATGACGATGAATGGGGCTGTTTTACCCATTATGGCATTTTATATCGTAGCTGCCGAAGAGCAAGGTGTAGCGCCAGAAAAGCTATCTGGTACTATTCAGAACGATATTTTAAAGGAATTTATGGTGCGGAACACCTACATTTATCCGCCTATTCCTTCTATGCGTATTATTGCTGATATTTTTGCTTATACCGCTAAAAATATGCCTAAATTCAACTCTATTTCTATCTCGGGCTATCACATGCAAGAGGCAGGAGCTACAGCAGATTTAGAATTGGCTTATACCTTAGCGGATGGACTAGAATATTTAAAAACAGGTATTCAGGCGGGTTTGGACATTGACAATTTTGCGCCGAGGTTATCGTTCTTTTGGGCGATAGGCATGAATCATTTTATGGAAATTGCTAAAATGCGTGCGGGCAGATTGCTATGGGCAAAAATAGTAAAGAAATTTAATCCTAAGAATGATAAGTCTTTGATGCTCAGAACACACTGCCAAACCTCTGGTTGGTCGCTTACTGAGCAAGACCCCTTCAATAATGTTGCGCGTACCTGTATTGAAGCCATGGCAGCTACGTTGGGGCATACACAAAGTTTGCATACCAATTCATTAGACGAAGCCATTGCATTACCGACTGATTTCTCGGCAAGAATAGCCCGTAATACGCAGTTATATATTCAACAGGAAACCAACATTACGAAAGTAATTGACCCTTGGGGTGGCTCTTATTATGTTGAATATTTAACGCAAGAGTTGGCAAGAAAAGCTTGGAAACTGATTGAAGAAGTAGAGGAATTGGGCGGAATGGCCAAAGCCATTGAAACAGGCTTACCCAAAATGAGGATTGAAGAAGCTGCCGCTAGAAAGCAAGCAAGGATTGATGCAGGAAAAGATGTGATTGTGGGTGTGAACCGTTTTAAAATTGATACAGAAACCAAACTGGAAGTAAGAGATGTAGATAATCAGGCGGTGAGGCTTTCACAAATTGAAAGATTAAACAACATTAAAGCCCAAAGAAATACCTTAGCCGTTAAGGATGCCTTAGAAAAATTAACTGATTCGGCTAAAACTGGAGAGGGAAATTTATTAGAGTTAGCCATTGAAGCTGCTCGTTTAAGAGCTACATTAGGGGAAATTTCAGATGCGTTAGAAGTAGTATTTAGCCGACATAAAGCCATTATTCGCTCTATTTCAGGAGTATATTCAGCAGAAGTGACAGACGACGAAAATTTTAGAATAGCCCGAGAAATGGCTAATGAATTTGCCAATATGGATGGCAGGCGACCTAGAATAATGGTGGCTAAAATGGGACAGGATGGGCATGACCGTGGTGCTAAAGTAATAGCGACTAGTTTTGCCGACCTTGGTTTTGATGTAGATATTACGCCACTTTTTCAAACACCTGAGGAAGTAGCCAAGCAAGCCATTGAAAACGATGTGCATATTGTGGGCGCTTCTAGTTTAGCCGCAGGTCATAAAACGCTAATTCCTGCGCTGATTGAAGCATTGAAAAAATATGGCCGTGAAGATATTATGGTAATTGCTGGTGGCGTAATTCCTGCTCAGGATTATCAATTTTTGTATGATGCTGGCGTATCTGGCGTTTTTGGCCCTGGTACGGTTATCTCGGTTGCAGCACAGAAAATCTTGAAAGATTTAATGGAGGGTTAATCACCCTCCTACTTTTTTAGCTTTATATCCTGACGTAGTCAAGAATGTTAATATCTTGTCTCTAAAATCTCCTTGTATCAAAATCTCTCCATCTTTGGCAGAGCCTCCACAGCCACAAAGATTTTTGAGTTTTTTAGATAATACTTCTAAGTCATCATCTTTTCCAACAAAGCCCGAAATTAGCGTTACTTGTTTTCCAGCACGTGCTTTTTTGTCTAACTGGACTTTTAGATTTTGCTGATTGGGTGCTAAAGTTTCAACTTCCCCATCATTTTCAAAGGCAAAATCAAAATCTGGATTGGTAGAAAACACTACTCCAACTGGTATTTTTTTATTTTTAGACATAACCAATTACTTTTAAAGCTTTGGGTTTCAGCGTAATTTTCAACACATTAGTAGATAACTGCAAAGGCTCTCCATCATAATGAATCAATAAATTTTCATCTGCTTTCAAGATAAATTCTGTGTCAGATGCCGTTTCAATATACCTTGAGTTCGGAAGGGTTCCTCTGAATAAACGTACACCAATGATTGGTGCGGCACCAAATGGAAAGGGCTTTAATACAACCATTTCAATTAAACCATCATCAATTTTAGATTTTGGCGAAATCAAAGCATTATTACCATATTGTGTTGCATTGGCAAAGGTAATCGAGAAAGCATTTTTGATGGCTGTACTCTCTCTCGATTCTAAATGATACGATTCTGCCTTATACGTTCTAAATGACTTTAGAGACATCTTTGCATAAGTCTTAAGTCCACGTGAATCTTGTTGTGCAAATTCATTGGCTACATACGCATCAAAGCCTACTCCTGCCGTACAAAAAAAAGGAATCTCATTCAAAAAGCATACATCTATGGCAGACAAATGAGCCGAAAGAGCAAAATTAATGGCCTTTTCTATCTTTAATGGAATTTTCAAATGCCTAGCCAAACCATTACCTGAACCAATCGGAACGATACCCAAGGCCGTATGCGACCCAACCAAGCCACGTGCTACTTCGTTCACAGTGCCATCTCCACCAACAGCAATCACTTTAACAATACCTTCTTTAACTGCTTGTTGGGCAATTTCTGTCGCATGCCCACTATAGTCAGTAAAAAACAACTTTGTATTTGCCTGTTTTCCTACTAAACTAGTAATCTTATTTTTTTGTGCGGGTGTAGTAGTCCCCGACTTAGGATTCATCACAAACCAAACCATATCAGCTAAAAAAGATAAACATCAATATTATCATAATGATGAATGATAAATACATCATTCCGTCAACTAAATAATAATCTTTGTATTTTTCGTAAAATTCTTTGAATTTCATAAGGAAGCAAACTCTACATCAAGAGTATTTAAACATATTCTTATATTTGAATATCATTTTTAATATCTATTCAAATTTACACAAAAATTAAGGGATGAAAAAATTACTCTTACTTTCATTAACATTCATATCACTGAATGTGTTCGCTCAAACGGGCAAAGACAAGGAAATAATCCTAAACATTTTGGATGCTCAGACAAAAGCATGGAACAATGGCGATGTTGAAAACTTCATGCATGGCTACTGGGTTTCAGATTCATTAATGTACATTGGCAAAAGTGGCGTTAAATATGGATACAAAGCAACCTTAGAAAGTTACCGTAAAAACTATCCCGATAAAGCCACCATGGGGCAATTGAAATTTGATATTATTAAGGTAAATTTTATTGCGAAAGATGCCTGTTTTGTGGTGGGTAAATGGCATTTAACTCGCCCTGAAAAAGGTGATGTTGGCGGACATTATACGTTGCTTTGGCGAAAAATAAAAGGAGAATGGGTAATTGTTGCCGATCATTCGTCATAAAAGCTATAAGCTGTGAGCTTTAAAATTAAAGACTAATAACTGTGATAAGTAATCAATACAATTTGAAAGGCAAGCACAACTAATTAACAATTACTATTTACTAATTACCAATCACTATTTCTATATGTGATTACCTATTCAAATAACCCAACATTTAATATTGGAGAGAAATTGTCGTAATTTTACCTTTATTTAAGTACAATCATACAGATTAATTTAACAATGATTCAACTCGGAACAGTTTACCGTCATAAATTTTCTTTTACACAAGAAGATGTGATTTTGTTTGCTAAAGTATCAGGAGATAACAATCCTCTTCATTTAGATGCTGAATTTGCAGCAACTACTTCATTCAAACGCCCAATTATTCATGGAGCACTTGCCTCAAGCGTTTTTTCAAAAATCATGGGAACAGAATTTCCAGGCTATGGAAGTGTTTATTTAAAGCAGAGTTCTGAATACAAACGTCCAATGTTTGTGGATAACGAATATGAAGCAGTATTCACTGTAACAGCTATTAATGCTGATAAACACATTGGAGAAATTTCGACAGAAATTTTTGATGTACAAACTGGGAAGAAAACCACTGAAGGTTCGGCATCCATCATGAATAAAGAAGAATTCTAATCCAAAATAAAAAGGCTCAATAATCATTGAGCCTTTTTATTAAATCTTAACTATTTAGCATTATTTCGCTTCATTGTTTTTTATCTCTTGAACTTCTGTACGGATTTCTTGAGCTAAAGTTTTCAATTGTTGCATACCACCTCTTACGCGAGTACCAGCAGCTTGATTGCCTTTGTCATAAAACTTATCGAAATCTCCTTCTAAGGACAAAATTAAGTCCTTCACTTCTGCAAATCTGTTCATAATAGAAACTGGATTTAAGTTGATAATTGGTTGAAAAAGCCTTTAATAGCGTTGAGACGCATTTTTTGTGTCCGAAATATAGCTATTTTATTACATCTTACAAATCCAAGCACCAAAATTTAAGCGAAATAAGTCAAAAACCTATATAAATTATGCTAATTCTGCTTGCTGAGCTAAGAATTCTTCAGCAATTCTACGATAAGTACCATCTTGAAGACGTTGTTGTACTTTTTCAAAGCAATCTAGCGTATACGCCACATCTTCTAAAGTATGCGAAGCCGTAGGAATAATTCTTAACATAATCTGTCCTTTCGGTACAACTGGATAAGTTACGATAGAACAGAACACACCCATATTTTCACGCATATCACGAACAAGTGCTGTTACGTGTGATAATTCGTAGTCTCCATGTAAGAAAATCGGCGTTACTGGAGATGTAGTTTCACCCACATCAAATCCTTTTGCTTTAAATCCTGTTTGGATAGCTCTTACATTCTCCCATAATTTCTCACGGAATTCTGGATGCTTTTTAATCAATTCTAAGCGTTTCATTCCACCTACTACAAATGGCATTGGTAATGCTTTTGCATAGATTTGCGAACGCATATTATATTTTAAGAACATTACAATTTCCTTACTTGCTGCAATAAAAGCACCAATTGATGCCATCGATTTTGCGAAAGTAGAGAAGTATAAATCAATTCCATCAATACAGTTTAATTCTTCATGAACGCCACGACCGTTTGGCCCCATTGTTCCAAAACCGTGAGCATCATCAACTAAAATTCTGAAATTGAAATCTTCTTTCATTTTCACAATTTCATCCAATGAACCTACTTTACCCGACATTCCGAAAACACCTTCAGTAATTACTAAAATACCTCCGCCTGTTTCTTTTACTTTTTTAGTAGCTCTTTCTAAGTTTTTACGCAAAGAATCCATGTCGTTGTGATTAAACTTATAATAATCACCCATTTTAGCTTTGTGCAAACGAATACCATCAATCAAACAAGCGTGTGCTTCGGCGTCATAAACAATAATATCGTTACGGTCGCAAATACACTCAATTACTGACATTACTCCTTGGTAACCAAAGTTCAATAAAAAGGCATCTTCTTTTCCAACAAATTCAGCTAATTGAGCTTCAAATTCCTCATGTAAATCTGAATTACCTGACATCATCCTAGCGCCCATTGGATAAGCCAAACCATAATCTTGCGTTCCCTTATTATCAGCTTCACGAACTTCAGGGTGATTAGCTAAACCTAAGTAATTGTTCAATGACCAGTTTAACATTTCTTTTCCCATGAAGGTCATTCTTGGCCCTAGCTCTCCTGTCAACTTAGGGAAAGTAAAGTAGTGATGAGAATAATGAGCATGGGCACCGATAGGCCCCAGACCTTTGCTGACTTTATCGAAAATATCCACTTTTTTTTATGTTTTAATGATTAATAACTAATATAAGCTTCACGAAAGCAACCTCGCATTCTATGAACTCAATTATAAAATATTTTGCTGTATAAATATTGTTATATATTTCAAGAGAAAAACATTTTATAATCTTTAAATAATCACAAAGTTAAGGTATTATTTTCTTTCTGCAAAAATGTCTCAATATTAAGTGTGATTTCATTTGAATTAGACAATTCCCTAATAATTTCTAGTAATATTTCAAGAACTTATATTTTTTCATCGAAAATATCAATTCTTATTATTATATTGAATATGCCTAACGTTTATAGTAGTCAAATATTTGTAAAATTTTTAGAGTGTATCTTCTTAAAAAAATACAATAATGATATGAAAAACGATCAAAACCTATATTCCATCAACAATGAAGTTGATATTATAGACTTCTTGGTAGATAATAATGCTATGATTAAGGACTTTACCAAAAGTCATCTTTCGTGGTTTTTTGTTGACGAAAACTTTCATATCATTCTTTACTTGGCTGAGGGAGAAAAGCCTAAATTTGAACGGTATATTGTAGAGCGTTTTGCTGAAAACATGAACGACATGATTAATTTATGGAATCATTTCGATAAAAGAATTCATGATTCCCAAGAAGTCAGGACATTGAAATTGGCAAAAAATAAGGTTCACGACCTTATTGCTATGTCTGAAACCTTTAAAGCTTTATTTAATAGGGCAGATTTTGAGGAAGAATAAGACTTTTGAGTTGTGAATTTTGAGTGATGAGTTGTGAGTCTTGATTTGGGAATTTTGAGTTGTAATAGGCAATGTTTTAATCCATGTCACAACGTAATTTAATTTTGATTCATTATTTAATAATATTTTATCTTATAACAAAAAGAGCTTCGGAAGTTAATTCCGAAGCTCTTTTTGATTAAACTACTTAAGATTATGGATTGAAAATATTTGAAACATTTCTATAACCATCCGCTGTATTTGAATACCAGTCTACACTTGAAGTACCTCCAGACGATGCCCAGTTTTCAAATTTCAAATATGTATCAGTAATTTTAACGCCTTCTTTTGGATATTTGAAGTTCGCTGTTGATATTTCTATTCCCCAAGGTAATTTTTTAGATGTTGCATAATAAGCAACTGAAGTAGAAGCATCATTCTTCGTTCCAAACAAAGCTTTGGTTACTAATTTTGTAGGATTTTTACCGAATAAGTGTGTTTCATAACCTCTATCCAAACCACCATTATAAATGAATGGATTGTATGAGCCAAGACCAAATGCACCGATAGAAGGTCCGTTTGTTACATCAAATGAGAATGAGTAAGTCTTGTAAGCTACTGCTGGTTCGGTTGGACGTGTATTCCATGCTGATTGTTCGTTTCTAGCGTTACCGAATAAGATTACAACTACGCTGTCTTGACCTGCTTCTAAGCCTGCACCAATAGTAGAAGTACCTGTAAAGTTCTTAGCATTTCCACTTGGAATGTTAAACTGAATACCTGCACCATTGTTGAATGAACCACCCGTTGCTTGAAGTGTGTAATCCGCTTTGATTTGAACTACTTGGTTAGTTGAACTTGTAACGATAGTGTAAGTAAAGGCAAGGATAACGTCGTTCAAGTCATAATCTCCTACAGATGGCCATTGGTCTTCAAAAGCTACTGTTGAAGGAACATTGTAGTTGTTGAATGCTTTTGTACCATCATTTGGATAAGCATCTTCTGAATCGATAACACCATCTTTATCTGAGTCACCACTTGATACTGGTGCAGTTCCGTTTCCTTCGTTACAAGATGTTTTTGCGATATAAATACCAGCATCTTTAGTTTTCTGAGCAACTTTATCTAAGAAATCAGCTTTAAGCGCATCACTTGGTTCTGAGAATTGAACAGTACCTGTAAGTTTCTGACCACCTCCGTTGTTGATGTTACCACCAGCAGCAGTTAATACTTTAAATAATGAATAATTATCGCCTGTACCAGTAATTTTACCGTCGTAAGTTGATAAAGAGTTAGTTACAAATAAAGCACCATTATACAAGTTTACAACACCTGAGCCATTGATACGTGTCCAGCTTCCTACAGAGATATAACTATCGTTATTGATAACTTTATCTACCCCAAGTGTATTTTTAACAATTAAATGACATTTGTTATTAAGAACACTTGAGCTATTTACTTGCATATCAGCAACAGTCATATAGCTATTGTTAGTCATGATACTAGAACTGTTGATGATAAAGTTTCCAGCAGCAGTCATTGTACCATTGTTTGTTACTGTTTGTCCAGAAGAATTTAATCTAACTTCACCAGCGAATGAAATTTCAGCATTGTTTGTCATTGCGCCATCTAATGGAGAAGCACCTTTAACAACGATTTTTCCTTCGTTAATGATATTTGAACCTGCACGAGATTGTAATTCTGAATTAGCATTTACAACACCGTAGTTATAGAAAGTACCACCAACAATAAGGTTACCTGAAGAATTCAACGTACCAAAGTTTTTCACTGTTACGTCAGCAGAGTTCCAGTTTACATTGCTGAAATTAGCAGAACCCTTTGAAGTAATGATTACAGTATACTTAGCACCTGAATTGAAATTCAAATTATTAAGCGTAATGTTAGTACCACAAATACGAAGCGTACCACCATTTAATGTATTTGGATTGAAGTTTACAGTATAATCGCTACCTGTCAAACAAATTGTTTGTGACCCAGTTTTTGAATCAAGGTCAATAGTTGTGGCGCTGCTTACAGACATCTCACATCCAGTACTACAATCAGGACTTGTTTCTGTAGTAGCATATAATTCAGTGTTTGCACTCAATCTTCCAGAAGCAGTTGCACCTAAAGCTACTGCAAGGCTACTTGCTGAAGTTAAAGATACTTTCTGAGTATATTTTGTACCATCAGGAGCTGTTTTCACAAAGTAAACTTCTTTAACACCAGCTGGAATTGAAATTTTAGTTTGGAAAGGAGAAGCCAATGAAGCTGTTCCTTTTGAAAGTGCTTTTGCTACACCTGTTGATGGGTCTGAAGTGTAAACAGAAACTACGTGAAGTGAGTTTTTAAAACGAATATCACTTATTGATACTTTGAAATTTACATCTCTTGCTGTAGACCAATTGAAACCAGCAGGTACTACTAGATTATTAATATCATTGGCAACTTTATCGTCAACAACAAGTTCAGATACGCATGAAGAAGCAATAATGCCTAAGCCGAATACAATTGATAGAATTTTTGTTTTCATTTTATTTATTTTCGTTCTATAAATTAGAACATTAAGTTAACGATAGTTTTAGTAACTTATCTTTTTAATCTATGGTAATTTTTGAGTAATCCTTTAATTTATTAAAATCTTTGTAAAGTTTATTTTTTATAATATAACTATCTTGTCTTAAATATTAACTACAAATTTAATTCTAATTTTCAAAAGACAAAAGACGTATAATCGCTTAATATTAAATACTTGATTATCAATTAGTTATACACATTTTGTAATTTTACAATTAAAGCTATTATTAATTTTCATGAATTATCTTCACTTATCTCAATAAACGTACGCTTATCCAAAAGCTAAAACATTTTTTGTATTCATAAAAAAAATACAATAAAATATTTTTTTGTAATTAACCTTAAAAATACATTTTAGTAATTGTTTCTTACCAACGCTTATTTATTAAACAATTACCGTACCAAGAATTTATTTTTCAAGAAAAATATTTACTTTTTTTTCAAAAAAATCTGTTTAACCAATGCTGTAAGCTAACACTTCAAAACAGCCTTACTTACGATAGCTACTTTTAATTAAATGCTGAAGCTTCTAATTAAATTTTTCTTTTAAAAATTATCTTCTTAAACATATAACGCTTACCAGAAAAAATTAAAAAAACCAATAAGTTTCTAGCTAAAGTTTATCTTTGTTTGATAGAGATACTAAAAGCAATATAAAACCTGAGCCTAGTGTATGTCAAAAATAAAAAAGATTTTAATAGCCAATCGTGGAGAAATAGCCTTACGCATTATGCGTACTGCTCGCGAACTTAATATTCAAACAGTTGCTATTTTCTCTGAGGCAGATAGAAATTCGCCACACGTCCGTTTTGCTGACGAAGCTGTATGCATTGGTCCCCCACCCTCACACCAATCTTATTTATTAGGAGATAAAATCATTGAAATTTGTAAAGACTTACAGGTAGATGCCATTCATCCAGGCTATGGTTTTCTTTCTGAAAATGCTTCATTTTGCCAAAAAGTAATTGATGCGGGCCTAATCTTCATTGGGCCTTCGCCTGAGAGTATTGAGTTGATGGGAGATAAACTAACGTCAAAACATACTGTCGCTAAATACAATATTCCGATGGTGCCGGGTACGCCTGATGCTGTTACAGACAGAGCTACTGCTAAAGAGAAATCTTTAGAAATTGGCTATCCTGTATTGATTAAGGCCTCCGCAGGTGGAGGAGGGAAAGGAATGCGAGTAGTTGAAAAAGAAGAGGACTTTGATGACCAAATGGATAGAGCGGTTTCTGAAGCCATTACATCATTTGGAAACGGAGCCGTTTTTATTGAAAAATATATTACCGCCCCCAAGCATATTGAAATTCAAGTATTGGGCGACCAGCATGGAAATGTAGTTCATTTGTTTGAACGAGAATGTTCTATTCAACGTCGTCATCAAAAAGTTGTTGAAGAAGCTCCCTCCTCTGTATTAACACCTGAAATCCGCGAAGCCATGGGGCGTTGTGCGGTTGACGTGGCTAAGGCTTGTAATTATTATGGGGCTGGTACGGTAGAATTTATTGTAGACGAAAAGCTTGATTTTTATTTCTTAGAAATGAATACTCGCTTACAAGTAGAGCATCCCGTTACTGAATTAATCACAGGCATTGATTTAGTAAAGGAAATGATTCGTATTGCGGAGGGAGAATGCATTTCATTCAAACAAGAAGATTTACAAATAAACGGGCATGCGATAGAAATTAGGGTATGTGCGGAAGACCCAAAAAATAATTTCCTTCCAGACATCGGAACGTTGAATACCTATGTCAGACCCGAAGGAAATGGTGTAAGAGTAGACGATGGTTTTGAGCAAGGAATGACTATTCCGATTTTCTACGACCCAATGATAGCAAAATTGATTACTTATGGTAAAAACCGTGAAGAAGCGATTATTAAAATGATTCGAGCCATTGATGAATTCAAAATCTCTGGCATTGAAACTACTTTACCTTTCTGCAAATTTGTGATGCAACACGAAGCATTCTTGTCGGGCAATTTCGATACAAGGTTTATCAATTTATATTTTTCACCAGCGATGTTAGACGGATTACCTAATCCTGAAGAAGAAAAACTAGCAGCGGCATTGGCTAATTATTTAATTACTACTAAAAAAGTTTCAGTGCAAGTACAAACGGATAACCAAACTGGTGTAAAAACAAGCAATTGGCAGGCAAATCGTTTGAGTTATCGTTAATAAATCAAAAATATGTAATGGAACGATTAGTTATGCTGAATTTTTAATCACAAAAAAGCGGTCTAAATTGATTTTTAGACCGCTTTTTTGTGATTGAGAAACAACGAATTCCTACTGTTTGAGCGAAGCGAGTTTAGGAATTCTTGATTTTCTTTTGTTACTTTTCTTGTATCAAGACAAGAAAAGTAAGGACAAGACAATAAATACAATCCTTACTAAAACTCATCATTATAAACGAAAAATTATGAGGTGACTCATATTTTTATTTCTTCACTACTTTCAATTCTATTCTTCTATTTTTAGCTTTACCTTCTTCGGTAGCATTGCTTGCAATAGGGTTTCGAGAGCCTCTTCCTGCAAAATCAATTCTAGTATCTTTAATACCATTACCAATTAAGATATTTCTAACGGCTACTGCACGTCTGGCTGTTAATCTTATATTCTGGAGAGAGTCACCTGTATTATCAGTAAAAGCTGTTAGCTTAATTTGTACACGTGGATAAGCCAAGATAATTTTTGCTAAATCAGTAACAGTTTTGTCAGACCCTGCTGTTAGGGCTGCTGTATTACCTTCAAATCCGATATGATCAAATGTGAAAGTTCTGTTTGGAGCAGCAACTGAATCAGACAAGTATCGAGCAAAATTATAGGTAAAAGAACCATCTGTCAAATCGACTTTTTGACCATTTGGCAAATTCACTCCTATTGTTTTTGTTTCACTAATGGTGCTAGCCGTATCTACTTTAGCAACGGTAGTGTCCTTTGATAGACTACTGGTATCAATAACAGCACCTGTTACTTCTTCCATATCAGATGAATCGGTCATCGCAGTAGATGAATTACTAAGGCTTTTCCAGTCGTAAGTAAAAGCAAAATATCCTAGTCCAGCTATTACTGCTACGATTAATATTGAAGGCAAAAACCATTTAGGAATTTTCATTGATTCTGACGCTTCACTTTCGTAGTTTTTCCCTGAGTAGGTTACTTTCTGTTCTGCCATTGGTTTGGCAGCCACAGGATTGTTCACAGAAACAGATTTAATAGGCGCCGCCGGAGCAAACTGTATTGGTTTTATCTCCTGACTCATGAAAACCGCAATACCTAAAGTATCAATCATTTTAGGTTGAAGAGCCTCTGGTGTTTCGTCAATCAAATAAGCCTTTTGTTCTAATAAATAATTAGCTAAATGTATTTTATCTAGCCCTTGGCTAATGACCAACTTCCCTAATTTACCCACAATAATCGGTGCAACGCCAGCCATTATTAAGGTAGCAGATGAATTTCTGATACTAGCATACTGTGAAATCAAGGTAGCTACAGAGCTTTTTTTATCAGGCAAAAGCATACTAACTACACTGCTTCCTTGTTCAAAAAGGGGAGCAAAGCTTTCTTTATCTCTTAAATAGTCATCTAATCTATCATTAATACTTCCATCGTGTTTGCCACGCTGAATAACATTCATTAAAGTAGTAGCACCTGCTTCATTAGAGACTCTCTTCATCAAACCTCCAATTAATGTAGGGATTAGTCCATCAATAGCCACTTTTACTTTCGCCTCAGTTTCCCCTGTTATGTTAGCAATTTTTAATGGAATATCTCCTGCAAACAGCTCTTTAAGTTCTCCAAATAAATTCATACTCTTATTTTTATAATTCTTTTAATGTCGATTCAAAATTACAACCTTATTATTTAAAAAACACTCAAAATGTTTTCAATGGCAAATCTTTCCTAAGAATTTTCACTCAATTTTTACAATTTATTCCCTCTCTGAAATTTACTGCTTTTGCTTAAAAATAGATTTTTACGCAAAAATCAGGTATGTAAAACAATAAACATCAAGCAAATTTGAAAAAAGTGATAAAACTCTAGGATTGTCGTACTAATTTTGTGATTCCCATTTCAAATTCATGATTTTGGAATCATATTATATTTTATGAAAAAAATATTGTTTATTGACCGTGATGGTACTATTATCGTTGAACCTCCAACAGATTTCCAAGTAGATTCTCTAGAAAAATTAGCGTTTCTTCCCAAAGCAATTTCTAATCTTCGCAAAATAGCCGAAGAGGCAGATTTTGAATTGGTAATGGTAACAAATCAGGACGGTTTAGGAACAGACTCTTTTCCAGAAAATACTTTTTGGCCTGCACACAACAAAATGATGGAAACGTTGAGTAATGAAAATATTCATTTCGCAGATGTTCACATTGACCATACCTTTGAACACGAAAATGCTCCGACACGTAAGCCAAGAACGGGAATGTTGCAAAAATATTTTGATGAAACCGTTTATGACTTAAAAAATTCTTTCGTTTTAGGCGACAGACTGACGGATGTTCAATTAGCCGTTAATTTAGGAGCTAAGGCAATTTATTTAGGTGATGCCCAATCAGAAGATAAAGCATTAGAAGAGGCTATCGCTATTACCACTAAAGATTGGGATGAAATTTATCAGTTTATACGTTTACCAGAGCGTATTGGTAGCATAGAACGTATTACGAAAGAAACGCAAATTTGGGTAACTGTCAATTTAGATGGAAAAGGTAAATCAAACATTGATACTGGATTAGGCTTTTTCGACCACATGTTAGACCAATTGGCGAGACATTCGGGTGCAGATTTGACCATCAAAGTAAACGGCGATTTACATATCGATGAACACCATACGATTGAAGATACGGCATTAGCTCTGGGCGAGGCTTATTTAAAAGCGTTGGGTGATAAAAAAGGAATTACCCGCTACGGATTTTATTTATTGCCAATGGACGAAGCCTTGGTACATGCAGCGATTGACTTCTCTGGAAGAAACTGGATGGTTTGGGATGCTAAATTCTCGCGTGAGAAAATCGGGGAAATGCCTACAGAAATGTTCTTCCATTTCTTCAAATCGTTTACTGATACTGCTAAATGTAATTTGAACATCAAAGCCGAAGCTGATAATGAGCATCATAAAATAGAAGCTATTTTTAAGGCTTTTGCAAAGGCTATCAAAATGGCAACCAAGCGTGAAATTAAAGATTTAGATATTCTCCCTTCAACAAAAGGCGTATTATAAACTGTATTTTGCGTATTTAGTAGTTAAATTAAACAAAGAATTAATCACTGATAATCTATATTTGGTAATTCTTAGTTACCTTTGTAAGCAAGAAAAAATCGAATATTTGAACCTTCAAAATCATATAAAAATGTCTGGAACATTATTAACTTGGGCTTTCTTTATCGTACTTATGGGTGCTTCTACTTTTGTAGCTATCAAATTACAAAAAGTTTATAACGAAAGAGGTAAGTAATTAGCCCCAATTTCCTAAAGGTATTGTACCAAAAAGAGCTTCTTGAAAATTTCAAGAAGCTCTTTTTTATGAATTAAACATTGATTCCTTACAAAATATATTGGCTCAAATCTCTGTTTTTTACCATTCCTCCCAAGCGTTCTATTACTAGTTCTTTGCCAATCACTATTTTTTCATTGGGAACTATTACATCAGGTATATCAAACATAATATCGTTCAATAAATGTGACATTACCGTTTGTAAACGTCTTGCTCCGATATTTTCAACTTCTGAATTTACCGCAAAAGCGATTCTGGCAATCTCTGCTAAAGCATCATCATCAAAAGATAACTCTACCCCTTCAGACTGCAATAAAGAAATATACTGCTTCGTCAAAGCACTTTTAGGTTCTTTTAAAATTCTATAAAAGTCTTCTTCTTTTAAGCTTTGTAATTCTACTCTGATAGGGAATCTACCTTGTAATTCGGGAATCAAATCGCTTGGCTTTGAAACATGAAAAGCACCTGCTGCAATAAATAGCACGTGGTCAGTATTAATGACGCCATATTTAGTATTCACCGTAGAGCCTTCAACAATGGGCAACATATCTCTTTGTACGCCTTCGCGACTTACATCGGGGCCACCTCCGCCACTTCTTGACGAGGCTATTTTATCTATTTCATCAATGAATATTATCCCTAAGTTCTCTGCTTTTCTGATGGCCTCCTCCTTTACTTCATCCATATCAATCAGTTTTGCTGATTCTTCTTCCAAAAGTACCTTACGTGCATCAGCGATAGTCATCTTACGCTTTTTCTCTTTTTTGGGCAACATTCCTCCAATCATTTCAGAAATATTCATCATCGACATTTCATCAATTGGTCCACCCATCACCCCGATATTAGGCGTATTTACACTGCGAACGGCAATGTCAATCTTACGATTTTCAAGTTCTCCTCTTCTTAATTTTTCACGAAATAGCTCTCTGGTTCTTTGGTTCAATTCTTCGTCACTTTCAGGGACTTCGTTACTATCAAAACCTACCTTCTCTTGCTTTTTCTTTTTACCTGTTTTGCCCATTGATGGCACCAATGCTTCCACAATAATCTCTTCTACAATTTCAGAGGCTTTATCTTTTACTTCTTCTTTTTTGGCTGATTGTACTAAGTGAATAGACGATTCAACTAAATCTCTGACCATTGATTCTACGTCACGCCCCACATACCCTACTTCTGTAAACTTTGATGCCTCTACTTTGGTAAACGGAGCATCTGCCAACTTGGCTAATCTACGGGCTATCTCTGTTTTTCCAACACCAGTAGAGCCAATCATCAAGATATTATTGGGTGTAATTTCTTTTTGCATATCTTCTGGAGCATTCATGCGTCTCCAGCGATTTCGTAGTGCAATTGCTACATTTTTCTTGGCATCTTTTTGCCCAATGATGTATTTGTCGAGTTCTGCGACAATTTGTTTAGGAGTTAATGATTCTAAATTTGCCATCTTTTAAACGTTCCACGAATTTGGGTTTTAACCAACGTGTGGGTCGGTGAATTTTTATTTTATTATTCTGTTTAAGTCACAAACTAAACCAAAACTATTCAAATTTCCTGCAGTATTATAGCCTGAATACCCATAGGAAAAATCAAAAAGTTTGGTGTGTATTAAAAACCCCAAAGAGAACCCAGAAAAGCCACTGATATTCTGTTGACTCAACTCGGCAGCCCTTAAATGGTTATATCCAATTAAAGCATGAAAATTTTTATTAAGCAAAATTTCTGTGCCAACTACAAAATGTCTTGCTATTTTATCTGCTAAACCTACTTTATTCTCAATGATATTACCATTAAAGTCTTTTTTGATGATGGTTTTATCTAAGTATGCAATATCGTATTGATATAAATGATGAGCCGTAAACGAAAAACGGACTGGCATATATTTAGGTTTAAAGCTAATACCTGCTTGTACATCAAAAGGTAAATTGCTTTTATCAAAGGGAGTATACGCTTTTAATAAAGCCCCTACATTTTTTGCACTTATCCCAAGCGTTAATGCTTGAGTAGGATGCTTAAATATAGCACCAAAATCTAACAATAGAGCTACCGCTGAATAATTTTCTACGACAGAAGATACATATTTTATACTTCCACCAAAGGTAATATTGCCTTGAGTCCTAGCACTAGATAACGTAAGTGCTACATCATTAGCGGTAAATTGTCCAAGAATATTTCCAGCAGCATCTGTTAATTGAAAATTGCCATAATTAACCGACTGAACACCCAAAGCGACAATGTTTTTCTTGAAACTTCGACCATAAGCAGCCGTGGTATAATTGATGCCAGCAAAATAAGGAATATAATTTACAGCTAAAAGATTATGCAAAGTGGTATCTAAAAGAGCAGGGTTTTGGAAAAGTACATTTACATCTTTATTGGTATGCGAAACATTTATTCCACCCAAAGCTAACGTGACAGGATTGCTGGGAATATTCAAAAAGCTGAAGCTTTGATTACCTCCAATCTGAGAAAAACCTTGTCGAGCAATTTGTAGAAAAAATAGTATGAAAAATTTCCAAAAGTAATTTTTATTCATGCTTCATTTAATATTTTTTGTCTTTCAATCTCAATATTGTTCAACCAAACTACAACCTTTATTGAGTGGAGATAAAACAATTTTGATAAAAACGAACCAAGATAAGCATTCAATCTAGCATAATACAGTTTATTTATATTTATTATTGTGTAATTTATCAGAATATCGTTAGAGTTTATGTTAAAATACGCAAAAAAAATAAAATTATACAAAATCAAGAAACTATATTGTTTTTGCAGGTAATTGCTATTTGAAAGTATATCTTTGATAAGAATTAAAACAAAGCAATAGAACAAAATCATTCAAAATGAATACAGGGGGCAATCAAGTAAAATTTGATGAATTAGCAAAGAAAAACACTGAAGCTTTATTGGGTGGAGGTGAAAAGCGAATTGAGGTTCAACACAAAAAAGGAAAGCTGACAGCACGCGAAAGGGTGACGTTGCTATTGGATGAAGGCAGTTTTGAAGAGATTGGTAAATTCGTGATGCATCGCTGTAAAGATTTTGGGTTAGATAAAGAATATTACTTAGGAGACGGAGTGATTACGGGCTATGGCACCGTAAATGGGCGTTTGGTCTATGTATTTGCCCAAGACTTTACCATCTTTGGTGGGGCGTTATCCGAAACGCATGCGGAGAAAATCTGCAAGATTATGGATTTAGCTATGAAAAATGGGGCTCCTATTATTGGTCTGAATGATTCTGGTGGCGCTAGAATACAAGAAGGGGTTACTTCATTGGCAGGGTATGCGGATATTTTTTATAAAAACACCTTGGCTTCGGGCGTAATTCCACAGATTTCTGCCATCATGGGGCCATGTGCAGGTGGAGCCGTTTATTCGCCAGCAATAACCGACTTTATTTTAATGGTTGAAAATACTTCTTATATGTTTGTAACTGGTCCGAATGTGGTAAGGACTGTTACCCATGAAGTAATTACTTCCGAAGAATTGGGCGGCGCTTCTACGCATTCTACCAAATCGGGCGTAACACATTTTTCTTGTGCCAATGAAGTGGTCTGTATCAATAACATCAAAAAAATATTATCGTACATCCCTCAAAACTGCGAAGACAAGGCTCCTTCCCTACCCTATGAAATAGGAAATGAAGAACGAAAAGGCTTGGATAGCATTATTCCAGAGAACCCTCATCAGCCTTATGATATCAAGGAAGTAATTGAGCATATTACTGATACCGACTCCTTCTTTGAAGTGCATAAAAACTATGCTGAAAATATTGTAGTGGGCTTTGCTCGTCTGGCAGGTAGAAGTATTGGTATAGTAGCCAATCAACCTATCGTGATGGCGGGCGTATTAGACATTCAGGCAAGTCAGAAAGCCGCTAGATTTGTTCGTTTTTGCGATTGTTTCAATATTCCATTATTGGTGTTAGAAGATGTACCAGGGTTTATGCCTGGCACTAACCAAGAGTGGGGTGGCATCATTTCTCATGGAGCAAAACTTTTGTATGCCTTCTGTGAAGCCACTGTACCAAGAATTACGGTAATTACTCGCAAAGCCTATGGAGGCGCTTATGATGTAATGAACTCCAAACACATTGGTGCTGATATGAACTATGCTTGGCCAACGGCAGAAATTGCGGTGATGGGGGCAAAAGGTGCGGCGGAGATTATTTTTAAAAGAGAAATATCAGAAGCAGAAAACCCTGTTGAGAAACTACAAGAAAAAGTAGAGGAATATACCGAGAAGTTCGCTAATCCATATCGAGCGGCACATCGGGGTTATATTGATGAAGTAATTCAGCCCTCAGAAACGCGTCAGAAATTAATACGGGCTTTTAAAATGCTGGAAAATAAAGTAGCTAATTTACCAAGGAAGAAGCATGGGAATATTCCTTTGTAACAGTGAGCTTTGAGTTATGAGCTTTGAGCTTCTTTTTTGCAGGATATTTAACTAAAAATTGATTTTTATCCCCAAAGGCTTTAAAAACCTTTGGGGTTTTGTATTTTTGTAAAAATGACATTTCGAAATATATCAATACTTTAATTATGACTGAAAACGCAAAAACATTTCTCTACGAATACCTCAACAATGCTTCGCCAACTGGTTTTGAAGCATCGGGACAACAAATTTGGTTAGACTATATCAAACCTTATATCGACGAAACTATTATTGATGTGTATGGTACAGCCGTTGGCGTTATTAAACCAAACACTGCTTCACTGGCAAAATCTTATAAAGTAGTTATCGAAGCACATGCTGACGAAATTTCTTGGTTTGTAAACTATATCGACGATAATGGTTATATTTTCGTAAGAAGAAATGGTGGTTCTGATGCCGTGATTGCTCCGTCTATGCGTTGTAATTTACATACTAAAAAGGGTGTTGTAAAAGGCGTATTTGGCTATCCTGCTATTCACGTGCGTGATTTGTCAAAAGACAAAGCACCAACTGTTAATGATATTTTTATTGATTTGGGTGCCGCCAACAAAAAGGAAGTGGAAGAAATGGGCGTTCATGTTGGAACGGTTGTAACTTTTGAAGATGGTTTAACAGAGTTAAACAATCGTTATTATGTTGGTCGTGCGTTAGATAACCGCATTGGTGGCTTTATGATTGCGGAGGTAGCGCGTATGCTCAAAGAAAACAAGGTTGAGTTACCTTTTACGTTGTATGTAGTCAATGCTGTACAAGAAGAAATCGGTTTACGTGGTGCTGAAATGATTGTAAGACGTTTGAAACCAGACGTAGCCATTGTTACAGACGTTACCCATGATACACAGTCGCCGATGTACAATAAAAAAGAACAAGGTGATTTAAAATGTGGTGCTGGTCCAGTGATTTGCTATGGCCCTGCTGTACAAAATAACTTACGTGATTTTATTATTGATGTAGCTGCCTCTAAAGAAATTAAAATCCAGCGTCAGGCAGTTTCTCGTTCTACTGGTACGGATACTGATTCATTTGCTTATGCAACCGAAGGGGTAGCGTCTGCGTTGATTTCTTTACCATTGAAATACATGCACACAACTGTTGAAACCGTTGCAAAAGACGATGTACAAGCAGTAATTAATTTGATTTATGAATCTCTATTGGCTCTGACTGGCAACGAAGATTGGCGTTATTTAAAGTAAGCTTTGAGCAATGAGCTATGAGCAGTGAGCTTTTTTAGGCAAGCACATAAAAGCTCATAACTTATATCTCATTAAACTGTGAGCTTTTTCAGGCTAAAAAAATAAATTTATTGCTGATATTAGCTGTAAGTTATGAGCATTGAGCTGTAAGCCTTTTTTACCTTAAATATCTCATTGCTCACAGCTCATAGCTTACAACTCAAAGCTCATAACTCATTGCTCACAGCTTAACAATATGTCCAACACACTTTCTGTTTCTTCTTTCAACCTAATTCTTTATTCAGCCCAACAGAGAGGTGCTGAATACAATGTGCTGTGCGAAAAAGTAGGATTAACAGCAGATATGCTTCAAGACCCTGACGCTCGTTTGCCTATCAGAAAAGTGCAAGAATTATGGAAAGAAGCCGTGGAAATGACGGGCGATGAACATTTAGCATTGCATATAGGGGAATCTATCAATACTGTTGCCGTAGGGATTTTAGCTTACGTAATGATGCACTGCCCGACACTAGGCAAAGCCTTAGAAAAACTTTGCCAATATCAAGACATCGTTTGTGATGGCTCAAAAACTGAGTTTTATATAAAAGACGATTTGGCTTATGTAACTTTAACGCAATTAAGCGAGGATATGCTTTATCCGCACTATGCTTTTGAATCTGAATTATCTATTTACAATGAAGCCGTAAAAGGTATGCTTGGTAGAGCATTACCCCTTCATGCAGTGCATTTTAATTATCCTGCTTATTCATCACATTTAAGTGAGTACCAACGTATTTTTAAGACTGAACAAGTATTCTTTGAAAGTGATATTACAGGAATAGTTTTTGAAAAAAAGTATTTGGACTACCCAATCCTGAATGCTAATCCCAATCTTTTTCCCTTATTTGATAAACATGCTCAAAGTATTCTGACGAGTCTAAAACAAGATAATTCTATCAAAGAAAAGGTTAAGAAAGAGATTTTGGACGGACTAAAAGGGGAAGAACCGTCATTGTTTAATATATCTAGGAATCTGGGCATTGGGTTACGTTCACTACAAATGAAACTCAAAGAAGAAGGAGTCACTTTTCAGCAACTCCTTGATGATATTCGTAAGAATTTGGCTGTTCAACATCTACAAGAAACCCATTTAAGCACGACAGACATTGCTTATTTATTAGGCTATTCAGAGCCAAGTGTTTTCTTTCGTTCCTTCAAAAAGTGGACAGGATATACACCAACTGTCTATCGCAAAAACCCTAAAATGGTAGCGTGAGTAATTGAGTGAGTTAGTAAATGAGTGATTTATTGATTATTCATTTTGACTCATTACTTATATAACAAACACCCTTAAAGCTTAAAGCTCATAGCTCAAAGCTGACACCTATTTCCCTATCTTTCCCAAATGCGTATTTCCAAAACTGTCTTCATATTTTAAACCATAGCCCATCATTCTATCGAAGGCAGAGTGTGCAAACAGGATTGTTCCCATTAATAAAATCACTTGGTTTTGCAGATAGAATCCTAGCACTAACATACTAATGCCTAAGGCTTTATGGTGAACAAAATTATATAGCCAAGCACCCACTTTAGTATTAACTAAATAACCTAACATTCCTAAATCTGGTGTTAACAATAATGCTGGAAAATACCACCATGCAAATTCTAAGCGACTGAATATTAATATTCCTAATACAAATTCAGCCATTTCTTCAAGTGCTAATATAGTTTTCATAATGTTTTATGTATTTAATATCTGTTTGTTTAAAAGGTAAAATGTTAAACTAAAAAATCTCATTGTTCAAGGCTTACCCCTCTGAGCTACTTCTCAAGCTCATTCTCCTTAAACCAATCCAACGTTTCAGTGATGGCTTCTTGTAAAGGGGTTTCTTTGAAAGTTGGAAAAATACTTCTCACTTTACTGTCGTCCAGTATTACAGTTCCCTCAAAAAGATAAAGCATCTCTTTTACTTCTTTCATTACTGGCATAAAAATTCCTAATATTGTAAATAACCATTTTGGATAAACCGTAATCTTTTCAGGAGCATCGGCTGACCTTGAAATCTGGTTAAGAAAACCTTTGATTGTTGGATGTACTTGTCCGCCATAATTATAATTTTCATAAGGTTGCTGCACACCTCTTTGCATTAATCTTACCATCATTTCAGCAGCATCTTTGGTAAAAACCATCTGATGTGGAATATCAACTCGAACAGAATAAGGAAGAGCGTTACCATTAAGTGCATTCATAAAAAAAGGCTTTATACCCTCATTCAATACATTAGGACCCCAAAAATCTGGTAAACACACATCTAATACCTTACATTTCCCACTATAGGCAGCATCTTTCAACATCTTCTTTAACTCAACACGCAAAGCTCCTTTTCGAGTGCAAGGATTCTCGGGAGAATCTTCTTTAATTAATGGGGTTTTACCATAATTGTAAACATTCCCAGGAAAAACTATCATTGCTTGATTGATACTGGCAGCTTCAATAATCTTTGCAGTCACTACATCCATGTTGCCAAACCATTGGTCATAAGGATAATTAATCCCGTGAAAAATATACTTTTTGTCGGCAGAGACTTGTTTTAAAAGATTCAAATCTTGCACATCACCTTTGATGATTTCTACATTGTCAAAGTCTTTAAAAAGATTTGTTGCCTTGGCTACATCACGAACAATGATACTTACTGGAATATTTTTGCGAAGTAAATTTTCGGTAAAAGCATAACCAATACTTCCTGTTGAGCCTAGTACTAAGATTTCTGATTTCATGTTTTCTGGTTGTTTAATGATGATACAAAGTTGATTTAATCCATCGAAATCGTCCTTGACCAATCGTGCAAATAACATGACATTTCACGAAAACCTATCAACAAAATAGGAGCCCTTTCTAACTTTTCCTTAAAATAAAGTAGTTTAACAAATAGCCTCGTAGCGGCGGGATGTCGGTAGGCACCTTGTCTATAACATTCCCCTCCAAGCCCCATCGGGGCGAAATATTTCGCCCCGATGGGGCTTGGAGAAGTTAATAGAATGCGTCTTCTACCGATATTGTATTCCTAACGGAACTATAATTTGTATCCCTAAATCAAACATGAGTCATCCCGAATTTTAAAATCACAAAAAAGCGGTCAAAATTAGTTTTTGACCGCTTTTTTGTGATTGATTTTCCCCGAATTCCTACTGTTTGAGCGAAGCGAGTTTAGGAATTCTTGATTTTCTTTTGTTACTTTTCTTTCATCAAGGAAAGAAAAGTAAGGACAATATAATAATAATTAGAAAACCTCTCAAATTGTCTCCAAAACGGACAATTTTAGGGGAACTTCGGAATAACTTATTTTTATGATACTTAAATAAAATTCAGCCTAATAATATCTTCCTACAGCAGGGTTGTCTACAATAATTCTCTTCATTTCCTGAGGATTAATCGTGCCCTGTTTCTGATACACTACCTTTCCGTTTGGTTCTATTAATAAAGTATAAGGTAATGCTCCTTGCCATTTTGGGTCAATAAGTTCTATCAGTTTGTAGGCATCGTCAGAATTAAAAATATAATTTTTGTTCGAAGCCTGTAATCTTTTCAGCGTTGCCAAAGCTTTCTCTTTTTTGTCTGGTTTATCTGCCGAGACAGTCACTAATTCAAAATCTCGTTGTCTAAACATTCTATTGATAGTCATAAAATCAGGCAACTCAGCCACACATGGCCCACACCAAGTAGCCCAAACGTTGATTAATCTTAACTTTCCTGAATCATTTTTCAATAAACTTTTTATACCTGCTTCATCGATTGATTCCAACGCTACGGGTTCTTTTGCCCAATCTATTTTTTCTTGTTCCGCCAATTCTCTTTTACCTCCCCATTTTATCGAACAGCCAAAGGTTTTGGTTTTACTCACAGTTACAGGCTTATCCGCTAATAATTCGTCAAGGGCTTTTCTGGTATCGTGATTTTTAGGTGTACCCGTTGGTTTCTCAACATCATCTATTCTTCCTGAGTACCTTAATATTCTTTTCTGGTCAAAAATAAAGGCATGCGGCGTCGCCACAGGGCCATATTTTTTAGAGGCTACTTCCGTATCACCATCATACAAATAAGGAAAATTGAAATGATGTTCCTTAGCCCTGATTTTCATATCATTGTAGCTATCACCTAAATCGGTATAACCCATTTCATCCAAACGCACGCTTACAGGGTCATTTGGAGAAATGGCAATTACTTGCACTCCTTTGGCTTGGTATTCGGTTACGAGCTTTTTGATACGCTCTTCATAAGATTGTGCTGTCGGACAGTGATTACAGGTAAATACGACTACTAAAAGCTTGGCTTTGGCAAAAGAATTGAGCGTATACATTTTGCCATCGGTTCCCTTTAAATTAAAATTAGGAGCAACAGCTCCAATTTCTAAAGTAGGATGTTCTTCAATATTTTTGAAGCCCAATAATGCTATGCAAATCGTTAATAATGAGAGGGAGAGTATTCTTTTCATAGTTTTTATAAATTGTTTTTTCTATACAAAAGAAAACACTTTTTCGGACTAATGTATCTTGCTTTGGTTGCTTTATTTGATTGAGCCATAGAAAATCACTATTTTTGATAATACTCATCCCACGATTATTCTCTTAAAAGATATATTTATGCAAGACCTTTCTGTAACGCTTATTCAAACGAATTTATATTGGGAAAATACCACTGCTAATTTGGCGATGTTGGAAGAAAAAATTGCGCTGATTGATACGCCTACTGACCTTATTATTTTACCAGAAATGTTTAATTCTGGTTTTACGATGAATGTTAACGAGGTGGGACAGCCAATGAATTTTTTCGTGCAAAAATGGATGAAACAACAAGCTGCCCAAAGCAATGCCGTTGTCACTGGAAGTTTTATTGTAAAAGATGGAAATCATTTTTTCAATAGATTACTCTGGATGCGTCCTGATGGTAGTTTTGAGCAATACGACAAACGTCATTTATTTAGAATGGGGGGCGAACATCATTATTTTACAGGCGGTACAAAAAAGCTAATTGTGGAATTGAAAGGTTGGAAAATTTGCCCGCTTATTTGTTATGATTTACGGTTCCCCGTATGGTCTAGGAATGTGAATCAAGCTTACGACTTACTGATATATGTAGCTAATTGGCCAGCGGTTCGTTCAAAAGTGTGGGATACTCTTCTGCAAGCCCGTGCTATTGAAAACCAAGCGTATGTAGTAGGGTTAAACCGTGTAGGCAAAGATGGAATGGATTTAATCTATTCGGGGAATTCGGCAGTGATTGATTTTAAAGGTAATCAACTTTTTTATGAAGAAAATATTGAAATTGTAACCACACAGGTACTCCATAAAAAAAGTTTAGCTGAATTCAGAGAACAATTCCCTGCTTATTTAGATGCTGATAGTTTTGACATTAAAACCTATTGATGATGCAGAAAAAACTACTAACTTTTTCATTGTTACTGAATCTCTTATTTATCATCACAGGTGGCATCTTGGCATACCAGTTTAGGCTAAAACTCTATCGATATTTATTCCCAGTGAAATCAAAAAATATTTTATTGATTGGTGATTCTTTGATTGCACAAGAAAACTGGTCACTACTTTTAGGAAGAAATGATATTTACAGCATCGCTTATGGTGGGGCAATCACTTTGCATATTTTAAAAGACTTAACACTGCAAGTACCCCACATTAAACCCAAGATTTGCGTAATTGAAGGCGGTATAAACGATTTGCTAGCTGGTGTACCCGAACAACGGGTTTTTGAGAACTATCAAAAAATGATTAAAATACTTCAAGAACAGCAAATCAAAATAGTTGTTCAAGCAGTAGTCTATACGTCGATGCCCGATATTAATCAAGAAATCACCCTGTTGAATGATAAATTAGCGAGGTTTTGTCAAGAAAATCAATTGATATATGTGGATGCTAACCCATATTTAGCTGAAAACAATCAACTAAAACCACAATTCTCATTAGATGGCATTCATTTACAATACGACGCTTATCCAATTTGGGCAAAGGAATTAGCAAAGGCATTAGAAACCCTTGAAGCCAAGCCATAAAAAAACCTGTAAAGCAGTGCTTTACAGGTTTTTTAGTACTATTATATAAAGAATTATTAAAGTATCATCAGTACGCGTGTACCGTCTACATCAATACCTTCAAGTCTAACTTTACCTTTGCGATTAGCTAAAACGTCTGCTATTTCTTTTGCATCGGTAACAGTTTTTTCATCAATTTTAGTGATAATAAAGCCTTTATCTAATCCTTGGTAGCCTAATCTACCTTCTGGATCAACTTCTGTGATTTTTGCACCGCCACTAATTTTGAATTTAGCTTTTTCGCCATCACTCAAATTAGCAAGTTTAGCACCTAGAAAATCACTTTTTACAACATTTCCAACCACTTCACCTTTTACAATGTTTGTGTTGCCATCTTTATTTTTTAACACAACATTGAAGTCTTTAAGGTCTCCATCACGGTTTACAGTAACTACTACTGTTTCGCCTGGGCGTTTACGACCTACCAATTCCATCAATTTAGACATTGATCTGGTTTCGATACCGTCTATTTTTACAATTACATCGTTTACTTTTAATCCAGCAGCTTGAGCAGAGCTTCCGCCTACTGTTGGGAAACCACCTACATATACGCCATCACCTACTTTTAAATCTTTCTCCTCAACCAATTTAGCGTTTACTTCGGTAATGTTGATACCCAAATAGCCACGTTGCACATTGCCATATTTAATCAAATCAGCCGCTACTTTTTTAACAATTCCTACTGGTACGGCAAACGAATATCCTGCAAATTGACCAGTACGGCTATAAATAGCAGTGTTGATACCTATTAGTTCTCCTTTTAAGTTAACCAAAGCACCACCAGAGTTACCCGGATTTACGGCTGCATCTGTTTGAATAAATGATTCTAATGGATTAACATCTCCACCACGGTCGATAATGTTTTGGCGTCCTTTTGCTGAAACAATACCCGCTGTAACAGTCGATTCTAAATTGAACGGATTACCTACAGCCAACACCCACTCTCCTACTCTGATAGCATCTGAGTCACCAAAAGTTAAGAATGGTAGATTAGCACTTTTTACTTGAATTACTGCAATATCCGTCGCTGGGTCAGTACTGATAACTTTTGCTTTTAACTCGCGTTTGTCATTCAAAATTACTGATACTTCGTCGGCATCTTGTACTACGTGGTTGTTAGTAACAATATAACCGTCTGAACTAATAATTACCCCAGAACCTGATGCTTCTTGAGGTTCAATTTGTTGACGACGACCACCTCCGCCAAAACCTCCGAAGAAATCTTCAAACGGGTCCATCATTTGACGGCTAACGTTGCGTGTCATTTTTGTTTTAATGTGTACTACCGCAGGCGTAGCTTTTTCTGCCGCATACGTAAACTCACCTGGTGCACCTGCTGGAACAGCTCCAACATTTGAAACCATTCGTGTGAAAGCAGAAGGCGTATTGGTAAATAAGGCGTCTGATGATGATTTTTCTAAAAAAAGCTTATAGGCTCCAAGCGTAGTAGCACTACTCAATATTCCGGCTATAGCTAGGTTTTTTACATTACTTTTAATTTCCATGGTTTGTGATATTTTGTTAAATTTTACAAAACAATACAAGATTGAATAAATTTTTGATCTTTAATTCACATCTGCTAATTTAACGCTAAAACTTTTTTTAAGGTGCATTCCTCTAAAGCTTTTTAACATATTTTAAGAAAATACTTATTAGTAAGTAATCAGCTTTGAGTGATGAGTTTTTTGTAGAACAATAATATAACATTTAGGGCAAAAAGATTCCTTCTCTAACACTATTTTTCAGAGAAGGAATCGATCTTAATAATCTTGAAGCTCATGGTTAAAAGCTTAGCGCAAGCTAATCTATTACGCTACTGCTATTTCTTTAACCGCAGGTTTTACTTCTTCTTTTTTAGGAAGTGAAATATTCAATATTCCGTCAGCATAAGTAGCTTCTATTTTTTCTCCGTCTACCGACTTAGGCAAATTGAATGTTCTTTGGAACGAAGTGTAATTAAATTCTTGGCGAGTATATTGCTCAGTTTTTTCTTCATTTGATTGCTCTTTCTTAGTCGAGATAGTCAAACGGTTTTCATGAAGACTTAATTTGAAATCTTCTTTTTTCAAACCTGGAGCAGCTACTTCAATATGAAATACGCCTTCTACTTCTTTTACATTCACAGCAGGAATGTTATTATATGCTACACTATGGTGTTGTTTTGAAGGATACATGGTGTCTATGTTTTTTAAAATGTTGTTGAAATCTTCATTGAAAAATTGGAATGCTGGGTTATTGAATCTAACAAGTTTCATGGTTTTATGTTGTTTAATGTTTTTTGATTAAATGTTAAAATGTTTTGTCCTTTTTATAATAGCTGGACATCCCTTTTATCTCAAATCCTATACCACCTACATTTTAATGCCATTATGTCTTATGTTTTTTATTTTAAATAATCTTTACATGACAAAATAGCCGATTATTGCAAACCAAGGTTGATAAATTGTCATTTTTTAGATTATCAGCGTGAATTTGTGAAAAAAGATTTTACCCGCAGATTTTGGAGGTTTTAAATTATCAAAATCAGCGGAAATCAGCGATACTTTTCTGCGAGAATCAGCGGGAAAATATATTACCCGCTGATTTTGGAGATTTAAAAACCGCTGATTTTCGGAGATTTTGAATTATTTAAAAATCAGCGATACTTTTCTGCGAGAATCTGCGGGAAAAGATTTTACCCGCAGATTTTGGAAATTTTAAACCGCAGATTTTCGGAGATTATTTAATAAATCTGCGAGTAAAAAAAACGGCTACCTCGATGAAGTAGCCGTTTTCTATTTTTTATTCAAACCATTTAAGAACATCGTCCTTAGTAGGAATTGAAATATCTAGTTTTAACTTTTTACGCATTCCGCCTAAATCGTTAAATACTTTGTTTGGATTAGCCTCTTTCAGTCCTGCGATAGTCATAAAGCCCATTTTTTGAAGTACAGGTATCCATGCTGTTGGTACACCAATTGCCTCATATTCTGCATCAGTAGAAAGTTCAGCTTTCTTCTCTGGACGCATCTGAGGGAAGAATAATACCTCTTGAATAGTCGTTTGATTAGTCATCAACATCGTCAGACGGTCGATACCAATACCAATACCTGCTGTTGGTGGCATCCCATATTCTAATGAACGAAGGAAATCTTCATCCATCGCCATTGCTTCGTCGTCACCTCTTTCAGCTAGTTTCAATTGTTCCTCAAAACGTTCACGCTGATCAATCGGGTCGTTTAATTCTGAATAAGCATTGGCAATTTCTTTACCATTCACAAATAATTCAAAACGCTCTACCAACCCTGGTTTGCTACGGTGTTTTTTAGTCAACGGAGACATTTCAACTGGATAGTCGATAATAAACGTTGGCTGAATCAAATTGCCTTCCACTTTCTCACCGAAAATTTCGTCAATCAATTTACCCGTTCCCATCGAAGCATCCACTTCTATACCCCATGAAGTACAGTGATTACGAAGCGTTACTTCGTCCATACCTTCTACATTAACACCTGTGTATTTTTCAATTGCTCCTGCAATCGTCAAACGTGTGAATGGTCCAGCAAATTCAATTTCGTTTTCGCCAACTTTTACTTTCGTTTGTCCGTTGGTAGCGATGGCAACTTTCTCGAAAATTTCTTCGGTGATTTCCATCATCCAATTGTAGTCTTTATAGGCTACATAGAATTCTAAAGAAGTAAATTCAGGATTGTGAGTTCTGTCCATTCCTTCATTACGGAACATTTTGCCGAACTCATACACGCCATCAAAACCGCCTACAATAAGGCGTTTCAAATACAATTCATTGGCAATTCGCATATATAAAGGAATATCCAAAGAATTGTGGTGTGTTTTGAACGGACGAGCAGAAGCACCCCCATGAATTGGTTGAAGAATTGGTGTTTCAACCTCTAACCAACCTTTTCCATCAAAAATTGTACGCATCGTCGTTACAATTCTTGAACGTTTGATAAATATATTTTTTACTTCTGGATTAACAATCAAATCGACATAACGCTGACGGTAACGTGTTTCTGGGTCTGTTAAACCATCAAACACATTTCCATCTTCATCACGTTTTACTACTGGCAATGGGCGTAATGATTTATTCAGAATCTTGAATTCGGTAACATGAATAGAAACTTCTCCTGTTTGGGTAGTAAACACATAGCCCTTCACCCCAATGATATCACCAATATCTAATAACTTCTTGAAAACTGTATTATAAAGCGTTTTATCTTCATCTGGACAAAGGTCGTCTCTACGGAAATATAATTGAATACGGCCTGTAGCATCTTGTAATTCTGCGAAAGATGCACTCCCCATAATTCGGAAAGACATTAATCTACCTGCAATCGAGATATTCTTATAATCAATCTTATTGTTCGCATAATTCTGCTGAATATCCTCGGCAGTTACATTGATTTCGTATAGTTCAGCTGGATAAGGGTCGATTCCGAGCTTCATTAAATCTTCGCGCTTTTGTCGGCGAAGTACTTCTTGTTCTGAAAGCATAGTATTTGTAATATGATTCGTGAAAAACCACCAATCTTGTTTTCCTACAAAATTAAGGATTATTCGTGTGTCTTCAAACCATAAATTTTTCTGATTTTCTTGTTACCATTTTTCAATGCTTTTACGACTAAGAAAATGTAGCACAAAAGGGGGTTTTACGGAGGGTAAAAATACGCAATTAAGCAATTAAAGTGTTTTTACGCTAAAATATTGAAAGCAAAGTCTTTTGTTTTGTACTATGGAAAAATATTCATCAAGGTGATTATGTAAACCAAACAACTATGAACTTACCAATCCAAACCAATTTTCTCTTTTCTTCAAAACGATATGGTCGTGAAAAAAGAACAATTATTTTCTTAGAAAGAGGAAAAACAGAAATCTTTATCGATGAAATTGTGATGTGTCAAGGCGAAGGAAATTATACTTTTGTACATTATAAGAATGGTAGTAAAAGACTTTTTTCAAAAACGTTAAAACAATTTTGTGAATTATTTGAGCCCCATGATTTTGTAAGAGTAAGCAGATCTTTCTTGATTAATTTAAGATATTTAAAAGCATTCAGTACTACAGGTGAGCCATGTGTAATTATGATAGATGGACAAAAGATAGACATTGCTAGACGTCGCAAAGTGGCGTTTCAAAATATAATAAGACAGTTTACAATAAAATCAATTGCTTGATTACCAATTGGTCAATGTATGCTAATTAAAGAAAAACTATTTTAGTGGTTAGGTGAATAGGCGACAGCTTCCTGAATGTTTCGGGGAGCTGTTTTGATTTTGGACTTGAAGACTTTAAGACGTTAGACTTGAAGACGCTAGACTTAAGACTTGAAGAATTTGGACTTAGTCATTAAGTTTGGCACCTTAAATTTAACACCTAAAGTCCAGCATCTTAAAATCTAACATCCTCAAGTCCTTAAGTCTAGCGTCTTCAAGTCTTAAATCTAACGTCCTCAAGTCCTAAAGTCTAACATCTTATTTACCAAAAACGAACCAACTTTTTACTTTTTGGATTTTACTATCAGCTACTCCTTAAAGAGTAGTATATAACAAATCTCTAAAATCAATAAAGAATGGAATACAGACAGTTAGGTGCATCAGGCTTAGAAGTGCCTGTGCTAAGTTTTGGTACTGCTACATTTGGTGGTGGAAACGATTTTTTTAAAGCTTGGGGAAGCACTCAGGTAGAAGAAGCTACTCGTTTAGTAGACATTTGTTTAGAGGCAGGTCTCAATTTCTTCGATACTGCCGATGTTTATTCTCAAGGGCTTTCAGAAGAGATTCTAGGAAAAGCACTGGCTGGCAAAAGAGATAAATCAATTATTTCGACCAAAGCTACTTTTACTTTTGGCGAGGGTTCAAACAATCAGGGTTCATCTCGTTATCGTTTGATTAAGCAAGTAGAAGGGAGTTTAAAACGCCTAAACACTGATTATATCGACCTTTATCACATGCATGGCTTTGATGGCAACACACCTATTGAAGAAACATTAAGGGCATTAGATGATTTAATTCAAAGTGGTAAAATCAGGTATATTGCTGCTTCAAATTTTTCGGGATGGCATTTAATGAAATCTCAAGCCATTGCTGACAAATATGGTTGGAATAAATATGTAGCACATCAGGTATATTATTCATTGGCCAATCGTGAATACGAATGGGAACTAATGCCTTTGGGCTTAGACCAAAAAGTTGGCGGAATTATTTGGTCACCTTTGGCGGCAGGTAGATTGGGCGGAAAATATCGTAGAAACCAACCTTTGCCACAAGATAGCAGAGTAGCGCAAGGTGGTAGCCCCATTCCAGAAGCAGTAATCAACGAAGAAGTATTTTATAATATCATCGATGCCTTGGATGAAGTAGCAGAAGAAACGGGCAAAACCTTAGCACAAGTAGCCATCAACTGGGTATTGCAAAGACCAACAGTATCGAGTATCATTATCGGTGCTAGAAACGAAGCACAACTCCTTCAAAATATTGATGCGGTAGGTTGGAATTTGACAACTGAACAAGTAAAGAAATTAGACCAAGCCAGTGAAGTGCCCCCAATTTATCCATATTGGCATCAAAGACAAAATCTAAAATTGAATCCTTTGCCTAAGTTTTATTAGGATTACTCTTATCACTAGGGAGGGACTTAAGTCCCTCCCTAGTGATAAGGTATTGACTATCAAACATTTGAAAAATAATTAATACTTACCTCACCCCCTAATAGGGAATGATAACATTTATCACCCTCCCTTAATCCTATTCATTTCATCCTCAGAACCTGATTTACGACTTCTCGCTCCTTTGATTTCCTTATTTCCGAAGCGGTAATTGAAACTAAATTTCAATTGTTGCCCTTCAAAAGTGAATCTTAAATTTGTTTCAATTCCTGCATAGCGTGAATGATACCCACCACGGGCAGTACCTAATACATCACTATAAGAAACCTTGAAAGTGGCGTTGTCACTCCAAAACTTCTTTTGCACACCTATGTCCATCATACCCATTCCCGAGTTGTAATCGATTCTTCGGTAGGGGGAATTATACCAACCTGATAATTCTATCGTCCAGTTGTTTTTTATCTTGAAAGTATTCTGTCCGTTGCAATTAAGTGCCGCTGTGCTGTTATTAATGACTAATCCATTTTCCAGATTGGCTTTCCAGATATTGTGATAGGCACTCACATTGAAATAAATTTGCCACCATTTTGTGATAGAAGCGGTGATACTCATGTCCAAACTTACTCCTTCAGAATAATCTAAGTTCCTAGAAATAAAATAGGTTCGGCTACTATCATAAGGAATCCTTAGACCCACCACTGGGAATTTGGTTCGCCAATATCCTAAAGAAGTTGTTAATTTAGATTGATACACATGGGTCAATTTAAAACTATTGGCTAATTCAGGGCGGAGGAATGGATTCCCTTTTGAATACACCAATTCATCAATCCTATATTCAAAAGGATTCAGGTTCTGATAACTCGGACGATTGATTCTGCGACTATAATTAAGGTTAAAAGAATGATTATCAGATGCCTTGAATGATAGCGTTCCGCTTGGGAAAAAGTTCAGGTAAGTAGTATCTACCCTATCTAAATCGTTGTGCTTATAACTGGTAAGATTACCTAGCGACTTAGTATTTTCAGCCCTCAACCCTACTTGAAAATCCCATTTCTTGTTTAACTGAACATTATAATTTATATATCCAGCGTATACTCTTTCCGTATAGGTAAATCTGTTACTTCGGTCTATATCTCTGACTTCTGTATTATTTATGACATTAAAGAAATCAAACGTATTATCAGACGTTACATCCGACCATTTTACTCCATACCCCAATTTTCCTTTTTGGAAAGGCTGTTCATAATCAATTTTAAAAGAACTGATTGTAATATCTGTCGGAGTTTTACTGACATAGTTTCGTTCGATAGCAGGAATCTCTGGCGAATAAAACTGATACCTATTGGGCTGATAATTGATACCCCTAGAAGTAAAAATACCATAATTGGCATCAACATTCAGTTCATGCCCCGTAGTATCAGCAAAACGATAATTTAGATTTAAGTTGAGGTTCTTGTTTTTTTCAGGGTTAGATGTTTGCGAATAAAGTACTACAGAATCAGGGACTGAGCTAAATCGTTTGCCAATCAGCGTTTGGCTTTCTCCTCCGCCGTTATGGTCGCTCATTCTTCCATTGACACTAAAGCCTATCGTATTTTTTGAATCAATGTAATAATCAACGCCAACTTTGGCACTTTGCGAGGTATCCTTCCATAAGCCATGCCACGTTTTATTATAGATGGTATTGTTCAGAATTTGGTCATCCAAAGTAGTATTATGCCAAGCCCCTTGATTATAACTATACGAACCAAAAAGGTTAACCTTTTTATCACGATGATTGATATTCAGTGAACTATTGTATTTTGGGGTAATACCAAAATTAGCCCCAAGACTAAGATTGCCATTGGTACCAATTTTTCGGTTCTTCTTCAAACGGATATTGATAATACCTAAGTCACCTGCGGCATCATATTTAGCGGAGGGGTTGGTGATAATTTCAATGGCTTCGATATCAGCAGAGTTCATACTTCTGAGGGTTGAAGCAAGGTCTTTCCCACTCATCTGCGACGGTCTTCCGTCAATATAAATCCTGACGCCTGCTTTGCCTTTTATCAACACGTTTTCATCCTTATCTACTTGTACTCCGGGAGATTTCTGTAATAATTCTAACGCATTGGAGCCTGTCGCATTAATACTATTCTCTACATTAAAAACTATTTTGTCTTGCTTCACCTCTATCAAAGGTTTGGAAGCTACCACCTTTACTTCTTCCAACTGTTTGACAGAGGTTAATAAGGTAAAAGGCGGTAAATCAATATTCTGATTGATTATTTCAATGGGCGAAGACCTAAAACTTTTGAAACCTACCGCATTAATTTGAAGATAGTATAGTCCTTTAGCAATATTAGCCATTTTAAACACGCCATCTTCTGTGGCAATATCAGCTTTTACTAACAAAGAATCTTTGGTATGATGCAAGGCAATGGTAGCAAAAGGAACTACTTCATTTTGTTGATTTTTGATAGTTCCATTGATAGTAAACGTTTGGGCAAAGCTAATACTAGCAATAAATAGCAGTAGCATCAGCAAGAGTATTTTTTTCATAGTTTGTTAGGTTGTTTGTTGAGGTTTTTTTTATGACAAGGACAAGAGGTTTTACTAATTTGTTGCAATTTTTTCAAAATTAATTACAAGTAAACAGGTCAATAGGTTACCTCATCCCCCAACCCCTTCTCCTTCAGAGAAGGGGAGCAGACTATTGGATTCAAAGCCCCCCTCTCTGAAGGAGAGGGGTTGGGGGTGAGGTTAAAATCTGTAAGTTTCACACAAATGCTAAACCTACAGATTCTTTATTGATTAAGTTAAAATAGGTTTATTTGGCTTTTCTTAGATATATATTACCATGCATATTCTTCATCATGATTTCAGGGCCACCGCCATTGATTTTCCCATAAATCCAGTCTTCAATTTTAATTTTATACATCCCTTTTTCACTGGCTGTATTTGTCTTAGGTTGAGTTTTGTCGATGTCAATGTCAAAATCGCTTAGTATTTCTCCTCTATCAGATTTTAGCTTAACATTCGTTTTAATCGTAACAGGAAAAGTAATGTCTACATTTCCGTTCAACGTTGTAAATGCCATTGGTGCTTTAGCATCCACCGATTTGAAACTGGTAATGATGTTTCCGTTAACAGTATTCGCCACGACAGAACCTGAAATATTAGACAGTTTTATCGCACCGTTTACATTGTTTACCTCCATTTCTCCATTGATGTTATCTACCGTAATATCTCCATTATTGATGGTATGGAGTTTAAAATTTCCACCTTGTGGTACTTTTAGGGTAAGGTTAACGGCTCTTTTCCAAGAATCAGAATGTACGATTATTTTGTTATTGTTTTCCTCGGCCGTAAGCTCCAATCCATTGTCTGCCACGATGCGCTTCATACCTTCGGCGTTGGTTTTGCTTTCTTCTTTTTTGCCTGAGGCTGCTTGTGCTTCGATTATTATTTCTTTGCCAGCATAGCTAGCTACTTTGATTGAGCCATTGATTAATTTCACTGTCAACGAATATGGCTTAGTTGGGTCGGTCAAAGGCACCGTTATCTGGTCTTTTGATTCTGTCTGAGCCACGGCTCTGTTCATCAATAGGATTGATAGTAGCAGAAATCCTGCTTTTTTTATTGTTTTCATCTGTTTGATATATTTTTTGTAATAAATATTTTATGGTTGTTTTTTGATATATACACTTCCGTTCATGGTTTCAAAGCGGTAAGCTTTTCCGCCAGAGCCTATTCTGATAGACGATGTTTTGTTTAGTTTATAAACAGTTCCTTCTCCCTTGGTCTCTTTATTCTTCACTACCTGCGTTGGCAATACTTCAGTATTAGAAAAATCTGTGTAGAAATGTCCATTCATGCTCTTAAACTGTAAATCTGCCGAAAGATCATTGAGATAGCTAACCCTGATGTCACCATTTAAGGTATAATAAGACGATGGTTCTGGAGGATTGCTCACGTAGTTTATCGTAATATTTCCATTAATGGTATGTAGATTACTTTGTCCTTTGGCATTAGCTACAGAAATCTCTCCATTGATATTGCGTAAGTGCAATGCTCCCGCAACGTCTTTTACCTCTACATATCCATTGTTGATGGTCGAAATATGTAAGTTCATGTTATAGGGTACCTTTACCGTATACGATACGTTATAATGATAATCTATGTGTTTATCGTTTCTTCGTTCGTTATTGCGATTAGGGCGAGAATCAAATGGTTGAGCCACATAAGCAATAATACTATCGCCTTTTTGTTCAAATGCCAACTGGAATTCTTTTTTGCCAGTCTCTACATCATCTTCCTCTCGGGCAGAAATATTTTTATCCACTTCTATGACTACTTTAGTGCCAGCATAGCCTTCTACTTTTACAAAACCATTGATATTATAAATGGCTAAAATGTTAGTGGTTGTCTTCGATACCTCAAATTCTTTATGAAGATGTTCATCAAATTTCTGTGCATTTGTTGACGATTGGGCACAAGAGAGTACCACTCCTATTATAAAGGAGAATAATGTTTTTTTCATGATGTAAAGGTTTATTTAAATGAGTTGATTAATACTTTGTTTTATTTTGTCCTTGACCATCTCGTTGAGATTGTCTTGTTTAAGCAATTTTTGAAGGGGTTTTATCGACTTTTTTTCCTGTAATTTTACCATTACATCAGCAATAGCTGATTGTACTAAGGGCGAATCTTGCTTAGTAATGCTTTGCACCAATCCTTCACGAACCCTCGCATTATGTGATAATTTGGTAAGGGCATCCAAGGTCATCAAGCGGACATTTACATTTTCATCATTGTTCAGCGTCATCAATAATGCCTCTACTACCTGTGTATTCACTTCTGTAATTTCTTCTGAATAACTCACCGCACGCATTCTTTCAGAGGCCGAAGGGTTTTCCAATAACGACATCATCATCATTTTTTTCATTTCCTGAACTTCTGATGACAAAGCCGTTATTTCCTGATTAGAAGTTAGTTTATCATTTGAATGATTGATAAAATAACCAATGCCAAGTCCAACAATTAAAAGCATAAAACTATACGACAGTTGCAGAGCAGGTTGAATCGTCCAAAGCTGTTTGAATTTTGCCAATATACTGGTCAACGGATTATTCTTTTCGGCAACGGTTTCTTTATAATCTTCCAACATCGCATAAAAATCAGTGCGCATATTCGCAGAAGGCATAGGCTTAGGAAGCTCGCCCATCATTGTCCATAATGTTTGAGATTGCTCAAACTCTTTCTGACAATCAGGACATTCAATTAAATGTTCTTCTAACGCTATACGTTCAACATCGTTGATAGGATTATTCAACAAATAAGTAAGTCGCTCTTTATCATATTCACATTTCATAAGACTTGCCTTTTTATACATTAATTTTAAAATAAATACTTTTTAATTGACCCATCGCACGATGCACCCTTACTTTAATTGCCCCTTCGGTAGTATCCAATATTTTGGCAATCTCCTGATAACTCAATTCCTGATACCTACTCAAAATCAATAATTCACGGTTTTCTGTACTTAAACTACCAAGAGCTTTTTCGAGCATGTTCAATTCTTCTTCTTTCTCAAATTGCTCATCAGCCAGTGTACTCCCTCCTATTCTTTCCTCAAAATCTTTTATATCGTATTGAGCCTTATTTCTGATATTCTTTTTAGCATGGTCGTTCAACACATTGCGAGCCAAATGATACATCCAAGTTCTAAACTCACCATCACCCACAAACGCATTTCTATATTTAAGCATGCGATAAAAAACATTCTGAGTCATATCCTCACTTGCTTCTTTCTGGTTAGTCATGTGAAAAAGAAAGCCATACAGAGAACGATGGTACCGTTCAAAGAGCAGACCCATCTTGTCGAGGTCTCCAGCTTTTACTTTTAGCATGAGTGCGTTGTCAGAAAGATTATCCAAGTAATTAAATATGATTTTGTGTTATTTGTACTGGTAACCGCAGTAATTATGAAAGGTTACAGAAATATTTGAAAAAATTAAAAAAGTTTTTTCAAACAGATGGGATGACTTAAAACAAATAAAATCCACCTGAAATAGGTATCTGTAGGCAGAAGCTTATAACCTTAAAAAATTGTATGAATGAAAGAATCCTTCGGATTCAAATGTCTATAGCTTAAAATGACCCCCTCATATACGACTCCTTCGGAGTCATACTATTCTTTTTTCCTTTTTCTATAAATATATCATCCCTTCGGGATTGGTTTCTTTTCTAATATTATTTTTCAATTTAGCTTTTGTTACTGTTTATCACGGCGACGCCCAGACCAATGAAGGCGGAAGATAGCTTACCTATAAAGCCAGTTTTTTATAAGTTTTGTGTAATGAGGCATTACAACATAAACCATCAGAAAAACGATAACCCCTGAAATAAAAAGTGAGTCCAAGTATCGAATCTGAGGAAAATGCAAAAACCTCAACACTGGTAAAATAAGTAATGGAATAATGAGTGATAATGGATAGATAGCAGACCACGTTACTAAATACTGTTTCCAACGAACAGGTGCTTTGGGCTTTTCAGTTTCTGAAACAAAAAGAAAATCTAATCCACTTTTTATAACATAATTATCATCTCTAGCAAATAGTGGAGTTACCTTTTCGATGAGCTGTTTCCTTTCTGAAGACTCTATCCAATTTTTAAGGTTTGTAATTGAATCGAAACGAATAATAACAGTATAGATAAACGTTAGATTAGGAATTGGGCGTATTATTTGCCAATCAACAAAACCGTTTGAACTCTTACAAATTGGACCAATTTCATTGAGCCATTCTTCATATTTCTCTTCTTTGCCTTCTATGATATGATGCGTTATGACTACAGATGCTCCTTGGTTTTCCATAATATGTGCTTACTAAAGAAGTTTTAAGATAGATAAAGTTTAGATTTATATTGATTTAAAAGCAGATAAGTATTATATAAATATAGTTGATTTTGTAATTCTATGCCAAGCAGGTAGAAAAATTGAGCTGAAGTTGTTTTTATCATTCGTCAATTGGTTTTGGCATATCGTCATATGGATAGTCGTAGCCGTAATCTTCTTCCCATTCTTTTTTTACAATATCACCATAGATAACTTGACGAACTTCATAATCCTTTGTGTCCATCGTCCCAACAAAAAATCGTTGATGCTCTGGAACTTCTTCATAAGCAATTTTCAACTCATTTCTTAATTTCTTTGTGGGGCTTTGTTTGTACTCTTCAAAAATCCTTGCACATTTTGCAATACTATTTTCTTTACCATTAATCTCGTTAAATTTGTCAGCTAATTCATTAAGTTTGAATTTTATATCAACACCGCTTCCTGAAACAATTTTGAAAGAACCTAAATTCAAGATTGTAACAATTTCCCCAGTTTTTAATTCGGTGGTGATTGTCCCTTTGTCAATAAACCCATGTATGTCTTCAAATTTGAACGTTTTCTTAGTCGGTAAATTGGTAATTTCAATGTACCCATTTTTGTATAAAGATAATTCAGCTAAATATGTCTTCGTGTCGTCATTTCGATAAAACAAATGAAATTTCTCTCCGTTGATTTTTTTAGGAAAGAAAGAATTTGGGTCATCAAAATAGTAGGGTTTAGGCTGTTGCAAAAAATGCTTTGCAACATTTACTTGTCCTACCATCTTTGAATTGTTACCGTAGTAATTGTGCAAATTTTCAAGAGTCGGATTGAGCCGTTTTACCAAAGAATAAACATACTTATACAAACTATCTTTAGTGTGTAGCCATTCGCCCTGCTCAATGTTCCAATACCCTAAATTAAAAACAGAAATAGCTTCTCCATCTGGAATGGATGTAACAACCCAACCTTGATTCAATTTTTCCTTAAACATTGGTAAGTCAACCATTTCCCAACAAGAAATCAGTCCATCACTATACACTTGTAAGTCTGTAAAGTGGTATCCCATATTCTGTATTATTCCTGGAATAGAAAACCCTTCAAGTACTTCTGTCCTTGTTATTGTTGTCAAGTCCGCTGGTTCAGCTGTTTTGCTAGATTTGAATATTTTGTCAAACAGTTTCATTATTTAATCGGTATTTTTCTAAAATAGCACATAATGGTTTTCGAGCTGATGAGGTGGCACATTTTTAGCATTAATGTTCAATAGAATTATTAATGTAGAATCTTATAAAGGTTTTTCACAAAAACATTTAAGTCCACCATATTGTCAAATCTATGTTAGCCATTCGTTGTTTATCAGTTTAGTCTTTCCCATCAATGCTGTTTTATGTCTTTATACTGCCAAAGAACATTGATAATTTTCCAACTACCATTCAGTTTCACAATGTGCATATAGTCAATCCATTCGTCTGCAATTAATTTTACAGAGGCAGTACGCTCTGAAACGTCAAGCAGAAAAATCTCTTTTTTAGGTGATGCAGGAAATTTATCGCCATTCTTATTATAACTCTCTGCAAGCAAAACCATCGACTCTGTTGTCGTTTCTCGTACATAGTCTTTCCCTGTTGCTTTGTCTTTCCAAAAGGTACGTTTAACCATTCTAGGGTGTAATGCCTTGTCCATTTGCGCAGGGTTTGGCTTGTGTTGAGATTCTATATAGTCAAGAGCAGCTTGTCTGATTGCTAAAGTATCTTGTTTAGTTTGTCCAAAAACCAAGGGACTAGTCAGAAATAACACAAAGCATAAAAGAACATTTTTTTTCATTTTATTTGTTTTTTTGATAGTCATATTGTGGTTTAGCCTTTGTTGGAGTTTTTCACCAACAAGTCATGCGTCAGCAATTTGCCAATTATTTTTACAATATTATTATTAAATATTGCTGACACAAAATTCGTTGGAGAAAAACTCCAACAAGAGTAAAAACCCTTACCCTAAAAACCTCACAGCTGAAAGCTCAAAGCTGACAACTACACAATTTCCAAAACAACATCCCTATTTTCAAGTTAATATCATTAAATTGATATTTCTTCTACTGAATAATGAATCAAACTCTTCCAAATACTTATCAATATATCATTGCTGGTGGTGGTATGGCTGGACTTTCTTTGGCTTTTTACTTGAATAAAAGCTTATTGAAGAATGAATCTATCCTTATTATCGACCGTGATGTAAAACGGGCTAATGACCATACTTGGTGTTTTTGGGAGAAAGATGCTAGCCCCTTTGAGGATATTATCTATAGAAAATGGAATGGCTTTTGGTTCTATGGAAAGGAACAGTTTGCCAGATTTATGAATATTGAAGAGTACACCTACAAAATGCTTCGGGGTGAAGACTTTTATCAATATATTATTCCCCTCCTGAAACAAAACCCAAACGTTAGTTTTTTGCAGGCTGATATTGAAAAGATTAGTGGAACTGTTACCTCAGCAGAGGTGGTGACCAACAAAGGTACATTTATAGCCAATGGCTTTGTGTTTGATAGCATTACGGTGTCTAGCTTCAATAAACCCAATTACCATAATATGCTCCAACATTTTAAGGGTTGGATCATTGAAACTACTCAACCAAGCTTTGAACCAGAAAAACCTACGCTTTTTGATTTTAGAATAGCACAGCAAAATGAATGTAGATTCGTATATGTTTTGCCTCATTCCGCTACTAAAGCATTGGTTGAATTTACGGTTTTTTCAGACAACCTCCTCAACGAAGCTTCCTATAACAATACCTTAAAACAATATATTCAAGAGGTGTTGAAGATTGATGATTATCGAATCACTGAAATAGAGTCGGGCGTTATTCCCATGTCCGACGAGCCGCAAGTAATTTCTCCCTCTCCAAAAATTATCAGGATTGGTACGGCAGGTGGGTATGTTAAAGCCTCAACGGGTTATAGTTTTCAGCGTAGCCAACGATTTTTACAAAAATTAGTCTCGGATTTAGTCGTAGCCCATACTGAAAATCAGTCGATAATATTTCCTGGTAATTTCAATACAAGTCGCTGGAAGGCGTTGTTAGATAGTATACTCCTCAATGTGATGTTGCATAAAAGAATGCCTGCTGATATGATATTCACTAAGTTATTTCAATATAATCGTCCAGCAGATGTATTAAAGTTTCTGGATGAAGATAGTACTATCTGGCAAGACATTGCCTTGATGCAAAGTATGCCTACTTTGCCATTTATCATGGGTGCAAAAAGTGTTGTATTGGCAAAACTCTATTAAATTATAGTATTATTAGTCCTAATATTTTATGGTAACATTCGTTTTTATAGTCAATATCCTTAAATATAGACTTATTTAAAGATAATTTATCTATAAATACAGCATTCAATAAGCCAAATTGTCAAATAAAAATATTAGTGATAAATTTGTGCTTTGATTGATTCACAAATTATAAAATATTCATAATGGCATATCTTTTCACCTCTGAGTCGGTATCGGAAGGACACCCAGATAAAATTGCTGACCAAATCTCAGACGCCCTCATTGATAATTTCATGGCGTTTGATCCTTCTTCAAAAGTAGCGTGCGAGACCCTTGTAACCACAGGTTTAGTAGTGTTAGCAGGAGAAGTAAAAACTAATACTTATTTAGATGTTCAAACCATTGCCCGTGATGTAATTCGTAAAATCGGATATACAAAATCTGAATATATGTTCGAGGCAAATTCTTGTGGTATCATCTCGGCTATCCATGATCAATCTGCTGATATCAACCAAGGTGTTGATAGAGTAACGGCTGATGATTTTGAATCGAAAGCAAATGCGCAAGGTGCTGGTGACCAAGGAATGATGTTTGGTTATGCAACCAAAGAAACCGACAACTATATGCCTTTGGCGTTAGATTTGGCTCACCAAATCTTGAAGGAAATGTCAGCCATTCGTAACAGCGAACCTGAATTGATTAACTACCTTCGTCCAGATGCAAAATCACAAGTAACTATTGAATATTCTGACGATAACGTTCCTCAAAGAATTGATACCATTGTTGTTTCAACACAGCATGATGAATTCTCGGATGACGAAACAATGTTAGCAAAAATCAAGGCTGATGTTATCAATATTGTTATTCCAAGAGTAAAAGATAAATGTAAACCTGAATTACAAGGTTTATTTGATGGCGACATCACTTACCACATCAACCCTACTGGAAAATTTGTAATCGGTGGACCTCACGGAGATACAGGTTTGACAGGCCGTAAAATCATTGTTGATACTTATGGTGGCAAAGGTGCGCACGGTGGTGGTGCATTCTCTGGTAAAGATCCTTCAAAAGTTGACCGTTCGGCGGCTTATGCTACGCGTCACGTCGCTAAAAACTTAGTGGCTGCTGGTTTGGCTGACGAAGTGTTGGTACAAGTTTCTTATGCTATCGGGGTGGCTCAGCCTTGTGGTCTTTTTGTCAATACTTATGGTACTAGCAAGGTAGACTTAACAGATGGAGAAATCGCTCGTCAAGTTGAAGAAATCTTCGATATGCGTCCTTATGCTATCGAACAACGTTTGAAATTACGTAACCCTATCTATTCAGAAACGGCTGCTTATGGCCACATGGGACGTACCAACGAAATCGTGAAGAAATCTTTCAAAGGGCCAGATGGCGTTGTTTTTGAGAAAGAAGTTGAGCTTTTCACTTGGGAGAAATTAGACTATGTAGATGCTGTAAAAGCTAAATTTGGCTTGGCATAATTTAGATATATTATCTATCAAAAAAAAAGGCATCAATCGATGCCTTTTTTTTTGATACTATATAACCATTTTTTTAATATTATCTAATACATCACAAGCAACATTTCCTGTATTTATACTCTATTTTTAGAAAATAAAAAAGGGAACTTCTTGCGAAGCTCCCCTTAAAGCAAATTACACTTACTAAATTGCACTTACTAAAATATTAACTTTCCATTGCCATCGACATTAAAACGTTTCTTGTCGGATTAGCTTTATCTTGTATTCGTTCTTTAAATCTTTTAAGTTGGATTTTGAGTGCTTCAATGGCGATGTCCATTGCTTCTTCAAATGTCTTACCCTGTTCTTTTACAAAAAGCGTCCCGCCGGGTAAATTAATTTTAACTTCCAACATTTTACTTCTGACCTTTTTTGTATCTCCTTTATCCACTTTTAGAAATACTTCACCTCCAGTAATTCGGTCATAAAAGGTATCCAGTTTGTTTAGTTTTGACTGGATGAACTCCAATAGCTTGATGTCAGCATCGAAGTGAATTGAATGCACTTGTAATTTCATACGCACTCGGTGTTTAAGTTAAACAAATTTTAAAAAGAAAGCCCTCAATCAAAGCTTTTTTGCTCATTGGAGTAGTTCTCTGTTTTACCTTAATGTTTCTCATTCAAATTTCACTTACGCTACACATCTATTTTATTGCAATCAAACAAAAAATATAATTCAACACAAATGGAAATAAGAAACATTAAAGTCAAAACAAAGAACTCTCCGTTTTAGTCAAAAAAACCCTACCGACTAAGACAGGGTTTATAACTTATCTTGAGCTTTTTCTTAAATGAATTTCGACATTAAATTTCAATTATCCAAATGTTAAATACACATTCTTTGAATAATCAAAGTTATTGAATGCTACTATATAGTTACAGGGTAATTATATTAGAAAAGTGCAAAATTCGGCTTTTAATCGGGTAAAAAACCCTTTGAAATCTACAAAAACTCGTCCAAATTAGGCTTTTCCCACGCTACTCTCAGTACTTTTGACCGTACATTTATTTTCTCAAAAAAGCGTTGCCAATACAGTTGCTGATTAGATAAACTATCGGTTGGCGACTTCACTTCTACAAAACAATATTCGCCATCGTCCCACATAAATAAGTCTGGAAAACCCCGAATATTTTCTCTTAAGTTCCTCGCCATTTCTAGCATAATAGCACTAACTTGTTCAGAAGATAGCTTCTCTAAAACGGTCTGAATCAACGGAAAAAGTCCTCCGTACCAATCTACCAATGGATTAGTGATGCCATATTTTTCGAAGAAAATATTGTAAATATAAATTGCCGTAGCATCTATATCTTCCAACATCTGAAGGCGCTCTTCTATCTTCTCTTTCCTCTTTTCAAAAAAAGTAGGTTTGAATAAATCAGACGGTGAACGCTGTAAGGGATGATGAATAGACAAGGTTTCGGTATCAAAAATAATGTCCCAAAATAATAATCCAAAGAGGCTCCTCCAAAGATGGTTTTCGGTAAAAGTCGCCTTTTTATATTGCCTTTCGTAATAATCTATCACGCCCATCTCCACCTGCCGTTTCCACACTAAATCAATCATAATTGATTCTGAACCATGCAAATGCTGGGTAATGGCTTTCTTTGATTTCTTTTTTTGCAACTGTGCCTCCAAACGATTCAAATAATCTTCTGCAAAAAAGTGTTCGTCTGCGTTCTGGGGTTCTGCTAAAATTACCTCACAAAGGGCTTTAGCTTCTTCTTTGTTTTTAAGCTTGTCTAAAATCCGTACTTGTCTTTCTCTGGAAGGCGACTGCTCCGTTAAGCGGAAAACTATCAGGGCTTCGTCCAAGGCTTTGATTTTCTCTAGGTAAGCCCCTACTTTCAACGTAAAGCGTTCAAAGGTAGGAATGGCTATTTCCGACAGTTCCTTTCCATGTGTTTCAGCCCAATCCATAAACCAATTATAAATTTCAAGGTAATCTACTTTGGTTTCTTGCATCACATAAAAATCTTCCCTCGCCAAGCTCACTTTTAGTTTATCTTCTACCTCTTGTCGGGTCTGAAAATAAGCCACCATTTTATCTTCGTCATACTTCTCATAATTCTGATAGCCCAAATCGCGGGTTACGAACTCTGACATATCGCCATGACGCGTTCCAAAGAAAAGAAATTTCAATAGTTGTACCTCCTCTTCAAAACATACTTTCACGACAGAATGCTCGATGGCATGAATTTTTGAGAAATCTTTTTCATCTAATAAAAACAGCATTTCTTCCCAATCTCCCACCTCTAAAAGCCAATCAAGCACTTCTTCTTTTTTTAAAGATGATTTGCCCTTGGTAGGTAGGTTGAGCATCTTGGCTAAAAAAATCAGCTCGGTTTTATTAAAAATATCTAATACTTCGTACGCATATTGAAGATGATTTATTCCGAGTGGTTCTACAAAATTTTTAATAATCAAACTGTTCAGTACCGCTGGAATATTTTCAATTTCAGCATATTTCAATTTTTCAACCCTAAAAAAAGAACCTGTTCTGTTCACAAAGCGTATGTACAAACATTGCTCGTCTTCTGTTAATGCATCAAATTGAGACAAGAATTGTTGTTCACTTTCGTTCAGAATATGTTGATACTTTTTCTGGACAAAAGTCAATAAATATTGAAAGTATTCTAAGTAATATTTTGGAGGAAGTTCTATTCGTTCGGGAGCCATCAAATATTTTTTTCGTAATTTACAAAGATAAATAATCCTATTTAGGTATGACAAACCAAAAAGTCCTTGAAATATTTCAAGAGAAAGCTATTATATCTGCACAAACAGGGCAACATATAATTGACTTTGAAGATAAAAAACCCTTTTCCCTGCACTATGAACTAAAGCTAATATTATACGCAGGTATATTTTTATTAAGTAGCGGTTTGGGCATTGTTATCTATCAAAATCTCGATTCTATTGGGCATACTGCTATTGTCGTTTTTATTAGCGTGCTAGTAGTAGCAGGTTTTGGTTTTTCGTTTTGGAAGAGGCAACCATTTACTTGGCAACTGGTTGAGCAAAATAATCTCTTTGCCGACTTCACGTTGCTATTGGGCTGTCTGAGCTTCCTTACCTTAGAAGGATACTTGCAATATCAATATGACCTGTTCGGAGAAAAGTACGGATTGATTACGTTTATTCCTGCCGTAGTTTTTTTCTTTACTGCCTATTTTTTCGACCATCGAGGAGTGCTTTCAATGGCTATTACTGCCTTTGCTTCGTGGGTAGGCGTTTCTATTTCTCCTGTGTCTATCCTTACTAATAATGATTTCACTGCCCCTTATTTTATCTTTACTTCTATTTGCTTGGGACTTTCCTACATGGCCATTGGCTTTCTTTCTGAATACAAACTCTTGAAAAGGCATTTTTCATTTACGTACATTCTGTTTGGGAGCAATTTGGCCTTGGTAGCAGCCACAGTGGGTATTTTTAAGGAAAACCTTCAATACACCTACTTTTTTACCGTCATAGCCATCAGCGTAGTATTGTTCCTATATGCTAAAATCAAACAATCTTATGTTTTCTTGTTGACGGGGGTTATTTTTGGCTATATAGCCATCACGAATATCATTTTTGATTTGATAACTGTCAATAACTGGTTTGCGGCTTATTACTTTATCGCCTCTGGCATAGGAGTAATATTTCTGTTGTTCAATCTCAAGAAAATTCTTAAAACTTCTAACTAAACATCTATGAAAGCATATCAACAACAATGGATAGAACACGCTTACCTTCAAGCTAAAGCTCAAAACTGGTTTGAAAAAGGTTTGTTGACTGAACAGCAAAATGCTGACGTCAAAAAGCAGTTTGTCCTTGATTATTATCAACCGAATGTCTTTATCAAAATAGCCTTATTCCTTTTTACGGCGTTGGCTTGTATATTTAGCATTTCGTTGCTTTACTTAATTTTTGAAAACGCGTTCACACAAAGTCCTATTGCTAGCACTACTATTTTGTCCATCATATTTGCCATTGCTGCGGTTATTTTATTAGAATATTTGATAAGAGAAAAGCAAGTTTTTCAATCAGGTATCGATAATGCCTTAATCTATTTTTCCATTGGCGCTTTTTGTACTTTCATCTATTATCTGTTAGAGTCCTCTCATTTACCTGCTTGGTTAGAATGCTTTTTCTTTTTACCCTTTTTTGTTATCGCTTATATCCGCTATGCCGATGCCTTGGTAGCTTGTGGGATTTATTTTTTGCTTATCATCATGCTAGTTGATTTTTGTCTTGAATTTACTGTTGGTAAAACAATTTTACCTTTTGTGATGATGTTTTTCTCCTTGGGCATGAATCGATTGGTCATAAAACTTAGTCAGCGGAAAGATTACCTTTATTACGAAACGTCATTGGATATTTTAAAAACCTTATCCATTGCGTCGTTCTATCTCAGTGTAAATTATTTTATCGTTCGCGAGGGTAACGCCATGATTAATAAGGTCTTTACAAGTGTAGCGCCACAAATAGGTCTTGCTCCTCTTTTCTATTTCTTTACTACTGCTATTCCATTCGCGTATGTGTATATAGGCCTCAAAAAACGTGATCGTACCTTCCTAATGTTAGGCTTGCTTACAATGGCTTTTTCTTTTTTTACTTATCGACATTATTTCGGAGTAATTCCTACTGAGATTGCTTTGTTAATTTGTGGAGGCTTGATGATTGGCGGAGCATTTGTAGCCATCAACTATTTGAAGGAACCTAAATATGGCTTCACTTATGCACCTGATAACAACCTAGAGGGCTTTAATTTAGACACGCTTTTATTGGCTGAAGTAGTAAATAGTAAAATAAATACACACGATAAGCCTTTCAAATTTGGCGGTGGAAGCAGTGGCGGAGGTGGTGCTGGAAGTGAATATTGACATAGCAATATTAAATATAACCATTCAATGATTATCTAAGAAAAAATACTCAAATTATTTACTTTTTTCGTGAATGATGATGAAAAATGTATATTTGTTTTTTGAATTCGGTTTTGTTAGTAATACTTTTAGTCCGAATTTTACCTAAACAACCAAAAGGTCTACTTTCTTGATAAAAGAGAGAAATATTTTGAAATACTCAATATTATCAAAATATTATTTTGCCATTAATAAAAAATACATAATTTAATTATCCATGAAAACTGTCGATTCTTACAATTTTGCTGGCAAACGTGCCTTAGTCCGAGTAGATTTTAACGTGCCTTTAAACGAGCGTTTTGAGATTACTGATGATACTCGTATCAAAGCTACAATTCCTACAATCACTAAAATTTTGAATGATGGTGGTTCGGTGATTTTGATGTCTCACTTAGGTCGCCCGAAAGATGGCCCTACAGATAAATACTCATTAAAACACCTTGTAACCCCTCTTTCAGTAGTATTTGGTCGCCCAGTGAAATTTGCAGATGATTGTATCGGTCAATCTGCTATTGACTTGGCTGCTAGTTTACAAAGCGGAGAAATTTTATTGTTAGAAAACCTTCGTTTTTACAAAGAAGAAGAAAAAGGAAATGTTGAATTTGCTGAGAAATTATCTAAGCTAGGTGATGTTTGGGTAAATGATGCTTTCGGTACAGCACACCGTGCGCATGCTTCAACAGCAGTAATTGGTCAGTTTTTTGAAGATAGAATTTGTGGTTATGTAATGCAAGCTGAAATTGAGAATGCTCAAAGAGTATTAGAAAGTGCTGAGAGTCCGTTTACAGCCATTATGGGTGGTTCTAAGGTTTCTGATAAAATCTTGATTATCGAGCGTCTTTTAGATAAAGTTGATAATTTGATTATCGGTGGCGGTATGACATACACTTTCGTGCTGGCTGAAGGTGGTAAAATCGGAAATTCAATTTCTGAACCAGATAAAGTAGAACTAGCCAAAGAAATTTTGATTAAAGCGAAAGAAAAAGGTGTTAACGTATATATGCCTGTAGATAACTTGTGTGCTGATAAGTTCTCTAACGATGCTGAACGCCAAGTAGTAGCTTCGGGTGCTATTCCAGACGGTTGGCAAGGATTGGACATCGGTCCAGAAACGGCAGAAATTTTCAAGAAAGTAATTGAAGCATCAAAAACAGTATTATGGAATGGCCCAATGGGCGTATTTGAATTCCCTAATTTTGCGGCTGGAACAAACGCTATCGCAGATTCAGTAGTGAAAGCGACAGAAGAAAACGGCGCTTTCTCATTAATCGGTGGTGGTGACTCTGCTTCAGCAGTAAACAACGCTGGTTATGGTGACAGAGTTTCTTATGTTTCAACTGGCGGTGGTGCATTGTTAGAATACATGGAAGGTAAAGTATTACCAGGTGTTGCTGCATTGCAATAACTAATAAAAATTTGCATTATTTTGAAGGCGATACAATTTTTGTATCGCCTTTTTGTATTTATCTTTGAGACAATTATAATATAACAATCGTGGAATTTAAAGCATTACCCATCAACACTAAAGCACAATATCTTTTGAATGATAGTCGCCAGTTGTCATCACCACAGCGGTCTATCTTCTTTGCGATTAAAGGTTTACATCACGACGGACATCTGTTTTTAGATGATTTATACCGAAAAGGCGTACGCGAATTTGTGGTAGAAACCGATGCCCTCAATCCTGCTATTGTACGCGAATTAAAGAAATTTACAGATGCCAAAATATGGCAAGTGGAAGATAGCATCACTGCCATGCAAGAGGTGGCTCAGCGTCATCGCGAGCAATTTAATTTACCTGTTATTGGCATCACTGGCAGCAATGGCAAAACCATCGTTAAAGAATGGTTAGCACAATTATTGAGTAATCGTTTTAAAATTGTAAAAAGTCCCAAAAGTTATAATTCACAAATTGGCGTTCCGCTTTCAGTATGGCAAATCAATGAAAGTCATAATTTAGGTATCTTCGAGGTGGGTATTTCCAAGGTGGAGGAAATGGAAAAGCTGGAGAAAGTAGTGAAACCGTCCATTGGTATTTTCACGAATATAGGCACAGCCCACAACGAGTTTTTTAGTAGTAATTCACAGAAGATTAAAGAAAAAATCAAGCTTTTCAAGCATGCATCTACTTTAATCTATTGTGCCGATTATGTAGCGATTGATGAAATTATCAAAACGGATTTCATGGTTGAAAACCCCGATTGTAAAATTATTAATTGGTCACGCATGGCCAATACTGGCGCGCGTGTCTCTTGGGAAATATACAATGAAAATACGAAAGTCTTTTTAGACTTAACTGCTATTTCGCCTAACTCAGAAAGATTCAGCACAACGCTCGATATTCCTTTTACCGACGAAGCCTCTATCGAAAATGCGATTCATTGCATCCTTACGCTTTGGCATTTGGGGTATAGCACCTCTGAAATACAGGCAAGACTACAAATCCTTCGTCCAGTTTCGATGCGCTTAGAAATGAAGCAAGGAACCAATGCTAATTATTTGATAGATGATACGTATAACAATGATTTAGCAGGCTTGACAATCGCATTGAATTTCTTGAGCCAACAAAAACAAAAACAGAAAAAAGTACTTATCCTGAGCGATTTATTGGAGACTGGTATCCCCGAAAAAGAACTTTATAAACAGATAGCCCATTTAGTCAAAGAAAGGCACTTAGCACAGTTTATTGGTATCGGCGATGTAATTTCCCGCAATAAAAATCATTTTATAGCTAGTTCGGCCAAAACTGATACAAATATTCAGTTTTATAAAAACACGAAGGATTTTCTGGAAAGTCAAGCCATCAAATCATTGCATAATGCTACTATTCTTATCAAGGGGGCAAGGAAATATGGCTTTGAACAAATAGTAAATAGACTTGTTCAAAAAACGCATGGAACTATCCTTGAAATCAATCTGGATGCCATTACCAATAATTTGAATTACTATCGTGACAAAGTGGGGCAACAGATTAAAATGATGGTAATGGTGAAAGCATTTGCCTATGGCTCTGGTAGCACAGAGGTAGCCAATTTGCTTCAATTCCATGGCGTTGATTACCTAGCCGTTGCCTATACTGATGAAGGAGTTTCGCTCAGACAAAACGGCATTTATCTACCAATTATGGTGATGAACCCCTCTCCTAATGATTTTGAGCAATTGGTGGCTTATTCGCTTGAGCCTGAAATATATAGTTTAAGAATCCTCCATGAGTTTTCTGAATACATTGATAGCCGTAATCTCAGCTCGAAAATTCACCTTAAAATTGATACAGGGATGCATCGGTTGGGCTTTGAGAAAGAGGCTTTGCCCGAATTATTGAAAAGTTTGCAATCGAACCCCAATTTATGGGTTTCAACCATTTTTAGCCATTTAGCAGCAGCAGATGATGTTGATTTTGATGATTTTACAAGACAGCAGGTTAAAACGTTTACCGAAATGGCGAATCAAATCTCGGAAGCCTTGGGCTATATTCCCTCACGTCATTTAGCTAATTCTGCTGGTATTGCCCGTTTCCCCGAAGCTCGTCTGGATATGGTAAGACTTGGTATTGGGCTGTATGGTGTAGCCGCCAAACCCGAAGACCAGGTAAATTTGCAGACTGTGGGTACTTTAAAAACGGTAATTTCGCAAATTAAGCTGGTAAAGTCTTCAGAAACTGTCGGTTATGGCAGAAAAGGCGAATTGAAACGAGATACAAAAATTGCTACCATAGCAATTGGATACGCTGATGGTTTTGACAGAGGGTATGGCCGAGGCGTGGGTGAAGTACTGATTCATGGATATCGATGCAAGGTGGTTGGCAATGTATGCATGGATATGACGATGGTGGATATCACTGATGTACCAAATGTTCAAGAAGGAGACGAAGTGATTATTTTTAATAAAGTGCTGACTATTACCGAATTATCTCAGAAGATAGATACAATTCCTTACGAAGTGTTAACCAGTGTAAGCGAAAGAGTAAAACGTGTTTTCTATCAATTATAGGTCATAAAAAAAGTGCAAGAAATAATTCTTGCACTTTTAACTTTCAACCTTTTAAAACATAATTCAATCAAAACCAATTTTGAGTATAATGCTTTCGATTGACTGCTTTATTGTTTGATATAAAAATGGTTATAGTATTCTTTTAAAAAATGGCTAATGTTTGCAATACAAATTTATGCAAACTTTTCGCATAAATGCAAGTATATTTGCAAATAATTGCAAACAATTTCAATATTAAAATATTTATCCTCCTAATTAGGTATTATGTTAAAAGAAGAACGTCAACAAATAATTTTAGATAAGCTAAGTACAGACAAAAAAGTAACTTTAGTTGATTTAGGACAAATCCTAAATGTATCTTACGACAGCGTTCGTCGTGACATTATTGAACTTGAAGACAGAGGGCTTCTGAAAAAAGTACATGGTGGTGCTATCGCTAATTCCTACTTATCTATCAAGGCAAGTAAAGGGTTGGGGATTGTGAATACAGAATTTGTAACAATTGCTAAGAAAGCAATGAAATTGATTGAAAACCACAAAATCATTTTGATGGATGGAGGAACAACCAATTTTTATATAGCCGAGCAACTCCCTAAAAATATGGAACTTACCATTGTGACAAACAATCCTCATTTAGCTACAGCCTTAGCGGAGCATCCAAGGGTGGAAATCATTCTATTAGGTGGTTCTTTTTACAAACGCTATCAAATAACCCTTGGCTCAAAGACGGTTCAGGATTTAGAGCATATCCATGCTGATCTATATTTTATGGGTACAAACAGTATCAATCCAGAGTTGGGGTTAGCGATTCGTCACTATGAAGAGTCTTTATTAAAACAAAAAATGATGAGTATTTCAAGGAAAATCGTTACTTGTGTGATAGAGGAGAAAATCAACAGAGAAGAGAATTATAAGGTATGCGATTTTACGGCATTAGACTATTTAATCACGAGTTTATCGCCTACTGATAATTTATTATCAGGCTTTAGAGATAAAAATGTTGAAATATTGTAATTTTTGTTTGCAAAACATTGCACATTTAGTAGCACGAGTTTTCAACTCGTGTATTATTTATTTACGAGTTGAAAACTCGTACTACATCAAAAAAAAGTGGTCAGAAATTAGTTTTCTGACCACTTTTTTTGACTTTAATTTACGAGTTGAAAACTCGTGCTACATTAAAACATCAATAATGCGCTAGTACATAATAAAACGATTCCTAAAATCAAGAAAACTGATGGATTCAAGCCTGGGATACTTCTTTCTCCTAAAGCTGAATCATAAGGGTTCTCTGGATTATATCTTACCTGCATCGTTTGTCCAACTTGACTAAGCATAGACATTCCTTTGTCGGCTTCAATTTTAAATTGTCTTCCGTTTACGATAAATGATACGACAGGGAAGAAAATTGGGCTTTGACCTAATTTATCACTACGTTCATAACGTTTGCTTACTTCTACAACTTGACCGTTTGTCAATACTGAATGTTGAAGCCATTCGCGACGTTTTCTGCTTAAATAAATACCTAAAAATATTAATGCCCCAGCTACGATTATAAATCCAGCCATTACTAACGGTGGTACTCCTTCATAAGTGCCGTGTGGGCCTGATATAAGTAAAATTGAATTAAATGCACTTTCCATATTCACAAAATTTAATGATTCGTTGACCGATAGAAATATAAATCTTATTATTCCTATACAAATTTCATACAAAACTCATTAAAAACCAAGCTGTTACCCTTATAGAGGATTCTACTCAGAAGATTTGTGAAAGGCTACTTTTTGTGAATTTTTATTTTTTTTATTTAACGATTTACTTTTTGAAAGCTGTTTTTCCAAAAAGTCCATTTTTAAGGCTTGAAGTACTTATTTTTTAAACGGACTTCTCTGAAAAAAATATTTTATTGAATTTTAAAGTTTTTTTATTGTATTTTTTCTGGCAAAGGTTTCCTTTTTTACCTTAATTTTTCAAAAACTGCTATTTTAATAAAGAAGGCATTCAAAAAATATATAAATCAACCGAATAGGTGCTTTATTTCATAAAAACAGGTGTAAAATCAGCCCTATAAAAGCAAAAAAAATATTTTTATGTTTAGAGCCAGTTTTTCCGTTTAAACCATATTAACATCACAATTACCAATATTACCATCACAATCCACACCACATAATACCCATATTGCCAATGCAATTCGGGCATATTGTCGAAATTCATCCCATATATCCCCGCTACAAAAGTGAGGGGCATAAATATCACAGAAATCACCGTTAGCACTTTCATAACGTTATTCATCTTATTACTTACCTGCGAAAGGTATAAATCCATCAATGACGCCCCCAAATCTCGGTACGAGTCGACTGTTTCAATTACCTGCATCACATGGTCTAATACATCTCTTAAATACAGGCTAGTATTCGCGGTGATTAACGGAGCTTCTTCTCTGATAAGACTTGCCAACATTTCACGAAGGGGAAAGATAGTTTTCCTCATTATCGTAAGCTCTCTCTTCATACTATAGAGTTCATTCAATGCTTTTGGATTAGGATTTTTGATAATATCTTCCTCTAACTGTTCCATGTTTTCAGAGAATTTATCCAGCACGGTAAAGTAATTATCGACGACTAAGTCTATCAAAGAATACATTAAATAATCAGCCCCATTTTTACGGGTTTTACCCGCAGATGCCTTGATTCTGGTAAGAATAGGTTCAAAAATATCTCGGGAGCGTTCTTCTTGAAAGGATATTAGATAGCCATCACCCATTACAAAACTCAAATGCTCTATTTCAGCTTCACGGGTAAAAGGATTGTACTCTATCATCTTTAAGGTGACAAAAAGCTGGTCGTCGTTATAATATTCAAACTTGGGCTTTTGGTGGGTATTCAAAATATCTTCTAATACCAACGGGTGTAAATTAAACATATCGCCAATGTTCGCTATTACGGCAGGTTCATGAATACCATCTACGTTCATCCAATAAGTTTTATCATCGGCAAGCTCGACATTAAAATTACCCAAATCAGGGACTTCGCTAATTTCATACTTATCAAAGTTATAGCTAGTCCACCATATTTTAGTTTCAAAACTCACTTCTTGCCCCACATAGGTAAGCGTTCCAGGCGATGTTCCTAAGTTTTTATTTTGAATAATATATCTTTTTGACATCAGAATCGTTTGATTTAAAATAGTAAAATTGAATTCAATTTAGAGAAGAGATTGGCAATTTTCAAATTCCAGCAGTAAATTGCTTGATTAATCGACCACTCGATAGAAAATATAATCCTTAATCATATCGTGATAATATTGAAATACACAAAACACATTTTTGTAAGTTGCTTTATCTCAGGCATTGTTTTATTAGCCTGCTCACATCAACCCAAGCAATTAGCTAAAAAAACCTCCTCTGACATTTCCATCAGAAATGATAGCATTGCGAAGCTATTTGATCCACAAATAGCTGTCAGAAAAGCGAGTAAGCTTGATACTTTTTTCAAAAAATTGCATAAACTGAATGGATTTAATGGAGCCGTTTTGGTTTCTCAATACGGAAAAATTATTTACAAGAAAGCCTTTGGCTATGCCAATTTTTCGAGCAAAGATACCAACAGTACTCAAACGCAATTTCAGTTAGCTTCGGTATCCAAACAGTTTACAGCAGTTGCTATCATGCAATTACACGAAAAAGGATTGATTGATTACGATGACCCCGTTTATCAATACATTCCGAATTTTCCTTACGACCCAAGTATTACCATTAAAAGCTTGTTGTCGCATAGTTCGGGCATTCCGAATTATGTGTACTGTTTAGACAAAATTGTCAATAAAAAAGTACCCTTGACAAATAGTCAGATAGTCGATTTGTTTGCTCGTTATAAGCCCGGTATCAATTATTATCCCAATACCAGATTCAACTATAACAATTCAAACTACGCTTTGTTAGCTTATATCGTCGAGAAGCTCTCGGGGATGAACTTTAGAGAATATGCCAAACGAAATTTATTTGCACCCGCGGGTATGTCAAGAAGTTTTGTGTATGACCCTAGCAAGCCCGAATTGAACTCCACAGCAGCCATTGGTTATACTCCTCGTCGCAGAGGTTTTTGGCCAGTACCATTCGACCACCTTGATGGCGTAGTGGGCGACAAAGGAGTATATTCAACCGTGGAAGACTTGTATAAGTGGGACATGGCTTTGAACAGCGAGAAATTAGTAAAAATGACGACACTGAACGAAGCTTTCTTGCCAGTGCATTCTTTTAAAAACTTACTCACCAAAAACTACGGCTATGGCTGGCGCCTTCAACTATTGGATGATGGCACTTGGCTGACCTTCCATACGGGCTGGTGGCATGGATTTAAAAACTATTATATGCACAATAATAGAGACAATTCATCTATCATTATTCTACAGAATGTTTCCAACAGGGCGTTAGGTAGAATAAAAGTAGCGCAATCTATTTTATATCCAGATAAAGCATGGTATTTTATGAGCGGAGAAAACATGCCTGGCGAATTAGAAATAGAATAATTTGGTAAGAATTACTCAATAATAAAGTATTAAAAAAGTCGTTAAATCATAAAAAAAAGCTAATTTTAGAGGGACAAAAACCTTTATGAAAATTACAAAAAACATGAGAATCTCAAAGTTACTCCTCCATTCCTTTTGCTTGTTGTTATGTCTTTCATTTTCTGTAAAGGCACAGAGTGAAGACGATGCTATCAAAACTTGTGTAAATAATTATTTGGATGGTGTTTTAAAAGGTGATGCAGCCCGCTTGAACCTTGCTTTTCACCCAACGGCTATGCTCAGGACTGTAAATACGAATACAGGCGCTTTGCAAGATATTCCTGTGGCTAAATTTATTTCGACGACTCCTGCTGGAGGAATAGAAACAAAAGGAGGTTCGACAAAACTAGTTGGATATTCATACATTGGGGTATCTGCCTTAGCAACCGTTGAATTACGTTTCGGTGATTTTAAATATGTTGACTTATTGAGTATGCTAAAATTTGGCAACGATTGGAAAATCGTTAGCCGTGTTTTCAGCCGTACAGACTTGGATACGCAAGCGAAAGGAACTGCTGCTTCGGCAAGCCCAGTAGCTGCTACGAACAAACCAGCCGTAAAAAAATCATCTGCGGCCAACGTAAAACCAAAAGCTGATGATGGTTGGTAGGTCAACAAAAATATAATTCTTGAGAAGCCCGTGAAATTCATGGGCTTTTTTTGTAGAATCGCAAAGGCTAAAACAAACTCTCCTTTGCGTAAAAACCTAATAATTCCTAACTTTGCAAACTCAAAAAGAAAAGGTAGCAATCACAATTAAAAATAGAAATGGGAAGAGCATTTGAATTTCGTAAAGCAAGAAAATTTAAGCGATGGGGACAAATGGCAAAAACATTTACCAAAATCGGTAAAGATATTGTCATTGCAGTAAAATCGGGTGGACCAGACCCTCATTCAAATTCACGTTTACGGGCCATTATCCAGAATGCCAAGGCAGTAAATATGCCGAAAGACAATGTGGAGCGTGCTATCAAAAAAGCATCATCTAAAGAGCAAGAAGACTATAAAGAGATTGTGTATGAAGGATATGCGGCGCATGGTGTTGCTGTATTAGTAGAATGTACTACAGATAATACCAATCGTTCTATTGCCAATATCAGAAGTCATTTTACTAAATGTGGAGGTAGCGTAGGTACAACAGGGATGTTAGATTTTATTTTCGAACGTAAATCTGTTTTCAAAATCGCTAAAACGGCTGAAATAGACGTTGAAGAATTAGAATTAGAACTAATTGATTACGGTGCTGACGAGATTTTCTTGGATTTAGAAACCAATCAAGTAAACATCTATGGAGAATTCACAGCCTTTGGAGCTATCCAGAAGTTCTTGGAAGAAAAAGGTTTTGAATTATTAGGTGCTGATTTTGAAAGAATTCCAAATGATACCAAAGAACTAACGGAAGAACAAATGGCCGATGTTGAAAAACTAATCGAACGTTTGGAAGAAGATGACGATGTTCAGAACGTGTATCATAATATGAAATAGTTTTCTTCATACATTCATTGAACATAAGTCATCTCGAGTTTTAACATCAAAAAGAAGCGGTCAAAAGTGAGTTTTGACCGCTTCTTTTTGATTAGTATTTCCCGAATTCCTACTGTTTGAGCGAAGCGAGTTTAGGAATTCTTGATTTTTTTGTTACTTTTTGTATCAAGACAAAAAGTAAGAAGTAGAACAAGTCCAAAACTGTAAAACCCTTTAACTTTACGAATTTAGATAGAATTATGGATGCCCATGTTTCCTTTCATACAACTATTACCTTTTAAAGGCAAATGCGATATTTTATAGAATGCTCATATAAAGGCACAAATTATTGTGGTTGGCAAGCACAGGAAAACTCCCGTACTATTCAGGGAGAGATAGAAAAAGTACTGTCTATTTTATTAAGAAAACCGATTGAAATTGTAGGAAGTAGCAGAACTGATACGGGCGTTCATGCCAAGCACCAAACGGCCCATTTTGATTTAGAAGAAGCCATTCCGAATCCAGCGAATATCGTTTACAGAATGAACAAAATGCTTCCTTTTGATATTTCAATCTTAAACATTTTTGAAGTAGCAGATGATTATCACTCTAGGTTTGAGGCAAGTTCACGAAAATACGAATATCATATCTCCCGAAAGAAAAATCCATTCTTGATAGATTTATGTTATCAATTCACGCCTGAATTGAACATCGAAGCCATGAACGAGGCCTGCAAATACTTTTTCCAGTACATAGACTTTGAATGCTTTAGCAAATTGCATTCGCAGGTATTCACTTTCAACTGTACCATCATGGAAGCACGTTGGGAAGAAAGAGAAAATGGTATCTTGGTATTTCACATCAAATCAAACCGTTTCCTCAGGGGAATGGTAAGAGCCATCGTCGGAACGTTGATTGAGGTAGGAATGGGCAAAATCAGTATCGAAGACTTTGAAAAAATCATTCAATCTAAAAATCGCCAAAAAGCTGGTGGTGCTGCCCCTCCGCAAGGACTATTTTTGATGGAAGTTAATTATTAGACAGGCTTTCATAAAAATCAGGTATTCAAGAATATTTTTATCCTTGAATACCCAAAACATTACTCAAGGATAAGTTTTTTAGAGATACTTGTATCGCTATTATTAAAGATGACAATATAATTTCCCTTCGCTAAATGACTTAAATCGATTTGATGCTTATCGTGTTGTTTAATTGACTCTTCTAATAATTTGGCACCTCTAAAATCAATGATTGAAATTTGTCCACTTACCGATTTCGGAAAGTCAATTATCAGAAGTCCTTTATTCGGATTAGGATATAATTTCAAACCCAAATTTTGCTCCTCCTCTACCCCCAAAACTGATTGTGTAGTAACAGTCAACATAGCAGCATACAGTGACTCTGTTTTATCTCCAAAAGCCTTTAAACGATAATAATAATTCGTTTTTTCGGTGAGTGGCATATCCAGAAAATCAGTTCTTGAAGCATCTAATTTGGCTAACTCCGCGTAGCTCCCTGATTCAGTCACTTTTCTTTCTAACACATAACTAGTCGCATTAGGAATGCTCTTCCATGAAATTTTAGCAATGCCATAGGCTACTGATTCAGCTTGTAACACAGGGGTTGCTAATAATGCAGGAGTCTTACTTTCTACAGTAGTATATAATGATTCTGTCAGATTTCCGATGGCTTTAATCCTGTAAGCATACGTGGTATTAGGCGTTAAATCTTTATCCACTAACGTCAACTGATTGGCAGGTTGGGTACTCAATAGTTTAAAATCTTCTGTACCTACTTTTCTTTCAATCTGATAAGCAGTTGATTGAGTAACAGCTTGCCATGAAAGACTCAGGGAATTGTTATAAACAATGTTTACAGCCAATGCAGGTGTGGCTAAATAAGCAAGCGTTTTAGCTTCGGCATTCGCGTACAGCGACTCCCAATAATTGCCCACTACTTTTATGCGATAGGTATAAAGCTCTCCTCCTTTCAAAGATTTATCTTCATAAACCAAGATATTAGCACTCAATTGGGCAATCTGTTGAAAAGCTGTTGACGCAGTTTTTCTTTCTATAATATAGCCATTAATGCCTGCGATAGCCTCCCATTGTAATTTTATCGTTTCAAAATTAGTAGCCACAGCATTTAGCTTAGTAGTAGGAACTTCCTCTAATTTGAATTCATAAAAAGAAAGTGCCCTCAACCCTTTTTTATTCGTGATGTATGGACCAGTATAGGGATAGTCGGGACTGGTGGGTTCTATAAAGGAAGGCAAATAAGATATTTTAGTAGCCGAGCTACTCGTCTTTAATTTTAAGATTACTTTATTCCCGACAGTCGTGCCGCTCACTACATTGCCCGCGACACCATCCAAATAGAAGAAATCTTTCATCAAAAGATTCCTTGTTTTCTCGTTCCAAGTAAGCTCCTGCCCCACTGGAAAAGTGATAGTTATTTCACTTTTATCGGCTTGAGAAAAGTACGCCTTTCGGACGTTAGGAGCATCTATATTATCCGTATTTGATACATTATAAAAATCACGACCAGCCAACCAGCCTAATTCTATAGCATTCTGGGTATAGCCTTCTGTAGTATAATGTAACCCATCAAAACCTGCTGTACCTATGGAAGCCACCACCTGTAGGTTCTGATATTTATCAACCAAAGCTCTTTGGGTTTCTCGCACTTTGGGAGCTTCGCCCACAGCTGGATTGATAATGTCTATTTGATAGACGTAGAGTTGTTTAATAGACGGTAAATCTAGTTTCAGGTTCTTATAAAACGTATCGAAGTATCCTCCAAAATCAGCCCCTTCACCATAAGCTTCCGTTTCTCCTTGTCTGTAAATTAGTGCTTTAACATATTTGTCTACCCCTGCTTTTTGCAAACGATATAGCATTCTACCATAACCATTGTTCAAATCTGCGGGGTTGGATGCCGTACGATTGGCATGCTGACGAGCAGAAGACCAGTGAAAGCCTGCATTAATCAAACAAGTAGGGATACCAAAATTATCTAATATGTATTTCTGAAATTGATAGCCAAGCGTTCCTACATTTTTGAAATATACTTCTTGGTTAGATAACGTCCATAGCGTATCGGCTGGATTATACGCTTCCACATTATAAGTGCCTGTTATTTTACCGAAGGTTCTACAAAATTCATTCGTTTGGGTTTCTGAAAAAAATGCAGTAGAGTTTGATTGCCCCGTAATTACATACACATCGCCAGCGACTACATTTTCTCTGGTAACCAAATCCAAGGAATCTGTTCCTTTTACAGCAAATATTTTAAAGTCGTATTCCGCTTTTTCGGCTTTAATCACAACAGGCGTAAAGGCAAAAGTACCTAGACTATTCTTATAGCTAACAGGGGCTCTTTGATAGGCAATTAATTGCTTATTTCGATATACTTTGAGGGAAAAATATGACCAGCCTTCCAGTTCTATTCTTCCAGAGATAGGAACTGAGGCTTCGTTTTTTTCATTTCTTGGATAGAGCTGATAGCTTTGAGGGAGGTTATCAAAAATAGTAGCGTAGAAACGCTGAGCAAACCCAACATTGCCACACAAAACTATCATAAATAGGATAAAAGCTTTTTTCATAAATATTATATCATTGATTTAGACAACTACAGGATAACATTATGTTGTATATTGAACTATAAATTTATAAACATAATCTTATAGTTCAATATCAAGACTATTGTTGACAGCAAACTCTTAGTCACTAGGGAGGGACTTAAGTCCCTCCCTAGTGACTAAGAGTTTGACTTTGTTGGTGTTCTCAAACCGTGTTCTGTGTGCCACAGAACACGGTTTTCAAATTATTGAACTGAACTTATTCAATAGCTTTCTTCACCTCATTTAATTTCAAAAGTGCTTCGATTGGCGACATCGCATTGATGTCAAGGTGTTTTAATAGCTTTTCGATTTTTTCAAATTTAGGATTAGCTTCGCCTCCGAAAATATTCATTTGGAAATTCTGTTTAGGCATATCTCTAATTGTCTGGCGATGCTGTTCTTTTGAGCGATTTTTTTCTAGTTCAACCAAAATCTCACTTGCACGATACACCACTGGCTGTGGAATACCTGCCAACTGCGCCACATGAATACCAAAACTATGTTCTGAACCACCTTCTTTTAGCTTCCGCATAAAAATTACTTTGCCGTTGATTTCCTTTACTGAAACATTAAAGTTTTTGATTCTTGGAAAATCATTCGCCAGTTCGTTCAATTCATGATAGTGCGTAGCAAAGAGTGTTTTAGGACGATAATTCGCATGATTATGCAAATGTTCAGCAATTGCCCATGCGATAGATACGCCATCATAGGTACTAGTTCCTCTACCAATCTCATCCATTAGCACAAGACTTCTATCTGACAGGTTATTCAAAATACTTGCCGTTTCAGTCATTTCTACCATGAAAGTCGACTCCCCTTTTGAAAGGTTATCGCTTGCTCCTACTCTGGTAAATACTTTATCGACAACCCCAATTTTAGCTTCACTAGCAGGCACAAAACAGCCAATTTGTGCCATTAACACAATAAGGGCCGTCTGACGTAAGAGGGCAGATTTACCCGCCATGTTGGGTCCTGTGATAATGATAATCTGTTGGCTTGAATCATCCAGAAACAAATCGTTTGGGACATAATTTTCTCCTAAAGGCAATTGCTGTTCAATAACTGGATGGCGACCGTCTTTAATAACAAGTTCTTTACTATCAGACACTTGAGGTTTAGCATAATTATTTTTCTCCGCAATTTTCGCAAAATTCGTCAGTACATCCAATACAGCTATGATTTTAGCATTCTGCTGAATCTGATGCACATAATCGTTTGCGACATTGACTAATTCATTAAAAATTCTGAATTCAATCACTGCAATTTTATCTTCTGCACCCAAAATGGTTTCTTCATATTCCTTTAGTTCGGGGGTAATGTATCGTTCGGCATTCACTAAAGTTTGCTTACGAATCCAATCGTTCGGCACTTTATCTTTATGGGCATTGGTCACTTCCAGATAATACCCAAATACTTTATTGAAAGAAACCTTTAACGACGAAATTCCTGTACGCTCTATTTCACGATTTTGTAATTGTAATAAAAAGTCTTTCCCCGTATGAGCAATGCCTAAAAGCCTGTCTAGTTCTTCATCTACCCCAGCCTTAATCATACATCCTTGGTTTGTCACAATTGGCAATGATTCGTCACGCAACTCATTTTCAATTTTATCTAACAAAAACTGACAAGGATTCAACTGGTCGGCATACTTCCGTAACATCGTTACATTGGCCGTCTGAGCCGATTTTGTTTTGTCTTCAGAATGCACTGAATTTATCAATAATTCCCTAATAGGTTCTATACGCGACAAGGCTCTTTTTAAGGTAGCTAGTTCACGCGGATTGATTCTACGAACAGCTACTTTTGAAATAAGGCGTTCTAAATCTCCAATGGGTTTTAGCTGTTGCTCAATAAATTCACGCAAATCAGTATTTTCTTTGAAAAAGGAAACCGTTTCTAAACGCTCTTGAATCAAAGATTTTTCTTTCAAAGGTAATACTAACCATTTCCTGAGCAACCTCGCTCCCATCGGAGTCATGGTTTGGTCAAGAATTTGAATCAAGGAAATACCCCCTTCTTGTTGGGCAGAGACCAATTCTAAATTGCGGATAGTAAACCTATCCAACCACACATATTTTTCTTCTTCCAGTCGATTGATTCTGGAAATATGGCTTACCTCTTTATGTTCTGTTTCTGCCAAATAGTGCATCACTACCCCCGCGGCAATGATACCTTCTGCCAACGACTCTATCCCAAAACCTTTTAACGAATTGGTTTTGAAATGATTCGTTAGCAATGGATAGGTAAAATCACGGGTAAACGCCCAATCATCAATGCCGAATGTATTGAACTTATCACCAAACAACGCAGTAAATTCTTGTCGGTTCTTCTTACAAAAAAGCACCTCTGATGGGCCAAAGCTTTGCAAAAGCTTTTCGATATAAGCAGGGCTTCCTTGCGAACAAAGGAATTCTCCCGTAGAAATATCTAGGAAAGCAATCCCTATGATTTCCGAAGAAAAAGAGGAAAAACTGATAGCCGCTAAGTAGTTGTTTTGCTTGGTATCAAGCACATTATCGTTATACGAAACCCCTGGGGTAACCAATTCGGTCACGCCCCTTTTTACAATGCCTTTGGCAGTGGCAGGGTCTTCTAGTTGGTCGCAAATAGCTACACGTTCACCCGCACGGACTAAACGTGGTAAATAAGTATCTAAGGAATGGTGTGGAAAACCAGCCAGATGGTCGTCGGCAGTTCCGTTATTTCTACGCGTAAGCGTAATACCCAAAATCTTTGAAGCACGCACGGCATCTTCTCCAAAAGTTTCGTAAAAATCACCTACTCTGAATAATAGTAATGCTCCGGGGTAACGCGCTTTTATTTGATTATACTGTTTGGCAAGGGGTGTTTCGTTAGCTTTTTTGATGGATTTAGTTGTGTCGTCAGTATTTTTAGAAGGTCTTGCCATGTGATTATTAAAAAAAATCAATCTGTATTATTTGCTCAAAAAGTAGGCTGAACATCAATGATTGAAAATCAAATTAACTATTGAAGATGAATAATGTATATGTTTTTACAAAAATACAAACTTGCGGCTAAGACTTCTAAAAAGTGGGAAAAGAATTGAAGAATATTGAAAAAATGCACTATATTGAAATTGATTTAATAAGTAATATATTTCTTAAATAGATTATATTCTTATTCTTAAAAAATATATAACATTTTGATTAAAATCAGTTATAAACCGCTTAATCATTGATTTTAACCCAAAAATGTATATTAAATTAATCTTACAAATTTTTCTATTTCAATAAAAACCCATAGAAATTTTAATTTAGAATACCGTCTAAAAATAACATACTAACCATAATTTATACTATAATATCCGCCTTATTATGAAATCAGAAAACCTTTGGCCAGAATTTTCTCTGAATAAACCCGTACGCAGTCCTAAAGTAGTTTTATTAGAACAAGCTAGTTTTTTAGAACAAATCACCCAGCAAACGATTAAAGCAAGTATCAGGAAAACGATTGAAAACAATAGTGGCATCATTAAGTATATCTTTGAAATAGAAGCCCCAGATACTAAAATTCTCAATTCAAAAGGATATCAGTATTCACTATTAACAATCGAACAAAAATCGCTGTTTTTCTATCCTTGCAGTATCTATTTAGATTCAACCTTATATTCTTCAGCCATAGAAACAGAAGAAGCTTTGACGAAGCATTTGAAGGAGATTTTTAATAGTGTTAAGACTCAGAATATCATTTATACCTTAATCTCATTGAGTATACATGGGAATGATTTATAAAAATATGGGATACCGAATTTTTCTTTAAATAATGAGCTTTTATAGATTTTATCCTATCTCGTTGTCCTTACTTTTCTTGTCTTGATACAAGAAAAGTAACAAAAGAAAATCAAGAATTCCTAATCGCAACGGCGACCCGTCTCGCTTCGCTCAAACAGTAGGAATTCGTTGTCCATCAATCACAAAAAAGTGGTCTAAAACTAATTTAGACCACTTTTTTATAATTTTTAAATTAAGGGTAACTCATATTCAAATTATTTCCTCAAAATCTGCATAAACACTTCATCCAATCTTGAAGCCATGCTGACTTTGATTTTATAGTTATTTACATCCAAGCCTTTGGCATTAAACTTTGAAATCCATATTTCTTTAAAACCTAATTTTTCGGCTTCGGAAATACGATTTTCAATGCGATTTACCGCCCTGATTTCTCCACCTAGCCCTACTTCTGCCGCAAAACAAATGGTACTCGGTATAGAAATATCTTCGTAAGAAGATACGATAGACGCACAGACTGCCAAATCAATGGCAGGGTCTTCTACTTTCAAACCTCCTGCAATGTTCAAGAAAACGTCTTGATTGCCCAATCTAAATCCTCCTCTTTTTTCCAATACTGCCAACAGCATATTCAATCGTTTGGCATCAAACCCTGTCGAGCTTCGTTGTGGTGTGCCATAAGTAGCGATAGAAACTAGCGATTGGGTTTCTATTAACAACGGGCGATTGCCCTCTAGCATAGCCCCGATGGTAATTCCAGAAAAGTCTTCATCCCTTTGCGAAATCAAGATTTCGGAAGGATTAGATACCTCTCTTAATCCCGAATTGAGCATTTCATAAATGCCTAGTTCAGACGTACTTCCAAAACGGTTTTTGGTAGTGCGTAGAATCCTATACGCCAAATGGCGGTCGCCTTCAAACTGAAGGACGGTATCTACCATGTGTTCTAATACCTTCGGACCAGCCAACGAACCGTCTTTGGTGATATGTCCTATGATAAACACAGGCGTGCCTGATTCTTTTGCGAATTTCATTAATTCAGCCGCACATTCTTTTACTTGCGACACACTTCCTGCTCCAGCTTCGATAAAAGATGATTGTAGCGTCTGGATAGAGTCGATAATCAAAATATCAGGTTCAAAAGTCTCTACTTGCTTAAAGATATTTTGAGTTTGGGTTTCTGTCAGGATAAAGCAATTATCACTTTTGTTTTCCAACCGTTCTGCCCGCATCTTGATTTGATGTTCTGATTCCTCTCCAGAAACATATAATACTTTGTAGTTATCAAGCATCAAGGCAATTTGGAGCATCAACGTCGATTTCCCAATGCCCGGTTCACCGCCAATCAGGATTAAAGAACCTAATACGATGCCTCCTCCTAATACCCTATTTAACTCTCTGTCTTTTGTTAAAATTCGGTCTTGTTCCTGATAATTAATCTCTTGAATAGCCCTAGGTTTTGATGCTACTTTCAACGAAGTAGACACTTTCCAAGAGCCTTTTGTGGGTTCATCTTTCTGTACTACTTCTTCTACGAAGGTATTCCATTCACCACAAGCGGGACATCTACCCAGCCATTTAGGAGCCTGATTCCCACAGTTTTGACAGAAAAATGAGGTTTTTACTTTTGCCATATTTACATTTAACACACTCATTATCAACAGATAACAAGAATTATAATTTCTTAATTAATCCTGCGCTAGGACTATACTCACATTTATTTGTCAATTACTTATTTAAAATCAAAAATACCTACCGATTACTAAATTATATTAAAAAAAATGAAGAATAAAGTACTTCTTGTCTAAAATATACCGTTATATTGTCGTTGAAACAAACTCTTACTTATGATGAAAAGAAAAATCTTATTACTCCTCGTCCTATTTTGTTTGACAAAAACCAGCAGTGTTTTTGCTCAATTTACCTTCGGTATCAAAGGTGGTGTAAACTTTTCTCAATTAAAAACTGATTTCAAAAATCAGTCGGCTGGGGCAAATCTACAACAAAGTTTAGATACAAAAACGGGTTATGTTGGTGGCGTATATTTCCGCATTGGGAACACGATATTTTTACAGCCAGAATTAATTTTCTCGGCAAAGGGTGGAAGCATGGACTTTAATTCAAAAAAAGTAAACGTTGATTACACAAGTATTGATGTACCTTTATTGATTGGCTATAAGCTTGGACCTCTTCGTCTGAATGCTGGGCCTTTAGCGTCATTTAAGGTATCAGAAAGTATTGGGGATGACTTGAAAAACTATTCAAGCAGCATCGGAGAATCATTCAAAAATGCCTCTTATGGGTATCAGGCAGGTGCAGGTTTAGACATTGGCTCATTATCAGTAGATTTACGTTATGAAGGTAGTCTTTCAGACATCTCAAATGTAGTCGATTTATCAAAAAGCATTAACTATTCACAAAAAGGAAGCCTTTGGCAAATGACTATTGGGCTTAGAGTATTCTAAGTGTTTTGTATTGTATAGTGATAGTAAAAGTGTCAGATTTCATGGTAAATATGCCTGAGATTTGACACTTTTTTATTGCTGTCTTCTTTCAATCAATGGCTTTTCTTACTTTTGTATTTAGAACATGTTTGAAAATTATATTTCGTTTATATCCAAAAAGCAATATTTCCTTTCCAAAGTCCTTACTTTTCTTGTCTTGACACAAGAAAAGTAACCGCAGCGGCGGACCGCAAAAGAAAGTCAAGAAATTCCAATCGCAACGGCGACCCGTCTCGCTATCGCTCAAACAGTGGAATTTCACTAAATGCTGACGCCTAGATAGGATAAAACTTTAAAAAATAAATCTTTTCGAAATTTAAACATACTCTAAGCAAAATACTATTTCCCAATAGCCAAGCACCGATTCAGGTATAAACTTAGCATTTTGAAAAAATGTTATTGATTTAGACTTGATAAGTGATTACATCAATATTTTGAGTATTTTTAAGAAAACAAGCCAAAGATATCATGGAAAATTTTCGGATAGAAAGTTTAGAAATCAATAAAATAGGAGCTTTTGAGCATCTAAAAATGGACTTTCCTAAAAAGACTGACCCTGAAAAAGCTGAAATTCATATTTTGACTGGTCAGAATGGGACTGGGAAGAGTACGATTTTAATGTTGTTAGCAAGTATTGCCGATAAAAATAATGATGATAGCATTTATAAAAGAAGTTGGAACTTTAGAAAACCATTCAATCCAACAATTGAAAAAGTTAATTATACCGTTGAATTTCCACTTTCACATCCTTTTCTAATAAATGAAACAAATCAAATTGAAATTACAATCCCGTTAAGAAGTCGTGTTAAGAGATTACAAGAAATAGATTCTAATGCAACTTTTCAATACGAAATCCCCTCTTGTGCCTTTTTTGCTTATACAAGTAATCGTTATATTGTTGATATTGAAATAAATGCAATGGAAGAGATAACAACTCATCCTTTAGTAAATGCTCTCCAATTCAATAAGAACATAGACCCAAAAACATTAATTCAATGGATTGCAAATATTAAAACTAAAGAATTTATTGCAAGAGGGAAAAATGATATTGTAAAAGCTGATAAATATAAAGAGTCTGTTCAACGAATTGAAAGTACAATAAGCTCAATAACCTCAAGCAATATTATATTTGACTTTGAATATGACCCCCTTAGTATTTCTATAATTATTGATAACCAACAATTATCATTTGATACTTTGCCAGACGGCTTAAAATCATTGATTTCTTGGATCGGGGATTTATTGATGCGATTAGATAGAATGGTATGGGAAAAAGATTTGCCAATCTTCGACCGAAACTTCATCCTCTTCTTAGACGAAATAGAAGTACATCTTCACCCAGCTTGGCAACGTAAAATTTTGCCTGTCGTTCAAAAGCTCTTTAAAAATGCACAGATTTTCATTTCTACGCATTCTCCTTTTGTAGTGGGTTCTGTGGATGGTGCTTGGGTGCATAAATTAAAGAAAGAAGGCGCTTATGCGGTTTTGGATGGCGAGCCTGTTTTAACAGAGGATGCTGAGAGTTACGATACTATTTTAGAAGAAGTTTTTGGTATTAAAGAGCGATTTGGTAAAGACATTGAAGTACTACTCAAAGAATTCAGAGAAATCACAAAAGAAATTTTAAAAGGTAATGAAGCAAGGTTAGAAAGATGGCAACAAATTATTTCAATCTTTCAAAATCAAACTAGACCTGACGAAATTATGTCTTTCATTACTCCGCAAATACATCAAATTAACAGAATTCGTAAACAAGTTATCGCCTAGTTTTCAAATGTATAAAATAACAAGAAGTGCTGCATCAGAACCTCAAATACTAATAGAGAAATCAAAAGAATGGACTGAAAAATTTCTCGAAAAAAGACAACAAAATCCTACACACAAACTGAGTTGGAGAAAAGGGGCTACAAATTATCATGATGAAATTGTAAAAGCTCTTGGTAACTTAACACACAATCATTGTTCATATTGTGATAAATATCCGCTTGATGAAAGAGGTAAAATAGACCTTCAAATAGATCATTTCAAACCTATTAGTAACCCTGAGTTCACAAGACTAGCATACGATTGGACAAATCTATTTCTAGCTTGTGGAGGGTGTAATAAACCTAAGTTAGCTCAATATAATGACTTAATTTTACGACCTGATGCTGATGATTATATTCCCAGTCATTTCTTCTTTTTTGACACAAGTACTGGAGAGATTCTCGTCAATGAAACAAAGGGAAAAGAATATTCAGCGCGAGCTGAAGCGACTATAAAAGTTTTTAATTTAAATGATAAAAGTATAATTAAAATGCGATTAAGAGCTATTCGGAATTTCAGAAGAGAAATAACTAATTCAATAGAAGAATTTGATATTAACGACTACGATTACCGAAATTTCATTGAAGAACTCTTATATTTTTGAATAAATGTCAACAGAAAAACCCACCCCCTCTTTCTTACTACGCCAAAAGTTCCCCTTTGAACCTACCAATGGGCAATTAGACCTTTTCCTGAAAATGGATAAATTCATCCCTAATCAAGATGATTTTGGACCTTTATGCTTTTTGTTGAAGGGTTATGCTGGTACGGGTAAGACTACCGTGCTAAGTACGATTATGAAGGTGTTGCCTAAATTTGGCTACAAAGCTATCCTCCTTGCTCCTACAGGGCGGGCTGCTAAGGTGATGGGCAACTATTCTAAAACCAAAGCGCTGACGATACATAAAAAGATTTACAGACAAGTAGCTAATCAGTATACGGGTAGTTTGGAGTTTCAATTACAAAATAATTATGCGACCAAGACTATTTTTATCATTGATGAGGCCTCGATGATTTCGGATGATGCTGAATTTGGTACGCCAGGATTATTGACCGACTTGATGAAATTTATTTTTACACATCCTGAGGCTGATTATAATTTTAATAAAGTGATTTTTGTGGGCGATACCGCTCAATTACCTCCTGTGGGCAAGTTGATGTCTCCTGCCCTAGAAAAAGGTTATATGGAAGGTCAGTTTCATGTGGGTGTCATGGAACAGGAATTAACCGAAGTAATGCGTCAGGATGCAGAATCGGGCATTTTGTTTAATGCAACCAATCTGCGTGATATTCTAAAAGACGAAAAACCTCAAATTAGTTTTAATACCAAAGGCTTTAAGGATTTCTTTAAAATGACGGGTGAGAAACTAGAAGATGGGCTGAATTATGCTTACCGAAAGTTTGGTCGTGAAAACACGATTATCCTGACGCGCTCTAATAAAACGGCTGTTCAGTATAACCGTTATATCCGTCAGCAAATCTTTTCGATGGAAGATGAATTATCGACGGGCGACTTACTCATGATTGTCAGAAATAACTATCATTGGCTTGCGGAGGATTCGCCTGCGGGCTTTTTGGCCAATGGAGATTTCGTGGAGGTGATGAGAATCAGGGGTATCGAAGAAATGCATGGTTTTAGGTTTGCTACCCTTACGCTCAGACTGCTAGATTATGAAGACCATCCGACCATCGATGCCAAAGTAATGCTCAGTACGCTTTATACCAACACGTCTGCGATGTCAAAAGATGAAAACAAAGCACTGTATGATTCCGTCTCGGCTGATTATGCCCACATAGCCAGTAAAAAACTCCGAAACGAAGACATCAGGAAAGACCCTTACTTGAATGCTCTACAGGTAAAATTTGCTTATGCCCTTACCTGCCATAAGTCGCAAGGTGGACAATGGAATGCTGTCTTTGTTGAGCAAGGCTACCTGACGGACGAAAATATCAACGAAGACTTCATCAGATGGCTTTACACGGCTGTCACCCGTGCAACCCATGAAGTATTTCTATTAAATTTCCATGCAGACTTTTTTGATTAAGCCTACTGCTATTCTCCTTCGTAAAAGTATTTTTTCAAGACAAAGCGAATAGAATAATAGGAATTAATCATCGCAGTATGGATTTGTTTTCTATCCATCCACTCTAATTTTTCAATGCCTTCCTCCAACTGAGGTTTCATTTTGCCAGCATCAATCAGTTCCATTGAATACCATTTTGTCTGTTTCAAAATAGCTTCGTTTTTGTAGGTATAGGTGTGGTAAGTCGTACAGATTTTTTCTTCTAATCTGGCCTTAACATTACACTCCTCCTCTACTTCACGTACGGCAGCTATTTTGAAAGATTCACCTTTATCCAATTTGCCTTTGGGCAAATCCCATTTTTTCAAACGATACATCATCAATACTTTACCATTTTCATTTCTCACCACGCCTCCTGCGGCTCGCACAACTTTGTATTGAGATTTGATTTGGTCTTCGGTAGCATCTTTATTGGCTGAAACTAACGTTATGGATTGTAAATTAGGAAGCTCGTCATTTTTTAAAATAGTAAATAACCTAGAGACCGTCGGAGAAAGCACATTGATAATCAATACGTGTCCTTGTAGACTATTGGCTTTAATGGCTTCTAGCTGAGCATCTATTAAGTGGTCAAATTCTGTTGATGTGAGTGCTTGGGCTTTCTTTTTCCCAATGACCTTGATAGGTCTTTCGTTAATGAAAATTATCATTTTTAGTTTGATTGGTCCCTAATGATTTGCTCGTGAATTAAAATGAAAATTTATATTTCATCGTAAAATTAAACTTTTGTTACGAAACATTACTGAGAGTTTTTAATTTTGCACATAGATTTAACAAAAACCCCAAAATGGCACAACGTACTCTTGCAGAAACAGTCGCTTCTATGTTACTTGAAGTTAAGGCTGTTCGACTAAGCCCCGACCAACCTTTCAAATGGGCATCTGGCTGGAACTCACCTATTTACTGTGATAATAGAATCACGCTTTCGTATCCAAAAGTGCGTACTGCTATCAAAAATGGGCTTGCATCGGCTGTTAAAGCTTATTGGAGCGATGTTGATATTATTGCTGGCGTTGCTACAGCAGGTATTGCACAAGGAGCATTAGTAGCAGATTGGCTCGACCTTCCTTTCTGTTATGTTCGTCCTGAACCTAAAAAACATGGTATGGGTAACCAAATAGAAGGAAAAATTAAGGCTGGACAAAAAGTAGTTTTAATTGAAGACTTAGTGTCAACAGGTGGCAGTTCTTTAAAAGCAGTGGATGCTTTGCGTGAAGCTGGAGCAAATGTATTAGGAATGGTTTCTATTTTCACGTATGGCTTTGAGATTGCGGACAAAAATTTCGCTGAGAAAAACTTGAAAGTGTATACTTTGAGTAATTATGAAACACTTATTAAGGAAGCAGTGGCTAAAAACTATGTTTCTGAAAGTCAGCAAATCACTTTGCAAGAATGGAGACATAATCCTTCGGAATGGAAAGTATAATCAGCTATTAGCTAAATATAAATTTATTATCGTCTAGTCCTTACTTTTCTTGTCTTGATACAAGAAAAGTAACAAAAGAAAATCAAGAATTCCTAAACTCGCTCCGCTCAAACAGTAGGAATTCGGAAAACATCAAACATAGGTCATACCGAATTTAAATTACAAAAAAGCGGCCTAAACTAATTTAGACCGCTTTTTGCTGATTCAGAGATATCGAATTCCTACTGTTTGAGCGGAGCGAGTTTAGGAATTCTTGATTTTTTTGTTACTTTTTGTATCAAGACAAAAAGTAAGGTCGAGTATAAATTCAAAATCTATGAAATCTTTTAAAAATTCAAATGTTATGAGAAATTCACAAACATGAGATATTGCGAATTTCTCATAACATTTGAATAAAGCTGAAAGCTGACATCCAAAACACAATTACCTTAACAATTACCGCATTGAAATAGCATATTTCTTCCCCGGCAAGGATTTCAATACACCCTGAAATTCCAAATTCAACAATAATGATGATAATTTGGCAATGTGAATCTGAGACTGCCAAGCCAATACATCTATTTCCATCACCTGATTTTTATGGAGCAGTGCCATCACCTGACTCTCATCGTCAGTAAAATTGGTCAAGTCTAATGTGTTTTTAAGGCTATGGTTTTTCTCATGCCCTACTAAATCCCAATTTAATGTTTCTACTACATCCTTAATACTGGTATAAATCTCCGCTTTTTTTTCTTTGATAAGTTTATTACAACCTTCTGAAAAGGACTTGCCTAGCTGTCCGGGCACTGCAAAAATATCACGATGGTAATTATTGGCATATTCTGCCGTAATCAAAGCCCCTCCTTTTACGGCGGCTTCAATGATAATTGTCACATCCGACATTCCAGCTATTATCCTATTTCTTTGTGGGAAAAATCTTGGGTCAGGTTGTACTCCAAACGTTTGTTCGGTAATAATCCCCCCTGTTTCCTGCATTTGAATAGCCGTATTTTTGTGCTGATAAGGATAAATAAAATTGATACCACTAGCCATTACTCCCAACGTAGCAACATCGCTTTTCAAGCAAGCTTTGTGGGCAGCAATATCTATCCCATAAGCCAATCCACTGATGACTAAAGGATTAAAAGCTTTTAAATCATCTATGATTTCTTCTGTAACATTTCTGCCATATTCAGTACATTGACGAGTGCCTACAATGGCGACTGTCTTGGTATGGTTCAAATTGGCATTCCCTTTATAATACAATAATACTGGCGCATCATAAAGTTGTTTTAGCCGATTCGGGTAGTTTTTGTCCGTATAAAACAGCAAATTAACCTCTTGTCTCTCTGCTTCTTCAATAATGGCAAATGCTTTGTCTAACACAGACTTATCTTGAAGATTCAGGGCTAATGTTTTACCGATATTCGGGATTTTGAGTAGTTTAGAAACAGGTGTTTTGAAGACTTCCTCTGCTGAGCCACAGTAGCTAATAAGTTGACGAATAAGCACATCTCCGATTTTAGGAATCAAGGTTAGTGCAATTTGGTAGTGTAATTTTTCTTTTGTAGACATATTAATAAGGTAGAATTTGATAAATTTTGATTGATGGTAGATGATAAAATTAACTATCGGCTAATTTTTCAGACTCCTCGTTTGGCTCATCCATCGCTTCCCGAAGACTCTTCATAAATTTCTTAATTTCTGTTAACTTATCGATAATCGCTTGGTTTTCTTGTTTTTTACGTTTCTGATTCTCTAATGCTCTTTTCGCTCCTTCGATGGTATATCCCTGATTTTCAACCAAATCTACAATCTCTTCAAGATGCTTGATATCCTCTTGGGTGTATTTTCTATCGCCCGAACGATCACGCTTAGGTTCCAGAGAAGGAAACTGCTCTTCCCAAAAACGAAGTTTCGAGATGTTCATATCAAACATCTGGGCAACTTCCGAAATTGAATAATATCGTTTGGTTAGGGCAATACTTTCCATTTATAAAGAAACAAAATAAGGATTTAATAAACATTGCAAAGATAGAACTTTTGTAGAATACTTGACGGAGTAATTAAAAGTTTAACTTTTTTCTCTAATTCCTTTCAAAAGATTAATCAACATTTCTTTCCAAAAACTAATATTAGTATTGGGTATTTGCGTAACTAAAATTCTCAGCATATAACTTTCTTGGCTGAGCATCATTTCATCCTCAATAATTGTTTGTATCCTAGTATCAAGTGTTTGGGATAATGCCAAAACATGGCGCATTTCTCGTCCTAATACTCTTGCTGCAATATATTCTATTCCTAAATCCTCATCAAATAAATCCTGATGAAAATCATAGATGTCATCACTGGCTATATCGAAATAGTTTTTTAAAATCATTCCAATATCAACAATATCTTTTCCTCTATCTTCTGGACGGTCGTTGAAAGCAATAAATTTTAAAATAACAATACCTTCTAGCTTCGATAATTTAAAGACCAATCCATTTTCATTCACTTCAATGACGCCTCTTTCAAAAACCTCCTTAATTCCTACCACATCTATTTCAGGAAAAGCCCGACTATTTAAAAACACTTTCCCATCCTGTTCAACCGCTCCAAATGGCAACAAATCAATTTGAATACCATGAGCATCAAATACTAAAATAGGATTTTCACTATGAATCGTAAAGCCTTCTGATGTTACTAAATATTGTTTTATTGCTTCAAATTTCAAACTATTAGCAATCTGAATCGCTATATCAATATCTTTAGTTCCTTTGGTCTCTATGTGATGCTTTGAAAACCAATAATCTCTCGCTAACGCCCCAATTACATAAAAATCAACACCTGTATTAACGAAGGCTCTTTCAAAAGCTTCAAAAACACTTCTTAGCGCTTCTGTTCTTATTTGTTCATAACTTATCTTGAACGAATTTTTCATAGATTTTTTGTGCAGTTTCTTGATTTCTATAATCTGTAGAATTTATTAAATCGGCATAGACTAATAAAGGACTTACTGTTTGATTAGTATCTTCATCCGTTTTTGCAAACGCATGAAATACATCAATATTCCCTACATTATCAGGAACGAGCCTATATTTTTTCATAAGTTCACTTCTTCCATCTTCTGTATAAAGTGTAAGATTTGTAGCTCTTAGATAGTCTGTCAAGATTTCGGCAGCAGCTTCTCCACCCCATTTACTTTTATTATCTAAGGTTATACTTTTCCAATCTATATTGGGTAAGCTTCTATATTTTCCAATATACAAAGTTGGTTTAAGCTTTGCATCATAATCAATCATCCAACGTTCAAATAACTTTGGAATATTTGACAAATAATCCTTTTTACCATCAAGAGGAATAATAAACCCTAAGTTTTTTAACGTTACAATCGTTTTATGTACTGTGTCAAGACTAACTTGAGCGACCTCTGACATTTTACGATAGGTTGTCTGTAAAAGAGCAGGATGTTCAAGCAAATGAAACACAAGTTTTAATCCATTTTTTGTCAATGTTTTCTTTGCAGAAGGACTATTGCTAGCATACAGTTTTGATGAATTTATTTTATTATTTTCAACAAAATAAAAGACATTCGGATATTTAATATAAGCATTCCCAGTAATATCTAAGTAATTAATATGCAATCCTCTTAATTTTTTGCGTAAATCAGGAATGATACTTTCAGCAATTACGATAAAATGCTCATGCTCATTATTTTGCAACAATAGCTTTGCAATATGAGCATTTTGTAGTTTGGTTTTTATCTCAACTGCTAAATTTATTTCTTGGTCATTTTCTTTATCTTTTATTGTTAAAAAGCCATCTATTTTATCATTCTTGCTAACTTGAAATGTCGCATCTAAATGACTTATTTCACTAAAAGTATCTATTGCCAAATAGGCTATTTCTTGTTGATTCTCCATTTTGTTCGGATTTATACATTGTTCTAAATAAACGAACAAAGTAAATTTACCGAACAAAATACACTTTTACAAATTATTTCTTCCGCGTTAAATATTCAGGGCCAAGGGTTTCTATCGTAAACTCATGTTTTGGATAGGTTCGATAATAGGTATTGGATATTTCTGTAGGATATTTTTTAAACGTAATATATTTTAAAAATTGTTTTCTTACCTGAAAACTGGCATGGAGCAATCCACAAAATAGCTCAGAAGGCTTTTTATAACCAAAGGCTTCTCGTAGTTTTTCATTAATCAATGCCGCAAAAACAGGCTTTACCGCAAACCTCAAAAAGCTTGGAAACCAATTGGCAACAATCTTAATAGTCGCATCGGCAATTACTTCATTACTTTTAGCATAACAAAAATATTGTTCTTCGTATTGTGCTGCAAAGGATTTTAAAGCAGCTAAATCTTCAGGGATATTTACTAAGTTCATGCGTTTGGCGACTTCTTTAAAAAAGAGAAACAAGGCTAACTGCTCATTGTCAGTCATTTTTCGCCAACCATTTGTTTCCATCCAATTGATGGGATAAAACACGAAGGTGGACAATACCAATAGATAGTCGTCATTGGCAATGCGATAATGACCGTGAATTTTATTCATCTGAGCAATTGCCCTTTTGCCTAATTCGCTATCATAACCTGCTTGCATAAATTGGGCAATCAGGATGCCTGTATCATCATATCTTTTTTGTCCTCTTCGCTCAAACTCTCCTGTCTTTTGCAAGAGTCCCGAAATACTCGGACTAGCATAGGTATGAAACAAGGCTAATTCTAAGGCACGTACCATATCAAAAGTAAATTCATAAGCCGTCAATAAATACACTATTCGCTGATGATCATTGACAGCATCAAGCGCATTGATTTCTGCTTGAATAGCGGAATCTCGAAAGATAAAGGCTTTTTTAGCGTAGCTTTTCATGATGATAGCGTGGGTACTTTTTATGTAATAAAAGTCAAAAAATAGAAAAACCTTAAGGTATAGCAAATTTAGCTATTCTTAAGGTTCTCTTGGTATTTATATTCTTTATTCAAGCTTATTTATGTCTCACTGATGGCATGACTTGAAGTCATGCCATCAGTTTGTACTTCCCCATGGTCTGTGGCACACAGAACATAAATAGTCAAGCACTGTGGTCTGTGTGCTACAGACCACGGGTGACTGATTACCTACAACTTCCTAAACTACTTCTCCTTCAAAGTCTTCAAAACAGCATAATACGCCGCTTTTTTAGAATAATCTTTATTGAACAACAAAGGAAAATCTAAGCCATTTTCATACAGCCAACTTGTATTATCTGATATTCCCCAAATCGTAATCCCTGATTGCTGTGCTACAGGAACGTTTGTCAAATAAGAACGTACAATATAGGCATACATATCAGCTTGATATGATTCAAATTGCTTGTTTAAGACAAACTGAGCCTTTTTGTTAGGATTCACCCGAACGTCTAGTTCTGAAATACGCACTTTTAAACCCGTAGCGGCTAACTTCTTGAACATATTATCAATACCACTATAAGGCGTATTCCAAAGCACGTGCATTTGCGTGCCGATTCCAGTTATCTTCGCTCCTTTGCCTTTTAATTCTGCTACATAGCCAATCAAAGAATCTAGTTTTACACTGTTCGACTCTAAGTTATAATCGTTAATGTACAACTCAGCCGTTGGGTCGGCAGCGGCAGCATATTGAAATGCCTTTAATGCCCAGTTGCGACCTAAGTATTTAGACCAAAAGAAAAAGTCTGTCGCTGTCGCAGCTACCGTGGTGTTAGCATCCGTACGCAATGTACCACTTTCAGAGACTGGTTCGTTGACCACGTCCCAAGCTTTTACTTTTCCTTTGTAATGCGTTACCGTCTGTGTAATAAAATCTTTCAAGGCATTATCAACTGCCGTTACCAAGGCTCCGCCCGTTGGTGGCACAGAAGCAGAGGCATCTACTACCACGACGTTATCCATAAAATACGTATTGGCTTTGCTCCCGATGTCAATCAATACACGCGTAAGGGGGCCATTAGCCGTAAAGGAATACGTTTTTTGTACCCAATCTGTCGAGGTTGAGTAGTTCCCAGAATACTGAGCCGTTGAACCCGTACCGCCTGTAGATATACGCATTTGTCCACCTGCAACAGCCGATTTGATAAAAAACGTCATGTTATACGTTTTGCCTACCGTAGTAGCAAACTCGTCACTAGCCATTTGTACAGCCCAAGGATTACCGTCGGCAGCTACAATTACTTTCAATGCCTTTGTACCAGCCTGAACTTCTGAGGTAACGGTAGTAGCTACTAATGATGTCCCTCCGTTGTATTTCCCCCAGTTATTAAAATTATCACCCGAGCCACTTTCAAAACTACCATTAGCAACAAGGTTTACAGCCGTCGGACCAGAGCCTCCGCCTGTTATCGTTTTCATGTAGGTAGCATTTTGGTTTTGGTGCCAACCCAACGTATGACCAAATACTTCGATACCTGCACTTTTACAGGCATCATACAAGGCATCCGCTTTGGTAAAGTCAATCGTTCCGTCGTTTCTTACTAATGCTCCGTGCTTCATGTGATAGCCGAAGGTAGTACTTTGTGCATCAGCCGCTACTACAGCACGATATTGAGCATTGTTCAGAAATAAATCATAATCAATACTCAATCCTACTGGGAAGGCCGTTGTAGCGGTTTTCAACGTGCCATCCGCTGTGTAAGTATTGGCATTAAGAATATTAATGGGGTCTTTTTCGCAAGCACTCGACAAGCCCATCGAGGCTACTAGTGCTAGCTTATATAATAATGTATGTCTTTTCATGTTTTGTCTGTTCATCAATCGTGGAAAGAAGTAAAAAGTAAATATTCTTCTGCACTCAACCTCATCCCCCAACCCCTTCTCCTTCAGAGAAGGGGCTTTTGAGCTCAAACGTTCCCCTCTCTGAAAAGAGCGGGACGCGTAGTCGGGTTGGGGGTGAGGTTGAAAACCAAAGAACATCAGGTTTTGTCTTCTTTTTGATTATTCTCAATTATTTGCAACTCAAATATTATATTAATTATACCCCGGATTTTGATATTGAGATTTATCTGTTTCGCACGTTGCATCTAATTGCGACTGTGGAATTGGGCGTAACAAATGGAAACTTTGCAGGTTAGTAACATCTGGATTGTATTTCTTAGCCCTGTCTACCAACTTGCCACGCATGGCTAAATCTGGCCAACGGATGCTTTCTCCACATAATTCACGGGTACGTTCATCCAAGATAAAATCTAGCGTAATATCACTTGCTGACACCTGTATTTTAGCTTTTCTACTGGCTAATTCTGTTGCCGAAAGTCCTGGGCGATAAGCTGCTCTGTCACGTAACACATTGATAAACTGTGCTGCTTCTGCATTTTTTCCTAAAGCCATAGCAGCCTCTGCGGCTAACAAATACACTTCTGAAAATTTACTTGCCACAAACGGACGACCAGATATATCTTGGTAAGAGTTACGGTTGACGGCCTCGTATTTTCTCAAAGCAGGATAAATATTATTGGCCCTGTTTTGATTGCTATACGTTTCCGAAGGTGAATAAATCACATACTTTTTATTAGCCGCTTTCAACGTTTTAGCAATGGCATCGGTTGGAGCGATATAAAAAGCGGTATCGCCCAACGCAAAACCTATTGCTGCCATATCAGCTACATATTTGGTGTAGTCTGATGAACCAGCCGTGTAAAAAGTAGCTACTGGATAAGTATCTCGGAAAGTATTGTTAAAACGGCTATCGTTTAGCTTGTCTGCAAAGGCTACATCTAATGTCCAACGGGTTGGGCAAAACTGACGAAGCGGACGACCATATTGTAATACACGGACAGGGAAAATCGTCACACCATTTTTGGTAACAGCCGTATAGTTAGATACAAACATATTACAAGAAATATTCACCTTTTGGTCAAAATCCGAACTTGGGTTTACTACTTCGTTGGCAATGTTGTTCAATGGCAAGCGCTCTACAGCAAAAAGCAATTCTTTGTTATAGTCGTTTCCTTCTTTGTGTACATCGCCAAAGTCTTGTAATAAATCTGTACCATATTTGGCTTTACCGTCAATTAGTTTTTTAGCAGTGTCGTAGGCACTCTGAAAATCGGTTGCTTGCTTTACTGCCGAATAGGCACGGTACGTATATACTCTTGCCAATAAATGCAAAGCTGCTCCTTTCGCCAAACGATATTCCCCCGCAGGACGCTGGTCTGGGAGATTTTCAGCCGCAAACAATAAATCATCTACCATTGACTGGAAGTTTTTCTTCAACAAATCTGGGTCATTTCTTCTAAAAGTACAACTAGGCGTACTATTGAATTTCAAATCGCCAGAACCTAAGTCTAACGGAACGGCTCCAAAATTTTCTACCAACAATAGGTAGTACATCGCCCTCAGGTAACGGGCTTCGCCTAACAATTTGCTTTTGTTCGTAGCATCCATCGTCACATTTGGGGCAAATTCCACTACGGCATTACAAAGATTGATGTTGGAATAATTCCTGTTCCAAGGTGTACCAATGGCGCCGTTGGTAGGGCTAATGCTATAGATACCGCATTCCAGTGTCTGCCCAGAAGCTCCTTGGTCGCCATAGGTAAATTCGTCTGTCCCAACATTCCCCAAGACCATTGCCCCGATGGGGCCGAAGTCATATCTTAACCCTGCATAAGCGGTATAAATAGCAGATTGCAGACCGTCTTGCGTTTTGAAATAATCTATCGTAAAGGCAGTTCTTGGGGTTTCTTCCAAGACCGATTGGCACCCAGAAAAAGCAAATGCCGTTATGCCCAATAGAAAAGCTGAAAATGTATGTTTTAATTTCATTATGTATCGAATAAAAAATGTTAAATCATTTGTTGTGCAATCAATCCTTCCTACGTTTAGAACGTCACATTCATGCCAAAAATGAAGCTTTTAGTAGATGGCGTCGTAAGGCGAATATTCAAGTTTCTGCCTGAAATATTACCTGGGCCACCGCCCACTAAACCATTAGAACCTTGTCCGCTTGGTTCAGGGTCTATCCCTCCTGCCTGAACATAAGGCGAGAATAAAATAAACGGATTGCTAGCAGTAAAGTAAAGTTTTACTGATGATGCTTTGATTACTTTCAACAAAGATGCTGGCAAATTATACCCAAGATTAATACTTCTTACTTTCAGGAAAGTAGCGTCAAAATAACCCAATGTCGACCATGCCGCACCTACAGGACTAGGGTTAGCCACTGCTGGCGTTGGGAATGAATTAGTCGGGTTGTCGGGCGTCCAATAATCAACGGCTAATTGGTTTCTACGTCCGTCTAAGTTGGTTAAATAATTCGATAATGGCTGGTGAACAGTACTCACTAACGTTCCGCCTACACGTGTAAATAAAACGATTGATAAATCGACGCCTTTATAAGAAAAACGGTTGGTCAAACCACCCTGAAAATCTGCCTGTCCGCTACCGATTACGCTTCTGTCTACATCCGTAATTTTTCCGTCATTGTTCAAATCAGCCAATTTCAATTGTCCCGGCACTGAGCCATATTTAGCAGCTTGTTCGGCTTCGTTCAATTGCCAGATACCCAACTTAGTATAGTCATAAATGGCAGTCAACGGATGCCCAACATATAAACCATTGGCAATGTTTTGCGTAACCGAACCGTCTAGTTTTTCTAATTTATTACGGTTGAACGAAAGGTTGAAATCTGTATTCCAAGTAAAACCTTGTGCCGTTTTTACATTCACTGACGATACCGAGAATTCCATCCCGTGGTTACTCATTTCTCCTACGTTGGTCAAATACTGTCCTGTTACCCCCGTTGTCGCAGGCAAGGTCACTCCGTATAAAATACCTTTAGTATATTGATGATACCATTCTACGCTACCCGTAATGCGGTTGTCTAAAATCCCAAAATCAACCCCTACGTTTTTACCTTCTGTGCTTTCCCAAGTAAGGTTTTGGTCAGGCAACGTATTGATGTTATATCCTGATACGACTGTCGAACCGAAGTTGTACTTAATCGGTACTGTTTGCGAACCTTGGTATAAATATGGCACTACGCCCCCTAGCGTAGAGTATGGCCCGATAGACTGGTTAGCAGTTGTTCCCCAACCTGCACGTAATTTCAGACTGGCGATGACAGGAATCTCTTTCATAAACTCTTCGTTAGCAATGTTCCATCCTACAGATACCGCAGGGTAAAACAATGTTTTGTGACCATCTGCCAACACCGAAGAGGCATCTCTCCTACCCGTAAGGGTTAGTAAATATTTGTCATCATAAGCATAGTTTATACGTGCCATCATCGAAATCATCCCTCTTGATGACTCGCTACCGCTGATAACAGTATTGGCTTTGGCCTCGTCTGTTACTTGTGATAGGTCGTAAAACTGGATAAAATCAGCGGCGATACCTTCTCTCTTGATATAAGTATTGTATGATTGAGACTTTTGAACACTCCACAAACCTGTGAAATTCAATTTGTGCTTTTTAGCGATTGTTTTGTCATAGTATAATAAATGTTCCATCAATAATGACGAAGCCTTTGCATTGTTCATGCTTCCCAAACTATTGGCATTGGGTCTGAAATAGCTATCTCCTTTTTGGAATTGAGCGTTCTCTTGAAAACTTAAATCAACCCCAATATTTATACGATATTTTAATCCTTCTGCCAACTGAGCTTCGGCATACAAGCTATTGAAGGTACGCAAGCGACGTACTCTATCTACCCAAGAATTGGTATCTCTGTACAACAACAATGGGTTGTACTGGTTTACGTCATCATTATTACCTGCTGGCGAAATCACGATATTGCCGTTGGCATCATAAGGTTGCATCAACGGACTTAGCGTAAGAATCGGATACATTGGGTTTACAAACTGTGAACCATTGGTAGTAGTAAGCGTAGTGAGCGAGCTAATCCCAAATTTCAGGATGCGTCCTATTTTAGTATCTGTTGAACCTTTCACCGTAAAACGTTCAAAATCCTGACCTGGCAATACAGTACTTTCCTTGAAATATCCTCCGCCAATGGTGAATAGATTTTCATCTTTTCCACCTGACACACTGATGTTTTGGTCGGTGATATAGCCGTTTTTATACATCAAATCTTGCCAGTCGGTAGTTTTGCCACTAGCGATAGAGGCTATTTCTCCAGGCATATAGCCCGAAGAGTATACCGAGATATTACGGGTAGCTTGGTATTGTTCGGCATTATAAACAGGGTATTTATTGATAATACTGCTTACGCCATAATAGCCATTATACGTAATTTTTGTTTCCCCAGATTTCCCTCTTTTAGTCGTAATCAAAATAACACCATTCGCACCCCTAGAACCATAAATAGCCGTAGCCGAAGCATCTTTGAGGACATCGATTGAGGCAATGTCGTTGTTATTAATATCATTCAAGCCACCATCAAACGGGATACCATCTAATACAATCAGCGGGTCGTTGCTACCGTTGATAGAACGCTCACCACGGATACGAATCTGATTGCCCGACCCTGGGGTTGAGCCTGCTCGCTGAATTTCTAAACCTGCTACTCGTCCTTGTAAGGCAGAACCAATGTTGGAGGTTGGTACTTCTTTGATGGCTTTTTCGTTGATAGATGAAATCGCCCCTGTTACGTCACTCTTCTTTTGCGTTCCATATCCTACTACTACCACCTCTGCCAAAGATTTGTTGTCTGGAACTAACGAAATGTTGATGGATGTACGGCTTCCTACCGCAGTTTCCTGAGTAATATAACCAACAGAACTAAACACCAAAACAACATCGCTACCATCGGGAAAGCTAATCGAGAACTCTCCATTTCCGTTGGTGCTTACACCTTTTTTAGTTCCTTTAATTAATACATTAGCCCCCGGTAATCCTGCACCTGTCTCGTCAGTTACTTTCCCTTTTACGGTTTGGTCTTTGATGGGTTGTGCTACCACGTTTGCTTCCGACAAAGCCTTGTCTTCTTCATCTACTGTATTGATAATTATCTGTCCTCCAACCACTTGGTAGTTCAACATCAACGGACGCAACACCATATCTAATACTTCAGAAAGCTTTTTGTCGGTAACGTGTACACTCATTTTTCGGTCAAGCTGAACCGAGCGAGAACTATAAACAAACTTTACATCTGCTTCTTTTTCAAGGTTGAGCAATACATTTTTGAAAGCTGCATTGTCAACTTTTAGGCTCACTGTACGGTTGAGAAGCTCCTGTGTATAGACATTCGCTACGGATAGCGAAGAGAAAACACATGCCAGAAACAACTGTAGCAAAGAATATTTCATAATCCTTAGCAAGGGAGGTTTAATTTTTTGAATTTTTTGCATACTTTTACTTGTTTTTGTTAAATTTTGAACGGTTTGACATAACACTTTTGGCTATCAGTGTTGGCGCACGGGTAGCCTTTTTTTGTCCAAAGTCTTTACTACTTCAGACGCTTGTAATCAATTTGGCATCTACTTTATGAAAGGTAATATTCACTATATGTATATTTAAATGGTTAAGTATTCTGCTTTAACACCCTTTCCCACTAATCAGAATCTTCGTTCCACGTATCTCATAACTGGCTTTGAGGGTGGCACAAATAATATCTAATTTGGTATAAAGGCTACTCTGCGACAGGTCGGCAGTAATAGGGCAATTATTAATTTGCTCGTTTTCTAGGATAATCTCAATGCCGTATGCCTTGCCGATTTCATCCAAGACTGTTGCTACTGACTGCTCGTCATACACAAAAGTGGGCAGTGTAATCGCTACTTGCTTATGGTGTATATCTGGTAATATCAATACTGGCTCCTTTACAATTCTGGTAACAAACACCTGATTTTCAGGGAAATAATCTACTTGTTGGTTAGGCGTCAGAATTACACCACTCTTGGTATTGGCTGAAATATAATCCGCCTTTGAGTCACGTTTAAATACCGAAACCTTACCCGTTACCACTGCTATTTCTACCTTTTTGTCGGGCGACTGTGCATTTATCCAAAAGCTAGTACCTAATACTTTCGTTACGATATCATTGGCATATACCAAAAACGGCTGTTCTGGATTTCGCACTACTTCAAAAAATGCTGTGCCTGTCAGGAAAAGCTCTCTTTTGTCGCTTGCCCATTGTTTAGGATATTCAATAGATGCCCCAGCGTTCAGTTTCACAATCGTGCCGTCGGGTAGTTTCACTAATTTTTGGGTTTGCCCTTTGTTATCAACGTGTACTAAGCCAGCCTTTGGCAAAGTTGCTGAGGACGTCAGGGCATCTGTAGGCGAAATGATAGGCGACTGTAACATCACCCAAGCACCGATGCCCACGAGCAAAACCAACGAAGCAGCCCAAGCCCATTTTACGGGTGACTGATACCACACTTTGCGTACTACTACCACAGGAGCTTGTTCAGCCATTTGTGGTTTTATTTTCTCCCAAATCACCTCTTCCAACGAAGCCATATCCATATTTGGAAAAAGGACTCTATAATCCTCATCCAGCAGTTCATACCACTGCTCAACAATCTTTTTCTCTTGAGCATTACAAGTACCGCTGAGGTATCTTTCTAAGATTTCTTTAAATTGGATTTTGCTCATCTGTTTGTAAGGAATATTTCCTCGCTTCACCAAGCTGAAGGAGGCTGTTATATATAAGTCAGGAAAATGGTACTTAACCGCAATTAAATATTCATTTTCTATTAATATTTATATAAAAAGGCACATTAATTAAAAAAGTTCTTTTTATAGTACAATAAAAATTGGAGAATGCAAATACCTTGCGAAAGGAAGAAGTCTTGCAGGTGCAAGCGTAAAAAGCGTAGCGACTGGGTAATATGGTATTCAATGGTACGCTCAGGGATTTGGAGCGTTGCAGCAATTTCTTTCACCGTTCTGTTTTCCAAACGGTTCAACACAAAGATATCTCGGGTTTTTTCGGGCAGTAATTGCACCGCAGCAGACAAGGCTCTTTCAAAATCTTCAAGGTCGAGCTGGTCGCTAGTGCTTTGGTTGGTGGGTATTTCTAAAAATTCAATTTGGGTTTGTAATTCTGCTTTATAAGCCGATATTACTTTAAATCTGGTAGCGGTTTGCAGATAGGCTGGCACATTCGTAATCTGAAGACTAGCCCTGCGTTCCCATAAGTCTACAAAAATTTCCTGTACAATTTCTTTAGACAAATCATCATCCTGTGTTTTGTTGAGGGCGGTAACAAATAGCTTTTGCCAATATCTACGATACAATACCTCGAATGCGGAGGAATCATCATTTCTAATTAAATCAATGAGCTCGTTATCTGTTAATACGCTATTTTCCAAAGATAAAATAAGGGTTTGTGTGTACGCTCAACAAAGAGTTGGTTAGGCTAATTTCCGATAAATCGACTGTTGATATCCTTTCGACAATCGACATTGGGCGTAAAAGTACAGTTACAAACTTATATAAAACAAGATTTTATTGATTTATTTATATTTGAGAAGTGTGGGTTTGGGTACGCTGATTACTGATGGCATGACTTGAAGTCATGCCATCAGTTGAGCAATTCCACCACCGTGGTCTGTGGCACACAAACCACAAAGCTAAATGCTGATAGCGTTGGTTTTTACAAATCAAAATAGTCAGGTGTTGTGTTCTGTGTGCCACAGACCACGGTGGTAGTGCCACAGAACACGGTTTGAAAACGTAGGGGCGTATTGCATACGCCCACAAACAAATGGCCCTTAAAACAAAGCAAATACGGTCTTTAAAACAAAGTTGTCTGGTTCAGCAATAGCTAATTTTGTATCAATCAAACAAAAAAAAAAATGAGACTAGACAACCATACAACATTACAAAAACCGATAGGCTCGGGCTTTAATGCAACATCTACCACACACGACGTTATCAAAGGAATAGACCTTACAGGAAAAATTGCCATCGTTACGGGTGGCTATGCAGGCATTGGTCTGGAAACGACCAAAACCTTGGTATCCGCAGGGGCGACCGTAATTGTGCCTGCTCGGGATAGGGCAAAAGCCCTCAAAAATCTGGAGAATATCCCTCATGTTGAAGTAACGACAATGGATTTGATGAACCCCGATTCGATTGATTTATTTGCGAAAGAATTTATCGCTTCGGGCAGACCGCTTCATCTGCTTATCAATAATGCGGGTATCATGTGGGTTCCTTTGCAACGCGACAGCCGTGGATATGAATCACAGCTAGCTACCAATCATTTAGGACATTATCAGTTGACGGCAAGGCTTTGGTCTGCCTTAAAAAAAGCCGACGGCGCTAGGGTGATTAATGTGTCCTCTTACGGACATCAAATGGCTCCTTTCAATTTTGACGACCCTAATTTCCAACACCGTGAATACGAAACATTACAAGGCTACGGACAATCTAAAACGGCCAATAACCTGTTTACCGTTGGGCTTGACCAACTGGGCGAGCAATTCAATATTCATTCTTTTGCCGTGCATCCTGGGTCTGTCATTGGTACAGATTTAGGGCGTGTAGCTCCGATGGAATTGTTTCAGCAAATGGGCACACACGATGCCGACGGAAACATCTTTGAAGCTGTTGCAGCAAAACTAAAAAATACTGAACAAGGCGCAGCCACCACGGTATGGTGTGCTACAAGTGCTTTTTTAAACAATATAGGCGGATTATATTGTGAAAATTGCGACATTGCAGTCATTGATGAGGGACAAATTGAACACAACTTTGGCGACCCTCTTACCCTTCATGGCGTAAAGCCCTATTCAATCGATACCGCTGATGCACAAAGATTATGGGCTTTAAGTGAGGCAATGACAGGGGTAGTTTTTGAGCATTAATGAACATTTGATTTCGGTGATACCATATCAGTCAAAAGTTTTTTTGGCTGATATGGTATTTTATAAAATTGCAACAAACATGGCATTTCAAACACATTACCTGACCCCAGACATCAAGCTTTCACAATTCGGTGAAGGTACTTTCAAAACGGAAACTGTTTTTGAACACCACATGTTGATATGGTTTATTTCTGGCGAAACCAAGATTGTACAGGCCGATAGTACGCATTACTTTGGTGCAGGTGACATCTTTTTAATCCCACGCAATCAGCCGACTACGATTATTAATTATCCCTTAAATGGGCAACCACACAAAGCCGTTGCCATGCATTTAACCAAAGAAAGGCTCAAGGATTTTTATCATAGAAACAAGCCTTTTACTAACCATCTGCCAAAGCCACAAAACGTTCGGAGTTTCAATAAACACCCTTTGTTAGAAAGTTGCCTTGCATCATTAATTCCCTATTTTGATTTAAAAGATGCCCTACCTCACAATATTGCCAACATTAAAATTGAGGAGGCCATCACTATTCTGCGGACTATCGACATCAGCATAGATACCCTACTCGCCAATTTTGAAGAACCGGGCAAAATCAACTTGTCGGATTACATGGAGAAAAACTTCATGTTTAATATGACGATGGAAAAATTCGGCTACCTGACAGGACGAAGTCTTACGACGTTCAAGCGTGACTTTAAAAAGACCTACAATACAACTCCACAAAAATGGCTTACCCAAAAACGATTAGCACTAGCCCATTATCTGCTGAGTGAAAAGAAGAAAAACCCTGTTGACTTATACCTTGAGGTAGGGTTTGAAAACTTATCTCATTTCTCCTTTGCCTTCAAAAAACACTTTGGATATGCCCCTACGGCGGTAACTCGTCTTGGTCATGCATGAATTGAAGGCAATGATTAGGCGGCCTTTTATTTTCAATAACGCTAGGGCTAACATATAGCAGCAACTGAGATTTCACTGAAAGAATCAGGCGTTGATAAACAGCCAATTGTCCTTTAACGACTTCAGCACATAAAGAAAAAACACCATGCAACGACTTGACGTTCAAGTATTTTCTAATAAAAACAAGATAAGATGGGAGAATCAGGCAGGCAAATATCAAAATAATATTGGCAATATATTTTTTCATTTTTGTAGGGTGTAGTTAATTTGTTCAGCTTAAAAAACAATGTAAATTTTAGCAAAAAACTCGGGGGGCACCAGTTTGTAAAACTTTTATAAAAATAGCGATTTTTTCTTAAAAAACAAAACACTATTGCCTTATTTTTTTAAGAGATTTTTACAGTAAAAATCATTATCATCAATCAATAAAAAAATCAACAACATCAATTTTCTTTATTATTGTTGTTGTTATTGTTTTTAAGGTTTAATAGTTTTCTATTGTTTTATTATACTAGCTTTGCTTCTGCAGTGCTTTGGTATTTGCTCCTGCAGTGCTGTAGCCTTTTTTACCACAGCACTGCAGGAGCAAATACCAAAGCAAAAAAAATAGGTTAGCAACGTGTTTTCTTGTAATAAAGTGCTTTAAAATTCAAGACATGACTATAAAATACTTGGTAAAAACCATAAGTCTAACCAAGTCGTACCCTGAATAAACGATAGGAAAAATATTTGTGTGAAAACTCATGACATGACTGCCAAATATTTGTCAAAAACCATAGAATTGGCAAAGTCATGCCATGAGTGATTGTAACAAAATACATTAACCTCACCCCCAACCCCTCTCCTTCAGAGAGGGGAGCTTTAAGCTTGATAATCTGCTCCCCTTCTCTGAAGGAGAAGGGGCTGGGGGATGAGGTTTTATTCATTGATTATCAATTACTTATGCACTTATGGCTAATCAATAGGACTTAAGTCACCCGCTAATGAAAAGATTAGCCCTTAATAATCTCATTTCCTAAAGGTTCTTTTATTAAAAATTAGCCCTAAATCCCCTAACGCTTATATTATACGCATACTAATTAATGACAAAAAATCAATAAAAAACGTTGTATATCTCCCGAAAAATAGGTAACTGTCTGATAAGTTCAGACACCATCACATCATCTTTTGTCATGATTTTATTCAGACAATGCTTCCTGCTATTAGCAACATCTACCTATTTTTACCATCGGTTAAATCATCCTGTGAAAAGTAAAATCATAGTCTTTGAGCAATTCAAGCCCCTAAAAAACCATCATTTTTTCCATATCATTTCATTTTCTCTTGAATTACTAACATTCTCCAAGACTATTCACTAATTTTGCGGTTAATTTAAAAGAGACTGTCTGAAGCATTACTTCGGACAAACCAAATTCCGATTTTATAATGACTTCCAAAGAAATACGCAAACAGTTTTTAGACTTCTTTCAATCTAAAGGTCACTTAATTGTTCCTTCAGCTCCTCTTGTTGCCAAAAACGACCCTACCTTGATGTTTAACAACTCAGGGATGGCTCAGTTCAAAGACTTTTTCTTGGGTAATGGTACGCCTCCGTCAAAGCGTATTGCCGATACACAAAAATGTTTGCGTGTGTCTGGTAAACACAATGATTTAGAAGACGTTGGGTTTGATACCTATCACCACACCATGTTTGAAATGTTGGGAAACTGGTCGTTTGGGGATTATTTCAAGAAAGAAGCCTTGGCGTGGTCTTGGGAATTATTGACGGAGGTATTCAAATTGCCAAAAGATAGAATTTATGTTTCTGTGTTTCAAGGTGACGAAAAAGACGGCGTGCCTTTCGACCAAGAAGCGTGGGACATTTGGGCATCAATGGTGGGCGAAGACCGTATTATCTTAGGAAATAAAAAAGATAACTTCTGGGAAATGGGCGATACTGGCCCATGTGGACCATGTTCTGAAATCCACATTGACTTACGTGATGCGGTCGAAGTAGCCAAAAAATCTGGAAAAGAATTAGTCAATGCCGACCACCCACAAGTGGTAGAAATCTGGAACAACGTATTTATGCAGTTTGAACGCATGGCGGATGGTTCATTGGTTTCGTTACCTGCCAAGCACGTAGATACAGGCATGGGCTTTGAGCGTTTGTGTATGGCAATTCAAGGCAAACAATCGAATTATGATACAGATGTGTTCTCTAATACCATCAATTTTGTAGCGGCAAAAGCAGGCAAAAAATACGGTGATGCGAAGTGGGAAGACATTGCACTAAGAGTAATTGCTGACCATATTCGTGCGATTGCTTTTGCGATTGCGGACGGACAGTTGCCTTCAAACAACAAAGCGGGTTATGTAATCCGTAGAATCTTGCGTCGTGCGGTTCGTTATGGTTATACTTATTTAGGTTTCCGTGAGCCATTTATGCACAGCATCATTCCATTGTTGGCTGAACAATTTGATGGCGTTTTCCCTGAATTAATCGCTCAACAAGAATTTGTAGAAAGAGTAATTTTAGAAGAAGAAAATTCTTTCTTGCGTACGTTGGAAACAGGGTTGACGAGATTGGATAAAATCATTGCTGAAACAGAGGAAAACGGAAGAATTGCAGGAGAAATCGTATTTGAATTAAACGATACCTTCGGTTTTCCTTCTGATTTAACTGCCTTGATTGCGCGTGAAAATGGTTTATCAATCGACGAAGAAGGCTATAAAATAGCCCTACAAGCACAAAAAGATCGTTCTCGTAAGGATTCATCGAAAGAAGCTACCGACTGGACGATTGTTTCAGACGAAGATTTTGACTTTGAATTTGTAGGTTATGACGAAACGGAAGCATCGGCAAACCTTATCAAATACCGTAAAGTAAAAACAAAAACAGGAAGCGAATACCATATCGTGTTAGATAAAACGCCTTTCTACGCAGAAATGGGTGGACAAGTGGGAGACTCTGGAGTGTTGGAGTTAGGAGTGCCGAGTGAGGAGTTATTAACGGTAAAAATTTCGGATACTAAAAAGGAAAACGATTTGTTTATCCATATTTCTACGGATAAAAACTTCGAGAAATTTGTTGAACAATATGCTACTAATAAAAACTTAGTAGCCAAAATAGATACGGCTCGTAGAAGTAAAATTACTTCAAACCATACGGCTACGCACTTGATGCTTTCGGCCATGCGCGAGGTATTAGGTTCGCATATTTCACAAAAAGGATCATATCAAAACGAAGACCTTACTCGTTTCGACTTCTCGCACTTCTCGAAAGTGACGGATGAAGAATTGACGAAAATTGAGGACATCGTCAATGCTAAAATCAGAGCAAACATCGCTTTGGATGAAAAACGCAATGTACCTATCAAAGAAGCAGTTGCCGCAGGAGCAACGGCTACATTTGGAGAAAAATATGGAGATTTTGTTCGTGTCATTACGTTTGACCCTAATTTCTCGGTAGAACTTTGTGGTGGTACACACGTGCCAGCAACTGGGCAAATCGGTTTGTTCAAATTCGTAGCAGAAAGTTCTGTTTCGGCAGGTGTTCGTCGTGTAGAAGCCTATACGGGTGAAAATGCGTTGGCAATGTTTGAAGAACAATTGGCGATTGTGAACGAATTAAAAGGTTTATTCAAAGGGCAATCAGACGTCGTAAAAGCCGTGAAAGCTTTGCTAGAAGAGAAAGCTGTTTTAAGTAAAAAGATAGAAGCCTTTGAAGGTGAAAAATTACAGGCTATCAAAGAAACTTTATTGACGAAAGTACAAGTAGTTGGCGAGGTAAATGTCATTGCTGAGGTGATTTCAGTACCAAGTGCCGATGCGTTGAAGCAATTAGCGTATGAATTAAAAGCTAAAGTGGATAATTTGTATTGCGTATTAGGGTCGGAAGTAGCAGGCAAACCACAACTAGCAGTCATGATTGCCGATAATTTGGTAGCTGATAAAGGACTAAACGCTGGGCAAATCATCCGTGATATGGCTAAAGAAGTAAAAGGTGGTGGCGGTGGTCAGCCATTCTTTGCAACGGCTGGTGGTTCAGATGTATCAGGATTAGCGAAGGCTATTGAGAAAGGGAGAAGTGCTGTTTAGTTATAAGCTTTAAGCATTGAGTGATGAGCTTTTCTTCTATTTCTTGAAAATGATTAGTAATTAAATAAGATAAAAGACCTGTGAGAAAAACCCTTGCTGTTTAAGCAAACAGTCACTTAAGTAACTCGTTAATTATCAGAAAATTACCCCATAAATTTGTCGTTTATTTAAACCAGATGTTTTAAATTACACACAAATGGCAGAATTTGTAGAGAAATATATTAATCCTTTTACCGACTACGGTTTCAAGAAATTGTTTGGCGAGGAGCTAAACAAAGACTTGTTATTGGATTTTCTGAACGAATTATTAAAAGAAGAGCAAGGACAAATCACAGCGTTAAACTATCTAAAAACTGAAAATCTTGGTCTGACAGAATTAGATAGAAAAGCCATTTTTGATTTGTATTGTGAAAATGAACGTGGAGAGAAATTTATCGTGGAGCTACAAAAGACTAAACAGAATTTCTTTAAAGATAGAACAGTTTACTATTCAACTTTTCCAATCAGAGAGCAAGCTAAACGAGCAGATTGGAATTATGAATTAAAGGCTGTTTATACCATTGCCATTCTTGATTTTGTTTTCGATGCAGATAAAAATGAACCCAATAAATTTAGGTATGATGTAAAGTTGAAAGACACAGAAACAAATAAAGTATTTTATGACAAGTTGACTTTCATCTACTTAGAAATGCCTAAGTTCAAGAAAACAATTGATGAATTAGAGACGAGATTTGATAAATGGTTGTATGTAATTAGTAACCTAAATAAGCTAGATAGAGTCCCAGATAGTTTGCGAGAACAAATTTTCGAGAAAGTATTTGAAACCGCAGAAATAGCGAAGTTTACACAAGAGCAAGTATTATCTTATGAAGATAGCTTGAAGTATTACAGAGATTTAAAGAACTCATTGGATACTGCCAGAGAGGAAGGAGAAATCGAAGGGATGCTGAAAGGGATATTAGAAGGTAAGCTAGAAGTAGCTCGTAACATGCTTTCTTTAGGAATTTCAATCGAAACAATTATTCAGGCTACAGGTCTTTCTGAACAGGAAATCAATGATTTAAAGTAATGTTTGACAGATATTAATCTCCAAGACCTAAAAGGTTTATAAACTTTTTAGGTCTTTTTCATTGTTTTATTTACAGAGGTTAAACCTAAACCGTGGTCTGTGGCACACAGAACACAATACTTGAGTATGTTAGTTTATAAAATCATCGATATGAACATTTGCTTTGTGTTCTGTGTGCCACAGACCACGGTTTAGTTAATATTTTCTATTAGCTGGTGACTTAAGTCCTACTGATTACCCATAAGTATATAATTAGCTGATAATCAAAGTGTAATAACCTCACCCCCAGCCCCTCTCCTTCAGAGAGGGGAGCTTTAAGACCCAGAGTCTGCTCCCCTTCTCTGAAGGAGAAGGGGCTGAGGGATGAGGTCATTATAAGTTGATTATCAATTGTTTATCAACTTGTGGGTAATCCATTAACCCTTAGTTTTATTTACTTCAACCACCCTTGTCTTTCAAATCTCAAATACTTCCCAATCAGGCTACTACCGCCATTGAACAAATGAATTTGTTGGGTCGTGACCGTAAACCTTTTCTTTTCATCATCGATTATGAGATGAAAAAGCCGATTGTATTGCCCCTTGAGGAAGCTGAAAAAGAAGACATTTTGTATAAAATCGGCACGAAACGTAATTTCAATATTGACAAACCTTTACTTGAAAAACCTTTCTATTTAGAAAAATATCCGATTAGTTTTCAAGCCTATCAACAGTCATTTGACATCGTAAAACATCATTTGTTACGAGGCAACAGCTTTCTGGTAAACCTGACCAAGCCCACTCCTATCAAAGTAAATTTGAATTTGAAGGAAATTTTTGAACGTAGTTCAGCCGAATATCAATTGTTTTTCAAGGATGAATTTGTGCTTTTTTCTCCCGAAATCTTTGTAAAAATAAAGGACGGTATTATTTCTTCTCATCCTATGAAAGGTACAATTTCTGCGAATGTTCCGAATGCAGAAGCAGAGATATTGAAAAACAAAAAGGAACTTGCAGAACATGCTACTATCGTAGATTTAATCAGAAATGATATCAGTATGGTGTCAGAAAAAGTGTGGGTAGAACGCTTTCGGTATATTAGTAAAGTACAAACTTCTGAGGGAGATTTATTACAAGTAAGCTCGGAGATTTGTGGAAAATTGCCTGACAACTTTCATGAACAAATCGGGACTTTATTATTCAAATTATTACCTGCGGGGTCTATTTGTGGTGCTCCTAAAGCCCAAACATTAGCAATTATCGAAGAAGCCGAAAACTATCAGAGAGGGTATTATACAGGGGTATTTGGTATCTTTGATGGCGAAAACTTAGATAGTGCCGTCATGATTCGTTTTATCGAAAAAACAGCCAACCAAACGCTTATCTTTAAAAGTGGTGGAGGAATTACGGTTTTTTCGGAAACCGAATCAGAGTATCAGGAAATGATTGACAAAGTGTATCTCACTTCAAAACAATAGTCTTGTGTGGAAAGAAGCCATTTATCATGTATTGAATAACCATCAGATTTCTTTTGAAACAAAGACATTAGCCTCTCCTTTTGAAGTAATTTACCTGACTGAACATCAATTATTCATCCATTTTATTTCACTACAGACCTTTCAAACGACTGAACTAAGCTTTGAGTTCTTCAAAGATTTATCTGAAGATATACAAAGCCAACACCAAAGAATTATCCACCTTTGGGAAGACGTCTGGAACAGTAATCCCGACTTAGTAAGTGCCAGAATTTTGGCCATGTGTGGACATTCAAAACGCTTGAATGCAAGACATTGCTTTGTAGAAAGGATAGATAATCCAACGGCAGAAGCATTTTTAAATGCAAACCATTTACAGGGGTCAGTCAAGTCGAAGTTCAAATATGGCTTATTTCTGAAAGCTCAGTACCTTGAAAAATTCATTGAACCAACCATTATTCAACACCCAAATCAGCCTTTGTTGATTGCAGTTGCTACGTTTAGTGCAGGAAGGGCTATGAAATATGGTGAGCGGGCAGGTACTCGTTCTTATGAATTGCTCCGCTTTGCTACGCTCAAAAAACATCATGTAGTGGGCGGAATGGACAAACTGCTAAAGGCTTTTATCAACGAACATGAGCCAGACGATGTGATGTCATACGCCGATAGAGATTGGTCGGATGGAAGAAGCTATGAGACCTTGGGCTTTCAGAAAGTGGAAAGCACGGATGCCCAACAGTTTTGGCTAGATACACAGGAAAGCAAAAGATTTGGTATTAATCAGGAGCAAGATTTGACTGAACGAGGTTTTATTCAGATATTTAATGCAGGAAGTATTAAATACATCAAGACGATTGAGCATAATAAAGCCACTATAAACAACGATTTTCAACAAACCTAAGTAGCGATGATAGATAGAGTTCATGAGCAAGTGATGGCGCAGTATGGGGAACAATTACGTGTAAGAGTATGCGGTATTTGTGTGCAAGATGATAAAATTTTGATGATAAACCATAAGGGTGTGATTGAAAATGCGGCTTTTTGGTGCCCACCAGGGGGAGGATTACAGTATGGTGAAAATGTGATAGAAGGGATAAAACGTGAGTTTTTAGAGGAAACTTTCACAGAGGTTTCCATAGAACATTTTATGTTTGTCAGCGAATTTATAGAGACGCCACTTCATGCTATTGAGTTATTCTTTAAAGTCAATCTTGAGAAAGGGAAGGTAGAAAAAGGCTTTGACCCTGAATTAAAAGAGCAAATTATTCAAGAAGTAAAATGGCTTAGTTTTGAAGAGATTAAAGCGAAACCTGCGAGAGAGGTACATAGGGTGTTCTCTTTCTGTAATTCTTTGGAGGAACTTTTGAATACTAAGGGAATGATTTAGGGTTTATGAGTTAAAAGTATATGAGTTTAGGGTTTAGGAGTTTAAGGGTTTAACCTTAACCCGTGGTATGTGTGCCACAGACCACGGGTTGGAAGTTTATGAGTTAAAAGTATATGAGTTTCTGCCTTTGTTGGTGTTTTCACCAACAAATCGGGCGTAAGCAATAAGCATAATGTGTTGCTGACGCTAGTTTGTTGGAGATAACTCCAACAAAGGCAGAAGGTCTCAACTATACGGATGAGGTTTTAAGCCTTATTCCTAGCGAGGGACTTAAGTCCCTCGCTAGGAATAAATATAAACGTATTTGGTAGCTAAACTCATCAACTCAATCTACACTTTCATATCTTCTAATTTCTTACTCGCTTCGCGTTGTCTTACGTATTGGTCTACCCAATAAATCAAGCCAATCGCAACGACCATCGAGCCAATCACAGTATAGCCCAAAGTGTCATAATGGTCTAAAATACCGTTAGGTTGTTGAACAACAATCAACCCTGCGATAAAAGAGGCAACACCCCCCGAAATTTGTTGAATCGAAGAGTTGATGCTCATAAAAGCACCTCTATCTTTCATCGAAGGAATGGCCGTCATCAAGGCAGAAGATGAAATCATCCGTGCCGAAATCCCTGTAAAAAGGATTACGTTCAATACAATAATTACCCAAAGTGGCGTAATACCTAATTGTGTATAGATACCTACCATGATGATACTGATGATAGAGCCTATCAAAAAAGTATTGAACTTGCCCAATTTATCACTGAGCTTACCAATCATAGGGCCAAAGAAAATAGAGAATATACCCGTAACACCGTACATGATGGGTAGTTCTGATAATTTTAAGCCCAAATTGTTAGTACCATAAGCACTACCAAAAGGCATTAGCATAAATCCACCCGTAGAAAGCAATATCGTTCCAAGGAATGCCCTCAGATAGTGAGGTTCGCTAATGGTTTTGGCAAGGTGTTGGAATGCATTTGAATCACTTTGTATTTTCAAATGCTCGGTAACAGGTTCCATTTTAACAAAAATGACTACTCCTACTACCGCACTCACTCCTACTATCATCCAAAAAGGGGCATGCCAGTCGAAGCTATTAGCCAATAAAAGTCCAATCGGTAAACCCAATACCTGACTTGCCGCAAAGGCCATTTGTACAAAACCCATTACCCTTCCTCGTACTTCTAGTTTGAATAAATCAGAAATAATGGCAAAACCTACAGAGCCAATTACGCCACCAAAAATCCCTGTGAAGATTCGGGCAAATAATAGGAAATTATAGCTCGTTGCCGACGCACAAAGGGCTGTGCCGATGATAAAACCAACATAGAAAAATAATAAGAATTTCTTCCTATCGAACTTGTCGGCAAAACCTGCTGCCAATAAACCAGAAGCCCCAGCACTGAAAGCATAAGCTGACACAACAAAGCCAAATTGAGAAGTAGTGATTTTTAAAGTGGGCATTAAAATAGCCCCTAGAGGCGACAATACCATGAAATCAAGTATTACCGTAAATTGAATAAAGGCTAAAACCGCTATCATGAAAATCTGATAGGGTGTAAAAATTTTTCCTGTGGGTTGTGTCATAATTAATTTATTGAATAATTCTTATGCAAATTAAGTGATATTTATGCGCTTATCTCATGGTCTGAACAATATTGATATTAAATTAATCCCAGAAATATCCTAAATACCATTAATTTTCTGTTGCTCAAGCACTTTGACGCAATTTAACTTAAAATTGACACATTCTACCCTTTGAAAATCAATGCATTACCATACATTTGTTTTATCATTAAACTTCAAAATTTAACTAATATGAAAATTGCAAAAAAAATCCTGCTGGTTGTCGTAATCATCATTGCTGCGTTCTTACTAATTGCATTATTTACTCAAAAAGATTATGTAGTAGTAAGAGAAATCACTATCAACAAGCCTAAAAATGAGGTATTTAACTATGTTAAATATTTGAAAAACCAAAACGACTATAGCGTATGGGCAAAGATGGACCCTGCGATGAAAAAAGAATTTCGAGGGACTGACGGCACCGTAGGGTTTATATCTGCTTGGAAAAGTGATAGTACCGATGTGGGTCAAGGAGAGCAAGAAATCTTGAAAATTATAGAGGGACAAAGATTAGATACAGAGGTAAGATTTATGGAACCTTTTGAATCGACAGCGCCTTCACACATCACGACTGACGCTGTGGGAGCAAACCAAACGAAAGTTACATGGACTTTTGAAGGGCATATGTCCTACCCTATGAATTTGATGATGCTGTTTTATGATATGGAAGCATTGATAGGCAAAGATTTAGAAGATGGACTGAAAAATCTAAAAGTAATACTTGAAAAATAAATTTTAATCAAAAACAAACATGGCAGCAATTAACCCTTATTTAATCTTCAATGGTAACTGCGAAGAAGCTTTTAATTTTTACAAATCGGCATTTGGCGGTGAATTTCCCTATGTAGGAAGATTTAAGGACGCTCCGTCGGATCAGCAAATGTCACCAAGTGATGGCGAGCGAATTATGCACATGTCGTTGCCCATTGGCAAGACTATTTTAATGGGTAGCGATTCATCTACAACGATGGGAGATGTAAGTGCGGGTACAAATTTCTCTATTTCTATCAATGCAGACTCAAAAGAAGAAGCTGATAAATTGTTTGGTGCACTTTCAGAGGGTGGAAAAATAACGATGCCTTTGCAAGATACTTTTTGGGGTTCTTACTTTGGGATGTTTAAGGATAAATTTGGTATTGATTGGATGATTAATCATGATACTAATGAGGAGGCGATTTAATTATACTAGTAACTTTGCTGACGCATAGCTTGTTGGAGAAAACTCCAACAAGGGCAGAAAACGTCTTTATTCCTAGCGAGGGACTTAAGTCCCTCGCTAGGAATAAAGACGTTAAAATTACTCATGCCATTAGCGAATGCTAAAAACTACTCAATCATTTTATTATTCACTTTTACATTTTTCAATGTAAAGCCTTTTACCACGCTTTTGTCAATCGAAGCATTTTTGCTTTCTACGGTAAAGTTTTCAAAACTAAAGTTCGATAACTTGTCATATTCAGAAATGGCTACGTCATAGAAAATATCACATTTTACTTCAATATTTTTCAAGCTCACATGGTCTGAATACGAAAGAGGTACATCTTTACGTCCTTGCAAATCAAAGAATTGTTTCCAAGGTTTTACAAACAACAAACTATGGGCTTGTCCTTTGATGTTCTCTAGGCTGATATATTCATAAAGTTGTGGCGTATCTGGTCGCATCTTCAACCACAATATTCTTGTTGCTTCACTAACGTGACAATTTCGCATGATGATATTACGGTTGTGGATAGCCTCACTACCACAAGTAAGTGCCGAATGACAAAAACCAAACTCGCAATCTTCTATGATAATATTGGTGTTGGCGCCATTGTTTGGTACACGGTCTGCCCACGGACCTTTGCCACCTTTCAATGCGATGGCATCATCATTGACCGACATATAACAGCCTTTGATAAGCACATTATTACAAACATCAATATCGATGGCATCCGTACTAGGGGCTTTAACGGGCTGATAGGGCGAGAAAATATGGACATCCAATACTTTCACATTATTGCATTGATAGTAGTGGCTCGTCCAGAAACCTGAATTATGAAGTTTTACATCTTGCACTTGTACATTATTAGACTTCCAGATAAATACCAGTCGAGGGCGAGAAACCTCTAAGTTGGTACAATTTGGATTTTCTTTACGCCTAGCCCAGAATGCCTCCCAGTAGTGTAAGCCATTGCCATCAATCGTTCCTTTACCAGAAATGGTAAAACCATCTGCTTGGTAGGCATTTACCAAGGCTGTAAAATAATCTAAACTTTGTCCTTCCATTCTTGAAGGCAGTTTAGGATAATCAGCAATATTATCTGACCCTTTCAATACCGCACCTTCTGATACATACAAATGCGTTTTGGGTTTGAAAAACAAAGCACCACTCATAAATGTGCCTTTCGGAATGATGATTACACCTCCGCCTTTTTGGGCTGCTACATCAATTGTTTTCTGGATAAGCTCTGTTTGTACGAGCGTACTATCTTGCTTAACGCCAAAATCGGTAATCACATACGCTTTGCCAAGCTGTGCAAGCGTCACTTTTTTGTTAGTCGTAAACCAGCTCGATATTGGGCTACCATCAGGGAAAGTAGCTTTCGCTGTTTTTTGTGCTACCATTTGCGTGCATCCTAAAAGCGAACACGCCAGTACTAGAATCAGTTTTTTCATGTTAAATATTTATGGATTAACCATCCGCATGATTTAAAACTGCAACTTGATATGATTTAGTGATTATTCCATCCTGTTCCTTAGGGTATAGTAACAACAAGCTAATCGAGATTTTGCTTAAATATTAAATTGAGTTGTTTCTACTAATACTATTTTGCCTTAATAGTAATAGCAACAGCCAAAAATCTCGAGTATTTATCAATTATTTATACCGAAAGGCTGTTTGAATCACGAAAAACAATATATTTGGGTACATTAACATACCAATCAAATTTTATACTAAAGCTATATAGTTTAGCAATATTTTTATAAATACTACATTTATTTACTACCGTTAAAATTATTAAACCTTAGTATCCTATAAATCATATAAAAATATGCACTTTAAAAAACTTCTCTATTTTAAAAAAAAGCTCATATTCTTTGTGCTATTTTTTTCTTGCTCTCAGATTTGCCATGCACAATCTAATGAACTACTGAAACTACAAAAATCTTTACCTACGATAAGTGATAGTCTAAAGTATGTCAATGCCCTCAATAGAATTGCGACGTTGTTGTATGAAAAAAACATTGATAGTACGTTTTACTATACCAAAAAGGCTAGTGCCATAGCCAATAGGCTAAAGTATGCAAAAGGTCAAGCGGATGTATTGAATAACCTCGGCATCTTTTATTTCATCAAGGGAAATATACAGCTAGGCTTACGTTATTTCAACGAAGGAAATATTCACTACAGAAAACTTCAAGATTCGTCAAACATTGTCCAAACCTTGATGAATATCGCCATTCTTTACGAGGTAATGGGACGAGAAAAGAAGTCGTCTACTAATTATAATCTGGCACTGGAATTGGGCAAAAAGATAAGTCATGATTCTATTTTTTCATTGGTAATCTATAATTACCTTATCAAATACCCCACTAAGTTTAGTAAAGATTCGCTCAACTATTACCTCAATAAAGGCAGAAACATTGCTGCAAAGTACAAAGACAAGCGTATCCTATTAGCCTATGACCAATTGACGGCTGATAATTATATTAAAAACAACCAGTTTGATAAAGGCATGGCTTTATTAAAACAGGCTAACGACGATGCATTAAAAAATAATCTCTCGAATGTTTCTGTGATTATCTTGACTGATATGGGAGACCAGATGTATCAACGGGATAAGTTAACAGCCATTCAATACTATAAACAAGGCCTTGCCATCGCTATTCCCAAAGGTTATTTAGTTGATAGTGAGCTACTCACAAGGAAATTAGCCGCTACTTATGCTGAACTAAAAGATTATTATAATGCCTATTTATTTAGCAAGCAATACCAAACCATTAATGACAAAATAGATGCTCAAGAAAACCTTTTTGGCATTGATTATCAAGATTTCGCTGTTAAAGAACAGCAATTAGAGTCATCTTATCTGCTTGCCAAATATCAATCTAGGCTACTGATATTAGCCATCTTAATCAGTGTGATGGCTATCGTAATGATTATTATCTTATGGCGTAACTGGAAAAATACCCAAAAGTCCAGAGAAGCACTAAGACTACAGTTTCAGCATGCAGAAGTAACCATGCATGATTTAGAGACGATGAATAAAAACTATGCACGCCTTATCAAAATTGTAGCGCACGACCTCCGAAATCCGATTGGAGCTGTGGGGGCAATGGCATCCATGCTCGCCGAAAAAGAAATGGACGAAGACGATAGCGAGCTAATAGAACTAATACAGACGTCTATCAACAATAGTCTAAACTTAATTAATGATTTATTAAAAACTGACTTCGAACAAAAGCATGACATCCATAAAGAAGAAACATCCTTTGATGGCTTACTGAATGAATGTGTACAATTACTTCGCTTTAAGGCAAAAGACAAGCGTCAGCAATTGATTTTCAATACAGATACGAATATTAAAATGAATATTGATAGAGATAAAATCTCAAGAGTGATTAATAATCTAGTAGGGAATGCTATCAAATTCAGTCCCGAAGGGAGCAATATTTATATTACTACGAAAGTAACGGAAAGTGGCACACTTACTACTGTAAAAGATGCAGGAATAGGCATACCCGTAAAAATGCAAGATAAAGTATTTGATCCATTTACGTCGGCAAAGCGAAAAGGCACAGGAGGAGAACAACCATTTGGTTTAGGGTTGTATATCAGTAAACAAATTATAGAAGCACATCATGGTAAAATCTGGCTAAAAAGCGAGCCAGATAAGGGAACGGAGTTTTTTGTGGAATTGCCGTTTGTGAATTAATACCATTCTCAACTGATGGCATGACTTCAAGTCATGCCATCAGTAATATATACCTAAATACTATATATTTGAAGATGCTTACAGTAAATTGTTCTTTATATCAACTTTACTTATTATTAAACCTTCTTATCCATTCATAAATAATTTTATAAACAATCATGGCTTATAAATACCTTTATTATATAAAAAAGCTTACCTTATTTTTACTCTTATTCTCCTGTAGCAAGTTTTGCTATGGGCAATCTAATGAACTTTTGAAACTACAAAAATCGCTACCCATTATAAAGGATAGCTTAGTATATGTAAATACGTTAAATAGGATTGGGATACTTTTATATGAAAAAAACATTGATAGTACCTTTTATTATACCAAAAAGGCTAGGGAAATAGCCAATAGATTAAAATATGAAAAGGGGCAAGCTGATGCGCTCAATAATCTTGGGATTGTATATAGCATCAAAGGCAATATACAATATGGCCTACGTTATTTTAATGAAGGATATTTGCTGTACAAAACCATTGGAGATTCTTCAAATACAGTACAAGCCTTGATGAATATGGCTATCATTTATGAGGCAATGGGACGAGAAAAAAAGGCATTTAGTAACTACAATCAGGCACTTGAACTAGGCAAAAAACTAAGCCGTGATTCAATCATGTCATTGGTTATTTTCAACTATTTCACCAAATACTCAGACAAGGTTAGTAAAGATTCGCTAAACCATTATCTTAATAAAGGTAGAAAGATAGCAGTTAAGTATAGAGACAACCGTATGCTGTTAATGTATGAACTATTAACAGCGGATAATTATATTAAAAATAATCAGTTTGATAAAGGTATAGCGCTATTAAAAGCATCAACAGAAAGAGCATTAAATAGTCATCTTTATAGCATGGCGATGCTTTTATTGATTGATATGGGAGATAAGGTGTATCAAAAGGATAAGGTAAGTGCGGCTAAATATTACAAGCAAGCGTTGGATATAGCGGTTCAAAAAGGCTATTTAGTAGACAGTGGGGTCATGGCTAGAAAACTAGCATCTTTGTATGCCGAGCAAAAGGATTATACCAAAGCATATTTATATAGTAATCAAAGTCAAACAATTCATGATGAAGTCGATGCCCAAGAAAACCTTTTTGGCATTGATTATCAAGACTTTGCAGCTAAAGAACAACAACTTGAATCATCAAACCTATTGGCAAAGTACCAATCTAGGTTGCTGATATTAGCCATCTTAATCAGTGTGATGGCTATCGTAATGATTATTATATTATGGCGAAACTGGAAAAATACCCAAAAGTCTAGAGAGGCACTAAGACTACAATTCCAACAGGCAGAAGTAACCATGCATGATTTAGAGACGATGAATAAAAACTATGCCCGTCTTATCAAAATTGTAGCACACGACCTCCGAAATCCGATTGGAGCAGTAGGTGCAATGACTTCGATGCTCGCCGAAAAAGAAATGGACGAAGACGATAGCGAGCTAATACAATTGATGCAGGTATCGATTAACAACAGCCTAAATTTAATTAATGACTTACTAAAAACTGATTTTGAGCAAAAGCACGACCTTGACAAAAAAGAGACATCCTTTGATGGATTACTGAATGAATGTGTACAACTACTACGTTTCAAGGCGAAAGACAAGCGTCAGCAATTGATTTTTAATACGGATACGAATATTAAGATGAATATTGATAGGGACAAAATATCGAGGGTGATTAATAACCTAGTGGTGAATGCCATCAAATTTAGTCCAGAGGGTAGCAGTATTTACATCAATACTAAATCGTCAGAAAGTGGGACGCTTACTACCGTAAAAGATGCAGGAATAGGCATACCTATCAAAATGCAGGATAAAATATTTGACCCATTTACATCGGCTAGGAGAAAAGGCACTGGAGGTGAACAACCATTTGGCTTAGGATTATACATTACGAAACAGATTATAGAAGCCCATCATGGTAAAATCTGGCTAAAAAGCGAGCCAGATAAGGGAACGGAGTTTTTTGTGGAATTGCCGTTTGTGAATTAAGCGTTTTTTACTCTTGACAATTGTTCCACATACTTATATGACTTACAATCTATTGAGAATTACAGAAGCATAAAAAAAGAGGTCATTAAACCTCTTCTATCATTTCATTTATTTTATACACTCAACGAAGGTATTAAAAAGTTCACAGGAATATTTAACCCTTTACTAAGGCGACTTATCATCTGTACTGTAAGCTCTTGTTTACGATTCATTATTTTAGATACTTTCGTTTTATCTCCGATATAAGGAATTAAATCTACTTGCTTTAGATTCTGTTGTTCCATTTTATACTGCAAATATGCGATAGGGTCACTGGCTTGCATAGGAACGTGTATTTCTTCGTATGCTTCTATCAATGAAATAAGCATTTCCAACTCTTGTCCTTGTTCGCTGTCTTTGCTAGGCTTTAATTTCATCAATGTACGAACTTTGCTCAATGCTAGTTGATGATATTTATTATCTACTATGTTATCCATTGTATTCTATTTTAGTAACGTCTATTTTATCGTATGCTTTGTGGGTTCCTACCCAAATAATAAAAACTAATTGGTATTCGTAATCTATCTCAACAACCAATCTGTAATCATTTCCTTTGATATTAAAAACTACTCTATCATTAGCAACGATACTGGCATTTCCATAAGTTTGTTTAACGTCATTTGGGGAAGTCCAATTAGATTGCTTTACTGTATTATACCAATCTAATAAAGGAAATTCTGCTTGTTGATGAAGTAACCAAAAATTACGTATAGTACTCTTAGCAATTATTCTCATATTCAAATATAATAATAAGTTGCTAAAATAGCAACCTGCTTAATTTAATATTAGTAATCTAAAAACCTTTTTACTTCCCAATACAAAACTTAGAAAAAATATTGGCTAGTAAATCATCCGTAGTGATTTGACCTGTTATTTCGCCTAGGTGGTGTAGGGCGAAACGGATGTCTTGGGCTAGGAAATCGCCTGTGATGCTTTGGTCTAGGCCTTGTAAAACGTTTTCTAATGCTCCGTTGGTTTGTAATAAATGTTGATAGTGGCGGAGGTTGGTCACTACCGTATCTCCAGATTTTATTTCTCTGGTTTTTACTTTTCTAACCAGTGTATCCTTTAAGGTGTCTATGTTTTTGTTCTCGGATGCTGAAATCCAAAGAATGTCTGGATAGGTGGTATCAAAAGCTGATTTCTTATCAGGCGATAATTTATCTACTTTATTGCCTACTAATAGATATGGTGCGTTGAATTCTGAAATCTGCTGGGCAATTTCTGAAAGCTGTATTTCTGAAGCATCAAATAAATAGACAATCAAACTAGCTTTATCCATTTGTTGCAAAGTACGTTCTACTCCAATAGCCTCGATGGTATCAGTGGTTTTACGTAACCCTGCGGTATCAATCAGGCGAAATCGGATGCCTTCTATAAAGAGTTCGTCTTCAATGACATCACGGGTAGTTCCAGCAATGTCTGAAACGATGGCTTTTTCTTCGTTCAATAAACGATTCAACAAGGTCGATTTCCCTGCATTTGGTTTCCCTGCAATAACTGTCGGCACGCCATTTTTGATAACATTGCCCATCTCGAAACTATCAATCAAGGGAATCAGTACTTTCTGAATCTTAAAGATTAATTGACGCAAATCGTCACGGTCGGCAAATTCTACGTCTTCTTCACCAAAGTCTAATTCTAGTTCTATCAAAGACGCAAAATGAATCAGGGCTTCTCTGAGTTGAGCAATTTGTTTTGAAAATCCTCCTCTGATTTGATTGATGGCTGTCTGATGCGAGGCTTCTGAATCTGAGGCTATTAAATCGGCTACGGCTTCGGCTTGGGCAAGGTCTAACTGTCCGTTCAGGAAAGCACGTTGTGTGTATTCGCCTGGGTTCGCTAGTCTAGCGCCCTCACGCAATAACAGTTTAAGGATTTTCTGGATAATGAAGTCTGAACCATGACAAGATATTTCAATGGTATCTTCACGGGTATAAGACGAGGGTGCTTTGAAAAGCGATACCAATACTTCGTCAACAATGGTTTCGTTGTCTCTGATGGTACCGAAATGTATGGTATGCGAAAGTTGTTTTTCTAGGTTTTTACCTTTGAATATTTTATTGACAATCGGGAAGGTTTCTGGTCCAGAAACACGAATTACGCCAATGGCTCCAATGCCTTGCGGAGTGGCTAAGGCACAAATTGTATCTTGATTAAACATGAATTTGTAACACGATTTGATAGTTGCGACGTCCCGCAATCGTGGATTGAATGAGTTCGGTAACGATAGCGAGACGCCGCCTCGTACCAAATCGTGCTACAAATTTAAAACAAATCCTTCAATTTCATGGCAATACCCATATCACCACTGATTTTTAGTTTACCAAACATAAAGGCTGTCATCGGATTCAAATCGCCTGTCATTAAGCCTTGTAAATCTTTTAGGCTTACGCCAATGGTGCAATCTGCGGCTTCGTCGGCATTACTTACGCTTCCGTCTGCACCAATAAAAATACTTCCTGCATCGGTTGCAAATTTAATAGATGAGCCTAGTCCTCCTTTGGCGGCTGCCAAAGCGGTGATTTTTTGTGTTAATTCTTCAAAAGTCATGTTGCTGAGATTGATTATATTTTTAATATTAATTATATTTGGTTTGTTCCCAAAAATAAAATATCAATTTTAATTAAGACTTTTTTATTCTTAAAGACTTATTTTTTTTGTCTTTAAATAAGATTTTTATTCTTAAAGTCCTTACTTTTCTTGTCTTGACACAAGAAAAGTAACAAAAGAAAGTCAAGAAATTCTAAACTCGCTTCGCTCAAACAGTAGAATTTCATTAAATGCTGACGCAAATGCAAAAAGAGAACATCTTAAAAAAGCTGATGGCTCAAAGCTTATTACCCATTTGTATTCATGTTAAAAAAGCTCAAAGCTGATGACTCATAGCTCACAGCTTAGTGATAGCCGATGACTGATAGCCGAAAGCTGATAGCTCAAAGCTCACTGCTCATAGCTATCTATCTACGAAATCGTTTCTTTGAATACTCTTAATGTGGCGTCCCACGCTTTTTTGGCTACTTCTGCGTTATAGCGGGTGGGTGCGGTGTCGTTATTGAATGCGTGTTGTGCGCCTTCGTAAACGTATAATTCGTATTTCGTACCCGCTGCTTTTAGGGCTGTTTCATACGCTGGAATGCCTGCGTTGATACGTTCGTCTAGTCCGCCGTAATGTAATAACAATTTGGCTTTTATTTTTGGTACATCAGCCGCTTCTGGTTGGCGACCATAATAGGCTACTGCTGAATTTAACGTTGGCGAGTTAACCGCTAATTGATTAGCCAATCCTCCGCCCCAACAAAAACCTACACAACTGGTTTTGCCATTGCTTTTGGGTAAAGTCTTTAGGTAATCAAAGCCTTTTAAGAAGTTGTTGGTATTTTTAGTAGCATCTAATTTACTGAATAAATTACGTGCTTCATCTTCATTTTCTGGGGTTCCTCCCAAAGGCGAAAGGGCATCTACTGCCAAAGCGTAATAGCCTGCTTTTGCTACCCTGCGTGCTACGTCTTTGGTATGTGGATTGAGTCCGCGATTCTCATGAATGACAATCACTGAACCAATTTTCCCTTTGGTTTTTTTGGGTTGAGCCAAATAGGCTTTCATCGTACAGCCATCACCTTCGTAGGTAATATCTGATGTTTCGATATCATCGTCGTTTTCAGGGATAGTAGCGGCATGAGCATAATTCACTTCTAGCAGTGGTAATACCGTCATGGCAGCTACCGTACTCCCTGTTAACTTAACAAGGCGTTTAAGGAAATCCTCACGCGTCAAAGGTTTGTGCGTGTACTCATCAAAAAGGTTAATAATTTCTTGGTTCATAGTTATTGTTGTTTAGTTGTGAGCTATGAGCAATGAGCTTTGAGCAATGAGTTTTAGGCTTTGGTTCCCATCTTAACATAAATAGAATTAGATTGAGAGGATAAGAAAAAACGCTCATAGCTCATTGCTTATAGCTTATAGCTTATAGCTTATAGCTTATAGCTTATAGCTCATCGCTTATAGCTTATAGCTTATAGCTCATCGCTTACAATTCAAAGCTAATATAATTACAATTACTTTAAAAATTCTATGTTTCTTTTTAGTCCTGCATACTTAGTTCTTTTCAAAGGTGACTTTTTAAAGATGGTTTGAAATACTTCTTCGGTGATTTCTTCCCAATCGCTTTTAGTAAAATTCGCCAAGTCGGGATGAAGGTTAAATTGGGGTTCTTGGTGTGGTTTTGAAAAACGATTCCACGGACAAACATCCTGACAAATATCACAGCCAAAAAACCAGTTTTCAAACTTATGCTGGGCTTCTATGGGTATTGCCTCCTTTAGCTCAATGGTATAATAACTGATACATTTCGAGCCGTCTACTACATAAGGTTCGACGATGGCATCCGTCGGACAAGCATCTATACAACGTGTACAGGTACCACAATAGTCTTTTACGGGGCCGTCGGGTTCTAACGGTAAATCCAAAATCAGCTCTGCGATAAAAAAGAAACTGCCTTGGTTTTTATTGATAATATTACTGTTTTTACCTATCCATCCTATGCCCCCTTTTTTTGCCCAAGCCTTATCCATGACGGGTGCAGAATCTACAAAAGCTCTCCCTCCTACTTCCCCGATTTCTTCTTGAATATAGGCTAAAAAAGCTTGCAGTTTTTCTTTTACCACAAAATGATAATCTTTGCCATAAGCGTATTTTGATAGTTTCAAATCATTTACGCCTTCGGGAAGTCTTTCGGCAGGATAATAATTAAAGAGTAAGGAAACCACCGACTTGGCATCATCCACCAATAGTCTTGGGTCTAGCCTTTTATCAAAATGGTTGTCCATATACTGCATCTTGCCATGCTGATTGGCTTTCAACCAATTCTCTAGTCTAGGAGCTTCCTCCTCCAAAAATCCTGCTTCAGAAATACCACAATAGTCAAAGCCCAATTCTTTGGCTTTTTGTTTTATTAAAAAAGAATATTGGGCTTTGTCAATCATTTATTATGTAAGCAATTTGAAATACTAATCTAATCACCAATCACTATTTACCGTTCACTAATTATGCAATTTTTACAGAAGTCATCGTTAAAGAACCACCCACAGGCACATCATTAAAGAAACTCACTTCCTCGTTCTTTTCTTGCATACCCAAAATATATAATAATGGATAGTAATGGTCGGGCGTTGGAATAGCCAATTTAGCAGCCTCGCCCATACTTTCATAATTTATTAAAGGTTTATGATTGTTCTCGGCAATATTCTTTTTGAATTTCTCATTCATTTCTATTGTCCAATCATAGCCATAAGCCCCGTCTATTCTCCGAAAATCTACCATGCGTAAGTTATGTACCATGTTGCCACTTCCAATAATCAATACCCCTTTACGCCGTAAAACCGCCAATTCTTGTGCCAATTCATAATGATATTGCGGTGACTGGTGATAATCAATGCTTAATTGTAATACTGGAATATTGGCTTTGGGATAGATATGGCGAATAATCGTCCACGTGCCATGATCCAATCCCCATTCGTGGTCTAAATGTACATCCGTTTTAGTAATCAGTTTTTGGGTTTCTTCTGCTATTGCCAAACTTCCTATGGCTGGATACTGCACATCAAACAATGCTTTGGGAAATCCTCCAAAATCATGAATGGTTCTCGGTTTTTCCATTGCCGTTACAAAAGTACCTCTTGTAAGCCAATGTGCTGAAATAACAATTACTGCGGTAGGCTCCGGAAAATCATTGGCTAAAGTTGCCCATTGTTGACTAAATTGATTATTTTCGATGCCATTCATGGGTGAGCCATGCCCAATAAAAAATAATGGCGTTTTTTGTTCTTGTTTTGATAACTGGTCTGAAAATGCTTTTAATGTTCCTAATGCTGACATCGTTAGTACCCCTACAGAGGCTTTTATAAACTCTTTCCGTTTCATTTCTTGAAAAATACTATATTTATGCAACGGATTGCTTGATTAGTAAGTTCAAAGAGTAACTTAGCAGGAAAATTGGTAAGTAATTTTACTCATTTTTCAACATATTTTGTGATATTTATCATTTTCAGAATTTTCTTTGGGAAAACAATTTTGACACGCAGTATTATTTTTTTAAATTAGAATAATAACAACTAATAAATTATCAAAAGCCTATGAATTTTAGTTTTGACAACTACCAAACCGAAGGCTTCTTCGATGAAATGTTTGATGCACAAGGTAATGTGCGTATGGGGTACGAAGCATTCAAGGAACGGGTAGAACAGTTAAAGATTGAGGAGTTTATTCGTCGCCACCAAGCAGCAGAACGCTCTTTAATGGCAATGGGTATTACTTTCAATGTTTACTCGGAAAATGAAGGAACAGAACGCATCATGCCTGTTGATATTATCCCCCGAGTAATAGAAGCGGATGACTGGAAAAAAACCGAGAAAGGTTTGATACAACGCATTACGGCATTGAATATGTTTTTGGATGATATTTATCATGACCAAAAAATATTGAAAGACGGCATCATTCCCCGTGAATTGATTGAAACTTCAAAAGACTTTTTACGCCCTTGCGTTGGTATTCGTCCACCAAAAGGCATTTATATCCACATTACGGGAACAGATTTGATTCGTGGCGACGATGGTAAGTTTATGGTGTTGGAAGACAACCTCCGCTGTCCGTCGGGTGTTTCTTATATGCTCGAAAACAGAGAACTGCTAAAACGTACCTTTCCAGAAGTATTGGGTAAAACCAGAGTACAGTCTATCTCAGATTATCCAAACAAATTGTTGCAGATGTTACAACACATCAGCGACCGACCAAACCCTACGGTTTGTGTACTGACACCGGGGATTTATAATTCAGCTTATTTCGAGCACTCTTATTTGGCTCAACAAATGGGTGTTGAATTGGTAGATTCACGCGATTTAGTAGTGCATGATGGTTATGTAAAAATGCGTACTACTAAGGGATTCCAGATTGTAGATGTTATTTATCGCAGAATTGACGATACATTCTTAGACCCTAAGGCTTTCAATCCAGATTCTTTAATTGGTATTCCAGGTATCTTTGATGTGTACAAAAAAGGTAGAATTGCCTTGGCGAATGCCCCCGGAACAGGCGTGGCAGATGATAAAGTAATTTATGCTTATGTACCAAGAATCATCAAATATTATTTAGGCGAAGACCCAATCATCCCGAACGTTGAAACCTTTATTTGTGGTGAAGAAGATGATTGTAAGTATGTATTAGAAAACATCGAGAAATTAGTAGTAAAAGAAGCAAACGAAGCAGGTGGATATGGTATGTTGATTGGTCCAAAATCGACGAAGGAGGAACAAGAAATATTTAAAGCACGTATCAAAGCAAATCCTAGAAATTACATTGCTCAACCTACGATTTCACTGTCGAGAGTACCGTGTTTGATTGATGACCATTCAGAAGGCAGACACGTTGATTTACGTCCATACATTCTTTATGGAGACGGCGTAAAAGTGATTCCGGGAGGACTTACCCGTGTAGCTTTACGTAAAGGTTCATTGGTAGTTAATTCATCGCAAGGTGGGGGCTCGAAGGATACTTGGGTATTGTATTGATGGGTTGGTTTTTAATGTAAATATGCATTATTTTGATTTTTTTCTTTTAGATAATGAATTTTAGAAGATTGACATTTATTATCGCCTTGTCCTTACTTTTCTTGTCTTGATACAAGAAAAGTAACCGCGTGGCGGACCGCAAAAGAAAATCAAGAATTCCTAATCGCAGCGGCGAACCGCCTCGCTTCGCTCAAACAGTAGGAATTCGTTGTCCATCAATCACAAAAAGCGGTCAAAAAACTAATTTTGACCGCTTTTTTTATGACTTTAGAACTCTGAATGACTTATGTTAGTTATTGTTCGTACAATTCTGATTTTGATGGATAATAACCACTATTTGCTTTAAGGATGCCTCTGAACTTAGACAGTCCATTTTTTCGATGATTATGTTCCGATTCCGTCAATACATTCGAATCTTGAAAATGTGTATTCGTTGTAAAGTGTTTAATATTTAATTGTTGAGCTATTGTCAGAATTGACTCTAAGTCCTTCTCATTTTCTATTTGCAATACTACCTGTGTCATAATTTGTAGCTGTTTATTAATCAAATATACTAAAAAATATTACACTTAATTAACACTTCTTAAGAATAACACTTACAATTGAAACTTTAATTTCCCCTACAAACATTTGAATACATTGGATTCTTTGGTAGATTTGAGTAAACTGAACCTTATCACTCATCACTATGAAAAAAATCATCTTATTCATCTGTTTAATCATTGCTTTTACTTCAATCTCATCCTTCTCTCAGGTAAACAAAACGCTGTTGGATAGTCTTACTATTGCTATTAAACATGGTGCATACCCTAATATTGATGGTATGGTAGTTTCACAAAAAGGGAAATTAATCTATGAACAATATTTTAATGGATTGACAAAAGCTAGCTTACATGATACTCGCTCGTCTTTCAAATCTATCACAGGACTGCTTGTCGGCATCGCTATTGACAAGGGCTATATAAAGAGTGTTGATGAAAAGGTTTATTCATTCTTCCCTGAATACAAAAATTTTAATAACTCGGATAGTAGAAAAGAAAGCATGACAATCCAACACCTCTTAGCAATGAAATCAGGGTTTGATTGTGAAGAATGGGATGGCGCCAAAGATTGCGAGGATGAAATGGCGGAGACTAAAGATTGGGTAAAGTTTTCACTTGATTTACCAATGCTTCATCCTTCAGGGACGCATTGGGCATATACGTCATGCAATACAATGATACTTGGTGGTATTGTTTCCAATGCCTCAAAAATGTCTATTTTAGCATTCGCTGACAAGTTTCTTTTTCAGCCTTTAGGCATTAAAAATTATCGCTGGACGAAAGACCCTGCTGGACACGGAATGACTGCGGGTTCATTTTATATATTGCCGACTGATATGGCTAAAATTGGAGCATTGGTATTGAACAAAGGGACGTATAAAGGCAAAAGGATTGTTTCTGAAAAATGGATAAAGGAAGCTACCCAGCCAATTACCAAGATTGAAAATTTCTCAAACGTAAAAATCTCAAAAGCTAAAGATGCCCTACCACAGCCTACCTTTTATGGCTATACTTGGTATAATGAAGCAATACAAACAGATAAAATCAGGCACAATGTAATATTTGCATCAGGCAACGGTGGGCAATATATTATGGTAATACCAGACCTAGCTTTAGTGGTAGCATTTACAGGGAATAGTTATAATTCTTCCAAATCAAAACTACCTTTTGAAATATTAATAAAATATATTCTTCCATATTGTGAAGGGGGATGAGTTCTTGTTTTTACTCATGGCATGACTTAACAGACTACTGTGATAATAAACAGACAAATCGTTAGTCATGCCATGAGGTTAGTCACTACCGTATCCTACTCCCCTCCTCTTCTACATTATTTGTTTTACTACGACTACGGATTGTACTGCCAAAGCTTCTGGAATAACTTAATTTAAAAATTCTTGCATAAGCGGTCTCATCCATATAATGCACTTTATTTTGTTCGATAAATACGACAGGTGTAACTACGCCTACTTCGGTATAAATATTCATGGATTTAAAAATATCCGTAATCGCCAATTGTATCGTTCCTCTGTCTTTATCTAGCTTTTTGGCTATGCCCATATTCAGTACGCCAAACCCTTTTATCATATTGGGACCATCAAATTGGTTAGTGTTATGCCATCCTGTAATTTCTAATTCGATATTTTGTGGCAGACTCAAGGTCTGATTTAAGAAATAATTATGGAACAAATACGCCTTCTCGGCTACTTGCGGAGTATAGCCTACTCTGTATTTACGATAAGCGGTTGTTCCCCCTATATTTATTTTCCACCAACTAAAAAGCTGAATCGGCACATTAGTAGTAAGGCTGATACTATTCATAAAATCCAGATTTTGAGGAGATAAGATAAATATATCTTTGGCGACAGTAGTACTTAATTGATAACGAATGATTGGATTTACTTCGTGTTGGATACCTAGCCCAATACTGATGTTTTTATGGGTAAAGGTGGTTTTGAAGGCATTGGTAATACTCGGTTTTAGTAATGGATTTCCTGTAAAAACCGAACTAGGGTCATTATAAAATAAGCCTGCAATCAAGTCATTGTAAGCGGGTCTGCTGATTCGGCGTGAAACATTCAATACAACACTACTATTTTCAGCTATTTTATGACTCAAATTTAGAGAAGGGAAAAATTGAGAATAGGTATTTGTCTGATGGTTAATATCTCTTGCCCAATACTCATACCTCAAACCTGCCGTCAAAGATGTTTTGGTATTTAAAGTAAAATCAAAGGAAGAATAAGCTGCTAAAATACTTTCGTTACTAATCACAGTGCTTTGAGAACGACTATCTAATATCCAAACGTCATTCTCCTTTTTTTCTACCTTGCTATTATTTGTATTGCTAGAATAACTCCCTTTGATGCCCGTTTCAATATTTATTTTATCAGTTAACTTCGTCGAAAAATCACTTTTCAACACGCCAATATTCAGTTCAGAAATGCCTTCACCTCTGTTACCTTCTGTAAAAACTGATGACGATGGTTTTATTATTTCTCCCTCTTTATCATAATAGGTGCTATTAATCAAAGATGGACTGTTGTTCTTAAAATACCAATAACTGGCGTCAACGTTCAGTTTAGATTTTACAGATAGTTGTTTTTCTAAAAATGCGGAAGATTGGATATTCTGCCCAAGATTATTGCCTAACGAATTTATCTTCATGGCAAAGTAGTTACCCGATTGAAAATCATAAAAGCCATCGCTTTGCACATTGGGTTTCGTAGTTGAATTCAAGTAGGTTACGCTCCCTCCCACTAATGTTTTGGGGTTTAGTCTGTGGTCAAACCCCAACGAAAGGTTATGACTATTTTTTAAGTTAACCGTAGCACTATAAAAACTACTGGTATAAGCCCCTCCTAAAGCAGGAAAATTCAATGCACCATAGGCCTGCCAGCTTGATTTAGCACCGTCGTGTAGCATCGAGTAGGAAGCATAGTAATTGGAGTTTTTAGTGCCATGTGACACATTAATAGAGGCCGATGCTTTCTCTCTAAACCCATAACCTAACGTTGAAGAAAAATTGAGTTTTGTCCCTTCATATTCATTTTTCTTTAAGACAATATTGATTAGTCCTGCCCCACCTTCGGCATCATATTGGGCAGTTGGCGACGTAATGATTTCTATTTTATCAATATTGTCAGCATTCATGCCATTGAGCATTGCCATTACTTCCGTCAACGATAAGCGAACTGTTCTACCATTAATCATAATAGCCACGCCACTTTGTCCGTTTAAACTAAAGCTATTATTTCGGTAGTCGATGATTACTCCAGGCAATCGCTCTAACACCTGTAGGGCAGAACTCCCTTTGGTCATGATGCTACTTTGTACATTTATCACCTGTCCGACTGGCGTAGTCTGAATCAAATCCTTTTTGGCACTTACTACTACTTCGGTTAGTGCATTAACATTGTCTGCCATTTGCAAAACTCCTATGTCCACAGCTTCGTTTTGTATGGCTATGGTGATAGGTTTTGTAAACATAGATTGGTATCCTACACTACTGATGCCTATCAAAAAAACACCTTCTTTGGTCGATGATAATGAAAACATACCCTGTTCGTCTGCATTGGTTCCTTTAACGATAGTAGTATCATTGGCTTGATATAATACAACATTGACAAAAGGTATGGCTTCGTTGGTTTTATTAATTATTTTACCAGTAATTTGTCCGTAAGTAGTTGTTGCCATTAAAGTGGCAGTTATTATCAGTAAGGCATTGGTTTTCATGAGCTTGTCATTTTGATTGTCAGTCAAAACAACAGTACATTTCCAAGATAAAATAATTTGATTGACAAGCCTTAGATTTGTATTGACCAAATGCAGAAAACGCTTAAAATCAGGTTAAAGAGTCATTATTACATCTTGTCATTTTACTGATGTCGTTCGTCAATATCGATAGGTTATTATTGAGCGTCAACGTATTTTGCAAGCTATTCTCTTTTATAAAATGTTCAATAACAAAGCTAATATCTTTTCAAAGAACAGTTGGTTTATTAAATATAAACTATACCATATCCCTTTTTGGTTTTTGTACCACATCGCTTGGTGGATGCTGACTATCCGTAATATTAGTGCCGTAGCCAATAATTTATTGAGTAGTGCCTACTCTATCAAATTCTTGTTTTATGTGGTCTTCCAAGCCATTGCGGTTTATTTTAATTTATTTTACCTGATTCCTCATTACCTTCAAAAAGGTAAATACGGGCTGTATATTTTATTTTTATTACTCGTTGTGCTTAGTACTTCTTGGTTTATTGTCGCGGGCTATTATACCAGTGCTTATCTTTCTGATTTTACCTTCAAGGAACTTTATCAAAGAGAACCGAGCGATTTTATGTTCTTTTTCCTGATAAATGCTTTACCGTCGACGATGGCGAGTACGACCCTTGCAATGAGTATCAAACTGACCAAAAATTGGATTCAATCAGAACGAAAGCAACATGTATTGGAAAAAGAGAAATTGGAAACAGAATTAAAATACCTGAAATCGCAGTTCAATCCTCATTTTTTGTTCAATACTATCAATTCCATCTTTGTCTTGATTCATAAAAACCCCGATTTAGCCTCTGAATCCTTGGCTTCATTTTCAGACTTGCTCCGTTATCAACTATACGAATGCAACGAAAACGAAATAGCCTTAGAAAAAGAATTGTTCTTTCTCAATAACTTTATTGAATTAGAAAGGCTGAGGTTGGACGAAAAACAAACTGATTTAAAATTTGAAATCAATAATCATTCCGCTATCGGGCAAACGATTGAACCGTTTATCTTGATGCCATTTGTAGAGAATGCGTTTAAGCATGTTTCAAAAGGCAAAGGACAAAAAAACTATATCAGCATGAGGCTAGACATTGATAGTGAGATGGTTAATCTAATGATAGAAAATAGTTTTGTGGTGGCTCAGAAATCAGACAATGGTATGTATGAAAATAGCGGCATAGGTCTAAAAAACGTCATACGAAGACTTGATTTATTATATCCCAAGCATTACAAACTAGCGATTAATGACGCTAGCAATAGTTATAAAGTGGTGTTAAAATTGGCATTCAATAAAAAGCAACATCTCATTCCTCAAACAATTTAAGCATGAAATTAACTTGTGTAATCGTAGATGACGAGCCTCTGGCAAGGGAAGGATTGGCTAAATATGTGGAAGCCATCGATTATTTAACGTTAGTGGGAATGGCAGAAAATCCATTAGAGCTTGATAAACTGCTTGAAAACGAACCTGTAGATTTAATATTTTTGGATATCCAAATGCCGTTTATGAGTGGCTTAGATTTCCTGAAAATTAAAAAAGATTTGCCAATGGTAATCATCACCACGGCTTATCAAACTTATGCATTAGAGGGATTTCAGTTTGATGTGATGGATTATTTACTAAAACCCATCACCTTCAATCGCTTTTTCAAAGCCGTTTCCAAAGCCCGAGAATATCAACAATATCGGAATCATAAAGCTGGCATGATAGAAGAAATTGAGCGAAACGATTTCTTCTTTATCAAATGTGATCATAAATTCGAGAAGATATTTATCAAGGAAATACTATTCATTCAAGCCTTAGAAAACTATGTTTTTATCCAAACTGAAACAAATAAATACATGACCTTGATTTCGTTAAAGGCTGTGGAGGAATATCTGGATAACAAGCACTTTATTCAAGTGCATAAATCGTATATCATTGCTGTTTCAAAAATAAAGACGATTGAAAACAATGAAATATTCATACAAGGCTTCAAAATTCCATTGAGCAGAAGTTTCAAAGAGCAGGTATTAGACAAAGTTTTGAAGGATAATTTGTTGAGGAAGTAATTATCTAATATATTGCTTTTCATTCCATTCAACTTATAATATTTTACATCATGTCTGAAACATCTGGATTTTTAATTACTTTAATTGTTGGGGTATTATTTGCGTTTGCTATTATAATTGGAATATTTTGGCTTTTACGAGAAGTGAATTGCTGGTATTGGAAAATCAATAAAAGCATAGAATTAATGGAAGAAAACAATAGGCTTTTGACTATTATTGCTGAAGCTACTTTAAAAGGAAAAATAGTAGAGCCTTCGCCAGTCTCTGATTCTATTTCACCTAATCCATCCATTAATACCATTCCTGTAAACCCTGTAATAAATAACTTTTCTCAAGAGCCTCCTTTTGATAATACCATCCCTCCAGTACGCTCGTTTGTAAATGGTAAAATAGTTTTTGCTGATGGTGTCGAAGGAGAAATAATGACTGAGATAAACAATCGATTATTTATATCAATAGATGGCATCAAGAAGTACTACTATAATAGTGAAGAAAATGCTATAAATGCTCTATATATTCTTAAAACTAAAGGCGAAATTTCACGAAAGGGATTAACATTATAAAAAATGATTCTTAGCTTATGTAATTCATTTTTACTATTTCATGTATTAGAATCGATTCTAAATTTAGCTTCTACTTTAGCTTGTGGCAAACAAATTTCAATAAATTTTGCGTCATGAATTATTAGAATTCTTTATTTTTGTCAAGTGTGATACTTTAGTTTATTTGAGGTATTGGACTCTTTTTTATAATGGTGGTAGTTATTAATGAATAACTCTTTAAAATTATTTCTAAAATAATCTTGCCTAAATTTAGTATTATATTTAGTTTTTTTATACATATAATATTTTCTATATAAGAGCTTTCATAACGACTAATTACAAAAGATGAATAAGGAATATAAATCTGTAATATTTTATTGATATAATTACAAATTGATTTTTTAAATATCTCCATCTAAAAACTTTGAATATTCAGAAAAAACTATTCTTTAAAGATTATTATTAAGATATGAGAATTAATAAAATAAATATTGAAAATTTCAGGTGTTTCAAAAACTATGAAATTCTATTTGGAAGAAAAGCAACTGTGTTAATTGGGAATAATGGAACAGGGAAAACAAATCTATTAACAGCATTAGTTTACTCACTCAGCTTTCCGTTTGGCAAAAATGAAATCAAAGGGATACAGACTATTGGAACGAGTTCTCCTGACTTAAAAGTAGCAGCTATAGATAACAAAGGAACATTTGATGCAAGGTTTGATTCATCAATTAATGATTATATATATCCTATCAAGCTTTCAAATGAAGCTTTTTTAAACAATGAAATAATTGAATGGGCAATGGTAAAAGATAAAAAAGGCGGAGGTCTTGCTTCTTCTTTATATAAAAAGGCTTTTGAAAAATTTCAACGTTATTATAACGAGAATGATATAAATAAGCCATTACCAATTTTGGCTTTTTTCGCAGATTCATTCCCGCATATCGAATCAAATATCAGTGGATATGCGAAAACTGTATTGGCTTCTGAAAATGGATTACCTCGCAATTTTGGATACTATAAATGGGACGAAAAAAATAACTGTATTGGTTTGTGGAAGGAAAGATACACTAAAGTTTACACATCTCTTAATAATTTTAATAGGTCTGACTATCAAGTAATTAATGAATTAAATGACCTGTATCTCTTGATTGAAACCACTACTAAAAATAGAGAAGACATTGCTAGATGGGAACAAAAAGCAGAGCAATTAAGGAAACAACTTGAGACCCTTAGAAATAAGCTAAAGAATAATCCTGAGTATATTGAACTAAACTTCGTAGATGATAGATTAAAAAGATTTACAGATTCTCTAGACGAAAAATATAAATTTATTAACAAAGATTTTGAAATAAAACAAATAAAAGTAATTGGTACAAACAAGACAGAGCAACATATTCAGTTCGAATTCATTGATGGGAGGAAAATGTTTTTTGATAACTTACCAATGGGATACAAACGCCTTTTCTCCATTGTTTTTGATATTGCATACCGAAGTTTTATTCTAAATAAAACCTCAGAACCTACAGGTATTGTAATTATTGATGAAATTGAATTACATCTCCATCCAACACTTCAACAAGAAGTGCTAAATCGCTTTAAAAAAACATTTCCAGAGATTCAATTCATTGTATCTAGTCATTCGCCTTTGGTAATAAGTAATTTAAAAGGTAATAATAATATAGAAGAAGAAAATAAAATCATTCGTTTGGAAAATGAAGGAAATGAATATAGTTGGAATCAGGTGGAAAATATTTATGGAATTGATTATACAACTAGCTTAATGGATATAATGGAAACCCAATTTCGACAGTCAACAATTGATAGCCTCATTGATTCTTATGTTATTCTTAAGTTAAGAAATAAGGAATCTGATGCAAAAAAAATATGGAATGAGATATTTTCCATTGTTGGGAACGACAATAAAATAATTGAAAAAGAAATAAACGATAAAATAGAAGCCAATAAATAGCTATGAAATTTATTAATAAAAATTTACGGCAGGTTGATGGGAATAATTTAGTTAACGCCTTTTTATTAAACAATTGGAACAACATATCGAACAGCTATAAACCAATTAAGTATGACAGTAGATTATTCAAACAACAATTAAGACAAAATCTAAAACAATTGCTTTTAGATGAACAAGACCATTTATGTTGTTATTGTATGTGTCAGTTGACAAATGATGATACAACTACACTAGAACACATTGTTCCGCAATCAACTACTTCTCAGCAAATATTAAATCAATATACTCATCACCTAGTAATTAGAAACAATGTTTGTTTACAATCTGTTTTTGAAATGTCAAATGTTAGGTTAAACACACCTCCTTTTCCTCTTGAAATATCTTATGAGAACCTAACTGTTTCTTGCAAAGGAGATTTCCCAAGAGGTTCAACATACCATACTTGTAACCATAAAAGAAAAAATGAGTTTATTGAGCCTCTTTTTTATATATCCACCATTGAACAAGAAATTTCATATCGAAAAGCTGGTTTAATGTTTTCGCTCAATAGTAACTATGATGAATCAATCTCTACCCTTAATCTTAATTATGATACATTAGAAAGAATAAGAGAAGTTTGGTACTACATTTCAGTCGAACAAATTACTGATATTGAAAATGCTGTTACTGAATTTGAAAGAAATTCAATACTGACTATAAATCTTATTAATATAACCGATACACAGAGAAGAACGCTGCTAATTAATAATTTCAAAACAGAACCTTATTGGAAAATTCTACTTCAATACAAATGGTTTTACAATTACTTTTTAACTCATTATCCAATAAACACAAGATAATTTTTGAATAAATTATCTTGTGTTTATATTTAATAGAAGTAAGCAAAAGTTTCTCTTTACCTCTCAACTCAGGCGGAGATACACGTTTTTAAAAATAAGATGAAAGCAATAATTGCTCCCCCCCCCTTTAGTATCTAAAATGCTGAGGTAATTGATATTTTAGGCTATAAAATTTGAATCCTAAGTATTCTTTTTTATTTATTTTATAGAAAAGACTAACCCTTTAAAAAATTGACAAATAGCTAAATTTGTCAATTTTTTTTGCCCTCTAAGTACGAATAGTGTAATTTTGCATATCTTCAAGAAACAATCACTCAAAATTCTTTAAGATGCCAACGTAAACAACCACTTTGGCTCACAGCATTCAATACCGATAAATGCAAGATAAGATTAACAACATACATCAGCAAATTGCTGATTTTCAGCTTTCCACAAAGGAAGAACTTGAAGCTTTCCGTATCGCTTATGTAGGACGCAAGGGCGTGATTGGCGACCTTTTTGATGAACTTAAAAACGTTGCCCAAGAAGAACGTCGTGCTGTTGGACAAGCATTGAATACGTTGAAAGATGCTGCTCAGACTAAATTCAACGAATTTCAAGCATTGATTGAAGCTAGTTCCGAAAAATCAGTGGCGATTGAATTTGATTTAACCCTTCCAAACGTTCCTTTTGAAAACGGAAGTATTCATCCTCTTACATTGGTAAGAGCCCGCATCATCGAAATCTTTGCTAAAATGGGTTTCAATGTGTCGGATGGACCAGAAATAGAATCTGATTTTTATAATTTCACGGCATTGAATTTTGCCGAAAATCACCCTGCCCGTGAAATGCAGGATACTTTTTTTATTGAGAAAAAAGGCGGAAACGTAGCGGATGATATTTTGTTAAGAACGCATACATCCAACGTACAGATTCGTTTGATGCAAAACCAAAAACCTCCTTTGCGTTCTATCATGCCGGGGCGTGTGTATCGTAACGAGGCTATCTCTGCCCGAGCTCACTGTTTGTTCCATCAGGTAGAAGGTTTGTATATTGATAAAAACGTTGGTTTTAAAGACTTGAAAGATACCCTTTATTATTTTGCCAAAGAGATGTTCGGGCAGGATACTAAAGTGCGTTATCGTCCGTCATATTTCCCTTTTACTGAACCTTCGGCTGAAATTGACATTACTTGCTTAATCTGTAAAGGCAAAGGTTGTAATGTTTGTAAATACTCTGGTTGGGTAGAAATTGCAGGTTCTGGAATGGTTGACCCTAACGTCTTGGAGCAATGTGGTATTGATTCTCAGGAATACACAGGTTTTGCTTTCGGAATGGGTATCGAAAGAATTACGATGTTAAAATATCAAATCAAAGACTTAAGATTATTCACTGAAAATGATGTGAGATTCTTACGTCAGTTTGAAGGATTATAGACGATTTATTAATGAGCTTTGAAAAGACCTGTAAAATCAGGTCTTTTTATTTTATATAAGTTCATAAAATTCAACTACTTCTTAGCAGAATTAACACATTTTAACAGCCCTACCCTCTTCAAGCCAATCTTATTTAGTATTTTTGAATTCAAATTTGTCTTTTGCTTACGTTGATTATAGATTTTTACCAAAAAATAAGAATCAACAAATAACTGATAACGTACCCCTCAATGAACAATTTTAAAAAAATCAACAATCTCATAGGCTGGATTGTCTTTGCTATTTCATTATTTGTCTTCACCGCTACAGTTGAACGCACTGCTTCCTTCTGGGATTGTGGTGAATTTATCGCCTGTGCTTTTAAACTCCAAGTTCCGCACCCTCCGGGAGCGCCCCTATTTTTGTTGTTGGGTAGAATGTTCTCGTTATTGGCTGGTTCAGATACTACCCAAGTAGCATACTGGGTCAACATGATGTCAGTATTATCAAGTGCTTTGACGATATTGTTTATGCACTGGACGATTGTGTTAATCGGACGTAAGGTTTACAACAAAAAATTTGAAGAGCTTTCAAAAGGCGAAGCCATTACTTTATTAAGTGCTGGTGTTATTGGTTCATTAGCTTATGCGTTCTCAGATACTTTCTGGTTCTCGGCTGTTGAGGCAGAGGTGTACGCTATGTCGTCGTTCTTTACTGCGTTGGTAGTGTGGGCGGCTTTCAAATGGGAAATCATCGAAGATGAAGCTACAGCAAACCGTTGGTTGATTTTGATTGCCTATATCGTTGGACTTTCAATCGGTGTTCACTTACTGAACTTGGTTACTGTTCCTGCGTTGGCATTGTTATATTATTTCAAAAAATATCCTGTTCCTACTTTCAAAGGAGGTATCATTGCATTATTGATTGGCTTAGCAATTCTCGGAGTGATTAACTCTGCTATTATTCCGGGTATTCCTTCAATGGCTTTCAAATTCGAATTATTATTTACGAATGGCTTAGGATTGCCTTATGGTACTGGTGCAATTTTCTTCATCATCGCCTTGGTAGGTGCAATCGTTTGGGGAATTTTATATTCTATCAAAAAACAAAAAGTTACGCTTAATATATCATTGCTTTCGTTGGTTTTTGTATTGATTGGGTATTTGTCGTATAACTTGGCTTTTGTTCGTTCTACGTTCAATACGCCTATTAACGAAAACGACCCAAGCAATATCTTGAATTATGTAAAATACCTGAAACGTGAACAATACGGAGAACGCTCATTATTATACGGTCCAATTTATACGGCTACTGTTGAAAGTGTAGAAAAGGGTGCTCCTGTTTACAAAATGAAGGATGGTAAGTATGAGGTATATGATTATAAGCAAAAGCTAATCTATTCTAAAGACGGACAAATGTTGTTGCCACGTGTTTACAGTAGCGCTCCTCAGCATATTCAGTTGTACGAGGAAATCTTGGATTTAGCACCGGGTGAAAAACCAACTTTTATAGACAACATGAAATTTATGTTCAAAAAACAAATGGGACATATGTACATGAGGTATTTGCTTTGGAATTTTGTTGGTCGCGAAAGTGATATTCAAGATGCTGGTGTAATCGATTATACTCGTTCAGGCGAACTTCCTGAATTACTAGCACATAATAAAGCACGAAACAACTATTTCTGGCTACCACTGATTTTAGGGATATGTGGTTTTGTATTATTAGTACGTAAAAACGAAAACGACTTCTTAGTAACTACATTAATGTTCTTACTGACAGGTTTAGCACTGGTTGTTTTCTTGAACTCTCCGCCAGTTGAACCTCGTGAGCGTGATTATATTTATGTTGGTTCGTTCTATTTCTTTGCTATCTGGATTGGTCTAGGCGTAATTCAATTGGCTGAATGGTTAGGTAAATTCTTAAAGAATGGTGTAGTTGCTGGTACTGTTGCCACTGTCGTAACGGCTGTTGTTCCTGTGATTTTAATTCAACAAAACTGGGATGACCACGACCGTAACCACCGTTATCACCAAATAGATTTTGCTAAAAACATGTTGAATTCATGTGCTCCAAATGCAATTTTATTTACTGGTGGTGACAACGATACATTCCCATTATGGTATGTTCAAGAGGTAGAGGGCTACCGTACTGACGTACGTGTTTGTAACCTTTCATTATTAGGAACAGACTGGTATATCGACCAAATGAAGCGTAAAACGTATGATTCGCAGGCACTTCCGATTTCTTTACCTAAAGACCGTTTCTTGGAAGGTTTGAACGAGCAAATCATGTATTATGAAAACCCAAATGTAAAAACGGGCATCAACTTACTTGAATATTTGAAATTAGTAAAGGATGATAATCAAGCCATTAAAGTGCCTTTGACGGATGGCTCAATGATTAATACGTTGCCGACTGAAAACCTATTTTTACCAATCGATGTTGAGGCTGTTAAAAAATCAGGATTTGTTCCAAAAGATATGGAGCCTTTCGTGACAAATCAAATGGCTTGGTCAACAGGTAAAGGTGGTATCATGAAGCCTGAGCTTATTCAACTAGATTTGATTGCTCAAAATGCAGCAACTGGTTGGAAACGCCCAATTTACTTTGCAACTACTTTGCCTTCTGCAAGTTATTTGAACTTGAAAGAATATATGCAACTAGAAGGTTATGCTTACAGATTGATGCCTTTCAAAGTGCCTGAAGCGAAGGATGGTTTTGTAAATACTGACATCATGTATAATAATATGACAAAGAAGATGTTCTGGAGAGATTTGGATAATCCTAAAACATATTATCATTCAGATTTCTATTTAGAGGTTCCAGTAGTAACGGCTCGTTTGGCTTTCTTACGTTTAACAGACCAATTGGTTCGTGAGGGTAAATTAGATAAAGCTAGAGCTGCTTTAGACTATTGCTTGAAAGTAATGCCTGATAAAACGATTCCTTACGACCAGCTTTCAGCAAATTTTGTAGCCTTATACTTAGCCGCTGGCGATAAGAAAAAAGGATTAGAAATGGCTGAAACTATCATGAACAGAAATAATAAGGCCTTGGATTATTACTTAATCGACAAAAAGAGTAGCGACGGTAGACAAATTCAGACAAACCTTTATGAGATGCAAATTATCATCGAGGGTGTAAAAAATGCTAAATTGCCTGAAGCTGCGAAATACCAAGCGATGTTTGATAAGCAAATGACAAAAGCGAATTCTTAGGTTTTGTATAGACTTGAGGATTATGGACTTTAGGACTTTCTTTTAGACTTTAGGATGATGGACTTTAGGACTTTAAGATAATAGACGCTAGATTTTAGATTTTAGATTTTTTAGTCTTAGGTTTTTTAATATTAATCCCCTTATTCAGCGATGAGTAAGGGGATTTTTTGTTATTCATGATGTAATTGCAGTCGCTTGGCTTTAGGCGAGTGACGACTATTCGCAGAAGCCCTCTGGGCGTATTGATAGTTGGATATGATTAAGTTTATAGGAAAAATTTAATACCTACACGCAGTCGCTTGGCTTTAGCCGAGTGACTGCGTCATAAAAAATCCCCTCACTCATCACTGAATAAGGGGATTAATATTTAAAAAACTACGACTAAAAAATCTTCAAGTCCTCAAGTCCAAAATTCCTCAAGTCTAAAATCTAATGTCTAGCGTCTAAAGTCTCAAAAAAAGTCCTAATTAAAAAAATCCTTCATCTTTTCGAAGAAATTTTTGTCGCTTTTGCTTGGTTTTGGTTGGAAGTTTGGCGAGGTTCTGAACTTTTCAAGTTGTTCAGTTTCTTCACGGCTAAGACTCTTAGGCGTCCAAATATTAACATGGATTAATTCATCGCCCACGCCATAACCGTTCAACTCTTTGATACCTTTTCCTTTTAAACGAAGAATCTTACCCGCTTGTGTTCCTGGATCAATCGTTATACGCGCTTTACCACCGATTGTTGGTACTTCTACTGAAGTTCCTAAAGCAGCATCCGCAAAATTAAGGTATAAGTCATAGATTACGTTAGTACCATCACGGTGCAATACTTCATCTGCTTCTTCTTCGATGACGATTAATAAATCGCCAGCCACACCACCACGAGGAGGCACATTTCCTTTGCCAGTCATCGACAACTGCATGCCTTCAGCTACACCAGCAGGAATTTTGATTGGAATAACTTCTTCTTCTAATACTCTACCTTCACCAAAACACACTTCACAGCGTGTTTTAATCATCTTACCTTCACCATTACAAGTAGGGCAAGTAGAAGTTGTCACCATTTGTCCAAGCATGGTCTGCTGAACACGACGCACTTGTCCAGAACCACCACAAGTCTGGCACGACTGTAGTTCAGTACCGTTCTTAGCACCGCTTCCGCTACAAGGCTTACAAGTGACATGGCGTTTTACTTTTATTTTCTTTTCAACACCATTCGCTACTTCCTCAAGGTTCAATTTAAGTTTGATTCTTAAATCGGACCCTTTTCTAGTTCTACGTCCTTGTTGTTGACCACCCCCATTGAAGAATCCACCAAAAGGATTGTTATCACCAAAAATATCTCCAAACTGGCTGAAGATATCATCCATATTCATTCCTCCGCCATTAAAACCGCCACCTCCGCCAGCAGCTCCGCTCATTCCTGCATGACCGAAACGGTCATATTGAGCTTTTTTCTGGGCGTTTGATAACACTTCATAGGCTTCAGCGGCCTCCTTGAATTTATCTTCAGCAGCTTTATCCCCAGGATTTTTATCTGGGTGATATTTAATAGCCATCTTACGATATGCCTTCTTTATTTCGTCTTCCGAAGCTGACTTAGAAAGTTCTAATACTTCGTAATAATCTCTTTTTGCCATCTTTTCTAATCAATGAATTGAGTAATTAAGCAGGAAATCATCCAATATTTTATGGATTATAACATTACTCTAATAATATTTTTAGTTTGCTACAACAACTTTTGCAAAGCGAATTACTTTTTCGTTCAAATAATATCCTTTTTCCACTACATCAAATACTTTCCCTTTGTCTTCTTCTGTAGGGGCTGGGAATTGGGTAATTGCTTCGTGAACATCAGGGTTGAATACTTGTCCTTTAGCATCCATTGGTTTTAAACCTTTTGTAGCCAAAGTATTACTTAATTTATTGAATATCAATTGGATTCCTTCAGAAATCTCTCCTTCTTGTGCGTTGGCAGTAGCTCTTTCAATATCATCAATCACTGGAATAATATCTACAATTACTTTTTCTGATGCCGACTGAATCATTTCTAATTTCTCTTTCGCAGTACGTTTACGGAAATTATCAAAATCAGAATATAGGCGTAAATATTTATCTTTCAACTCCGCTATTTCTCCTTGAAGTTTTTCAGTTTCAGAAATTTCCACTGTTTCTTCAACAACTGCCTCTATATTTTCAGAAACATTGTCAGTTTCTTGGTTCAACGCTTGTTCTTCTGTCTGTAATTCTTCTTTATTTTCCATTTTCAATATACTTTTCGCTTTATTTTTATACTTCCCTAATACTGTCAAAAGTTTTGCCATTTGTTAGTTTCTGTCAGATTGACAGTTTTTGAATTAACAAAGTTACAGTTTTTTACGCTCAAATTGATTGAATTGCCTTATTCTTCACCGCTAAACTTCTCCATAGGTAAAAAACAGTATAGGCTTCCCACTTTTGAAAGGCTTTAAAAAAGATTTCTAAGTCTGCCCTTAAAGGCTTTTTAGGCAAACCTTTCAAAGCATTCAAGGCATTATACAACCCTACATCTCCGTAAGTTACACATTCTAAACGCTTTAACGACTTCATCAAAGCATAATTTGCCGTCCACTCCCCTATTCCTCTGATAGCCACCAACGCTTTAATAGCCTCTGCTGTTGAAAGTTCTTCTAACATGGTTTTTGAGAGTATTTTCTCTGAAAAAGTACGGGCAATCTCAATTAAATATTCTGCTTTTCGGGTCGAAAATTGCATATTTCTAAGTTCCTCTACGGTTAGCTTTGCAATTATTTCGGGTTTAGGAAAAAGATAAAAGTCTTTCCCTTCATAGGTTTGTTTGTAACCATAAGTTTCCGTCAATCTACGTTTGAGCTTATACGCAAAACTAAGATTAATCTGCTGTCCAATAATCGACCAACATAAGGCTTCAAACAAATCAGGAATACCCAATAGTCGCAAACCGTGATAGTCAGTAATCATATAAGCTAAATCCTCGTCTTTGGCTAATAACTGATAAAATGGCATTAAATCTCGTTCTAAATCAAACCATTCTGTCACAAAATGACAGATTTCATCTTTGGCACATTCCCCTGTTAATACATCTATCTGCAAATGATTGTCGAGTGCTTTAATTTCAATTAAAGTTGGTTTTTCATGAATGGAAAGCAGTTTCAAAACAGAATTTTCCCGAACTTCGTGCAGGCAATCATCATAGTTTCTATCTAAAAACCATAAGCATTCTTGAAAAGAAAACTGTGCAGGAACAGGAAGGAAGATTTGATTCATGTTTTTTTATTGCAAAATACTGAATTGTTTTCTTCAAATAAAAACCAAACCTTGCTAATCATTCGCAAATATGAGTACTGAAATTTTTACAAAATATATTGAGTCTCCCCTCGGACAGCTTGAAGTATCTGCTACTGAAAGCTATCTTACGTCTATTCTTTTTGTAGAAACACAAAAAAAGCCTAGTCCACGCAAAGAAGCAACCTTGTATGTTCCAGCCATCATTGAAACGTATGAGCAACAAATACAAGAATATTTTGAGGGTACTCGCAAGGATTTTGATATTCCCTTTCAACACGAAGGTACAGATTTTCAAAAATCAGTTTGGGAGAAACTAGTAACTATTCCTTATGGCAAAACGATTTCCTATTTAGAGCTTTCAAGAAGGATTGGCAATGAAAAAGCCATTCGTGCGGTTGGCACTACTAATGGGGCAAATAAATTTAATATTATCGTACCCTGTCATAGAGTAATTGGGGCAAATGGGTCTTTGGTAGGCTATGGCGGTGATTTATGGCGAAAAAAATGGCTATTAGAACATGAGGCTAAACATACAGGAAATTATCAGACTAGTATGTTTTGATTTTTTGTGAGATATTTTTTACTAAAAAATCTCCATCATCTGCGGTTTTAAAATCAGCGAGAATCTGCGGGAAATATTTACCCGCTGATTTAAAGAGATTGATATGCTGATTTACACTGATTATCCTTGCTAAAAATCTCCATCATCCGCGCTTTTAAAATCAGCGAAAATCTGCGGGAAAAGTTTACTATCTACTACAAACAATAACAATCTTCTGATTTTGCGCATCGGTGGTTGCAAAAAGATAATCATCTCCGCCTTCATTCAGCTTCAACTTTTCTCTGATTTGTTTTACAGTCAAAGGAAAATTCCTGATGGTGATATTTGCTTTATTTCCTGTGATATATTTCGCAATTTCCTTTTTATCTAATTTACAAACTGCTTTTATTTGAAAAGCCCTGCCCTGAAAATCATTGACTAATTTCTCAGAAGTATAAAGATGACTATGCGGAGCAATTTTCTGTAAGCCAAATTGTTGCGCCACCATTCTAAAAGCACCTGATTTTAAAATAGCCGCATTGGGTTCATACAAAAATTGTTGTGGACTGCTAAAACCAATCATAGCCGTTTTTTCCTCCGACTTCTGGAAGGTGAAAACGTGTTTCTCAGTTGACTTTGTTTCAGTAGAATGACCTTGTTTCAGAAAATTAATGGCGGTGATTTTAGCTTCTGCATAGTAGTCATTTTGCAGGTGAAATAAAATTTCTTTTACCTCATTTCCCACAGCAATGATATATACGTTTGATACATTTTTTAATTCCAATATGGCTAAATCAATATCCAACATAGGCGATACCTTCAAGAGTATGTTATCCGTTCTTTCAAAAATCAAGCTTTTGATTTCCAATATATTAGGCTCACAATCTTGTAATTTTACTACTTTGTTACCCGTATCGTCACGCCTATGTGGGTCAAGGTAAATCCATGAAAATTTATCTTCGTTCTCTTTCAACCAAGTTTCAGAATTTCCTCCAATAAATTGTATGTTCTTAATACCGAGTACCTCATAATTATGCTGAGTAACTTTCAATAACTCACTATTCTGTTCAGCATAAAAAGCTTTATTGAAGCCTTTACTCATATAAGCAAGGTCTATTCCCATACCCCCTGTTAGGTCTAACAGGTTTTCTCCGTTTACCAGACTTGCTTTAAACTTAGCTGTAATTTCAGAAGAAGATTGTTCTAGCGACAGCATTTTGGGGAAGAAAACATCAAGGTTTTCAGTCCATTCTGGCAGTTTGTTTTTAGCTTTTTGTCTAGCCTGAATTTGTGCTACTAAATAAGGGATATTGAGGGTTGGAAAACGCTTTGCTTGTAAAAGTAACTGATTTACATCATCATGAAGATGTGTTTGCACAAAGTGTTTTTCTGATTCCGATAGTATATATGTTGAAGACGATTCGATAATTTTAGCTTTTAAGCTACAAAATTACATGGTTGAGATGATATTTCTGAGATAATAGGCGTTTTTCAGGGCAACATACTCATTTGCTGTAGGCAGTACTTATCAATTTTATTAAAAAACTACTGACTACAGCATTTTTAAGTAGGAGTTATGAATTGTGAGTGATGAGTAGTCTCTATTTATAAAATACACAGCACTCGTAATTCAACACTCATACTTTACTATTCTTTCTTAACCACTTTGTTCTTTTTCTTAAATGGCTTCTTCTTAAATCCACTTGCATTAACTCTTTTATTAGGCTGATAAACTGGCGCCTCGCCCATTCCTTCTGGCAATGGCGTTTTAGGAATTTCTCTTCCTATCAAGGCTTCTATCGCAGCAAATTTCTTCTGGTCTTTGTCATTGATAAAAGTAATGGCTACACCAGTAGTTGCCGCACGAGCCGTCCTCCCGATTCTGTGGATATAATCTTCAGGGTCGTTTGGCGTATTAAAATTAACCACTAAACTGATTCCTTCTACATCTATTCCTCTTGAAAGAATATCTGTACCAATCAACACGGGCAAAGATTTACTTTTGAACTCTCTCAGAATCTCTTCTCTTTCTTTCTGATCTAAGTCAGAGTGAAACGCTTTGGCTTTCAGTCCTGCTTGTCTTAGTTCTTTGTCTAATTGCTTTACATTTTCCTTGGTTGAAGCAAAAATAATAACACTACTATATTTCCCTTCTTCCAAAAGATGTGTCAATAATTTTATTTTCTGGGTATCATACACCAAATACGCTTGTTGCGAAATGCCATCTGATGGTTTAGAAATAGAAATATTTACTTGCTCTGGATTATTCAGAATAGTATTAGCCAACAACCTGATTTTGGGAGGCATCGTCGCAGAAAAAAGAATCGTCTGTCTGTCAGCGGGTAAATACTTGATGATTTTGATAATATCATCATAAAAACCCATATCCAACATCCTATCGGCTTCGTCCAGAATCAAATGTTTTAAATGAGAGAAGTTTATCTTTCCCATTTGCAACAAAGCGATTAGCCTTCCTGGGGTAGCTATAATGATTTCTGCACCATCTTCAAGGGCTTTTCGTTGCTGATTCCAAGCAGCGCCATCACCTCCACCATATATCGAAATAGAGCTGATACCCGTAAAATAACCCAAGCCTTCTACTTGTTGGTCTATTTGCGTGGCAAGCTCACGAGTAGGCGAGATAATCAGCGTATTGAGGTGCCTCTGTTTATCAGGCGTATTGATAATCTTATGCAAAGTTGGCAACAAAAAAGCAGCAGTCTTACCTGTTCCAGTTTGAGCACAGGCAATTAAATCTTTATTTTGAAGAATCAGCGGAATAGCTTGTTCTTGTATTGCAGTTGGTTTGGTATAACCCATCGACTCTAGGCCGTCTAAAAGCTTTGAATCAAAGTTGAAATCTTGAAATGTCAATTTATATTAGTTTAAATTTTGCTCGTCTAACAAGGATTATATTGAACTTGTTGGCGCTAAAGTAAAGTATTTTAGCATACAGAACGAACAAACGTTGATGTTCAATTTTGAAAAGATAGCTAAAATTTACGACAAATACAAATTGACAATCCAAAGGGTTTCTATAAATAAATTTACAGCAAGTCTGTAAGTCCAGCCGTATAAGCTAAATTTGCCAGTGCTTTCTCGTATTTACTCTTCAACGATTCTACTTTTATGCGCATATCAATCAGTTTACTTTCGCGACTGTTAATCAAGAATAAAGTACTTTCACCTATTTCAAATTTCCGTTGTTCGGCTTTGGTTAATAGTTCTTGGTTCTTTGCCGCATCTTGCTGAATACGTAGCTGACGTTCATAGTTTTTCACTTCGTTATAAGCTGCATATACATCATTCATGATTTCACGGCGTGCCAGATTCAATTCAAAACCTGTACTCAATTGTTTGATTCTGATTTGCTGTAGCTTCCCTCTTTCTTTTCTTAGGAACAGGGGCATAATAAACTCAAAGCCCAGCTTGTGGTTATTGGTCGAAAAGGAATTTTCGTATGAATAAGCAGGATTTGAGCTAAAACTATCTGCAATAAAATTGAAATTAGCATTCAGCGTCGGCTTTAGCATTTCCCTTCTAAACTTTTCTTCAATCCCTAATTGTTGGATTTTCAAATCGTATTTCTGAATTTCAGGATGTCTTAATTTTGCCTGACTAATCAAACCTTGAAGGGTAGTTTCATCTACTTTGATGACCGCCGACGATGGTGGAAAAGCATTTTCTGGCAATTCAAGTGGATTTTCTTTATCATCCCACAGATAGTTGGATAATGCCAACCTAGTATTCTGTAAATCTACCTGAGCTTGTTCTAAAGCTACTTCACGGTCTTGTAGCGTAATCTTAGCCTCAACAGAATCTATCGTAGCTTGTTCGCCTACTCTCGAACGTTCGCGAGTAGCGATAAATCTTTGGTTTGCCAAATCGTAGCCTTCACGTACAAATCGTAATTGTTGATGACTAAACCACCATTCCCAATAGCTTTTGGCAGCATACAAGATGGTTTTGTTAATCAGCTTTTGGCGCTCTGTTTCGGCAATGTTCTTGGCTAAATTAGCTTGCTTCAATGTATTTCTTCGGGCATCAATCACCAAGCCTTGACCAATCGGCACGCTTAAACCCGCCACGATGAGTCGGGATGATTCTTCCGCCAACAGCTTTTTACCAGTACTTTGGTCGTAACCCACTTTAAAATCTATACCCGTCCAAGTAGGAATTTTTAGGGCATTATGCCAGCGGTTATAATAGTCATCCCCTTTAAACGCCTTTCTGTCAAAATCTGATGATAACTTCGGGTCGAAAGCCCCTCTGGCTTGCATAATTTCGGCATCGGCATCAGCCAAGTATAAATTGGCTTGTTTTACGGTTGGATGATTCTTTAAAACCAAACTTTTAAAATCTTCATAACTAAATGTTGCTTGTGCATTAGCATTACTAATCACACTCATTAATAGTATAAAGACGTATATGGTATAAAATCGTGGTGTTGAAAAACCTTTCCTATCAAAAGCATTAGATTGATGAACACCACTAATTATTGATTGTTTCATTTTACTTTGCTTTTTTCTGATTTAAAGCTCCTTCTGGCTCTTGTTTTAATGTTGGTGGGAAAGCATTCAGTTGACGCCAGATTTCATACCAAACTGGTACGTCGTCGAGCATTACCCAACCTACTACGCCCGAACCCATTCTTAATTGCTTTGGCCATTTTTGCTCGCCTTTAGCAATTTTAGGGACAATCAGCAAGCGGTATTCGCCTTTCGTATTATCTATCCTATCAATTACTTTGACAATTCCGCCAAAAGTACCTACCGTAGCCGATGGCCAACCTGAAAATACCAATGATGGCCAACCTTCAAATTGCAAACGTACTTCACGTCCTTCTGTAATCAGTGGCACATCCATTGCTTTGACAAACAATTCAACTGCCATTTCTGGATTGAAAGGTTGAAGGGTACAGATAGATTCCCCTTCTTTAATGTTTTCGCCGATACCTGCTTTTAAGGCACGCACTACATAGCCTTCTTGGGGCGCTTTGATATAATATTGATTTCTACGAATATCCACATTGGTAATTTTATTACTCAATTGTGAAATTTCATACTGACCAGCTGCCAAAGATGAAAATGCCGAGCTTTTATCAGACTCAGCTTTCGCAATTTTCTCAGCGTATTCAGCACCAATAGAATTAAGTTCAATTTGTGCATTGGTTAATTCCTGACGAGAAATCGCTAATTTATTTTGCGTAGAAACCAATTTGGTTCTTGTTTCCTGCAATTTTAATTTACGTGATTCCAATTCGCTTAGCGAAACCAACCCACCATTTTTGTACTGGTCTTCGCCCCTATCATACCTTACTTGTGCAATATTAAATTGTACTTGTTCGGCTATCACATCCGTACTATCAGAAGTTACTTTCAGAAAGCCCTGCTTCACTTTGTTTCTGGCTTTTTGCAAACTAAATTTCTGGTTTTGCTCTAATGCTACAATCTGCTGTGATAAGGCATCAATTTTAGCTTGGTAACTAGCTAGTCCAGCTTTTTTGGCAGTTAATTGTTCTTGTAAACGTGAAGGCAGGTTGGGGTCAAAATAATCATCCTTCGTTTCTGAAATCACCAATAAGGTATCACCCTTCTCTACTAAATCGCCTTCTTTTACCAACCATTCTTCTATTCTTCCCGAAATAATATTTTGTACATTCTGTGGTCTATCTTTAGGCGTAAAAGCCGAAATATCACCTTTGCCCGTAACGTTCTGTTGCCAAGGCAAAAATAAAATCAATAATAAAATCACTACGATAGCCATCAGCCAACGTTTCAGAATTACTGCCGAACGTGGTGTATGCAAGGTATTAAGCGAGTGCAATTCAAATTGCTCGTTTACCTGCTTACTGATACTTTGTTTTGATAAATTTAACATATCTTAATCTATAGCTTCTTGAAAGTTGATGTCTTTGATTAAATCTTGGTACCTGCCTTGTAATACGATTTCGCCTTCGTTCAATACGATTACTTTGTCACAAGCAGCCATTACCATAGGGTCGTTTGAGATGGTAAGGAGTGTCCAAGGATTAGCCTTATCCGTTAAAAACGCAATTGTTTTCAGCCTTTCTGCCTTATGCAATTCTCGGTAAATATCCGTAATCATCAGTAGCTGAGGTTTCTCTACGACACATCTGGCTACTGAAATTTTAGCGATAAAGCTTTCTGAAAAACGTTTTCCTCCTGCAATCATTGGCGTATTTAATCCATCGGGCAATTCAGCAATAAAATCACTTAAATTCAAGCTATCCAAAGCCCACTTTACATCACTAAATTTCACACTCGAGCGACCCATGGCGATATTATCCAACAATGAACCATCAAAGATGGCATCAAGTGCTAAGTTTCTTTCAATGGCGTCTCTGATAGAATCTAATTTTACGTCTCTGATAGACATCCCGTTGTAGGTAATGCCTCCTTCAAAATCAGTAAAAATAGCTGAAAGTATCTTTAATAATGTTTCTTTACCCGAGCCATTCGTACCTGTGATACAAATACTTTCTTTAGGCTTAATTTCTAAATTAAGTTTTTTCAAGACGTGTTTCGCTCCACCCGGATAACGGTAGCTCAAATCCTTTAATTTAATCTCAAGTCCTTGGGCATTTTCATGAAAATTGATATTTAAGCCCGTTTGGCGTTCTAAAGGTAAATCGGTTACAAACCCTATTTTCTCGACAGCCGTCAATAAATCAAAAACGGTATCTGCTCCAGAAATTAGTTTTTCTACTGAGTTTACCACCAAGACAATGATAATTTCGGAAGCCACAAATTGCCCTAAAGAAATTTGGCGGTCTATTACCAAAGAAGTTCCTAGAATCAACAAAACAGCCGTAACGAACGTCTTGAAGAAAACGGCATTGCCATACAATATCAATAGTACCTTGAAGTGTTTTTTACGATATTTTAGGTAATTATTCACCAGATAATCCATCCTTTGCATTGGCAAATTGGTAGAACCTGCCGATTTGAAGGCATATAATGTTCGGGCAATATCCTCTAACCACTGGGCTACCTTGTATTTATATTTCGATTCAGCCAAACTAGTTTCCATCCCTTTTCCTGCATTGATATACACCACAAAAGTGACGATAGCGATAGTCAGTAAACCGAATGCAATAAAGTAAGGATGGTACAGCGACAATAGAATCATGCCGAAGAGAATCTGAATTAAGGCGGCAGTAATATCGATTAATACTTTGGGGAGGGCTTTTTGAACATTGAGAATATCAAAGAAGCGGTTCATTAATTCTGGGGCATACGAGCCTAATAATGCTTCTGATTTTACTCTGGGAATTCGGTAGGTAAATTCAAAAGCGGCTTTGGCAAAAACTCTTCTTTGTAGTACTTCAACCAAGGTTTGTTGATATATCTGTAAAATACCTGAAATAATAACACCTAATATTACGACGGTAATCAATACATAAACCGAACTAAAAACTAACCCACCAGATACTAAACCTATAATTGCTTGGATACCTAACGGAAGAGTTAAACTGATTATTCCGACGACAATGGCATAAATATAAATGTATCCGATGTCTTTACGCTCTGCTTTTAGCATCCTGAATAACCGCTTCGTCGGACTCAATTCTTCTGGTGCAGCAATATTATCCATGTTTTCGAGCGGATAAACAATCAAAAATCTTACTTTGCCATTTTTAGTACTATCGGCATGATTATTGATTTTGACAGGCTGGAAAGTTTCATTTTCTGAAATCTTCTCTACATCCCGATTATCGGCAAATTGATAAAATTGAGGTTCATTGTCTTTTAGTTTTCTGGCAGCAAAAATGATTTTAATAGCATCTTCGCTTTCATCAAAAAAAATTACTGGATGTTTATTCCCTCTGAGGAGTTCTGGGAAATCTTGCGCACTGGCATAATTTTCTACTACTAAGAATTGTTGTTTACGGGCGGCTTGAGTCAGCGCATTAACAAATACATCAATTTCATCAGCACTAAATGTTTTTAGTTTAGAAAGAGGCGATTGGTAAGCGAAGTTATCAAAATCAGTACCGTAAAACTCGGTTAGTTTCTTAACAATAAGGCTTAACTGAGTGGATTGCATATGTTTTGTGTTTGAATGTGGGTGATATTATTGTCTTTAAATAAAGAAATAACCTCTGTTTAATTGTCCTAACAACGAAATTAATTGCTTTGTTTAGATAAATTCTAAATAAATTGACAGGCGGTTAATGTCATTAATAAAAGTAAGATTTATCAACAACAAATAATTCTACCAAAGTTTGTTAGTAAATTTGTTGTTCTACCTTTTCTAAAAAGTATTTAATATATTCTGCTCCAATAATTTTTTATTTGATTTTGAACTTTTAAATTCCGTTTCCCATCTCTCTAAAGCTTCCTATAACTTATGTTAGATGACTGAAACAAAATAAGAAATATGTTCCCAAAAAAAACAAGTGCTTTATTTATATTTTTGATTTTCCATTTATATAATATATACGCTTTTCAAAAAAATGATACTGCGCCAAGCTCGGATGTAACCCAAATCATTCAGAAGGCTATCAAGCTTGCTCCAGTGCATGATGAATCTTTTGTGAATTACGAAGCAGAAGTATTTATCCAAAATTCGGCAAAATGGAATACAATCCCAAATATTTGGGAGCCTTTACTTGCTAAAGAAGGGATAGCAGAAAAGCTTGTTTACCAATCTGAGTCTTTTGCTAAGTTTTATGTTAGCAGTAATAATACTTATTATTTTCAACACAAAGCGTTGAGAAATAATTATCATGCCGAGGCTCGTCCTGACAAATACGTAAACCCGAATTTCTATAAAGCTACTTTAGGGACAGGCGCTATTTCACCGCTTTCACCCAAGGCTTTCCAATACTACGATTTTGAATTGGTAGATACCAAAACTATTAATAAGGTAAAAGTTTACAACATCAAAGTTACTCCTAAACACAACAATGATGAAAAAGTATTTAGTGGGATAATCTCTTTGACTGACGGGGATTTTTATCTACAAGATTTAGACTTAACCGTCAAAAACTACAATATTACGTATCATATCACCATCAATTATGCCCGTTTTAATACCCAGTGGGTACCTCAACAGTATAAAATTGTTGCCACAGGAGCTTTGATGGGCTTTGAAGGTGAATATACTTATATGGCCAAAGTCTGGGATTATCAGGACATTGCCCATAAAATTATTCCCGATTTAATTCGTCCTGACGAAAGCGAGTTCAACGAAATAGTGAATGTGCAAGAACGTAATTTTGAAGTGCAACAATTCAAACAAGTGATGTCGGCTTTGGGAACAAACCTAAAAAACCAATGGAGTGATGCCAACATTGCCTCTGGTTTGAAGCGCTATGATAAAGTTGAAATTGTACGCAATGCCGAACGCCAAAACGATAATGTTTGGAGTGACTTAAAAAATAATACCGACTTTCAGGCTTTCACGCCGAATTTACCCATTAATTCACAAAACAAAAATTCGTTACCGCTACAACCTGACGAGTTTTCGACCTACCGACAAGCCAATCAAAAATTTGGCATTGGTAGTGTATTGTTTAGCCGTTCTTATTTTTGGGGAGATACCAAACGTGGATTCTATCCTTATGAAATCTATTACAAATCTCCTGTCCTAGATTTCAACTTTAATACTGTAGAAGGCTTTGTATTTAATACGGGTGCTTTATTTCGTTTCAGAAGAAATCGATACGATTGGTTTGAGATTGACCCTACTTGGCGTTATTCAGTTACCCAGAATCGTTCGATGGGAATGTTGAAACTCCGTTGGAAAACGCAGAAAGAAGAAATAAGTATTTCAGGTGGAAAGTTTATCTCTCAATACAATGTAGATACGCCAGTAGCCCTAGATTTAAACTCGTTATCGACGCTTATTCTTAAAAAGAACTTTGTTAAAATCTACGAAAAAGACTTTATCAATATTTCATTCACCGACCGTTTTTCTAATACTTTAGGGATTAAAACGTCCTTGGAATGGGCAAAACGCTATCCACTAGAAAATACGACAAACTACTATTGGCTTAATTATGGGGGAGATGCATACTCTCCGAACTTTCCTAAAAGTCAGGAACTACCCGATACAAAGTTTCAGAACAATGATGCCTTCTTAGCTAATTTTCAGATTAACTATCGCCCTACGCTGAAAAAGCAATACCGTAATAATATTCGTTATGTAGACTTCTCGTCGTCGCCATTAATTACTTTCAAGTACCGTGGTGCTATTCCTAAATTGTTTGGTAGTGAAATAGATTTCCATACGATTGAGCTAGGCATTGCACACAATTTCCCGTTGAGCATCAATACAAATTTCAATTATATCGCTCAGGCAGGTACTTTTTTAAGTGCAAAAAAAATGACTTTTGCTGACTACAAGCACTTTAATGGCAACAATAACACGATTGCCATTGGCGAAGCCCTCACTACCCATCGTTTGGTAGGTTTTTATGATAACTATATTTGGGGGGTAAGTAAAAAGTTAATTGACCCATTTTATTTTTCAACCAATGGGTCATACATTGACATCATGACGATGTTTGGTCTTAGGAAATTTGCGTTGACACAATCGACCCTGATACGTAACAAAGGCATCCGTGAAGACCTTTTTGCCAACTACCTTTATACTGCCAACAACAATATCCATAATATCGAAGTGGGCTATGGAGTAGACGGCATCTTAAGAATTTTAAGAGTAGAAGCTGTTCTTGCCTACAATAATCGTGGTATACCTAATAAGGATTTTACAGGTTTCAAGAATACCATGATAGGCCTCAGGGTATCGCTTAATTCAAGAGTACGTGGTGGCGTTACTCCTGATTGGTGATAATCTTCAACATTTTTGCTAGCGAAAGCACTTATCATCTTATTTGGATGTAGGTGTTTTCGCTTTTTTTTTGTCCCTCCTTGAAGTATTAAAATGGCAATTGTTTAATTTTAAAAATAAATTGCATAATACTAATACAATAAATTAGGCACTATAGCTTCAAAATGCATTCATACATCTAAAAAAAGATAGTAAAGTCATTAGAAAATACTAACTTAAGAACTAATTTATATCCAAACACTCTTATTTTTAAATCTAATATTTTATGAAAAATCTATTGAGAATAGCATCACTAGTTGTTTTAGTTGCTTCAGCAAATTCTTCACAAGCACAAGTAAGCCTTAAAAAGTTATGGGAAAGCGATACAACAAGTCTTCTTACACCAGAATCAATCTTGTTTGAGCCTAAATCTAAAACAGTGTTTGTTTCTTGTATCAATGGTGGGCCAGCCGCTACTAACTCAAACAGTTATATTGCCAAAGTAGATTTGAATGGAAAGGTTACGCAACAGAAATTTACTGAAAACTTGCAATCGACTAAAGGCTTGGGCTTTTTAGATGGTAAACTGTATGTAACTGAAATTTTTAAATTGGTAGAAATCGATGCTAAGTCTGGAAAAGTATTAAACAAATACGACGTGCCAGATGCGAAGTTCTTGAACGATATAGGCGTAGATACGAAAAACAAAATCGTTTATTTTACGGATATGCGTTCGGACAGACTTTGGAAATTAGACAAAGGGCAGATTGTAAAAGTAGTAGAAGGAGCACCATTGAAAAGTCCAAATGGATTATTCTTTGAAAATGGTAAGTTGATTGCTGGCAATGGTGATGGTAAAATATTGGCTTATGATTTACAGTCACAACAATTTTCAACCATTGCTGAAGGAATGGGCGGTATCGATGGTATTTTAACAGATGGCAAAAAAGGATATTTTGCTTCTGAATGGAGAGGAAAAGTTTGGCATATCAACACAGAAGGAAAAACACAATTATTACTTGACTTTGTTGATGCAAAAGTAAACACGGCTGATTTTGAGTATATTCCAAGCAAAAAACTATTAATCATCCCCACTTTCTTGAAAAATAAGATAATGGCTTATGGGGTAGAATAGCTTGAAAGCTGTGAGCTATGAGCAATCAGCAATAAATTATAAGCTGTTTTTGGGATAAAGTAAAATTCTCAGCATTAAAGCTTTAAAATATCAAGCATTATTTTAGTAAGATTAAATACAAAATAGAGAGAATGCTCATTGCTCAAAGCTTACGACTTAAAACTTTAGAACATTAACAATCATTACGTTAAATACAAAATAGAGAGAATGCTTACAGCTTAAAGCTCATGGCCTTCTCTCCGATTCAATAAATTAAAATTATGGCAAAGTATAATCTATTAATAAACGGCAAAAAGTATAATGTAGATGCTGATGCCGACACACCCCTTTTGTGGGTTATTCGCGATTATGTAGGGTTGAAAGGCACTAAGTTTGGTTGTGGGATGGCACTTTGCGGAGCCTGCACTGTCCACTTAGACGGTCAGCCTATTCGTTCTTGTTCGACGCCTGTTTCAACAGTGAAGGCGACCAACAAAATAACGACTATCGAAGGCATTTCAGCAAATACTGATAGTGCCGTTCAGAAAGCATGGATTGAAGAACAAGTGCCACAATGTGGTTACTGTCAGTCAGGACAAATCATGTCGGCTGTGGCGTTATTAAAAGAAAAAAGTAATCCCACAGATTCCGAAATAGATGATGCGATGTCTGGAAACATTTGTCGTTGTGGTACTTATCCACGTATCCGTAAGGCCATCCATCGAGCAGCAGCATTGATGCACGAGGGAACGAACTCTACTGGTAAGTAATCTTTAAACCACACGAACATGACACAGAATAACTCACGCAGAGACTTCATAAAAGCCAGTACGATATTGGCAATAGGCTTTTCTTTTTCTTCCCTCGGAAAAGCAGAAAGCCTTCACAAAATTGATACTACTACCGCTGCATTAGGAATAGAATTGGATCCATACATTTTAATTAATGATGATGGTAAGATTATTCTTTTCAATGCCCGCCCAGATATGGGACAAGGCACTTACCAGTCGCTTCCATTATTGATTGCCGAAGAACTAGAAGTAACCTTAGATCAAGTAGAAATCCGTAATACTGACGGACAAGGAAAATATGGCGCTCAACTTTCGGGCGGGTCGTCTTCGGTTCGTACACGTTGGCTACCAATGCGTAAAGCAGGTGCTGCGGTAAAAGAAATGTTGATTACGGCTGCCAGCAAAAAATGGCAAGTACCTACTACAGAATGCTATGCCCAAGCAGGCAAGGTTTTTCATAAACCTTCAGGAAAATCTTATACGTATGGTGAACTAGTAGAGGAAGCCTCTAAATTAGAAGTGCCTAAAAATCCAAAACTAAAAAGTCCTAATGATTTTAAGTTATTGGGCAAATCAGTACCTCGTCCAGAGATTCCTTCAAAAGTAAATGGAACCGCTATTTTTGGTATCGATTCAGATATTCCAGGGATGTTGTTTGCTAGCATCGAACGCTCACCCACTATTCATGGAAAAGTAGTGAATTTTGATGGTTCGGCAGCTATGAAGGTAAAAGGCGTAAAGCACGTACTGAAATCAGAACGTAAGATGCCACACAAAGCCGTAGAAACGGTAGCCGTTATAGCTGATACCTATTGGGGAGCATTGAAAGGACGAAGAGCATTGAAAATCACTTGGGATGCTCAGGGTTCTGATAAAATTTCAACGGATGCATACTTTGAAAACTTGCGTACTTTAGCCAAAACCGAAGGACAAGAGTATAAAAAAGAAAAAGTAGGCGACTTTAACAAAGGTTTTGAAGGAGCCAATAAAAAGATAGAAGCTCAGTACGAAACTCCATTTTTGGCTCATGCTCCGCTAGAACCTGAAAATGCTACGGTATGGGTACAAGGTGATAAAGTAGAAGTTTGGGCGCCTATTCAAGGGCCAGATGGATTGATTCCGCAACTAGCTCAATACTTGAATATCAAGCCTGAAAATGTAAAAGTGAATGTGCCTTTTATGGGCGGTGCTTTTGGCAGAAAAGCCTATTTTGATTACGTAATGGAAGCGGCTAATTTGTCAAAACAAATCAAAGCTCCCGTAAAAGTAATTTGGACACGCGAAGACGATACTACACAAGGGCCATTTCGTCCCGGTATGCTTTCGGCGATGCAAGGTGGCTTAGATGATAAAGGTAATGTTGTGGCAGTGAATCATAAAATTGTAGGTAGCTCTATTCAGCACCAAGTATTTGGCAATCCATTGAAAAATGCGCCAGATGATTGGGCGATTGAAACGGCCAATACCGAAGATAGTCCTTATGATTTTACCAATAGAAAAGCATCTTTCCATTTAGCAGAAACTGATATTCCTATTCTTTGGTGGCGTTCGGTATATTCTTCAACGACTGCTTTCGGACAAGAATCCTTTATTGATGAGTTAGCTCATGCTGCTAATACTGACCCATTGGCTTTCCGTTTAGATATGTTGGCGGATGCTTCAAGATTCACTAGAGTATTGCAAACTTTAGCTAAGAAAACTAATTATCACCAGAAACTTCCAGAAAACCAAGCGATAGGCATTGCCATTGCTCGTTCGTTCGGAACAATAGTAGCCCATGCGGTTACGGTTTCTAAAAATGGTAAAGGGGTAAAAATAGACAAAGTAGTTTCGGTAATCGACTGTGGTATGACGGTAAACCCTGATAATATAAAAGCCCAAACTGACGGGAATATCGTGATGGGATTGACTGCGGCTATCAAAAACGGCATTACCTTCAAAGATGGCATGGCTGAACAAAGCAATTTCCATCAATATAATGTTTTGAGGTTCAGCGAAATGCCTAAAACTGAAGTTCATATTATTGATAACGAAGAAGCCCCAGGTGGTGTGGGTGAGCCAGGCCTACCGCCTTTCGCTCCTGCCCTTTGCAATGCTATCTATAATTTAACAGGCAAAAGAATCCGTACATTGCCTTTTGATATTGATAATATTGGGTAAGTAATTGTTAAATAAAAAAATCGAGTATGCTAAGGGTAATATCATTAGCATACTCGATTTTTTTATTTTGAAAAATTTAATTATCGTTTAAATATTTGATGTTTCCTTCTGAACAGCAAGAACAAAATCAATAGAAATATTATTGTAATCTGCTATTTCTTCAATTGAAAGTTTACCATATTTTAGGGCTTTTTTAATGGCTTCCTTTTTATCAGCCAAACGAATTTCTTCAATTTTTTTATTTTCATTTTTTACTGCTAAGGCATTTGCAGAAATAGCCATTTCATAGGCAAGTTTCTGTTCTGCTGTCATAGCCCGCAAATCTACTTCATGAATGGCTTTTTTAAGCCATTCTTCATCCCAAAAAGTAGGAAATTGAGAGGTATCTGTAACAGTATGTAAATTTTTCATTGTATAAATCAGTTTATCCAAATCTGTTTGTATGTCAAATAGTTGCTTTGTGAATTTACTCAGCTCTAATGTTATAAACGTCATTTGATTATCAATAATTTCATTTTTATGATTTCTTAGTACTGCTATATTATGATAATCTTTAATTAAAGGGAAAATATTTTTTGCTAAAATACCGATACAATATATCTTAGACAGGTTCTCAAATTTATATGCTCCTTTTTTTACCATCGTATTAAAACGATGTAAAGCATAAAATTTCATTCGCTGAATAAATTCAGGATATTCACTCAATTGCATCTCTACAATAAAATGATTTCCATTTTCATCAACACAAGCTATATCATAAATGCCACTTCTGCTGTCAACTGTGATAGCTGATATTTCATTTTTGAAAAATTTAATTTCTCTTATTGATAGATTAGAGCTGATTAAGGCTTGTAATGCCTTCTTTAAAAAAGTAGTATCCGTTTCATTGCCAAATGTTACTTTGAAGCCATAGTCGGACAAAATCGAAATAAATCTTTCATTATCATTATAGATATCCATATATCAATTTTTATTAGTGTAGAATAGAGTAATCTTAAGAAACGCTTACATAAAAATAAAAATTTATAATGAATTTTTAAAAATATGCTGTAGAAATTTATGAATATACAAAACATAATAATCTTAGATTTAAGCAATAAGTAATGGTATCCTTGGAACAAGTAATGAGTTAGGGTAAATAAGTCTTTTTGCCTTTATCTAAGTTTTTGATAAAAATCTTCTTCAAGCCATAAAAACCTGACAACCCAATACTTGAAAACTAAATACGGCATCGCTATGAACCAGTAAATAGCAATGTATCAAAGGGAAATAGCAAGCTACAAAAGCAAGGAAAAATGTATTTAAGCCCATTATGATGGCATTTGTTAAATGGAATAAGAAGCCAATTGTGATAAAACAAATAAATATGTGTTGATTACAAAATATACAGATAAAAAATAGTGCTTCCCAGCCAAAAACAACCCAAGACAACAATTGTGATATTCTAATGTTTTTAGATAACAACGTATATACATTCTCATTGCCATAAATATCATTCCCCATGATGCCAACTAATGCTTCACCATTCCTCCACACTTTGGCAGTGAGTTTTGCATATCCTGAAATAAAATAGCTAAAGAGTAACTGTAGTGCAATAAACGTAAATGCTATATGCCTTGTGATAACTGTATTGTGGAGGTAGATAAAAAACAAACAAGTAGCAATGAGGAATATTACTTGGTCAGAGCCATCCATCCCATAAGCACTTCTTGCTGAAAAAATCAGCAAACATATTGACATCATGAAATAGCATAAAATCAATAGTAGCTCGATGTCAGTAACGATAGAAGTTATTGAAGCAATAAGAAAAACGATGGTTACTGTTTTTATTCCTTTCTCAGCGCATAGTTGATTGAATATAGGTATTTTTATAAAGATAGGATGCCTTAATTGCAACACCTCCCAGCTTAATAAATCATGCGTTGGCTTTTTATATAATAGTTTTTCAAGGGCATAAACAATACTACAGACCCCACAGATTAATCTAGTTAAGCTAAGTATTTCTAGTTGGATGCTCATCTTTTATTAAATGTAATTTTGATAACAATAATAATTCTGATTTTTCGAGCTTGTTGATAGAACAGCTCGTCATCAAAGCAAACTGTATGAACCGACATTTATCATTGCTGTTGGCTTGGGTAACGTAGTTGAGTATTGTTAAATATGCAATGGAACCAACTATTACATTTTCTTCGTCTCTGTTTGTAGTGGCTACATTAGCCAATTCAATAGTGATGTCTAAAAATGATTTTCGGGTTTTTCTCCCTGGATTCCAGACAGCATCCAACAAGCTTCTAGCAGGTAACATTTGTATTTCACGCCAAGCAGAGCTTTCGCCATTGCTTAAAAGCTCTCGACATAAAATATGGTAATTATTCTTGATAGGCGTCGGACAAAAAAAACGCCAATCAGGAATAATACCAAAGGGGTCTTTGAGTCTTAGCTTATAATTACCCGTTAATGGAAAATGAAAAATAACAGTTAATACAAGCCAAGACGCAAAGAATATGAGGATGATATATTCATAAATATCCATCAAACAACTACTTTAATATTTATGAACTAGAAAGTTTCTACGAATTTTTAATATTTCAGAGGCCGCCGCCGACACTGAGATTTGCTTTAAAACAGCATCAGGCAGGTGGACATCGTAAGGGTCAAAAGCATAATTTGGTATTACAAAATCTTCATTTCTATGGGGGCAACATATCCCCGTGGCCAAACTCACCGCTGCGGCAATGGCAATTAAAGCCGTTGCATATCCACGTGGATTAGTACCAATATTTAACTCAAACTGGTTGAGTGGCAATTGCTTAAGAATATCTGCTTCGGCTTTCGTTAAATTAGGCTCATGCAATACGATAAAACATTGAAGCTCCTCTTTTAAATTTTCTTTGCTATAATGCTGTATTAATTTAAAGCCTTCTTCTAAAATTCCTCCGCCATTATAGGGGAAGGATGCTCCTACTACTTTGATTTTTTCAGGTATAAAAAAGCCTTCTAGCAATGTTTTTCCTCCGTATCTGACAGAGGCAAGCAAGTTTTGCTTTTTTTGTAGGAGTACTGCTTCTTCTAGTGCTATTTCTTTGATATCACTAAATTGTTTGATAAATTTTTCAACAATGGTCTGTTCAGTGCCAACACCTGATTTTAGGTATTTATATATTTCATCTAAAAGTGGTTCTCTTTTTTTAGCCATAAATAATGTTGCCGTTCCCTGTTGGGTTAACAATATTTTGCTCTTTTTAATATCAGGTTTGTAGTTCAAAATCTCTATACTAGAAGATTTCAATGCTCTTGATTCTGTTTCAATTGTAGCCAATCTCAATAATTCTAAGGTTTCCATGTTTGTATGTTTTAATTGTTTTAATTGTTTTAAGATGCATAAATCTATAACATGGCGTTTTTCTAGCGTTTTATAAAGACACTATACGTCATGAGAATTCATAAGCTCAATTAAAATAAAAGGAGTTTGTTTTTGAACAATTAGCTCAAACTCTTTGTGGACGTGGCTTATTTAAAGAAGTGGTCGTTGAAACTTTATAGGAGATATCATACATATTCATATATGTATATAGTCATTCCCATTTAACTGCGGATGTCTATTTTTTTGTAGTAGTGAATTGGCATTACAAACATAAGGTAATAATGTAATAACCAACAAGGAATCAGACAGAAAGTAGGGTGATTTTTATTAAGCGGTAGTTTTGCTACAATTTGGAGCTTAATAACGTAATTAATTTAGGTAGGTTACGTAGCGGTAACCTTTACGGTTACCGTCTGATTGATATAATAAACGGTAACCGCAAGGGTTACCGCTATATGGAATGTCTTAAATAATAATGGTATTAAAATTCAATTGTTTTTAATATCCAAATAATTATTAAGTCTTTGCCAGATTCTAATGTACTAAACCTGCTTCGGTATTTTCACTCACCTCTACTTCTTGCTTAATCGTTCTTTTGCCTACTAAATATACAATATTAGCAATTGATGCCGAACCTGCCATAGCGGCTACCATCGGTAAGGTAGAGGGTTCATCGAACATACTAATTATTACCGAAATTAAAGAGCCCATTCCCATTTGTATTGCTCCCATCAAGGCTGAAGCTGTTCCTGCATTTTTTGAAAAGGGTGCTAATGAAAGGGCTGCCATGTTCGGATTGGCAAAGCCAATACAAGAAAGAAATAGGAAAAGCATAAAAATAGTAATGCCTAGATTGAGCCAGTCGTTATAAGAAGCCACTAAGAAAATAAAACCTATTAATACTTGTGCTCTGAGGGCTACTGGAATGATTTGCTCGCTCTTGAACCTACGAAGTACTATGTTATTTAATTGACTAGCACCAATGAACCCAATAGACAAAAAGGCAAATATCCAACCATAAACTTGCTCGTTTACTTTGAAAACGCTCATAAATATCAACGGCGACCCTGATACATAAGCAAATAAGCCTGCAAAAGAGATAGCTCCTGTTAAAGCATATGTATAAAATTGTGGTTCTATAATTACAGAGATAAAATCACGGATGATAGGTTCAGGCTTTAATGAATGCGAAGGATCTGGCTTAAAACTATTAGGTAACCAAAGTATTACTGCTAATAAAAGTACTGCCCCAATGACGCTTAAAATAATAAAAACGGCCTGCCAACCAAAATTAGCGGTAACGATACCCCCTACAGTAGGTGCTACCATTGGCGATACACCCAACACCAACATCAATAACGAAAACACTTTGGCACTATCTTGCACAGGGAAAAGGTCGCGTACCATCGCTACAGAAGCTACTGTAGCCACACATGCACCGATAGCTTCGATGAATCTGAGTACAATTAGACTATCAATATTTTTAACCCATATACAAGCTATCGAAGCCAATATATATAGCGAGAGACCAAAGTATAATGGTTTTTTTCTACCAAAATGGTCTAGCAAAGGGCCATAAAGCAATTGCCCTGCTGAAATACCAATAAAGAATCCAGATAAAGTAAGAGATACTTTGGCTGCCGTAGTGTTCAAGTCTTTTGCAATGGCAGGGAAACCCGGTAAATACATGTCAATAGAAAAAGGCGCTAAGGCCGTTAGGCTACCAAGTATCAGAATAAGGGAATAGTAAGTTCTTTTCGTCATTTTATATTCATTGAGTGATTTAGTGAATGAGTGATGTGTGATTAACATTTTTCACATTCAATAAATTTCACATTAGTATTATGGCTTTCAATGTTAATTTATTACTTAAATAATCACAGAGCCTTGAATTAAGTTTCAAAATTACTAAGAAGATTTGGATTGCTCTGTGTTTAGATAGTTTAATGTATTATTAACAGTTAGTGATTGAGTGAGTTGTGAGTTAGTGATTTAGTGAGTCTTGAGTTGTGAATGGTGAGTTTTGAGTTGTCATTGCCTAACATAGGTTGTCTTTAACTGGTAACAATCAAAAATGGGATGTTGCAAGACAACACCCCATTTCTTTTAGTATATTAAAGAGTTATGTATAATTAATTTAATACACTGAGCAACAAATGTTAGATAATTACAACTCACTAAATCACCATTCACACAATCACTCAATAAATAACTCACCATTCACAACTCAAGACTCACTAAATCACTAAATCACAACTCACTAAATCACTAAATCACTCAATATTACTCTAAGTACAATTTTTTCAACTTTTTAATATCCTCTTTGTCCAGCTCAATTTCCTTTTCTAAGAACTTATCCATTGAACCATATTGTTTGTCGATAGTAGCAAAGAAAGTATTGATATAAGTTGGATTAGCGGCCAACATTGGTTTCATGGCAGTCATAGCAGCATCGTTTTTTGCCATAGACTGTAACATTTTTTCGCGAGTATCTTTCCAAAAAACATTCGTAGCGGCATAGTCTGCCACAATATATTTTTTATCAACGCCTAATGCAGAAAGTATCAACGCTGCTCCCATACCAGTACGGTCTTTGCCAGCAGTACAGTGAAACATCAATGATTTATCATTAGGCAATACCAACAATTGCTCGAACATTGGCTTATATTTTGCCTTCAAATGGGTAGTAGCGCCATAAAATGAATTCATTAATGAATCACGGTTCATGGTAGCATAGTTAAGATTAGACTGTACCTTTTCGCTTCCAGCAGGTAGGTTAATATAATTTATTCCTATAGGCAAACGGTCAGGGTTAGTTTTTAACTCATCAGGACCACGTAAATCACATACGGTAGCAAGTTGCAGGTTTGACAAAGTAGCCAAATCATTATCTGTTAATTTACTTACATCAGCCGAACGATAGATATGTCCCCATTTCACATGCTTTTTGTTAGCCGCTGGATAGCCCCCTAAATCACGAAAATTGCTTCCGCCTTCTAATTTAACCTGACGTTTCGGGTTAAAAACCACTGAACTATCTTGCGAGAATGACTCTGTTACTACAGTGAATAAGCAAAGTATAAAAAGTATCTTTTTCATGTTTTTCTTAAATAGTACATTAATGTGATGCTACAAGAGAAAACCGTTTTACCACGCATTTTCTCTTGTAAATCTTAGTAAAACAGTTAATTATTTCAATAACCACATAGGCGAATAAATATCGTCTTTACCACCAAATTGCGTTAATGCTTTTGTATAGTTTTCTGGGTTATAAGTTGATTCATCTACTGGATACAACCAACGAAGAGGCACTTTACCTACTGAATTAATACCACTACCAGCAGTAATGAATGTTTTAGGATAACCCGTTCTGCGTTGATTATAGAATGCTTCCCAACCTGAGTTCTGGAAGAATGAAATATACTTTTGATTTAGGATTTGCTCTAAACCATTCGTGTTATTGCCTTTGTAAACGACATTCGGATTAGCTAAAAAACTAGCAATTGATACATTTATATTTCCTAATGTTTTACCCGTTAAGTCTCCAATAGTCAAAGTAGCTCCTTCTGATAATCCATAAAATGCTAACGATGCATTGATACCTTTTGTGTAATAAGTAGCGGCATCACCTGTTGCCCAACCACGGTTGATACCTTCAGCAATGTTGAAATTCATTTCAGAATAACCCATAAGTATATATGGCTCTGGACCAACTACTGAACCATAGTAGCGATTGAAATTTGTAAATGAATATTTACCCGCCGTAGAATTGGTAAATAAATCGGCCACAGCATCAGAAATATCAGAACCAACATAAGCAGAAAAGTCACTTACTGTTTTTCCTTTAGCAAGCTCTGCTGGTGCAGGAGTAGCAACGATGAACGTTCTTGGGTCGGCATTAACAGTAGTCAATTTCAAATATGCCGAACCGATGTTTTGGTAGTTATTATTACCGTCTTTAGGAGTATGCGGATAGGTGTTATACGCTGAATTGAAAGTAAAAACCATGTTATCAGCATTACTTCCCATTACTGGATACTTCGTTGGGTTGTTAACGATGTCTGCAAATTTTTGTTTAATACCCAACTCTGGTGTATCGTCAGCTCTTTTACTTAATGAAATCAATACTCTTAGCTTATACGTATTGACAGCTTTTTGCCATTTTTTGATGTCATTACCCAATAGAATATCTCCTGCTAAAATACTAGCTTGTGTACTATTAGCAATTAAGCTCGTGAAGTCATTATTAGCATCTTCTAATAATTGTAAAGCACTGATATACACATCTTTTTGTGCATCATACTTTGGTGTAAGGTTCTCAAGACCTTGACCTGCTTCGCTCACAGGTACATCACCCAAACGTTGTGTAAGCCAAACAGCTGTATAAGCACGCACAAATTTTGCTACCGCACCATAAGCATTTGTTTTTGTTCCTAACGTTTTCAAAGCTTGTTCTTCCATCTTAATGGCATTTTTCAACATACCATAAGGTGTAGCCGTTACCGACCAATCGTAGGTATTTTTACCACCATAATACAAGTTGTTAGAAACGATAAATTGATTCCAACGGTGAGCTTGGTCGAAAGGTTGTTCAGATACGTTTCCTGGTCTTCCATCTACTACCCCACCACCAGCGTACATATCATAGGTTATTCTACCCAATAAATATTCAGGCGGAATCGTATTACTTTCACTGGCAACGTTTGGGTTTGGTAATAATTGATCATAATCCTGACAACCAGTAGTTGCTACCAAAATTGGTAATATGATTAATAATTTTTTGAAATATCTTTTCATTTTTATTTCTGATTTATATCTAAAAATATTTTTTAAGCATTGTCAGACCTCAGCTATCAGTTATTAATCACTGACAACCGATAGCTGAATACCGACAGCCAAATTAGAATGTCAAGCTAATGTTGATACCATAACGACGAGTAGTTGCCGACTGCAAACCTGGGTCTTTTTGTGTACTTCTGCTTGAAGCACTATACCCAGCACCATATTGGTCTAAGTCAAAGTCAGTACGTTCTGCGAAATACAATAAATTACGTCCCACTAATGACACAGAAGCATTTCTGATAAATTTGTTATTGCCTAATAATCTTGCAGGAACAGTATAACCAATCACTATTTCTCTTAATTTCATGTAAGTCTTGCTAATCAAATAAGGCTCACCATATTGGAAGGCATTATAAACACCTTGCATATAACTTTGAACAGTTACTACTTTAGCATTTGGAGCAAATGATAATTCACTACTGTTAGCAATATTTCCAGTAGCATCATATTTAATGGTTCCACTTGCTACTACAACGCCATCGCCAATGTAAGCTGGTACAGCAGTTTTAGTACCCAAAGCTGTACTTTGCCATTCTTTCAAACGAGCTTCACCTAATGCACCCGTTACAGATTCCATCGCAGTACCTGAGTTTACTTGGTAAGCCCATACACGGTCGTTGATGACACCACCTACACGTCCGTCAACTTGGAAACTAAAATTGAAGTCTTTGTAAGAGAATTTGTTGTTCAATGCCCACACGAAATCAGGGTTTGTATTTCCTAATAATTGTTTGTTGTTTGTTCCTGTTGGCGGTACTAAAGGCACACCGTTAGACGAATAGATTACTTTCCCTTCGCCGTTTCTCAAGAACTTATAGTCATAATAGCCATCAAGTCTGTCTCCGATATGGAAAACGTGGTCAGGACCCGATAAATAGATACTTGTTTCACCACCGTAGATTTCCTTCAACGTTTCTTTGTAAGTAGAGAAGTTCGCTAACACGTTCCAGTTTAAACCATTAGGATTTTTCAACACTGAACCATTTAATGAAACTTCCCATCCGTTTTTCTGAGTTGTTACACCATTGATTGTATGGTTGTAATAACCCGAAGAAGAAGCGACAGGTAAAGGGAAAATCTGCGGGCCGTTGATAGATGTAAAGTAAGTAGCATCTAATGACAAACGGTTTCTTAAGAATTTCATATCAAAGCCTACTTCATAAGAAGTAACCGAGAAGCTCTGTAAAGCTGGGTTAGCAATCGTCCCTGAATAGTTGGCTATCGGTGTGTTGTTGTAAATAGAAGTATTGATGTTGTATGAGTTTTGGTTATCATAGCTTGGGCCGTCATAAGCAGAAACAATTTCAGCACCATATCCTAATAAACCACTAGCAAGTGCCTGACCAGTTACAGCTTGATACGCTGTACCGATAGTCGACTGCGTTAAACCACCTTTTACGTTAGCATACGACCCACGCAATTTAAAGAAAGAAACTGCTTGTGGTAAATTGATATAATCTGACACTACTGTACTCAATGAAACCGATGGATAAAAAATATTACGGTTATCAGCAGGCAACGTAGAAAGTTTGTCAATTCTACCAGTTGTTCCTAACGTCAAGAAGTTTTTGTAAGTAAAGTCTGCTGTATAATAGGCACTTGCTACTTCCATGTCAGCACGGTAGTTATAGGCTTTTACAGGATATTTCGAGTTACTGAAGTCATACACTCCCGGTACAATCAAAAAGTCAGTAGATGCCCAGCTTGAGTTATAGCTATAAGTTCTAAGGTTAGCCCCTGCAATAGCCGAAATCGTTAAGTCTTTCGTTACTGGCTTATTGAAACTCAACAAGAAATCTGAGTTGTTTTCTAATAAGTTTCTTCTGTCTTCACGATAATCACCTTGTCTTAAATCTGGTGTTTTATAGGTAATCATCGAATATGGCAACTTCTCTGTACGGAATTGAGTCCAAGTAGTGATTTGGGTTCTGGCAGAAAAATTCAGGAATTCATTAATCTTGTAGCTCAATTTCGCATATCCATATACGTCAGTTTTTTTATGCTCACGTAGCCATTCATAAGCCATGAAATATGGATTATTTTCACGACCATATTCAGCATAATACTGCTGAACGCCTGGCTTACCTTGTGGGCCTTTGTAATAATCACGCATATCAGCAATATCCCAGCTACTAGAACCATATACATTAAAGATATACGTATAACCTTCTGGCCCTGAACTTGGCTCTGGAATATTTGGTGAATTTTGAAGACTTAAGTTGATGTTTCCTTCTAATCTTAATCTATCCGTAAAGTTGTACCCAGCATTGATATTGAAGTTATTAATATTCAATTTGGTATTTGGTGCCATTCCTTTTTGATAGTTGTTGGCGATAGACAAACGCAAATCGTATTTCTCACCGCTTGCCGAAAGGGCAATATTATTCGTAGAGATAATTCCCGTTTCCATAAAACGAGCAAAGTTATCTTTACCAACACTTAACCAAGGTGTCCCCTGACGAATACCTGTTACTGGGTCTACGGGCGAATTGTATTGTGGTACATTTTGTCCTTCAAAACGAGGCCCCCAAATGTTTGTACGACGGAATTTACCGTCTTCATCATAAGTTTTGTTACCATAAGCATACTGATAGTTAACACCATAACCATATTCGCTCTGACGAGTAGGCACTGCCAAGAAGCTTGGCTCAGCCATTGTACTTGAATTGAAATCTACTTGAAACTGACGTTTGTCTTTCGAGCCTTTTTTCGTTGTAATCAAAATCGCACCGTTTTGTCCACGAAAACCATACAATGCCGCTGCATTTGGTCCTTTCAAAACTGAATACGTTTCGATGTCGTCTGAAGAAATATTCCAAGTATCAGAGTTGATGGGTACACCGTCAACAACAAAAAGTAAATCAGAGTTACCACGAAGAATCAATTGCGGACGACCTAGCATTTCAGCAGAAGAAGAAACTGTTAAACCTGCGATTTTTCCCGTTAAAGAGTTGATTGGGTTAGGTTCACGTGCTTTTACTAAGTCTTCACCTTTTACATCTTGGGTAGTATAACCAATTGAACGGGCTTCCTTCTTAATCCCTAATGCCGTTACGACAACTTCTTCTAATTGTCTGTTTTCCGCTAATAAGGTTACATCTAATGTTGTACGATTTCCTACCACAATTTCTTGTGTAGCAAAACCAATGTAGCGAAATACCAACACCATTTTATCATTTGCCAATGGCAACTTAAATACACCATTGCCATCTGTAGTAGTACCACGCGTAGTACCTTTGATAGAAATACTCACGCCTGGAATTACATCGCCATTCTTTTCGATAACTTTCCCAGTTAGAACATTGTCTTGTGCCAACACTACATTACTTAGCATAAGTAATGCAATGAAAAACAAGCTAACATGATTCAGTAAAATTTTATGTTTCATCTTGTAATAAGAGTTTGGGTTTGAAGTCACAAACTTAGTCCTGTCATATTACCTGCCTGTAAACGAAGGGTTATCTTAAACCAAGGGGAAATGATTAAATCTTTAAGAATGATGTTGTAATGTTAGTGATATATTAATGCCCTATTAAATGATGGAATAATGCTATTTCAAACACAATAAAAATTATTTGGTACAAATTATCATCACTAGGGAGGGACTTAAGTCCCTCCCTAGTGATTGGACATTGGATTCGACAACCCTGTTACATAATCAAGGATAATATTTTTTAAAATAAGTGCAACCTTCAAATCATTCCCTGCATCTTATGACTGAGATTTAGGAGAACTGCGTTTTTTTAAATCAAAACTCATCAACTTTAAAGCATCCGCTTAAACCAAAATCATTTGTATTTTAAGAAAGTTTACCATTCAGAAGGATTTTAAACCGATTACGGTACTTTGCATTGCAAGATACCATGTTTTACATATATCTTTGATAACATAAACCTAAACACAAGAACAAAACACCTCATTTTATAATAACACCTAAAGTCGATACCAGTAAAATGATATGAACCTATTTATAGTAAGCGTAATAGTAATTTCTAAACAATTTAAAATGAACCTTTAAATTCTAAACAGTAAAAAAATGAAAACCTTACTTAAAACCTTCGTCATTGCTTTATTTTCAACAGTGTCTTTCATGGCTAATGCTGGCGATGAATCAACAAATGATAAAAGGACGCTGAAAGTAGCAGTATATCAAACTGTGAATAGTCTTAGAATGAGTGTAGTAGTCGAGAAGATTATAGGCAGAAAAGCATCAGTGATTTTAAAAAGTAAATCTGGCTTTGTGCTGTTTGCTGAATATCTTAGGAAAAAAGATAAGCTATACTTTGGTAAACTTAATTTAGAAGAATTGGAAGATGGAAAGTATCTTATTGAGATTAGTGATGGAGAAACGACAATCGTTAAAAATGTGGAAATAGGCACTACAAAACCTGAAGTAGTGACGAATGACCGTTTTATTACGATGAATTAGGTTAGTTATTTGAAGTGTATTCTGTGTGCCACAGAACACGGATGGAGACCTTTCTATTAGCAGGCGACTTAAGTCGCCTGCTAATAGAAAGAGTTTTTAAAAATGTTAATATCAAAAGAGCTGTTTAAATAGTCTTCTTCTCCGTGGTCTGTGGCACACAGAACACAGGGCAGTGACAATATAAAACTATTCTTTCTTCCGAGTCCAGTAATAATAAAAAGGCAAACCTGTTGCCATCAATCCCAGTCCACTGAGTGCTTCCTCTGGTTTTTCGATTAACGTATTTACGATAAGGACGATACAGAAAAGTACGAAAACAGCAGGAACTACTGGATACCCAATTACTCTATAGGGACGATGTGCATCGGGCATTTTTTTACGTAATACAAATACCCCAAAAGCAGTAGCTCCATAAAAAATAAAGGCAGCAAAAATCAGCATATCGGTCAGTTGGTCGAATGTTCCTGATAATACTAATAGTGAAGTCCAAATAGCTTGGATAAACAATGCACGTGAAGGAGTATTATAAACAGGGTGAATATAATCTACACTTTTGAAAAACATTTTATCGTGTGCCATCGCATAAAACAACCTTGATGCTAATAATAAAGTAGTACTGGCACAATTGAAAGTAGTTACTAAGATTAATCCAGATATCAACATCCCGCCCCAAGCACCTAGAAAATGACTAACTACGGCTACAGCTGCAATTCCATTCTTGGATTCATAGATTTTGATAAACTCATCAATGGGCAAAATATATAAATACACAAAGTTCATAGACATATACAACACCATGATAATCAACGTGCCGATAATCAAGGCCAAAGGCAGATTTCGTTGTGGATTTTTCATTTCTCCCCCAATAAAACCAACACTTGCCCAACCTTCATATCCCCAAAAGGCACTTAAACACGCCAAAGCTAAAGCCTTGAAAAGAGTAGCACCTGACATGGCATCGGCACTGTATCTCACACTATTGGTAGTAATGTTTTCAAAACTTCCAACGCTTGAAAGTAAACCCAAGACAATAATCAATAACATTACGGTAGTCATCAACGCTGTTAATACCCTACTAAGGTTTTCTCCCAGTTTCAATCCCTTATAGTTGAAATAGGTCAAAAATATAATTAAAGCAATGGCTACTAATTTTACACTGAGGTTATCTAAAGGATGTAAACCAAAGACGCTAACGTCGGCCAAAGAAGCTGCCGTGATAGGAAAAGGGAAAACGCTATTCAGGGATTGTGCAAAAACGTAGGCGATGGAAGCAATAGAAGCAGTACGAATGACAGCAAAGTTGGTCCAGCCAAACAAAAAAGCAAAAAAACGATTATAGATTTTGCGAAAGTAAACAAACTCACCGCCTGAATCTGCCAACATACTGGCAACCTCAGCATTAGATAATGTCCCTGCCAAACTAATTAGTCCTGCTACTAACCATGCAATTAATACCAAAGAAGGAGACTGCAATTCGGCGGACATTGGAGCTACTTTTTTAAAAACGCCCGTGCCTATTACAGAGCTGATAATGAGCACGACGGCTGAGGTAAGTCCAATAGAGCGAACTAGTTTTCCTTGATTAGGAGGCGATGACTTCATTTGATGTGGTTTTAAGGATTGACAATTACACTCAATTTAATCAATGATGAGTAGAATTACAAAAAAGCCTTAATATTCTGATAATGTAACGAAAAACGGATAAACTACAAGGCGTGTTTGTCGGGTCTGGCAGGATAGAAAAGCCTATCAATGGCTATGGTCTTTAATCATAGGGATTAGTGGTATCTTCGTACATCAATCAAACGCTATTAACGTTATACAATGAATAAACCCTTACTGTTATTATTAATCTTATTTGTTGCTTTCTCTGGCTTCTCACAAAAAATTAATGATGCTTTTCAATTCAATATCCAAAAGACTCATACAAAAATTAAAATTGATGGTATTTTGGATGATGAAGCTTGGAAGAATACTGATGTTGCCAAAGACTTTTGGATGATGACGCCCATGGATACTTCACTGAGTTTAACCCCCACAGAAGTACGCCTTACTTATGATGAACATTTTTTGTACATCAGTGCTGTTTGTTATGAAAAAATTAAAAACAAAGGCTTTGTAGTAGAGTCGCTGAAAAGGGATTTCAATTTTGGGAATAACGATAATTTTTGGTTGATTCTCGAACCTTTCAATGATTTGACCAATGGTTTTGTGTTTGGGGTCAATGCGGCTGGTGCACAATTTGATGGCATTATTTCGGAAGGAACAAACCTGAATGCCAACTGGGATAATAAGTGGTTTTCTGAAACCAAATACTTGGGCGACCGTTGGATATTTGAAGCCGCTATTCCTTTCAAAACACTTCGATACAAGGCTGGGGAAACCAAATGGGGGATGAATTTTAGTAGATTAGACCTCAAATCTGGTGAAAAATCTACGTGGGCAAAAATCCCTCGTCAATATTTTAGTATTACCTTGGCTTATACAGGCACAATGGTTTGGGATACCCCTCCTCCTACTCCCAAAAGCAATATTTCAATTATTCCTTATGTGTTAGGTGGAACAAGTAAAAACTTTCAAGATGCTAGCTCGACGAGTGTTAGAAAGGATTTTGGTGTTGATGCCAAAATTGCCGTTTCGTCTGCCCTGAATCTGGATTTAACGGTAAACCCTGATTTTTCACAAGTGGATGTAGACCGCCAAGTAACGAACCTTAGTAGATTTGAGTTGTTCTTCCCTGAACGGCGACAATTTTTCCTTGAAAATGCCGACCTCTTTAATAATTTTGGCTTGAGCAGTATTCGTCCTTTCTTTTCAAGAAGAATTGGACTAGGCGTTCCTATTGATTATGGTGTAAGACTAAGCGGTAAAATCAATAACGACCTCAGAATTGGTGCTATGAATATCCAAACGGGTGTGAGTAGTTTGGAAAACAGACCTGCTCAAAACTTTTCTGCCTTGGTACTTCAACAAAAAGTATTTAGCCGTTCAAATATTAGCATGATGCTATTGAATAAGCAATCGCTTAGTTACGATGAAAATATCAATAAGGGCTTTAATCAGTACAACAGAAATGTAGGCTTTGAATACAATTTAGCCTCAGCCAGTAATTTATGGATAGGCAAAGCAATGTATTTAAAATCATTCAGTCCTAATAGCAAGGACGATGATTTTGTAAGTGCCTTTAATTTAAACTATAATGGTTTAGCAGTGGATGCAGGCATTCAATACGAATATGTAGGGAAGAATTATAATCCTGAAATTGGCTATGTACCCCGTACGGGCTATCATAAAATTACGGTACCGATACAGTATAATTTTTATCCAAAAAACAAAGCTAGCATAGTGCAGACGCATGGCCCATTGTTTTCAACCTATGCGTATTGGAATGCCGATAAATTACTGACAGATTTACAAAGGCAATATTATTATCTTTTTACCATGAAAGACCGTAGTAGTTTTACTGCCTATTACGAAACCAACTATATCAAATTGCCTTTTGCTTTCGACCCTACCAATAAGGGAAGTAACGATAAACTAGCCGCTGGAAGTGAACACAAATTTGGTTCGATGAATATCAATTACCTATCTACACCTCGGAAAAAATATACCTTTGGCTTTACTGGAAGTTATGGTAGTTATTTTGGTGATGGTAAATTACTTAGCATTTCGGGCGACATAGGTTATCGTTTTCAGCCTTATGTAAGCTTATCGGCCAATATCAATTATGTGGAAATTAGTGATGTAAAAATCCCTGTAAAAGACCAAAATGATTTAATTGTAAAATCAAACTTTTGGCTAGTTAGTCCTAAAATTGATATTACATTTACTAATAAATTATTCTGGACTACGTTTATACAGTATAACGAGCAGGTACAAAATGTCAATATCAATAGTCGTGTCCAATGGAGATATAAACCTGCCTCTGATATATTTTTAGTATATACTGATAACTATATTCCAGGGAGTTTAAATATTAAAAATCGTGCAATTGTATTGAAGTTTACTTATTGGTGGAATTTGTGACAGCTATGAGCCTTGAGCTTTCAGCTTTGAGTTATCGGCAACCGGTTGTCGGTCGTAAGCTGATAGCCGAAAACCCATAGCTAAAACCACGGTTTGAGAGTCAAGAATAATAACTAAAAGCTGATTTACCCGCAGATTTTCACAGATTGATACGCAGATTTACGGAGATTTTTTATTCAAAATCCGAACGATGACTGAAAGCTATAATTAGATGACCGAAACCAATTTACCACAATTAAAAAAATGATAGCTGATAGCTCAAAGCTGACAGCTAACAAAACCATGAAACCAAAAATAACCATAGAATATTGCCCCAAATGTAATTGGCTGATGCGTTCGGCATGGATGGCACAGGAATTACTGACAACTTTTGTAGATGAACTACAAGAAGTAAGCCTACGCCCAAGCGAAGTCTCTGGGCGTTTTCAAGTATTTTTAGAACAAGAAGTAATTTTTGATAGAAAAAGAGAAGGACATTTCCCCGAAGCCAAAGAATTAAAACAGATAGTACGAGACCTTGTCTGTCCAGAAAAAAGCTTGGGACACTCCGACAAAAAAACTACTTAAAAAAGTACATAGCTATGGCAAAAGATACTACCGAGGCCGCAAAACCAAACATAAATACGGTATACGAAAACCTCAGAAATTTGTATTTTTTGCCAAGTACTTTCCCTAAATAATATATATCACGGGTCATGCTGGCATATAAGAAATCAGAATCATTCATCATTTCTTTCATACCCCATTCATAATCAGTTAATTCCATCTGGTGGAAATTACCAAAGAAAAGTAAATTGGCTGTTTTCCCTTCAATGTCTTCACGGGAAAACTTACCAGAAGTAACATTAGGACGGACTGCCAAAATAGCAAAAATCGTAGCCACCAAGCACACAATGGTCAGCAAAGCTGTTGGTAATATTAGATTAGGCCAATCTTCCAATTTCCTCGCCAGCACACTGAGTACCAAAGAGATAATGATTGAATTAACCGAAATCATAATGTTGGCTTTGTTATCTGCCATCGCTGATAACTGAAAGTGATTGGAAGAGGTTGTTCTGAACATGGTTTCTATACCACGTTCTGGTTTTTTTATCTTGTCAGCTTCTTTTTTTTGTTTCTTTTCAAACTTAGTATCGTTCATCTCTTCTTTATCTTCCTTGTCTTCTTCCTTTTCTTCCCAAGGGAATTTAAATTTAAAACTTCCCCCTTGAAATTCTGCTAACTTCAGTAAGCCTTTTTTTAAGTTCTCTTGTTTCCGTGGTTCAAAATGTTCACGGGCATATTCTGTAAAATATTGGTGATGCTGTAGTAATTCTACTGTCGACTCCCACCATTTTTTCTCACCAATGCTTTTTAAAATAGAGCAAAATTCAATCCGTAAGTTTTCAGAATAATTCATAAATTCGGGTGAACCTAGGTGCGATAAGTCAGCATCACACAAAATCATTTCTTTACGATTCTGCGGATTTTGTGGCATTTTGGTGGCTTCAATACAGCCCAAAACTTTATCAATACGCTTTTCTGGAACTTCTAAGCCCTCTAAAAACGTTTTGGCCATAAGTTTACTTCTATCCTCATGGTTGATACAACCTTGCTGATAACCGATATCATGTAGCCAAGCTGCAATCAAAATCGTCTCAAGGGCTTTATCCGAGAGGTCAGAAGCTTTACCAATTTCCTCCGTCACTTTTACCACATGATGGGTGTGTCCAAAATTATGATAAATCAATTCCGCAGGCAATTTGTTTAAAATTCCTTCAGCATATTCTTGTACCTTTATGAGCAATTCCGTTTGCATAATCAACTTACAACATTAAATAAAAGCATGATGATCTCTTCCAAAACTCTAATTCTACTAACTTTCGTTCCATTATCTCTTTTTTCTTGTGCAAAGAAAGAAAAGCACAAAGAAAAAGAAATGCCTCAAGAAAACACTACAGCGTTTACAGTACCCTATGACTTGGAAAATCCGAGTCAAAAAATAACCTTACCGAAGAGCCTTAAAGAAATTTCTGGACTGTCATTTTATAAAAATAATCAATTGGCCTGCATTAATGACGAAGAAGGTAAAGTTTTTATTTTTGATTTAACAAAAAAAGAAATTAGTGAGAAGATTCCCTTCGGAAAATCAGGTGATTATGAGGGCATAGAAGTAGTAGGTAATGAGGTATTTGTATTGAGAAGTGATGGCTTAATTAAGAGCTTTAAAATTGGCGAGTCTTATGAAAGAGAAATCGACTGTTCAGACCCTGATGTTGTTGAATACGAAGGTCTTAGCTATGACCCTACCACAGGCAATTTATTACTAGCAGCCAAAGAAAGAATAAAGGAGGTAGATAATAAAAAGATGATTTATGCCTATGATTTTAAAAGGAAAATTTTATTTAAATCTATCGCTATTCCAGATGAAAAATTAATTGGTAAAGATGGCAAAAAAACTTTCCGTCCATCGGGCATCGCTATTCACCCAATTACTCAACAAGTATTTATTATTGCTTCGCAAGGCAAAAAGCTTTTGATTTTGTCTAAAGACGGAGCCAAGGAAGCCCTTATAGATTTAAACCCCAATTTATATAAACAACCCGAAGGCATTTGTTTTACACCAAATGGCAACTTGTATATTTCATCAGAAGGCGCTGGCGGAGATGGCTACATTTTGGCTTTTGATTATAAAAAATAATAGTTTGAGATTACTGTTAATTGATTTTTCTTAGCACAAATTAATTCAGTACTAAGAAAAATACTATCTTACTAAACCAACATATCAATCGTCCAAGAAAACATGGAGACTCCCTTTAAAAAGTTTATCTTCAAAAGCTTCAGTATATTGTTGCCTTTATTATTGCTTACTGCTGAAATCGGTTTTAGCCAAAAAAAGCCTAATTATTCAGTTTTTTTAATTGGTGATGCTGGCGAACCTCCGAAGAATGGCAAAAACATGGTGTTAAGCCCTTTGAAAAAGCAAATGCAACAAGCAGGCAAGCAATCAACCATCATGATTCTTGGAGATAATGTGTATCCTAAAGGGTTAAGTAATATCGATGAGCCTAATCGCAAAAATGATGAGGAACGTTTGGCTGACCAATTAAGCATTTTGCAAGATTATCAAGGAAAGCCCTTTATCATTCCTGGTAACCACGACTGGCAACAAGGAGGCAAAAAAGGTTGGGAATATATCCAAAATCAGGAAAAATTTGTTTCTGATTTTTTGAAAAGAGAAGACGTATTTTTTCCAAAAGGTGGATGTCCTACACCCCATGAAGTTGCCCTGAACGACCAAATCACTGCGGTCATTCTTGATACGCAATGGTGGCTACATCCTTGGAAAAAACCAGAAGCAGATTCTGACTGTGAAGTAAAGTCATTGGAAGAAATGCTGATAAGTGTCAATGATATTCTGGATAGAAACCGCCATAAAAAAGTGTTAGTAGTTGGGCACCATCCCATGTATTCGCATGGCTCTCATGGTGGTTATTATACTTTACAAGACCACCTTTTCCCATTTCATGAATTAGGAGTGCCTATCCCTCTGCCAGTACTTGGCTCTATTTATCCATTGTATCGTACCCTTATTGGTAATATCCAAGATATTCCACATCCTAAATATAAGCAAATGCGTGATGGATTGGTAGGCATTTTTAAGCAATACAAAAACGTAATTTATGCCAACGGACATGAACATAATCTACAATTAATTCAGCGAGATTCTATCAACTATATTACTTCGGGGGCGGGTTCAAAAAATACGCCTGTGAAAATGGGCAACGATTCTAAATTTGCTAGTTCGCAAATTGGGTTTGCTCGTCTAGATTTCTATGATAACCAAATCAAGTTGATATTCTTTGGCGGTGATGGCAAAGATGGTAATGAATTGTATAGTACAGATATCCTGTTGGATACCAACACGATTGACCCTAAAGACTTACAAACCGAAAAAATCCATCTTCAGGGTGTTGTACCTAACCCAAAATATAAAGCAGGGAAATTCAAAGCTTTTATGTTGGGGAACAATTATAGAGATATTTGGACAACGCCCATCAAACCTAGAACACTTGATTTTGAACAGGAAGAAGGAGGATTAAAAGTTATTCAACGCGGAGGAGGTTATCAGACGCTTTCATTACGTTATCAAAATCCTAAAGGCGAACAATTTGTTACGCGTTCCGTAGAAAAATATCCAGAAAGAGCCGTTCCAGAAGCTATCCGCAGTCAGTTTACTACTGATATTGTTTCTGACCAAATTTCTGCTTCACACCCCTTTGCAGCTTTGGTGGCTTCACATTTGGCAGAAGCTGCTGGGGTACTGCATACGAATCCTTCGTTGGTGATTATTCCAGAAAGCAATGTGTTAGGCAACTACAAACGCCTTTTCACGAACCAATTAGCTCTTTTTGAAGAACGACCAGAGGGTAGTTTTGCGGGTTCTAAAAAAATCCAAAGTACCCAAAAAGTAGTTGAAAAATTAGCCGAAGATAACCACAATGAAATTAACGAAAAAGAAGTAATCAGAGCAAGGTTATTAGATATGCTGATTGGCGACTGGGACCGCCACGAAGATCAATGGCGTTGGGCTGGTTATGAAAATGGTCATGACAAAGGTTTGAGCTTTAGACCTATTCCACGTGACCGTGACCAAGCTTTTTTTGTAAACGAAGGCGTTTTACCTCGTATTATTTCTCGAAAATGGATATTGCCTAAAATTCAAGGGTTTGATTATAAAATTCGTGATGTGGCAGGTTTGGCATTTAATGCACGCTATTTTGACCGTTCGTTCCTGACTCAATCTTCCGAGAACGATTGGATGGCGATGGCAAAAGAACTTCAACAAAAAATTAGTGATGCGGTGATTGATTCTGCTATCACGCACTTCCCTAATTTTCCAGAGCATTCACTAGTTATTGCCAAAAAACTAAAACAACGCCGTGACGACCTTCCGGGATATACTAAAGAGTTGTATAAATTTCTGAGTAAAGAAGTAGATATTCTGGGAAGTGATAAGGATGAATATTTTTTTGTAAGCCGACTTGAAGATGGGCAAACCAAAGTGTCAGTCTTTGACCAAAAGAAAAATGGCGGAATCGGTCGGACACTTTATGAAAGAACATTTGACCCAAAAATCACGAAAGAAATCAGGATTTGGGGACTAGACGGGGAAGACAACTTCAAAGTATTTGGTCAAGCCAACAAAGGCATCAGGGTGCGTTTGATTGGCGGAAAAGGGAAAGACATTTTTACAGACTCGTCTTCTGTCACTGGTTTAGCTAAAAAAACCATTATTTATGATAAAAAAGATAATACAACGCTCAATTTAGGGTCGGAGAGCAAGGATTTAACCAGTAATAAAAAGAACGTAAACGATTATAACCGCGAGGCTTTTAAGTATGATAGAATAGCTCCGCTAGCTTCTTTTGCTTATAACGTTGACGATGGTATTTTTGTAGGAACTGGTCTGCAATGGACTCGCCAAGGTTTTAGAAAAGAACCTTTTGCTTCTCAGCACAGTATTTCGGGTAATTACGCTTTTGGTACTAATTCATACAATATTTTCTATAAAGGAGAATTCACTGACGTAATCGGCAAAACCGATTTTGAATTAAAAGCCAATATTCAACAAGGTGGTTTGGTTGATAACTTCTTTGGGTTGAGTAACGAATCGGAATACAAAAAAGAGAAAGGGATTGATTATTACAGAATTCAATATGAAAACGAAGAGATTACAGCCCTTTTCAAAACCCGATTTAATAAGCTAACAATATATTATGGTGCTGCAAGAAATGAATGGCACATCAAAGAAAACCCTAAACGGTTTATCAACGAGTTCGCCCCACATGGTGATGAAATCTATCAGGACAAAAATTTTATCGGTCTAAAAACTGGTTTTATCCTTGATAATCGTGATAATATCATTTTTCCAACCAGAGGTATTTTATGGAACTTTGATGCCACTATTCAGCGAGGTGCAAATGATGTTACTAAGAACAATTATGCCAACCTAAAAACTGATTTATCATTTTATTATACTTTTAAATTACCCGCAGTTGTTAGCTTGGCAACTCGTTTTGGAGGAGGCGTAAACCTTGATGATTATGAATTGTATCAGGCTAATTCATTGGGCGGTTTAACAAACCTCAGGGGTTTCAGACGTACTCGTTTTTCAGGTAAATCTTCTTTTTATAACAATACAGAAGTTCGCATAAAAGTACTCAATTTCAAATCATATTTATTTCCAGCTTATGCAGGCGTACTTGCCTTTAATGATGTTGGTAGGGTTTGGAATCCAAACGAAAACTCAGAGAAATGGCACCAAAGCTATGGTGGTGGTATTTGGATTGCCCCTTTTAATATGGTGGTGATTACGGGCATGTATGGTATTTCAGAAGAAAATCATTTGTTTTCGGTGAAGGCAGGGTTGTTTTTCTAGTATTTATATCTTTCATCACTACAATTCTGATAATCAATTCTTTATTTCTAGCGAGGGACTTAAGTCCCTCGCTAGAAATAAAGAATTGTCAAAAGCATTTTACGCCAATTTCCATAAAAACATCTCGTTCTCCATTCCTTTCAATTTAACAGAGCCTACTTGCTTTGTATCAATCGGAATAGCAGAAATTTCATCCATTACTTCCTGACTTATCAGCAATTGAGATTGGTATTTTTTGTTCAATTGTTCTATCCTTGCAGCTTGAATTACTACATTCCCCGTAATATTATATTGCTGACGAGAGTCCGTTCCGATATTTCCTACTACGGCATCTCCTGTATGAATACCGATGCCTACGCCTGTATTAGGTATCGAACCCAACTCATTCATCTTCTGGATTTTTTCGATAATATCCAGTCCTGCTTTTACGGCATTTTCAGAGGGGTTTTCTAAATTAATGGGTGCGCCAAAAGTAACCATGCAACCATCCCCTAAAAACTGATTTACAATACCATTGTATTCATTAACGGTATTAACCACTACCTCAAAAAAAGCATTCTGATACTCCATTACTTCCTCCGCAGTATGTTTGTCAGCATACACCGTAAAATTACGGATATCCAAAAACATGATACTAACTTTTTGGTGCTTCGCTTTCAGAATACCATTTTGCTCTAACATTACCTGCGCTACTTCTGGCGAAACCTGCTGCCCAAACATTTCTACGATATGTTCTTGGGTCTCCATCCGTTCTATGGATAGCTGGATGCTCTTTCTAATCTGCGTAGCCACATAACCTGCCGACAAACCACCAAAAACCAAGGAGAAAGTTTTGAGCAGATATGAAAACATTTGTTTGGTATAAATATCATGCTCTGAAACAATCGTTCCAGATTCTATCAGGTGGTAGCTCAGAAAAAAGTATTCTAATCCTGCCAATAGGCCCGTCCACAACGACACGGCAAAACTCAGCCTTAGCGTTGATAGAATGATAAAAATAAAGTAGATATACACCAACGGAGAAAGTACTATCAGGATAGGATGGTTGTACTCTTGTCCCGCAAAATACATGACCAAGGTGAGTAACGTAATTTCGAGCGTTGCATTACCAAACTTCGCTACCAAAGGCATTTTATTCATTACTTTCAGTAGATACTTCATAGATAGCCAGACCGTCAGTTCATAGAAAGTCATAAATGCTAAATACAAAAATATAATCTGAGGGATGCCTTCGTGCCCATTTAAATAATTCAACTGATACACCGTTTTGGCAAACAGGGCATAACTGATAAAACTTATCGAGAAAAAAAGTAATAAAACCCCAGCCCTTTGTCGCTCCCTACGAATGTTCTCCTGCTCATACTGTATATCGAAATAGGTCAATGTGGGGTTCTCTGAAAATAGAAATTTCTTCATTTAATAAAATAAAATAATCATTTAATAAAAATATAACAAATTTGAGACAAAATAACTCCATTAAAATAAAACTTTATGAAATCTTTTGCGTTTCCTAAGGTGAAGAACTCCTTTCAAAAAACTTAAACAGATTTACAAAAATGAAAAAGTTAATTTTATTGACGTTATTTTCTATCACCGCTTTCATCAGCAATGCACAACACGAAGCAAGTAACGACAAGTCTAAAATGCCTTCTCCACCAGCAACTACTTCTGCTACTATCGGAGAAACTACTCTCACAATCAATTATAGCCAGCCAGCCGTAAAAGGACGTAATGTTTGGGATGGCAACCTTGCCCCTTTGGGTAAAGTATGGCGTACTGGTGCAAACGAAGCAACAACTTTTGAAGTAAGTAAAGATGTAGTCGTACAAGGAAAAACATTGAAAGCTGGAAAATATGGTTTTTTTACGATTCCTGGTGAAAAAGAATGGACGATTATTTTCAACAAAGTTGCTAAACAATGGGGTGCATTCAAATACAGTGAAGCAGAAGACGTTTTAAGAGTAACGGCTCCAGCTAGGGCTAACGATATGACTGAACGTTTTACCATCAAAGCTGAAAACAATGGTAATGTAACGTTAATGTGGGATAAAGTAGCCGTAACTTTCACAGTAAAGTAATTGCTATAAGCATATCAAAGAGGTTGTTTGCTATAAAAGGCAGGCAACCTCTTTTTTTGTAGGACTAATTGATGAAAAATATCATTTTATTGAATTTGCTCATCATTTGATAGCCGATTTTTAATATTTTTCATTAGCTTTACAGCGTTTATACATGTAAATACTTAATATAAAAACTAAGATTTATTACAAAAAAAACGCTTAATTTTTAATTGGTAATTGTTAATTGTTTCCTGTTACTTATCTTTACCATATTAATCAATCATTAACCTTAAGTATGAAGAAAGTCCTGATTGCCGAAGATAGCTCAGTTATCCAGAACCTTGCTAAGAAGATTTTAGAATTTCAAAATTTCGAAATCCATTCTGTTAAAAATGGGCAACAAGTGTTAGATGCTCTTGAGAAAGAAGATTTTGACATCATTTTGCTAGACATCAATATGCCCGTAATGGACGGAATGGAATGTGCTAAAGCAGTACGTAGTTTGAAAGACGAAGCTAAAGCTAAAATACCAATTATTGCTATTACTGGTAATGCTAGAAACTATTCTATGGAAGATTTCAAAGAAGCTGGTTTTGATGATATGCTTGCTAAACCTTTGAACTTTGATGCATTGGTTGCTCAAGTAAAAGCACTTACCGAATAGTTATGAAAAATGAGTTATGAGTTATGAAGCTGAGAGTTGATAGATAATTTACTCGAATATTATTAATTCATAACTCATAATTGATAATTCATAATTCTATGAGAATTACTTTTTTAGGCACTGGAACATCCCAAGGAGTACCTGTAATTGCTTGTGGTTGTGAAGTTTGCCGATCTCTCGACTTTCGTGATAAACGTCTTAGGGTTTCTATTCACCTAGAAATAGCCGACAAAAGCTTTGTTATTGATACTGGCCCCGACTTTCGTCAGCAGATGCTTCGTGAACGTGTTCACAAGCTGGATGCTATTATTTTCACGCACGAACACAAAGATCATACTGCTGGTTTGGATGACGTAAGAGCATACAATTTCTTTCAACAGAAAGATATGCCTATTTATGCTCGTCCGTCAGTACTTGAGCAAATTCAGCAAGAATTTGCTTATGCATTTACTGCTATAAAATACCCCGGCACTCCACAAATTACCCTGAACGAAATTCATTATAATACTCCTTTTGATATTGAAGGCGTTACCTTCACTCCTATTGAAGTATTACACTTCAAATTGCCAGTATATGGCTTTAGGATAGGCGATTTCACCTATATCACCGACGTAAACTATATTTCGGAAGAATCTCTGGAAAAAGTAAGAGGTTCTAAAATTGTCGTAATTGGTGCTTTGCGTAAAGAAAAGCATTTATCACATTTTACCCTTTCTGAAGCCATAGAGGTACTCGAGAAAATCAAGCCTGACGAAGCTTATATTACTCATATCAGCCACCAGATGGGACTGCATAGAGATGTAGAAGAAGAATTACCTTCTTATATAAAACTCGCCTACGACGGCCTCACGCTTACGTGCTAGTACTATATTAATAGCGTATCTACACGATGTGCATGTACCATTCTTTCACAAGGAGACCACGAGAAAATAGTAAATCTTCCATCTTGCGAAGCTACTAAGGCAATCGCATCCCGTTGATCATACACAAATTGTGCTGCAGAAAGGTGTCTAGTGCCTCCATTCTGAACTGGGTGTACTACCTGAGGTTCATTGCCAACGATGGGTTCTGTTACTAAGATGGCTTCTAACGCTTTACCTGATGGCGAACGCCCAATTTTTGCACCAAAAGCCAATACTTCAAACTGGTCATTAATGATAGTAGCACCATCCACGGCTGTTAACCCCGCTATACCATTTATCGCTTGATTTAACTTATTTTGCAAGGCAGGATTATAGATGTCTAATCCTTTTTCATTCAAGAAAGAAAGACCCGAGAAAACAGGGCTGAGGGCATAAGTAATAGGGTAAATAATAGAAGAACGCCAATTATCATTTTTAGAAGGTACAATCAAAAGGGCACCTCCTCTTTGGTGTGCTCGCATGGCTACTGCTAGCTGGACAAGTACATTCAAGGAATCATTCCAAGAGGAAGGCGAAGCGATACCAATCATAGAACCCAACACTGCTGGGCAGTCGGGCATAGTACCACTGCTTTCGTCGATTACCTTTATTTGGTCGCCTTTCAATACAGCAACATTGATAAATTTACCAAAGCCATCTGTTCTGCGATGTTTGATGACCAACAGGCCTGGTTCAACAACTTCTAAGACAAAACATAAGCCTGGAATATTGGTAGTAGTTCCCCAAATATATAATTCATCATCTTCTATCCAAACGCCTAAGTGGATACCTGCATGTTCTACAGAGGGTGCTAATTTCGTTAGTACATCAGGATTAAACTTTAATCTATGTTCAAAAATTAAGGGACGTTCGGTTAATAAGGGCGGTAAAAAGGCAAGTGATATTTTAGGAGAACGCCCCTCTTCACGACGGAGACTCGCCCAAAAGCCAACATCGATAATTGATTCTATGACCAAACTATTAGGAATAGGGGCAAGTATTTTACCATCATGCCTCACTGCATTTTGATGGTGAAATATAAAATGGCTTTCAATGGTTTCAGAAACCATTTGAGCTGCCTGATAAGTAGTTGTGGTGGAAATCATCATTAAATTTTACCTCTCTTGATTTGTCTTCAATGCAAATTGATACTATACCTACTCAACTATTAATTTTTGGCTTAGGTTCAATGCTGTAAAATTTTATATGAAGTATTTATAAGTTTTATAAAACTAACCTTCATTAAAACTTGCGAGCTTAAATAGATAGTTGTCATCTAAGTACTTTTTGTTATTTTTATTTCAAATACACTCTTTTTCTAACTTTTTAATCAAAAATTGATTATTTTTTGCTGAATTTGCAATAACTATATTTTATTTATTTTTTATCTTTCAGTTAAATTTACGAAATTAATACCTCAACTTAGCCTTTTTCTACTACATGAGCCTTACACAACCAACCAATAACAACGATGTTTCATTTGACTTAGATGAGCTAGATTTTGCCATACTAGGACAATTGCAAGAAGATGGGCGTCGCTCATTTACAGATATGGCTGAAAATTTAAAAACATCAGCCAGTACGATACGAAGCAGAGCAAGTAAACTAATTGAAGATAAAACCATTCAAATAGTTGGCCGTGTAAATACTGCCAGAGTAGGCTTTCATGCGTATGTGCATATCAAAATTTCGGTACGACCAGCCAACCTGATTGAATCTGTAGCTGCACAATTACAAGAATTCAGAGAGGTGAGTTTTTTGGCGGTTACGTCAGGAGATTTTGATATTCAAGTAGATGTCATGTGTAGAGATAATAATCACTTACTTGAAGTAATTAATCAAAGGATTCCGAATATTGAAGGGGTATTTCAGACTAAAACGGATATGTATATCAAAATTTTAAAATATTCTCAGCCTGATTTAGGTTTGTTAAATAAGCCGAAAGAGTGAGAGGAGACAGTTATGAGTGATGAATTGTGAGTCTTGAGTGAGTAGTTGTCATTGCCTCATATAGGTTGCTTTACTGGATATAAAATTCAATCATTTATCACTAGCGAGGGACTTAAGTCCCTCGCTAGTGATAAATGATTGATAATAAGACTGTTATCCCTTATAAAACACCCATTTACTAATCTCTTTCCAAGAGGGTTTCTTGCCGTACATCAAGATACCTACGCGATATACTTTGCCTGCAAACCATGTAGTGCCCAGAAAACCAAGGACAAGTAATGCAAAAGACAGGGCAATTTCCCAATTTGATACACCAAAAGGTAACCTAACCATCATGTCTATCGGTGAGGTAAGGGGGAACATAGATGCCCAAAAAGCGATTGAACTATCTGGTTTCTGAATGATTATCTGACCAAGTATAAATGATAAGATAATAGGTATCGTGACGGGAAACATAAATTGTTGTGCTTCTGTAGAGTTCTCTACAGCCGAACCTACCGCAGCAAAAAGCGAACTATACAACAAATATCCACCCATATAAAATAAGAAGAAGCAGATAATGATTTTTGTCAAAGATATGTTATCAATCGTTTGTGAAATACTTGATAATGGATTGGTATCTTTTACATTTTCTTTATATTTTTTGATTTCATCCTTGCTCGCTCCAGATTGTTGAAGGGTCTGAACTTTCTCCTGAATTTTACTTGACATAATGGCCGTTGTAGCACTAGACGCTCCAAAAGTAAGTACACCCCACAAGAGAAACTGCGTAAGCCCGACTAGCCCAACACCCACAATTTTACCCATCATTAATTGAAAAGGACGAACAGACGAAATCATTACTTCAATAATTCTGTTACTTTTTTCTTCGATTACACCATTCATTACTTGTGAACCGTATAAAAAGGCAGAGATATAGAGAATCAAACCAAAAATACCTGCTAAAATCATCGCTCCTGCCGAGCTACTACTTTGTTCGCCACCTTCGTCATCCAACGTATAGGTTTTAGCATTTACGTTTACCTTGTTATCTTCCAATACCTTTAAGTCTATATTGGCTTTTATCAGTTTAATATTACGTAATTCTGTCTGAATTTTCCCTTGAATTTTGTATTGTGTAGATATGCCAATGCTTTTTTTCCCTACCATTTTCACACCATTCGGATTATCAAGAATATCCTTTTGGATGTTCACTAAAATATCGGCTCCACTTTTTACTAGGTTTTTCTTAGCCTGCTCAAATGAACCATTGATAAATTTAAAAGCAACATCATCATCTGATTGAAGCTTACCTTTGAATAAATTACTTTCATCGACTACCTCAATAGTTTTGGTATCGTTTGAATTCAAAAATAAATAAAGGGGAATGGCATATACTGCCGCTATCAGAACGGGAACTAAGAGAGAAGCAATCCAAAAAGATTTTTTTCTTACTCTGGTAATATATTCGCGCTGGATAATCAGTAAAATCTTATTCATAGTTTTGGGGATTTTTTAAAAGGAATGCTGATTGAATGGATTTAGCAATGTTTCTTAAAGAATGTCGTTTGCTTCACCACCCACCACTTTTATAAAAATATCATTGAATGAAGGAATATTTTCATTGAAAGACTTAAGGTCTACTTGCTCAATCAAAATGGCAATCAATTGGTTTACAGATACGCCTTCCACTAGTTTGATGTTTGCTCGTGTAATTCCATCGTCCAAAGGTTTAGTATTTAACAATTCAAAAGCTAAAGGATTTTCGGTTAACGAACCCACGAAGTCTATCGTATAAGAATTTTCTCTGAAACGATTTTTCACTTCTTTCTTGGCTCCATGAAGCACCACTTTAGCCTTATTGATTAGTGCGATGTGGTCACACAATTCTTCAACAGACTCCATTCTATGGGTAGAGAAAATGATGGTTGTCCCTTTTTGTTTCAGTTCTAATATTTCGTCTTTTAAAAGATTGGCATTGATGGGGTCAAAACCAGAGAAAGGTTCATCCAGAATAATCAATTTAGGTTCATGTACAATCGTAGCGATAAACTGTGTTTTTTGTTGCATCCCTTTTGAAAGGTCTTCAACATTTTTATTCCACCAGTCTTTTATATCAAATTTTATAAACCAGTGTTTCAGCTTTTCGGTAGCATCCGCTTTGCTCATGCCTTTCAATTGGGCAAGATACAGCAACTGTTCTCCTACTCTCATTTTTTTATACAACCCTCGTTCTTCTGGCAAATAGCCGATTACTTCAATGTGTTTGGGCTGTAATTTTTCACCGAGTAGCACAATGTGTCCTTCGTCGGGAGCAGTAATTTGATTAATGATTCTTATCAACGATGTTTTACCTGCTCCGTTTGGACCTAACAACCCAAAAATTGAGCCTGCTGGTACTTCTATACTAACATCATCCAAGGCAGTGTGTCCTGCATAGCGCTTTACCACATGGTGGGCTTCTAAAATATTCGACATCAACGGTGTGGGTTTAAAAGTTATTTAAGTTTTGGAATAAGTCGCAGAAAGCTAATAAGAATTACAACGACAGTACAAAACAAAAAGAGTTTATCAAAAATGGTGTCAATTTTTGATAAACTCTTTTATTTGTTTGATAGTCGGTAATAATTACGCTTCTGTTTCTTCGCTAGTCTCAGCACTTGTGCTTTCTTCTGAAACTTCTGCTGCTTTTTTCTTAGTAGGCTTAGCTTTTTTTTCAGCCACTGGCTCGTCTTCTGTTACTATCGCAATTTTGGCTGCCAATTCTGCTTTTGCTGCTGCTTTCGCTTTTTCTTTTTCTACTTTTTCAGCTTTCTCTTTTGCTTTTTTAGCTTCTTTTTTTGCTTCCTTCTCTTTCTCGTCAATCTCCTCTTTCTGAAGTTTAGTATATTTTTTCACTAGGTCTTCAGTTGTTTTATCAACAGATTTTACTAGTTTTTTAGCACTTTTTGCATTTAACCCGTGGAGTTTTCCTAAAATAAGGGCTGAAATTTCGTTGGCAAGAGTCTTATTATTTGATTTCATGTTCAATATTAATTTAATATTAAATTATTGTTATTTAATTGAGACGAAGGTATTAATAAGGTTGAAAGCAAAAAAGTTTTTCGTGTTAAGTTTTTCAAAAACTAATATTAATTATTTTTTGTAATTAAATACTTGCTAACATAATCCCAACAAATGATACCTGTAGTTACTGAAATATTCAAAGAATGCTTTGTACCAAATTGGGGCACTTCCAAACAAAAATCAGCCTGCTCTACTACTGATTGATTTACACCAAAAACTTCGTTCCCGAACACAAAAGCATATTTTTTGTCTAATTGGGGTTCAAAGCTTAATAAAGATACACTATTTTCTACTTGTTCTACTGCCGCTACGATATATCCCTCCGCTTGGAGCGTCTTTATCAATGCCAATACGTTTTCAACATGTTCCCAAGTTACGGTTTCATCTGCCCCTAAAGCCGTTTTCTGGATTTCTCGGTGTGGAGGTGTAGCCGTAATACCGCCCAAAAACACCTTTTCTACCTTAAAAGCATCTGCTGTTCTAAATACCGACCCTACGTTGTTCATACTTCTGATATCATCCAAAATCAGCACATAGGGAAACTTTTCTACTTGTTGAAATTCCTCCACAGTCAAGCGGTTGAGGTCTTCCATTGATAATTTTCGCATTGTTAATTAAAATTTTTGTGGTTATCGTATTTCTCTCAATTCCTCTGAAATCAACGATTGCCATTTTTGTTGTCCTACAAAATTAATACTATGGTTACTATCCGCATCATATTCCCTTTGCAAACGATTAAATTCTCGATACATTTCAATAAATAATAGCTGTAATTCGCTGTCGTAGTTATCGAGCGTCAATATTTTAGTAGCTTTCTTTTTAAAACGCTCTATAATTGTTTTGGTAATATCAAAATGCAATTGTTCATGAGCAAGGCTATATTCTGTAAGCATGCCCATCGTCCATGAAGAACTTTTCAATAAATAAGCTTTTAATTGTAAATCGATTATCAATACTCCGTCTTTAATATCTGTAAAGGCTCCGTACTCAAAATTCGTAAAAACTTGTGCGGCATACTTTGTATTTTGTGGTCTTTTGCCCTCAAAATCTTGCCAAGATAATTTGTGCTTGGGCGACCAAAAAACGGTATCGCCACTTACAGGATTATCTACACCATAATCCGCTTTAATATTAATTTTAAGTGATTTGGCCAAGGCTGGATTTTTATCGAAATTAATTGTCATCCATTGGTCAAAATATATCAGTGACTTATCCAACAATCGCCCAATGAGGTATTCAAAATGGTTGTCGGCATTAAAACTGCGAGTAAACGTAATTTTAGTTTGGAAGGTTGTCAAATTAAGTAAGGTAGTGTCTCGCATAAAACTAAATGTTACTTTTACTTCACTTTGACCATTAATAGTTTTAGGATTCACTATTTTTTCTACCACTTTTAGTTCTTTGATGCTGATAATAATAGGATAAGCAGCAGGATTCTTTTTGGAGAATTTCGCTAAAAATTCATTACTTGCTTTTGCTACGCCCTTTACTACATCCAAATACACACCATCTTTTTCTTGATTATGCACCAGTCCGATATTAAGCTTATCACTACGCTCATCGACAATCTTCAACAAGTAAAAGTTGTTGTTTTTTAATTTAACAGAAGAATTACCCAGAGAAATTAATTTTTCCTGAGCTGGCACATAAGTTTGTACTATCAATTGAAAAAAAACACAATTAAACACTAAAATCCACTTGAAATTTTTACATTTTTTCATATCTTAGTATAAATTATATATTCACAAAATTTTTTAACGATGTCTAATTCAACACAACACTCAGAAGATAACGAACTTTCGACCGCACAGTTGATTGGCTTGTTTATCGTTTTTGCTTTTTTATTAATTTGGTTGGGAGATACCTTCACTGCGACAGTGGGTATTATTGGCGAGGTAATCGTATTTATTGTAGCATATAACAACAAGCATAAATTGATTGATCCTTAGTAAAATGTAAGTTCTTCCTAAAAAGGGTTGCTTCAAAACACAATATAACAAATGTTTTTGAGGCAACCTTTTTTTATAAACACTTACTTGGTTTCATCAGTCAACCAAGTTTTCTCAATCAAATATTTTGCTTCAGATGTAGCCATAATTGTTTCAGCATCAATCAAGAAATTCCCCTTCTTTACTTTTCCTAAGAAACTTGCCTTTACGTCGGTAGCTGCTATGGTGGCGTCAAAAATAGTATATTGGTCTAGTGTAATGGATACCAATACACGATTTTGAGCTTCGCCAAACAAAAAAGCATCTTTGCGGAAAGCTGAATTGGTTCTAATACTAAATCCTAAGCTATTAGGTATTGCCGACTTAGCCAACGCTACAAACAAACCTCCGCATGATACACTACGAGCCGACTGAATAGCTTTATTTTCAATTAATTGTGCTAATACTTCCTGAATACTTTTTTCTTCCTGCCAATCTAAAACCGAAGCAACAGATGTTTGTATGTTTTTATAAGCAGATAAGTATTCAGAAGCAGTAATGTCGTTTTTAGAAGTGCCTATTAAATATATCAAATCGCCTTCATTGTTGAAATCAAGCGTTATCGTATCGTCAGTATTTTCAGAAATCCTTTTTGGGGAAGATACATTTGGTAATGTTAGAAGATGTTTGGCGACCAAAGCAATCTCTTCGTCCTTTACATCTTCTACAGCATCAATACTAAATTCCTTTGATGAATCGGGAAGAATATCTAATTGTTGAGCTATTTCGACTTTAGAAGGTATCAATACTTTGAGTGTTTCTGGTTGTGCTACTTTTCTTTTATTAATCAATAATCTAATTGTTAACTAAAAATAATGAATAGTAGTTTTACACAAAGTAAAAATATTTCTGGCAAAGGATAGTTTAAGTATTCATTAAAGCTGATTCGTTACTTTAGAATACCTATCAATTTAGCTAATTGTATCAGGGCAGTAGTATCGCGAGCACCTAGCTTACGAATCATATTTTTTCGGTGATTATCTACAGTATGCGAACTGATAAACAATTTCTCTGCAATTTGTTTTGATTCGTAGCCTCTCAAAAGCATTTTCAGTACGTCTAATTCCCTATCCGAAAAAACATCCTGCTTTTTTAGTTGCATTTCTGTAGAGGAAAAAGTGGTAACAAGGTCACTCTGCCTAAAGCTTACTCTGCCTAAATAATTATCCAATTTCTTTACCAGATGTTCGATGTCTTGGTCTATCAAAAAACATAAAGTAGGCAACCCCTCATCATCAAACTCTAACCCTATCAATTGCACCATTGAATGAAAAGGTTTTTTGCTAGGTCTATAATATTGCATACCATATCCATAGGCAACAAAACTTTCACGGGCATCACGGGGGGCTTGTCGGATAGAATTGTACATAAATCGCAATAACTCTGGAATGGCCGATACATTCTGCATACTAGGAACCATAGTTCCTAATACCATGGGGACGCCTTTTTCTATAAATTCGTCAGGATGGATACCCAGTGCCAATTCGGTATTAGCGACAAATCTGTAGGTGAGGGTTCGCATATCCAGAATCTGATACACTGCATTGGGCAAAGTAGAACTAAGGCTAAAAAAGCCTAATTCTTGTAAATATTTTTCAACAGATTTCTCCGTAGCACTTCCCGCTACCATACTTACTGCATCTAAACATTTACGGAATAATTGTTCTATAGAATTATTAGATAAAGATTCCATTGTTTTTTGTAGAATTTACATTTTCTTTGCAAAAAAAGATGTGAGTATTTTATACTAATTTTTTTTAGGAAATTGTGTAAAATAGACACTTTGGCTATTTCTAAACAAGCAAACATTGCATAGCTTTGCATTGTGAATTACTCTACTAGTAATAATAATAAATTATTGATGTGTTTATATACATTTTTATTATTATTTATCCGCCAGAGTCGTTTCAACAATGCTTAACCACCATTTTAACAATGATCCATTAATAAAAATAATCAGAATCTTAGTATCCCCGCCAGCGTACTTTTAGCCATTCTATTAGATTATTTTTCAGAAAGTCGAAGCTAATACTTCGGCTTTTTTGTTTTTTATCCCTCAATGAAGGGCAGAAACCGTTTTTATATCATCTTCTGTATCAATATCGTATATACCTTCAGGGAAATCAACCGCTACAATCTCATCTAAATAATTGTTCAAAATTACTTTTGCACCTTTATCTCCCTCTAATGCCATTAATACTTCAAAATATTTTTTATCAAACAAAATAGGCACCCCAAATTGGTTTGCATATTTACAAGCAACGATTGTTTTCTCTGAATTTGCAAATACTTGCAACATTTTTTGCAAAATTGCTTCATTTACAAGTGGTTGGTCACATAATAAAATCAATACTGCATCAGATTCGCCCGCAATTTCTTTGATTCCAAAGCTGATAGAATTACCAATACCTTCATTCCAATGAGTGTTGACCTTTATTGTTAAACGTTCCTGATTTTCTTGAACAAGCTCACTTAATCTAGGTTGAATCAAGGTTTCGTTCGCACCTAGTATTACAAGTACATGATTCGTTACATCCAATGCTAATTGAGTAATTTTACTTATGAGTATTTCCCCTTTATATGTTACTAACTGTTTGGGACTTCCCAAACGGCTTGAACTACCCGCTGCTAAGATTAAAGATGTAATTTTCATATTTGTAAAGTATGATATTCGCAAATATAAATTAATAGTCTTGATTTATATCGCTATGCTGTTTTGTTAATTACGGAGATATCCAAACGTTGAATTTTCCTATCCGTGGAATTAAGTAATTTAAAACAGCTACTGGCATCATCAATCACAATCGTTGGAATACTTGCATTGCCTTTTTTACATATTGCATTGCTTATATCAAATTCATTATTTAGGTTTGTATCGCTATATTTTTAAAAATATAGCGAAAAGGCGAACTCATATTGCTTTCTTGACAAAAAGGTATATTCAAAAGATTTTTATGGCTACTGGAGTCAGTATATCAAACCAAATATTTTCTAAAAAATTGGTTTCTTTACTAACACTAATCATTGTTGGTTGCTTTGCGATGGCTACTATTCAAATACGCCATGAACAGGATATACCTATCGGTGACTATGAATTGAAGTATCCAGCTTATTTCGGCAATAGAATTAATACAAATGCTAAAAATGTTCTTACTAAACAGGGTGTATTTTTAGGGAGAATGTTATTCTATGAACCTAAGTTATCATCCAACAATCTTGTTTCTTGTGGTTCATGTCATCAACAGAAACTGGCATTTACTGATGGGCAAGCTTTTAGTATGGGCGTTGGTAAAGTGCCTACTACCCGAAATAGTATGTCGTTAGCAAATCTGCTTTGGGTTCGTTCGTTTTTTTGGGATGGCAGAGCCAACAGTTTAGAAGGGCAAGTCACTGAACCTATCACACATCCTAATGAAATGGGCGAGTCGATGGAAAACGTAGCGCGTAAACTTCAAAAGACTACCTTCTATCCACTATTTTTCAAAAAAGTTTTTGGGACAGCCACCATCACAGGTGAACAAATTGTAAAAGCTATCGCACAATTTGAGCGGACACTGATTTCTGCGGACTCTAAATATGATCATTATTTACAAGGCAAATACACTCCTACGCTTGAGGAATCAAATGGTATGTCGCTTTTTTTTACCAATCCGATGGCTGAAAAAGGCATACGTGGGGCTAATTGCGGACATTGCCATACAGGACCAAAAATGTTTTCAGAGCTATTTCATAATAATGGTTTAGATAGCATCCCAAGCGATATTGGTCGAGAAAAATTTACTGGTTTAGCCATCGACAATGGCAGGTTCAGAGCGGTTTCTCTTCGCAATATCGCCCTTACGGCTCCTTATATGCACGATGGAAGATTCAAGACATTGAATGAAGTACTAGACCATTATAGTGATCATATCAAGCAAAGTGCCACACTAAGTCCTTTTTTACAACGAACGGTTAACAATATGGGCGGAAGCACTATTCACCTTAGTGTTAAAGAGAAAAGTGACATGATTGCTTTTTTACAAATGCTTACCGACGAGACGTTTATCAATGACCCTCGTTTTTCAAATCCACACAAAAGATAATTAGCCATGAAAAAACAATTGTTGTTTTCCATCATTTTTATGAGCCTGACCGCTCATTTTGCTTGGACGCAAACCAAACCTGCTCAATCATTTATAAAAGTAGAAGGAGAAGTATTGACTCCTTTAACACTAAATGCTGATGATTTATCAAAAATGAAGCGTGCAGAAACCAGTACCAAAGACCGCGATGGAAAAGTTTACAAATATTCGGGAGTACCCGTAACAGAAATATTAGGCAAGGCTGGTGTTACGTTAGGCAAACAGTTAAGAGGCGAAAATCTAAGTAAATACCTTATCGTAAAAGCAGCAGATGGCTATGAAGTACTTTTTTCATTGACTGAATTAGACTCTAGTTTTACTGATAGAGTGATTATCCTAGCCGACCAAATGGAAGGTAAACCTCTACCCAACGGCAAAGGTCCTTTTAGGATTATTGTTCCAGATGAAAAAAAGCCTGCTCGTTGTATTTTTGAAGTAACCAATCTTATCGTTCGCTTTGCGAAGGATTAATTTGGTTATCACTCAGTCACTCATGGCATGACTTTGAAAGTTTTATAATAGCTCACAATTAATTGGAAGTCATGCCAAGTTTTAAATCTTATCCATTGTTGGTGTTTTTCACCAACAATCTAAGTGTCAGTAACTTATCAACTTAATAGTTTGATTTTATTCTTTCTTTGGAGTGTTGCTGACGCTTGATTTGTTGGTGAAAACACCAACAAAGGCGAATGAGTTTTCAAGCCTTATTTCTAGCGAGGGACTTAAGTCCCTCGCTAGAAATGAATGATACAAAAGAGTCATTTTACAAACCATTTTTCATAGCCACGCCCACCATACTATCGGCAGTGCCATAATATAAAAACCATTTTTGCTTAAAAAAGACCAACCCTTCAATAAAGGTAGTGCCAGCTTTGTATTGTCCACGCATCTCATGTGGCAAATCTGGTTTGATAAAACATTCATCAAGTCTTTCTATCACTTTTGTAGGGTCGTTAATATCAAAAAGTACTTGTCCACCCGAATACGTTTCGGCCGGAAGTTTCATATCCCTTGTTTCTCCGTTGGCATTCTTTCCATTGTATAATAGTAAAATTCCTTTGTCAGTCAATATCGCTGGCGGACCGGGTTCGGTTAAATCGCTATCAAACTTGCCTGCTCTGGTATTCATGACAAATTTCAATTCGCCGTTTGATTCTACTAGTGGTGTCCAATTAATTAAATCGTCGGAAGTGGCTATGTTGACTCCTTTTTCTCCCCAATACATCCAATATTTACCCTTAATTTTAGTAGCTGTAATCTTACCATTTTCCATTTTAGTAACAATCGAGCCTGACTTCGACCATATATTCACGAATTTTCCATCATAGGCTTTTCCAAAAGCAGGACCATGTTTTTTCCAATGTATTAAGTCTTTAGAACTTGCAATACAAAGTCTGGCGACATCTCTATTCCAAGCAGTATATGCTACGACATACGTACCATCTGCCCGTTGTACAACTCGTGGATCTTCGCATCCACCAGGATTATCGTATTTAGAAAATTCGTCTTTCGCAGGAAATAATACGGGCGTTTTTCTTCTTGTAAAATGAATGCCATCATCGCTTACTGCTAGCCCTATCCTAGAAGTACGAAAGCCTATTTTTGTGCCGGGTATATCTTCTGCCCGAAATAAAACATATACTTTTCCGTTTCTAACAATAGCTGCGGGATTAAAAATATCTGCTTTTTGCCATTTTACCGACGTGTTAGTCATCGGACAAGCAAATACATAGCTAGAGTCGGCCATTAAAATTGGGTTTTCTTTTGGTTTAGAAAAGCCTTCTAAAGACCAATCTGTATTTTGAGCTACCGCCAAATGGGCAATGAGGCTGAAAAAGATAAGTAATTTTAATTTCATGGTATATCTGATGATTGTTTCATATAAATCTATCTAAAATTATCTACAAATTAATCTGTATTATAGGTTAATTTAACGTTGGCTTATTTTGTTGAAACAACCTTAGCATCTTAACTTGCAAAAGCATTTAACCAAATCATTCATAATAACCATTTTTTTTATTTATGAAAAAGCTGTGTTTAGTTTTTCTTTTATTAATAAGTATTCAAAGTATTCGTGCACAAGTATTCTCGGGAACCCAAGAAATAGATAAAGCCACCAAAGAGGGGGTATACACTACTGTATCTATTGAAGATAAGTACATCAAGCAAAGTTGGCAAAATGAGCTTGCCAAATACGGAAGTGTAGAAGTAGGCAGAAATAATGTTTTTAGAATTACAGGGGCTAGAATACCAAGTATTTCACCAGACCCTGTGATGGTGGTCAGTAAAATTACCGCCGAAAGAGGGAGAAGTAAAATTTTCCTTTCAATAGGCTTTGGTGACGAAGTATATGTTAATGGCTCGCATCCAAAGTATTTAGCAGCCGAAAAGATTTTGAATGATTTTGTAGAGGTACTAAAACGCCATGAAGAGGTTAGAGTAGAAGAAAAAAATGTGGAAGATATTAAAACTAGACAACTTAAATCTGTAACGACGTCCGACAAACTGACAAGAGCCATTGAAAACAATAAAAAAGAAAAAGATAAGCTTTTATTGAAGATAGAGGAAAATAGACTTGAGCTAGAAAGACTTCAAATGGAAGTAGAACAAAACAAAAAAGATCAGTTATTGATGAATGAAGGGCTTGTAAATCAGCAAAAAAAGGTTGAAGAAGCCAAACTCAAACTCAAAAAGCCATAACTTATTGCTTACATCATTAAAAATCCTTTGGGCTAAAAATGCTTAAAGGATTTTTTATTTTAAAACTCGCCATCAAAAAAATCCATTCATAAAGTCAAATGTACCGTCTATTCATTTTCAGATTGATAATCTTTAAGGTCGGTATAAATTTCATCCATCAAACGAAAAGAACTATTTAAAATTATTTTTAAACCAGCTTTTTATAAAACTCTAAACAAAAAAACTAAACAACAACAACCATGAACGATTCACTTTATCGCATACCTTCAAAAGGACAATTAGGGGGTGTAGCAGCTGGACTAGCAGAACGCTTCGGCTTTGATGTATCAATAGTCAGATTACTTTTATTTTTGGGTTTAATATTTACTCATGGTATTTTTTTCTGGATGTATATTATCTTGTGGATAGCATTGCCAGTGAAACATCAGTGGGAAACAACAAGTACTCCAGAAGATTCAAATTTTAACTCAACAACATTTACTAACATGAAAAAGGATTCAAGCAAAGTTTGGGGCATTATTTTAATAGTATTAGGTACGATATTCTTATTAGACGAATGGATTCCTGATTTTGACTTTGGCAAATTCTGGCCTCTTATTTTAATCGGTGTGGGTGGTTATATTATCTTCAAAGAAAAAGATAAAATCAACTTCCATAACGATAACGACAAAACTAACTTCTAAATCGACATTTTGAGGCCGTTATGAATATACGAAAACGGTTATTAATAACGGCTTCAAAACTTAAACGCTTTTTAACGATGAATTCAAAAAGTATTTTTACCGGAGGATTTTTAATCTTACTTGGTTTCCTATTTCTAGGGAAAGAGTTTGGTTGGTTTAATATCAATTGGCACGAAATCTCAAGACTTTGGCCACTTTTATTAATCTATTTAGGATTGGTTGCTTTTATTGGCAAAAGCAGTCGTTCAGCTACTGTCATTACTATTATTTTACTTTGCATAGCTATTCCTATTGTTATTGTAAGGAGCTGTAAAGATAAAGTAGAACACGCTTTCAACGACCATGATGTTCATATCGACTTGGATGATGATGACGACGATGATCATGATAATGACAACGAGGAATATCATTTTAAAGGAACAAAGCAAAAACTTGTAGAATCAATGAGTCCACAAGTTAAATCGGCAACATTTGAATTTACAGGTGGAGCAGCAGAGTTTGTCATTAATGGTTCTTCAAATGATTTAGTAGAAGCTGATGCGGACTTAAATTTCGGTAATATCTCGCTTAAGAAAACAGGCGATTCTAGCAGTCCAAACATTGCTTTTGCTTTAAAAGGAAAGAAAAATCATTTTAACCTTAGCGATGATAATCATAACAAAATCAATTTAAAGTTAAACCCAAGCGTATTGTGGGATATGAATTTTGAATTTGGAGCAGGCAAAGCAGACTTCGATTTGAGTGAATATAAAGTCAAAAAGCTTTCTATTAAAACTGGGGTAACTGAAACGGATGTTAAACTAGGAGACAAAGTAGATAATTTAGACGTACAAGTAGAATCTGGTTTAACTTCTATCGAGTTTAATATTCCTGAGGCTGTTGGTTGTAGAATAGATATTGATGGTGGACTAAACTCTAAAGATTTTGATGGATTTATTCAAAAAAATGGACATTGGGAAACACCAAATTTTGAAAAAGCTAGCAAAAAAATCAACATTAATTTTGATGGTGGTTTGCAAGAATTAAAAGTTAAACGTTATTAGTATTGAGCTTTAGATTCGACAACTTTTAAAAAAGTTGTCGAATCTTTTTTTCTATCTGTCTTGAGATTAGACAACTTTTGTAAAGCTGTACAATCTTTTCTAATCTTTTTTTATACTTTACTCTGACAAATCTCTACCAATACTGAGTTTGTACCTTTTGGATGTAGAAAACATACTAATTTATTGTCTGCACCATCTTTGGGCACTTCATTCAACAAGGTAAAGCCCTCTCCTTTTAGTCTTTCCATCTCCTCATAAATATTGGCTACTTCAAAAGCGATATGATGGATGCCTTCTCCTTTTTTCTCGATAAACTTTGTAATCGGACTATTCTCATGAGTACCTTCCAGTAATTCAATTTTGGTTTGTCCCACCTGAAAAAATGAAGTAATCACCCCTTCAGACGTTACCTCCTCTTGTTTAAATGGCGCTACACCCAAAAGTTTAGAAAATAATTCGTTAGAAATACCCAAGTCTTTTACTGCTATTCCGATATGTTCTACTTGTGCCATCATCTGCTTTAAATATTTATAATGAGAAAGCGACAATTTATAAAAAACAAAAACCCCAACCTAAAAAGGCCAGGGTTTTAAATGACTATCTATCTAAAAAAAATTAGATTCTCTTCACATTCACAGCATTTAAGCCACGCTTTCCTTCTTGTACGTCGAAAGAAACAGAGTCATTTTCACGAATCGTTGTGCCAGATAATCCTGTTACGTGAACAAAGATTTCTTCATTAGACTCATCATCAACGATAAATCCAAAGCCTTTAGATTCGTTGAAAAATTTAACTTTACCAGTTTGCATAAAAATTGATATAAAAAAAATTGAAAAAATAAAAAATACTACGGTTTGTTCTGATTATACTGGTAATCAATATATGCAAAACTAATATGTTTAAATCCTCTAAAAGAAGAAAGATTTGTCTCGCTAACTCGGCTTTCGCCTTTTACTCTTAAAATTTAAATAGTTAAGAAGTAATTTATAACCTAAATAGAATTAAAATTTTAATCCCAAGCAACATAGCAAACAGGTCTACAATAAGTTCTGCTACATTTGTAATGAAACCAAAACTTTAAATTTATTCACAATAATACTGTACTGAACTTTATTTTACGATTCTTTCGTATTGAATCCACTAAAACAGCACTTACACTAACTACAATTTCTTAACATTGGCAGCGTTAAGACCTCTTTTACCTTCTACGATATCGAATGAAACTTTGTCATCTTGGCGTAAATGAATTCCACCTAATGCCGTTACGTGAACAAATATTTCTTGTCCACTTTCACTGTCAACTATAAAGCCGAAGCCTTTGCTTTCATTAAAAAATTTAACTGTTCCTGTTTGCATGACGTAAAAAAGAATGTTTGATAATGATACAAATAGTTATCCAAAAGCATCATAACTGCCTTTTGATAATTAATAGCCATAAAAGTTAAGATTGATATTCGAAGCATGTGATAATCAAGGAGAATTGAACCTAAGGGAACCAACGGACTCTTGAAAACTAATTACTTTGTACTAAAAACTTGTCACTCTTGTTACTATTAATACCCAAATGTAAGTATAATTTTGTGTATTCCTATTTTTAAATAAATATTTTTTAAAAAATAAAAAACTTAATATAACTATATTTATATTAAATTATACCATTTCAATACAAATTATTATTAAAATAATATAACTCTTAAAAATACGTTTTGTACGACACTATTTTTTTTTGATAAACCATTAAAACAACGTAACTTTAATATAGTTTTTATAGCATAATTAATTAGCACTCAGTTTTTTGACCTAAAGCCATGTCAAATACATTAAAATTAAAATACTCTGTAGAACACCACGTTTTTGGGGTTTGTACAAAAATTGGTGAGAAATTAGGTATCTCTACCAGTAGCATTCGCTTGTATTTTGTATATGTATCTTTCATTACTGTTGGTTCGCCAGTAATCCTTTATTTAGTGCTTGCCTTCTGGATGAATATCCGCCGTTATCTTCGTCAATACAACAATCCTTCTGTTTGGGAATTGTAATACCTATTGAGGTATTTCTGGATATGTTTTCACATCGTTAACAAAATGTTGCCAAACTATATTTCTACGATATACGGTGCTGATATTTTTTTTCCGTTGAAGCTGTTTACGTTTATTATACCAACTAAAATAGTGAGCATAGAAATCAAAATGAGCTCTTGCCACAGCCCAACAGTCTTGCCACGTATCAAAAAACAAAAACTTTATTCCAGCGACTCCGTCGAGCACTAGTCTGGTTAAGATAGCCAATGCAAAGCCTTCTTCTGGATGATTTTTATACAGCATTGCCAAACCGTTTCTAAAATTCAGAAAAGTTTTATAAGGGTTCGATTTGTGTAAAGTGCCTCCGCCTACATGAAATACTTCAGAAGTACCGCAAGTATATACTTTATAGCCAGCATGATGTATACGCCAACAAAGGTCGATTTCTTCCATGTGTGCAAAAAAGTCTCCGTCAAAGCCCCCTACCTGATGAAATACATCTGCCCTTACGAACATACACGCACCCGTAGCCCAAAATACTTCTTTGTTATCGTTGTATTGCCCTAAGTCTTCTTCTATTTCCTGAAAAATTCTTCCTCGACAAAAGGGATAACCCAGATGGTCAATAAATCCTCCTGCGGCTCCTGCATATTCAAAATGACTTTTCTGGTCATAAGCCTTTATTTTAGGTTGACAAGCCGCAATAGTCTTATCATTATTCATCAATTCAATAATGGGCTCAATCCAATGCGGAGTCACTTCGACATCAGAATTCAGTAATACATAATACTCTGCTTCTACCAATGCCAATGCTTCGTTATACCCCTGTGCAAAGCCATGATTTTCGGTAAGCTCAATAATATTAACTGTTGGAAATTCAGTTTTTAATAATGCCAGCGAAGCATCTGTAGAAGCATTGTCTGCAATGTATATTGTAGCACAAGATGAATATTGTATAACAGAGGGTAAAAAATCAGCTAAATGTTTTTGACCATTATAATTTAAAATGACTACTGCGATTTGATTCATAAAGGAATTTTAGCTATTTTAGAGCAAAGTGCTTCAATTTTTAAGATTGAAATTTCACTTATTTCTTCAAGCTTATAACAGACTGGGTTCATGAGAATTGATTATATTTCAAATAACCTTGAAATACTACAATGATCTAAATGCAAAGATAATTTGATTTTTTGAAATACGAATCTATCTTAATTATTTATGGCATTATCAATTTACTTGTTTAGATTTAAGAATATTTTCAATGGCAAATACTTAACTTCAAACTAAATGTCAGACAATTCTATTTTCAGACGCAAATCTATTAATAACGTTTTACAACAAAGCGAAGACTCACATGGGGGGGGATTAGTGAAGATTCTTGGAGTCAGAGACCTTACTTCATTCGGTATTGCAGCCATCATCGGGGCTGGTATTTTTAGTACAATTGGTAGAGCAAGCTTTGAGGGCGGCCCAGCCGTTTCATTACTTTTTGTCTTCGTTTCTATTGCTTGTATTTTCACAGCACTCTGCTACGCACAATTTGCTTCAATGGTACCTGTTTCAGGAAGTGCCTATACGTATGCTTATGTTTCATTTGGTGAGATTTTCGCATGGATTATCGGTTGGGCTTTGATTCTGGAATATGCTGTATCTAATATGGTGGTAGCCATCTCATGGTCTGAATACTTTGTAGGTATGCTTCATGGTTTTGGCATAAACTTTCCAGATTACCTGACGATAGATTATGGTACTGCTCATAAGGCATTTTTGGCTAGTCTAGATGTTACTGCCAAACAAACTGATAGTGATATATTCGCTGCAAAGGCCTATGAACATGCACCTGTTTTAGGGAATATCAAGTTGCTAATCGACCTGCCAGCAGGGGTTATTACGATGCTCGTAACATCATTAGTATATGTGGGAATGAAAGAATCAAGAACTGCTAGTAATTTTCTGGTTGTATTAAAATTAGTGGTGATTCTACTCGTAATTTCAGTAGGAGCATTTTATGTTAAACCCGAAAACTGGTCACCATTTGCTCCTAATGGAGTACAGGGGGTGCTAGGGGGCGTAGCATCAGTATTCTTTGCTTTTATCGGCTTTGATTCAATCTCTACCACAGCGGAGGAATGTAAAAATCCACAACGAGATTTACCAAGAGCGATGATTTACTGCTTAGTCATCTGTGCAGTATTATATGTTTGTATTACGCTAGTTTTGACGGGTATGGTGAATTATACTGAATTAAAAGTTGATGACCCTTTGGCGTATGTTTTCCAAAAAATCAATTTTAATTTCATGGCAGGTATTATTTCGGTTTCAGCCGTAGTAGCCATTACGAGTGCTTTATTGGTTTACCAAATGGGACAACCAAGAATCTGGATGGCTATGAGTCGTGATGGTTTACTTTGGAAACGTTTTTCTAAAATTCACCCTAAATTCAAAACGCCAAGTTTCGCTACCATCGTTACAGGCTTTGTAGTAGCAGTCCCTTCTTTGTTTTTGGATATGGGCTTCTTTGTTGACTTAACTAGTGTAGGGACATTCTTTGCCTTTATTTTGGTTTGTGGAGGCGTGCTATATTTAGATTATCAAGGTTTATCTAAAGATGCTAAATTCAAAATTCCTTATTTGAATGGGCAGTTTATCGTTGGTCCGCTATTAATTATTGCACTGGCTTTTACTATTAATAATAATGTTTTCTTCTCTGAGCTTGAAACCAAACCACTTTTAATTGTTTTCTGGTTAGTGTGGGCTGGTTTAGCAGTACTTGCTTATATGCACAAATTCTCGATTTTACCAGTTCTAGGGATTCTGACAAACCTTTATTTAATGACTGAATTAGGCATTACTAACTGGACAATCTTCTTAATCTGGCTTGCTATCGGTTTGGTTATCTATTTTATGTATGGTTATAAAAATAGTAAACTTGCTAAGTAAAATTTAGTAAGTTATCATAGAAATATAAGTTTCCTGAATTTTATCAATCATAAAAAAGCGGTCGAAAAACTAATTTCGACCGCTTTTTTTGTAACTTTAAAATTCAGGATGACTCGTGTTTAATGGCAAATTAACTCATAATCATCTAATTAATCATCGCTCCTTCTGCCTGAGAGTAAAGACACATAATACAATAATTGAGCTAACATACCCAAAGCAGCCGCTACGTAAGTCATTGCTGCCCACCAAAGTGCGTCCTTTGCCATTTCGTGTTCGCGTTGTGTTACCACATTGCGTTCGCTCATCCAAGCTAAAGCTCTTCTTGAAGCATCAAACTCTACAGGTAATGTAATAAAGCTGAATAAAGTAGCTAAAGCGAACATCGCCACGCCAATCGTCAATACTAATTTATTACCCGTAGAATACAAAAGCATCATCCCAATCATCAATGCTATGGGCATAAAGTTGTTAGCAATGCTCAATACTGGCACCATAGCACTACGAAACTGTAACATAGAATAAGCCTTAGCATGCTGAACAGCGTGTCCACATTCGTGGGCTGCTACTGCCGCTGCTGAAGCACTTCTGCCATAAAATACATCAGGACTTAAATTGACAGTTTTGTCTGCTGGATTATAATGGTCGGTTAATTGTCCTTCTACAGAAATAATTCTTACATCATAAATCCCATTATCACGCAACATCTTATCTGCAATCTCTTGTCCAGACAACCCATTCGCCAAACCAATTTCTGAGTACTGTTGAAATTTACTTTTTAATCTCCATTGCACGAACATTCCAATTCCTGCAAAAACTAAAGTAATTAAATATATGCCTATCATAAGTAAAAGTTATGAATTGTGAGTGATGAGTTTTGAATATTAATAACTCGTAATTAATTTATACAATAGTAATCAATACAATTTAACGGAGGTTTCTATTTATCGTAAACAACTGATAGTTAGCAATTTGAAATACTACCGCAACGGCAGACTATTCACCAATCACTATTTACTTCGCTATTAAATTTGTTTAATTTTTTCTATTAATGTAGTGGTAGAATAACCTTTTACCAAAGGTATTGTTTTTACTTCCCCTCCTTTTGCTATAACAAAATCTGCCCCTACAATAGTTTCAATCGTATAATCATCCCCTTTTACTAAAATATCGGGCTTCACTTTTTCGATTAACTCTTTGGGAGTAGGCTCATCAAAAAGCACTACAGCATCAATAAACTCAAAGGCAGCCATCATTCTTGACCGAGCATATTCATTCACAACAGGACGACTTTCGCCTTTTAAACGCTTTACGGATGCATCAGTATTCAATCCTAAAATTAGCTTATCGCCAAGGTTTCTGGCCTTTTCTAAATAATCAATATGTCCTAAATGCACGATGTCAAAACAGCCATTTGTAAAAACTATTTTTTTCCCTTCACTTTGCCAATTTTCCGCTCGTTCTATTGCTTCATTAAGGGTTACTACTTTGTCTTGTGTCATTAGTTTTCGGTTTAATAAATAAGGTAATCAAGAAACTTAGTGCCCCTAAAGCTAACAACGTAACCATTTGCGAGCCATGTATAAAAGTAGCCAAAATAATACCGTCTTTCTGTGGCAAGCCATAAAGCACTAAGGCGTTTCCTACCAAAAAATGAAAAGGGCCAATGCCTCCTTGGGTTGGCGCTGCCATGCCAAATGAGCCCATCGTTAGTACAGTCAGTCCAGCCAATAAACTTAAATGCGCTGTTTCGGGAATCGCAAAGAAAAGTACATACGCCGAAAGCCAGTACATTACCCAAATATTGGCTGATAAAAAGATAAAGAGATACGGCTTTTCGATTTTTTTGATACTCATCAAACCATCCAATAAGCCATTCAAAAAGCCTACTATTTTACCAAGCACAGGCACATCTGATAATTTTTGCTGATATTTTCTGAACAAATAAATTCCTACAATACCCGCTACGGCTAAAAACGCCAATAGCCCAACTATCAAATATATTTTTGAAGCGAATTGTTCCATGAAAAAATGCTGTAGCTTATCAAACTCTAAAATCAAGTTTAAGGATAATACTATCAACAAGGATACTACATCAAAAATTCTTTCCGTCAATACCGTTCCAAATGATTTTTCAAAAGGGATATCATCGGTTTTTTTCAAACTTCCACATCGTGATACTTCTCCCATTCTGGGAATGACATAATTAGCAAAATAACCAATAAAAACAGCAAGGGTTGTATTAAAAGTGGATGGTCGGTATCCAAGGGGTTTCATTAGCATTTTCCAGCGGAGGGCTCTGCTGACATGGGCGATGATTGCCAAAATTCCAGAAAGCATCAACCATTTATAGTCTGCTTTTCGGAACTCTTCAAGCATTTCAGACAAACTGATGTCTTTAAACACAAACCAAAGCAAACCTCCCGCCAAAACTAGCGAAATGGTATATTGAAGTATTTTTTTCATAAGAGAAGTCAACAAATAGGAATTGAGTATTGGTAAATAATCAATCGGTAATTTTACCAATACTCAATTTGAACAAGAAAGACAGCAACACACTAATTTACCAATCTGTTGTTATCATCAGGAAAGACCAAACTCGGTTTATGCACGCGAGCCTCCTCATCTGTCATGATTGCATAAGCAATAATAATAACAATATCGCCAACTTGGGCTCTTCTGGCAGCGGCTCCGTTCAAACAAACAGTACCTGAGCCACGCTCTCCTTTAATTACATACGTTTCAAAACGCTCGCCATTGTTATTATTTACAATTTGTACTTTTTCATTTTCAAGCAAATTGGCGGCATCCATCAGATCCTCGTCAATCGTGACACTTCCGACATAATTCAACTCCGCTTGAGTAATTTTTACTCTATGGAGCTTTGATTTCATTACATGAAGAAACATAATAATTTTTTAATAAACGTGAATATCAAACAGTGTTAACCTACTCTTTGAAAATTATGCTACAAAGATAGATTATTTTTACTGCTTCCTAATGATTGACTATTTCAAATAATTATGTTATCAATCAATCTGGTTTTGCCCAAGAAAGCCGCAATACACAAAGCCGTTTTTCCTTCCAAAAGTTCCTCAATAGGCAATAAGGTTTCAAAGTCTGAAATCTCAAAATATTCTAATTCGATATCTTCAATTACCTCAAAATATGCTGCTACAAACTGCTTGACTTCTGTAGATGATTTAGTCTTGAGTAATTTACCAGCAGCCGATAAAGATTTATAAATCTCTGGAGCGATTACTCGTTGTTCTTCGCTTAAATTCCGATTCCTTGAAGACATCGCCAGTCCATCTGTTTCCCTTTGCGTAGGGCAAATCACCAACTCAAGCGAAAAGCTTAAATCTTTGACTAAACAATTGATTACGGCACATTGCTGTAAATCTTTTTGTCCAAAATACGCTTTATTGGGCTGTACAATGTTAAATAATTTTGAAACTACGATACCAACGCCATTAAAATGCCCAGGACGAAACTTCCCTTCCATGACATTTTCAAGTGTACCAAAATCAAATTTTAAGGTGGGTAAGCTCGGGTACATTTCTGAGGCACTCGGAGCAAAAACGATATCACAAGATGCCTCTTCAAGCATTTTACAATCAGCCTCTAATGTACGGGGATATACCGCTAAATCGTGCGGATTGTTAAATTGGGTGGGGTTGACGAAAATACTACACACTACTACATCATTTTGGCTTTTAGCGGTTTCAATCAGCGACAAGTGTCCTTGATGGAGGGCTCCCATGGTAGGCACAAAGCCTATTATTTTTCCTGACTTACGCTGATTTTGTAAATATGCTTGTAAAGTCTTAATCTCAAAAAATACTTGCATAATATTCTATTCTTTAATTTTTCGGGTTTAAATGAACAAAAAATTGTGTCATTGATACAACTTTATACGTGTTGTTATTCATTCTAAACACATTCACGTTCAATTTTTTGTGGAATTTCCGTATTTTTTTTATATTTTTGCATAATTTTTATGTGAATCCTTCTTGCTTTGACTTTTTGTTTTAGTAGTTTTTAGGTAATTCAGTCAAGAATGTTTGTTGTTTAGATTCTGGCAAATAAGTATTTATTGCTTTGGTGAAATCGAAAGATTTCATTCAATAAAATCATCAACTTCATGAACTACTATGTCCCTTTAACACTTTTTAACAACATCAAAGCTCCTAACAACGACAACAATGTCTAAATTGCGTATCCTTTACGTTGCCAGTGAAGTTGACCCTTTTCTCTCTACGACTCAAGTAGCTAATTTTGTTAGAAAACTCCCTGCTGCTATGCAGGAAAAAGGGTTTGAAATAAGAATCTTAGTACCTCGTTTCGGGTTAATTAATGAACGTAAAAACCGACTTCATGAAGTAGTAAGGTTATCTGGGTTTACGGTACCAGTTGGTGACGACGATAAGCCCGTAACAATTAAAGTAGCCTCTTTGCCATCGGCAAAATTACAGGTATATTTTATCGATAACGAAGACTATTTTCAAAGAAAGTACGTTTTTACCGACAAAGAAGACAGATTTTATGCAGATAACGACGAGCGTGCAATATTTTTCTGTAAAGGCGCGCTTGAAACTGTAAAGAAATTGGGATGGTCTCCTGATATAGTACATTGTAACGACTGGATGACGGCTTTAATACCTTTGTATTTAAAGACTACTTACAGAAACGACCCTATGTTTAAAGATTCTAAAACGGTATTTTCTGTTTTCAACAACGACTTTGCTCATAAATTTGCTTTTGAAGGGCTATATGACAAAGTAAAAATGTTGAATGTTGAAGATGATATGCTGGGAAGTTTAGAATCAGCAGATTATCAAGGTTTTGTTAAGATTGGCGTAGAATATGCCGACGTCGTGATTACGATGGAAGAAGAAGTATCTGAGAAATTTAACACTATTTTTAATGAATTACCCGCAAAAAAATTGGAATACGTTCCAGAAGAGAGTATTGACAGTTACTACAATATTTACACGGAGTTGGCAAGTGCGTAAAGCATTCATTTTTGGTGTTTTCTTTTCTTTTTTAGCAATTTTATCTGCCTGCGAAGACCCTAAAGGGGTAGGTTCAGATGTTTTTGTTGAAGACATTGGTTTATTATATACTGATACTTTAACAGTGGATGCTTCTACCATTTTATTAGATTCTATCGCTAGTTATAGTACAGGTAATCTTTTGGTTGGTCGTTTTATTGATCCTACTTTGGGTGCTGTACAAGCTACAGCCTATTTCCAGATATCAAACTTAACAGCCGATACCATCCGTTCTAACGTTGATACTGCTGGAAGAAGTAATGTAAAATGGATAACGTATCCTTCTAAAAATGACTCTATTCGTTTGATTTTACCTTATAGTTTTGTTCAAGGAGATACGCTTCAAAATCAGAGTTTCAAATTATATCAATTAGCATCAACTGCGACTCTCGACCCTACCGTTGTTTATTATAACAACAGTACTGCTCCAGCGTTGAATCCTACTCCGATTGGTCAATTAAATAATGTAAAAATTCGCCCTATCAGAGATAAAAGAGTAATTCAGGGTACAACAGGTAAATTTGACTCGCTTAGAATACCCATCACCGAGCCATCTTTTGTGAAATTTTTAGAAGGTCAAAGAGACATCGCTAAAACTGAAGCATTAGTAGGTACTGGGTTCAAAGAAGTTGTAAGGGGCTTAGCACTGGTTTCGGAAAGTAATAATAATGCAGCAATCGTTGGTTTCTCGTCTGGAGGAGTTCAAATGCAACTTTATTATCACTATAAATATACCTATACTATAAGAAATACTGCCAATACTGCAGATAGTACACTTACAGTTGATACCACAAAATCTAATAATTTTTATGTGGCTATTACAAATGCTGACGGGACTAGCTTTAATGCAAGATTCAATAAAATAACGCCTACTCGTACTGGTACAACAATCAGTAAGTTAACTAAGGCAACTGATATTTTACCAAGTAGCCAGACTAATAATGAAGCGTATTTACAGTCGGGTACAGGAGTTGGGATAAAAGTGAAATTCCCAAGTTTATTGAAACTAAAAAATAATAAAGACATCGCTATCAACAAAGCTCAATTAATCCTTGAGCCAAAAGGTAATCCAGCGGGATATACTTATCCAACTGATTTGATACTGGTAGAAACAACACCTGCCAATAGGCCACTCAGAACAACAACGACGGGTGAAGGTAGTTTTTCTTTTGTATTGGGTGAAGGTACGACAGCATCTTACGCAAGCAGGACAAATGAGTATTCCTTTAATGTGACGAGTTCTTTACAAAACATTTTAGCGGGTAGAAAAAATAGTAATGGTTGGATTATTACTCCTACGCTATTTGCAACAAATTCTACTACTGGTGCAAGAGGTCCTGCCTTAGGGAAAAGTGTACTAAACCCTGATGTTACACGTGCGATTTTCGACCGTAATAATATCAAGCTAAAAGTCTATTATACTTACGTTACAAAATAATCTGTAATTTCTTGAAATTATTCTGGAGCGGAGAACCATAATATGGATTCTCCGCTCTATTTTTGTGGCAATATATTACTGACTATTTCTTCTGTAACCAGATTAATGATTTAAATAATTAATTAAGGAGTAATAGTGATAACCAATTAAACTATAAATATATGTGTGGCATTGTGGCTTATATTGGGCATCGTGAAGCCTATCCTTTAATTATCAAGGGATTAAAACGTTTAGAATACCGTGGATATGATAGTTCGGGTATTGCTTTATTGAACGATGGACTAAATGTTTACAAAAAGAAAGGAAAGGTAAAAGACCTTGAAGAAGCCCTTAAAAACGAAAACCTTCATAGCAACATCGGTATAGGGCATACACGCTGGGCAACCCATGGCGAACCAAACGACGTAAATGCCCATCCACATTACTCTGCTTCCCAAAACTTAGCCATTATTCACAATGGTATCATAGAAAATTATTCTTCTATCAAGAAAAACCTTCTCAAGAAAGGTCATATTTTTTATTCTGATACAGATTCAGAGGTATTCATCCATTTTATTGAAGATATCCAAGTAAATACAGGTTGTTTGCTTGAAGAAGCTGTTCGTTTGGCAATGAAAGAGGTAGTAGGTGCCTATGCTATCGTTATTATGGATGCTACTAACCCTTCTCAATTAATTGCTGCCCGCAAAGGGTCTCCGTTAGTAATTGGTGTAGGCGATAGTGAATTCTTTTTTGCTTCAGATGCCACACCAATTATAGAATATACCAACGAAGTAATTTATTTGAATGATTATGAATTGGCTGTAGTGCGTGATGGAGAATTAACAGTAAAGAACGTTGATAATATCCTTCAATCACCTTATATCCAAACGGTAGAATTAGAGCTTGAAGCGATTGAAAAAGGTGGTTACGAACACTTCATGCTCAAAGAAATCTATGAGCAACCTCGTTCGGTAGCCGACTGTATGCGTGGTCGTGTAAATGCTGATAGCGGACTTTTAGTATTGGGCGGTTTACGTGATTATGTTGAAAAATTAGCTAAAACCAAGCGAATCGTGATTGTGGCCTGTGGTACATCATGGCATGCTGGTTTAGTAGCTGAATATATCTTTGAAGAATTGGCACGTATTAACGTAGAAGTAGAATATGCTTCTGAATTCCGTTATCGTAACCCTATCATCAAAGAAGGCGATTTCGTAATTGCTATTTCTCAGTCAGGTGAAACGGCCGATACTTTAGCAGCAATTGAACTAGCAAAATCTAAAGGGGCAACCATCATTGGTGTTTGTAATGTAGTAGGGTCGTCTATTCCAAGAGCTACCCATGCAGGTGCTTATACGCATGCTGGGCCTGAAATCGGTGTGGCTTCTACCAAAGCCTTTACAGCACAAGTGACGGTGCTGGCGATGATGGCTATTGCCGTTGCTCGCAAAAAAGGAACTTTACACGAAGACACTTTCAGAAGATTGTTGTTTGAACTAGAACGTATTCCTTCGAAAATAGAAACGGTTCTGAAAACAGATGAGAAAATTAAAGTAATTGCCGAGCAGTTTAAAGACTCGCGTAACTTTATTTATCTTGGTCGTGGCTATAACTTTCCTGTAGCATTAGAAGGGGCGTTGAAATTGAAAGAAATCTCCTATATCCATGCTGAAGGTTATCCAGCCGCAGAGATGAAACATGGTCCTATTGCTTTGATTGACGAAGAAATGCCTGTTGTATTTATTGCTACTAAAGATAGCTCTTACGAAAAAGTAGTATCTAACATTCAAGAAGTAAAAGCCAGAAAAGGGAAAGTAATTGCCATTGTAACCGAAGGCGATAAATTGATTCCAACCATGGCAGATTATACCATTGAAATCCCTGCTATGCACGAGGCTTTGATTCCTCTGGTGGCAACTATTCCATTGCAACTATTATCGTATCATATTGCGGTTTTAAGAGGCTGTAATGTAGACCAACCTAGAAACTTGGCTAAGTCTGTTACTGTAGAGTAGTTTTTAGAAACAAGACGCTAGACAAAAGATTGTTAGGAAATTTAGAAACAAGGCGTTAGACAAAAGACCGTTAGGAAAAAGCCCTAACGGTCTTTTATTATTGTTTATATTCTTCTATTACATCTTTAGTTGTCCTTGAAAATATCTTGATGTACAATATTATTTTCTATCAGCAGTAGTTTCTTTAACGATAGCCTTTATTCTATTATCTAAAGTGCTTGTTGCTTCAATCATCATGCTTAACCAATGTTCATCTACGGCGTATAGCTTATCTTTAATTAACTGAACTAAACTCATAATTGACGTAAGTGGATGTCTAATTTCATGAGATTGCATGACAGCTATCTTCCTTAAGGATTCATTTCTGGCTTCTGTTTGTTCTAATTGTTTTTTTAGTAATAATTGCCCTAATTTTAATTCCATAAGGTACATTACTTGCCTTGAAAGTACAGCTAAAGCCTTTTCTTGTATGAAATTAATTTCACTAGGTTTTGAATCAAACAAGCATAATGTTCCTAGTTTAAGTCCGTTATTTAAAATCAAGGGGGCTGCTGCATAAAATCTTATATTAGGGTCTGACTGCACCAAAGGGTTTTTATCAAAACGTTTATCTTTTGAAGCATCTGGAATTACCAGAATATCGTCTTGTTCAATACCGAATTTGCAAAATGAGGTTTCTCTAGGCACCACATCAAACGCACGACCAGACCTTACTTTTACCCAGCTTACTTTCTCATCCAAAAGCGTAATAAGTGCTACAGGTTTATCACAAACCTGTGCGGCTAAGTCTACAATATCCTGCAAATCTGATGATTTACTAAAATCCAATTCTAAAAAACGACGTACTTCTTTAAGCCTTTCTCCTTCAGTTTGGTCTTTATCCATATTCAATTTTAATCCATTCTTCTATCAAGCTGATGAAGGAAGGCTATAGATTTTTTTAGTTCCTAGGTATTGGTATGATAAGCTAATTTTGGTAAGTGTAATAATTTACGGTGAGCTTGATTGAAAAAATAGTTAACACTAAATAAATATACATTAAAAACATGGAATAGTTTTAATAAATATTAATAAAACAATAAAGGGCAAGCTTTCGCTTGCCCTATTATCTGGCATATATTAGTTTATGATGATTAAATACTTGGGTCAGTTGGCGTATTTGGGTTCGTCAACCTTTCTTGGTCAGGATAGGGATAGAAATTACGAGTACGTTCTATCAAACTTGCTGGTGGAGCAGGTCTTCCAAAACGGCGACTGTCTTCTAATCTTAATCCTGTCATAAACAACTCGGCAGAACGTTGTTTATATACTTCAATTAATAAAGCATCTTTTGTTACAGTGCCAGCATAAGCTGATAAGCCTGCATTTACGCCAAAAGCATCGCCAGATGCCTGTGTTCTTACGGCATTGATATCAGCCAAGGCTGTTACAAGATCTGGAGTAGCTTTTCTAAGATTAGCTTCTGCTCTGATTAAACGCATTTCATCTGGCAAATACACAGGAATAGGACGATCAACGGCATCAAAAAAGCCTACTAGTCTTTTCAACTTCTCCCCTCCTACTACTACATCTGGCGTAGCTAAATAGAAAGCCAAACGCTTGTCATCAGCATCTACCAAAGCGCTAGGTAAACCAAAGTTATCACGCGGAGCATAATCTTTGCTGATTTGCGTAGCTGTATAAATTGGGTTCTGGCTTTGTGAAGAAAAAACAAATGACGACTTCTTTGACAAGTCCACCGCATTAGCGGCTGCGATGGCTGCATCAAAGTTGCCAAGCATCATGTTATATCTTGCACGATAAGCTTGAATGGTATTAATAAGGTCAAAGTCTGCTCCTGTTACTTTTGTTCTAAACTCAGCCGAAGGTGCTGTCGTCGACACCATTGTCACGGCTTCATCTAATAATTTTACTGCCAGTTTTAATGCTTCTGTACGGTCAGAATAAATGGCTTGTCCTAATTTGTCAGTTTGTAAAGGCAGTTTTTCAAAAGAAGTTGCCAAACCACCTAATGCCATTGCTTTGAATAAATTAGCATGGGCTACAATACCACTTTTAAGGGCAGCATCACTTGCTAAAGCTCCAGGAGCACTTGCAATAATATCATCAGCCATGCCCATGATACGAAACATTCTAGACCATACCCCTAATACGTTACCATTGAATGTAGGCAAAGCGGTTCCGCCTGCCTCTATTTCAATGATGTTTGTAAAAGTGGTAATTCCTTTGATTTCGCGTGATGTAGTACCAGGGGTTAAAATCAAGGCACTCAATGCTGTAGTTGAATAATTCTGACGTAACCCCACACTTAAAGTAATAAGTCCGTCACGTGTTGATAAAATCTGAGCGTCTGTTGGGCCGTTCGGATTCTTAATGTCCATGCTACAGTTAGTCAGCATCATACTTGAAGCGACTAAAAGGCTGGTTGTAAATATTTTTATCTTGAATTTCATCGTCTATTCTTAATTAAAAATGAATAATCTATTTTTAGAATGAGTTGGTCAATTTGTTAAAACTTTATCCTAATTAAACATTTTAAAATTCATTGATTCCCTAAAAATTAGCTGTTAAACCAATAGAGTATTGGCGTGGGATAGGTACCTCCACAAAGTCGAAACCACGTACAGCATTAGACTGCCCTGCTGCGTTTACTTCTGGGTCGTAACCACTGTAGTTATCGAATGATAATAAGTTACGGCCAGCCAATAAAATACGGATGTTTTTCAAGCCCAACGCTTTAGGAGTAGCCATATACGAAATAGAGACTTCTCTTACTTTTACGAAAGAACCTTTTTCGATATAATTTTCGAAAATACTAAACAATGCAGCACTTGTACCTTTTGGCACTTGCCCTTTTAATTCTGGTTCATAACCTGTCAAGCCACCATATAAATCACGTTCGCCAACTCTACGAGTAAAGTTAAATACATCAAAGCCTTGCATAGCATCCAACTGCAAACGGAAAGTGAATTTCTTGTATTCTACTTCATTGATGAATGAATACACCGCAGTAGGGTTTGGATTACCAATTACTTTACTTAAAATAGCACCGCTTGGTTGTCCACTAGCATCTCTACCAATCGTATATTGACCATTGGCTAATTGTGTTCCTCTTTCACGTTGAGGTAAACCTCCTGGGGTTAATAATAAAGTACCGTCTGGTTTACGTGCGAAGAATGTTGAATAAAAAGCACCTAGCGAATAACCATTTACGGCTGCCACTTGGCTAAATCCACCTGCAAATGGTAGTACTCCGTTTCCTTCTACCCCATCAATTACGTTTTTATTTTGTGTGTAAGTGATAGTAGTAGTCCATTTTACATTTTTATTTTGAATCGGAATAGCACGTACCATTACTTCAAAACCTTTGTTGGTCATCGTACCGATATTTACAAAACGGTTGTTATAACCAGTAGTTGGCGCTAATGTACGGTTCAGAATTAGGTCTTTTACTTCTTTGTTGTAATACGTAAATTCTACCCCGATACGGTCTTTCAATAAACTGAAATCAGTACCAATTTCTAATTCTGTTTGTCTTTCAGGTTTTACTGTAAAGTTTCCTAAAGTCAATGGAGCTAAATAACCATTTAAACCACCTGTCGTAACGGGTGAATAGTTTGTAAAGCGGTCGTAAGCACCAATGGCTGTTAAGTTACCTGCTTGTCCCCAAGCCGCTCTTACTTTAAAGTTGGGTAAAATATCCTCTAAGCTATTTTTCCAGAATTCTTCATTTGATATTACGTATGAAGCACTTGCTTTAGGATAAAACTGCCAACGATTATCGATACCATATACTGAGGCAGCATCCCAACGACCAGCCCCTGTCAAGTATAATTTATTAGCAATTCCAAAAGTTTGTTGTACAAAAACACCTGCGAAAGCTCTCTCTGCACGACTTTCCCCTGCTACTATCAAAGCACCATTGTTAACGGTTTCTCCAAAAATACCCAATTGTTGTGCATTGATAGAAGTAGTCTGCGAACGGTCGTATTGAATAGTTCCACCTACACCAGTAGTAGACTCGATAAGGTCACCTATTTTAGTTTGGTAGCGAATATTCAAATCATTATTTAGTTGTAACACATTGGCATCAGCACGACGAGACAAACCAGCATCATAACTTGGCGTAGTGTTTACTGGAGGAATATAAGCTGTACCCAATTGTGTATAAGTATCTAAACCAAACGTATAGTCAATTCCTAGTCCTTCTACTGGCGTAAGGTTTAATTGTACATCACCCGTAAAACGAGAAGTACTTTGTTTAAACTTGAAACGGTCGATAGCTTCCAAAGGGTTTGTTCTACGAACTACCGCAGTTGGTGCTGTAGATGGATAAGCCCCTGTTGTTTCATTTTTGGTAGGATTCACAAAGTTGTTCGAGAAGATAAATCCTGTTAAAGCTCCGTAGGCTTCGTTGATACCTCCGTTTGGAATTTCGTTTGAGCTACTATAAGTATAATTTCCACCTATGGTAAGGCTTGCCCATTTGTTCAAATGCTGACCGATTCTCATTCTTACATTGGCACGATTAAAATCAGAGCTTTTAACAATACCTTGATTCTGGAACATCGAGCCAGAGAAGAAATAATTAGAATTTTGATTACCGCCAGAAACTGACAAATACTGCTCGTTTCCTACTGCTTGACGGAAAATGTCTTTCTGGAAATCATAACGTGTTACATCTGTTTGTGTTAAATCTGTTGTAACAGTATTGACGAAAGTCTTTCCATAAGTATTATAAGGCAAGGTCTTGCGGACTTCACTTACTCTGAAAGTAGAGGAGAAACTAACGCTTGCTTTGCCATCTTTTCCTTTTTTGGTAAAAATCTGAACAACCCCGTTGCTGGCTCTTGAACCATAAATAGCCGCAGCAGCAGCACCTTTAATCACCTCAATTCTTTCAATATCATTTGGGTTTAAATCAACCAAACGGTTTTGAGCATACCCTCCTAAATCCAATAGTTCACGTGAATCATTGTTTACAATTACACCATCTACAATATATAAAGGATCAGAAGAACCCACAATTGTACTTGGCCCACGTAAACGAACACTGATACCCCCTGCTGGGTTTCCAGAATTTTGTGTAATTTGTGCTCCAGCAATTTTACCAGATAAAGCTTGGTCAATAGAAGTAGCGGCAGAATATTGTAAATCTGATGCTTTTAATGAAGTAACGGCATTACCCAATTGTTTTTTGCTAGTGGCTACTGACGTACCCGTTACAATTACTTCATCTAGTCCAAGTGCATCTGTTGGTAATTGAACAGACAACACGATTGGGCTTTCTTTGCCAATAATTACTTTTTTGATGACCGAACGAAAACCTACCGAACGAAATTCAAAATCATAACTTCCGCTTTTTACGTTCACATTTAACGTAAATTCACCATTAACATTCGTAGCAGTACCAATTTGAGTACCTTTTAAGATGACAGAAGCGCCAATTAAGGGTTCGTTACTCTCATCCAAAACTTTACCCTTTACGACAATGGATTGTGCCAAAGCGTTCAATGAGAACATCATGACAAACAGCCCAAGCAAAGTAGATAGGAAATGTTTTTTCATTTGATTTTTTGGGGGTTGAGTGAAGAGTTAAATGCTTTTTTATGCATCTTTATCCGCAATAAAAGTAAAATAGTAGGCGAATTCATGCAATAATTAAAATTACTTTTTAACAAAAATAATAAAATAATTCAAAAATCATTATTTTTATCGTAAAATTTCAACTTATTTCTGTTTAATTTTCAAAAATTCAATCAAAAACCTGCAAAAAAACGCATGAGTATTTTAGAAAGTAAAGTTTTGTTAAAAAAGGAAAGGCAGTTACAAATAATCCACCAGATTAATCTTCATAATAAAATACTTTCTTCCGACCTCAGTTTAATTCTGAATGTTTCAGAAGACACTATTCGTCGTGATTTGAATGAATTGGCTACCGACAATAAAATTGTGAAGGTGCATGGTGGTGCTTTATCAAAATCATATAATGTTTCGGCTACCCAAGCGGATACGTATGCTTATGACCAAAAGAAGATAATTGCTATTAAAATGATTAAGCTAATCAAGGATGGAATGACTATCCTGACCAGCGGAGGAACTACTATGCGAGCCATTGCGAATCAGTTGCCTAATAATTTGCATGTGACATTCTTTACCGTAAGCCCACTAATCTCTTTGGAATTAGCCGAACATCCGAATGTAGAAGTGATTTTTTTAGGGGGAAAAATCTCCAATATCTCTAAAATCAGCGTCGGAGGTGAGGTTGTCAGTAAAATTAATGACATCAAAGCTGATTTATGCGTTTTGGGTATTAATGGCTTCGACCCCGAAGGAATCAGTGATTCCGACTATGAGGTAGTACAGGTAAAAAAGGCGATGATAAAATCATCAAGACAAGTAGTGGCCACTACTATTTCAGAAAAACTAAATTCTGATTTGCGGTTGCGTGTGTGTACTTTAAATGAAATAGATTACTTGATTACCGAACTTTCGCCGAGCCATGAATTATTAAAACCGTACCATGATTTGGTAAAATACATCCTATAAATAAAAAAGGTAAGTCTTGATGGAAAATAATTGATTAATTTTGTAGCCATATTTTATGTGGACTAGCCTTGTGCTTCCAGAAGGGCAACTCAAACGTTAATCAAAATCAAAAATGTCTGTCATTATTTCCAATATTACCGAAAGTCTCCCAGCATTTCTGGCTGAAAACCAATACACCAAAATTCATGTAATTGTCGATGAAAAAACGCATCGTCATTGCTATCCTATCATCAAGCCTCTATTACCTAAACATCAGCTAACAAAAATACAATCGGGTGAAGCCAATAAGAATTTAAGTACTTGCGAGGTTATCTGGGAAGGACTAACGAATCAATCTTTAGACAGGCATAGTTTAGTAATCAATGTGGGTGGTGGCGTAATTGGAGACATGGGGGGATTTTGTGCAGCTACTTATAAACGTGGTATTGATTTTATTCAAATTCCAACAACTTTATTGTCACAAGTAGATGCAAGTGTTGGCGGAAAACTTGGGATTGATTTTCAAGGATTAAAAAATCATATTGGAGTATTTAAAATACCAAATGCCGTTCTGATTGACCCAGTTTTCTTGAAAACTTTACCTAAGCAAGAGCTTCGTTCGGGTTTTGGTGAAATTATCAAACATTGTTTGATACAAGATGCTGACAAATGGAATGAAATCAGAAAAATAGATTTTGAAGAACAGAACTTTGCTGACTTAATTGCACATTCTGTTGCCATCAAAGAGGCAGTAGTAGCAGCAGACCCAACTGAAAAAGGATTAAGGAAAATATTGAATTTTGGTCATACGTTGGGGCATGCCATCGAAACGTTTTATTTAGGCAAGCCCAAATTGCACTTACTACATGGTGAAGCCATTGCGGCAGGAATGATTTGTGAAGCGTATATTTCTTTCAAAAGAGGCATGATTGACCAACAATCATTGGAAAAAATTGAGGAATTTATCTTTGCAGTGTACGGAAAAGCGACCATCAAAGAAAGTGAACTAGAAGAGATTATTGCATTAACAGCACAAGACAAAAAGAATAAAGGCAAAGAAATTAGATTTTCTTTATTAGAAGGAATTGGTAAATGTACTTATGACATTTCAGTTTCGGCCAGCGAAATGAAAGAAGCTTTACTTTATTATATTGGGTAGCGTGATTAAGCTTAGACAGCTTTTATAAAGTTGTCTAATCTGAAGTTTGAGAAATACCAGATATACATTAAATGCTTCTCAAAAATCAATAACTTATTTTAAGCTTAGAAAGCCCTCTAAAACAGTTATATTTGTAAAAACGGAAAAGCAATGAGAAACTCGCTAAAAACTCCCTTAACTCAAGCTCAGATGTTAGTTTTACAAGTGGTAAAAGAACAATATAATGAGCAAGATTTAGATGAATTAAAGCAATTATTAATTGACTTTAATCATCAAAAGATGCAAAAGCATTTGGATGAATCTGTTGCTAATAAAGAATATACTGATGAAGATTTTGAGAAAATATTAAAAGGGCACGACCGAAAAGCACATTAATATGCTCAGAATTGTTTTAGATACCAATGTTTTAGTAGCAAGTATTTCTAGGAAATCTCCATTTCATTGGGTTTAAGCCTTTTTACAAGAAAAATACCAGTTATGTGTTACTACTGACATATTAGATGAATATGCTGAAATTATTGAAAGGTTTTTTTCAGTAAAAGATGCAGAAACCACCTTAACACAGATAATGATGAGTAAAAACGTAATTCAAATTATTCGTTTTTATGAATGGAATGCCATAGAACAAGACCCTGATGATAATAAATTTTTTGATTGTGCAGTAGCAGCTAATGCCCATTATCTTGTTTCAGAAGATAATCATTTTAACATTTTAGAAAAAATATCATTCCCTTTAGTCACAAGAATTAAAACAGTTGAGTTTAAAGAAGTACTTGCAGAAATCTAGTTTCCAAAGTATAAAGACTAGATTCTACAACTTTTTAAAAAGTTGTAGAATCTGATTGATTTAGCTACACATACAAAATCCCCTTATCCACCTTCGCAGGTAACGGCCCTTTAGTTACCAGTTTTAAAGCTGCTAAATTAGCCCCAGCATTTGCACAATTTTCTGGACTAGCTCCTTCAGTATAGGCTGTCAGAAAGCCTGCCCAATACGCATCACCCGCTCCTGTTGCATCCACTACTTCGAGGGGTTTTACGCCCAAAGTAATTTGTTTTGTTCCTTTTTCAGTCGAGATGATTGAGCCATCTCCGCCTTTGGTTAGGCAAATTAGCTCTGCTCCCATTGTATGAAAATCTTGCAGGATTTGTCCTTCTGATACTTTATGTCCGTATATTCTTTCGGCATCATCTTCGCTTAATTTTACCAAAGCATCATGTGAGCAATAGGCTGAAATAGTTTCCCAAGCCTGTTTTCTATCTGGCCAAATTTGTATGGCATAATTGGCATCTAAACTAACTTTACAATGGAGGGCATTTGCTCGTTTGGCAGCATCCACAATAGTAGTTTGGGCAGGGTCTTGGCTCAATGCAAAACAAGTAGTATGAAAAATAGTGGAGACTTCTAATAAACTATCTGGAATATGCTCTGGTTGAAGCATACGGTCTGCCATACGGTAGGCAATAAAATCTGGCGTGCCTTTGGTTCGAGAAACCACTACAATACTTGTCGGCTGAAAATCATCAATGGCTATGTGGCTGATGTCAATTCCTGTTTTGGCTACTTCTGTTTTTAGGTAAATACCGATATTATCGTTGCCAATACAGGAAACCAAGGCGGTATTCATTCCTAAACGAGCCATATTGGCAGCCATATTGGCGGGACTTCCACCCTGAAACCGTTCGAAAGTAGAAGTTTCAAGAATACTTTCTTGTATTTCCGTACCAATAAAGTCGGCCAAGAGCTCACCAACCGAAAGTAATGCATATTTTTTCATATTTATAAAAATGGATTGCTGGATTAAAGCCCAAATATTCAATAATTTTTAGTGCTTTATCCGTGCAAATTACTGATAATTCTGTAAAAATTGAGTAGATTTAATAATAAAACCTTCACGACAATATGATGCTAAAAAACTACTTTTCAATTGCTTTGTTCGCTTTTTTGATATTGACTCAGGGAATATCATTCGGAAAGCCAAAGAAGAAAATCACGCATGTCCCAACGATACATCGAACAGATGATAAAGAGGCTTTACTTCGCAAAAAAGCGGATGAGCTGGCTCATAAATATATCATCGTTGATGGTCATGTAGACTTGCCCTATCGCCTCCACGCCAAGATGGAAGATGTATCTATACAAACCGCTGGCGGAGATTTTGATTATGTACGTGCTAAAAAAGGTGGTTTAACAGCTCCTTTTATGTCTATTTACGTACCTGCGGATTTACAACGTAAAAAAGGATTTTCAAAAGCCTTGGCAGATTCGCTGATTGATATGGTCGAGAATTTGGTAAAACAATACCCTGATAAATTTGCCTTGGCAAAATCTCCTGCTGATATAGAAACTAACTTTAAAAAAGGCTTGATTTCATTGCCAATGGGGATGGAAAACGGTTCGCCTGTAGAAAGCAACTTGGCGAATTTGCAGTATTTTTATGATAGAGGTATACGCTACATTACGCTTTGCCACGGCGAGGATAATTTTATTTGCGATACCTCGTATGATACTACTAATACATGGCGAGGATTAAGCCCAATTGGTAGACAAGTGGTCAGAGAAATGAATCGATTGGGTATTATGCTCGACTGTTCGCATATTTCTGATGAGACTTTTGCTCAGGTTGTAGCGCTTTCCAAAGCCCCTGTGATTGCGTCTCATTCTTCCTGTAGAACTTTTACCCCTGGTTTTATTAGAAATGCCCCAGATAACCTGATAAAGGCAATGGCTAAAAAAGGAGGGGTGATTATGATTAACTACTCTTCGATGTTCTTGGATTCTGTCTCTAACAAAACTTACGAAACCAAAAGAACGCATTTACGTCAATGGCAAAAAGAGCATAATTTAGTTCCTAAAGATTCGGCTGCTAAAGCTTATGAAGCGGATTATGACAAACTTCATCCAACACCACTAACGAATGTGGAAAGAGTAGCCGACCACATTGACCACGTAAAGAAAATTGCAGGGATAGATTACGTAGGACTAGGTTCTGATTTCGATGGTGTAGGCCCAACCCTGCCTGACGGTTTAAAAGATTGTTCGCAATTGCCTAATTTGATTTATGTTTTATTAAAAAGAGGTTATACCGAAAAGGATATTGAAAAGATTTGTTATAAGAATGTGTTTAGGGTATGGAATAAAGTAGCGGAGGTAGCGAAGGGCATGTAAAACGTGAGTTATCAAGAATGTTCTCTTAAATAACAAAGTTTTTAGACTTGTATAGGTGAATCACCTTTCTATTAGCTGGTGACTTAAGTCCTACTGATTACCCACAAGTATATAAATAGCTAACAATCAAGTTCTTATCCCTAGTGAGGGACTTAAGTCCCTCACTAGGGATAAGAACTTCACGTATTCAGGCTGTGACATGAGGTGACCAAAGCTCGATTTGAAAGGCGATTTAAGTCTATTTGAACCAATTTTATCAATAATTACATCTTTATTTCAACTTTTAAAAGATGTGGGTAATCAACAGGACTTAAGTCACCTGCTAATAGAAAGGTAATTTTGTTTTTGATACACAATGTAATAATAGGAATTGCCCCCAAATCATAAAAAGCGGTCAAAAAACTAATTTTGACCGCTTTTTATGATTTTAAATTTGCCATAATTCATCTATAAAGGGATTAATTATCAGTATAAGCATCATAAACATTCCAAGCCCAAACAATAAATGGAATGATGTATGTCCACCAGAAAAAGAAAGAGACTACCCCAGCTATTACCCATATAATAATTGCTTTGATAATTTGTCCTTTGACTAACTGACCTAAGCCTGGAATAAAAAATGATAAAATTGCTGGTAATGTGTGTGCTTGTGTTTGCATAGCGTTTGAAGTTTTAGATGATTCGTAATAAGTTTATTGCATTATATTTTTTAATAAGAGATGCTCCATTTTAGTCTTAATAGCACATCCTTCTATTATTTTGAGGACATTAAATAAATATTATTCCTCCACCATTTATCATATAAAAAAACCATTCCTCCATTTTCAATCTCTACAATTTGTTTTTTCAAAAGCTATTGTATTATATTTGTAGTGTACTATTAAACTAATACAGTATATGATATCAATAAACAACCTCTCGTTTAATTATGGAAAACGAAAACCTGTGTTCCGAAATTTAAACCTAAACCTATCTGCGGGAAACGTATATGGCTTACTTGGTAAAAATGGGGCAGGAAAATCATCATTACTTAGAAATATAGCGGGTTTGTTATTTCCTACCGAAGGTTCTTGTACCGTAAATGGTTATAAAGCTCAAGACCGTCTGCCTAGTTTTTTACAAGAGATGTATTTTTTGCCTGAAGAATTTTATACACCCCCAGTAAAAATCAAGGATTTTGTAGCTACTTATTCGCCATTTTATCCAAACTTTTCGCTAAAACAATTTTTGGAATATTTAGAAGAATTTCAGATTTCTGATAACGAGAAGTTTACGGAGTTATCATTAGGGCAAAAGAAAAAGGCTTTGATTGGCTTTGGTTTGGCAACAAATACTAAAGTATTGATTATGGACGAACCAACCAATGGTTTGGATATTCCTTCAAAAAGTCAGTTTCGTAAAATCATTGCTTCTGTGGCTACTGACGAACGTATCATAGTGATTTCGACACACCAAGTACGAGATTTAGATTCTTTGATAGATCCTATCATTATCCTAGACGGTTCGGAAGTGTTATTGCATGCAACCACTGAAGAAATTTCTGAAAAATTATCTTTCAAAACGGTTTCTGTAGTGACAGACCATGAGAAAGTTTTGTATTCTGAACATTCGATAAGAGGATTTTCAGTGGTGATGCCTAATAATGGTCACGAAAATAATAAAGTAGATTTAGAATTATTATTCAATGCTGCTTTAGCCAATCGTCAGTCTATTAAAGACATCTTTCAATAGCCTTTATCTGTTTAACTCAATAGTCATCACGAATATGACTATCCAACAACTTAGAGCAAAATACTATGAATAACTTTTTTGATTACAGCCGTTTTTCACTCCTCGTGAAAAGACAATGGACTGAAAACAAGTTTATATTTCTGATGGGACTAGTCATTTTTGTCTGTATTACTGCGGTAATTTATTCCATCAATTTTGACGCAGAAAATGATTATATGCTAAAAAGAGGCATGCAGACAATGATGTTTATTATTGGTCTTTTGGGAGGAGGAACATTATTTTCAAATTATCTTTTCAAAGATTTTGGCAACAATAGTCAGACGTTGAGTTTCTTAATGACACCAGCATCGCACTTTGAAAAAATCACTGCTGGTATGTTTTATGCACTCATTGCCTTTCCTGTAGTTTATGCAATTACTTTCGGATTGGTTGATGGTGCTTTCGTAAAGCTTTCTGGCAATCCCCACAACGAAATGTTGTATTCTATGGTGCTAGATTCTTATAAAGATTATAGTTTCTTAATATGTGTATGGGTTGCCCTACAGATGTTTGTGATATTAGGGGCTATTTATTTTGGCAGGATGTCTTACATCAAAACAGCCTTTACAGGATTCTTGATATTAGCATCGTTGGGATTGATTCAGTATTTGTTGTACAAAATCATCATTGGTTCAGGCTCACATAACATTGATATGGGAGATCATAATAGACAACATCTTTCAAGTGAATTCCAATTCATGATGGATGGCTCAAAATATGCTTTCTATTATTTACTAGCACCAGTGATAGCAATAATAGCCTATTTTAAATTAAAAGAAAAGGAGGTTTAACATGGAATTCAGAGATAATCAAGCAATTTACCTCCAAATAGCAGAGTATATTTGTGAGCGTATCTTACTGAAACAGTGGATGATTGGCGATAAAATCCCATCAGTTCGTGAACTAGCTGTTCAGTTAGAAGTAAACCCTAATACGGTAATGAGAACCTACGAGTTCTTGCAACAAAAGGAAATTATTTTTACTAAAAGAGGCATGGGATTTTTTGTATCAGATGATGCCCAAGACAAAGTACTAGCCTTTAGAAAAGAAGAGTTCTTAGGAAATGAATTACCAGTATTCTTTAAAAATATTCATTTGTTAGGGCTAGATTTTGATTTTATTAAAGACAGATTCGAGGCATTTAAAACAGCTAATTTTTAAGCACACAAACCTTATGAAAACATCAAATAAATTATTGGTAGCTTTGGCTTGTATAATAGTAATTGGTATGACCTCTTTTACGATATTGCTTAAAGCTGAATACAACAACAAGGTTGCTAAAATTGATATTTCAAAACAAGTTATTAAACTAAAACCATTTAATAACCTTGAATTGATATCACTAGAAGATTATGATAATATTAATGTTGAAATAGAAGAAGGCACTGAATACAGTATCAAGAACGTGCCTAATGCTAAAGTTGTAGGAGAGTCATTGAAGATTGATAGTAGCTCAGAAATATATGGGAAAATAATTATTACTGTTCCTAAAATTCCTGCTATTTCTTTACAAGGCTATGAAATATCGGTAAAAATTAATGGTAAAAGCACCAAATTTGCCAACAGTAATTTAGCTGTAAATAGTACTGCGACTGGAGACTTAACGCTAAACAATTGTGATTTAACGGCGGTAAACATCAAAGCTGACAATGCAGAAGTTAAACACAATTGGAGGGATGATTGGGATCGTTACTATCATTTCCATCTAAAAGATTCAAAGGTTGCTAATTCGGACATTTCATTGAAAGGTAAATCTACTTTATCATTGAATAAAACTGCATTGCTATCACCTAAATTTGATTTGAGTGATTCTGCTAGTATCACGATTGAAGGCAATGCGATGAATCCTTTTGTGAAGAAATAGTCATCCATTCTGCTAGTAAAGCCCAACAATGGGCTTCGCAAGTCCAATTGATATGAAATATCTTTGAAGAAGCAATTTTATATAATATCGGATTTTCGTAGGCTGTCAGCAACCCTGCAATAAAGAAGTAAAAACCTGTAAATATCTCCTTTGAGAAATCGACAAGCTCGGTTTTTTCAAAGGAGATATTGAAGCGTAATAGACTTGTTTCGATAAGGATTCTATCCATCAAAGCTAAATCTGGCCGCTTCAAATAGCCCAACATATCTGCTACTAGTTTTTCTCTGCAAAGTTCTAAAGCCTCAATCCTAAATTTTGCCATTAACCTAGCTATGTGATACATGATGATAGGTGTTCGGACATAGTGGTGTGCTACTCTAAAGGGTTGATTGATATACTGATTCGATAAGATAATTTGTTGAAGGTATTTTACAGCATCTTCCCCATGTTGGTCGAGTGCTATATCATAAGAAAGCAAGCAATAAATCATATTTGATAAAGCACAGGCATCAAATTCAATATACATTTTTTTACCAAACCAAGTAGAATAAGCCTTTAAGGTTTTGTATTCCTCAAAGGTATTTTTGATAGTCTGTATATAGCCATTTGAATGCTTTACTAGTTTATCTTTCAAAGCAATAGCTTCTTCTTGTGAGAATTGCTTCGTCAGAAAAACCATTGAAGTATCATCAATATCATCAGGAATTTTAAAGTGATTCAGTTTGTGGAGGATATTGCCATGAGGAAAATGCTGAGACGGTTTTGTTTGAAAGAAATTATAGGTATTCAGTCCATCTTTATTCTGAAAAAGTGGATAAGTGCCAATCGCTTTTTCAGTAATTTTTTCAATAAGTGTTTGCGAAGTTTGAGATAGATTTTCTTTGATACTATTCAACGTAAAAACGGTAATAGTTGTAAAAAAAACATTAGTATCTGGACGACGATAATGCAAAATATTATTTTCCCTGAAAGACTCAAAAATGCCTTCAGGGAAATATGTTCTATCAGCAGACATCTGTAAATCTGCAATTTTTAAAATTATATCGTCTATTGTCAATCTAGTAAAATCTAAGAAAATCTCATGGCTCAAAGCTTAAATCTAAAAGCTAAAAATATTTCACCATTGCATTTTCATCTACAAACAAATCATCGCTCATTTTGATAGCTTGTTTTTCAAAACTAAATACTTCAAAACCTTCCGAAAGATACAAATTTTTAGCCCGATGATTATCAGCTATCAATGTCAATACAATTTGTTTTAGGCCTACTCCTTGTTTGGCTCTTTCGATGGCAGCCTGCAATAGTTTTCGTCCAAGTCCTAATCCTTTGGCTTCGGGTGCTACATACATTCTGAAAATCAACCCTTTGTGTTTGAGTTTCAACACACTTTCTCTTTTAAATCCAACTGTTCCTAACAGCTCTCCTTCGTCAGAAAAAGCTCCTAAAGTAAAGCTTTCAAAAGTATTTTCAGTAGGGAAAGCTTCGCCAGCAATATCCACTGGCGAAACCCTAAAAAACTGAGATTCTTCTGTAATAGCTTTGTGCAATAATGTATAATAAAGCTGGATTTCAGCTTCTGTATTGACTACTTTTATGTTCATACTAAAGTGGGTAATCCATTTTAATGTCTGTTCTTTCGTATAAAGTTTTTCCAATCGGAACCTCCACAAACCCTATGCTTTTGTAGATTGAAATGGCAGGTTTTAGCGCCGTATTCGACAACAAATATAAGCTTTTAGCTTTACGAGCTTTGGCTTCATCAATCGTTTTTACACATAGTTTTTTACCTAATCCTAAGCCTTGGGCTTTAGGTGTTACACCCATTTTTGCCAATTCATAAATACCATCTCCATCATGAATTAAGGCAGATGTACCCACAATCTCATCTCCTAATTTTGCTAGGAAAATCTGTCCACCATTGGCTATAATTTCATCTGGAGCTTCTAATTGTTCCAAATCGTGAGGCTCTACTTTGAAAAATGTTTCAATCCATTCTACATTTATGCGTTTGAAGTCGTCTTTATAAGCTTCTTGATATTCAATAATTTGTACATTATTCTCCATGTTTTCTTGGGGATTTGTTTGAATATTCTTTTCAAAAAAATGAGTATCCACAGGCATAAAAGGAAAAACAGAAGGAATATTTTGTTTCTCGATAGCCTCAAAACCATTTCTGATATAAAAGCGAATGGCTGCTTGTAGGCGCTCCAATGTTCCTAAATAAAGGTCTGTCATGCCTGCTTTTTGTGCTGATGCCGTAAGGATATCTAGTAGTTTTTGAGCAATGCCGTATTCTTTTCCTCGAAACTCTTTCTTTACAAACATTTTGCGAATGGCTCCAACATTTTCACCACAATCAATCAAAGCTATGCTTCCTACTACTTTATTATCGTAAAGGGCAATCCAGAAATCACCATTATTTTGTTGGTAAAAATTTGGTATGTCTAATAAATCTTGTTGTTCATTAATGGTAATTGGCACTTGAAATTCATTCTGCTGAATATTCAAAATTAACTCCACTACTTGGTCTGTATATTGATTTTCAAAGGATTGTATCTGTATCATTTTTGTGTTCTCTTTAAACTATAATTTGACCTATTAAATATGGCGCTACATGACCCGCCATTTTTACTCTGTAGCCCGTTAGTGTACAGCGTAACTCCCCTCCTCTGGCAGATATTTGTTTGGCTGTTAGGATATTCTTTCCTAGTTTTTCTGCCCAGTAAGCGGTTAAGGTGGTATGGGCTGAACCTGTGACGGGGTCTTCATCTATCCCTGACTGTGGACCAAAAAACCTTGACACAAAATCTACCTCATCTCCTTTGGCAGTAACGATAATGCCTCTGCATTTTACTTTAGTAATGGTCTTGAAATCGGGCGTTAGGGCTTTTACTTGACTTTCGTTTTCAAAAACCAAGCAATAGTCTGTTATGCCTTTTAGGGTTTCTATGGGTTTTATTCCTAGCCCTTCTATTAATTCCTCAGGCGTTTCAGCCAGCACTGGAATATCAACGGGAAAATCTAGTTCTAATAAATCGTCTTTCTTTTCTACCTTCAGAATGCCACTTTTAGACTTAAATGCTATGGTTGTTTTTGGATATTTAGCGTACTCAAAAATGGTATAGGCCGTTGCCAAAGTGGCATGCCCACAGAGGTTTACTTCAACGGTTGGCGTAAACCATCGTATATGAAATTGTTCCCCTTCGGCAACATAAAAAGCCGTTTCGGCAAGGTTATTTTCAGCAGCAATTTTTTGCATTAATTCATCGGCAATCCATTCGGTAAGAGGTACTACAGCGGCAGGATTACCCGCAAATACTTCATTTGTAAATGCGTCTAATTGATAGATTGTTAGGTTCATAATTTTGGGGCTTTATGCTGTATGCTTTAGGCAATAAGCGGTTAGTATTTTGCTGTGTTTGCAGTTGTCTTTTAACGTACTCTTATGGAAAATTTCATGGCATATAGCCTAATGCTTACTGCCTAAAGCCTACAATCCATGAAATTCCTTAAAGCGTTCTAAGTAGCTTTTCTCAGTCCAAGCATCTTCAATTTCCTTTACAGCTATCAGTAAATTATGCTCTTGATTCTCGATGATTTCGGCATTCATTAATTTTATTTCCTCCCAAATTTTTTGGAGTGTCGGTAATAAAGTCTTTCCTTTTTTCGATAATTTCAAATTACGTTTACGAGCGTCCTCGTCCGACTTCTTAGAGATTATCAAACCTTTTTTCTCCAATTCTTTCGCCATCTGAATAATGGCAGGATGTGTAACATTCAAGCCTTCAGCTATTTCCATAATCCCCGCCTCGTTTTTCTGAGACAGAAAATAAAAAATAGGAAACCATTTTGGTTGAAAGTCGACTCCGTAGAAACGATAGACATCTTCACCACCACGCATGATGGTCTCGCTGAGTCGTTTGAGCCTACTTCCAAAAGCCAAAGGGCCTAATTCTGATATTAAATCCATTTTATGTAAACAATTACGTAAGTGATTACGCAAATTTTAAAAGTTTTTTTGAATTAAACAAAAAAATCTTCTCCTTTTTGAAAAAGAGAAGTTTTTAGTGACCTACATTAATTCATAAAAATTAAAAATACACTTGCATTTTACAAACCGAATGGTTTATATTTGTTTTATGTTTACGAAATCAGATATTACCAGACAAGCCATTATTGAAAAATCAGCTCCTATTTTCAATACTAAGGGTTATAGTGCAACCACTATGAGTGATATTTTGTTGGCCACTGGACTAACCAAGGGTGGTGTATATGGAAATTTTGAAAGTAAAGACCAAATTGCTATTGAAGCATTTGAACATTCTATAGGCAAGCTTTTAGAGGCTTTACGCTTTAAAATTAAAAAAGAAAATACTGCCAAAGACAAACTCTTCGCCATTTTAAGTTTCTATAAAAACTATAGCATAAGTCCTTTAACAGCAGGTGGTTGCCCATTACTTAATACAGCGATAGAATCTGATGACAATCTACCCTTCCTTAAAATAAAGGCACAAAAAGCACTAGATGAACTATTAGGAGGCTTAGCGTTAATCATTCAAAAGGGCATCCATTCAAAAGAATTTAGGGATGACTTAGATGCTCAAAAGGAAGCAACCTTAATATTTAGTGTTATTCAAGGGGGTCTGATGATGAGTAAATTGGCGGATAACCCTAAAATATTAAATGGCTTGTTAGAAAACCTAAAAGCTACTATTAGTACACAATATTTACGATAATTTTTTTATTCAAAAATAAACCAAACGGTTTATTTTAACTTACTCTTATTTAAAATTTCGGAATGGCAAGCATCAAGAAAATATCAGCAAGTCTAACAGGTCTTTATTTCAATCTGTTAGCCTTTGTACTTCCTGAAAAGCTAAAAAAAGATGGCTTTAACCTGTTCTGTACTACATTTTCTAAGGGTCTCAAGCCACACCACCAAGCATTTTTAATGCCTGCCTTTGCTGAAGTACTTGATATAGACGGAAACAAGATTCAAACTTACCGATGGGGTACTGGTTCCAAAAAAGTATTATTGGTTCATGGCTGGGCAAGTCATAGTTTCAGGTGGAAATCATATATTAACGCTCTGGTCGAACATGACTTTACTGTTTTGGCACTAGATGCTCCTGCACATGGTAACTCTACGGGCAAAATCATGAATTTAGTTATCTATGAAAGAACTTTGTCAGCATTCTTGGAAAATCACCCCGATTTACACACCATCATCGGGCACTCAATAGGTGGTTTTGCTACTACTTATTACCTAAGTCGAAATCCAGAGGCATCCATTCAAAAGGCGATTATTTTAGCTGCTCCAGGAAAAGTAGAAGAGTTTTTTGCGTTTTATGTTCAATTCTTGGGACTTTCAAATAAAGCCATCAAATTGATTTCCGAACAGTTTGAAAAAGAACTACATCAAAAGCCATCATATTTCTCAGCAATCAATTTTGCCCAATATATTAAAACAAAGGCCCTGATTGTTCATGATACAGGTGATAAATCTACCAATTATTTAGATTCAGAAAAACTAAGTCAAGCTTGGAGAGGCTCAACGCTGAAACTTACTAAGGGACTTGGGCATGAATTGAAAAGTGAAGAATTACTACAGGAGATTATCAGTTTTATAAAATAAACAAAAACGCTCTTTTAACATGAAATACGTCTTGATCATACACGAAGTAAAAGATTATCTATTGTGGAAAAAAGTATTTGACGAAGCCGCCACCATTAGGAAACTAGCAGGCGAAATTTCTTATGAGTTACTTAAATACGAACAGGATGCTAACAACATTGTTCATTTCTCTGCTTGGAATTCCCTTGAAAATGCAAAGAAATTCTTTGAGTCGCCCGAGCTAATTGACATTAGAATGAAAGCAGGAGTAAAAGCTCCAACGTTTATTTACTTAGAAAAACTAGAAGAAGGAATATTATAAAATACAATAAGATGGATAACAATTATTTAGATAGTGCCATTAAGCAATTTGAGTATTACAAAATGCTTGCAGAAAAGACCTTTAACCAAGTAAGCGATGATAAGCTTTTCTGGCAATACAACGAGGAAAGTAATAGTATTGCTATGATTGTAAACCACCTTGCTGGAAATATGCTTTCACGATGGTCGGATTTCTTAACAACAGATGGTGAAAAAGAATGGAGGAATAGGGATACTGAATTTGAAAACATCATCCGCACCAAAGATGAATTAATGACTAAATGGAATGAAGGGTGGACTTGTCTATTCAATACACTCAACACATTAACCAATGCCGATTTAGACACTGTCATTTATATACGAAACCAAGGGCATACCGTGCAGGAAGCCATCAACAGACAGCTTGCTCATTATCCATACCATGTTGGGCAAATTGTTTATATCGGTAAAATGGCTACTGATAACTGGCAATCTTTATCTATTCCAAAAGGTAATTCGGATAGTTACAATAACAACAAATTTTCTAAGCCAAAACAGAAAACTCATTTTACAGATGAGTACCTAAAATAATATTCAACCCATGAAAAACTTTCTATCTGCCATCTTTCTTGTTCTTTTCCCTCTGATGCTAACTGGTCAAAAGCTAACATTGGCTCAACAGGATTCAGTTTTTGTACGTGAAAATTTCACTAAACAAGAAGTGTACATCACTATGCGAGATGGCGTTAGATTATTCACCTCCATTTATATTCCTAAAGATATTTCCAGTGAAAACCCCTACCCTTTCTTAATTCACCGTACATGCTTTGGTTCTTTACCTTATGGACCTAGCAATTACCCAAAGCTCCTGTATTATTCAACCCATGTAATGCGAGAAAAATTTATTTTTGTCAAGCAAGACGTGAGAGGAAGATACATGTCAGAGGGTATTTTTACAAATATGACGCCTTTTATTCCGTCGAAAAAAACGTCAAAAGACATAGATGAATCTTCTGATACATACGACACCATAGAATGGTTATTGAAAAACATCCTGAACAATAATGGAAATGTAGGATTATACGGAATTTCTTATACAGGTTTTTATGCCATTACAGGGGCTTTAAGTGAACATCCTGCTATCAAAGCCGTGTCTCCACAAGCACCCATTTCAGATTTTTTCTTTGAAGACTTCCACCATAATGGAGCTTTTGTGTTGGCTGTTGGCAATGCCCTGCCAGTTTTCGGTATTCATCCCCAAAAACCAACCGAAAGTCATTGGTTTCTAGCACATTTCCCTGAAATTAACGCCATTAATGGTTACAATTGGTATAAATCAATGACTCCTCTACAAAATTTTGGGAAACTGTATTCAGATAATTTCTTTTGGAATGAAATTATCAAGCATCCTAACTATGATGATTTTTGGCAAAAACGCAGTATAATTCCCCATTTGAATACCCATACAAAAATGCCACCCATATTAAATGTTGGCGGTTGGTTCGATGCCGAAGATATGGTTGGTGTGTTGGACATATATAAGCATATAGAAAAAAACAACACTGCTGTATCAAACACGTTGATTATGGGACCTTTTGGTCATGGAGATTGGTCCAGAGAACAGGGGCACCACATGCAAGGAAACATTTATTTTGGTGATAGTCTAGCAACATTTTTTCAGAAAAACATCGAATTAGCATTTTATAAAAAACATTTAAAAAACGTAATCGACAAAGGGACGGTATTGCCTAAAGCCTCCCTTTTTGATACAGGTAAAAAAGAATGGACAAATTTTGCAGCATATCCAGTTAAAGATGCCACTAGTTTAGATTTATATCTTCATAGAGATAAAAAACTATCAGCAGTCCTCCCCAAAAAAGGATTTCAGCAATATGTATCCGACCCTAAGAATCCAGTTCCTTATGCAGAAGGAGTATTTGAAACCCTTGAGTTTTTACCTAATTACATGAGTGACGACCAAAGGTTTGTTACTCATAGAAAGGATGTGCTAACTTTTAAAACCGAAGAGTTACAGGAGGATATCACCTTTATTGGAGATATAAAAGTCAATCTGAAATTTTCGACAACAGGAACTGATACTGATTTTTTTGTTAAAGTTATCGACAGTTATCCTCAAAATGAACCCAATAGTCCTTATACGCCAGTAGGTATAAAATTGGCTGGCTACCAACAAATGGTTCGTAGTGAAATAATGAGAGCAAAATTCAGAAATTCATTCGCCCGTCCTGAACCACTTGTTCCAAACCTTAAAACTAATCTGGATTTTCGACTTCAGGATGTTTATCACACCTTCAAAAAAGGGCATAGCATCATGATTCAGATACAGTCGTCCGCCTTTCCATTGTTTGATGTTAATCCTCAAAAATTTGTAAACAATATTTATAAAGCCAACGAAAGAGATTTTCAGAAAGCAACCATAAAAATATTCAGCGAAAGTAAAATATCCGTAAACATTTTATCAAACACTACAAATGGGAAATAAAATATACATCATCGGTGCAGGAGCTGTTGGTAAAGCGTTAGCAGTTTTTTTGACATTAGAGGGCAAAGACGTATATATCATCAGGGGAAGCGTAGACAACATCCCTACACAATACGAAACGATATCAGTTCAAACACACCAACAAACTATTTTGAAAGCCGAAATTGAAGTGAGTTCCCTTGCTAGCCATTCAGCATTCGATGGTATATTGGTCGTCACCAATAAATCTTTTGGAAATGAAAAGCTAGCTGAAACCTTAAAGTTAAGTGCTAAATACTCGCCGATAGTCCTTCTTCAAAATGGATTAGGAGTAGAATCTCCGTTTCTTGAAAAAGGGTTCACAGATATTCATAGATGTGTGTTGTTTACTACATGTCAAGTAATAGCAGAAAACCTAGTAAGGTTCAAACCCGTAGCAGCATCACAAATTGGTATCATTAATGGTAAAGAAGATAGCCTCCAACATATTGTAAGCCAGCTAAACAACCCAATATTTCAATTTAGAGCAGAAGAGAACATTCAATATACTATCTGGAAAAAAGCGATTGTAAACTGTGTTTTCAATTCCATTTGTCCTCTTTTAGATACTGATAATGGTATATTTTTAAGGGATAAAGGCGTTATGGATTTAGCCAAGAATGTAATTAGCGAGTGTGTTCAAATTGCCAATTTATCTGGTATTGAAATAACTGAAGAGGAAGTCATTGAAAGTGTATTAATGATTAGCAAGATGTCCGACGGCCAGCTTATCTCGACCTTACAAGACATTAATCATAAACGAAAAACGGAGATTGAAACACTAAATTTTGCCATAGTGGCTATTGCCAAAAAATTAGGAAAAGCCGATAATGTAGTACAAACCAAACTACTTGGCGACCTTACAAAAATGAAAGCTGATCTGAACTTTTGCGAATAAAATCTTTAAAAGCTGAGTCCCCCTCGCTTGGCGTAGTGTTTTTCACTACGTCAGTGTGTCAGGCAATGTTACATTGCAAAAATGAAACGCATTTTATAATTTTCCAAGTTCGGACTTAGACGTTGCCTTCTAAGAAGGCATGACACACTGACGTAGTGAAAAACACTACGCCAAGCGAGGGACAACCTTATCACTTCGTTAAATTCAAATACCAATTACCTTTATAATGCTTATATACAAACCCTTTTCTAATAGTATCTTGATTTGTCATATTTTAACTCTGAGAAAAAACGGAGGAGTACTATATTCAAAAGGATTAATAAATACATTTTCATCTTTATCAACACCTACAAGAGCAAAATCATATTTACGAAAGTTGTAAACTATTTCTTTAATTTCGGAATCTGTAAAGTAATCAGAAATACCTCTTTTTTGTAGCAAAGATTTATTTATTTGGGTTATTTTACCAAGTATAAAATTGTAGGTAATAAAATAAACAGGTTTATCTTCATTCATTTTACTTATTACATAAATATCAGAAACAGGTGTAGCTTGTCTCAAATGAATGAAAACTCCTTTAAGTTCTAAAAAAGGAACTTTATCATATTTTTCAATAAAGGTATCCATTTCTTCTTTTGATACTTTTCTATTACTTTCACAAGATAAAATAAATGAAAGTGTGAAGAATAAAATAGTTATTTTTAACATGATGTCAATTATTTATTTTGTTCAACTATTTTTCTAAACTTATTCTTGTATGAGTAATAAACATCCCTCGCTTGGCGTAGTGTTTTTCACTACGTCAGAGTGTCAGGCAATGTTACATTGCAAAAATGCAGAGCATTTTATAATTATTCCCAAGTGGTGTACTCATATACCACTATCCGTTGCTTACTAGGCGTTGCCTTCTAAGAAGGCCTGACACACTGACGTAGTGAAAAACACTACGCCAAACGAGGGAAAGAAGCCATAGCTGTCAATATTGATACAAAGACAAATTGTTGGATATTAAAGCATACAGATGCTACTCATCCTAATTATTATGCCCTTTTTTATCTTTCTAAAAAAAGTGGTGAAGTAATTAAAATGAAAGAATACTTTCAAGGAATGTATCGTTTTAAGGTTAAATTATATTGATATATTCCCTGAATTTTCCATTAGTATGCCGATGCGCAATTGACAAAATCCGTTATCTTGAGCCTATCAACCACTATTTGCTCTTTACAACGGAATGATAAGTTTTGCTAATACTAAAAGACACCTCAAATCGGCAATCGAGTAATTGTCTTAGTGCTAAAACCATTTTCCTCACTTGAATTCTGAAGAACCCGTTTGGCTTTTTTACTATCCTTTAGATAAGCATCGAAAAAAGCCAATGTATAGTGGCATAGGGCACTGTAACTGTCAGTTTGATAAGAAGTAGTTGGTTTAATAGAAGCATAGAAAGGCCAATAGGCCGTAAATTCCGCATGTTCTAACTTTTTAAGTTTATATAAATGCTTTGTGGTAATTGCTAACGAACGAAAGAATGGGAAAGTGGACCAGTCCTCGTTTTGATTGCTGAAATACAAGTAAGGCACCGTCAATTTATCAGGGTTAAAATCGCTTACGGTTTTGATAAGATCGTAGTCTTGATATTCGGTGCTACCATCCCAACAGGCCAACGCTTTTACGTTTGGGTTCCGCATTTGATAAATGACATTAGCCATACCTCCCCAACTGAATCCAAAAGTCCCTATTTTGGAAGTATCAACATTGGGCAGTTGTTGTGCTTGAGCCGTGATGTATTCCAAGTCTCTAACCTGAGCCATGATACTAGCTGTGTCCTTCGTCATTGTCTGCGATTGTTCACCCGCTGACGCAACTGAAATGATAATATAACCGTGGCTGGCAAGGTACTCGCAAGCAATATGATTTTGATTCGCCGATTTGCTCAACGAAGGTGCATAGACGATAACAGGAAACCGCCTATTAACAGGCATTGCTTTATAAATCGCTTTTGTGGGGGCATGCAATATATCATCTATGCTCACTGTAAGATTTTTTATAAAGGTTAAGGCGTATTGGCGATATCCTCCCACCACATTAGTGCAATACGTAGCGACTTGGGTAGAATCAGTTAGAGCAAACACCTCCCTTTGAGTTTCTAGCCCTATATACGTTCTGTAAAGCATCAGATTAGCGGTTGATGCCTTCTTGGCAGGATACCAAATATGAATAGATAACGGTCGGTACGTTATACCCTTGCTAGGTTGATAAATCCGAGTGCTATCATATTGATGCTCAATTCTAAACCCCACCTGATAAGGTCCGTAGTTCAATTGCTTTGTTTGCACTTCAACTGGTCGAATGATTGACCAAGAGGTTATTAGACAGAACCCTAAAAATAATACCTTGCCCATATCTAGTTATTTTTTTGTTTCTGTAGCACGAGTTTCCAACTCGTAAAGCAATCGTTAATTTACGAGTTGGAAACTCGTGCTACTATAGAAAAACCAAAAGCCGAAGACCAAAAGCAGACAGCCCCGAATCTACGCCCAAACCTGAGTGCCTTCCGTACAGTTTTTACACATTTCTATTTCTGAACGAGAGCGAATTAAGGTTTGTCGGAATTGTTTGTAAGATGCTCCGTGCCATAATTCAGTAAAAGTCTGGGTTTTCATATCGCCCAAACGATGGTGGGCATCTTTATCAAAACAACAAGGCACCACTAGTCCATCCCAAGTAATCACGCACGAATGCCACATTTTCCAGCAATGATTAATCAATTCATTCTTGATACTATAGCTTCCATCGCTTTGTTTTTTGTAGCGTGCATACTTGTCGATTGTCGGAATAAGGTCAGAGCCATTTTCATAATCGTAAATCTGGGCAGTTTTTAAGCCTACTTCATCCACGCCTAACTCTTTAGCCAATTGCTTTACTTCCTCAATCTGGTGTTCGTTTGGTCGTACGACTAAAAACTGAAAAACGATATGAGGCGTACTAGATTTCAACTCTTTTTTCCACTTTACAATATGCTTAGTGCCTTCTATTACTTTAGATAACTTCCCTCCTACACGATATTGTTCATAAGTTTCTTGACTAGTGCCATCTATCGAAATAATTAATCTATCCAAACCCGACTCTACCGTTTTTTTGGCATTAGCATCTGTTAAATAATGTGCATTGGTCGATGTGGCAGTATAAACTCCTTTTTTAGCCGCATAACCCACCAAATCCAAAAATTGTGGATGTAGGTATGGTTCTCCCTGAAAATAAAAGATTAAATAGAGTAACGTGCTTTCTAGTTCATCAAGGGTTCGTTTGAATAAATCTCCCTCTAACATTCCAGTGGGGCGTGTAAAAGAACGCAGTCCACTTGGGCATTCAGGACAACGCAAATTGCAAGAAGTAGTGGGTTCAAAAGAAATACTAATGGGCATTCCCCATTGCGTTGGTCTCCCCAAAAGTTTAGAATTATAAAAACTAGTAGCCACTTTTAAACCATTCCAAATGCGCTTTGGCGTAAGTTTCGAGAGTAGGTTTAGTCCATCTTTAAGGTTTCCGTTCATCTTGTTAGTTGTACATTGTATCGTGCAAGATACCGCCAAATGGCTGAAATGCCAAATGAACGTATCAGGATAAAGTAACACACATTTGTTCAAATTAAGTAGTAATTTATTTAACGAAATTCCTCGCTTAAAAATATACTATCAAACATCCAATTTAACTATGTCACATTCAAGAAGAGATTTTATTAGAAAAATCAGTGGAACCTCGGCAATGCTTATTGGTGGTACAACCCTGAGTGATGCTTATGGCAAAACTTTCACCTTAGAATCAACCGCAAAAATTAGTGCTAATGATACTGTCAGAATCGCCTTGATTGGGTCTGGTATTATTGGGCATTATGATGCTGATACTGCTTTGAAAGTACCTGGCGTAGAACTAGTGGCAGTTTGTGACTTGTACACTGGACGATTGGAAAGAGCAAAAGAAAAGTGGGGAAAAGATATTTTTACGACGAAAGACTACCGCGAAATCCTGAATAGAAAAGACATCGATGCGGTATTAGTGTGTACATCCGACCATTGGCATGATAAAATCTCCATTGATGCTATGCACGCAGGCAAACATGTTTACTGCGAAAAACCAATGGTTCATCATATTGAAGAAGGCAAGGCAGTAATTGAGGCTCAGAAAAAAACGGGTAAAGTTTTTCAAGTAGGTTCACAAGTAGCAAGTAGCACCGTTACTGCGGAAGCTAAAAAAATCTATGAGTCGGGCATTATTGGCGAATTGGTGTATGTAGAAGCTACCAACGACCGTACTTCTGCCAATGGTGCTTGGCAATATACCATTCCAACGGATGCTTCTACCCAAACAGTTGACTGGGATACTTATGTTGGCGATGCTCCTAAAATGCCTTTTGATGCCAAAAGGTTTTTCCGCTGGCGAAACTATAAAGACTATGGAACGGGGGTAGCGGGCGACTTATTTGTGCATTTGTTAACCAATTTGCATACGATTACGGGGTCTACGGGACCCAATAAAATATTTGCCTTGGGCGATTTGAATCTTTGGAAAGATGGTAGAGATGCCTACGATATTGTTACGGCTTTGATGAATTATCCTGCAACGAATAATAATCCTTCATTTCAGTTTTTTACGCGAGTAAACCTAGCTGATGGTGGTAGTGGAGGTTCTCCTACCCGTTTGATTGGTACGGAAGGGGTAATTGAATTATCGTGGAGTAGTATGAAAGTGAAAAACTTTAAAAGACCTAAAGCTCCAGAAATCGGTGGGTATGATTCACTATTTACTTTCTCGCAAGCAGAACAAGAAGAATCTAAAAAAGCCTACAAAGCCCTATATTCTGACGAAGATACTAAATGGCAATATGGTAAAGAAATCACTTTCAAAGCTGTGGATAATTATGACTCAAGGCTTGATCATTTTATCAATTTCTTCGAATCTGTTCGGACAGGCAAAGCAGTTTGGGAAGATGCTACTTTTGGATTAAGAGCCGCCGCCCCAGCCTTGGCTTGTAATAAAAGTGCTGAAATAGGCAAACCCGTCATTTGGAATCCAGAAACAATGAAATTGGGTTAAAATAATTTCATAAATCCCTAGCGAGAGACTTAAGTCCCTCGCTAGGGATAAAGGGTAAATTAAACAGCATTACACGCTTAAGACTCACAATAAACTTAAAGTACATTTTCGCATTAAATCAAAAATAATCCGCATTTAACTTGTTTTTAATGAAAATGTTTCACATCTTGTACTAGAATTAATATATCATCAAATCATTTCACCAAATGAGTTGATGGTACTCGTTGAATCGTATTCTCTGGAATACACTTCTTCATATTAGGGTATAAACCATAGGGTTTATTACTTATTGTCTTTTTGGCAAAATCAATGTATTAGCCTATTGGCATTGAGTTGCATACTTAATATCTAAGTCGATTATAAACAAAAATTGACGAATTTCTTCGTCAACTAATAATAGATTTTGGGTGAATTTTTAATTTGGCTGATTACGTATAGTATAGTTTTTTACAGATTTTTTATGGGTTAGGGTTATTAAAAAAGTCGTTGGCCATGCTAACGACTTTTTTTTATTGTAATTGTTTTCTATCTTAAATACCTTTAAAAACTGGTTTTCTTTTTTGTAAAAATGCAGTCACTCCCTCCTCAAAATCCTTTGTTTGTCCTGCTAAATCTTGATGAATGGCCTCTAATTCTAGCATTTCTTCTAACCTAGAAAATGATGATTGGTTCAATACTTTTTTGATTAAACCTATTGCCATCGTAGCTGAATTAGCATATTGTTTTGCCATTTTAAGGACTGCTGAGTCGAGGTCTGCTTTGGGTACTACTGAATTGACCAAGCCTAATTCAAAACATTCTTGCGCCTCTACTACCCTGCCCGTCGAACACAATTCAAAGGCTTTTTGTGAACCAACCAATTTTGGTAAAAAGAACGACGAACCTGCATCGATAATCAACCCTATACTCACAAAAATCTGAGACATCTTGGCATTATCAGCCGCAATGATGATATCACAAGCCAATGCCAACGAACAGCCTGCTCCTACGGCTGTACCATTTAGGCGACAAATTACGGGTTTGGGTAAATTGCGAATGGCTAAAATCATAGGATTATAGTTTTTCCGAAGGGAATCTCCCAAGCTCGTTGCATTGCTCATGCCACTTTTCAAATCTGCACCTGCACAAAAAGCATTTTCGCCTGCACCCGTCAACACCACAACCCGCACGGATTCGTCAGTATGCACTGCTTCAATGGCTTGGGTTACTTCTTGAATGAGGGCTGTGTTAAGGGCGTTATAAACCTCTGGTCGATTGAGCGTAATGGTGCAAACACCATCCTGAATATGATAGATAAGATGCTGATACATGAGAGTTGTTTTTTGATTTACCAACTCTAATTTGAGGCTTTTTTATTTATTATGCAAGCATAACATTTTAAATAAAGAAGATGACTACCGACAAACTAACAGTAATACCCAAGATGGATCCTGCTAAAATCTGTGCGGGTGTATGGGCGTTAAGATATAACCTAGCCGACATGAGAAAACCAGCCACCAAAATGGCAATTAATACTGGATAGAACAATGCTACCGTACCAAATTTTATGGCAATCCCCAACAAAGCCCCTACGGTGCCACTGATGCCTACGGCATGGGCTGATATTTTCCAGTAAAGACTAATAAAAGCTACGGCTGAAATAGAAAAAGCGATACTGGTAAGAATAAGGGATACCTCGGGAAACTGATGCAGTTTGAAGGTGAAAAATACTGCTACAAACGTATAAATAGCTACCGTAACCAAATAAGGCACTCGCCTATCCGACAGGGTTTCCATTTTTAAATCAGTAATAATTTTGAACCGATACAGCGCATAAATACTGAATACTGGCAGTACAAAAGTTTGTAAGAATATGAGCAACAAAAGCCCCAATTTCAAACTCATCATGCCTACTCTTGAAGTACCATTAAATAACTCAAGATTATGAATGGATTCTGGTGCAATATAAAACAGAACAGCAAAAATAATTGTCGGCATAGCTAATGGATGCAACAATGCTGATAATATTTGGGCAAAACGTGTATTCAAGTGGTTTTTGTTTATTTATGATTTTATGAGCTATGAGCTATGAGCTATGAGCTATGAGCTATGAGCTATGAGCTATGAGCTATGAGCTATGAGCATTTTTTCTTTTACTTAAGCTCAATGCTTATTGCTCACAGCTCATCACTTTATAATTGCTTTCTAAGCCTAGCCACAGGTATATTTAATTGTTCTCTGTATTTGGCAACGGTTCTTCGGGCTATATTATAGCCTTTTTCATTCAAGAATTTCTCTAGTTTATCATCCGACAAAGGGTTCTTCTTAGATTCGTTATCAATTAATTCCTTCAAGATATTTTTTACTTCACGACTAGATACATCCTCGCCAGAATCGGTAGCGATACCTTCTGAAAAGAAGTATTTTAAAGGATATAACCCAAACTCTGTTTGAATAGACTTACTACTGGCGACTCTGGAAACGGTAGAAATATCCATGTCAATTTGCGTAGCAATGTCTTTCAAAATCATGGGTTTTAGTTTTGTTTCATCACCTGTCATAAAAAACTCATTCTGATAATCCAAAATAGCCTTCATCGTTCTTAACAACGTATTTTGTCTCTGTTTGATAGCATCAATAAACCATTTGGCAGAATCTAGTTTTTGTTTGATAAAAGTAACCGTTTCCTTGATAGCCCTGTTATTTTTATCACTTTTCTCATAAGTATCCAACATCTCATGGAACGAATGGCTCACCCTCAATTCAGGGGCATTCTTAGCATTTAAATACAATTCTAATTTACCATTGGTATTCGTCAGGATATAATCAGGAAGCAAGTATTGAATTACGCCACCATCTTCTTCGGCAGCCCCAGGTTTGGGATTCAGCTTGGTAATCAGTTTAATGGTTTGTTTCAGGGCATCGTCACTGATATCTAAGCGTTTTTGAATCTTGTCGTAATGCTTCTTTGAAAATTCATCAAAGCTATCCTCTATAATTCTGATGGCATCTTGCACAAAAGGTTCGTGAATATCTTTTCGGTCTAACTGTAGTAAAAGACATTCTTGTAAATCTCGTGCGCCAATACCAGCGGGGTCAAAGGTTTGAATTTGTTTTAATACAATTTCAATATCTTCAATGGTGGTATAAACTCCTTGGGTAAAAGCCAAATCATTAACGATAGCCTGTAGTGGGCGACGAATATATCCATCTGATTCAATAGAGCCTATCAACTGTTGCCCTATTATTTCTTGATGCTCGTCTAACCTCAAATATCCCAATTGTGAAAGTAAATGATCGTTCAGATTCGACAACATGGCTATCGGCATATCCTTATCATCATCATCCGAATTGCCATCTCCCTGCATCTTATAGCCATTATAATCATCACTCAGGTACGACTCTACATCAATGTCTCTATCATCATATTCTTTAAATTCTTCATCAGCATAATCGTCAAAATCATCATCGTATTCATCAGCTTCTTTTACTTCTACTTCTGCACCTTCTTCCAAAGCAGGGTTAATTTCTAACTCCTCCTCAATCCGAGCGGATAATTCAAAAGTAGGTATCTGCAACAGTTTAATAAACTGGATTTGTTGTGGAGATAGCCTTTGTTGGAGACTTTGATTAAGACTTAATTTTTGCATAAAGTATTAAATGCGATTTAGAAATCGTAAAACGATCAAGGCAAAATGGTTAATGAAAATTCGAAATGACAGCCTTATCAACTATCTTGCCAAATTTATTGAATTTAATTACACCTTGTTTATTATTTTCAATTTATTTCCAGTAAAAATATGTAAAATATTAATAATCAAAAACTAAGCACCCCGTCAATTTATTCCTTAAAGTTAATAAAGGTATTTTTTTTAAGAAAATTAACTAGCCAGACAATCAAGTAACGCTTTAGTATTTTAACGTTCAATGATAAAATTTAATGTATGATAAATTATAAACTATGAAAAATACCATCTAATTCGGTAATTGTAAGTAATTTTGAATTCTAGTAAATCAATAGTACGAGTGTTTTTTGTTTGTTGATAAACAAGCTAAAAATCAAAAATCCGAAATTATACCAATGCAAATCAAGCAAATTTTAGCAGAAGCCCAAGTTGGCCAAGAAATAACCGTAAAAGGTTGGGTAAGAACCAAACGTGTACAACCAAATGTAATTTTTATTAATATTAACGATGGCTCTGTAATTCATAATATTCAGGCTGTAGCTGAACCAGGTATTATTGAAGAAGAAACGCTTAAATTAATTACTACGGGTTCGTGCGTAGCCGTAACAGGTACATTAATAGAATCTAAAGGTTCGGGACAAAGAATAGAATTACAAGTAAAATCTGTTGTAGTGTACGGTACTGCCGACCCAGAGAAATATCCGCTTCAACCTAAGAAACACTCTTTAGAATTCTTGCGCGAAATCGCTCACTTGCGTCCACGTACTAATACATTTTCAGCCATACTTCGTATTCGTCATTCATTGGCTTTTGCTATTCATAAATATTTTAACGATAACGGTTTCTTCTATTTGCATACGCCTATCATTACGGGGTCGGATGCGGAGGGTGCGGGTGAAATGTTTCACGTAACTACCCTTGACCCTAAGAATCCTCCATTGAACGAAGACGGTACTGTAAATTATAAAGAGGATTTCTTTGGAAAAGAAACTAACCTAACCGTTTCTGGTCAGCTAGAAGGTGAATTAGGAGCCATGGCTTTATCCAAGATTTATACTTTCGGCCCTACTTTCCGTGCTGAGAACTCGAATACTGCTCGTCACTTAGCTGAATTCTGGATGATTGAGCCAGAAGTTGCTTTCTATGAATTGGAAGACAACATGCGTTTGGCCGAAGATTTTACAAAGTATGTCATTAAATATGCTTTAGAAAACTGTGCAGACGATTTAGCTTTGCTTGAAAACCGTTTGAAAGAAGAAGAGAAAACTAAAAAAGCAGAAGAGCGTTCGGAATTAGCATTGATTGAAAAACTTCGCTTTGTGATTGATAACGAATACGTAAAACTTACTTATACAGAAGCTATCCAGATTTTGTTATCATCAAAACGCCATAAAGAAGGTAAGTTCCAGTACCCAGTTGAATGGGGCATCGATTTACAGTCTGAACACGAGCGTTATTTGGTTGAGAAACATTTCAAGAAACCAGTTATCTTGACGAACTATCCAAAAGACATCAAAGCATTTTATATGAAGCTGGATGAGGATGGTAAGACGGTTCGTGCAATGGACGTACTTTATCCTGGTATTGGCGAAATCATCGGTGGTTCGCAACGTGAGGATAATTACGAAAAATTATTACAACGTACTAAAGATGTAGGCATCCACGAAGATACGATTTGGTGGTATTTAGAAACACGTAAATTCGGTACAGCACCACACTCTGGTTTTGGTATTGGTTTCGAACGTTTGGTAATGTTTGTAACAGGTATGACCAACATCCGTGACGTGATTCCTTTCCCACGTACACCGAAATCAGCAGAGTTTTGATAGTTGTGAGTGAGCGAATGAGTGATTTAGTGATTATTTTTCTGTAAATTAATCCCTAAATTACTCATTCACTTTGTCACTAAACAATACTGCTATGTTAAAAAAATCTATTTACTTTTTGTTTTTTCTCTTATGTACAACTTTTGCTGTTCTGGCTCAAAATCCCGAAGAAAAAGCGGTGAAGGCTGTAGTAGTGCAACTTTTTGATGGTATGCAAAAGCACGACTCTACGATGATTCGTAGTACCTTCCATCCTTCTATCAGAATGCAGTCAATTGGTATTGATCGTAAGACCAACCTTATGGCTTTGACCACTGAGGAGAATGCAGATGGTTTTATAAAACACGTTGGCTCATTACCAGCCAATATACAAATAGAAGAAAGAGTATTAAGCTACGAAATCAGAGTAGATAGCAACATGGCAACCGCTTGGACGCCCTACGAATTGTATGTGAATGGCAAACGCCAACATTGTGGAGTAGATGCCTTTCAATTCTATAAAACCGAAAGCGGTTGGAAAATTATTTCCTTGGCTGATACGCGTAGGAAATGTGAGTAATGAACATTATTAAATAAAATTTCAAAAAACATTTGGAATTTTATTTTTTTAGATTGTACTTTGCAATACAAAGTAATTTGAAAATGAATCAACACTTACAAGATATCTCTGAAATACGTTCTATGATGGAACGTTCCAGCCGATTTATTTCCTTTAGTGGATTATCAGGCGTATTTGCAGGCTCATTTGCCTTGATAGGTGCTTATTTGGCCTATCAAAGAATTTTGTCTGAGTATCCTTCTAACTACTTGAATTTACAAGACAATGCCCCGTTGTTAAAATATATTATCATCGACGGCATCAGTGTTTTAATACTTTCACTTAGCGTTTCGGCATATTTTAGTATCAGAAATGCCAAACGTAAAGGGATAAACATTTGGAGTAGTTCGTCTAAAAGACTCTTTTCAAACATGGCTATTCCTTTGGTGGCGGGTGGTTTGTTTAGCTTGATTTTATTAAAGCACGCACCGCATTTAATAGATGCCGCCACGTTGGTATTTTATGGTTTAGCCCTTGTGAATGCCTCTAAATATACTTATGATGATATTCGATACCTCGGTTATATCGAAATCGTTTTGGGCTTAATTTGTGGTGTATTAGACGAATGGAAGCTTGGTTTACTATTTTGGGCTATTGGTTTTGGCGTACTACACATTGTTTATGGAATAGTAATGTACCGTAAATATGAATCTTGATTTGAAGATTTGATAATTGAGTTCCTATAAATTATCAGATTGAACATTATGCAAACTATTATTTCTAACATAAATAAATCTTTTGAAAACCGTGTAAGGTTAGGTGTGATGTCTATCTTGATGGTGAACGACTGGGTAGATTTTAATGAATTTAAAGATACCCTTAACGTTACCGATGGTAATTTGGCTTCGCATATTACTGCCCTAGAAAAAGAAAGATATATACAAGTGAGAAAAGCATTTATTGGCAAGAAACCCAATACATCATTTCAGGCAACTGTCGAAGGGAAACAGGCTTTTCAAGAACACTTGAATGCTTTAGAAGCGTTAATTAAAGGCTCTCTATAACAAACTTAGACGAATGGTATACATTCGTTTTTTTAAAACTTTACACTTTGAATTTCAAAGTAATTTGCACAACACTATTTTAACTCCAATATAACCATGGAAACTCCTGAAAAACTATCACTTTTTGAACGCTTTAATAATTGGGTAAAAAGCTCGGTCATGCTAAAACTTTTTTCCATCTTCATTCTCATACTGTTATTGATGATTCCTTCTACAATGTTAGAAAGTTTGATTCATGAAAGACAAATAACCAGAGATATAGCTGAGGAAGAAATAACTTCTAAATGGGGAAGTAATCAGACCATTGGTGGGGCAGTTATTACCATTCCCTACACCATCATTCAGGAAGATGATAAAGGTAAAAAGTCAACGGTAATAGCATACGCTCATTTCCTACCCGAGCAACTCAACATTACTGGAAAACTGATTCCAGAAAAAAGATATAGGGGAATTTATGTCGTGATGCTTTATAATGCTCAACTTCATATACAGGGCTTTTTCAAAAAGCCTAATGTAGAGCTATTGAAAATTCCGAAAGAAAGATTTTTATTTTCTGAAGCTTTTATCTCTTTTGGAATAACCGATATGAAAGGAATTAAAGAAGCAATTAAACTAAAAATCAATGGTATAGATGCCGAAATGAATTCTGGCATTGAATCAAAAGATTTATTTGCTTCTGGGGCAAGTTGCCCGATTAACTTAGCGGCTGAAACAATCAATTTTGACGCTCACATTAACCTAAATGGTAGTAAAGAGATTGATTTTCTCCCATTTGGAAAAACAACAAAAGTAACGATAGAGTCATCTTGGGGAACGCCGAGTTTCGTGGGGGAATCTTTACCCGACGAACGCCAAATAACTGAAAAAGGCTTTAAAGCTGTTTGGAATGAATTGCATCTAAATAGAAATTATCCTCAACAAGGAGTTGGTAATTTTATCGGTTTAGCCCTAAATTATCAAGATAATACTCCTCACGACCAAACAACAGTTGCTTATTCAGACGGTGTGGCTACAAAAGTTATTGGCGAATTACAAAGTTCATTTGGTGTAAAACTACTTTTGCCAGTTGATGAGTATCAAAAAACGATGCGTTCAACCAAGTATAATTTGATGTTTATTGTCATCACGTTTATCGCCTTTTTCTTCGTAGAAATTCTTAATCGAAAGCGCTTGCACCCTATTCAATATCTTTTGGTAGGGTTTGCCATTTGTCTTTTTTATGTGCTTTTATTGGCAATTTCCGAACATCTCTCTTTCAATATTGCCTACCTAATCGGATGTGTCACGATACTGACTTTAATTACATTTTACACGCAAAGCATTTTCAAAAATTCACGCACAACACTGATATTCAATGGCATACTTTCGTTGCTTTATGGATTTTTCTATTCATTACTACAACTGGAAGATTATTCTTTACTCCTTGGAAGTATCGGCTTATTAATCATTCTAACGGTTGTGATGTATCTAACACGAAATATAGACTGGTATCGTGCCTACAATAATAAAGAATAATAGTTCTATGCAGGACAGTCTTGTCTGCTTAAACAGGCAAGCTGTCCATTTTTCTAAACATCATGAGAAATTTCAATATTCCTATCAATCGTTTTGGGCTTAATTGTTGGTTTTCTCAACCAATAGTAAGCAATTGGCTTTGCATTTTTACACATTACCTACGGCATTCTGACATACCGTAAATATGAATCTTGATTGAAAGGTTTGATAATTGAATCTTATAAATTATCAGATTGAAGGTTATGAAAACTATTATTTCTAACATAAATAAATCATTCGAAAACCGTGTAAGGCTAGGCGTTATGTCACTCTTGATAGTGAACGATTGGGTTGATTTTAATGAATTCAAAGAGGCTCTCAATGTTACCAATGGCAATCTGGCCTCGCATATTACCGCCTTAGAAAAAGAAAAATACGTACAAATCAGAAAAGCCTTTATTGGCAAAAAGCCCCACACTTCTTTTCAGGCAACTGTAGAAGGAAAACAGGCTTTTCAAGAACACCTGAATGCTTTGGAAGCATTAATCAAAGGCTCTCTATAAAAAATTTAAACTCAAAGTAATTTGCAACTAAAGATATCATGGATACTAAAAAAATCTCGCTGGCACTTACCTCCCTTACATTCAGCTATATGTTTTATGAACAAACGGCTGGCATTAATTTCTTAGTTATTACACTTGTAGTTATTAGCACGATGCTCATCGTTCGCCCTGCTTTATTAAATAATAAGACTTGGCTCATAGCTGTCAGCGGAAGTATTCTGTCGGCTCTTATGATTATTTGGCAACATTCTATGTTGGCTATCATAGCCAATGGTTTTTCTTTGGTTTTACTGATTGGTCTGAGCAATCATAGTCAAAGTTCGGTGTATGTAGGTTTATATAAGGGCATTGGCACGTTGATGATGTCCTTTTTTAAAGTATTATTTGAAGGCTTTGATAAATATATTTTTCATCAATCTGCAAAACAGAAGAGTAGTTTTTCAATCAGCAAATCTGCCGCCTTCTATATATTCCCTTTATTAATTACGCTGGTCTTTTATTTTTTATATGCTTCTGCCAATCCTGTATTCCAAAGCTATTTTCATTTTTCACTAGACATTATTTCAGGGAAATACCTCCTCTTCTTAGGACTAGGCATCTTCATAAGCTTTGGTTTTTACTACCAATTTTTTAGTGAAAGTCTCACCGAATGGGATGTTGCCCAACCCAATGCCTTAGTGAGAGTCAAGAGAAAAGTGAAAAGACATTTTCAATTGACTATCCTAAAAATGGAAAATACAAAAGGTATTATTTCGCTTACGATGCTGAATTTGCTTATTCTATTTTTTAACATTGTTGATTTTTCTACCATGTTTTCAAATCAGGCATTACCCAATGGCGTAAATTATTCTGAATATGTTCATCAAGGCGTAAATACCCTGATTTTTAGTTCCCTCTTAGCCGTTAGCCTTATTTTGTATTATTTCAGAGCTAACCAGAATTTCTATACCAACAATCAATGGTTACAAAGGCTTTCTTATCTATGGCTTTTGCAGAATACTATCTTATTAACAGGTGTTATTTTCAAAAACCAATTGTATATCACCGAGTTTGGTTTGACTTACAAACGTATAGGTGTATATGTTTTCTTAATACTTTCTATGGCTGGTATCATCACCACCTTCTGGAAAGTACAACACCGAAAAACCCTTTGGTTTTTATTAAGAACCAACACTTGGTTTGCGTATAGTCTATTGCTTATCAGCAGTTTTATCAATTGGGACAATGCCATTGCTCAATACAATATTCATACAGCCAAACAGCTAGATGTAACCTATTTATTAAACCTCAGCGACAACACCTTACCCGCGACAAAGTCTTTACTAAGTAATTCCAAAGTCAATCTTAATACTAACGTATACAACTACACCCACTTAAAAAATGACAATCATACTAGTTCTACACCTATCATTTCACAAAGAGCATTTATTTTACTCGCATTAAAACGATTTGAGGATAATTACAAGGCAAAACAATGGCAGTCTTGGAATTATGCTGATGAGCAAATTTTCAAACAAATAAGCAAATGAGCAAAAGAAGAGCTAGAGCAATCATTCTTTCACCCTTAGCGGGGAGTGCTGTAATTTTTACAGGACTCTTTACATACGTAGATGAGATAACATTTTCATTTAATGCTTTAGGGATATTAATATTCTATAGCACGCTTGCATTGCTTATCCAGGTATTCATTATTGAAACGTGTCTGTTTTTATATTCATCCTACTATAAAAAAGTAGATATAAAAACTTATTACTATTTCGCCATATTCTGTTGCTATACACTTACTGCCTTTGCCACGGCCTTTATGTTATATAATGGCAAACATGAGGGTGATGAATTAACGTGGATTATTGGAGGTTTTGCAGTTCTTTTTATCTACTCGCTAGTCAATATATTTTGCTATTATCATTTATACTTTAAACACCAAGAAAATGAGCATGAAAACGTATAGTATCTCTACTAGGAGAAAACAAGTGTTTATTAGCCTCGGCTTGATGTCGGGCATGGCCGTATCCTTATTTCTTTTTGAGGCTTTCTTTTTCCATAATATCTATTTAATAGGCATCAATTGGAATCTATTTCTTGCTTGGGTACCTGTCTTCATTGTGCTATACATGGAAAAACTAGTTTCCACCAACTTGAATCAGCCTCTTAAAATATTGGCTTATAGCATTGTATGGTTATTGTTTTTTCCGAATGCCCCTTATATTATCACTGATTTGGTTCACCTTTACCCTTATACGAATAATGGCAGTTCATATTGGCATCATCAGATAATGATTTATACTTTTGCTTTTGTAAGTCTGATTTGCGGACTGCTTTCTTTGTACTGGATTCAGAAAATATGGACTGCCTGTTTCTCTCAATCACTAAGCAGGGTATTTACTATTGCTTCGATTACTTTATCGGGCTATGGAGTGTTTTTGGGTAGGATTGAACGCTTTAATTCATGGGATTTTTTCATTCATCCTATGCCATTAGCCAAATATGTTTTACATTCGTTTGGCAATCCAACGGCTATTTTAATAACTTTTGAATTTGCTACTTTTATAGGCTTGGCATATTGTATGCTTTATAGCTTAATTCATTTGAATGATTAATGTTTCATATATTTTATACTTAAAAAATTATTTTCTCCTTTTGTAAGACCTTACTTTTCTTCACTAGGCGTGCCCGTCTGATACAAGAAAAGTAACCGCGCGGCGGACCGCAAAAGAAAATCAAGAAATTCCAATCGCAACGGCGACCCGTCTCGCTTCGCTCAAACAGTGGAATTTCATCAAATGCTCACGCTAGAATAATATAAAATCTTGATTAGTAAAATTTAAAACCTACTATTAAATAATGATTGATTTTCGGAAATTCATAAAAAGTATGTCTTTTGCCATTCAAGGCATAGTTTCAATGTTTATTACTGAAAACAATGCTCGTATTCATCTTTTAGCTACTACCATAGTAGTATCAGCAGGTTTTTATTTTCATCTTTCCTCAAACGAATGGCTCTGGATTTTGCTAGCAATTGCCTTAGTCTGGATACTGGAAGCCGTTAATACTGCTATCGAAACCTTGGTAGATTTAGTCTCTCCTGATTTTAACCCGTTGGCGGGCAAAGCCAAAGATATTGCCGCTGGTGCGGTGCTAATTGCCTCAATCTTTGCGATAATTGTAGGAATTATCATATTTATCCCTAAACTTTCGTTATAAATATTCATCTTGCTGAAAGTTTTAAGGCTTTCAGAAATTCATTGAATAAATATTCCTATTTTTGCCTTTTAGCAAGAGCCATTCACGACGAATACCGAAATCGTCCTTATTATATCATGAAAGAATACGGAACCAACGTCCAGAAATTAGTGAACCATATCCTAACGGTTCAAGATAGAGAGAAGCGTACCAAATATGCATATTTATTGGTTGAATTGATGCGTCAGGTTCACCCTAATATGCGCGATACGCAAGATTATACCAACAAACTTTGGGATGATTTATACATCATGTCTAAGTTCAAGTTGGATGTTGATAGTCCTTTCCCTCCGCCATCACCTGATGCTGTAGGTAAACTTCCTAAAACAGTTCCTTATAATACGCATCAATTGCGTTATCGCTATTATGGCCGTAATGTAGAATTGTTGATTGCCAGAGCCATTGCAGAAACAGACGATAATGAAAAACGTATTTTGGTGGCTCATATCGCGCGTTTGATGAAAACGTTCTATCAAAACTGGAATCGTGAAGTAGTAGACGACGAGGTAATCTGGGGACATATCTTAGAGATTTCTAACAATACCCTTGCTCCTATCGTGCATGCTATTTCAGGACATTCGTCGCTAGGTAATCTTCGTAATGCCAACAACCGTCCTACTCCACCAAATACACACGTTAGTAGTAACAACGGTGGTAGAAACGATGGTCGTAATAACAATAGCGGAGGTCGTCAGAACTTCGGAGGAAGAAACGATGGCAATCGTAGTGGAGACCCACGAAACAACGGTGGTAGAAGCGATAATCGTAATAATAACAACGGCAGAAACGATAATCGTAACAATAATAATAACAACAGCAATAATAGAAACAGAAGATAGTTTGTGATGTAGGTATTTCAATATTATCGTTCCAAAATACTTATCTCAACTTTTTAGATAGACAATACAAGGTTTAAACATGGCATCATTCAAAGTAACTGGTAGTCGCCAAATGAAAGGCGAAATTATTCCGCAAGGAGCAAAAAACGAAGCATTGCAAATTTTGTGTGCAGTAGTATTGACAAAAGACCCTGTAACGATTCATAACATACCGAATATCAGAGATGTGAATCAGTTAATCGACCTGCTAGGCGATATGGGCGTTCGTTGTACTCGCATCGCAGAATCTTCGGTAAAGTTTGATGCCTCTGAAGTAAACCTTGATTACTTAAATTCAGAAACTTATAAAAGAAAAGCTGCTGCCCTCCGTGGTTCAGTAATGTTGTTAGGACCAACGTTGGCACGTTTCAAAAAAGGTAGAATTCCTTCGCCAGGTGGTGATAAAATTGGTCGTAGACGTTTAGATACCCACTTTTATGGCTTTATGAAATTGGGTGCAAAATTCAATTATAGCCAAGAAGAAGGTGGAATTTATGAAGTAGATGCCTCGCAATTGAAAGGCTCTTATATGTTGTTAGACGAAGCTTCTGTAACGGGTACAGCCAATATCGTAATGGCGGCAGTATTAGCAGAAGGTACGACTACTATTTACAACGCAGCCTGCGAGCCTTATTTGCAACAGCTTTGTAAAATGTTGAATAGAATGGGCGCTAAAATATCAGGCGTGGGGTCTAATCTACTGACGATTGAAGGTGTTGAATCATTGACAGGTACTGAACATACGATGTTACCAGATATGATTGAAATTGGGTCGTTTATCGGTATGGCCGCTATGACGCAATCAGAAATCACCATCAAAAACTGTTCTATTCCAGATTTAGGCATTATTCCTTTGGTTTTCCAAAAATTGGGGATTAAACTAGAAATCAGAGGTGACGATATTTATGTTCCTTCTCAAGAACATTATGAATTAGAAACATTCATTGATGGCTCTATGCTTACCGTTTCTGACCATCCTTGGCCGGGTTTCACGCCCGACTTACTAAGCATTGTATTAGTAACCGCTATTCAGGCAAAAGGAACGGTATTGATTCATCAAAAAATGTTTGAAAGCCGTTTGTTCTTCGTTGACAAATTGATTGAAATGGGTGCTCAGATTATCCTTTGCGACCCACACCGTGCTACTGTAGTTGGGTTAAATCGTCAGCAACAATTAAGAGGTATCAGAATGACGTCTCCTGATATTCGTGCAGGGGTATCTCTTTTGATTGCAGCAATGTCAGCAAAAGGTACTTCTATCATTGAAAACATTGAGCAAATAGATAGAGGTTATCAAAACATTGATACGCGTTTGAATGCTATCGGTGCTGAGATTGTAAGACTTTAAAGCTATGAGTAGTGAGCTGTGAGTGATGAGTTTTTTTAGTTGTGAGTTGTGAATTAGTGATTTACAAATTTCTTACGCTACCCTCTATCATGCAACAAACTAAATCCGAGAGCCGATGACTGACAGCTCATAGCTCATAGCTCATAGCTCAAAATTTTTAAAACATTTTTCGGTTCAATAAAGTTGAAACAATATGATACCAAACGTATTTAATTTCAACTTTGCTGAACCGATTGTTTTTTTGTGGCTATGCATCGTCATATTTGCCATAGTGGTTTTTCGTTACTTTTTGTTGGCAAGTATATTTCACCTTTATTTCTACATTTGGAAATCAAAAACATGGGAAATTAGAAAGCTCAACAAAAAGCAATATCCTCCAGAACAATTCCGCAAAGAAATATTTTGGTCATTACTCACCGCCTTGATATTTTCTGTTATCGGAGCTTTTACAGCAGTACTTTGGCAACAAGGACATACAGCTATTTATCTGGATATTAATGCATTCCCACTCATGTGGTTTCCTGTTAGTATTCTATTATCGATGTTCATTCATGAAACCTATTATTACTGGATTCATCGTTGGATGCACCAACCAAAGGTTTACAAAATAGTACATCATGTTCATCATGAAAGTAAAATTACATCCGCTTGGACGGCCTTCTCGTTCCATCCCATCGAAGGTATTTTAGAAGCCCTAATTATGCCATTGATTGTAATTTTTCTACCCATGCATATTTTTGCTATCGTGATTCATTTAACTATTATGACCGTCACTGCGGCCATTAACCATTTAGACATTGAAATTTATCCTAAAAACATCGTTGGCAACCAATTGGGCAAATACATGATTGGCGCTACACATCACAGTCATCACCATAAATATTATCGCTACAATTATGGCTTGTACTTTACCTTTTGGGACAAGATAGGCAAAACAGAAAGCCCTAATTTTGTAAAAGAGTTTGAGGAGAGAAAGGAAATTCAGTAGAAAACGCTGTTAAAGACGAATGCCACTCACTTCACTAGCGAGGGACTTAAGTCCCTCGCTAGTGAAGTGAGTGGCATTTATTATCTATTTTATAAAAATTATGCTTAGACTGTTTCCTAAAGTCTTACAGTCCAACATCCTAAAGTCTCACAGAAACCTATCTCAAATCATTCACCTCAACACCCGGAAATTTACTTTTGTCAAAAACAAAGTATTTATCATCTACAGGTACGTTAGGAACAAAATTGTTTACTTTGAAAGTCTGACGTTTACCATTTTTATCGGTAATAGTCCAGCTTTTCACAGACTTATCTTTTTTATTCAATTTAATTTTCACCTTCGAAACCTGCGTGCCTTTCTTTTCTGGCGAAAGCTCAATTACTTCATAAGACTCCGCTCCTTCTTTTACTTCCTGAATAAACACATAACGATACCCTTTTTTATCAAAAGAATAAATTCTTGAAGGATTCAAATCATTATCCGATGGTTCATATTCCGAAATATTCACTTCATTCGTTTCTTTGATATACGTAGAAACCTCTTTACCATTGTTATAAATCTCTTGTCCGCTTGTTTTTAAACGATATTTTTGTCCTTTTACCGTAATATTTCCTTGCAAAACCTGACTTGAACCATCCGCACCATACGTAAATGAAGCACTAAATGCTTTCATTGATTTGTACTTTTTCTGCATGGCATCAATAATTACTCCAGCCTTCGAATCTTGAGCTTTTACCCCTACTACAGTAATTATTAAGCAAATGGCAAGTGAAAAAATCTTTTTGTTCATCATTTTGTAATATATTTTAATTTGCTTTCGTTTGGACAAAACAAGTATTGTTTGGTTTAATCAATCGTAATAAAAACACAAAGGTGCTTAAAAAGTTCAAAATTTCAATAAACCATCGCCTCGATTTAACGATTTGCTAACCTTATTTTTTATTAACCCTAATTTAAAGCGGAGTAAGTAGCTTTCATGCAAAATTTCAAATTAGAAACTTTATCTTTGCATACAAGGTAATTTAAGTCCAAATCTTACAAAAAAATATGCAGTTTTCATTCAAGAAATTCCTCCCACATTTATACGCAGTCATTGCTTTTGTTGTGCTTGCAGGAATTTATGCCTCTCCGGCCTTACAAGGCAAAAAATTAAAGCAACACGACATCACCATGTCATTGGCTTCTTCACACGAATCTACAGAATTTACCAAAGCAACAGGTGTTGTGCCTTGGTGGACAAACTCGATGTTTGGAGGGATGCCTGCCTATATGATTCATGGTGCCTACCCAAATAGCATAGGCTCAACCATTGGTGGTGATATAATGGGCTTTTTACCATTGCCTATCAACGTTATTTTCTTAGAAATGCTGGGTATGTATATTCTATTAATCGTATTGGGAGCAAATACTTGGCAATCCATCATTGGTGCCATCGGCTATGCTTTCTGCACGCTCAATATGGTTATTTTACCCGCAGGACACACTTCAAAAGCCATTGCCTTGGCTTATGCTCCGATGATAGCAGCAGGGGCAGTATTATGCTTTAGAGGCAAGTATTTATTGGGAGGAGCCTTGACAGCACTCTTTATGAGTTTGGAGATTTATGCCAATCACGTACAAATTACCTATTACTTTGCTTTGTTGCTTTTCGGATACGTTATTGTTGAGATAATCAACCATGTAAAGGAAGGAAAAATCAAATCACTCGTCTTTGCTTTATTAGCATTGGGCTTAGGGTCGTTTGTTGGGGTAGCAAACCACACCATGCGTCTTTGGAATAACTACGAATACTCTAAAGAAACCATTCGTGGTAAGTCTGAATTAACGAGCAATACAGAGTCGAAGGGTGGTTTAGACCGCGATTATGCTTTTAGTTATAGCTATGGCATTGGCGAAACGGGCACTTTATTGATTCCTAATTTTTATGGTGGAACAATGGGCGGAACCTTGGGAGGCAAAAAATCAGAGACCTTAAAAGCAATGGTTAATGCGGGTATTCCAGAAGAGAACGCTTTGCCATTTACTGAAAGAGGACCAGCCTACTGGGGCGACCAACCTAATGTGGGTGGACCTGTATATGCAGGAGCAATCATTTGTTTCTTGTTTGCTTTGGGTGCTTTTTTAGTGAGAGGCTCATTAAAATGGTGGTTAGTAGGCACAGCCGTGTTTTTCACGATGCTTGCTTGGGGTAAAAACTTCCCTTTGTTAAACTACCCAATGTTTGATTACTTCCCAATGTTTAATAAGTTCAGAGCTATTACCATGATTTTATCGCTTACGCAACTAGCGATGGTAATATTGGGCGTGCTGGCTTTAAAACAGATTAGTGATAACAAACCAACATTTGAAACTATCAAAAAGCCATTGATTTATGGGTTGGCATTAACCGCTGGATTATGCGTAATTTTTGCGCTTATACCAAGCTTGTTTTTTAGTTTCAAATCTGTAGGCGACGAAGCAATGCAAATCACAGGTGACAAGGGCGTTGATGCTCAAATCCTGAGAGGTATTGTACTAGACCGCGAGTCGTTGATGCGTTCAGATGCTTTCCGTTCGTTAGCCTTTATACTATTGGCTGCGGGTTTAATCTGGGCATGGGTTTCGGGCAAAATCAAAGAAGGTATTTTTTATCCTGTTTTAATTTTATTAATCGTAATAGATTTATTCGGAGTTGACAAACGCTATTTCAATAATGACAACTTCGTTTCTAATTCTGAATACGAAGAACTATTTACTCCAACTGCTGCCGATGAGCAAATTCTGAAAGATAAAAGTATCTACAGAGTATTTGATGCCGCAGCCGCTGGTGGTTTCAGTAGTGATGCTAAAGCGTCGTATTATCACCAATCTATCGGTGGGTATCATGGGGCTAAATTACGTCGCTATTCAGAAATCATTGAAAACCAGATTGCCAAAAACAATATGCAGGTATTGAATATGCTGAATACGAAGTATTTCATCATGCCTAATCAGCAGACAGGTCAGCCAGTGGCACAGCAAAATCCAGAGGCTTGTGGTAATGCTTGGTTTGTTAATTCATTTAAAATTGTAGCCAATGCTGATGAAGAAATGAAAGCTTTAGATAAGTTTGAGCCTAAAGATATTGCTTTCATCGACAAAAGATTTGCTGACCAAGTGGCTAATTTGAAAATTCAGCCAGACAGTGCTGCCAATAAAATTGTGTTGACGTCGTACAAGCCAAATGCATTAACCTATCAGTCAGACGCTAAAACAGAACAATTGGCTGTTTTCTCTGAAATATTTTACCGTGGCAATATAGACTGGAAAGCCTATATCGACGGACAATATAAGCCACACCTAAGAGCAGATTATATCCTTAGAGCGATGGTAGTTCCTGCTGGAAAACACACAATTGAATTTAAATTCGAACCAGAATCAGTTAAAAAAGGTGGAACTGTAGACCTTATTATGTCAATTGTATTGGTAAGCGTTTTAGGCTTAGCGATATTTTTTGAGGTGAAGAAGAAATAGCCGTCGGATTTCGGTTATCGGATTTCGTTTTTAAAAATCCCCGTAAATCAGCGGGTAAAATCTCTGAAAATCAGCGGGTAAAATCAGATTTCATATTTAATAATATAGAACGAGGGGCAGGAAAATAAAGTTAACAAAATAACTCATTGAACTTACAACAACTAACAACAGAAGTAAGCAATTTAACCCGTCAGACGGGAGAATTTGTTAGAAAAGCAGCCTCAGAATTTAGTAAGGATAGTATTGAATACAAAGGGCTGAATGATTTAGTTTCTTATGTTGACAAACAAACAGAAGAGCTTTTAGTAGAGGGGCTTTCTAAAATTGTTCCTGAAGCTGGATTTATTGCAGAAGAAGGCACAGCGGAACAAGCCGAAAATCATGAGCTAGCTTGGATTATTGACCCTGTAGATGGCACTACTAATTATATCCACGGCGTGCCTGTTTTTGCTATTTCAATAGCCTTAATCAAAGAAGGTAAAATTGTATTAGGCGTAGTTTACGAAATCAATAGAGACGAATGCTTTAGTGCATGGCTTGGCGGAGGTGCTTATTTGAATGAAAAGCCTATTAAAGTGTCTTCTGCCAAAACACTAGGCGAAAGCTTGATAGCAACAGGTTTTCCTTATTATGATTTTGAATTGATGGAAAACTATATTGGTATCTTGAAAGAATTGATGCAAAAATCACATGGACTTCGTCGTTTTGGGGCAGCTGCTGTAGATTTAGCCTATACTGCTTGCGGACGCTTTGAGGGCTTTTTTGAATACAATCTAAAGCCTTGGGATGTAGCTGCTGGCACTTTGATTGTTCAAGAAGCAGGTGGATTTGTAAAAGATTTTAAAGGTGGCGACGATTTCGTGTTCGGACGTGAACTAATTGCAGGCTGTGGAATGTTTTCTGAATTAGAGGAGGTGATTGTTCGTAATTGGAATATCACAAAGTCTTAACTTTAAATAAAGACTATCATGGAAAATGTCATTATTGCTATCATATTTTTAGCGGCTGTAGCATACTTAGGCAATATTGTTATCAAGAATTTCAGTATCAAAAAGAATGCAGGTTGCCCTAAAGGTTGTGGCTCGTGTGGAGCAATTGATTTTGACAAAATTGCTGCTGAGATGGAAGCGAAGTAAGAGTTGCGAATTGTAATTGAGTGATTTAATAAATGAGTGGTTTAGTGATTAATACATTTTAACTGCGGTGGTGAGTCGCTTATAAATTACTCATTTGTATTATATTGTTTAATTTTAATTCATTACTCAAAAGTCAATAAAAAAGTCTTTAGGAAAATTCCTAAAGACTTTTTTATTGACTTGGCTTATAGCCTATAGCTTAATGCTTACAGCTACTTATCTATTTCTTCTTCTCTACATTACTAAGCTTTATCTGAGGTGTCGCTGGATTCACCAAGATTAAATCTGTGATGATTCTTTCGCTTTCTTTCAGATAAGTATCTTTACTTCTTCTGTCTTTCAGAATTTTCAATTTTGCTTGAGCAATGCTAGTTGAATCAGTCGGAGTCTTTTCAGGTTCTTTTTCAGTAGCTCCTGTCAATTCTTCACCCAAATCAGCCAAATTTTTCTTCTTTTGCTCATCTATTTCTTTACGACGCTTGTCTTCTTGTAAAGAGATGGTTTTCTTTTCTTTAGCCTTTTTGATATAGTTAATATCAGCTACTAATTTTTTCAAATCAGCATCCGTTTTTAGTCTATCTTGATACAAGGTTCTCAATTTCACCACAGTTTGGTCTGTGATATCAGTCGTAGGCGAATATTTAGTTGAAGCTATCATATCCCAAGGCAAAGCACTTGGCTGAGAACTTTCTCCAAATTCAGATGCACTGAAAGAAGAAGGCAACTCGATATCAGGTGTTACTCCTTTGTGCTGTGTACTGCTACCCGTTACACGATAAAACTTCTCCATCGTTATTTTCAACTGCCCTACTCCTTCTGGCTCACCTTTCAAGAAACGGTCTAAGTCTACCAAACTCTGTACTGTTCCTTTTCCATAAGTTTGCTCGCCAATTACCAAACCACGTTTGTAATCTTGAATAGCACCTGCGAAGATTTCAGAAGCAGAAGCAGAGAAACGGTTAACTAGTACTGTTAATGGTCCATCATAAGTAATAGATGGGTCTCTATCGTTTTCTACACTGATTTCTCCATCCGACTGACGGCGTTGTACCACTGGTCCTTGTGAAATAAATAACCCTGTTAAACTTACAGCTTCGTTCAAGAAACCTCCACCGTTATTTCTAAGGTCAACAATTACACCATCAACTTTATCAGCTTTGAATTCATTTAAGAATCTTTTCACATCGGCTGTCGTGCTCTTATACCCTTGTTCGCCATTTCTAGCACCTTCTGCATCACGATAGAAAAGTGGAATAGTGATTAAACCCAATTTGAACTCTCTACCATCACGATTGAAGTTTAATACTTCTTTCTTAGCAGTTCCGTCTTCCAGTTTAATTTTTTCACGTACCAAACGTACTTCTTTAGGCACTGAACCTATCGGAGCATCGCCTGGCAAAATCTTTAAACGTACTACGGTGTTTTTAGGCCCTTTAATAAGCTTAACGGCATCATCAGTAAACCAACCTACAATATCTTGATAAGGCTTATCGTCGCCCTGAGCCACTGCCACAATTCTATCTTTCGGGTTGAGCAATTTACTTCTAAAAGCGGGTCCTCCTACGATACAATCAACAATCATTACATAATCGCCTTCGTTTCTAAGGGTTGCTCCGATTCCTTCAAACGACTGAGCCATTTCTTGGTTGAAAGTAGAAGCCGTTTTAGGAATAAAGTAAGTGGTGTGTGGGTCTACACTTTCGGTAAACGAATTCATAAACTGTTGAAATACATCCTCACTCTTCGTCTTGTCAAAGTATTTCTCCGTACGCTTATAACGTTCTCTTAAATCCTTAATGGCCGAAGTATCTGCCTTACCGCTAATTTTCCAGTCTAGCAAAGTACTTTTAACTGCTTTTCTCCAGATATTATCTAATTCTTCGTTAGACTTTGCCCAAGTAGCTTTTTCACGGTCGGGAGTATAAGTTTCGTCAGCCTTAAAATCCACAGGTTTTGATAACATAGACGCCACAAACGTAAAACGTTCTTTTGCCCTGTTTCTAAACACATTATAGATTTGGTAAGCAGCCGTCAATTCACCATTTTTCAATTGGTCATCTAGTTGATAACGGAATTTCTCAAAACCATCAATATCACTCGCAGTGAAATTCATTTTATTGAAATCCAGCTCTTTGATATAATTATCGAAGATTTTAGAAGAAAGAGAGTCATTCAAAGGCACACGACGATAATGATAATTACTTAGGATTTCAGCCACTAAGTTTTCGACTTTCTTTTGAGTAGCAGTCGGTTGTAAATCATCAGCCGCAAATTTATAATCAGCCCCCGAAAGGCTACCATTATTGTGCGAGAAGGACTGTAAGCCAAAAAACGCAAGGAGCGAAATTGGCACAAGAGCAAGAAAGTATTTCATCATCTTATTTTTCATTAGTCTATTTTTCAATACCCAACAATTCTACTTCAAAAACCAAAGCAGAATATGGCTTAATTGTCGGGCCACTACCATGAGTACCGTATGCTAAATCATAAGGAATAAACAATCTCCATTTAGAGCCTACTGGCATCAATTGAAGGGCTTCTACCCATCCTTGAATTACGCCAGTCACTGGAAACGAAATTGGTTCACCTCTATCTACTGAACTATCAAACACCGTTCCATCAATCAATGTTCCATGATAATGTGTTTTTACTTTATCACTCGCTGTTGGAATTGGGCCATCACCTTTTTTCAAAATCTGATACTGTAAACCACTCGCTAACGTAACGATTCCGTCTTTCTTTTTGTTGTCAGCCAAAAACTTTTCACCAGCCAATCTGTTTGGTTCAAATTGTTTAGACTGCTCTTTTTGCATATATTTTTGAAGCAACTGGTTTGCCTGCATATCCGTAATTGGCGTAGGCGCTCCTTTCATTACTTCATTGAAGCCTTTTTGTAAAAGCTCTGCATTAATTTCTATGTTTTGCATCTTAAAATTTTGTGCCACCAAAATTCCTAGTCCATAACTAGCTGAGTCTTTTAATGAAGCCAAAGAAACTGAGTGCGCCGTGGTGTGAGCTGGTATAACTGAAGTTGTTTTAGGTTTTACAGCAACTTTTTTAGCAGCTGGTTTAGTTTGTGCATTTACTAAAAATGGAGTCAAAACTACGCTTGAGCAAAGTAAGATATTCTTTAATTTCATCTGTTATTGTAGGAACGAATCAATCTTAAATTTTAAAATACCCCTGAACGATTCGCCCATGATTCAAGAGATATTTTGTTTGAATGAGAAATAATATAAATAAACTTATTTTTATAATTCTTAAAGTTAATAACGAAAACTGATGCAACAAAATTATTTCGCCGTGGCTAAATAGAAATCAAATAAAAGTATCTAATCTGCCGAGATGCGCTGGTTTAAAGCCTTTTTCAGTCATTTTTATACTAGCACAGTCATAGAGAGGGTCATGATCAAAAAATAAAATCCAATTATTTTCTACAGCTTTACTTAATAAAGTACTTTTTTCTTCCATTGTTTGTAGTGGTCTAACGTCATAACCCATCACATAAGGCACTGGTATATGCGATGATGAAGGAATGGTATCTGCTATAAACAATATCTTTTTGTCCTGATAAGTTATTAAGGGCATCAACATCTTCTCGGTATGCCCGTCGGCAGTTAATATTGCTATATTATCAAAGGGTTTTTCTATGGTTTTATCTGTAAAAAACAGTTGTTCGGCTTGATGAATAGGCAAAATATTTTCTTTAAAAAAAGTAGCTTTCTCTCGAGGATTAGGGTTCATAGCCGACTCAAAGTGTTCGGAGTGAGTCCAATAGCGAGCGTTCTTGAAAGTCAACTCAAAATGAGTCCTATCAGCATTCCATTTTACGGCACCTCCGCAATGGTCAAAATGCAGATGGCTCAGTATGACATCAGTCACATCATTTTCTGAATACCCTTTGGCTCGGATAGACTTCACCAAATCGCCCTCGCCATGGCGGTAATAATAACTTTGCCATTTAGCATCCTGCTTTTCGCCCATGCCTGTATCAATCAGAATAAGCTTTTTGCCGTCCTCTATCAACAAACATCGCATTGCCCATGAACAAAGATTATTTTCGTCGGCATGATTTGTTTTTTGCCAAAAAGATTTCGGCACTACCCCAAACATTGCTCCGCCATCTAGCTTAAAAAAACCTGCATCTATGGTATGTAATTTCATTCTTAATATGATTTTGTTTCAATAAGCTTTGCAATTTATAAGAAGTTGTTTACTTTGAGCAGTATTTTACACGAACGGATTACAATCAGTATTGCTGAAAAACAACCTAACACTATGAAAATCGGTCTAGTCCTTTCGGGTGGTGGAGCCAGAGGTATTGCTCATCTTGGCATACTAAAAGCCCTACAAGAAAAAAACATTGAAATTTCGGGTATTTCTGGCTGTAGTGCAGGGGCTATTGCAGGGGCAATGTTTTGTGCAGGATATTCACCCGATAAGATTTATGAAATAGTAGTTTCAACCAATACTTTGCGTGCGTTACGCCCTGCTTGGAGCCGCGTAGGCTTGTTAAATATGAAACGTGCTGAAGAAGCTTATTTAAAATATATTCCTCATAATTCATTTGAACACCTGAAAATTCCCCTTACCATCAATGCTACTAATTTGTATGCTGGCGAAACCATTTATTTTTCCTCAGGCGAATTATTAAAACCCATCATGGCGTCGTGTTGTATTCCAGGACTTTTCGAGCCCATCGTGATGAATAATCAAACCTTGTTAGATGGAGGTATTTTAAACAACATGCCTATAGAACCATTAATAGGTAAATACGATTATATTATTGGTAGTCATTGCAATCCTTATGGCATGAATCAAATACCAAAATCAATGGCCTCAATGGTTCAAAAATCACTTTTCTTAGCCATCAACAACAATTCTAAAAGCAGGCTAGGATTATGTAATTTCCTCATAGAACCTCCCCTTCTTAAAAACTTTGACCCTCAGGATATCCGTAAAGCTAGTAATATCTTCAAAGTAGGTTATGAATTTGCAAAATCCTTATCTCTTCCTGAAAATATACTTTAAGATAATTTAATATAAAAATAGTGCAAGTTTTATTTTTTTATTTGATTTTATATTGATATTTTACAAAAGTGTTTTTAACTTAGCAAAAGTCTCCCATCTGCTATTCAAATTAAACGACTAAATTCATAAATTTTACTTTTTTCACAAAAAGTGATTGATTTAATAACATAAATTTTCATTTTTATAAAAAAAATACATTTTTCAGCTATATTTTTCAATCCATTTTTCAATATTCTACAAAAATAATATTTCAAAATGGTTGAAATTTTTATAAAAAAACAGCATTTAAAAAATCAATTACATTAAAAAGTACAAATTGCAAACTATTTTTTTTATCAATTAACCCCAATATTTCATGAACAAACGTTTATTATTTATCAATCTACTTCTGTTTTTTGGATGTTCATTGAGTATGATTGCTCAGGATCGTCGTATTACAGGAAAGGTAACCGCAGCAGGCGATGGCTCTGCTCTACCTGGTGTAACAGTTCAAGTAAAAGGTGTTTCTAAAGGTACACAAACAGATGCAAGTGGTAGTTACTCTTTGAACGTTTCAAACAATCAAAAAACAGTAGTTTTTAGTTTTGTTGGTTTTACTTCACAAGAAGTGACAATTGGGAGCAAATCTATCATTGATGTACAATTGGTAGAAGATGCTAAGTCTTTAGAAGAGGTAGTTGTGGTTGGTTATGGTACACAGAAGAAAACAAATTTAACGGGTAACGTTGCTCAGATTAGTGCAAAATCAATTGAAAATCTACCAGTAATTTCTGCTGAGCAGGCTATTCAAGGTAGAGCAGCGGGTGTTTTTGTTGAATCTGGAAATGGTAAGTTAGGTCAAGGTATCAAAATGAGAATCAGAGGTTCTTCTTCTGTTTCTGCGGGTAATAACCCTCTTTATATTGTTGATGGTATTCCTATTACTTCAACGGATCAATCTACGACTGGTGGGCCTACTAACCCTATTGCAGACATTAACTTTAATGATGTAGAGTCTATCGAGATTTTGAAAGATGCTTCTGCTGCTGCAATCTACGGTTCTAGAGGTTCAAACGGTGTTGTGATTTTAACAACTAAAAAAGGTAAGGCTGGTAAAACTAACTTCAATATCAATTACTTCTCTGGTATCAGCGAGGCTACAGGTCACCGTCAGTTCTTAAATACTGCACAGTATGTAGAGTTATTTACTGAAGCACGTGTTAATGCTGGTTACAATGTTGCAGGTGGACAAACTCGTTTTGACCGTTATGCGTTAGGTGAAAGAGCAAGATGGAATGACCCAACTTCTCCTAATTATACTAGCACTAACTGGGAAGACCAAGTACTTAGAAAAGGTAATGTAAATCAGTTTGATATCAACGTAAGTGGTGGTAACGACAAAACTAAATTTTATGCTTCTGGTTCATATAGTAAACAAGAAGGTATTATCGTAAAAAACAGCTTCGAACGTCTTAGTACTCGTTTGAACTTAGACCACAAAGCTTCTGATAAAATTTCTATTGGTTTGAATGCTAGTTTGGCTCGTTCATTCAACGTTCGTTTATCAAATGATAATGCATTTTCTACGCCAATGCAAATTATTGCTTTAGCACCACTTTCACCAGTAATTGACCCACGTACAGGCGACTATACAGATAGCTATAACGGTGCTGTAATTACGCAGTATTATAACCCATTGTTGAGTATCAAATATACTGATAACAACACAGAGGTATATCGTAGTATTGGTAATGTATATGGCCAGTGGAATATTTTACCTGCGTTGTCTTTCAGAACTGAATATGGTTATGATATGTTATTCCAAGCTGAAGACCAATATTATGGTAAAGAGACGGCTCGTAATAATACAACTGCTACGCAAGGAGAAGCTTATAAAACAAATACATTAGTATTTAACTACAGTACTAACAACTTCTTCTCATTCAATAAAGTGTTTGCTCAGAAACATGATTTCCAAGCATTGGCTGGTATGAGTTACCAACAATCAAAAAGAAATTATATTGATGCTACTGCTAGAAGTTTCCCAAGTAATTCGTACAAAATGCTTTCATCGGGTGCTACTAAAGCAGATGCTAATTCATCTGAAACATTCTATTCGTTTTTATCTTACTTTGGTAGAGTTAACTACAAATTTGATAACAAGTACTTGTTGAGTTTCAGTGGTAGAGCCGATGCATCTTCACGTTTTGGTGCAAACAACCGTTATGGTTTCTTCCCTGCTGCTTCTGCTGGTTGGATTTTATCTGAAGAAGAATTCTTGAAAGATATTCGTCAAATCAGTTATTTGAAATTAAGAGGTAGTTATGGTTTAACGGGTAATGCCGAGATTTCGAACAATGCTTCATTAGGTCTATATTCTGCTGCTTTTGGTTATGTAGGTATTCCAGGTCAAAGAGCTACACAATTGGCTAACCCTGATTTGAAATGGGAAAAAACAGCTCAGACAGACATTGGTGTAGAAATTGGTTTCTTCAATAACAGAATATCTGCTGAAGTTGATTATTATAGCAAACATACTTCTGACTTATTATTGAACGTAAACGTACCAGGAACAAGTGGTTTCGCTACTTTATTGAAAAACGTTGGTGAATTAGAAAACAAAGGATGGGAATTTGTATTGAGAACAGACAATAGCTTTGGCGATTTGAAATGGAAAGCATCGGTAAATGCTGCTACCAACAAAAACAAAATCTTGAATCTTCAAGGACAAGTCATTACTGGTGGTTATTTGAACCGTGCAGTTGAAGGCCAACCATTAGGTGTTTTCTTCGGTCCAGAATACGCTGGTGTTGACCCTGCTAATGGTGATGCTATTTATTACAAAAACTCAACTAAAGCAGACGGCACTATTGACAGAAGTGTAACGAATGATGTTAACGAAGCACAATATACTGTAATTGGTAATCCAAACCCGAAATGGATTGGTGGTATTACGAACGAATTTTCTTACAAAGGTGCTGATTTAAGCTTCACATTCCAAGGTGTGTATGGCAATGACGTTTACAATGGTGCTGGTAAATTCATGTCGGCTAATGGCGAGTTTTATGATAACCAAACAATCGACCAGTTGAACCGTTGGAAAAAACCAGGTGATATCACTATGGTTCCTCAGGCACGTTATTTACCAGATGTTGCCAATGGTACTGCTGAATCATCTCGTTATTTACAAGATGCTAGCTATACTCGTTTAAAAACAGTAACACTAGGTTATACTTTCCCTAAGGCAATTGTAAACAAACTAAAATTATCAAAATTAAGAGTTTACGCAACTGCCAACAACTTATTAACTTTCACCAAATACACAGGTTGGGATCCAGAAGTTAATACAGATTATTTGACTGGTGTAGCAGCTGGAAACGATTTTTATGCTGCTCCGCAACCTAAGACAATAACTGTTGGTTTAAACCTTGGCTTCTAAGATTGTTATTTTTTAGAAATTATGAGTCAGCTATTACGAGCATAGTCTCATAAATTACAAACAACAAAAGGATATAAAAATGAAAATAAATTATAAAATAATATATTCAATAGCACTTGGCATTGCGCTAATGGGCTGTGAAAATAAACTTGAAGTTAAGCCTGTCAATAGTATCGATGCCTCTTCGGCTGTGCAAACATCTGCTGACGTTGAAGCTATTTTGATTGGTGCCTACGATTCAATGGTTGATGCCGACGTACTTGGAGGTAATCCACAAAGAGATGCTGAATTAATTGCTGATAATGGCGATATTCAGTGGCAAGGTACTTTTGCTGCTCCTGCGCAAATCTTTGGTAAAAACTTATTGAAAGATAACGGACAGGCCGCTACTACATGGTTGGATACTTACCGCACCATTAATATTGCGAATACCGTATTAGCAAACTTAGGCGTAGTAAGTGCTGCAAAAAAACAAACCGTAGAAGGTGAAGCAAAAGTAATCAGAGCTTGGATGCTTTTTGAATTGGTAAAAGTATATGCTAAGACATATCAGGACGGCGACCCTAAAACTAACTTAGGAGTAGCTGTTATTACAACACCAACTTTGGAAATTACAACGGCTAGCTTTGCAAAAAGAAATACTGTTGAAGAAGTATATTTACAGATTATTGCCGATTTGACTAGTGCTGAGTCTCTTTTACCTGCTAGAAATGGCTTTTTCATTGGTAAATATACTGCTGCTGCATTGTTATCAAGAGTTTATTTGATGCAAGGAAATTATGAAGGCGCTCGTCAAGCTGCTAACAGGGTAATCGCTTCTAACGTTTATAGTTTAACAGCAACTTTTTTCGAAGCTTTCAATAACTCTTCAAACTCATCTGAAGATATTTTTGCTGCTCAACAAACTGATCAAGATAACGATAACTCATTCAATACATTCTTTGCTTCTGCATCTCAGGGTGGTCGTGGTGATATTATCATTAATCCTCAGCACTATAATAGCTATGATATTCCTGATGATAGAGGTGATTTCTTCTATGATGCAGGTGATATTTTTACGGCTAAATGGGCTGTTCAAATTGCAAATATTCCATTGATTCGTTTGGCTGAAATGTATTTGACACGTGCTGAAGGAAACTTCCGTGTAGGTGGTACTCCAGTAGGCGCAAGTGCATTAACTGATATTAACAGACTAAGAACACGTGCGAATGCAAATCCTTACGCTTCTGTTAACCTTGCTACTATCTTAAAAGAAAGAAGATTCGAGCTAGCTTTTGAAGGACACTGGATTCACGATATCAAACGTAACAAACAGACATTCACGAAAAACTTCGGAAATGAAACAAAGTCATATCCTTATAACTCTCCGAAGTTGATTTTCCCAATTCCGATGAGAGAAACTGATGCCAATTCAAGTTTGGTGCAGAACGAAGGATATTAATAAATTGATTATTGAATAATTTAGTAAAAAGGCCATTGCAATATTTGCAATGGCCTTTTTTATTTTCAGTCATTTTCTCTCTTTAAAAGTGGTAAGTGCTTAGTCTATCGACCTTGTTTGAGAAATATTTAATGACCCACCCTTAGGAGTAGCATCTTTATCATTATACGTAAACTATAATCTTCAAATAATACAAAATAATAAGTATATATACCCAATTATACGCTTTGTACATCTAAGCTTTTTTACACTTCATAAATCCCTAAAACACTACCTTTTATCTTAATATTCATCTCACTGGTCGAAATTAATAAAAATTTAATTCATTATATATACTAAAAATTGCGAAAAAATTCGTGAATTGTATATAAATTTCATTTTTCATTTGTTTGTATAGTACAATTTTGTATATTGTATTGCTTAAGTATTATTAAGCCAATTTCAACATTAACTAAATTAATACATGAAAAAAAAATTACTAATTATTTTCCTTGTTATAGTGTCTTGTTGTTTAAGTACTTATGCTCAAGATAGAAAAGTAACAGGTAAAGTTACCTCGGCCGAGGATGGCTCAGGTCTTCCAGGTGTAACAGTACGCTTAAAAGGCACCAATGTTGGTACTCAGACTGGTGCTGATGGTAGTTATTCCATTAATGTACCTAGCGGTGATACAAAACTTCAATTTTCATTTATCGGTATGGTTTCCACAGAAGCTACCATTGGAAGTCAATCTGTCATAAATGTAAAAATGGCTGCTGATATCAGACAGCTTTCTGAGATTGTAGTAACAGGGGTTGGTGTCGCTACTAATAAAGCGAAATTAGCTTTTGCGGTAGAGTCTATCTCTTCTAAAAGTCTTCCCCAAGCACCTACAGCTTCTATTGATCAGGCTTTAGTTGGTAAAATAGCGGGTGCTCAGATTACAAGTAGTAATGGTACTCCTGGTGCAGCCACTAATATTGTATTGAGAGGTATCAATACCATTAACCGTGGTACTACGCCTATGATTATGATTGATGGAATTCAGGTTGCTTCTACTGACTTAAATTCTATTGATTTAAGTGTAATTGATAGAATCGAGGTTGTTCAAGGAGCTGCCTCTGCCAGCATTTATGGTGCGCAAGGTGCCAATGGTGTAATTCAGTTATTTACTAAAAAAGGTAGAAGTGGACAATTAAACATTGATTTTTCTTCTAGTATTTCCGAAAACTCTTATTTAAACATTGGTGGCGTTAGAAAAGCGCAATTGCATGCTTTTGGTACGGATGCTAACAACAATGTATTGAGTGCTGGTGCTGGAAACCCAATTTTGGCTCAAGACCCTATTACAGGTTTGTATAATGGTAACGTTATTTACAACCCTTTGGATGTAACTAGCCAAATGAACAAGCCATATAATGCAAACTTGAAATATTATGATCACTTTGCTTCTTTCTTTGTGCCTGCTAGTACTGTTAACAACAGCCTTTCCATATCAGGTGGCAAAGATAAATTTGATTTTGCCTTCTCGCTTTCTAATAATTATCAAGGAAGTAATGTGGTTAATAATGGTGACTATAAAAGAACCAACCTTACCGCTAATATTGGTGCTGAAATAGCGCCAAGATTAAAGTTTCGCTCAATCACACAGCTAGTATATACAAAAAATACCTTAAAATCGACTGATAGAAATATTCTGTATTCTATCAATAATACTCGTCCATTTGCAAATTATGACCAAAAATTAACAAATGGAGATTATGCAGCTTATGTAGGTGATGCAGCAGGGGTAAACGGTTTTAACCCTAATTATTATCAGCAATACTTAAGTCATAATGAGAATAAAGTTGACATTATTCAAAATTTGAACTTAAACTATCAATTAAACGATTTTGTAGAACTAGATGCTAAATATGGTATAAATTATCAGCGAGATGAAGATATATACATTTATGCAAACCAAACTACCAACCCTAATATAGCTGCGTTGCCTTCTAACTATTATTTGGCCAACTATGGTTCGGATAAAAAAGGAGAGATAGATAATTTTGGTATTACAAAGAATGCACAAAACTTCTTAGCTACTGCTACAATTCGTACAGATTTCAAAAAAGATTTTAATATCAACCTTCCGATTACAACGTCTACTCAATTAGCGTTTGACTGGCGTAAACAAACCAATGACCAGTATGTAACTTATCAGTTAGGCTTACCTACGTATACACCATTTACGCCTGCTCAAGGAACATCATCATTGGTTCGTCCACTAAGTTTTTCAGGAACAACAGGTGCACCAGCAGGAACTTATACTGAACCATTCGTTACTTACGGTTATGTTCTTAATCAAAGAATTGAATATGGTGAAGTTGCAGGGATTTCAGGAGGTTTCAGAAGTGACTATTCTTCAGCCTTCGGTGGTGGGTCTAAACCATTTACCTTCCCTCGTGGTGATGCTTATGTAAGATTCTCTTCTCTGGATTTCTGGAAAGATGGTGGTATTGCTAATACGCTTAGTGAATTTAAAATCAGAGCGGCTTATGGCGAAGCGGGTATTCAACCAAGACCATTTGACCGTTACGTAACTTTGGGTACAAGAAACATTGGTGCAAGTGGTGCATTCTATTTCCCAACAGCACAAAGCAATCCTGATTTGAATGTAGAGGTTTCTAAAGAATTAGAAATAGGTACTGATTTGTCATTAAACTTAACTAAAAATGTAAATGTTTTGAATGACATCCGTTTATCAGCTACTTATTGGAAACGTAATACTGAAGGTGCTATTTGGAATGTTGATGCCGCTCCTTCTACTGGTGCTGGTACGCTTAAAACAAATGCATTTGGTATTGGTTCAAATGGTATCCAAGCACAAATCAGTGCAATGGCTTACAAAAGCAATGATTTTGTATGGAATACTACTATCAACTTTAGCAAGCAAACTTCAGAGATTACCTCAGTTTCTGGAAATGGTGAAATCGTAATTATCTCAAGTGCTGGTAGTACAAACTATGTATTGAAAGCTGGCGAGAAAATTGGACAACTGTATGGTTTTAAATATTTAACAGACGTTAAAGCTAAAAAACCAGATGGCACTTTTGAAATTCCAGAGGCAAGTCAAAGTAAATACGAAGTGGCAAGCAATGGTTATGTAGTAGAGACAGCAACTAAACAACCATATTTTACTGCGGATAGATACAGTTTTGGTGACCCGAACCCTAAATTCAATATGTCATTTATCAATGACTTTACCTTCAAGGGATATTTAACATTAGGTTTCCAATTTGACTGGGTACATGGTAGCCACATTTACAACCAAACTAAACAATGGATGTATCGTGATGGTATTCATGCTGACTACGAAAAACCAATTACTATTGGTGGACAAACAGGTGCTTGGACGGCCTTCTATCGTGGTGTGTATGCACAACGCCAAGCAAATGGTACAAAAGATTACTTCTATGAAGATGCTTCATTTGTTCGTCTGAGAAATATTTCAATTGGTATTGATTTAGCAAAAGCCTTCAATATAAAAGCTTTCAGAAAATTACAATTAGTACTTTCTGGACGTAACTTATTGACATTTACTAAATATACAGGTTTTGACCCAGAGGTAAGTTCAGGAACAAACAATTCTGCTTGGGATAGAGGTACAGATCACAACACCATGCCTAACTTACGTTCATATCAAGTTGGACTTAATTTTGGTTTTTAATAAGATATCCGAAGGTTATTATCAAGTAATTTATATTTAATCGTTATCAAACTTCATTATGCAGATAGTCAAAAGATATTATTAGATGTTTATGGCTACAGGCATGAGATAACAAATAATTAAACAAAAAAGATATGAACAGAATAAAGAAATATATTTTGATGAGCTGCACAATTTTTTCCCTTGCCTCTTGTCAAGATCAACTAGATATAAAAAATCCTAACTTACCCACTCCCTCGAGTGCATCAACAGAATCTGGTATTATATCTTTAGGTTTAGGAGGTATTTATGCCAATGGATTTCGTGATTTAAAATATTATGATGGTGTAAATGGTCGTTTTTGGGCTGGTGCTATCGGATTTCACGAAATAATGGCAGATGTTGTAGGAATGGAAGCTGCTAATCAGTTTGCTAACCAAATTGGTTGCCCTGATGTTGTTACTTTAGATAATGGTACTAAAGTATTAAACCCAAGTAGCCCAAATCAACAAATCACATTTTTGCGTTCAATCAATATTAATTCAAATGCTGGTGCCAATTCTACCGTTTTCGAATGGGCCTACATGTATTCATTGAACAATTCTTGTAATGCTATTCTTGACCTTATCGAAGGGGTTAGCTATACTGGAGATGCAACGGTTAAGAAAAATGTTTTAAAAGCTTGGTGTTATTGGTGGAAAGGTTTTGCTTATTCTCGTATTGGCTCAATGTATTATGCTGGTTTAATTAATAACAAAACAGGTAGTACTAATAATCAATATGTATCTAAGGAAGATATTATCAAAGAAGCTAATGCAAACCTTGATAAAGCATCTACGATATTAGCAACGCTTACTGCATCAGCCGACTATAGAACTATGTTAGGTGGATTAATTCCTGATTTTTGCCAAAAAGGTAAGGGTGGTATTCTTGCTCCTGATATGTGGATACGTAATATCAACACACTAAAGGCAAGAAACATTTTGGTTAATACTCCTGTAAAAACAATGACTGCAACCCAATGGACTGCAATTCTTGATTTAGCCAATAATGGTATCAGATCTACTGACTTGATTTTCACAAGTCGTTCTGGTGGTGCTGGTGACAACGATTTTATGTCAGCCTCAGCAGGTTCGGTAATGGCTAAAACTATTGCTGCAAAGGCAGGACAAAATACCTATAAGCTGAGTGAAAGATTTGTACAGGAGTTCAAACCTGAGGACAAGCGCTTTCAGAATAACTTTGCATTAACTGCTACATGGGTAGGTGATGCTGGTCGTGGTAATTCATTTAATACTCGTTACACAATCTTAGATGGTGGTAAAGGTATGGCAGGTGTTGTTGTTTATGGTACTCAGGCAGAAGGTTTATACGAACTTGCGATTGCTGGGAACTATGAAGAAAATGAATTAATGAAAGCAGAAGCTAATTTGTATCTAAGCAAACAAGAGGATGCTTTGAAAATAATTGACGCAATCCGTAATTCACAAGGTGCTGGGCTTGCCGCTGTAGCGGGAACAGGTCTATCATTAGATGCTGCAAAAGAAGAGTTTAGAAGAGAAAGACGTGTTACGTGTGCTTGGAGAGGGTTGTCTTTCTATGATGCTAGACGTTGGGGCGTGCTTGAATCTGGGAGAATCAACGCTGTAGTAGTTGACAAGGCTGCTGTTGTTAATACAAAAGCTACAATTACTTATGGCTTCTTAGATTATTGGGATGTTCCAGACAACGAATTAGCTTATAACCCTGCTGGAACAGGCTCGACAGCTACCAAAAACCCTAAATAAGGATTCCTTAACCAAAAACTATATAAATTAACTGCTCGAAGGGCTGTCTCAGATTATAGAGATAGCCCTTTTTATATTTGTAAGTGTACTGCTATCTTTAAAAGATTTTTTCTTAAACACAAAAAAGCCTGCTAATAAAGAAATACTTTACTAACAGGCTTGAATCATGCATGACGACTCTGTGGTTTTAGGGTGTGTTAGGTACTAAAAAATTAAAATAAATGGTTAATATTATATTTCTAAAGAGGTTTTGTTCTTCAATAATAAAGCTTTAGGAGATTTTCGTATTGCCTCTCTAAAGTCACTAACTCTTCTTCTGGATACTACAAATTCCTGACCATCGTCAAGTATAATTACTAGCTTTTTGTCGTCTTTCCGCCAACCATTCATGAAAGAAATATTAACAACATAATTGTTGTTGATTCTAATAAAAGACTGTGCGTCTTCTATTCTTTCTTGCATTACTCTTAGCGTACGCGCGACAATCAAACGCTCTTGATTAGTCGTATAAATAGCTGTATAATTTTCATCACTCTTTAAATATAGAATTTCTGTGAGAGCAACTTGACTACTTTTAGTAAGGTATAATTTTTTCATAATTATATAATTATTACTACTACAAAATTGCAATTTAGATATTGAAAACGTTAACTTAAAATCGACAAAAATTTGTTCATTTATGACAAAAAAATCCAAAAAGTACTATTCTTTAGGTATTACGAACTAAAAAAAGTACTATTTAAAGCTTTTAGACCATTCAGATGGTGATTTTCCGAAAGACTCTTGAAATACTTTTGTAAAATATGAAAGACTTTCAAAACCTACTTGAAATGCCACGTCGGATACATTCCTATTACGATTTTTCAGTAGTTCTGCTGCCTTTTTTAAGCGGTAATTTCTGATAAATTCAACGGTGGTCTGATTCGTTAAAGTTTTTAATTTCCTTCTCAATTGTACAGTACTTAGATTAAGTTCATCGGCTAAGTCTGTAATATTGAAGGCACTATCTGACAAATTGGCTTCAATAATTTGTTCTATCCTTTGCAGAAAAATTTCGTCTTGTTGATTAATATTTTGTTCTTGTTGTATGGGTATAGACAATTGCTCTTGTTCAAAATTTGGGTCGGGGAAATAGGTAATCGGCGAAGGAAGGTCATCATTATTAAGCGGTATGTTGTGATATTCAGGTTGATATTCTAACATATTTGTAGCGTCAGCTTCCGATTGTTGAGACCTGAGGTAGATTTTACAGATTAACAAAATAAAAAAGGTAATTTTGATCGGGTCTGAAAAAAATACAAGGCTATTGATAAAAGCAAAATCTATGACTTGTAAAAGCCTAAGTTGAAGAAGAATAAAGCCTGTGAAGCTAAATATAAATGACAACACAAAGTACCATTCCAATTTTACCTTTTTGTAATAAGCATAAGCAAAAAGTAGCAAGATAGATATATCCACAATCAGCGTGTTCAATACATTCATTTTTATCCACCTCCAGTTATAATCAAAATAGATGGCTAGGGTCAATATAAAAGTTGAAACGATGAATGCATACAAATACCATTTTATCCATTTAGGATATAAAGTATTTATCGGTAAAAAGCAGCATGTCAATATAATTTCTAGGATAGCCAAAAGGCGATAAGGCAGTGCGTTGAGGAGGGTAGATTGTATTGGGTCGTTGGTAAAGAAATCTCCGATAGATTCATGGTAAGCTAATATCGTATACAAAATACAGAATGAATAAACAGCGAAAATCTTATAGGTATTAGTTTTCAATAAAAAGAAGGCTATAATAGAAATGAGTAAGTTTCCCAAAAGTTGAACACCATCTAAAATCCATACTTTACGTTCGTCTGAATATCTTTTAATTTCATAGACGGGTTCGGGCATTATCAGGAAAGTTGCATAAAAAGCTCTTTGACTGGTCGTTTTAATAAAAAGTGTTTTGGGTTGATTAGCCAACAAATTAAAATGAATAATGGGGTAATATGAGCTATAGCTTCTTTTATCTTTGTCTACAAAACAGCCTCCTTTGAATACCTTATATTGATTATTTTGTTGGGGGATAAATACATCAAAATATTCAATTATTGGATTGTCACATTCAAATACCCAATTAGATGTTTTTGCTGAAACTAAACTTATTTTAAACCATTGAGTAGCATCTGAAAAACCAACATGAATGTTATTTTTTTTATAAGCAGAGAAAGGTTTACTTTGAATATCACGAAAGCTGAGTTTTGAATTACTCGTTTCGAAATACTCCAGTGAAGAAGCTATATTGAAGGGTGAAGAAAGGTTTGTCAGGTTGATTGTTTCATTTGCGAAAGTTTTATGATTGCACAAAACAAAACATATTATACAGAAAACCATTTCTCTAAAAAGTCGAGAAATTAACATTTATCGTTCTACTTACTTAGTCCAAATTTATTTAATAATATGATGATTAATTATTTCATTAAAAGCCTAATTAAAAATAGGAAACATTAACATATGTTAATATACGAGGTTTTTTGAAATTGATTAATAAAAATATTATTAAATGTATCTTAGTGTGTTATTTAAAACAAAGATACTAAATCATGAACGCTTAAACAATTGTATAATCGAAAAAAATATAAGATTAATCAAGAATTATTTTTTTTAACAAAAAGTTGATTGTTGGTATTTTTTTATTTATTCTAACGTTATTTCCACTTAATATTTTCTATTTATTTTCACTATTATTTTATTTTTCAACCTCGGCATTTATGAATCGTATTGATAGACTATTTGGCATATTTACTTTACTTCAATCCAAAAAATATACTCCTGCTGAAAAAATTGCAGAAAAATTCCATATTAGTATTCGTACGGTTTATAGAGACTTAAAAGCCTTGAATGAATCAGGAATACCATTAGGTTTTGAACAAACCAAAGGATATTTTATCGTTCAGGGATTCTTCCTCCCTCCTATTTCTCTGACGAGTGATGAAGCCAATGCACTTTTATTAATGGAATCTATCGTATATCGTTTTACTGATAAATCAATACAAAAACATTATACCAACGCTTTGAATAAAGTAAAGTCTGTGTTGCCCAATGCCCAAAAAGATAAGATAGATTTTCTTTCAGATAATATCAAAATTCAGGTTCATCCAAACCGTGAACAGCAAAACTATGAATACCTATCAGCTTTGCAACAAGCTATTTCTACTAAAACTATCATCGACTTTGACTATAAGAATAATAGTGATGAAATCAGTAATCGACGGGCTGAACCTATAGGCTTAATTTTCTATGCTTTCAACTGGCATTTGATTGCTTGGTGTCATAAAAGAAACGAGTATCGAGATTTCAGGGTATCTAGAATTATTGTTGTAAAAGATACCCAAATGCCCTTTCAAAAAAATGATCATATCCCCCTATCAGACTATATGAAACTGCTTCCTGTCAATTATTAATTTTATTTATGTCTCTTCAAAAAGTACTGACATAGGGTTGTCAGTGAGAGACCGTTTCTTTGCATCATCAACCAAAAAAACTAACAAAATGACGATGATTGCAATGTTCTTAAAGGAGTTAGACCAAGAAGCGGTTAGTACTCGTAAAATGTTATCGATTGTTCCAGCAGATAAATTCAACTGGCAACCTCATCCTAAAAGTATGACTGTGCTTAGATTGGCAACTCATATTGCGGAGTTACCATCGTGGGTGGGATTGGCATTAACAACGAGTGAATTAGATTTTGGCGTGGGCGATTATCAACCTGCCACTATTAATACGACAGCCGACCTATTAGATTTATTCGAAAAAAATTTAGAAGATGCCAAAACTCATTTATTAGCAGCTACTGAAGACCAATTAGATGAAAGCTGGACTTTAAGGAATGGCGATACTATTTATAGCACTACGCCCAAAAGCGAAACTATCCGCCATGCTTATTGTCAAATTGTGCACCACAGAGCACAATTAGGTGTTTTCTTGCGTTTGCTGGATATTCCTATTCCAGGGTGTTATGGACCAAGTGCTGATGAAATGGGTTTGTATTAGTTAAGATGAATTGAATAGGAAGGCTATTAAAATTAGCTTTCCTATTATCCAAATTACTAGTCAAGAATAAGCCTTTATAGTTGAAGAATGTTGTAGCAATCAATACCTTTGTAAAAATAAAAAAGAAGATTATGCTAGCTATCAATAAAATTCATCACATCGCTATTATTTGCTCGGACTATCCTACTTCTAAAAAATTCTATACTGAAATACTTGGGTTTAATATTGAGAATGAAGTATTTAGGGCTGAAAGGGAATCTTATAAATTAGATTTATCAGTAAATGGAGTTTATCAAATAGAGTTATTTTCATTCCCGAACCCTCCTACTCGTCCATCACGCCCTGAGTCTTGTGGATTAAGGCATTTAGCATTTGAGGTGAACAATATTCAGGAAACACACGATTATCTAACAGGATGTAAGGTAGATTGTGAAAATATCAGAGTGGATGAATTTACAGGAAAGAGCTTCTTTTTTTTCAGCGACCCAGATGGTTTACCGATTGAATTCTATGAAAAATAAAAGTGGTACCACTTTCTTTCGAAAGGTAGTACCACAGAACCATAAGGTTAAGAGGGAAGTTTGTGTATAGGAACTAAAATTTGCACGGGTTAGATTATTAAGTATATAATAGGTATTGTAATTTTATTTATAAGAAATCCTCAGGCGGATAGTATATTTTGTGGTAATCAAGCCAGTTTTGTAGAAGATTTTTCTTTCTTTTGGGTACTCCTATTTGTATAGACTCCCGAGCAATGTTACTATTTAGTTTTACAAAAAGTAAATTAAGCACTTGAGAATACATCACAAACGCAACATCGTTTGGATTAAATACCTCACCAGATTCACTAGTTAATTGAAAAGGTGCGTGCTCTGTCATAAATTAAATGGCTAGTCAAACTCTTTAAAAAAGAATAATATTTTGAAATACTTAGGCTGACGTAAATTTTTCCTTTTTTCAAGTACGATTTACTGTTACAAAGTAAGCGAGTTTTTATAGAAGATTTTAGCGTAAAAATACCTGTTTTACAAAAAATAATTTTACTCATTATTATTACCTTATGTTAAACATAGATAGCTCTGAAAGTATTTCATGGGAAGATTTTGAGAAAGTAAAGCTTCAAATAGGAACTATTTTAGAGGCTAAAGATTTTCCCAAAGCCAAAAAGCCTGCCTATCAACTAATCATAGATTTAGGTCCAGAAATTGGTCTTAAAAAATCGTCGGCCCAACTTACTAAATTATATACTAAAGAAGAACTAGTAGGTAAGCAGGTTATTTGCGTGACGAACTTTCCACCCAGACAAGTAGCCAATTTTATCTCAGAAGTATTGGTAACAGGTTTTATTTTGCCAGATGGCGAAGTAGTATTAGCCGCAGTAGAAAGAAACGTGCCGAATGGCACGAGGTTGGCATAATAGGTTTTAGTGAACTACTCGTATTGGATATACTGCTATAAGCTTTGTTTTCAATCGTTTATACGATACATTTTTGATATTGAAATAACTTTAAGGATGAAGAATATTCCAATAATTATGTTTAATTTTACATACCAATCTTAATTGCTTATATTAATTTGCATTGTTATTTTGACCTCAACTGAAAAAATGAAAACTTTATTCATCTTCATACTTACCTTCTTTGTTTTTTCCAAAGCATCGGGTTTTGGTTTGATTGAATATTCTACGGTAATGCATACAAAACACCGTACTAGACAAGATACGCTCAGAAACAATAATCAACAATTTGACGTTATACAAACAGCTACTCTTTTAAAAAAAGAGCCTGAAAAAACCGATAATAACCATTTTACAAAATCATTGATTCAATGGTTGGCTAATGGGGTTAAAAGTACGGTTGAATTCATTACAAGTGCTTTTATTAATATTGGAAAGGCTATTTTAGCGGCCATTATCCATATATTTACCTCAAAAGCGGTTTATATAATTAGTTGATTAGAAAGTTATCAGTAAAAAAAATAAATTTATGACCCCAAACATTGGCATTTCTATTGAGAGTTTACAGAAAACCTCGACACTTCTGAATACATTATTAGCTGACGAATACGTACTTTATACCAAAACCAGAAATTATCATTGGAATGTAACTGGTCCCAATTTTATTGAATATCATACTTTTTTTGAGAGCTTGTATGATTTCGTAGATGAGCAGATTGATGCAATTGCTGAGCGTATTCGTACTCTAGGGCATTTTCCGTTGGCTTCTTTGCACGAGTTTCTGTCTGTAACCAGACTATTAGAGACTAAACATCAACAAAGTTCTGCTTTAGTAATGTTGCAAGAATTACTAAACGACCACGAAACGATTATCAGGGTATTAAGACAGGATATTAAAACTACTGCCGATGAGTTGGGAGATGCTGCGACAAGCGATTTTTTAACGGGGCTAATGGCTGAACACGAAAAAATAGCATGGAAAATCAGGGCTTATTTAAGCTAATACTCCATGAAAATACAGATTAAGACAACCGTAAATCAAGACCTTCTCAGTGTTTGGGAAGGCTTTGATTTAAAATTATTCAAAGCACTCGCCCCTCCTTTTCCTCCTGTCGTTATTAAACAGTTTGATGGCTGTCGAACAGGAGATGTAGTGCATCTGGTATTGAACTTTATTTTCTTCAAACAAGATTGGATTTCAAACATCATCGAACAAAAAAATAGCGAACACAGCATTTATTTTATCGACCAAGGTACTGTCCTTCCTTTCTTTTTGAAATATTGGCACCATGAACATAGGCTAGAAAGCCAGCAAACAGGTACGATAATCACTGATAATATCGACTTTAATACTCCTTACTTATTGACGGATTACTTAGTATATCCACTGTTATATCTTCAATTTTTATATAGAAAACCGATTTATAAACGTTACTTTCAATAAAGCAAAATCCACTCTATATTTGCAAAGGGTGGATTTTTTGTGTTAATTCGTTTTGAGAAAATACATTTCATTGAAATTTAGGATTAAAATCTAATCATTTCGACACAAACAAACTTAATATTAAATGAAGCTAAACATTACCACTAAAATTATCATCGGATTTATCATCGGAATAATTGTAGGGCAAATTATGCACACTCAGCTGAGTGAAGAGCAAATCAATGAAGCCAGCAAGAATATAAAATTATTAGGAGATATCTTTTTAAGAAGTATTCACCTGATTGTAGGTCCACTTATTTTCTGTACTTTATCTGTGGGCGTGGCTAAATTGGGTGATTTCCGCTTGGTGGGTCGAATTGGCTTGAAAACGTTGGCGTACTTTTATTTCGCTACTATCTTATCATTACTGGTCGGTTTAGTTTTTGTAAATATTACTCGTCCAGGTGAATTTGGTACTTGGAAACTCCCTCCATCAGGGATAGAAACAGGCGTAACTGCCAAACCTTTAAAGACTTTTAGAGACTTCCTTTTCGAGATTTTCCCCGACAATATTTTCCAAGTATTTGCTGAAAACAAAACATTAGGAATCATCATGATTTCAATTGTGTTTGGAATAGCCTTGGCAACCATGGGCGAACATGGAAAAAAAATATCAAAAGGAATAGACTGGATTGGTGAGGCTATTTTTAAAATAGTTGGTTATATCATGCTATTAGCTCCATTCGCCGTTTTTGCTTCAATGACTAATGTTATTGCACGCAATGGTTTAGGTGTTTTGGTATCATACGCTTACTTGATTGTTTGTTTTTTCAGTGCATTGCTATTTTTTATTTTTGTAGTACTTTGGCTGATTTGCTACCTATTAAAAATCCCTTACTGGCGATTGATGGCTGCGATGAAAGAGGCTATTCTACTTTCATTCAGTACGGCAAGTTCTGAGGCTTCGATGCCAAAACAAATAGAATCGTTGAAAGGCTTGGGTATCAGCGAAAGAATCATCGGTTTTGTATTGCCATTAGGCTATAGTTTCAACCTTGATGGCTCGATGATGTATATGACGTTTGCAACAGGTTTTATTGCCCAAGCATACGGCATGCCATTGAACTTAGACCAGCAAGTAACCATGTTATTAACGCTATTATTAGCGAGCAAAGGTATCGCTGGTGTGCCACGTGCTAGTTTAGTGGTAATTATGGGCACCATGACGCTCTTTGGACTTCCACAAGAGGGTTTGGTATTGCTTTTGGGCGTAGATCCTTTCTTGGATATGGGTCGTTCGGCAACATCTGTTGTGGGTAATGCTGTGGCTACTGTAGTAGTGAGTAAGTGGGAAGGCGAGAAATTGAGCGAAGCTTAATATTTTAATCCGTATTATAGATTATTTAGACAAAATCCTTTTCTATTAGCTGGTGACTTAAGTCACCAGCTAATAGAAAAGGATTTTGAGGTTTATATTATCGAAAGAGCCGTTTTTACAAAATGTTTCCTTAAATAAGGTCAAACAAAGCAAGAAACTATTAATCCTTTTATCACTAGCGAGGCACTTAAGTACCTCGCTAATGATAAAAGGATTAGTAAGCGATGTTTATCTTCTACACAATCTCAACACTAGCTGCTCTTTTAGCTGGAAAATAGGAGGCTAATAACGTAATGATTACTACCACCACAGCCGTAAAGAAGAAATCAGAAACCTCCATTTTAATAGGATAAGCATCTATTAACGCACCGACTATTCCCATTGAAATAAAGCCATAAGTTAGTTGTAACCAGCAAAGGGTGAAGCCTAATAATAACCCTACAATGGCACCTGTAAACGCTACAATTGCTCCTTCTAATAAAAATATCTTTTGTATGATTCTGGCATCTGCTCCCATGGCATACAAGGTTTTTACATCTTCTTTTTTCTCGATAGCCAACATCGACAGGGAGAAAAATATATTAAAACTAGCGATACCTATGATAAAAGTAAGTGTTAGGAATACAAACAACTTTTCAATTTTGATAGCCCTTAATAAAGAAGCGTGTTGTTCATCTTGATTCTGCACGACAAATTCATTGCCTAACACATCCTTTAGTGCATCTTGAATAGTCGCCACCTCCTCTTCATTCGCTACTTTTATTTCTAAAGCCGTTCGCTGATTCTCTAGTTCAAATAAATTTTGGGCAAACGAAAGCGGAGCATAAATATAATTGTCATCATATTGTTGTTCAATCGCAAATACACCCGCTGGTACCAGATTCATTTTATTAAAAGCGTCGGTAGCATAAAAATCCAATGTTTTAGTTTGCTTGTTTCTAGGATACCATACTTCTAAAGGTGTAAAGAACGCATCAATATCTATTCCTAGTTTTACAGCAATCCCCGACCCTACAATGGAATAAGCAATACCACTATCTTGAAGGATGGCGTGACCATCAATCATCGTTTTTTGTAAACGTTCTTGTTTAAGAAAGCTTTCGTCAACACCTTTCAAATTTACTACCATTTGGGCATTGCGATAACGTAGCAACACGTTTTCTTCAATTACCTGTGTGATGCTTCCTATACCTTGAACTTTGCTGATTTTTTTTAACAGTGCTGGTGGGCAACTAAAGTATTTTCCTTTTTTAGCACTAACTTTCAAATCTGCATCAAAGCTTTTATATAAGCCTCTTTGGAAATCTTCTAGCCCATTAAATACTGACAAAACAACTACCAAAGCCATCGTTCCAACACCCACTCCTAACATCGAAATCATCGATATTAAAGAGATAAAAGATGTTTTTTTCCTAGCAAAAAAGTATCGTTTTGCAATAAAGAAAGGGAAATTCATAATAAAGTGATTGAGTGATTGGTGATTGAGTGAATTAGGTAGTTGTAAGTTAGTGAGTTGCGAGTTGTGAGTTTTTATTGAAATATTGGGGAAACTGGATTCTTAAGTGGAATTCTTTTTTTATTAACTAGAATGCATCTTCGAATCACTAAATCACTAACTCACAACTCACTCAATCACCAACTTTCTACTCCTCTATCTCTTCTCCTTCTTTCAAAGGTGGAATATCAAGACCAGAAATTAAGGCATCCATTTGGGCAGCATATTCTGCCGTATCGTCAATAAAAAATTCAAGGTTTGGAATAATCCTTGCTTGATTACGAATTCTGTTTCCTAAAATCCCTCTAATATGCTTAGATTTTTCACGAATGTCTTGTAATAAACCTGCTTTATCGTTAGCTAGCATAAAACTTAGATATACTCTTGCTATTGCTAAATCGGGAGTCATCTTAACGTCTGTTATCGTTACAAATGCCTTTCCGAAAGTTGTACGCATATCTTTTTGAAAAATGTCGCTCAAATCTTGTTGAATTAATTTAGCGAATTGTTGTTGTCTTTTCGATTCCATTTTAATGTTAATTTCTGCAAATACTTATAATCATCATCTGCGCCGTTGCATAAACTTCTTATGCTCTTCTTCAATAATCTCACAAATTTCGGAATAATTATTGGATTCACCGTAAATTCGTGAAAAACTTGAATACCTTAACAAAATATGCTCAGTTTCTTTAAAGTAAACGCTGTCTATCAAATTTTTAGTTTATTGATTTTACTAATCCTTATCCGAATGCCCGTGTATTTGGTAGGTTTGCCACAACTGATTCCAGAATTGCAATGGATGTTGGTTGGCGAGCAAATCAACAAAGGCTTTGTAATGTATTCTGAAATCTGGGATAACACTGCTCCGCTTTCTACATTGGTATATGCAGGAATCGACGGACTCTTTGGACGTTCGCAGTCTGTTTACCAAATTGTGGCTTTGCTACTTACCTACTTTCAAGCTGTTTACTTCAACGTAATGGTCAATAACAGAGACCTCTTTGCGAAAAGGAATTACCTGCCAGGTTTGTTCTATTTACTTTTTATGAACATATCGTTCGACTGCTGTACACTGTCACCAGTATTGATGGCTACTACCTTCGTATTACTGTCGTTAGGTACATTGGTTAAACAAATGAACCGTCTACAAGCAACCGATGAAGTATTTGAAATTGGCTTTTTTATAGGACTTGCTACTTTATTTTATCCTCCAGCAGGGGTATTTATTTTGTGGGCGACCTCCTCATTATTATTCTTTAGTGGTACTACGTTGCGCCAGCACTCTTTATCAATATTCGGCTTTTTGTTCCCTTTATTACTTACTGCACTATTTTTCTATCTGAATGGTACGTATGACGCTTTCTCTAGAAATTTTATTTCTTCTGTATTACAACTTCGTCAATATGATTTGAATGACTTCCGAAGTTTGTTGGCCACCTTGCTTCTTCCTTTTACTTTTGGCGTATTAGGCTTTCTAAGATTGGTAAATGCCGTTGGGTTCAACAACTACCAGATTCGTTGTCAACAAGTAATGATGATTTGGGCCATCGCTGGAGTTGTATCTATTGGTTTGATGCCTTTCTTGGCACCTATGCAATTCATCATTTTTGTACCTGCTATCGCATTTTTTACCGTTAGTTTTTTTAATAATACCAAAAGGGCTTGGCTGGCAGAGCTAACATGCTTGGCGTTGTTTTCGGCTGTTTTATTGATTCACTATCAAGCAGTATATTTCAAAGGGGTAGAAACTTTTGTACAACTGAAAAACTTGAAACTAAAGGAAGAGCCTGAGATAAAACTAAGCAATAAAAAAATACTGGTTTTTGGCGATGGTATGGAGGAGTACAAAAATAATTTTGCTGCTACGCCTTATATCAATTGGAGTTTAGCAAAATACGAACTGGAGAATCTGGATAACTATAATAATGTGATTAATATTTTAAGCAATTTCGAGAAAGATTATCCAGAAGTAATTATTGATAAGGTAAATCTAACACCGAAGTTATTCAAAAGAATACCTGTGTTAGCCCGCAAATATCATGCGATTGGGAATGGTGTTTATGAGTTGAATTAAAAGCAAACCTCATCCCCCGCCCCCTTCTCCTTCAGAGAAGGGGAGATTCTCACAAAAGATTTTAAGATTGGAAACTACTTTTTAATCCCAAAAGTCAACTTCATATATGGATTACCCTATGCAGGTCACCCCATCTCTGAAGGAGCTACGGTTTATACATAAGTTTTAGGCTCTCTTTAAATCTTTGGATGAAAATGTAAAGCTGATAGAAATAGGTTTAAATCAACGTCTAACAACCTCACCCCCAGCCCCTCTCCTTCAGAGAGGGGAGCTTTAGACCCTAAAATCTGCTCCCCTTCTCTGAAGGAGAAGGGGCTGGGGGATGAGGTTAACAAGGTATCTTATCAATCCTAGTTTTATGTCTTCCTCCTTCGAATTCAGTTGAGAAAAACACTTTTGTAATTTCAATAGCATCTGCTAAACTCATGAAGCGAACAGGAATACACAGGATATTAGCATCGTTATGCTGACGTATCAATGATGCAACTTCTACGTTCCAAGCCAATCCTGCACGAATTCCTTGATGTTTATTAGCCGTAATAGCCACTCCGTTGGCACTACCGCACAACAAAATACCAAAAGTATATTCCTTGTTTTCTACGGCTGATGCTACTGGGTGAGCAAAGTCTGCGTAGTCGCAAGAAGCATCACTATAAGGCCCAAAATCATTTACTTCGTAGCCTTCGGCTGTTAAAAATTTTATTAATTCGGTTTTATATTCAAACCCTGCATGGTCACCACCGATGACGATTTTCTTGATAAATTCCATAAAAAAGTATGTATTTGTAAAATCTAACGTTTTTTTTCGTTACTTCAACTTATTCATTAACAAAGGTACGGAAGTATCAATATTTTTTAACGATTAAAATTCGAAAAGCTATGACAGACAGAGAGAGCGAGAAACTAATGACGCACGATGATAAGATTAAAAAAGCGTTTATTGACCATACTTGGGCAGAAATTCATTCTGAAGAATCTTGGAGAACTTTCAAGATTATGGCTGAATTTGTAGAGGGAGTAGACAAATTAGCAAAGATTGGTCCATGTGTTTCTATTTTTGGCTCGGCAAGAACAAAACCCGAAAATCCTTATTATTTAATGGCTGAAGAAATTGCCTCTAAGCTAGTTCGCCATGGTTATGGCGTAATTACTGGGGGTGGGCCTGGCCTGATGGAGGCTGCTAACAAAGGTGCAAAATTACAAGGTGGGAAATCTGTAGGGTTAAACATCCAATTGCCTTTTGAGCAAAAACCAAATGACTACATCGACCGTGATAAGAGTATTGATTTTGAATATTTCTTTGTTCGTAAAGTAATGTTTGTAAAATATTCTCAAGGGTTTATCATTATGCCGGGTGGCTTTGGTACTTTAGACGAAATGTTTGAATCGCTTACGTTGATGCAAACGCAAAAAATAGGGCGTTTCCCTGTAGTATTGGTAGGCAAAAAGTATTGGAGTGGATTATTAGAATGGGTAAAAGAAACGATGATTTCGGAAGGAAATATTAATCCAGATGATTTAAACTTGATTTCATTAGTAGATAATCCGACGGATGCCGTAAAAGTGATTGATGACTTCTACGCTAAGTATTTGTTGAAACCAAACTTCTAAGAAAGGTAAACAAGCAGTCGCTCGCCTCAGGCGAGTGACTACTATTAAAAGGCTTCTAGCCTAAATCTACCCCTAAAAAAAACACTAATATGTCTGAACTAAGAAAAGCCAACGTTCCTTATGCTACTTATTTCATAACGCTCTCCGTAGTAGGTTGGATTGATGTTTTCACACGACAAATCTATACTGAAGAAATCATTAAAAATTTAAAGTATTGTCAGGCTCACAAAGATTTAGAAATCTTTGAATATGTAATCATGCCAAGTCATATCCATCTAATTTGTAGGAGAAATAATGCATTACGATTGGGCGATTTATTACGAGACTTTAAGAGTTATTCAGCCAAAGAAATTCTAAAACTGATTCAAGCGAATCCAGAAGAAAGTAGGCAAGAATGGATGATGTATATGTTTAAGTTTTTTGCTAATCGCTATGCACAAAATGCTGAGTTTATGTTTTGGCAAAAAACAAATTATCCCATTGAATTATATTCTCAGAAAGTAACCCAACAAAAAGTAGATTATATTCACAACAATCCTGTAGCGGCTGGTATAGTCACAGACCCTGCTTATTATCTGTATAGCAGTGCTTGCCCACTTTCGCCCATAAAAACTAGTCAAAGGTAATACAACCGCAGTCGCTCGCTTCAAACGAGTGACCATTATATGCAGTCGCTAGCCTCAGGCGAGTGACGACTATTATGAGGCTTCCAGCCGAAAAAATAATAAAGGCTGGAAGCCTTTTAATAATGGTCACTCGCTTGAAGCGAGCGACTGCATTTGTATCTATTTCTTCGGCTCATTCAATTCTATTACATAACCATCAGGGTCGGTAACGTAGATTTGGAACGCACCATCAAAACGCATTTGTCTATGATAAGCCACATTATTTGCTTTTAAAAAAGCCTCAATACCATCGGCAGAATTTGTAGGAATTGATAATGAAAAATGTGCACCATTTTTATCATTATTCGCTACAGGTTGCTCTCTACCTAATAATAGGTGTAATTCTTGCCCCGGGGCTACTTTAAACCATCTTCTTATAGCCAATAGGTTATCTGGCACATCTACAGGCGATAATCCGATAATTTCTCGATAGAACTTTGCACTTACTTTCAAATCCTTTACTGCCAAACCCACGTGGTTATATGAAAGAATCTCTATCCCTTTTTTAGGAGCATCCTGTGCGAAAGTTTTATTACTGAACACGAGGCAAACGAGTAAGCCTGCAATCAATTGAACTGTTTTCATTGGTTGATTTTAGATTGTTTATAAATTTCCTTTTTTTAATTCTTTCACCGCATAATCAGCCGCTCGGGCAGTCATGGCCATATAAGTAAGCGATGGGTTCACACAAGATGCCGAAGTCATGAAAGCACCGTCTGTTACAAATACATTCTTACAAGCCCAAACCTGATTCCATTTGTTGAGCACCGAAGTCTTAGGGTCATGTCCCATTCGGGCAGTTCCCATTTCGTGAATCCCTAACCCAGGGTAACTAATATCATCATAACTATTTACATTTTTGAATCCTGCGGCTTCCAGCATTTCGGCAGCATCATTTTTCATATCCACACGCATTTTCTTTTCATTCTCTTTAAACTCAGCATCCATTTTTAAAACAGGTTGTCCCCATTTATCCGAAATTTGCTTAGACAGTTCGACCTTGTTTTCATAATAAGGCAAACATTCACCAAAGCCTCCTAAATCCATGCTCCAATTGCCTATTTGTGTTTGCTTGTGTTTGAAATCCGCTCCAAATTCTGTTTCTCCTCCCGACTGCCTATATCTTCTTGCTCCCCCTTCATAGCCAAAGCCACGTAAGTAGTCACGCTTATCTGAGCCAATATTTCGGAAACGAGGTACATACCCTCCTACTGGATTTCTACCCTTGTAATATTTATCTTTAAATTTATCTATCTCGCCCCAAGCACCAATTCTGAAATGATGATCCATCAAATTATGCCCTAATTGTCCGCTATCATCCATTCCGTTTGGAAAGCGGTTGGATACAGAGTTCAATAAGATAAAGGTAGAACCCAATGCGGAGGCATTTAAGAACACAATTTTGGCAAAAAACTCATGCCATTCTCCCGTTTGTTCATCAATTACTCTTACGCCTTTTGCTTTCTTTTTTTGTTCATCATAAATAATAGAATTCACGATAGAATGCGGACGTACTGTAAGGTTTCCAGTCTTTTTAGCCGCGGGTAAAGTAGCAGCTTGCGAGCTGAAATAAGCCCCAAACGGACAACCACGCATACACATATCACGCGACTGGCACGAAGCACGCCCTAACGCAGCTTGTTCGGCTGTAGGCTTAGTAATGTGTGCTCCACGACCGTGAATCAAATAACGATTAGGAAATTTCTGGTGGACTTCTTTTGCGAAATGTTCTTCGGCACAGGTAAATTCAATCGGTGGTTGAAATTCGCCATCGGGTAAATGTGGCAGTCCATCTCGTGTACCACATATTCCTGCAAATTTTTCGGCATAGCTATACCAAGGTGCAATGTCTTTATACCGAATTGGCCAATCTACCCCGATACCTTCTTTTAAATTTGCTTCAAAATCAATATCGCTCCAACGTAACGAAACACGTCCCCACATTAATGAACGTCCGCCTACATGATAGCCACGAATCCAATCAAAACGTTTGGTTTCGATGTATGGATTTTCTAAATCATTCACAAAATGTTCATGAGTAGACTCTGTAATGGTAAACCCCGTGCGGTTTTGAATAGGGTGTTTGGCAATAATATCTAAAGGGGCTTTTCCACCATGCTCAAAATTCCAAGGGTCAGTTAAGGCAGTTTTATAGCCTGTGATGTGCTCAATATTTCGCCCACGTTCTAGTACTAAAACCTTTAATCCTTTTTCCGAAAGTTCTTTAGCAGCCCACCCCCCACTAATTCCCGAGCCCACTACTATGGCATCATAAGTATTCTGTTCAAATTGATTTATGTTGATGTTCATCGTTTAATAATATTGAATCTTGGTATTGTAAGATAAAAGTAAAAAATATCTACGTAAACCAATGCAAACCTGTGGGGTTTGAACAGATAATAAAACAGAAAGTCCTCTCAAATCAATGAAAGGACTTTCTGTTCTTTTTATACTAAAAAATATTATTTATCTACAAAACCCATTGTTTTTTCTGGATAACGAGTACCTGCAATTTCAACAGTAGGCATTGTATAACACGTTGTTCGAGTTGTTAGCTTGCTACATCCGCAACTTTATTAAATAAGTATTTCTAATCCTTCACACTCCAAAATACTAAAGCTTGTGGATTGTTGGTTGAACTTAATTGTGGTGTTAGCATTTTTGTGTTTATTTTCTTAATTTGAATAGTGTTGAGATAAATTTGGTATCTATTTAACAAGTAAAACTTATTTGAATTTTCTTGATTGATAAAAATAATTAAATCTTAATCATTAAAAGATGGAAGCACTCTCTGTACAAACAAGTATCAAAGCCCCCATAGAAAAGGTTTGGAAATGCTGGACAACGCCAGCCGATATTATTCAATGGAATAATCCTTCGGAGGATTGGGAAACTACCAGTGTAACGCTAGATTTAAAAGATAATGGAACATTTATCTACAAAATGAAAACCAAAGATGGTAGCGTAGCCTTCAATTTTACGGGTATCTACGACAAAGTAATTATCAACGAATACATTAAATCTACTTTATTTGATGGTCGAAAAGTTGTAAATATATTCAAGTCAAATGGCGATGAAACGATTTTAATTGAAAACTTCGACCCAGAAGCCCAAACGCCTATCCCTGATCAAGAAGCTTTTACACAAGCGGTGATTGATAATTTCAAAAAATATGTGGAGGGACTTTAGGACTAGTAGACGCTAGACTTTAGATTCAAGACTTTATGACTTAGTGACCTTAACAAATAATATACGAGATTATAGATTGACTTTTAAAAAATCACTAAATCGCTTAATAAAAAAACATTAGAATGAGATTAAACAACATTATAATAAATATAAATGACCTCGCTTGGCGTAGTGTTCATACACTACGTCAGTGTGTCAGGCCTTCTTAGAAGGCTACACCTAGTCCACAAAGGATAGTGGTATGAGTACACAACTTGAACATAATTATAAAAGGCCTTGCATTTTTGCAATGTAACATTGCAGTACACACTGACGTAGTGTATGAACACTACGCCAAGTGAGGCAAGTGTCAACTTTCTGCTAATATTATTCTGAACTCTTAAATAATACCTTGCTAGGAATAAAAGGTATCAATTTACTTTCAAATGGAACAGCAGGAATGCCTAATAAATCTGCTACTTCATTGCCCAATAAAAAACGCATTTGTGCTGCTGGAAATGATTTTAACAACGTATTTGGCACAAAGCTTTCTAAGGTTTGTAAAAGGGCTTTGGTAAGTAACTTACCTTCTTCAGACGACCGAAACTGGCGCTTGGCAATTACTTTGTCTAGCGTAAAGGCTTCTCTAAGGTTATTAGGGATTAATACTTTTTGTACGCCCATGATATGGCTAATTACATTCCATACATGCAAATAGGCCTCGGCTTCTGTGCTTTCGGGTGCTTTCCCCGACTTCCTTAAACCTCTGATAACGATGTATGAAAAAGCTCCATTTGTACCAGCCATATCTTCTTGATTGACAGGTTTTCCCCATGCGTTATCCCATATTCCATGATATGTTGAAAAAAAACGGATGGTGGCGTGCATTAATCTTATCTTTAATATTTTACGATAAGCAATACCATTGTGCCAGTTTTTTTCTTGCATTACGGTAAATATAAAGTCACCTGTTTCTTCTAGTCGCTTTAGGGTATCTGTTTGAATCCGCTGTGATTTTGCTAACACTCTTGCACCATCTGCTCCTGCATAACAATACGGCAAAGCCAAACAAGCCAACATAATACTAATACGTTCTTGATTTTCTTGAAAAAACTTCATGCCTTTTTGCATCATTTTCCAATTAGCAAAGTCTGGTAAAATGGGTTGCTGATTTACGAATTCGTTGACAATTGCTAAAGAATATTCTGTTTCGTTAGTATTGAGCCATTGGAAAAAATGACGCAGCCCTGCCATCTCGGTTTGCTGAAATACTTGTAGAATGATATTATCAGCTATTTCATCACCAGTTTGGCGAAGTTTGTCCATTAATTCATTCGGAAAGTAGCGGGTTGGTTTAATTAGTTGCATTTTAGGGGACTTTAGGACGTTAGAAAAATCTGCGTAAATCTGTGATTCAAATCTCTGTAAATCTGCGGGCAAAAAATCATGACCAATAAAGTAGTTCTTTCAAAAAATCTTTACCCGCTGATTTATGCTGATTTAATACGCAGATTCTGGAGAATTTTTTAGTCTTAATGTTATTTTCATTCATCTGTAATTCGCTTTCTTTAGTCTTGTATCTAAAGTCTTAAATCTAGCGTCTTTTATCTCAAAAAAAATTCTCTCCTCCACCCCACCTTTTCTACACAAAATCCATCTTATCTTTAGAAATCGATTTCTTAGCTATTCGTTTAAAATTATGCCTGATAAACTCTCATCATACATAGAACAATTTCAAGAGGGAAATCATCTTGTTTTCGAGAAGATTTACCAAGTTATTTCGCCAAAAATGTTTGGCGTGTGTTTGCGTTATGCGGCTGACAAAGACGAAGCTAAGGATATTTTACAAGAAAGTTTTATCAAGATTTACCACCAACTAAAAAATTTCAGAAATGAAGGTTCTTTTGAAGGGTGGGCAAAACGAATAGTGGTAAACACTGCCTTAGAGTATTTCAGAAGCAAAACCAAGTGGAAGCAGGTAACGATAAACAACCATGAGGAGACTTTTGACCTAGAAAGCGATGATGACATCCTAGGTTATTTATCAAGCCAAGAAATTTTACAACTCATTCAAGAATTACCACCATCATACAGATTGGTGTTTAACCTTTATGTTTTTGAAGGATTGAAACACCGAGAAATCGCTGAACAATTGGGCATTGGCGAGGGTACTTCTAAATCTAACTTAGCAGATGCTAGAAGAATTTTACAGAAAAAATTATCGGGGGTAACGAAATAAAGACTAACAATGGAAAATAACCAAGAACATAAATTAGATAGCTTTTTCAAAAAGTCTCTTGAAAATCAAGCTTTTCCTCCGCCCGAAAACCTTTGGAGTAGTATCGCTACCGAAACCATTGGTAAAGAAAACGCAGGTATAACACCTTTGCTTAAATATACTATCTTATCATTGGGACTTATCATTGCTGCTGGTATCGCTTTCTGGTTTTTAACAGATGATAATGAAACATTGAAGGCGAATTATCAAGAGATTACTTCACTTGGTAAAGAAATAAATACAACACAAGTATTAGCTAACTCAAAAGATGAAAAAGTAGGCACAAGCAACATAGCTAATGAGGGTAAATCTGAAAAGAATGATATTGAAAATTCAACAAGTAGTTTAGTTAGTTTTGTTAATCATGTAGAGAAGCAAAAAGCTGTCAAGTCTACGGTTTATAGAAAGCCAGCAACTCATACAAGATTGTATTCAACTAAAGTTGATGGTGATAAAACTAACAGTACCACAAACTCATCATCTGTAGCAATTGACAATAACAATACCGCAATACTTACTACAGACAACAAGGTAGCTAATAACAATCTGAATATAATCATCCATAAAGACCTAAAATTGAATGACTTATCAACGAAAAACAATAAAAACCTTATTGGTAAAATTCGTCCCATTCAACCGTTGACTGATGAAGGGTTAGACAAACATGAGGATAAATCTGAAGATACAGGCTCTAAATTCAGTTTAAAACACCCTATCTTTTCATTCGATTATGGTAAACTCTGGAATGAATGGACTTTAAAATCTGATAAATCCCTAATAGGCACTACCCAATATCCTGACAAAGGAACAGCCTATAATTTGAAAGCTGGCGTTGCGTGGAAACTCACAAAAAGATCAAGAATGGGCATAAGTTTGGCATACAATACTTATGATGTGGGTGCTCCATACATTTATTTACCTATTTGGAGTAGTTTGTGGGTGTCGCCTAAAATAAATTTAACTACCAAAAATGGTATGCAATATTATAGTGCAGTTTTGCCAACTGGTACAGTTAATATTCCTATTGATAGGTTTGATGGTTTTGTTACAAAAGTGCCTAATACTTTAGATACCACAAGAGACGTATTCTTGTTTGAAAATCATACGATGAAGACTTATAGCTTGGCATTAACCACTCAGAATGATATTATATCCTTTAAAAGTAAAAAGAAAAAATACATCAATTTTCAACTATATGCACTTGCTGATTTTGTTTTTCAAAGACAAACCTCTTATACTTATATAGCAAACGATTCTCGAATGATGCTGATGTCGTCTTTAGCATTAGCGGAAAAAGCTAAATTTAGCTACACCGATGGTCATCTTGAAAATGCTTCTGATTTTGTGTTTGGTATTCGAGCTGGCCTGGGTATTCGCTGGCAATTTGCTCCAAGATTGGGTTTGCATATAGAAGGTTCAACCCAAAATTCATTTAATTCGTGGGTACAAAATCAAGAAGTAAAAACGTATATGCGAAGCAATGCTTTACAGGCTGGTATTAATTTGAGTTTGTAGGGAGACAAATTAATTATGGGTCGTATAGCATACTACCTTATTGAAATAGTAATGCTATTACTATTTTTATTCTTAGCGAGCGACTTAAGTCGCTCGCTAAGAATAAAAATATGATTTAACAGCCCGATGCTGAAAAAGAGTTATAGCTCTGCCAATAATTCTTCTGTCTCTTTTAATGTTTTCTGATAAAATTTAGCTACCCATTTCGAGTAAAATAATAAGAAGATATAGCCAATCGTAAAGGAGAATATCCAAAAATATTTACTGTTTGTGATGTCTTTACCATTGAAGAGTTTAGACAATAAAATGATTACTGTAACCAACAATAAATAGCACAACGTTACATTGATTTTCTGTAGTTTGAAGAATTGCATTTTCTGACTAGCAAATATTTTAAGCGTTTCTGCGTAAGGCTTATTGATATCTGTGGATATATTGAATTGTCGTAAACTTAACAAACTAATTCCACAAAGCGTTAGTAATAGCATTATTGATAAACCACCGACACCTTGTAAAAAAACAGTATCTAATTTATAAAAGTTGATGGCTATAAAAGCTCCGCCAATTAAACAAATGGCGATTCCTGCTATTTCTGGATAAGCAATTTTCTTCATTTTCGAGTCATATTTTTGCTGTGTCATTTGGTCTATGATTTGAGGGGTTAAACGTTGTTTTTCTGATGGACTATTTGCCTTTTCCCAAGTGTTTTTTAAATCATCTAATTCCATTGTTATCGTTGTTTAGTAATTTGTGCTTTTAGTTTTTCTTTAATTCTTGAAAGTTTTGTGCCTACATTGCTCACTGAAATACCAATAATTTCAGCAATTTCCTCATAGCTTTTATTCTCTAAATAGAGCATTATAATACCTTTATCTAATAAATTCAGGCTATCAATTAGTTGTCTAAATATTTGCCATTGTTCTTCTGTATCACTATCATCATTGTCTTGATTATCCAAAAAATAACCATCAATGGGGACAGTCAAAACTCTTCTTTTCGAGACTTTTAATTGATAAATTGCTACATTCAACGCAATCCTGTACATCCATGTACTCAGACTTGCTTGGTGATTAAAAGAGTCGTACGATTTCCAAAGCTGGTAAATGATTTCTTGTACTAAATCATGCTTATCGTCTGTATTATTGGTATATACAGCAGCAATTTTGAAGATAAATCCTTCATTCTCTTTTATTGCTTTGATAAATGTTTCCTTTTTGTCCACTAAGATGTTATCCTTTTTATTGATGATACTGTATTAGTGTACAACATGGTGAAAAAATCACAAGAGAAGGAAAAATAATTGGGAAATATTTTGAAGGGGACAGTTCAGTAGTGACGAATTGCATTCGTCATTTTTGGTATCATATAAATTGTTTCCTTGCTAGTAAGGTCGTAGAGAGGTCGTATTGCATACGACCCTACCTTTTTGATGTTGTTACCTGCCACAAATCCGTCGATAATCACAGTATTCACATTTGGTTTGATCCTTGGTTTTTTCGAATGGTTTTACGGGGTCTAATAACTCATTGACAAAACGATTGAGGTATTTTTCCGATTCTATCACAAACTCCTGTGCTGTTTCTCCCAGCGTAAAATTGATTTTTTGTTCTAACAATCCTTCATCTATATTACGGAACGAATAAATGCCAGCACTTACTTCGTTGGCATCCTCTGGTAATTTTACGCCTCTGATGGTTAATCCCTTTACCGAAAGCATCTGTTTCAGCACCATGTATTTATACAGCCAAAGCTGGCGAAATTTGTCTTTATCAGTATCTCCTAGTAGCTTTTCTTCAAAATCTTCGGGTTTCATGAGCAAATCTTTGGCTTCTACTTTACCCGTTTTATAATCAATTACCCTGATTTTATTACCTGACACCCTATCCAATCGGTCTATTCTTCCTGCTATTTTCACTACTAATTCTTTGCCATTTACATTGGCATTGAAACTTACTTTTAGTGTTTTTTCTACGTCTAATAGTTCAATCGGGAAAAGCTCGTTGGTTAATTGATAATTAATAAATTTCTTAACAATGGTTTCACCAATTTGGTATAAAATAAAGTTCATGCCATCATCTACTTTCAAACCCTGATTCGTCTCTATAAAGGCTTGTTTTAAATAGTCATCGATGTTATCCAGTACTATTTGTAAACCTTCTTTCTCGATAGTACTTCCTTTCTCGACAAAGTTTTTATCGATGTTCTCAAAGTTTTTATGCACCCAGTTACCAAATGTATCAACGCCTATTTTTTCTTCAACCTCTTCTTCTTGCTTGATACCTGCAATGCGTGTAAAATAGTATTTTAAAGAGCAATCTAGAAACTGGTTGAGCTGAGAAGGATAAATGCCTTTATCAGTGATTTCATTTTCGATAAATGCCAGAATATCGTCGGTTTTCTGAATGAGCAAAGGGGTTTCTTCTACCTCTTCCGACTCTCCTAATCCTATAAATTTTACGGTTGGATAAGTAATGTTTAAATTTTTATTCAATTTGGCTAATTCGTGTTCTATCTGTAAGATAAAACGGCTTTTTTCGCCAGCTCCATAGGTATCAGACGGTAACACATGCACTAATACTATTTCTTTAGCACGTTGTAACAGCCTAAAAAAGTGATAAGCCATTACGGCATCAGCATGGTTGTGTGTCGGCAAATTGAACTGTGGGTCACTTAGGGCATCAAAGGGAATGAGCGTATTTTGACGTTTCCCTTGCGGTAATGTTTTTTCATTAACCGACAGTATAATTACCTTTTCAAAATCAAGGGTACGTGTTTCCAACATCCCCATGATTTGTAGACTTTCGTCTGTTTCAGATTCAAAAGGAATTTTGGTTTGTTTAATCAGTTCATACAAGAATGTTTTGAAACTACGGATACTCACGGTTTCGCCTCGTTCTTGCATGATTACTTCCATTCTCTGCAAAATCAGGTAAAACTGATAAAGGTATTCTGTTTCAATAGCATCTTGATTATCCCTGTAAACATCCCTTAATAAGTCGATTAATTCGTAAAAACACTTAATTGCATTTTTGGGCTTGTTATACCAATGTTTAAAAATTGTAGTGAACAGTGGTTCATTTTCCGCAATTTCTAATAGTTCTTTAGAGCTTAAAAAAACACGATTTCTTTCAGTGATTTCTCTTAGGGTTTTGCGGATGGGGTTTTCGTTTTGAACCTCCCCTTGTTGAACCTGAAACTTTACCAACTCATACCTCCTCAAGAAAGGATGATTTAGTACTCTTACAATTTGTCGATGCGAGAATTTTGGAATTTTTACTGTTTCATCATCTTCTGTTTTAAATTCTACTAAATTCCTTTGTAGCTCAAAAAGGGCATCTATCAAGGTAAAAAGCATGGAGTTCCGCAAAGAAAGTCCCATCGTAATGTTGAAATCTTTGACGGATTCATCTAAAGAATTCATCACGGGTACTAACAGATTCTCGTCGCCCAACACAATGGCTGTTTGCGATTTGTCATCAGCAGTAAGATTAGTTGAATTTTGCCAATTTTTATAAATATCTCCCGCTACTTTGGCTTGTACACTAGCATTAGAAACGCCTATAATTTGAATGTTCTTTGTGCCCTTCAATAGTTCTTCCGACTGCCATTTCCATTCTTCATTAAAGAGTGGTGTCTTACCGTTTTTCTCATCGCCATTTTTATATTGACGAAGCCAATTTCCTGCCCTTTGGTCTTTGTTGTATAAATAATATGTATCCGAATCCCACAGCGTTTCGGCAAAGTTTTTTCTTTTCAGTAACGTCCTTATGATGGCTTCTTCGGCATCACTCAGGGCATTAAACCCCACAAAATAATACTTTGTGTGGCGCTCTTTTTCCAGAATATATTTATCAACATTTTCTGCTAACTCCCGATACGCCATCCCACGATAATGCAGTCCTTTGTCTTTTAACCTTTGACGCAAATTGAGATAAACTGAATAGATGTTTTCAAATAGCTTAAAATAACGGTCAGTACGGTCAGTTTTTAGGTTTTTCTCTCTTTGAGATTCCCCTAATTGCATCTGCCAACGCTCTAAGGCTTTGGCTTCTGTCATGTATGAAAATAGGGCTTTAGCATCTACTAGATATTGATCTATTTTATCAAAATCATTCAACAGGGTACTTGCCCACGTCATGAATCTTTCAAAAACTACATTCGTATCTATTTCTTTAAAAACATCGTAGAGTTCAAACAGTAGTGCTACTTGGTCTATCTGTCGGACACCCGTCATTGTATTTACAAAATCATCAATTGCCAATACATCAGGGGCTAAAAAGGGCTTATCGGAAAGTCTGGCTAAGGCTTCTTTGAAGTACAAAACCCCACGGCGTGAAGGGATAACGATACAAACTCGACTCATCTGATTGAGCGTATGTTGTTTATAAATATGTTCAGCAGCTTGATCAAGAAAGGTTTGCATTTTAATTATTTTTATGGCTGTCAGTCATCAGTCGTCGGCTGTCAGCTATGGTATTAAATTGGCTATCGACTATCACACGTCACCTAGTAAAATCTTGTTCCTTCTATCTTCAAAAAATCTTTACCCGCTGATTTACGCTAATTAGATACGCTGATTTTGGAGATTTTTTTAGCCCTAGAATCAAAAACCTTTTCTCTTGCTTCTTGTGTCTTTCGTCTAGCGTCTTAAATCTAAAAATCCTAAAGTCATCTAGTCATAAAATCTTGTGTCTCCAAAAATATTTACCCGCTGATTTACGCAGATTTGATACGCTGATTTTGGAGATTTTTTTAGCCCTAGAATCAAAAGCCTTTTCTCTTGCTTCTTATGTCTTTCGTCTAGCGTCTTAAATCTAAAAATCCTCCAGGCCTAAAGTCTTCAATCTAAAAAACTAATGCACCCTATCTCCTCTCATCTCCAGATTTTTCATGATTTCAGCTTCCATTTCAAGCCATTCATTCCAGCGTTGTTTCACATAGCTTTCAGATAAATACTCCTTAGCAAGGTCGATAAAATTAACATAATGTCCTGCTTCTGAAATCATTAATTCATGGTAAAACTCTCTGAGACTTTCATCAGAAATCTCCAAAGAAAGCAACCTGAAACGTTCGCAACTACGGGCTTCTATCAAAGCATTCATAAAAAGGCGTTCGCCCAATTGCTCGTCTCTCGACCCTCCCCGTTTCATGCCTTCATATAACTGATGAACGTACAAATCCTTGCGAGGATTGCCCAATGATAAGCCTCGTTTGTCTAATTCTTTAATTACCATTCTGAAATGTGCCCATTCTTCCGAAACCACAGGCATCAATACTTCTCTGAGTTTTTCTTTTTCAGGAAACTGAATGATTAATGAAATACATGACGAGGCTGCCTTTTGCTCACAATAGGCATGGTCTATTAATATCTCTCCAATATTTTTCTCCGCAATATTTACCCAACGTGGGTCAGTTGGAAGTTTTAAACCCAACATTGTTTTTGTAGCGTATTGTTTTTGTTCGTTTGTCATAATGTATAGGTTTCAGCTTTCGGTCATCGGCTTTCGGAATTGTCTATTGAGTGATTAAGTGAATGGTGTTTTTTTTAACCCTATACCTAAAGTCTTCAAGTCCTAAAACCTGCCTTCTTCAAAAGTTTTTAACCCGCAGATTTACACAGATTTGACACGCTGATTTGGGAGATTTTTTAGGTCTAAAATCTAACATCTTGTGTCCTCCAATCCTAAAGTCTTCTAGTCCTAAAGTCCTCCTCCTAATCAAACAACAACCATTGCAAGCCAAATCCAAAGGTTCTTCCCATTCCTAAAAAACCTGGGGCGGCATAATAGCCATTGCCTAAAAGTCCTTGGGCTACGTTGGCAAATTTTACAAACAAGCGTACTCTATTAATACGCATATCAGCAAATATATCTGCTTGGACATACCCATTAATCATTTGTTTATCTTGCAAATGAAATTGCTGAATAGCAGGCATATAGGCATCTGCATAGTAGTTCGACTTGTAGTGGAGCTCGACACCTGTATGAATAAAAAGTCTCTTTTTGTAGAGTAAATCAAAGGCAAAGCGAGTATTCGCAAAAATCTTCGGAATCCTGATTAAGTCGGATCCAGTTGTCGTGGTTAAATACAATTGCCCTACTGTCGAGAATCTTCCTTTGTGAAAATCATACCCGATACCTGCTTTAAAAATAGCAATATCTGAGGTTGCTTGTTTTACAAATGCTAGCGTGTCGTAATAAATATAACTGTTCACCAAACTAATATCAACGCTTGGTCTTAGCGTCAGTTTCCCAAACTTAGGACTCGCCGAAGCATAAGCGTGGTAGGTTTGCATATTATTGCTAATACCACGGTCGGTAACGAAGACATTGGTATTTTTGTCCCACCTAAAGCCATCGTTAAAGGTTATTTGCTGTACCAAAGTGGGCGAGGTAGACATTGCCCTTCCTCCCAATGTTAGCCACTTTCCTTGAAACTCTACATTCAATTTAAAATCACTACCTGTCAGCAAATATTCTACTTCCGCAAAGGCTCTAGTGCTATCCTTGAAATATTGGTTCAACCAAACCCCCAAAAAGTTTTCGTTTCTGTTGATACTATAATTATACAAAGGGTTACTGAAACTAAAGAATCGCTGACGCAAATGAAGACGATAATTGAATCCTTTGTAAAATCCTTTGATACCCGACTTATGTTCAAAAATGCTATATTGACTTTCGTTATAAAGCGAATCCAATTTCATTTTGTTCGTAACAGTGGTATCAGTAGTATAGCGATAGCCTTTGCCTAATGAATCATAGGCTATTGGGTAAAATCCGCTTGTCCAGTTGGCTACATAGTCAGGGTCTCTAAATTGTACTTTCCTAGTCTGATAGTCCACTACTTGATATACCTGAAAAGCCTTGTACCCTACATATTCATGGTATAAATGCAGGTTATAAAACTTATCCCGCGTAGAAGCATTGTTGACGATAGCCGCATTATTGCCCTGTTGTAATATCAAATCGTAGCTTCTGCCTTGGGGCAACACGCCACCTTCGTCATTAGAATTATGGTCTGATAAATTGGCGTAGGCCAACAATTGGTACTTCTTGTTCTTGGTTTGGTAATTGGTATGCAACATAAAGTCCCAATGACCAATCGCATTTTTATTGGTTGAAGTAGAACTCGTTACCAATTGCTTATTCGTCACTATTCGCTGTAGGTTGATACTAAAATTCCATAAAGAATCTACGTTTCTACTAAATTCAAATTGTAATAAATCTTGTTCATTACCCCCCGTTACATACACCAAGTTGGTAAAAGGCGAACGTGTATTGAAATACCTTACTTGATTAGGTTTAAAGGCATAAAGCGAATAGGCATCATAGCCTAGCATCGTCCCTATTTGCTCAGGTTCTTTAAAAAATATAGGACGTATCGCTGTGCCAATATTCCCTAAATCTTGATACAGGTTTCTGTTGCGTTGAATAAAGTTATAATTATGTCCTTCGCCAAGGGAAGTATCAATCGGGATAAGCTTTTTACGATTATTGAAAACATCTTCCTCTAAAAAGTATTGGGTAGAAGTAGGCCCATAAATAACCTTTGTAGAGTCATCCACGCCTGCCCTACCAGTAGGACTTTTAGGTTTATCTGTTGTTTTTCCTTGCGGAAAATTATTTGTTGACGTATTTCCCGTACCAAAAGTTGAAGGAATTTGTGCCAATAAGACCTCCGAAAGCAGAAGTCCTAAGAAAGTCAGGATATATCTTTTAAAATTCACAATACAAAATTAAATAAAAAAGGCGAAAGAGGTTCAAGCACATGTACCAACTAGACATCATAAATTGCTAAAAAGCTTGAATAAGGCAATTTAAACTTTATTTTGTTGCCCTACATTCTTCTCAAGATTAAATCATCAAATAATTGATGGTTATTGTTCAAGAAATAAATCTCAATTGGTAGATAAAACATTGATATCTCCTTACTGTCAAGGAAAGCTTGAAACTTTACCATGTCTTTTTCAGTCATTAAAATACTTTTTTCTGGTTCTTGAATGTTATGAAATGTTTCCAGTATCAAACTAAAATCTTTCTCATTGAAATGATGATGGTCATTATAAATTAAATGTTGAACCACCTTAAAATTTTGTCTACAATATGCCTCAAAAGGCTCAGGACGTGCTATGCCCGACACTAATAGGACGGTTTTATGACAAGCTCCTTGAATATTTCCATTAATTGTCTGTGGTGTACCATAACGTATTCCTGTAAAAAAAATGGGTGTTTGTGGGGATAAATAAGGCAAAATATGTTCACTGATTTTTTGTTGTGCTACAACAGATAAATCATCGGGACACTTACTGACTATCAATATATCCGCTCTTTTAGCCCCATGACGGCGTTCTCTGAGGCGTCCTGCGGGAAATGTGTAATCTTCGTAAATAGGTCGGTTATAATCCATCAATAATAAATTCAATGATGGTTTTACAGCCCTGTGCTGAAAGGCATCGTCTAGCACAACGAGGTCTGTTTTAGGAAAAATCTTAAAAATATTCGTCAATGCTTCTGCTCTCTTTTCCCCAACAGTAACTTTTAGTACTTTATGAAATTTATTATAAAACTGCATCGGTTCGTCACCAATGGTTTCAGCCGTTGCCAACGCATCGGCTACGATAAACCCTTTGGTTTTTCGTCCATAGCCTCGGCTAAGAATGACTATTGAAAAACGATTTTTTAACAACTTAATCAAGTATTCTACATGTGGCGTCTTGCCTGTTCCACCAACTGTTAAATTCCCAATATTGATAACAGGCTTTTCAAACTGACTGACTTTAAAAAACAGATGATTGTCGTAACAGAAATTACGACAATCGGTAATGAAACCATACAACCATGTAAAAGGAAAAAGAAAAAACCGCATAGTTTTTTTTTGTTTTACCTCACCCTTCCTGCGACTAGGAATATTAAAATCAAGCCTTGAAGATCTCATCCCTAGCGAGGGACTTAAGTCCCTCGCTAGGGATGGGTCGGGCAGTAAATGATGTTACAATATATTTACCTTTTATTTGAAATTACCTTCAAAAAAGTACTAAATTTTGCCTTGTTCAGAAAAAATAAAAATTTTACACTGTAAAATTCATAAAGAGTTCTGACTTTTTACTAATTTCAAATCCCTTTTAAGATACTTTAACGAAGTACTTAGCTCTCGGAAGGTCTATTCATAACCATTAATACACACACAATCAGACGATTAATTACAAAATAATTGCTGAAATTTATTTATTTCGGCAAAATTCTTATTGCTAAATTCTTTAAAACAATTGGGCTTACCAGAAAATGAGTCTTAAAGCTGTCTTTGCAAAATATACACTGAATTTTAATTTCGAGGCAGGAACGTCTCGAGGTGTGCTAACGCACAAAGATAGCTACTTCATTAAGATTTTTGACTCCGAAAATCCTACTGTTTTTGGTTTGGGTGAATGTTCTCCCTTAAAAGGACTCAGTATTGACGACCGCCCAGATTTTGAATTACAGCTACTTGGTATCTGCGAAAACTTCAATACCCTTGAATTAGAGGTATATCCTTGGAACTTAAACATCATCCTAGAACAGGTACTCGAAAAATCATTTCCTTCGGTTGTTTTTGGTTTCGAAACCGCCATGCTCGATTTAATGAATGGTGGCAAACAAAAGCCCTTTAACAATGGCTTTGCAAAGGCCGAACGCCAAATAGAAATCAATGGATTGGTCTGGATGGGAAGCAAAGATTTTATGCTTCGCCAAATAGACCAAAAGCTAGCGGCTGGCTATCATACCATCAAAATAAAAGTAGGTGCTATTGATTTTGATAAAGAATGTGAACTGCTAGAATATATTCGCAAACGCTATACTTCTGAACAAATCACCTTGAGGGTAGATGCCAACGGGGCTTTTTCGATAGACGAAGTGTTGCCTAAGCTACAGCGTCTGGCTCAATATCAACTACATTCTATAGAGCAACCCATTCGTCATGGCAACGAAGATTTAATGGCTGAGCTTTGCCAAGTTACCCCTATTCCAATTGCCCTAGATGAAGAACTAATCGGTGTACGAGAATACACTGAAAAATATAAGTTGCTCAAAAAAATAATGCCTCAATACATTATCTTAAAACCTACCTTAGTGGGCGGTTTTCAGCAATGCCGAGAATGGATTGAAAATGCCAATCGTTTAAAAATTGGGTGGTGGCTTACGTCTGCTTTAGAATCGAACGTTGGCTTGAATGCCATCAGTCAATTTACTGCCGAATTCAACAATCCTTTGCCCCAAGGCCTTGGTACGGGGCAATTGTACCATAATAATATTGCTTCACCACTAGAAATTAGTGATGGCAAAATTCTGTATAATCCTCAACAGGCTTGGGATTTAGCCCCCCTTAGCTTTTTGGTTTAGGATTTTTTTGTGATAAATTTTTGTCGATAAATTTGAGATTCAACTAAGTACTTTGCAATTTTGTATTGCATATATCAATTACAAAATTTAATTCAATGAATATTCAGGAACTTGATAAAGAACTTCTTTCTTTGTTTGAAAAACGAATCGCTCTTAGTCAAATGGGTTATGATCACCGTGATTACGACGATGTAGAAGAAGCCCTTCACGATTTAGAAGATGATTTTAATGATAAATACGCTGATTTTTTAGAGAATATTCTGCAAGAAATTCATAAAGAATATTGTCCAGATTCAGATGTATTATTACCAACTGCTTATTTGGCTCGTTCGTTCAAAGAAACTAGCGACGGTGGCATTGAAGTAGGTGCTGATGCTGGCGTAGAAGTAGAACTAGAAGAAAACCCAGTTGCTAATGCAAGATTAATGCTTTTGCCAAGCCCTACCAGAATTGTATTGGTAGTTGGTAAAAAGAAAAAAATTGTATGGTCGGCAGAGGCTGAATAAGAGTATCTAAAAGTTATTACAAATATTTACCTCATCTACAACGGTCGGTGACCGTGTAACTTCCTCGCGTGCTGAGAAGAAAACTTTTTGAGCTGAGAGCCTTTCGGGGCAAGGATTGGGGATGAGGTTACCTTTGTTGAATAATTGAACCTAAAGGTCTCTGCGAAAGGTGTTGCGGAGACCTTTCTGATTTAGAAAAATCAAATTACCATTTAAACAAATTATTGATTTTCAGAACATCCTACAAATCGTTAAATTGCGTTAACAAATAATAGATTAAATGGAAAGTAAGTTTAGTGCCAATCTCAGAATCCTGAGAAAAAGAAATAAGTTGACATTAGAAGCATTGGGCAAGATACTGGATGTTAGTAAAAGTGCGTTGTCTGACTATGAAAATGGACATACTTTCCCTTCATTAGATGTTTGTGATGCCATTTGTAACTACTTCGGAATAAACCTGGATAATTTACAAAAACTAGATTTTGCAGTTACTTCTGCGGAGGAACTACAACAAAACCTACTTATCCAATCTAGCATTGTTCAGAAAGAATCTCCTAGTGATTTTAGTGACCGTAACAAACAGCTAGAGTTTCATAATAAATTACTCCACCAGCAAATTGAGGGCTTAGAGGTACAGTTGCAGTTATTAAAACAATTACTCGATAGTAAATCATCTGTAATTACTTCCTTACAAATTCAGATTAAATTGCTTGAAGAAAAAATTAGGGGATAGACAAAAAAAGGTTTAGAGAAACCTCTAAACCCAATTAATACCTTTCTTTAACAAGCTCAAGGTTTTTTCTTCTTCTGAACCTTCCTCGGCTTTAAAATCGTAAACCCATTGTGCCATAGGTGGCATCGACATCAGGATTGATTCCGTCCTTCCGTTGGTTTCTAGTCCAAACTTAGTGCCCCTGTCATGCACTAAATTAAATTCTACGTAACGTCCCCGACGAAGCATTTGAAAAGTTTTCTCTTCTTCCGTAAAAGGTAAATCTTTGTTCTTTTGCATGAAATGGGTATAAATCGGTGCAAAAGATTCGCCAATCGCCTTTACAAAAGCAAACAATTGTTGTTTATTACGGGTTTCGTTAGGCTTCTGATAATCAAAAAATATTCCACCAATACCCCGTGTTTCATTTCTATGTGTATTAAAGAAATAATCATCCGCCCAAGTTTTGAATTTAGGATAGTAAGCCTCGTTATGTTGGTCGCAAATATTTTTTAAGTATTGATGAAACCAAACGGCATCTTCTTCTACTACATAATGCGGGGTAAGGTCTATACCTCCGCCAAACCAATAGGTTCCGTTAGACATCTCAAAGTACCTCACATTCATGTGGATAATTGGTACTTTAGGGCTATGCGGATGTAATACAATCGATACGCCTGTCGCAAAAAAGTCGACTTTCTCTGTTAAACCCATCGAAGCCAACATTTTCTCGTGGAGGTCTCCCCAAACAGCCGAAAACATTACACCACCCTTTTCGATGACATTCCCTTGTTGGATTACTCTGCTACGTCCGCCACCACCACCTTCACGTTGCCAGTTATCTTCATGAAATGTTCCTTTTCCATCGGCATTTTCCAAGGCAATACAAATTTGATTTTGTAATTCCTTAAAGTATTCCGAGATGCTTTCTTTTGTCATAGTTTTTAAAATTTAAGATAAGAACCTCATTTTCCTAATTCCTACTCGTATCTACCCTAGCCTCTCCTTGTCTTATCGGAGCCAGTGAATCAGACCGTACACCATTGCTATCGGCACTGGTTGAATCATTCACTGCCGCGTATCTTGTCACACAATTGAATGTCTTCCCTACACGCTTAATATCCAGTTTTTCAAAAGGTACGGGATGATAAGCCTCGAGGGTTGGGTCTTTCACTACCTTAGACATATATCGTCCAAACAGCGGTAAGGCCGTCTTGGAACCCTCACCATACGCCCCACTCCTAAAGTGAATAGAGCGGTCGTCTCCTCCTACCCATGTACCCGTTACCAAATTACTAGTTAAACCCATATACCAACCATCCGAGTGGTTTGAGGTTGTACCCGTTTTTCCTGCAAAACGTGATTTATAGCGGTCTTTACCATCAAATAAATCTTTGAACGACCAAAGGTTTTGCGAAGTACCCCCTTGTTCTTCCAATCCTCCTTCTAGCATATATCTCATCAACTGAGCCGATTCTTTTCTGATGGCTTGATGACGTTCAGGTTCAAAAGTATGAATCGTATTGCCGTTTCTATCTTGAATCTCAACAACCAACATAGGTTGGGTGTACATTCCTTCGTTCAAGAAGCAACCATACGCTCCGACCATTTCAAAGAGGGTAACATCATTTGACCCAAGCCCGATAGAAGGCACAGCCGCCAGTGGACTTTTTATACCCATCTTTTGGGCATAATACACGACTGAGTCGGGACCAACTTCGTTGGTAAGCCATGCCGCACACGAGTTGATAGAACGTGCCATGGCTCGCCTCAGCGACATCGTCTGATAAGTAAACCTACCATCGGCATTATGCGGACGCCATATTTTTTTCTCGCCTTTCTCTTCTACTTCTATCTCAAAAGGTTCGTCCGTAATCTGTGAACAAGGTGACATATCCTTAGGTCCATCAATGGCAGTAGTATATACAAAGGGCTTGAAAGTAGAACCCGGCTGACGGCGTCCTTGATTAACGTGGTCATACTTGAAATACTGAAAATCTAGCCCCCCAACCCACGCTTTGATGTGCCCTGTAAAAGGGTCCATACTCATCATACCAGCTTGTAAAAAGCGTTTGTAATACACAATCGAATCGTAGGCACTCATCGTCATTTCTTCTTCACCCGACCCATTTCTTGAATATACCCACATTTTACGCTTTACATCTTTCATGTAATGCCAAATAGAATCTTGGTTGTTCTTGTATTTTACTGCCAGCGATTTATAATAGCTTGTACGCTTGGCTACGGTATCAATAAAACCGGGGATCTCGTTTCCTTTTTCGTCTGACCAAGGATTTTTACCTGCCCAGTGGTTATCAAATGTTTTTTGCAAAACCCTCATTCCTTCTTGTAGCGACGATTCTGCATAGATTTGCATCCTTGAGTCTACAGTAGTAATAATTTTCAGACCATCTCGGTATAAGTCTAAATCTACATCACTGGTATCAGCCCATTCTCTAAGTGCCTTAGCTACTGCCGTTTTAAAATAGTTACTAGTACCATCATAAGGCGACTCTTCATTAATTTTTAAAGTGATCGGCAATTTTGACAGAGAGTCATAGTTGACTTTAGTTAAGTAACCATACTTTAACATTTGCGACAATACCGTATTTCTTCTTTTCAACGATTTTTCGTAATTCCTTCTCGGATTATACGTATTAGTAGCCTTTTGCATGCCTACCAATACCGCAGATTCTTGTACATTTAAGCTATCAGGCGACGTATTGAAATAGGTCTTGGCGGCCACTTTTATACCATAAGAATTACTCCCAAAGTCAACCGTATTCAGATACCATAAAATGATTTCTTCTTTGGTATAATATCTTTCAAGCTTAATAGCCGTTAACCATTCTTTGGTCTTTATGACGAATTTACCCAAAACAGGTACATATCCAAATAAGCCTTTCTTTGAAACACCTTGTTTTTTACGGGTTTTAAAAAGGTTTTTAGCTAATTGTTGCGTAATAGTACTACCTCCTCCACGTTCGCTAGCACCTGTAACAATCCCTACAGCTACCCCAAAGACGGCTCTAAAGTCAATTCCTGAATGTTGGTAAAAGCGGGCATCTTCAGTAGCCACTAGTGCTTTCACTAAATAAGGCGAAAGGTCTCTATAGTTTTTAACGGGAGTACGGTTTTCTTGAAAAAATTTGCCCATCAAAACACCATCTTCTGAATAAATCTCTGATGATTGCGAAAGTTTAGGGTTCTGTAATTCACCTACCGAAGGCATCTCGCCCGTTAGCCACAAAAAGTTTGTTTGAATACAAAAAAGATAAAACGCGCCTGCGAAGACTGTCCATGCAAAAGATTTCCAGAGTGTTTTTATCGGACGATAATAGGTAGACTCTTTATCGAAGCTATGTTTAAAATCTGAAAAATAAGCCTTAATGCTATCAAGGCGTTTGTAAAATGATTGTACTTTTTCTTCACCCAGTATCCCAACCAACAATTTATCTGTTTGAAGCCAAAGCCAATGCAGAGAATTCAATAGAGCTGCTTGAAGAATAACACTAAGATTTTGAATAATTTGTTTTATCTTGTTCATCACGCACTTATTTATCAAACTAAAATAGGTGACAATTTACGACAAAACTTTTAGATTAGGGAGTGAATTAAGATAGAAAATGAAAGCTTTAATGTTAAAAAATTGATTCATACACTAATAAGCGTATGAATCAACTTAATTATTTTTCTTTATTATTTTTTTTCAAATACCAACGATAGCGAATTAATACTATAGCGTTTTCCAGTTGGTTTAGGGCCATCATCAAAAAGATACCCTAAGTGTGCCCCACATTTGCTACAAATTACTTCTTCCTGAGACATCCCTCCGCCGTCATTTGAGACTACTAATACATTAGTATTACTTATCGGACTCCAGAATGATGGCCAACCGGTGCCAGCTTCAAATTTAGTATTTGAAGTAAAAATCTCTTGCTTACAACACACACAATGATAAGTTCCTACCTGATGATTATACACATACTTGCCAGAAAAAGCTTTTTCGGTACCTTTCTTTCGAGTAATCTGGAATTGTTCAGGTGTTAACGTTTTCTTCCACGCCTCGTCCGACTTCTCAATTTCAAACTTTTGAGGCATTTCCTCCTGTGCATAACCTTTGCAGGCCGCTGTAATAACAGCAATGAATAGTGACAATAGTAGATTTTTCATATTAAGATTGTATGTCCCCCTGTCTCCAAGAGGGATTTGGTTTAATAAAACATGCCTAGGAGACCCTCAGCTACGCTATATTATCATATACGAAAAAAAAAGTGTAAAAGTTTTTTTTATTTTATCTACTTGATAATCAGTACAAGTTAATTGTTTGTTATTTTTTTTTGATATTTTTTTCACTTTAAAGTTGCACAAAAAGAAAGAAAGTACTAATTTTGCATCATCAAAAACGAAGAGAGTTGGCAGAGTGGTCGATTGCGGCAGTCTTGAAAACTGTTGACTGTTACAGGTCCGGGGGTTCGAATCCCTCACTCTCTACACAATCAAATAAATGATATTTGAACAGAAATCTACCACAAAAGGTAGATTTTTTTGTTTTATTACCTTCATATTCTGTTTATTGTACAGAAAAGTAAATCTTCTCTCTTGTCAATATTACAATTACCTTCTTTTACTTCAATCTCAATTACCTTTCAATCCTTGAATAAATACAGAAGGTGACTTCCCAAATTCTTTTTTGAAAGCCCTAGAGAAATAAGATACGCTTTGTAAACCTATGCGTTCTACTACTTCATTGATGGTTACTTGTTCATGTGTCATAATATGAATTGCTTTTTTAAGCCTAATCGTTCTGATGAATTCTCCAACAGACTGTCCAGAAATGCTTTTTATTTTGTTGTACAAGGCGGTTCTACTAATACAAAAATGTTCGCAGATGTATTCTACATCGATTTCTTCTGACTGAATATTATCTTCTATCAATTTCAGAAAATTATCTAAAAATTCTTTATCCTTGGTAGATTGTGTCAAGGCAGATGCTTTTACGTAATAATCGGTAGTGTATTTATGTTTAAGTTTTCTTTTTTGCTCAAAAACATTGTGAATCGTTAATAAAAGCAATTCTATACTTAAAGGCTTGGCAAAATAATAATCTGCCCCAAAGTTCAACCCTTGAATTTTAGCTTCTAGGGCATCTTTTGCAGAAAGAATTACAAAGGGAATATGACTGGTTTCAAAGTCATCTTTAATCATTTTACAAAGGCTAATTCCATCTAATAAAGGCATCATTACATCACTGATAATCAGGTCAGGGATTAGTTCCTTGGCTAAATCAAACCCAGAAAGCCCGTCTGGAGCTTCATGAACGATATATTTTTGTGATAAAACCGAACGCATAAACAACCTTAATTCTTCATTGTCTTCAACGATTAAAATTTGCTCAACCTGTTCTTGTTGAATATCATCCAAGTTTGTGGTAATCGTAACATTTAATAAGCTAGTATCAAGCTCTGTTTTTTCTAAAAAGCCTTGTCTGGGCTTAGTGGCTCTCTTTTCAGCTGTGGTATAATCATCTTCATCACAAGGTAAGGCCACTAGAATATCTGTTCCTTTGTCGATTTCACTACTCACATAAATATTTCCTTTATGCAACAATACTAAGCTCTTTACTAATGCTAACCCTACTCCCGAACCTGTATGCTCATTACTTACTCGATAATATCGTTCAAATATGTTGGGCATAAATTCTTCAGATATTCCTATACCTGTATCTTGAATATAGAAATAGGTATATTTTTTCGCTTTGACTGGACTCTCGATTGCAATACTATTATTAAACCGTTGTTTAATATTTGTTGCATCAGAAAAAATGGAAAAAGTAACTTCGCCATTTTCAGCTGTATATTTGAAGGCATTTGACAATAAATTAAGTATTATTTTTTCTACAATCTGGAGGTCAAACCATTGAGGGCTATCTGGACTGTCGTTTTTATACCTAAATGTTATTCCCTTACTTTCTGCCAAATCTTCAAATTCATTAGCAATATCACTTACAAAATCGCTCGTCTGTATCGGTTGAACTTGTAACTGAATTATATTATCTGACACCTTTTGTAGGTTCATTAATTCATTAATTAAGCTTAACAATCTTGAGGCATTTTTGTACATAACATGAAAGGTATTGCCCCAGTCTGCTATTTTATTTTCTTTTTTTAGTTTTTCTAGTGGACCAATAATAAGAGAAAGAGGTGTTCTAAATTCATGCGAAATATTGGTAAAAAATTGTACTTGTTGCTGATATAACTCTTCTTTATGCTGGTGTATTGCAGTTCGTTTTTGTTCCTCTATATCTCTAATTTCAATTGCTCGTTTTAGGCTATACCATTTTAATTGATAGCGATAAATACTGATAAGTATCGCCAGTATCAGCAATGCATAAATCCATTTGGCAATAAATGATTTCCACCACGGAGGAGTCACTGAAATAGGTAGGCTTGCTACCTTTGAAGACCAAATACCATCATTGTTTGTCGCCTGTAACAATAAAGTATAATCACCATACGCTAAATTACTATACGTTGCCTTTGGATTTTTCCCATCGGTCTGTATCCATTCTTTATCAAGTCCTTCTAATTTGTATCGGAATTTACATTTGAGTGGATTAGCATAATGCATTGCCGAAAACGAAACTACCACGTTATTCTGTAGGTAATTGAGTGCTGTTTTTTTACTAAAATAGATACCCTCTGAAAGAATAGTATCTTCTTGTTTTACATTATTGATTAATAGTCCTGTAAAAACAGGGTTTGCTTGAATGGAATTGGTATAAATGCTGTCTGGATAAAAATAGTTGAGCCCATTAATTCCTCCAAAATACAAACGTCCGTCTTTCCCTTTCAATGATGCTCCGACTTTGAAACTATTACCTTGGAGTCCATCATAATAATCATAGTTGGTTGTTGTTTTGGCCTTTGGGTCAAATCTTTCCAAACCTCGTCCACTTAGCCAAATTTTCCCATTATTATCTATTTCTAAGCACTCTACGTCATTAAAAATACCGTGTTTTGTACTATATGAAACAGCACGATAATTCCCTTTTAAATCTATGATGATTTGGTTCAATCCTCCTCCTAGTGTCCCTGCCCACAAAACATTCTTTGAACTCTTTCTGATAGGCCACACGTAGTTTGAACTAATAGGGTTTACGCTTCCTTCGTTTTTATACCTAAATACACGACTGACTTTTCCTTGCTGATTAAGCACAAAATGAATAATGCCGTGCATACTTGCCGCAAATACTTGAGGGCTATTAGCATCGGCAAAAATAAAATGAGCTGGGCTAAAATATTGCACTCGATAGATTCCCAGACTATCTAAGGTAATTCTGCCCATATTTCTTTCTAAAGCCCCAAACCATATATTTCCAAAAATATCTGTGGCAAGGCTTTGGATGCTGTAGGTAGGAAAGTTCTGAGCCCCTTTTGGAATGAGTAGTGTTGTTCTATCTTTTGCCAGAATTTCAATACCTTTATCAGTCGCAATCCATAAATTCCCCTTTTTATCAAGTGTTAACGCATTAATTACATCACTACGAAGAGCTAAAGGCGTTGATTTTTTATCAATCGTGCTAAACTTTTTTGTGCGAAGGTCATAACGATTTAGTCCATTTTCATGCGTCCCAACCCAAAGAATATGCTCATTTTCTTCCAAAATGGCTCGAATATGATTCCCAGAGAGTGTATTTTTTAGGTCAGGATTATGTTGTAAGGTATAAAAACGTTTGGCGTTTAAATCAATATAATTCACTCCACCTCCTATGGAACAAACCCATAAGCATTGTGTGCGGTCAATTAATAACTTAGCAAGTCGATTCGTGTTCAATCCATTTGGAAGACTAGTCGCATGAATTTCCTGTAAAGGTTTTAAAGAAGCATCTAATAAAAGAAGTCCTTCGTCTGTACTCACCCAATAGCGTTGAAAGGCATCTTGTACCACATCATTAATTATGAGGGATTGAGTTGCCTTAAATTGGTTGATAACCTTAACATCGCTTTTGATAATATCATTATCAGGCTGACGGACAGATAAATTAGTAGTACCTATTGTTTGTCCGAACACAAACGATAACATTCCTTTTGTATTAGTAAACAGTTGAGCAATAGGTCCTTTTTCCTGTAAACTTGAAAAACTGGCAACTTGACGAAGTTTATTATCTGTACTTAATACCCAAATCTCCCGATTACTACAAAGCCAGATTCTCCCCTGAGTATCCATAAGGGCATCATGAAACTTTTCTTTTTCTGGATATTTTATAGGCAAGGTCTTTACTTGTTCATTAGTGATATAATGAATCAAGGGTATATTTGATTTAAGGGTAAACAAGGTGCCATCTTTCCGTTTGATTATTTTGCTATAGCCTAAGTTCTGAGCTTGTAGCGTATTGGTTTTCAAGTTCAAATATCGTTCATGCTTGGTATCAAAACATTGAATCCCATCATCCGTGACTAACCAAACATTTCCGTTTTCATCGGGGTACAGACTTCTTATCCTATTCCTAAAAGCATTGTTTTTGGACTCAAGATTATTGTAAAAAGATTTTATTGAATATCCATCAAATCTATCCAATCCAAAAAGTGTAGCAATCCAAATGAAGCCTAAATTGTCTTGTTTAATGTCTTTGGCATCGGTATGCGACAAGCCATTATCAACCGTTAAGTGAGAGAATTTTACAGGAACTTGTTGTGCGTTGCTAAATAAGGAAAGAAAAAATAATAAGCCTAACAGAATGAACTTAGGACTTATCCGATTGACAAATCTGTTCAGGGGTGATTCATAAATTATTCTTAACAGCATGAGCAAGTAAAATTATGACGTGAATATCCTACTATTTTTTTGTTTCATGCTCTCCTACAGCAGGAAAACAGTAGAAATGTACATTAGGGCAAAAAAATGAACCAATAAGGCAAGCCTTTTAACTGTCTTCTTCTTGTTCTTTGCTGAATTAAAATGAGGACTTCTACTCATTAAATTTAACACTCAAACAGTATTTAATATGTCCATCCAGTTCAAAACAATCTTCAAGAATAAGTTAAGACTATTTACCTTTTTTAGTCTATTATCGCTCAGTCAGCCTATCGTTGCTCAAATCAAATTTGATAATATCCTTTATGGTGCATCGTATTACCACGAGTATATGCCTACGGAAGACCGCTTAGAAAAAGATGTACAAATGATGCAAGATGCAGGCGTTACGGTAGTTCGTTTAGCAGAATCTTCATGGAGTGGTTTTGAACCGCAAGAAGGTAAGTTTGAGTTTGCTTGGATGGATAGAATTATCGATAGGCTTCACAAGGCTAATATCAAAGTTATCGTCGGTACGCCTACTTATTCAATACCAGCATGGCTTTGGCATCGGTACCCAGAAATATTGATAGAATATACTGAAGGTCGAAAAGCAAATTATGGCATCCGTCAGAATATTGATATTACCAATGCTTCTTTTTTATTTTATTCCGAACGAATTATTCGAAAAATTGCTGGTCATTATTCAAAACATCCTGCCGTTATCGGCTATCAGGTAGATAATGAAACCCTTACAAGAGGAGCAAATAATCATGGATTTCATGTGGGCTTTGTTAATTACATCAAAGAGAAATTCGGTTCTACGCAAACCCTTAATAAGATTTGGGGACTTAATTACTGGGGCATGACCATGAATAACTGGGATGAATTTCCGAAAAGAGATGATGTAACCAATACGGGCTATAAGCTAGAATGGGAACGTTATAAAATGAAAGTAATTGCAGACTTTCTGACTTGGCAAACCAACATTGTAGGCGAATACAAACGCTCTGACCAGTTTGTAATGCACTGTTTTATGACGACTCCAGAAATTGACAAACCTGCTACAAGTAAGAGCATGGATTTGCTTGGTTTGAACAAATATCCACCTGCACAAGACAAATGTTCTGGGGCAGAATATGCTATGGCGGGAGATTATCTGCGTTCTGTGAAAAATAAAAACTACCTCGTTACAGAAACGACGGGACAAACAACAGGGTGGGATTCAAAAGAGCAAGCTCCACCCTACAATGGGCAAGTACGCCTGAATGTTTATTCCAACATTGGTTCGGGGGCAAATATGGTTGCTTACTGGCATTGGCATTCCTTACATTATGGGCAAGAAACCTATTGGAAAGGTATTTTATCACACGATTTAGATACCAATCGTGTGTATAATGAAATGAAAAAGACAGCTTTGGAACTTAAAAAAATTGGTAAACACCTAGTCAATTTAAAGATTAAACCAGAAGTGGCGATACTATTTAGTTACGATTCAAATCATGCCTTGAATATTATGCCTTATAAAGATGGTAGCAATGCTTATCGTTCACAAACCGACCAAATGCACCGTGCGCTCTATAACAATAGTGTGGCGGTTGATTATATTTTTGCCAATAGTGCAAAAAACTTGAATGACTATAAACTTATAATTGTCCCTCCTCTGTATGTAGCGTCTGACTCCTTGCTAACAGTTATTGCTGATTATGTAAAAAATGGCGGACATGTAGTGATGATGTTCAAAAGCGGTTTCTGTGACCAAAACTCGATGGTTCGACCAGCAATTGCGCCAGGACCACTCCGTAAAGTTTGTGGATTTTATTATCAGGAGTTTGCCAATATCAAAGAATTAAAACTTAAAACAAATCCTTTTGGGGTGAGTGACAATGATAATAAAGTTTCAGAATGGGCTGAATTGATTATTCCAGAAACTGCTAAAGTATTAGCCTATTACGACCACCCTTTTTACGGAAAATATCCTGCTATTACCAGTAATATTTTTGGAAAAGGTTCTTTAGTTTATGAAGGAACTCGTCCTTCGGATGTTTTGCAAGAAAAAATTCTTTTAGATGCTATGCAACGGGCAGGTATCAAAACACATGACCAGCATTTGCATTGGCCATTAATCACCAAAGAGGGTACAAATGATTTCGGAAAAAAAGTACACTTTTTCTATAATTATTCTGCTCAGAGTCAGACGGTAAGTTATGACTATTCGGATGCTAAAGAATTGACAAATGACCGAAAAGTAAACAAAGGAGAACGTTTAACATTAGAACCTTGGGGAGTACTCATCGTTGAAGAAAATTAAGCGTTTATCCACTAGCTTCTGTACGACAAACTACTAATAATCATCGACTTGTAATAGATATTATAAATTTACAACAGTGAAAAACGCCAGCATGAAAAAATACTTTTTAGTAACGATAACAATACTGTGCCATTTAACCTATTGCCAAGCTCAAAAGTCAGGCGATTTTACAGTCATTGAAAAAGGCTTTACTACCCCTTCAGAAAGTACTCAAACGGCTTGTTATTGGTATTGGCTAAACGACCATATTTCTAAGGAAGGAGTAATTAAAGATTTGCAAGCAATGAAAAAGGCGGGGATCAATAGGGCATTTATTGGAACCAATATCCGAAATCGAACCAGTTTTTCAAGAGACCTTACAGGACAATATTTCGGGAAAGTGAAGTTTTTTTCTGACGAATGGTGGAGTGTGTTAGAAACTGCTTTAAAAACGGCTTCTGATTTAAAGATAGAGATTGGTATTTTTAATTGTCCAGGGTGGAGCCAATCTGGTGGACCATGGGTAAAACCTGAACAGGCTATGCGTTATTTAGAAGCGTCTGAAGTACGTGTAAAAGGTCCAGTTAAACTATCACAACAACTGGTAAAACCAGATACATTTTTTCAAGATGTAAAAGTATTGGCTATTCCAGTGGCACCTGATTATGAGCAAAATTTATTGGATTTACCCGAAACAAAGCTAACTGCTTCTAATCTTCAAGTGTCTAAATCTTCTGCTCTTAACGCATCAAAGTATGTATTATCCGAAAAGAAGGGTATGATTGATATTGAACTAACCGATATTTCAACGATTCGTAGCCTTACATTTTATACAACAGCTACAATCAACATGAAGGTTGAATTGCAGGTAAAAGAAAACAATGAATATAAAAGTATACAGACTTTTAGCGTCTTTTCTGCGCAGACTGTAGAGAATTTGGCAACAGGATTCGAACCTTATGCCCCATTTACGCTACCGATAGATGAATTGAGAGGGAAAGCATTCAGACTGATTTTTAATAAAAATGGAGAAACAGACAGTCAAATCAGCAATATTGTTTTGAGTTCAACACCAGCAATTAAAAATTTGCAGGAAAAAAAGCTGGCAAAAATAATCAGCGGTCTCCCTGCTTGGGATGCTGCCATGTGGAAAACTCAAACTCCCTATGACTCAACAATCAAGATGCCCCAAGCAGACCAAGTATTGGATATCTCTCAATATATGGCATCAGATGGTACACTCAATTGGAATGTACCCAATGGCAATTGGATAATTATGCGTACAGGTATGCGATTTATTGATGTACGAAATGGTCCAGCTTCGTTTGAAGCCGAAGGCTTAGAAATTGATAAAATCAATAAAACGCACCTTGAAAGCCATTTTAATGCTTTTCTGGGACAAATACTAGAACGCATCCCAGCAAAAAATCGTCAAACATTTAAAGTAGTAGTATTAGACAGCTATGAACGTGGAGGGCAAAACTTCACGGATGGTTTTTTAGCCGAATTTAAGCAACGTTATGGATATGATGCTACCGCGTACTTGCCAGTTATGAAAGGACATATTATCGAAAATATTGACTTGTCAAATCGTTTTCTTTGGGATATGCGTCGTTTAATTGCCGATAAAATCTCTTATGACTATGTCGGTGGATTGACAGCAATAAGTCATAAACATGGCTTGACAACATGGCTTGAGAATTATGGACATTCGGGTTTTGCAGGAGAATTTCTTCAATACGGCGGTCAGGCGGATGAGATAAGTGGAGAATATTGGGATAGACCAATCAATGATAAATACTACGAAAATCGTGGAGCATCTTCGGCAGCACATATCTATGGAAAAAATAAAGTTTGGGCAGAATCTTTTACCAGTGGCTCATGGGAGAACAATGAATCCTTTAAAAGTTATCCTCAGAAATTAAAAAGAGTGGGAGATTGGGCATTTACTGAGGGAGTAAACAGCACCTTATTGCATGTATATATTCAACAACCTTATGTAAATGACTATCCCGGCATAGATGCATGGTTTGGTACAGAATTCAATCGTAAGAATACATGGTTCAGTCAAATGGATTTATTTACCTTGTATCATAAACGTTGTAATTTTATGCTACAGCAGGGGTTAAATGTAGCTGACATTGCTTACTTTATTGGGGAAGATATCCCGAAAATGACAGGTATTCGTAAACCAGAGTTGCCTAAAGGATATAATTATGATTATGTGAACGCTGAAGTAATCATCCGTAATATGTCTGTCAAAGACGGGAAGTTAGTACTACCGCATGGTACAACTTATCGTATGCTAGTGCTTCCTCCTCAACAGTCAATGCGTCCTGAAGTATTAGCTAAAATTGAACAATTAGTGTCAGATGGTGCTATTATAGTAGGGACACCTCCTAGCCAATCACCAAGCTTGCAAGATTATCCGAGTGCTGACCAAAAAATCCAAGCACTAGCCAAAAAAATGTGGGGCGACCTTTCGGTAAAACAGCGGGCTTATGGAAAGGGAATGATAATCAATGACTTGCCCCTTAAGGAGGTACTAAAACTTATCAATACAACAACGGATTGTTTTTCTGATAACGAGTCTATACGCTATACTCACCGTACGGTAAATGGAAAAGAAATTTATTTCCTGACAAACATTAGCGACAAGGCGGTAGATTTTACAACAACATTTCGAGTAAATGGACTTCAACCCGAACTGTGGGATGCTTTAAGTGGCTCTATAAAGCCTTTGCCAGCCTTTGAACAAGCCAATGGTACTACAAAAATTCCCTTACATTTAAGTGTTGATGGTAGTGCATTTATTGTATTTCGCAAGCAGGGAAAATCTACAGCGAATGGACGTCATGCAAATTTTCCTGTTCAAACTACCCTTGCAACCGTTCATGCTCCGTGGCAAGTTACATTTGAACATGATTCAATAAAGCGAGGTCCTTCTGAGCCAGTGGTATTCTCTGAATTGAAAGACTGGACGAAAAGCGATGATGAACGAATACGTTATTATTCTGGTACGGCCATTTATAGAACAACATTGACTATTGACAAACTCTTGAAAGGTCAGCAGTTATATTTGGATTTGGGAGACCTTACTGCCATGGCTAAAATAAAAGTAAATGGTGAATATGTAGGTGGAGTATGGACAACCCCTTATCAGGTGAATGTTACTGGAAAGATTAAAAAAGGAAATAATAGTATTGAGATTGAACTCGTAAATACATGGATGAATCGCCTGATTGGCGACCACCGTTTACCTGAAAATAAAAGGATTGTACAATCGAAAAATAATAAGTGGAGTGCAACCTCGCCCTTACAAAAGTCAGGGTTATTAGGCCCTGTAAAACTTTTGACTGAGTAAAAAATGTTAGGTTATTGGGTTAAAACAATTTGGTCATATATGGTCGAAAGTATCACTAATTTTGTGATACTTTCAGATTAATCTACTTTAATTCTCTTTTTTGCTTTCCTTCCTTTGTTCTTTTCGAAGTAAAATCTCCTTCAAATGCTGCTACAGTTCTTAATACTTTATTAGCATCCTATAACAGTAGTCGAGGTATTCTTAATTTTGCATTTGAATTATTTTTGTAATTCAAATGTACCTTGTACTTTCGTTTTATAAGGAAGAGGATATTTTTAATTATTTAAAGTCCCAGACCTCCTCAACTATTTACTATTCATTTTAATGGATAAAAGAACAACGTTAAATAATATTATTATCTACTGTCAAAATCGTTTTAACAATGGTTTAGCTACTGATTGGAAACATAGTGATTTTGCAAATCTTAGTCGCGAAATCATGCGTGATACAGGTGTGAATATCAGTCCAAATACACTTAAACGTATCTTTGGAAAAATTTCCGTTGATGATGATTACTTACCTCAACAAGCTACCATTGATGCCCTTAAAAAATATGGTAGATATGTTCCGCAACAAATAAGCCCAATATCATTGCCCCAAGTAGAAGATACACTCAAAAGAAACAACCCCTTTATTTTTAAAAAGTATCAACAGGTTATAGTCATCTCTTTAATTATTATTAGTGGATTGTTTCTATACAAAATTTTAATCTCAACAGATGACCTTTCTGGTAGTATTAAATTAGCCCGTATAGAAGGAATCTTGCCCCAAACAGTTTTTTTTGATTTGCAATTGCCTTCTACCAAAGATAGTATTTTTGTCAATTTTGGTGATAAATCTCCTCGGGCTTATGTTGATGCTACACAGAAAAGCTCGGCACATAATTATTTATTCCCCGGAATATTTCAAGTGAGTTTACAAACAAAGAGTAAAACCATAGCAACCACAAAAGTATATGTGCGTTCGGATAAATGGATTGGTCTAGGGTTTCATAACCAACGAGATTTACCTAATCGACACTACGAATTTCCTGCTATAAAAACGGGGACAGACAGTGTTTTTCATATCAATAACAGTCAACTCTATAAGACTGGCATGGATACAGTGGGAAGAATGTATATCAGACTGTGTAATTATACACCAACAAATTACCATGCTGATGATTTTGTTTTTGAAACTACCTTTAAGAATAAATTACACGAAGATGGTATTTACTGTAATAGTACAAAATTTCAAATAGCTGGAACCAATAGCATAATTCGTTTTATGTTTGTAAACCAAGGCTGTAGTTTTGGAGTATTGAACAACCTTAGTGAGCAAGTATTTAATGGAAGCAAAAGCAATCTTTCACAATTTGTGATTGACCTAAGAAAATGGAATACCGTTAAATTAATAAATCATCACAAGCATGTTTCATTGTTTGTAAATAACAAACTTCTTTTTGAAGGCACTTATATACAACCCCTCGGTGAAATAAAAGGATTGTTCCTTGAATTTGCAGGGAATGGCTTTGTTAAAAATTGTGACTTGAAAACTCATGAGGGCAAAAGTCTTTATCATTTTTAATCACTCGCTAAAATGCTGTGATATACACACGCTTCTATCTTCCTAAAACTCACTGATAATCAACAAATTATCTTGTCCATAATTTTGGTCAAAGATTGGTCAATTACGTTTAAGCTAACAAAAGGGTGTTCTACATAATTTTGAGCATTGCTTCTTCTGACAAAGAAGAAACAATGCTCATTTTTTCTTTTTGTTAATGCTAACAATATTTCTATGAATTTTAAGTACACTATTTTAATCGCATTCACGTGTTTGTCTTGTACCTACAATAGCTTATTGGCTCAGGTACAAATGCCTTCTAAGGGCGATTCTCCAAAACGTATTTCACTCAATGGAACATGGAAGTTTAAGTACATCCCTTCGTCTAAGCTAAAAGGTGATTCCTTGTTTCACGAAACTACTTTTGATGCTAAGCAATGGGAAAACATTAAAACCCCTGGCAATTGGGAATTACAAGGTTTTGCCGAACCCATTTATCACAAAAAACTAAAAGAAGGAACGGGATTATACCGTACTAATTTTTCAATTCCTACCAACTGGAACGGAAGTCCCATTTATATTGCCTTTGATGGTGTCGCCTTTGGCTATACTTTTTGGGTAAACGGAAAATATGCAGGCGAGTTTTCAAGTGCTTTCAACCGTCAAACCTTTGATATTTCATCTTTGGTTACAGCAGGTAAAACACACTCTTTAGCCGTTAAGGTGATAACTCATCCCAAAGGTTGGGAATTCGATACCAATGACGACTGGTCGCTGTCGGGTATTTATAGAGATGTTACGGTATTTAGTCTGAATCCTGTACACATCAAAGATGTTCTTTTGCAGACATTCCTACAGGCAGATAAAGCCAACCTTCATATAAAAGCCGACGTAGAAAAGACAAATAGTGCATCGTTTTCTAAGAATATTAAGTTGGTCGGACAACTCATAAACGCTGCTGGGAAGACGGTGAATACTTTCACAATCTTGCCTGATAAGAAAGCATCAGAGGAATCGACCATTGCTTTTTCGCAAGTAGTTAAAATAAATAACCCTGCCCTTTGGTCTGCTGAAAAACCTTATTTATATACCCTTCGCTTAACTTTAAAAGACGAGTCGAATGTCCTACAAGAATATAGTGAACACGTGGGAATCAGAGAAATTTCTTGGGCAAATGGTGTGCTAAAATTAAATGGTTCGCCGATTAAATTAAGGGGTGCAACCCACCACGACCTTTCTCCAATCAACGGACGGGGAATTACTGAAGCTGAAATAAAGCACGATTTGAAATTGATGCGCGAAGCCAATATCAACTTTATTAGAACGTCACATTACCCTCCTAATCCACGCTTATTAGCATTATGCGATTCTTTAGGTTTTTATGTAGACGACGAAGTTCCGTATGGTTTTGGAGAAGAACACTTGAAAGATTCTACTTACTTGCCTAATTTGTTACAACGGGCAAAATCAACCATTTGGCGTGACAAAAACCATCCAAGTATCATTTTTTGGAGTGTCGGTAATGAAAATCCTGTCACAAAAATCGGGCTAAAAACAGGAGAATATGTAAAATCACTAGACCCCACTCGTCCCTATTGTTTCCCACAAGGACCAACAGATTTTCGTGAAATGTTGGTAAAACACCCTATGGTCTCAGACATCCTTGCACCTCATTATTTAGTAGCTGCTGAGTTACGAGAATTAGCAAAGACTATTAAACAGCCATTGGTTATGACAGAATATGCCCACGCATTAGGGCTTGATTTTAATTCAGCTGATGAGATTTATGATGTTATGTATACTAACCCAACCTTAGCGGGCGGGGCAGTATGGGAGTTTGTTGACCAAGGAATCCTTCGTAAATTGCCTAAAAAACCAAACAAAGATGAAAAAACTACTTTTGTTTGGCCGACAGAAAACACCTTTTATGACACTGCCGACAACCAAGGAACGGATGGTATAGTATATTCAGACAGAACGCCACAAGTTGATTATTTTCAACTGAGAAAAGTTTATGCTCCTGTAAGAGTACTTGATACCGATTTGACCTTTAAATCAGGCAAGCAAACCTTTCAAATAAAGGTGGTCAACCGTTATGATTTCACAAATTTAAGTGCCGTCAAATGCAAATGGCAGGTTTGGGCAGATAATAGCCTGTTAAGTTCAGGAACAATTCCTATGAATTGTTTGCCACACGATACTTTAGTGTTGAATATTGCCACTAGTTTACCCGAAAAGCCCACGACTATGATACACTACCTAAAACTAATGTTTGAAGACAATACACACTATCAATTTTACGAAAAATCGTATACTATTCATGCCAAAGAACTTAACGAAAGGTTAACGAATATCTCAGCCCCTAAAGCATCAAAACCTATCAAATCGGGTGAAAGCATCACATCAGAGAACTATCGTTTTGACTTTGTGAAAGAAACGGGAGGCATTCAGCTTAAAAATAGTCAAGGAGAAATAATCATTTCAGAAGGATTATTTGCGAGGGTCGGTCGTAAACCTTCTATGGCTCAAAATGCGACGATTCCTTCCAAGAGGTCAAAACTGAAACATACACTTTGGGCTGAACATTTGTTATCCAAACCAACAACACAGGTAAAAACATTTGATGCAAAACAATTGATTATCAATGACACATTTTTTCCTGATAGTTCAAAAGAGCGTTCAATATCGGGAGATATTGCCTACACTTTCGCTGAAAATGGACAAATCAATATCGAATATAACTTTGTTCCAATAGGGAAAGAAGAAGCCGTAGAAACAGGCGTTTCGATGCTTATTCCAGCAACCTTTACCGAATTTAGATGGGTAGGAAAAGGTCCTTATGCAGCTTATCCTGGCAAAGAAAAACTAAGCGATTATGGCATTTATCACCTAAATAGCAATGACCTTTATTTTGCAGGAAACCGTCAGCATGTTGATTGTGCAGTTTTTACAGATTTAAAAGGAAATGGGTTTGCCATCCTCGCCAACAAAGCCAATATTGCCGTTGAACGTACAGAAAAGGGGATTGTGGTAAGTCATAATGCCCACGTATCTAGCACTTTTAATAAGTATGAATGGCCAGATAATTTATACTCTTTTAAAAATGCCAAAGGGTTCAGTGGAAATTTTAAGATATTGCCTTTTACAGCTGAAACATGGCCTACTATTCTAAAAAACCTGTTCGGAGAAAGCAAAAAGACAGTTAAACCATTCCAACCTTTTTATCATAGTTATGACCAATAAATCAGTTTATTAAGATTTTATATACCCTAAAAAGAACATGAGTAACTTGTTAGCTTAACAAGTTACTCATGTTCTTTTAGTTAAATGCCTTAAATATTATTAATTAATCGCATTAAATACTCATCCTCCCCTCCTATAATTTTTCTTCTATTTTCATCTTTCCTTTTTTGGATATTTTATAGTGTAATTGAACCTCTAATTTATAAACAACTGCTAAATTTTCAGGTATTTATATACCTTAAGGCTTTGTAAATTTCTTCCAAAAACTACTACATAAGTGCTGAGCTTTCACGCTAATTTCCTACAGGATTTGTCTTTTTTGTGCAATATATTACACCTCTATGATGGGTTGATTGTACTTAATGATTATAGGATTTTCCCATGTCAATTTTGAACTATTTAAACCACCATTCAAGCGATTTTAAAAATATTCTTTTCCTAAAAAACTGCTTCTAATTAAGCTTATACGTTCCTGTTCAAGAATTGCACATTTTGAAGTATATTAAGTTTAAACAGTACTTAACAAAGAATAAATATATGTTCAGAATCCCCTTTTCTACAGGATGCACCATGAAGGTTTGGGATTTACATGGCAATACTTTTATGAAAAAGACAAAAAAATATTAGATAAATTATGTATTTCACTTCTTTTTCACTGTTTCATTTTAAAATCCGAAATCAATGCTAAAAAAATTACTAAGAGTGAGTGTACTAATGGTTTTTGCTGGTTGTTATACTCAGGTGCAGGGTAAAACACGTCTGGTATCTACCAAAAGTATTAGGTTGGCCTATTCAGAAAGGTTGCCAAACAAAGTAGCGGTTGCTTTGCCAGTGACAGGTAAGATAACCAGTAGTGATGGTGAAGCACTACCTGGAGCAGCTATCAAAATCAAAGGTACTGCCAAAGGAACAATCACAGGTGCTGATGGTTCTTTCAAAATTGAGGTGCCAGATGGTAATGCGGTGTTAGTGATTTCTTCGACAGGTTACGAAACCCAAGAAGTAGCGGTAGGTTCACGTGGCGTGATTAATGTGGTGTTAGTGAATGATATTAAGGCATTGGAAGAAGTTGTTGTTGTTGGTTATGGCGAGCGTAAAAAATCTGATGTTACGGGTTCTATTGTAAGTGTAAGTTCAGCAGAAATCAATCAACGACCTGTCAGTAATGCTTTACAAGGAATTCAGGGTAAAGCAGCTGGGGTAGATGTTTCATCAAGTGACAGACCGGGTACAATCGGGAGTGTGTCGATTAGAGGGGTTCGTTCTCTTACGGCTTCCAATTCACCATTATACGTGGTAGATGGTATTCCATTGATTTCGGGAGGTATCGATAATATTAACCCAAATGATATTGAGTCGATTGACGTACTAAAAGATGCCTCCGCAACAGCCATTTATGGTTCAAGAGGTGCTAATGGTGTAGTGATCGTTACGACAAAAAGAGGTAAAAATGGTAAATATACCATCAGTCTTAGTACTGCCTATACGACAGAAACCTTGCAGAACAGATCTAAGTTGATGGATGCTGGTCAGTATATTGAATACAGAAGATGGTCTAAGTATTATTCAAATACAGCAGTGTTTCCTCGTGGTGACCAGCCGACACTAGCAAATGACAAAGATATCTTCCTTGGTACTTCAGACCCTTCTGCTTTTGCTAACATTCAAAAAGGATGGGCTAGTGGCACATGGGACGGTTCGAAAGTGGAAACTACTGATTGGGTAGGAATGATTACTCAAACATCTTTGACAGCTCAGCATACGTTGAGTGTTAGTGGTGGTACAGAAAAAATGAAAGCCTATGGCTCGTTTGGGTTTCTTAATAACCAAGGTACTGTTAAAGGGCAAGGATATAAGCGTTATTCAGGAAAACTAAGCATTGATATAAAACCTACGGAGTGGTTTACAATGGGAGGTACTTTAAATACTGCTTATTCTATTAATGAGTACGGACAGTCAACAGTGGGTAGAAACAATAACGTAAATACAGCAGGACTTTATGAAAGTTCAAGAGCTATTTTTAGTTATGCCGTGCCGTTTGATGCTACTGGAAAGCGTGTGGAATTGCCGGGTGGTGATGATGCCGTTAAAACGATTGTTAATGAAGAGAAGTATTCTCAAGACCAACGCATTAATTTAAGAGCTTTTGGTAGTTTTTATACAGAATTTAATTTCGGTGGATTCACAAAAGCACTAGATGGCTTGAAATTCCGTATCAATTTTGGTCCTGATATTTCAATGAACAGAGATGGGGTATATCTTGACGCCAACTCTGTAGTAAGAACGGGGTCTAGTTATGCTGCTTTGATTAAAGACCAGTCGATGTCTTATACGTTAGACAACATGCTTACGTATAACAAAACCTTCAATAATAAGCATCAGCTTGGTATTACTGCGCTACAAACGCAGACCCAATACGACTATGAACAAAGTAGTATGGGTGCTGATAACGTTCCTTTTTCAAGTCAGAAATGGAATGCTTTGTCAACTAGCAACTTGCCATTAACCTCTTGGAATTCAACGTTGACACAAAGACAAATCCTTTCTTACATGGGGCGTGTCAACTACGACTTTGATAATAGATTCTTAGTAACCGTTTCAGGACGTTATGATGGTGCTTCACAATTATCAGAAGGCAATAAATGGGCGTTTTTCCCAAGTACAGCCTTGGGTTGGAGATTGAACAACGAGCGTTTTATGTCTAATCTAACTTGGATAGACCAGCTAAAAGTAAGAGCGGGTGTGGGTGTAACTGGTAACTCTGCGATTGACCCCTATTCAACTAAAGGTGGCTTGAATCCTATTTTCTATCCATTCGGAGGAACAATTACTTCTGGGGTACTCAACCTAACGACCTTAGCAAACCAAAATCTAACATGGGAGAAAACGTCTCAGTTCAATTATGGTATTGATTTCTCTATTTTTAAAAGAAGAATTAGTGGTAGCTTAGACTATTATACATCTAGCACAACTGATTTATTGTTGTTAAAGACGATTCCTTCGGTAACGGGTTTTGTTAACACCTATGCCAACGTAGGCGAAACTGCCAGCCAAGGGATAGACCTTACCTTAAATACGCTGAATTTTAGCAAAGGAGGTTTTGAGTGGAGTTCAACATTCAATGGTTCTTGGCAGGATAACCACATCGTTACATTGGCTAATGGAAAAGTGGATGATATCAACAACAACTGGTTTATCGGACAAAGTCAAGGGGTGATTTATGGCTATCAATCAAATGGCATCTGGAAAGGGTCTGACCAAGCAGAGATGGCTAAATTTAATGCAAATGGTCAGAATTTCTCAGCAGGTTTGTCAAGGCCAGTTGACCAAAATGGCGACTATAAGATTGATGCCAACAATGACAGGGTAATCATCGGTAGTACTATCCCTAAATTCTTGGTGGGTTTTACAAACAACTTTGAATACAAAGGATTTTCGCTTTCAATATTCTTATACGGAAGATTTAGTTACTTATTTAACACAGGTGGCGAAGGATTGACTGGTCGTTTCAACCAACGTGTGGTAAATTACTATACAGAAGTTAACACCACTTCCGATTATCAAAAGCCTATTTATACAGCAGGTACTGGTGACCCATACTCGTTGATTTTGGGCTATAAAGATGGGTCGTTCCTTAAAATCAGAAATATTTCATTGGGTTATAACCTACCTGATAAATTTTCAAAAAGCATTGGGTTAAGCCATTCGAGAATTTATGTACAAGCATTGAACCCAGGAATGATTTTCAATAACATCGACTGGATAGATATGGATTTAAGAAATTCAGCTTGGAACAAAGGCTTCTCAATGGGTATCAATGTTGATTTTTAACGTTATAACAAATTCAAAATGAATAAGACATATCTAAAATATATAAAAACAGGTGTTTTCATCGTCGCTACTTTTGCGAACATATCCTGTGATAAAACATTTCTTGATGAAGAACTGACTACCAGAAGAGGTTCAGCCTACTATGATACAGAGGCAGGTATTCAATCATTGGTAGTAGGAACTTATAATCAAGTATTGAGCGTTCCATTCAGTACCGAAATGCAGTTTAGTACAACGAATTCTGGTACTGACGAATTTCACGTAGGTGGAGATGCTTCTAATGGTACTTGGAATAATTACGACGGTGGGTTGAAATCTATCGTTACCGTTTCAAATGCCAATACTGTTGCCGCAGATGCTTCATGGAATGCTTCTTATATTGGCATTGGTTTGGCTAATCAGATTATTAAATCTGCCTCAGAGATAACTTCAACCAACAATGCTATCAAAAAAACGGCATTGGGCGAAGGCTATTTCTTCCGTGGGTTTAGTTACCTAAAATTGGTTCGTCAATTCGGTGGTGTACCTCTTAAATTGACGGTGAGTACTTCTGTAGAACTTGAATTTACGCGTGAGACTGCTGAAAAAGTATATGCTCAAGTAATTGATGATTTAACAAAAGCTTATGACTTGTTGGATAATACAGGCGCTTCACCTGCAAAGGTTACCAAAGATGCCGCTGCACATTATTTAGCCAAAGCATATCTTTCGAGAGCAAGTGAAATTAATGATGCTTGGAATACATCCACCAAAGCTTCTGACCTTGCTAAGGTGGTAAGTCTTTCGGATGAAGTAATCGCAAGACACCCATTAGCCACCAACTATGGTGACATTTGGGCATACAATAAACCGAATGGAACGAATGAGTCGCTATCTGAATTAATTCTTTCAGCTCAGTTTACGGGTGATTTAACAGCAACTACTTTCAATTTCAATCACCTAGTATTTACGGCTCGTTATGATGATATGCCTTATATGCAGCGTGATTTAACAGGAATGAGACCATATAGTCGCTTGGCTCCTACCTATTTTACCTACGATGTTTTTGACCAAGTGAATGATTCAAGATTTTGGAAGAGTTTCAGAACCAAACACAGAACTAATAAAGGAAGTGGAAAGTATGTAAACGGTGATTTAGGGATTATGTATGTAATCAATAGTCCAAGCGATACCCGTTTTACAAAAACAAAATACTTGGATGAGATAGTCTATTCAAAAACCAACAAAACGATTCCATCTGTATTTGTTGCTCACGCTTCTGATGGCAAAAGTTTAATGACTGATGTTAGATTCCCATCATTGAGCAAGCATTTTGATGGCGCTCGTTTGGCAATCAATGAAACAAGAGGAACAAGAGATGAGATTTTGGCAAGATCAGCCGAAACGTATTTAATGGCTGCAGAAGCAAAAATTCGTTTAGCAAACCTTGGACAAGGTTCTTTTGATGCTGCACTTCCGTATATCAATGCTGTTAGAAAAAGAGCTGCTTATAAAAGTGGTGAAGACCGTTCATATTATACTGACGGTGCTGCTGCGTACGTAGTTTCAGCGTTAGTTCCGAACCCTGATATGAATTCATTCATGACCGAAAACTCTTATTATGAATCGAATAATATCGCTACGACCACTACTGCTACGGCACTTGACATTGTAAGTGCTACAACGTTGCCAGCGCAAGATGTAGCCGTAATTAATAAGTTGGGATATAGTTCTACTTATGACAAAATGTTGTGCTTAGTATTAAATGAAAGAACAAGAGAGCTTTGTGGTGAATTCCACCGTTGGGAGGATTTAAGTAGAACAAAAACCCTAGTGGCTAGAGCAAAAGCATATAATCCAGAGGCTGTAACGTATATCAAAGATTATCATGTATTGAGACCAATTCCTCAAACATTCCTTGATGCTATTTATAGCAAAGGTGCGGCATTAACTTCTGCTGAAAAGCAAGCAATGCAAAATCCTGGGTATTAGTGAGTCTTTCTTTAAAAATTGATTATTTTTATTCATTTCTAATAAAATCCACTCATCTTTTGGGTGGATTTTATTATTTTATTGAATATTTATAAATCATATTCATAACAGGCAATATTTACACCCAATAAAAATGAAAAGATTACTTATTCTAACAGTGATTATGAATGCAATATTCATGATGAATGGGTTATCACAAAATACCAAGATAAAGCATTTTACTTCTTCGCAGTCGCTTGGCTTTGCCGAGTGACGAGTATCGCAGAAGCCCTCTGGGCGAACTTTTGGTTAGGGTATAATTAGTTTAAACGCTCACTCATTTCATAGTACAGATAAATGATTATTTGTGGTTTTATGAGGTTAGTAAAATCGCATGCGTAAAGATTTGCACCTATATGGTATAAATCATTGACGACCATGTCTTTTATATCATAAAATGCTGATTTACAACTATGTATCACTAGCGAGGGACTTAAGTCCCTCGCTAGTGATACATAGTTACTCGTCGTAGATTACATTCAATCCAACGAACATAACGAAATACTAGCTCGAAGTCTCTGAATTCACGTCCAAGCTATGGATAATGCTAACTTGTAGTTGTTCGAGCCATATAAATGATAGACATAAAATTCTAGAATAATGCTAACAGAAAGAGATTTACTATTAGATATAATCCAGAATACTCCAGAAAATTCTGTATGGAAAATTTCCAGTGATTCTTGGGAAAGAATACCAGAAGTATTCTCTAAATTCATTTCATCAAATGATGAGTATAATTGGGATATAACTATTAACAAGGATAATAGAGAAGAAATACTTAAAATAATTGACAAAGAAGAAATTTATGAGAAAATAATTCACCAAAGAATTATACATAATCATGATCTTATTTTTAAAAGTTATGACCATATGAGTGGTTCATATTTGAAAAAGACATTGCCTTATTTTGATTATCTTATAAGAAAGTATCATGGACAAGAATTTGAACTATTAGAACTAACATCACCTTTCTAGTTTACTTCTTGCCATAGGTGGTACCCCTCCCTCTAATCGTAGGTTCTCCTACGACTCCAAACACTAAAGAGCGTCTCGCTCAAGTAATAGTACTCAGCCAAATTGAAGACAGCGCCAACCTAGACAGTCATGGTGTCAGACATCCCATTTCATCAATAAATGCGAGCGTGACGCTCTTCGTCATTTGGAGTCGTAGGAAAACCTACGACTAGCGGTTTTTGTGTGCCACAAACCACGGGATTAGAGAAGCCAGTTCATACACAAAAGAATAATTTTTGAATATCAGCTTTTTATCGTGTCAATTCAGCACATTGTCGTAATTTTGTATGATTTTTTATACAAAGCTGTTGATTATTGATTTTTTGATAAGAAAAACGGAGCAAAACCTTCATAATCAACCTAAAAACAGATGACAAAGCGATTTTTTTAGTCGGTGTCTATATCCAGCAATAATACTTACAATAATGCTAAACGTATCAAATGTATCACTCCGTTTTGGTAAACGGGTACTTTTTGAAGAAGTAAATATCAAATTTGTAGAAGGCAACTGCTATGGTCTTATCGGGGCTAATGGTGCAGGAAAATCTACGTTTTTAAAGATTTTATCAGGTGAAATCGACTCGCAGACTGGCTCAGTAACCATGAACCCAGGCGAACGTATGTCGATGTTGAAACAGAACCACTTTGAATACGAAGAAGTGCCTGTTCTACAAGCCGTTATCATGGGTAACAAACGTCTGTACGATATCATGATCGAGAAAGATGCTATTTACCTAAAAGAAGATTTTACCGAGGAGGATGGAAACCGTGCGGCTGATTTAGAGGCTGAATTTGCCGAAATGAACGGTTGGGAGGCTGAATCAGAGGCGGCTTCGTTGTTAAGTGGACTAGGCATTAAAGAAGATTTGCACTATACTTTGCTAAAAGATGTATCTGGTTCTGAGAAAGTAAAGGTACTTTTGGCACAGGCGTTGTTTGGTTCGCCAGATATTTTGTTATTGGATGAACCTACCAACAACTTAGACATCGAGTCTATCTTGTGGTTGGAAAACTTCTTGACAAACTTCAAAAATACGGTCATTGTCGTTTCTCACGACCGTCACTTCTTGGATAACGTTTGTACACACATTGCCGACTTAGATTTCGGAAAAATCCAACTATACGGTGGTACATATACGTTCTGGTACGAATCATCACAATTGGCGGCTCGTCAGCGTGCTGACCAGAACAAGAAGACTGATGAGAAGCGTAAAGAATTAGAAGAATTTATCCGTCGTTTCTCGGCCAACGTTGCTAAGTCTAAGCAGGCTACGTCGCGTCAGAAAATGTTGGATAAATTGCAGGTTGATGACATCAAGCCATCGTCAAGACGTTATCCATTTATCAACTTCAAACCAGAACGCGAAGCGGGCGACCAATTGCTTTCGGTTGAAGGGCTAACCGTGAAAAACCAAGAAGGTGGTTATTTATTCAAAGATGTGTCGTTCACATTGACCAAGGGTGATAAATTGGCAGTACTCTCACGCGACTCGCTGGCAATTAGTGCCTTATTCGACGTATTGATGGGCGAACGTGTTGCCGACTCAGGAACGTACAAATGGGGTGTAACTACTACACAGGCTTATTTACCAAACGATAACGCTGAATACTTCAAAGATGGTTCGTTAAATTTGGTAGACTGGTTACGCCAATATTCTGCTGAAAAAGATGAATCGTTTATTCGCGGATTCTTGGGCAGGATGTTGTTCTCAGGCGATGAAGCCTTGAAGAAATGTACTGTTATCTCTGGAGGTGAAAAACAGCGTTGTATGTTCTCAAGAATGATGCTTTCGGGTGCGAACGTTGCCATCTTTGATGAGCCAACCAACCACTTAGACTTAGAGTCTATCACAGCATTAAACAACGGCATGGTAGATTTTACAGGGACTATCCTTTTCACTTGTCATGACCACCAACTTACGCAAACAGTAGCCAACCGTATCTTAGAACTAGGGCCAAAAGGCTATTTAGATAAACTAATGAGCTTCGATGATTATATCACAGATGCCAAAGTAAAAGAGCAGAAGGAGAAGATATATTAAGCTGTGAGATTTGAGCTATCAGCTGTTAGCTATCGGTATTCGGCTTTCGGATGTCAGGTATCAGTTTTTTGGTATTCAGTTTTAATAAATTAGCGTAAATCTGCGTATTCAATCAGCGGGTAAAACTTTAGGCTGTAGGCGATAAGCTTTAGGCAAGCATAACAAAAAGCTCATTGCTTATAGCTTACAGCTTATTGCCTCAAAAATCTTTCAATTTTAATTTCCTAAAAATCAGAAACTTACAAAAAAGTTTAATTTTTTCGTCTTTTTTGTTTTGGATTAGAAAAATAACCTACTACCTTTGCAGTCCGAAACAACGGGAAAACATTACCACAAGATGGTTTCGTAGCTCAATTGGATAGAGCACCTGACTACGGATCAGGAGGTTTGGGGTTCGAATCCCTACGAGACCACTACTAAAAACTTCAAGCATCTGCTTGGAGTTTTTTTTATTTAAGGCATATCCTTCACATTCCTAATTAAATACTGCGTCAAAAACTATTCGAAATAATACAAGGCAGTATCGGGATTAATCACTCAATTATATAGCGAGCAATTAGACAATCGTAATAACTTAAGATTATAAACTTATTTCCATTTCGTTTAAATCACTGACAGGAATAATTACCACATTCGCTTTAATGTAAAATCCAACTGATGGCATGACTTGGAGTCATGCCATCAGTATGTTCCTCAGTATTTTTATCTTTCCAACACTATCTCCAAAGTATCTTTACCCATTACTCCCGAAAGTATTCGACGATTTCCTTCAATTTTTATATTGCCTGTAAATGGGGGAATATCTTTTCGAGGATAATGCCATTTGGCGATAATTTTACCTTCTTTCAACTCATAAGTACCTATAAATCGAGTATTGGTGGTGTTGAAATCAAATACAATATCATTGACTACATCAAAATAAACTCTTGTTAAGGTACTGTCATAAACTGATTTTGCTTTTTTATCAATACCATTAATTGCTAATTTTTGTACCTGATACTTCCCTGTAAGTTCAGGGTTTTTATCTCTTGGAAGACGCAATAAGACAAAGAACAAGGGTAAAAATAAAATAATTAATCGTAGCAATGTTTTAATGATGGGGCTTGTTGAAAGCAAATGAGAGGTATTCCAGTTCTGAGAAAAAAAGAAATCTCTTAATTTTTCAAAATCTTGAAAGAGCAGATAAAACAAAGCAAGGACGTGCATGATGGCATGACTAAGCACCCCAAAGTCTAAATGGTAAAAAATATCGATACTTAGAATCGTTAACATGATCGGCAAGAGCGTAAAAATCCCCAAACTTCTGGTTTTTGAGAAAAGTAGCAATAATGAACCCGTCATTTGCAATAAACCAATGGTTACAATAAATGGGAATGACCTTCCGAAAAATGCCCACATCAACGAAACATCATCAATTTCAGTAAAAGGCAGGTCTAACATGCCTAATGGCACATTAAACTGAAAATGGAAAAATTTTTGCCAACAGAAACTAATCAAATCAAGGGCAATAGCGCCACATAGTATTGCGATGTTGGTCTTGTAAATTTTCGTAAAATCCTTTTCTCTTTTTACCCACCACAATGAGTACCCAACATAACAAACCAAAATGATAAGACTAGGAATAATTAGGAATAATAGGGGAATTGGCTTTAAAACGAAGTAGCATAACCTACTTAATACTTTTAGGAAGACTAATCCTGTCAAGATAATTAGTCCAATTTTTTTAAAATAATTCATTTCTTTTTCAGATTTTAAGTTTCAAATTTTTTAATTTTCAAAACACAAATCTATCGGTGAAGCCACAGCGAAAAGTTCAGAATTATCCAATTGAACTAAAAATCTAGGTTATATCCTGATTTTTCTTAAATTCCAAAGGAGAGCAGCCAACAACTTTTTTGAAACAAGTGAAAAATGCAGACTTTGAGCTAAAACCAGCTTCATAGCCAATTCCTTCAATACTTAAAAAAGTGTGTTTGCTAGATATTAAAAGCCTTTTGGCTTCATTGATTCTGTAATTATTGATAAAACTATTAAAACTTATGGAAAGACTGGAATTAAGTAAAAAGGATAAATCGTGGGTAGAGATGGATAGTTTTTCAGCCAGTTGATACAAGTTAATATCGCTCTGCAAGTATGGTTTTTCGCTTTCCATGATGGACTCCAATTTCAATTTCAATAAGACGGACTCTTGTTCATTTAACCGTGGAGCAGTATTCTTTTTTGAATGATTGTTTTCAATTATTTCTTGAATCTCTGTTTTTATTGTATCAGGGAATGGGTAGATTTCTTTTTGTTGTAAAATATAATAGGCAATTGCACCACAAGCAACACTGTAAAAGACAGGTAAATAATCAAACCCTAGAAAGGATTTGAATTTCAACATTCCAATAAGTATGACTGCCAAAATAACAAACAGTAGCCTCAATAGCCAATTAAGATTTATCGAGGTATCTTCAGAGGAAAATAATCTAATATCCTTTTGGTGTCTTCTTAATAAGACAAATGACATCGTCCAATACACGATTATTTGCACCCTTAATGTAAGTAATACGGCTGTACCAAGGTATCTGCTCAATTGGGGTGGAGATATGATGGGATATTTATGTTGTATCAAAAAACTAAAAGCGAAAAAAGTAAATATCGTAAACGGGATAAAATGCAGTAAATCGTACGTAGAAAAGTGATACTTAGGGTGTGTAAAATATACAATGCTAAAATATAAACATGGTGCGATTAAAAAACGGCTACATTCGCTTAACGCTACAAAATTTGGATATTTGTCATACAAATCCCGCTCTATTAATGCTAAACCAACACAAATCAAAAAGCTACTAAACCAAGTTTTAGCATTTTTAATGTTATGTTGTAGGTTTATATAAACAACAAATGATAGAAAAATAAAGCAACCAGCAGCAAACGAGTAATTCATGTTTTATTTCTTCAAAACTTAAAAACTATCACAATATATGTAGAAAAGCTAATTTAATACTCATGGTATTTGATTTGTGCGCAAGGACAAGTTGAATGAAAGATAAAAATGTCCTCTGAAGGTTTAATCGATTAAAATTCTTTTTATTAAAGCTTCTAGTTGTCTTTTAGAATTAATGGAAGAGTATTAATTACCAATTGTTATGTTTTCCCTCTTCAATGACCACTTAATAAAAAATTCGTTTACTAACATAATTCTCTTGCAGAAAACTTACAAGATTAAGTTATATTTGACTTAGAAAATTAAAGACTAATATTAACTGTTATTTCAGTTTTAAATATGCAGTTATGAGTAAAAACACTAGCTGATTTCTATTAAATGTTTGGTATTGTTGAATCTAATGTTTCAAAAAATGAAAACAACTATTTTAATCCAACTGATTTAAACTTTATTCTTTTATTCAAAATGATGATAAATATTTTCAAAGACTTAAAATAGTAAATAAAAGTAATAAGCCTAATAGAGTTGAAAACACACTTGATATTAAGAAACATTTAGAGACTCTCTCGAAAACTGTTAATGAATAATAAACCTATTAAGATTTTACATTGCTTAAATTTATTTTAAATAATAACTTGATAATACACTAATTACTAATATGACTGAAGAAGAAATTGTAAGATATGAAGCTAAATCCTTTATTAAAAATGAAGAAACTAATGATGGTAAAGTTATATATTGGTTACCATTTACTACACCAAGAGTATTTAAATTAGAACTAGAAAACAGGTTAATTGATTTTTTTTCACCTAAATCTAAAGCATTTTTTTTAGATGAAATAAAGAATCTTTTAGATTTAAGTTTTTTTGATAATTTTCATCATCCTCAAGAAGATGAAAATTATCAAAAAAATTTTGAAGCAAGTAAATATTATGTCCAGCAATTTATTGATGAACTTCCTGCATTAGTAACTTCAAAGCATCAAGTTAATTCTGAAAATCAAAGAAATTCGATTTTTGTTAGTTATTCTCATCTTGATAGAGTTTATGTAGATTCGTTTAAGCGACATTTTAAAAACCTTGAAAGAACTCATGATTTGGATTTATGGGATGATACAAAAATAAAGCCTGGACAAAAGTGGGAAGAAGAAATAAAGAAAGCTATGCAAAAAGCAAAGGTTGCAATCTTTGTAGTTAGTGCTGATTTCTTTGCCTCAGATTTTATAACGAATAAAGAATTACCCGAGCTTTTAAGGGCAGCAGAGGAAGAAGGAGCCAAAATACTCAGTATAATTGTAAAACCTTGTGATTTCTCTAATACTCCACTAGGTATTTATCAAGCTATGAATAACCCAACTCATACCCTTTTACACATGAATGAATTACAAAGGGAAGAGCTCTGGGTTAATCTTGTTAGCGAAGTACGTAAAATTTTAGAGTTATAATAACATATAATTTTCTGCTAAATATTAATAATTATAATTTAATGGAAATTTCAGAGGAAGAGGTAATTAGATTTGAAGCCTATAATTTTTTTCATCATGAACGATTCGAATCCAATGTGAATTCTGAATCTTCATTTAGAAATCCAAGGATTTTCAATTATCAATTAAAGACGAGACTGGAGGATTTTTATTCCCCTGAAAATAAAGTATTTTTCTTAGATGAATTGAAAGTTCAACTTTCTAAATATAAATCTTTTATCTTGGCTCGTCAAAACATTCATAGTAATGACCAAAAAAAATACACTTTTAATTTTGAGGCTTCTCTTTTTTATATTAATCAATTCTTAAAGGAATTTCCAACTTTAGTTGACAAATCAAATATTATCAATAATTTAATTGAAAGAGACTCAGTTTTTGTAAGTTATTCACATTATGATAGAATTGTTGTTGATTCTTTCAAAAGACACTTTAAGCAAATAGAAAGAACCCATGGTTTAGTGTTATGGGAAGATACTAAAATCCAACCTGGTCAAAAATGGGAAGATGAAATCAAGAATGCAATGAAAAAAGCAAAAATTGTCATCTTTGTAGCAAGTGCAGATTTTTTTGCCTCTGAATTTATAGCAAATAAAGAGTTGCCAGAACTATTAAATGCTGCAAAACATGAAGGTGCTACAATACTAAGCATTATAGCTAAACCTTGTGATTTTTTTAATACACCATTATCAATTTATCAAGCCATGAACGCCCCAAGTCATACACTTTTACATATGACCGAACTTCAACAAGAAGAACTTTGGGTAAATTTAGTAACACAAGTACGAAAGATATTAGCCTTATAAAGTACCAATGTTTCACCATAAAAATAAAATATTTATAAATAACTTAATTAAAGTGCTTTATTTGTATTTTAAAATTCCGTTATTATAAAGTATTTATATAAAATCTAAGCACTTTTTTTACCTTTAAACGTAAGCAATACTCTAATCCTTAGATTTTTCACTCCTTTTTGTGAGAATTACTTATTACTTAAAATTATTAATAAAAAAACTGATGACATAACTTGAAGTCATGCCATCAGTAAGAAAGTACCTACACCAACTCCTTAATAAAATTAGCATAAATTTTCGTCAGCAACTTTGATGCATTTTTGTCCGTTCCTTCAGCATGTGGGTGGATACCGTCGGGCAGGTAGATGCGTTGTCTGTTCATATCTAGCGTGGTGTTTTGTCCGTTCGTGTAATTACTCCAAGGCTCTTGTGTCCACAATGTTGCTGAACCTTGTACAATTTGTTGTGAAAAACCTGTCTTTTCCCACATCCTCAGAAGCGGAAATCCCCAATAATCGGCGAGTACTTCTTGTCCTTGCGAAACTTGTGTAAGCAAATCGTTTTCGTAATGCCCCACAAAGGCAATTCTTGCAAACTTATTATATTGTAAAATCAAGTCTATCAGGTAATTCATGGCTCCGATGAAATATCTTCGGTCATTTCTTGTCGTCGGTATAGTCGTCAAATCGTTGCTATAGCCGTCATTTCGCCCGTGATCGAAGATGAAGAAATCGGGCATCGTTTTGGTGCCATCCAAATAGGGCTTTAATCGGTATTCGTAACTGCATTGCAGAATTTTCGTCTGTTCTGCCGTACTTAGCGTATCGGGCGGAGCATTCAACAAACTGGTTTTAATAGTATTCCAGTTGTTAATGATAGTTTGTTTTTCTGCCGTCGTATGGGCAAGGGCATAACAGTAATTTTGCCAAGCCAAACCATTATACGACCCATCTGCCCGACTAATCCTCGCCGTAGAACTCCCCACAGCCATATTAATTCCAAATCCACCAAGAGAGGCTGGCCCATCTGTCGGGTATCTGCCCCCCTCGGGAATTGAAGTTCCGAAATGCAGAAAGGTTTTGCCAGATAATAAATTCGATGAGCCATTTTCTAGTTTTGTAATCCTTTCTTGCTCTGTCGATAATTGTGCCGTCGATACCGCCTTTGTAAAAACTGTGTATTTCGTCAGACTGTAATTTTGTCCTACCACCCCACTCAAGTACATTTTTGTTGCCTGAACGGGTATCGTAAGCTGATAATCATTAATAAAGTCTACAAAACCATCTCGTCCCCTATTTTCATAGCCTACTACTTGGTTTGCCGAATTTAAATAGATTATCGCCCACATCGCCGACCCGCCGATGGCTGTGCTAATCCTCAGAATGTCGGTCGGTAAAATGTTGTAGGTAGCGTATTTTTTGGTCGCATCATCATGAATGCTGGCGTTATTCCAAGGGTATTTTCCCTCAATGTCGCTTGTCGGTGTTTGTACGATATTGCTCGATAACACATTACCCAGATAAGAGAACATATTCTGCTTCTTCTTCAAAATAACGCCTCCAGACGCCACAAAGCCATTTACTTTATAGTACGCACAGTTGTTAGGAAACTGTATTTCCAAATCTGTAAACGAGGTGTTTACGCCCGTATCATTCCCTTGATACTGTGTCGAGATAAGGTTGTTGTTGGTATCATAAAAAAACAATAGCTTCATCGCCGACCCGCCGATAGAGGAGGTGATAAAATGCTTGCTTCCGTCGTTGATGATGGTGGTGTAACATCTGCTGGACGAGGTGGCTTCGCCTGTCCCTGCAAAATTGATGTACTTCCCATTAACCATCGTTAGCGGATAGGTAATATACTGATTGATGGTGCTTACAGATGTTTTGTCTGTATCGTCATAATCATTCTTGGTTAGCCTTTTTCCTGTATCAAAACTTGTCCCGTTCCAGAAATATAGCAGGTCTGTATCTGCAACGTATACTAGGGTACCGACAGTAAGCCTTTCCGTAGGAATGGTATTGCGTTCGGTGATTGATTGACAGGTCTTTAGGCCTCCTAATATCTCATTGCCGTATGCTGTCGGAAATTTGTCTGCTTCAGAGAATGGCCTTACCGCTGCGGTAACTAATGTTCCTGTATTGTTTGCCATATAAATTTAATTAGTGTGTTAGTGGTAATATTCTTTGCTTACTGCATTACTTGATAGTAATACAAATAGGTTGTTGATGCCACCAATGCGGTAGCTCCTGTTGTTAAATTAAAGGCTGTAGTAGTTGTGCCATTGCTCTGACCGTTCGCTGGAACATAAACCGTGTTTACACCAACGGCATTAGCATTAGCTTCTTTGATAATGACGATTGGCGCAACACCATAAGCAATATTGAAGTTAATGGTTGCTAATACAGCATTTGCCAAGGGTGATGTTCCTGTCGTGATAGTAATTGTTCCACATAAATCTGAACCTGAAATACTGACAGTTGCTGAAGTTCCCGCTCCTAACTCTGCCGAAATAGTAGGTGTACTAGTTCCTCCTTTTAAGTGTTGGATTTTGGCAGTACCTGTTATTTGAAGTTTATCCCCTGAGTCTGTTGTAGAGCCAATTAATACGTTACCCCCAAAGTAAGACTTTGCCGTTCCAATATTATAAATGCCCCAATTATTTGCTCCAGAAGGAATGGCACTTTTAAAAGCTATATTGGCATTGCCAGCTAAAAGTGAGCTATCTACATAAAAACCTACTTGTTCTTCGATAGTATTATTACTGCCAAGTGTTCCTTGACTAGTGATATAATGAACAATTGAACCAATGCTTAAATTATTGGCAGTCCTTGTGGCGGTTCTAAAATAATAAGCACTAGTGGTAACATCTGTCTGTATTGTTCCTCTACTCCAAACTCCTGTAGCAATTGTTGAGCCCCCCACATTGGCATCTACTCTGAAGTTTGTAGTAGCCTCTGCAGTAATTCCTATTGCCTGATTTGCCAAAAAGACATTTGATGTTGATAGGAGTTTGCTAATTATTTCATTCCCAGTATTAACTTGTTTCCAACAAAATGCTCCTGTTTCAAAGCAGTACATGAATTTAGCAGTTTTGTTCTGTGTTAAAACAATATTTGAATTACCCAATAATTTAAACGCAGTACTGTTTACTAGCGTTATATTTTTATTCGAAACATTTTCAACATTAATGATTGTATTCAGGATAGATACATCAATGCCCGTTATATTTAAATCAGCAGTAGGATTTAAATAAATATTAGGGTTAACTGGTGATATTACGCTATTATTCTGAGGAACTATTGTGATAGAACTTTCAGCTGTATTATCATTAAAATAAAAAATGGAACCTAGTTTAACAGGCCTATTTATTGCAGGAAGTAAAATAGTTTTTTGGGCATTTCTTGCTAAGTGATTGTTTTTAATAATAAAATTTTCACTCTCTGCTAATTCATGATTATTATCAATGTATATCCCATACTGCTGAGTTTTATTCGCTGTTACATCTCTGGAATCATAACAAGTATTGTTTTCTATTAATATATTTTTGGTAGGGAAGTATGAAGTCAAGGTATTTACCATAGGAACAGAATTTAATGCAATGCCACTTCTCCGACTGTTCACATTGCCATCAAAGTATAAAGCCCTAATGCCATTATTCCAACAAAAATTACCTAAAATACTAACATCCTGATTACTCCCAATACCTATACCTTCTAAATTATTATTAGATGATTTACAGTTTTGTATAGTAATATTTTTACCAATTGGATTTTTGGTTGAAAATGCATTAAAACCAATATCAATACCTAAACCTGTATTCCAATGGGTATTACAATTAATAATATTGAGCCCATCAATCTCACCATTATTATAGTTTTGAGGAGGCCTGGTATAGATACCCGCTCCGCCATCATAATAATTCAGCAAATCTTGCCCATTATAAGAAAATGTTGAGTTTAGTACATTCATACCAACTCCTAAAACTAGTCCATCAAGCCCAGAATTTGTAATCTTTATATTGTCAATATAAGATTCAAGTCCCATATAAAATTCTGTACCTTTGGTGGCAACATTATTATCAATTAAAACACTAATTCTATCAGCTTGAGGACTTGCCATTTGACTGGTGTATCGTCCACAATTGTCAACGAGCGAGTTTATGAATTTAAAATTAGGGCAATCCAGTATCGTTAATGCTCTATTCCTAGTGTTTATAATTTTTATATTATCAATCGTAAGATACTTCTTTTGATAGGCACTTATTCCTAATATACCATTAGTAGCTGTACCTATATTATTGACATTATTACCATCCAATATAATACCTGACAAAGTAATGTTATGATTCATGATTGTTAAGATGCTGTCACCATTCGCAATAGTACTATTGTCCTTCAAATAAATCGTAGAATTGTTACCTATCAATGATTGATATAATTCGAACTTTTGATTAACTGTTATAGAAGTATTAGCCTTTAAAATCAACGGCTTATGCAATAATTTAGCAGCTAAGACTGCATTATTCAATGTAGAGGTATGGTCTGTTTCACCACTTACCTCAAACCATGTAAAAAGTATATTCTCATCAACAATTCTCTCTAATCTTTTATTCCCCGAGGTAGTTACTAATAAAGTACCAACATTGTCTATTCCAGTGGTGTTACTTGCATTGTATTTCCAAAAACCTTCTTTGCCTCCTTCTGAACAGTAAAACAACTGAGTAATAGTTACTTGTTCATCAGATAGCAACCTCAACTGGCTAATAGTAAAGCCATTATCTAACTTCGTATCCAATACAGTTTGGGTGGCCACAGAAATAGGTTTATCTACATCAGCAGTATTGTCAACATTACTGAGCCCTACGTCGTCTTTGGATAGCTCGTTGAAGTTGGTGCCATCCCATTTATAAAGGATTCCATTTTCTTGTACGCTTATTAGCATACCAATAATTCGTTTGTTTGATGGGATGCTATACATTCCATCCACTGTGCTTTCAATCCATAGCTTCTTTGAGTAAGAAACGTTAAGGCTACCTGTATCTAAATTATTTGACATAATGTTGGTTTTGTTTAATTTATTTGAATACTAATCCCTGTTCCATTTTGAACTGAAAGTGTTCTATAAATATTGTAGCTCGTTACATTCCCAAACGAATTTGTTACATGCTGAACAGATTTTGTCCAAGCCGTACTTGCCAAACCGCTGATGCTAAAACTGGCGTCGCCAAAGTTGGATGGATAGCAATAATAGATGTATTCACCATTGCCATTCAGCGTAAGGGTGCGGTTGCGTGTGGTAGCCAAGGTGTTGTTGGCTAGCCCTAATACCTCCTCATTGGTTAATGTAGCATTGGCATTAGTACCCCAATAGGCTTTGTTCAAAAAGCTGACGGCACTATTGGCGGTAACGGCATTCCTACCGTCGGATACCGTGAGGGTGTAAGTAGTGTTCGTGGTTACGCTAACGGTCTTGGTTATACTACTGCCCGTTACTACGCCAATGCCATTGTTGATGTTGATGGCATTGGCACTTTTGTTGAACGTATAACTAAACGTAATGCTGGTGACGGTACTGCCTTTCTCAACATTGTTGACGTTGTTAATAAACGAGTAGATGACGATAGGAACATATTCCAAGGCTTCTATCCTACTCAAAATCGTTTTAGACAAGTTGCTTATTAATGCACTGCCATCAAAAAAATACTTTGCCGTGTCGCCTTCGTTGTTTTCGTCTTCTATTACCATGATTTCCCTGCACCTGCCCAAATACTTGTTGGTATCGATGTCGGCAAATTTTGCATAGTAGTCCCTGAAATAATCTGAGACGGCCTTGATACCGTCCTCACGGTCGGAGGCATTGGCGAAAAATGCTCCGTTCCAGTATTTCAGATACGAGTTGTTGCCATTGATGATAAAATAGCAATCGCCAAAATCGCCCACAGAAGGCAGGTTTAGCTCATTGCTAAAATACACAATGCGCTTGTCTTTAAATCCGTTTACGCCTAATAAAACTCCCATTGTTGTTTTTTTTATGTGGTTAGGTTTTTGAAAAAATCGTGGCCAAAAACCGTGGTCTGTGGCACACAGAACAAAAAGTCATTCGTCCGAAATTACTTATGGCATGGCTGTCTTAGTTGCATGATAATTATTAAATAATTGGAAGGGGCTGTTTGTGTTCTGTGTGCCACAGACCACGGTTGGAAAACCTCATCCCCCAGCCCCTGTGCGAGCCACCCTTCTCCTTCAGAGAAGGGGAGCAGATTATCGAGCTTAAAGCTCCCCTCTCTGAAAAGAGCGGGACGCGTAGTCGGGCTGGGGGTGAGGTTGTTATTCTTTGATTATCAATCATTTATCAACTCGTTGATAATCAATAACACTTAAGTCCCCCACTAAGAATATTGTTATTGCGTTTCCCTTCCTATTAGCGTGTGACTTAAGTCACACGCTAATAGGAAGCAATTTTACTACTAAAAATCATTATCATATCTAGATTTCACATACCAATGCCCGCTTGAATAAATCATCGTCACTACCTCCCCCCCTGCTATTTCCACAGTACCAGCCCTTGCCGTACTGTACAAAAAGTAAGGAGAACTGTCGTTCGTATTGATTAAGGTTACCTCTTTGCCATTATACACTGTCCCGACAAAATGCACGCCGCAAGGAAAAGCCAAAGGTGTGCCTTCGATAACATCGTATTTGGAAACATCTACTTCATAGTTATATCCAAACAGATTGAATGTCAAACACGACCGCCCCTGCAAGGTTGCCTCATTTAATAAAGCCTCTCCATCTTCTGCATAAATGGCAATATTCCTGCTTGTGCTATTATTTACCCTTAGATTAATGCCTATATTCCAAGCAGTTGAATTGTATTTATTTTGCTCAACATTTGCCGAAATATTATTTCCAGAACTACCTACATTAGTACCAATTTCAATTCTTTGGCTCTCAGTATCATTTCTTAGAGCAATCTGTGCCAATGAATTGAAATCATTTTTTATCGTTTGTCCAAATATCTCTAAAACACCAAATTTACCCTTCGTCGCAATCATCGTCCCATCCGCAAAAAACCGACACGGTGCTATTGCCCTATTGGCATACGTCTCTCCAAACCACGCCCGAATCGACCCGTCGCTTGAATTATCTGCTCCACAAATACCTGCTTGCTCCTGATTACTGTCGTCCGTCAAGACCAATTTTTCTCTGAAATACGTCGAGCCATCTTGCAAAACCCTGAACGGGGCTATCGCACGGTTTTCATAAGATGTTCCTGCCCAAAACCTTACCGAGGCGTCGCTCGTTCCCTGACCTGTGATGCCTGCCTTGATGTTCGTGTCGTCGCCTGCTAACTGGATTCTCCCTGAGGTTACCACACCCCCGTCGATGGTCGTTTTGGTATTGTCATAAAAGGTAGCCATGTTCCAGTCCAAGGCGTTGTAGCTACTCCCTGCCAACTTTTGGGTAATGCATCTTCGCAAATCCGTGCCGTCTGTCCAGAGGTCGCCCACATCATAAGGCGGATAGGGCGTATCTACAAAAATCCTCCTTTTCCCATCAGCAGTATCCTGTGCGCGACTCGCTAATTCATACGCCGCCAAGGCATCGGTATCCTGTATACGTTCCCACAAATTGGTACTGGCTTTGTAGCGGTAGAGCTTCTTATCCGTCAAATGATACCACATATCCTTGTCATGCTTGGCTCGGTCGGCTACCTCCCAAACGTTCGGGTCGGCATCCTGAAACCATGCTTCTATCTTGCCGTCTAGCTGTGTTTGGGTGGCTGTTTGCGTAGGATAAAAAATATCATCTACAAAACTTATCAAGCTGGCGTCGTCGGTATATTTACTAGCCTTTTGCCAATCTGTTCCTACAAAATCGCCACTTCCACGAGCGGTCTTGCAAACCATTATTTCACCTGACACACCTTGCGTCCAAAGGTCGCCTACATCATAGGGCGGATAGGGCTGAACGGCAAAAATTCTCCGCTTATGGTCTGCTGTATCTTGGGCAATGCTCGCATTGTTCAGTGCCTCCGTTACGCCCGTGTCCCTTACTTCGTCCCAACTGTAAACGCCACCTTGGTGTTTATACCGATACGCTATCCCTGTGGATGTATTGAAAAATAAATCATCAATGTGCTTATCTCTTTCCATTCCCCAACTAACGGCTGGCTCATTTTCTGTTGTTGGCACATAGTTATAAAACCAAGTCTCTACCTTGCCATCTATTTGACCTTTGATGTCAATTACATCCGTCGGATAGGTCGAATCAATAAAGTTGGTGGTACTATCTACAAAATCTTCCAAATCTTGATTCAGTTCCTCCAGATTTTTATAGTCGCCATTGGCATTGATAAAACTTATCTTGCCTGCTATCTCATTGGTGTCTAAATCAAAATACGTTTGCCCGTCGAACGACTGGATGCGTCCTGTTTTGATAAACCTCCCATTGATGGCCGTTGCACCATACGTCAGCGAAATCCAACGCACGCCGTTCGTGACTGAATGAAGAGTGCCGACAAGGAAATGAAAATACGATGGCTCGTCGTCTACCCTGATTTGCTCTGTCGAGAATATCAGCAGACCATCATTGTAGTCGGTCTTATGACATTTGGCGTAAATATACCGTGCGTTATCGTCTGGCAAGGTATAATTCCCCCCTGCTATTTGCCAGGTCACGTTGTTTTCAAAAATGGCATAATGTACCAATGTGCCGTTGGATACTTGTACGACATTTTTGTGACCTTGATAATTGGGTTCTATCACTACCTGCAACACAAACTGCTGTGACTTTACGCCCACCACCAACATAGAAGTATTGATACTCAGCGGTTTAATATTGCCCGTGTCAAAAAAACCGTCGGTATCAAACACCATGTTCAACAGTTCTTGCGTATTTCTCCAACCCATTCTCGCACGGGTAGCATCATACAACCTGTTCAGTTTGATGATTTGCTTGGTGGTTTTTATCTCGCTAAAAACCTTTTCTACGATGGATACTTGTACGGAATCGCCTACTTCAAGGCTGTATCGATAGGGATACTGACAGTCGCGGGTGATGCCCGTAATCCGTGTACTGCCGTTGATTTGCATATCGGCATCAATGATGTTGATGTAGTCGCCAAGGTTGAAAAAGTTCAAGATTGCCCCTCCGCCCGATATGCTTTTGAGGTAATATTCATAAATCTCTAACCCATATTGCACCCGTGGCGACTTGTTTTGGTTCAACAGCGTGATGCCCTCTGCCAACAGTTTGGCTTCGGCGGCGGCAATGTAACTGCTTGGCAAATTGATGTCTGTCAACACATACGTATCTCCAACGGCTATCTGAAAGGCGGTGTCGGTGGCATTCGGGAAGATGTACCCTCGGTCGTCTTGGTAAGTATTAACGGTAAAGGTTTGAGTGGCGTGGTCATAGTGCGAGATTTCAAGGGCAATACCCGACAAGCCTCCTGTATTAAAATTGATTTTGGGACTAACCCCTGCTACCAAATTGGCATTGACATCAAAGTCCATCGAGGCATCCGTAAATATCAATTCCGAACTGCCTAGACTAGTTACCGTACCCAGCCGTTTGGGATAAATGTCTTCCAGAGTAACGGTATTTTCAATCAATCCGAAGGAGGCAATACTAGCATCATCTTGTAAATAGGCATCTCCCGTCCTCAGCCTCAGCGAGTTATTGCGATAGCCCGCAGGAATGTTTTTATTCCCTCCGAACAAATACAGACGGTTGTACACATTTTTATCCAACAACGTATTGCGGTTGAGTTTATACAACCCTCCCGACTGCCCATATTCGTAGGTATGTGCGAGTATCGTACCAATCTTACCAAGATTCAACACCTTATTACCGTGACCGTCTTCGATGATTTCAAACTCGGTGTCAAACTCCTTACAGATTTTCTGGAGTACCGCCAAACAGCTTTCGTCGTTGAAACTAATCGTTTTTTCTTCGGTACTGACACACGACCCGATGCTCCACTGACCTGCAAAAACCCTTGCAATATTATTGATAACCAAATCCGCAAAATCTCGCAGGTTGCCCGTGAGGGTAAAGTCGGGACTGGTGTTAAAACCACTGACGTCGGTATCAAAATAAATCGCCCTGAGCAAATCGTACTGCACCGACTCAAAGGTGGCTTTAATCTTGAAAACGTGCTGAGAAATCTTCTCGGGCGAAGGCAGGTAATTACACGTATAACGCTCGCCAAACATCAAAATACTATCGCCAATTTCAATCACCACAGGCACGCTCGCATCTATCTCGATGCTCAATTCATTGATGCCCAATAATTGCTTGCGTTGTTCGGCCTTCGTAATGCTGATAACGGGGTTGATGCTCTGTAATAAAACCGTTGTGCCATTGGCTTTAGATAAAACTATTTGCTGCATTTTGTATGATTCCGTTGGTTGAAAAGCTCGTAATTTCCTCAATCACCCCTGCCACAATGATGTAATAATAACCGTTGGTAGCATAAGTATGGGTTTTGGTGACTTCCCCAAACACGTTATCAGTTTTAGTACCATCGCCCCAGTAGATGGTCACCAATTTCGGACTATTCAGCGTTATCGACGCCGTCGTGTTGTCGTCATTGCGGATAAACAAAATGCTTCTTTTGATGGGCTGAGGCTCGTTTAAGGTCAGTTTAAAACTACCAATCATCTGCGAAGGCCGCCATTTTTTCTCTATTTTCAGCCCCGTAGCCAGATAGACCTCATACACAAACACCTTGATACCATTATCAAAATGCAAGCGTTTCGTCCCAGAACCATAAAACTGATTGATAAAATTGGTACATTTCTGGACAAAATCCTCCGCAGAGCTTGCATACAGCCAGCAGTCTAGCTCAATCACTTTTGATTTATAGCGAACGTCGTTCAAATCAACAAAATCGCCGTGATAATCCTGCCATTCAATCGTAACAGGAGGTTTTATTTCTGGGGCATCAAACATCCCCGTCGAGGCTTGAACCCGCACGCCATAGTTTTTAAAACTATTACCGTTTATTTTATAAATTATATCCATTTCTTTGATAATAGGAGGATTAATGGTGCCACTTTGATAAACCACGCCATCGTATATTTTCAGTTCGTCGATGGCAAAAAAGCCCGTTGCATTGTTGTTATCGTTCATTAACGAAAAGCCAGTAGGCATTCCCCAGTCGTCAGGGAAATCCTGTTCAGCCACCAAGTGGGTATTCACGAGCAACCTCACCTTTCGTCCTTCTTGAATAATTTCAATCAACGTCCAGTCGATGCACTTCGTCTTGGCATCCAAGTACAGGAAATCAAACACGCCGTGGAATTGATAAAAAAGCCAAGTGCTGTGTGGATATTCCCCCGAGGCCTCCGCTTTAAACCAACACGACAGCGAGAAATCTTGACTGAAATCAATCATTTCATAGCCCATCGTTTGGGCGAGACCTTCGCCTGTAAAATAGAGGGCATGGTCTTCTTTGCCTTCCAGCCATTGTCCGCCCTCGATGCTTAAATCATAATGATATTGCGCAATATCGAGAGCAATATCTCCGCTAGTTTCATTAAACGGTACGTATAGTTGTAGTTCATTAGCCATTGGGTTTAAAATTTAACGCGTAGAATATTGTCTCCAGAATTAAGTTTATCTAAATTATTATCTATTCTTTCCAGAAAAGGCAGGAACTTGGCTTGTAAAGTAAGTTGCTGACTAGCAATCACTTCCACATTCCGAAGTGAGATAAGCTGACTAGTAGCCACCACCCTAAGCTGGGTAATATTCCCTTCCAAAAGCCCTGCCGTATCTTCAGTGATACTTTTTACCGAGCCTGTTAATGAATTAGGACTTGCAGGTTTATTTTTCTGAAAAATATCTAAACCATAGCTTTTTGCAGATGCCGAAGCAGCATCTAATTGATCATAGAATTGTTGCCAAAGCCCATTCGCTTGTGAGAAGAACACGCTAAAATCATCAATAAAATTATTATCACCGCCATTATCCAAGTCGGCACTAATCATCATTTGTTCCTGCAAATCATCAAATGCTTTAGAAAACACTTGGTTAAATAACAATTGACTAAGCATATCTTCCAGAATACCACTTACAGATTTTCCAAAAGCTTCCGCCGCTGAAGTTCCATCTTTAAAAGCATTCACTAATCCATCTCTTAGGTTATTCCCTAAGTTGCCCGCCAAATCTGCGATAACTTCTTTAATTTGTCCTTTGGCTTTCTCCATTTGCTCAGACCAAGTGATGGAATCTTGCAAGAGTTTCTTCGTAGCATCATCCACCTGGTTATTGCTAATCAATGTTTCGGCTAATTCTTTGTTAAAAATCTCTTGCCCGTTAGCAGCCTTTTGTATTAATTCTGGATATTCCTTCAACAGCCCCGTAAACTCATCCTTCTTTTTCTTTCCTCCAAACCACCCAATAATCCCCCCAACAACCGCACCGATAGCAGTACCGATTACTGGCACAATGGCTGTTCCCAAGGCTGCACCCATTGCCACACCACTACCCACTTTACCCCAATCTATGGCATTTCGTTGTCCTACCTTTGCTTTACCCTCTTCTAGCTTTTTTAATGATTCTTGATATTTCGTACTCGCATCATTATACATCTTGAAGCCGTCTTTGAGCCTACCAGCGTAATCTTTGACAAAAACATTCTCTTTTGTTTTCGTCTCTGCCCCGATTCTCTCATTGATGGCTACTTTATAATCTTGTTCAAACTGTAAGGCATTTTTACGATACTCCTCTTCCGCTTTTTCCCTTTCATTGGCTGAACTAGCAACCAAATCAATCAAGCCAATCGTAGCCGAAATGCCAGTCATCCATTTATCCGTAGGAGTAGCTCCTTTTTTAAAAGCATTGACAACGTTATCCGCATTTTGTGCTAAGCCCGACAACAATTGACCAGTATCGCCAATCGCTCCATTCATTTTGGACATTACACCGCCTAATTGTCCTCCTAAACTAGCGAACTTGGAAACTACACTTAATAGATGGTCGTTGAGATTTTTTTCTGCATCTTGTACTTTTTTTAGTTGCTGAGTGTAATCATCAGTATTTTCTTTTCCTTTCAGACTATCAAGTTTGTTTTTCTCTGTTTCAACCTTTTCTTTTAAATACTTAAGGTCAATTATTCGTAAAGAATCTTGAAGAGATTTAAGATAAGCTATTTTCTCTTCATTCGTTTTTTCAATTATATCAAGTTCTTCCTTTTTTCCTTTTTTTAATTTCTCTAGGTTCTTAAGATATTCAGCATTTGTTTTGTCTGTATATTGGCTCTCTAAGGCTTCTCTTAATCCTATATGTTTCTTGATGATGTTGTCCTTTTGCTCTTCATAAGTTTCATGATTGCGTAAATACTCTTGCAGATTAGCAGCAATTTGCTCATTAGTCTGGTTGGTTTCCTCTACAAGGGTATTGGTTTGAGCCATGCCGTCTGTAGAAGTATCGCCTTTCAATTTATCTTTCAGCTTTTCAATATACTCAAGATACTCTACCAAACTTTTGGCTTCTTTTTTAGCCTTCAACATATCCTCCTTGAGTAACTCCACACCAGATTTTTTCCCAGTGACTATCTGATATTCAATCTTATACTTTACTAAATTGCCTTGTGCTTCGGTTTTTGCGGTAGGGTCAAGATTGACGTCATTTTGTTTAGTCTCAAACTCTTTAATCTTTTTACTTAGAAAATCAACATAATTATTCCCTTGAGGAAGTAAATCTTTAAACTGAGGATGAGCATCTGCGACTTCCTTACTGATATTTTTTACCCAATTTTCATACAAAACATATTGTTTCTTTTTCTCCTCAATCTCTTCCTCAAAAGTTTTAATCTTACCCTTTGAGAGCTCTTCTTCCAATTGCTTACGTCCTTCAGCTACTTTTTTTTCTGCGTCAAGTACTACTGCTATTTGTGCGGTTTTTTCACTTGGGTTATTACTATGCTCATAAATATACTGTGCTTTAGAAGATATTTCTTGCCAATAAGCAATACTACCATAGGGGGCTGGAGCGGTTGGTGCAGGGGTTTTAGGTGCAGGGGTATTATGAGGTTTATCTTCTTCACTATCAGACACTTCATAACTTTTCAGTTCCTTTTTAACTTTCTTAATAGTAGCTTTTAATTCCAAAAACTTTTTTGTGTTTTTTTCCTGCTTATCAAATTCCGTTTGAAGTTGTTTTAACTCTTTGTCCCAATACTCTTTATTCTTTACGCTTCCTTCGTTTTCTAATTCCTTCCTTTCGTTAATCTGTGTTTTTCTAAGATTTACATATCCTTTGGCCAATGCATTCCTTAAAGCTTTATCTGCATTTATTTGATTATCTAAGTAAACTTGCATAGAGGTAACACCCCCACTAACACCTAGTTGGGGCTTTGTAAATAAATCAGATTTTCTCTTTTGATTATCTGCAATTCGCTTATCAACTTCTGCAATTTTATTTTTTGTGTCTCCAATCTTTATTCCAGTAAGAGCAGCATTGAATTCTTTTTGACTCTTTGTCGCATCCATCGTCTTGTATTTATACAAGTCAATGTTTTTAAGCATATCTGGATACAATTCTTGTAGTCTCTTATAAGCTTTTATTTGCTCTCCCTGTGCAGAGCTATTATTTCTTATAATATTATTAAGCTTATTTGTTTCGTCTTTTAGATTGTTTATTTTTTTATTAGATTCTGCTAGTTCTGTATTATATCTATTTTGTGCCCTTTCGGCGATTGCTGTATTTGTATTGAATAAATATACCGCACTTGCTAAACCAATAATCAATGTTGTCACAGCCACATAAGGATTCGCCAATATAGTAGCATTAAGCACCTTTTGAGCTCCTTCTACCAATAACAAAGCTTGATACTCTGCTAGTGTTGCAATCGTCCAGCCTCCTTTTATAGCAATTGCAGCAGCCTCAGTCGCATTAACCACTAATAAAGCTGCTTTGTAAGCACCACACGCAATAGCTAATACTTCAAGTATTTTAGCAATGCTCTTGTAGTTTTCAAGCATCGAAACACCCATCTGAAGCGTACCTGCAACCAAACCGTCAGTATCTTTCCCTATTTCATTATATACCCTATTGATAGACTCCTCCAAGTTGGTCATTAATGCATCAACAGATTTAGCCTGTTCCTTCATTACCCCTGAAAACATCCCTCCCGTAGAAGTCATGCTTTGGAAAGCTAGCTCTATTTGAGGTAACCCTACCTTACTAGCTTCAACCATTTTTTCCACTCCATCACGGTTGGTATTCAGCACATTCCCTAATACTTCAAAGATAGGGATACCTTTTCCAGCCATCCCCTCAATGTCGCTCAAGCTAGCCACTCCGTTTGTACGGATTGCTCCAAAGGTATTCACAAGGTCTTCAATAGGCATATTCACACCATGTGCTACATCACCCAACATTTGAAGATGCCCTATCACGGTGTCTGTCGAAAAACCATAAGCCACCATCAACTTCGCAGATTCTCCTACTTGCGTCAGTGACAAAGGAGTTTTAGCAGCCAAATCGGCTACTTGTGCCATTAGCTCATCTGCCTTTTCCTTAGACCCCAGCATTACCTTCAGCGAGCCTTCAAGTGCTTGAAATTCGCCTCGCACTTTAATGATTTGCTGTGCTACCTCCCTAAGATTATCACTCGTAAAAGTATTTTCAATGGCTTTCCCTAATTTCGAAAATACTGTATCTGTTTTTTCTGCTTCCGCTGCTGCTTTGTTTGTAAAACCCTTGATACGTTCCTCCATCTCCTGAAATGATTTCAAGAATTGAGAATTATTTATCAAAGCATCAAAGCTTATGGCACCACCGTTATTGTTCATTTTTCTTTACTTTATGAATGGTCTTTAGGTAATCTTCGAACTTCATTGTCTTTTCTTCAATACTTTCTTTTTTGGGCAGATTATACCTTGGTTGATCGGCCAAAATCTTTTGAATTGTTACCCACGGAATTTGCCACATCAGTTCGTGCCAACTCCAGCCAAATTCTTTTGAAATAATGCCTATACTGCCATAGATTGATTTTAGTCCAGTATTACTTCTTCCTCCTCCGTCGCTATTTTCTCTATCAAATGTGGAGGCTTGATTATCATCTGATGAATCGAAAGAAATTTGATAGAGAGTATAAAATCCGTTGGATTGCACATTTGATTGATAATCATCGCCAACTCCAAAAGCTGTTTGGGTTCTACCCTATTCAGAAAATAGTTGGCTACAAAACCGCCAAAGTATTTAATCAACACTTTATTCCTTAACACGGCTATCATAATGATGCGCGAAAGGGGCTCTGGGGCGGTTGCCATCAGGTTTTTTGATTCCGACATCCAGTTGTCATCAATCTTCTGCGGATTAAAATTTATTTTTTTAAACTCCGCACTTAGCATCAGGATTAAGCCTAAGCTAAAGGGTTTGATGATAAATTCACGGGTTTCGGAACCTACAAATCGTAGGATGGAGCTTTTCTTGCAGTTCCATTTTAGACCTCGTTCTATCAGAGCGTCTATCTCTTTTTTTTCAAGGTTGTTTATTTCTTGTTCAGACATGGGGTGTAGGTGATAAAAATTTTATACAATCGCAGCAGTCGCTCGCTTCCAAGCGAGTGACCATTATTAAAAGGCTTCCAGCCGAAAAAACTATTAAATGTCAACTATAAGTTACTCATGCCATGAATGAAATATCAATCATAGAGGAGATTTGGTACATTATCAATAGTGAGGGACTTAAGTCCCTCACTATTGATAATGTAAATCAACTATTTTAACGTTAATAAATATACGTTAAAGAAGACATCTCTAAACTTTAAAAATCATCATTACTTTTCATGGCTGTTTTAAAAGAATTAGAAATACTATCCAAGATATCTTTTACATTTGATACTCTAGAAAAATAACTATTATAGGCTGTTTTTAAGCTATTAACCTCTTCCTGATGTTTTTTAAATTCTTTTTTAGACATATTACTAGTTGATAATGCAGTTATATTATCTAATTTTAATTTAATCTTTTTAAGATGATCAGCCTCCTCTTCAATCGGATAATATGAACTTGCGAAATTACTAGTACTTGCAAATCCAACACTTATCTCAGTAATCGAATACCTATACTTATTCTCTTTTACATCAATGGTAATGGTATATTTAAAATTAGGATAAAATTCTACATTCAATTCAGACAACCCCTTAATAATCAACCTCCCCTGCTCCTTATCTTCAAATTGAATCACAGATTTATAGTCGCCAAAGGTTTTGGCTATCCATGTTTGGGCATTGGCATACAGCTTGGCTTTCGTATTTTTCACTTCCACTACCTCTTCTCTATCAAAACTACTAGGCATTTGGCAAAAGGTGTAACTACTGATTAATAAGCTTAGGGTAATAATTAAGGTCTTTTTCATTTTATTATCTTAATGTCTTTTTATGTGATTCAGCTATAAAATTAGCTAAAAAGAATTAATAAAATTAAAAACGAAGCCGTTTTTTAGGGGAGTCTTGTGATGCATAACACTTATACAAATATAGCGATTTTTGCGATAATTTTGTAAAAAAAGCCTATAAAAATTACAGGCTTTTTAACAATTATTTCATTACTCAAATCTTACTGATTATGATGGGTCTTCCCAAGTCTCGGCATATACGCCTGCCTTTTGTGGCTTCATTACCGTCAGCGTAACCTCGATGGTTGCCAGGGCTTTTTTACTGAATTCACCCGCACGTTTTGCCGATACTAAGGCACGGTTTATCGTGATGATATGCCCTGTTTTGGTTTCAATCTGAACAGATTTCTGAATTTTGGAAGTTGTGTCGGGTGAACTCCAAACGCCTGAGGCTACCGTCCCTCCTAACAAAAATCCTGCAATGTCTGCGTCAGCATTCATCACCGTATATTTATACTGCTTCTTGCCCATCGTGATGATGGATTCCTCGGGATAGTCGTTTTCTTCCGACATAAATTCCTGCACTTCGTTGTCGCCCGTTTCAATCTTGAAAGTATCTGAAAGGGTCAATCCTTTTGAAACAAAGGCTGTTGCTGTTCCGCCGTCGCTGGCGATGTCGCCATATTTAATGCTTTTTAATCCGTAGGTTACTGTTGCCATTTTATGTGTTATAAAAAGTGAAAATTAATCGTATGTTTTGAAAATGAGCATTGATGGCTCTCTCTTCGATAATCGTGGATGATTGAATAAAAATCGAGTAAGTACTGGTGCTTACTTCTGCTAAAATATCGTATGCAAGGCTACTCAATTCGCCTAAACGCTTGATATTGGGTTGGTTCTGAGCTTCGCCATTGAGCTTCACGATGAGGTCGGGTACATGGATGTTGACATTGGCGATGCCACGTTGTAAGTTGCCTTCGCCGATGCTTAGGCTGTTGATGACTACGTCTTCTTGGCTACTGTTGACGGGTCGACGTAATTTGTACAGTCCTCCGCTGATGGCAGTTTTCAGGTTCGAATCGTTCAGGATGGCGTAAAGCGTGGCGATTTGGTCGAATTGTGTTTTCATGGCTCTTCATTCATTTCTTGCTGAACTTTATTAAGTACTTTCAGGATCTCTTTTTTGGCCAATTCTTCTGAAGAGGTCAACACATCCTTCCCTTTGGCTTCCTCCGCAGCGGCATTTTCCATGCCTGCTACTACGATAAGCACAAAGCCTTCGCTATGGTTGCCCGCCAGTTCTTCTGCCAAATCTTTCCCCTTCTGCGAACCATACTTGATGCCTAACGAGCCTTCTATTTGCTTGAACCCTCCTGAGTTGACTTCCTCGCCATTATCCAGCACCACGTAGCCTATTGAACTGCGGAGGTTTCCCATTGGGTCGTCATAGTCTGCATTTTCTAGGGCGGTATCCACACATTCAGCGCCTATCTCGTCAAGACTTTTGATTACTTTTTCCCTAAACTTTACGTTTACTTTCTCAAGCCTTTTATGGATACCAAAAAGGTCGAATGTTTTTACTAAACCCATAGTCTGCTATGAAACGTATCTTTTGAAAATCCTCGGCAAGTTCCTTCCAACCTGATGCTATTGTCGGGGTTTCTTACCTGTACTTTTGACCCAACGTTTATCACTTCGCAAGCTACCTCGCAATACACTACCGCATCAGGTATATATGCAATGCCATCATCAACAGTGGGTATCCGTTGGGCGGAAGTGGTTTCGTCACGACATTTTGCCATCAATACCCATTCGGCTCCGTTGCTGACAAAATCGCCTGTGGCATCTTGGCTCGAGGCCAGTATCTGATACTGGTATAGGCTATAAGGATATTGCGTTGATACTACCATTGGTTTGATTTATCGGTGATTGATGGTACTGGATTCAGCGTATCAGGAAGACCAAGCTCTAAACAAAGCGATTGGTAATAGGCTTTGATATTGGCGATAGCGTATTCTCGTGAGTATTGCCCTTCTGACACCTTGGGTACTAACAAAAGCATGGGTATGATGGCGTACATCAGCTTGTCGGCGTCCATGGCGTTGTCTGTGCTGTATTCTCGACTGCCATCTATGCCTGTCTTTGTGATGTATGCATCGAGCGTGATGTCAGCAAGTGTAAACCCAAATTCCAAAATACGTGATTGAATGATTTGCTTGATGGAAGGCATGTGTCTAGTTGTGAGTTTTGAGTGATGAGTTAGTGAGTTATTTCATTGAGTGATTGAATGAATGAGTGATTTAGTGATTGTTTTAGTTGTGAGGTGTTCCATTGAGTGATTTGTGAGTTAGTGATTTTCTACTTCCGTGGTCTGTGGCACACAGAACACAAAGTGATTCTTGCTTTGCTCTTCGAGATGTTCCGAAGGGCATCTCGAAGTACAGATAAAAAGGATTTGAAATCCTCTTTATCCATACTCGACTTGCCTTTCAGAACAAGTCGAGTAGCGAAGTAAAAAACAATCACTCATTCACAACTCACTCAATCACTAAATCACAAATCACCCAATACTTTTCGAGTCCAGCGTATAAATCCCCTCCACATTTGAAATCACGGGAATTACTCTTGCTTGCGAAGTCGTAAATTCTGATAGCGACGGGCGGTTGGTTCTGAACTTCGATACCAAGATAAAATCATCCGTCACAGAATACGTCACGCCCGCTGTTGGGTGGTTTTGTTCCGCTAACTTAGCATAGAACAACGAGCCGATTTGTCCCGCTGGTGTAAATACCACCATGCCATCTTGCCAAGGTTTGAAAGTCGTCTGCACGCCGTTTTTCTCGTAACGCACCGCTCTGTCGATAATCTGGAGGTTTACCCCAAAGCGTGAGAGAATCACCTGACGTGCCTGTTCAATCGATGGCGAAGGAATAGACCCTCCTGAGAAGCCCGCATTAAAGGCAAACATCTCCTTGAACGACGTCGCCTTGGTCATGTTATTAAAGGCCGTTTTGTCCATGTAAATAGTGCCTAACACATTGCCATCAAGACTTGCCTTTGTAAACACATTTTCGATGTCGTCGATAGGCTTGGCTGTCGATGCCGACGACCATAATACCGAGGCAACAAACTTATTATCAGCCTTATAGCCATAGTCTATTCTGATGCCCGTTCCCACGTTGTCGCTGTCTACCAAGGCTACACCTGTTGAAAGTCCCTGTAAAAACACCTGCTCGTTACGTTCCCAGATACCCGTAATTACTTTGGGCGTATCGTTGAAAATGGCGCTAATAATCTGGCTTTCAGTGGCGTTTTGGGCGATGGTTACGTCCAAGTTGGTCAACTGCTGTTCGTTCATCTTTAGCTCCATGCCAAACTTAGGAATGTCGCCGTTGGCTTTGGAGATTGAGTCACGCTTTTTCAAAGGTAATTCGCTATCCATCGCCACGACGTCGGCCATGATGGCGGTATTCGCCACGCTGATTGACTCCCATTTACCTGTTGCAGAGAACTGTTTTCTCAGCAAGGCTCTGTGTAAATAGGTCAATTCATTTTTAGCGTCGTTTAACTCTTGCACCACGCGTGTAGTGATACCGGGAAACCATTTGTTTACCCATTCAATAAATAATGATTGTTCCATTTATTCGTCTGCTGTGAAAATCAATTGTGGCAAGGCTGTTTTTACTGCCGACAAAATTGAGGTTAAAGAAAAAGGTGAGGCTACTGTATTAACAGTGCCGCGAATCATGATACCTGCAAAGGGTTTTGCGGTTCTGATGGTGGCTACCAAAATGCCCGCATAGGTATGCCCCGAAGGCAATGATCCGTAGACGGTATCGTTGGTGGCGAGTGGCATGGGCTTGAAAAGTCCCGTGGCTGTTTCACGGATGATTACATGCCCCGCTTTGATGATTGTAGGGCCAAAGCCCGTAATATCAAGCGTTTTGCCACCTTTGATGGATTCAAGGTTATTCATGATAACGATTGAATCTTTCTCTGATAAAATGCTTTCATCAGTATTTGAAAGGTTTGCGTATCCTGCCATTTTAATTAATTGTGATTTAGTGATTGATTGAGTTAGTGAATTGTGAGTTAGTGAGTTAGTCAGTTGTGATTGAGTGAGTTAGTGATTGAGTGATTTTTTTATTCAACCGTCACCGTGGTCTGTGGCACACAGAACACAATATTCTGCCCTTGTTGGAATTATTTCCAACAAGCTAGGCGTGTTATATTACCCGCAGATTTTCGCTGATTTGAAACGCTGATTTTTGCTTCAACCGTGGTCTGTGGCACACAGAACACAATATTGGGATTCTTCATGATATGACTGTATTTGTTTTATCCTAATTGATAAGCAATTGAAAATCAATCCATAATGGAGAAATCTTTTATACCTAAGTTTCCTCTTTTCCTCTTAGCGGGTGACTTAAGTCACCCGCTAAGAGGAAGCGTTATATTATATTATGAGTGAAAATATTGTGGTCTGTGTGCCACAGACCACGGTTGAAAACCACGGGCGAAAAAAATCACTCAATCACAACTCACTAACTCACAACTAACACCTACATAATATTCCCCATCACACTATCCAGCTCAGCCTTTGAGGGCTCTTTGGCTTTGCCCCCACTGCCCGCTATCGGTACGGGGCGTGCTAAAAGGCCAACGTTGGCAATCTCTTGGGTGACAGCCGAAAGGTCTGTTTGGGTGTCGGTTAGGTAATTCGTGAAATCATCGTCTGTGCCAAAGTTCATTCTTTCAAAGTCTTTTAAAACCTTGTTCTTAAAAGCCCTTGGGGCATCTTTCAATGTTTCTTCGAGTAAGCTTTTGCGTGTTTCAGTTGTCTTTCCAGACTCCAACGCCGTCAACTTTTCAGTCAATTGTCTGTTGGCATCCATCAACCCCTTTGCCCACGCAGGCATGTCTGTGGTGTCGGGTTCGGTAGCGCCCACTTTTTTGTTTTCATCCTCTTTTCGCAAGGCGTCGGCTTTGGCTTTGGTGGCTTCCGTTCTGATGCGGTCGGTTTCCGACTGAAAACTTTTGGCTAATGTTTCGACCCCACCTACGGCGGTTTCAATCGCTGATTCTTCGGGAGTAGTGCTTGCCAACATATCGGCAATTCCGTCGAGAATTTTTTCACTCAAACCCAAATTTTTGTACCTGTTTTTGAGCGAGGCTAAGATTTTTTCTTTCATAATTTTCAGAAGAATTGTAGATTTCTTTCACAAAGATATATGAAAAAAAAGTACCGTTGTATGCCCTTTTTGAATAAATTTGTATAATTCTTTTAGCCCAAAAGTTAACCTTCGTATTATCCGAACACTAGAAAATTTAGCTGGAAAAAATAATTTTATTTTTTTTTCAAAAGGCAAAAAACTACACTTGAACACCCGAAAAAACACCTTTTTTTAAATGAACAAAAAAAAATTCATCCTTACAATGGGCATTGTATTGAAGTCGGCTATTGCTTTTCCAGCAGACTTCAACCGCTATTTCCCGCATCTCCTCAAAGCCGAGGGTGTCTTGTTTACCGTCACCCAATACGACCGCGGAGGTGCCACCAAATACGGCGTGACCCTCAGCACTTACAAACGTGCCTGCCTACGGGCCATCGCCCTTGCATGCGACAAAGATGCCGACGGCAAGGTTTCGGCTTTCGACCTTGCCCTCACGACCCAGCACGACATCAAGCCCATTTATAAAGCCATGTACTGGAACTACGTCAACGCTCAAACCATCCACAACCAAGCCATCGCCGAAACCATCGTTGACATCCTCGTGAATTGTGGCCCTGGCAAAGACAAAGCCAACGTAAAGGCCATTCAGCGCATGGTAGGTGCCACGCCCGACGGCGTATTTGGGACAGCAACCATCCAAAAAATCAACAAGGCGAACCCTAGAAAGCTTTACACCAAAATCTACCAATACCGCACCCGCTACTACCAAGCCATAGGCGTGGGTACTCAACGAAAATTCCTGCGGGGATGGCTTAACCGCATCGAAAACTTAAAAAAAATCCACCTACATGAAAAGTACATTTAACACCATTTCCTCGCTGATTATCTGGTCAGGCCTTATCATCAGCGGACTAACGAGCTGTCAGGAATCGACGGCTACGACAGTTCACCATGCACCCACAGACTTGGCTGTACAGCTCCAAAAGACCAACCAGATAGCAGTGATGCGCAAGGAAGTCGAGAACGTTGCTCAGAACCAATTTGGGGTGTGCGACACTTGCGTAACGGGCTTTAAGTCGGTGATTATCGAAAACCGATTGCTGGCCAACGAGCTGGCTAAACAAAACCTCAGGATGAAGCAAATCCTTGATAGCAACGAAGTTGAACTCCAAAAAATCCAGACATTACATACCGCAAACCGCAAAACCCGACACGATTATGAACTTCGCTACGCTTTGGCAAACAATCAATAAAATAAAAACTGAACTCACCGCCGACAAGGTTTCCCTGCTCTTTGCCTTCCTGATTGTGGTGCTGATTGTAGTTTTTCTACAATGCTCAAAGTCTCCTAAACCACAGGAAAGTCGGTCACAAATAATGATTAAACCCTCTAAAAATGATAGCCTTATCCAACAAAAGTTTCATAAGATTGATAGCACTATTGATGCTAACAACACCTATATCAATAACTTGCAAGGCGAAGACCTCCAAAGTTATATCGACAGCGTGTTTAAACAATAGCGATACTACCATTGCCCACTACCGCAAATTGTTGCCCAAGGGTTACTACATTTTCACAGAATTGGCGGCAAAAGATGCGCTGGCAAGTAAAATCAATGCAGAGGCATTTCAGCAAAAACTAAGCATCATGCAAAAGACCCTTGAACAAACATCTGGCGATTTAACCCTCAGGACCATCGAGCGAGATTTTTACCAGAATAGTTTAGTTGACAAAGAAAAGGCAGTGGCAAAACTTAATAGAAAGTTGTTTTTTGCCAAGGTACTTAATTATGTCGGCGGGGTGGTGATGGTGATTGTTTTGATAAAATGATGATGCTAACACTAAAGTAGCACGAGTTTCCAACTCGTGAAGTCATGTACGAGTTGGAAACTCGTGCTACATACATACCTTTTTCTACAACACATGAAAAAACAACATCGCCTTCAAATCGTAGCCGATTTATACAAAAAGGGCTATTCCGTCAGGAAGATAGCCGAGTTGGCACAACAGCGGATGGCTTCCGACAAAGCCATCAGCCCCCAAACCATTCGGGCGGATATTGCTTTGCTAGTCGAGGAATGGCGACGGCAGAGAATGGGCAATATCGATGCAGCCATTCAATTGGAACTCGAACGCATAGACATGGCGATTACCGAACTGTGGGAAGCTTGGGAGAAATCCAAAACCGACTATCAACAGCATTCGGCGAAACAGAAAGGTAAAATATCGGTCAGCAAAAAAGAAAAAGAGCAAATCAGCCTGTTCGACGATGAAACGTTTATTAGCCTGACCGACACCGAGCAAGCCACCAAAGATGTAAAGGAATACGGCAACCCTCGGTATATCTCCGAAATCCGTTATCAGCTCATGGAACGCAGGAAACTCTTAGGTCTATACGCAACCGAACGAAATTTGAATAATGCCAAAAATAGTGAGCCACCCACCCCTACTGGCAGGATGGTGAACCTTGACGATTTTACCGAAGTCGAAAAAAAACAACTCTTATTAATCGCCCGAAAAATTGAAAACTAATATCGACATACCTGATAGCCTGCTGATTGCCATTGAAAGGGAAGCCTGTAAAAACTCGTTCTTCGAGTTCGTGCAGTCTTTTTGGGACGTCGTCATCAAAGAAGAACCTGTGTACAACTGGCACATTCCTTTGCTGTGCGACGAACTACAAACCCTCGCAAAGTCCATCATCAGTCGTGAGAAGAAACCCTACGACCTCATCATTAATATTCCCCCCGGCACTACTAAATCGACCATCAGCACGATTATGTTTCCTGCATGGCTCTGGACGCAAGACCCCAGTATCCGCATCATCACCAATTCGTATTCCAACGATTTGTCGATAGAGCATTCCGTGAAAAGTCGGGACATTATTACGGCAGAGAAATACAAAAGGTTATTTCCAGAAGTGGTTATCAGGCGAGATAAATCGTCCAAAGGGGCTTATGAAAACACCCAAACTGGCGCACGCTACACCACCAGCACGGGCGGAACCATCACGGGGAAACACGCCCATGTGATTATCTCTGACGACCCGCTGAACCCCTCGCAGGCGGCCTCTGATGCCGACCGCAAGACGGCGAACGAACATACCAAGACGTTGTCATCGCGAAAGGTAAACAAAGAAAATACGCCCGTGATAACCATCATGCAACGCCTCCACGACAAGGACGTAACGGGGTATTTGTTGGATAAAAAAGGCGAAAGCATCAGGCATCTTTGCTTACCTGCGGAGGTCTCCACAAAGGTAAGTCCGCCCGAACTAAAGGAATTTTACACCAATGGTTTGTTGGACATCAACCGTTTGAACAGGACTGTCTTGGAAGAAGCCAAGGTAGATTTGGGCAGTCGTGGCTACGCCAACCAGTACGAACAGTCGCCAAGCGAAGACGGCGGGAACATCATTAAAAAAGAATGGTTTCAGTATATTTCCAACAATGAGTTTGAACGTATACACACTACCGAACCTATCATTTTCTTTGCCGATACTGCCTATACGAACCGCTCGGAAGAAAACGACCCAAGCGGTATAATAGCCACCTGCCAAATCGGGAATGCCTTGTATATCACCAAAGCCAAAAAGGTATATTATAAATTTCCAGAGCTGTTGCGGTTTTTGAGCGACTTTGCCCTAGCCAATGGCTATACCTACAACAGCAGTATCAGGATAGAACCCAAGGCAAATGGGCTTTCCATCATCCAAGTATTATCGGCACAAACGTCGTTGAATATCACCAAAACGCCCTCGCCCAAGGACGACAAAACCACCCGTTTGAACGCCCAAAGTCCGAAGATAGAATGTGGCAGGGTGTACTTGGTTTCGGACAATTGGAACGACGATTTTGTCGATGAAGTCTGCGGATTTCCCGTCAAGGAACACGACGAATATGTGGATTTAATCGCCTATGCCCTTGATTATCACCTCCCTAATTTCAATAAAACTGCTAATGATTTAGCAAAATTTTTCTAACCACATGAAAGTAATAGACATCACCAAAACCGAATCGATTGCCGATTCCATCCAAATACTACAGTCGAACATCGACGACGTCAATATTGCAACCTATCAAAAACAGTATAAAATAGACGGACACAGCGTGTTGGACAAAACCAAACGCCCCGACAAGATAGTGCGCACCGACAACGAAGAGCAACGGGTAGAGAAAGTAGGGCGTATTCCGATAGCGTTTCAGAACAAAATCGTATCCACTGCCACGTCGTTTGCCTTTGGCAACCCCGTAGTATTACACGCCCAACCTAGTACCGACAATGAAAAGGCAGTCGTGTCGGCATTGCATAAAATACTGGAAGACAACAAGATAGACTCCTTTAATCGCAGGATGTGCAAGGACATCCTCCGCACCACACAGTTTGCCGAAATTTGGTACATCACCGAACTCGCCAAGCCTAGCAATGAGTACGGATTCTCGTCGAAATTCAAGCTAAAAGTACTACCAATTTCACCTTGGGACGGCAACCGTTTGTATCCATTCTTCAACAAAAATCAAGACTTGGTGGCCTTCTCGCGACAGTTTTCCTTCAAAGACATCGACAACAAAACCACCGAATACTTTGAAACGTATACAGATGAAGAGACCCTGATTTGGGCAAAACCACAAGGCGGAACTTGGACGGAAGTGAGCCGTACCGCCAACATCATCGGCAAAATCCCCGTTGTGTTCGGACAAGCAGAGCAAACCGACTGGCACGACGTTCAGCACATCATCGAGCGATTGGAAACGCTATTATCCAACTTTGCCGACACCAACGACTACCACGGCGCACCGAAGATTTTTGTGCAAGGCGAAATACAAGGCTTTGCCAAAAAGGGCGAAACCGGCGCCATCATCCAAGGGTCGGTTGGTGCCACGGCACAATACCTTTCGTGGGACCACGCCCCCGAGAGCGTAAAGCTGGAAATAGACACGCTTTTCAAGCTAATCTACTCGCTGACGCAGACGCCAGATATTAGTTTTGAGTCGGTAAAAGGGCTGAACCAAATCTCGGGCATTGCCCTAGAAATGCTGTTTCTGGATGCCCATTTGAAGGTACAAGACAAGCGAGAAATCTTCGACGAATACCTTCAGCGACGCATCAACATCATCAAAGCCTTCGTCGGCACGCTAAACACCACCCTAGCCAACGACGTCCAACATGTGCGTATCAAGCCCGAGATAGTACCCTTCACCCTCCGCGACAACAAAGAGGTAATCAATAACCTATTAGCCGCCAACGGCAACCAACCCCTCCTATCTCAAAAAACCGCCATCGCCCAATCAGGGTTAGTTTCTGATGCAGAGTTGGAGTATGAGGCTATTTTGGGGGAAGCGCGTAGAGGGTAGGTTATTGGCTTTCGGTCGTCGGGTTTCGGTCTTTGGATGTCGGTCTTTGGATGTCGGTCTTCGGATGTCGGTCTTCGGCTTTCGGTCTTTGGGTTTCGGTCCTCGGGTTTCGGTCTTTGGATGTCGGCTTGCGGTCTTCGGGGTTCGAATGTCAGTTATCGGGGTTATTGATTTGGCGTTTGGTAGTGGGGAACGCCAAATCCCGAAGGGATGAAAGGATTATAGCAAGCCGTGAAATCAGGAAACATTTAACCCCGAAGGGGTGATAGAAAGCTAAAGCTCTCTGTCACCCCTTCGGGGTTTTGGTGGTGCAATCATTTTTGTTTGCTATAATCCTTTCATCCCTTCGGGATTGGTTTTCGCAGTCGTTCGCTTCCAAGCGAGTGACTGCTATTATTAGGCTTCTAGCCCTATTGATTACCTACAAGTATATAAATGATTGATAATAAACGCGTTTATTTCTAGCGAGGGACTTAAGTCCCTCGCTAGAAATAAGAACTTCAAGTAGTCAGGCTATGTCATGAGGCGACTGACGCTCGGTTTGAAAGGCGATTTAAGCCTATTCGAACCAATTTTATCAATAATTACATCCTCATTTCAACTTTTTTAAAAGATGTGGGTAATCAGTAGGCTTCTAGCCCCCCGCTTAGCGATTGGCTGCCCCCGCTTGGCGTAGTCTTAGACTACGTCAGTGTGTACCAGTAATGTTACATTGCAAAAATACAACGCATTTTATAAGGTTGCCTAGTTACGGACTAGGCATCGCCTTCTAAACCCCTAACTCACCAACCTACTCTAATCTATGACCACACAAAGCGAGCGTAAAGAGTAAGTTTTATCCAAATCAATCCTGAGGGAATGAAATGTTTATAGAGAAACAAACGAACATCTTTCTACGCTGTGCGACTCCTATGGAGGTGCTATAAATATTTCATCCCTTCGGGATTGATTTCCACAGTTTCCCGCCTCTGGTCGTAGGTTCTCCTACGACCTACAATAATAATGAGCGTCACGCTCATCTTAGCATAAACATTTGATAAATTTCGAGCGAGACGCTCTTCCGCATTTAGGGTCGTAGGAGAACCTACGACCAGAGGCGGGCGTCTCTTCGAGATTAGGACTTATAAACAAAAACCCTGACGGTCTATCTATATTTTTTATCCCTGATTAATCTAATATTATTAAACTCAGGAAATATATGGATATCTTCTTGAGAGATAATACCCCTACGAATCCAATTCGTAACCAACGACTCTTCAGCAATATCATACTTTTTGCAATAGTTCTTGATGGTAAGCCAGTTGCTTAAATCAATCACCTTTCCTTCCGAAAGCATAAAATTCTTTGCCTCTTCAATAAGTCCCTTGGCTTGATTGAGAATATCATCAGTTTTGACATTAACCGTTTGTACCATCATTTTATTGGAGGCTTTCACTCCCTTTTTAGTTTTTAAGTGCTTCAATGATTTGGTTTATTTTCAGAATAGCATCAAGGTATTCGTTGATTTAATCATCTGTTAGGCTTTCAAGTGCTACCTCTAATCGTTTCTTCAGATTCGCTTTTGATTCCTCCAATACTTCAATCATTTGTTGTTTTATACGGTGTATACTATTTATTTGTTGATACAAATATAAAAAATGTTCGGTAACCAAACAAGAATGCTATAATCCTTTTATTCCTTCGGGATTTATTAGGATTATAGTATCCGAATCTAGTCGTAGCTTCTCCTACAATCAAACAACAATATCCGTAGGCGGTGAATTAATTCACCGCCTAAAGATTACACAAATTGACTTTTAAGAAATAAAATTATGGTGTGTTAGTATACTCGGTTGCTGATAAAAAAAATTGTGCCTCGGTAATTAATAGGCATTTCTGGTTTGATGACTTCTGTAGCTAGGGAATAGTGCGCTAAATTCTCATCAAAAACACTCAAGGCTTTGATTTGACACTTAGGTATGATAAATTCAGATTGTTGTACTGTTAGTTGCATAGCCTTGGTTGTTTGTTTGGATAATATTAAAACCGTATAGTTAAGCAATTTAAAAGAACAATGATTTTGATAACTTTAATAAGCTAACCAAAGATAATTAAAGATTATCAAAAAAACAATTTTTATGGCATAAAATAAAGTATAAGTCCTACAAAATCAGGTATTTATACCTGATAGTAAAGCGTGTTATTAAGAACTGTTGATTAAAAATCTGTACTTGATAGGGAATATACGTATAAGAGGGGTATTTTGTAGGGATACGTTCAAAAAATAGTTACTAATGGCTCATGATAAGAAACAATCATATGAAGCACTGTAGCGTTAAAAATATACTGATTGTCTACATTCCTAATGATGGGTTAATTAGATGAGGTTTTAAATGCTACTGATTACCTACATCTTTTAAAAAGTTGAAATGAAGATGTAATTATTGATAAAATTGGTTCAAATGGGCTTAAATCGTTCTTCAAACCTCACCCCCGACCCCTCTCCTTCAGAGAGGGGAGCTCTAAGCACCAAGGTATGCTCCCCTTCTCTGAAGGAGAAGGGGTTGGGGGATGAGGTTGTTAATCGTTGATTATCAATTAATTATCAACTTGTTGGTAATCAGTAGGTTTTAAATGAAAATCTAAAAGTCCTGTACATTCCTAGGGAGGGAATTAATTCCCTCCCTAGGAATGTATAGGGGCAAATAATCTCGAAAGCAAATTTTATTCCTTCAACGACGCCATATCAATCACAAAACGATAATGTACATCGCTTTTTAGCATACGCTCATAGGCCTCATTGATGTCTTGCATCTTGATGATTTCTATTTCAGACGTAATATTATGTTCACCACAGAAATCAAGCATTTCTTGCGTTTCGGCAATACCGCCGATTAACGAACCTGCAACAGACTTACGACCCATAATCATCGGAACGGTATTCAACATTGGGTCGAGTGGACCAAGATAGCCTACCAATACAATAGTGCCATTGATGCCTAATGTTGGGATATAATGATTAACGTCATGAATATACGGAACGGTGTCAATGATTAAATCAAACTTCCCTCTGGCTCCCGACATCTGACTTTTGTCTGTCGAGATAACAATCTCGTCAGCCCCCAAGTCGAAGGCATCTTGTTTTTTCTCTGGAGACCTTGAAAAAAGCGTAACATTCGCTCCCAATGCCTTGGCAAGTTTGATAGCCATGTGTCCGAGACCGCCCAAGCCTATCACGGCAACGTTGCTACCTTTGGTTACTTTCCAATGTCTTAATGGCGACCACGTCGTGATGCCCGCACAAAGCAAAGGAGCTGTAGCCGCCAAATCAAGGTTTTCAGGTACTTTCAAAACGAAGTGTTCATCTACCACCACTTTTTCGGCATAACCCCCAAAAGTTTGTTTGCCCAAATGTTTGTCTCTGCCGTTATACGTACCCGTGAAGCCCGTCATGCAATATTGCTCTAAGTCGTGTTGGCAACTTTCACACGTTCTGCACGAGTCGACCATACAGCCTACCGCAGCAGTGTCGCCAACCTTGAATTTAGTTACTTCGCTACCTACTTTCGTTATTTTACCCACAATCTCATGTCCTGGCACGGCTGGATACACCGTTCCTCCCCAGTCGTTGCGAGCGGTATGTAAATCGGAATGACATACGCCACAATATAGAATTTCGATTTCGATATCCTTAGCCGTTACTTCGCGACGGACTATATTTAATTGTTCTAATGATGCTTCTTTCGACTGTGCACCGTAGGCTTTTACGTTTGTTGTTTCCATTTTTTGTTGTAAAGTTTTGTTCAAGACATAGCAAAATAACTTGCTTTTAATTGGTTTCAAAGGTGAAGAAAAATGTTAATGTTTAGATAATAAATGTTGGTTCGCTAAAAATACTACGGATTCTTATGCTTATTAGCCAACATAATAGGGTCGACCTCAATAAGTTGTAACGCCTTTACCATCTCCTTTGTTGAAGTTTTGTATATTTTAAAATGTGGCGTTTCGATATGTGCCTTGTAGGCCTCCACGCTTGCATAAACCTCTAAAATTGTAATATGCGTAGGATTGTTCTTATCGGCTACGGCATTCAAACTCAAAACCCCTGATTCTACCCGTACAGAAGTTTCGATTTCAGTCTTTAGAATAGCCTTGTAGCTTTCTAATTGAGCGGAATCTACTTCAATTTTTGCGATACGTACCATTAAATTTTTATGTTGTGCCCATGCACTTTTTGACGAAAATAGAGCTATCAATATGCCGATAGCAAAGCAGGTTTTCTTGATTTTCATAGTTCTTTTTGATGATTTTGTTAAAACACGCAGTCGCTCGTTTCCAACGAGTGACGACTATTAAAAGGCTTCCAGCCGAAAAACAATCTCAGATTTTTCCTGATGTTTACTGATGGCAAGCATTCCGGAAATAATATCAACAAACACTGAACCGCAGCACTCTTAAATTCAATCCTATCGCTATTCCACAACACTCCCATACTCTTCTCCCGAGACTGGCTGTAGCCAAGTGACATTTACCTCGTCTCTATAATTACTAATAGCAATATGCACAAGGCGACCATCTTTGCCCGCGCCGTGCCAGTGTTCCACATTAGCAGGAATATTTACGGTATCTCCCTTTTTAATAGGCTGTGCAGGTTTGCCTTTTTCCTGATAAAAACCATCGCCATCAGTAACCAGTAATATTTGTCCTGCTGGATGCGTATGCCAGTTGGTGCGAGCATTAGGTTCAAACACCACGTTGGCTACGCTATAATTGATGTCGCCACCCTTTTGTACCAACATCGTCACCCATGTAGTACCAGTAAAATAGTCTACCGACCCTCTATCGCCCTGTGGAAAAATATGATTTGGGATGTTATTAGAAGCTGTTTCCATTTTTTTGAGATGTTTTTTTATAAGAGATTGAAAGACGTTAGACTAAAGACTTAAAGATACAAGACTTAATGACGTTAGACATAAGACTTAAAGATACAAGACTTAAAGATACAAGACTTAAAGACGTTAGACTAAAGACTCAAAGATACAAGACTTAATGATGTTAGACTAAAGACTTTAAGTCTTATAAATCAGTAATTAACATGTTGTTAACTGATAGCCCAAAGCCGATGACCGACATCCGATGACCGATAGCCCAAAGCCGATGACTGACATCCGATGACCGATAGCCCAAAGCTGACATCCTAAAGCCGATAGCCTATTTGTCCCTACAAAATTCTCTCTTATTTTTCAAAGCTTCTTATACCAATTACAGGATTACGTACCATTATTACTGATTGAGGGATGGGCGTGATAAAAACCAACAGATTACCCTTAACTTTGATATAAGAAGAAACAATAAGGTTATGGAAAACATCATAAAATTTGATACAATAGGGCAATATAATGCCTATTATAACCACGAGACCCTCCACCCCTTGGTGAGTGTGATTGACCTTTCCAAGGGCGGTATTAAACAAAATGCCCGTATGTACTTTGGGTTTTATATCATCTATCTCAAAGACATCAAATGCGGGAATTTGCGTTATGGCTGTAATTATTATGATTATGAAGACGGCACCTTGGTATTTGTAGCACCGGGGCAGGTGATGGGTATTGAAAACAAAGAGTATTTTCAGCCCCAAGGCTATGCGTTATTGTTTCATCCCGACTTGATTCGAGGTACTTCCCTCGGGCGACATATTAATGACTATACTTTCTTTTCGTATGAAGTACACGAGGCCCTTCATTTATCCGAAAGCGAGCGTAAAATTATCTACGACTGCTTTATGAAGATAGAATCTGAGCTCAAACAGACCATCGATAAGCACAGCAAAACGTTGATTGTAGCCAACATTGACCTATTCCTTAGCTATTGTGTCCGTTATTACGACCGCCAATTTATCACCCGAGATAATGCCAACAAGGGCATTTTGAGAAGATTTGAAACACTCTTGAACGACTATTTCGCCTCTGAAAAACCCCAGCTATTGGGTTTGCCATCAGTGGGGTATTGTGCAGAGCAACTGAATCTGTCGGCCAATTATTTTGGTGATTTAATCAAAAAAGAAACAGGGAAATCTGCCCAAGAGTATATTCAACTAAAGCTGATGGACATCGGCAAAGAGAAGATATTTGACATGAGCAAATCAGTTAGTGAAATAGCCTATGAATTAGGGTTTAAGTATCCGCAACATTTCAGTCGTTCCTTTAAACAACACGTAGGCTATTCACCCAATGAATATCGCAGGTTGAATTGAAACTTGCGCAGTCGCTCGCTTCCAAGCGAGTGACGACTATTACAAGGCTTCCAGCCTAAAAATGAACCTATGTTAGCATAATCTATCCTAAAACAATAGCCCTATTATTAATCAAGTCTTTATACAATTGTTTGGATGCTTCGTCTAAAAAACTTTCGTTAATCTTCGCCAGCATCAAGGGAATTTTTAGGCTGAACTTTTTATAAATATTCTCTTTTACTTTCTCGTTGATACCAAGGGTGCTGGCAAAAATATCGAAATCAGTTCTTTTTAAACGATTTTTCTTCCCGTTGATGGTTAACGCCATTTCTTCTGTATCTTGAGGCATCGCCAGTTTTGTAGAGAGCAAATCGTAAGCAGGACTCAATTGAATTTCCCCGATTTCGTTTTTCATCAAAGAAAAATTCTTGAGGTGCATATCTGCATTACCTGTTAAAAAACAAAATACACTGATTTCAAAAAAGGTAATGATATCAAATCCAGCATTGGTAGTAAACTTTTTGATAGTTTTCCCAACCTTTTCCATCGACGCCCTGTATTTATGTTCCGTTAATGTTTCTGTTAATTGACATAGGTCTTCTACATGAATCTTCTTCCCTTTTTTTCGGTCAAATCGTTTTGTTAAATAAGCTAGCTCACCCGAAGTAAGTCTTATCAGCGTATGTTCAGCCGTTTTTATACCACATAGTGTCGCTAAATTCATCGTTAAGTCTTCATTTTCAGGCAATTGATGGTAATCATCAGAAGAAGGTTTTAAAATATAGTCGCCCTGCAAACCAACGATCGTAAACCTACGATGTCGTGTATCTATCTTCTCCAAATCCAAAGAAAGTTTAGGCTGTACACCCGTTACGGCAATACTTGTGATGATGAGTTGCCTTGCCATTTCTTGAAGTTCTTCTTTGCCAAAAGCAATCTCAGGAACAGCACCTACACCAAATAGTTTCTTAGCACATTTCGAGTGAAAGTCATTCTCACTATCCTTTAGGGCTTGGTAGCAATATAAACATTTATTCATGGTCTTCATCATTTAAAGCCTTGATACTTACCGCACCGATACAGTCGCCACAAACCGTTAACAATAAGCCCATTCTATCGCGCGGATTTATTTTCCAGTTTTCGATAGCAATGTTTAATAGCCAACCTTCAGGAATGAGTCCATCAAAAAAGGGGAACAATATTTTACTGAAATAAGCATTCTCCGTGAGGGGTAATGTCAAAGAAATAGCAGGACAATCATTACTATTGAGGTAAGCCACGTCATATTGAAAATAATATCCGTCTTCGTTTTCAGTAATAATGCCTGCTAATTGGTCTTGATAAAATACCTTACCTTTTCTACTCATCTTCGACCTCCTTTCTAATTACGCCCACCTCTGAACCAAAAAGGGCTAAAATCTGGTTGACTTTATCAAGTCTTAAAGTAGGCTTTCCTTGCTCCAAATCTCGAACAAAGCGAAGCCCAACGCCCGATTTGGCCGCAAGGTCAGTTTGAGTCAGCCCTAAATTCCTTCTTTTCTCTTTGATAAACTGTACAATCTTCATCTGATTATACCCAATAGGGTATATTAATAATTGATTTGCCTAAATTATACCTTTTAGGGTATAATATCAAGAGAAATACATAAATTATGGAGATATATAAATAAAATTATACCTGATAGGGTATAATATGGAAAAGATATAGCCTAAATATACCCGATAAGGTATATTTCATTTGTTCCTTGGTTTATTATGGAGGGAAAATAGAAGAGCAATTTTTGGGAATCATGTAAGGATAATCCCAAAGGGATGAAATGTTTATAGAAAAAGAAAATGAACAGCATTCTATGTTTTGCGACTCCTAAGGAGTCGAATCAAGGGGTAGATAAGGGTTTTTTGTGCTATAAATATGTCATCCATTCGGGATTGCTCTCCGCAGTCGCTCGCTTCCAAGCGAGTGACGACTATTACAAGGCTTCCAGCCCTACTGATTACCCACAAGTATATAAACAATTGATAATCAACGTGTTTATTTCTAGCGAGGGACTTAAGTCCCTCGCTAGAAATAAGAGTTTCAAGTAGTCAGGCTGTGGCATGAGGCGACCAAAGCTTAGTTTGAAAGGCGATTTAAGCCTATTTGAAACAATTTTATCAATAATTACATCTTCATTTCAACTTTTTAAAAGATGTGGGTAATCGTCAGGGTTTTAAACCTCCCCGACGTTGAACGAGGTTCCCAGCACTCCAGCATCTAAGATGCGAACTAAAGGTACTCATAATCCATAATTCATATCTCATAACTAATACTTCCTACCTCATAATCCTTACCTTTGCATCTGCTTAATTTAATCATCAAAATCAATGTATAAAAACCTTTTGGCATACATCAACCAATATGCTAATTTACCCCTTACAGGCGAAGAAGAATCCTTAATTGAAGCGACTTTCCAACCCAAAAAGCTAAGGAAGAAACAATACTTTTTGCAAGAAGGTGATGTCTGTAAATACGTTGGTTTTATTGTAAAAGGTGCTATGCGACAATACAGTGTAGATGACAAAGGCGTAGAACATATAGTACACCTGTACATCGAAAACTATTGGGCAGGCGACCGTGAAAGTTCTATTATGCTTACGCCATCCAATTATAATATTGATGCTTGGGAAGATACCGAAATGCTGATTATTACAAGGGCCGAAATGCTGGATTTAATGGAAAAAATACCTGCATTGGTAAAAATGATACGACTCATGGACGAAAGAAATGCCATTGCTAACCAACGAAGACTAAGCTCTACTATCAGTAACACGGCCGAAAAACGTTATGAAGAATTTGCAGATAATCACCCCCAGTTTATCCAACGATTTCCGCAACACATCATTGCTTCTTATTTGGGTATTACCAAAGAAACTTTAAGCAGAATCAGAAAACAAGCGATGAAGTAGCGTTCCATTTTAATGCTCCATTTTACAGAACCGTTGACAAATGTCAACGGTTTTTTTTATCATATCTCATCGTTGCAGGGCTTGCCAATGATGCAATTTTGTAACGTTAAATCAATAAAGAAAAAACATTAAATTTTAATAAAATGGACAATACAACAAACTCAGCAGCTACTCAACTTCTTCGTAATAGTTTAGATACATTTCTTGCCAAGGATATGAAAGGGTGGTCTGCGCTTTGTGCTGAGGATGTAGTTGCCGAATTTCCTTTTGCCCCAGAAGGTACACCTGCAAGGTTTGAAGGTCGTGAAGCACTTTATGAATACTTACGCAATTACCCAAGCTTTATAGATGTAAAATCTATCCCTACCTTAAAAATCTATGCTACTGATGATGCTAATGTGGCCATTGCTGAATGGAGTGCATCGGGTGTAGTAATTAGCAATGGTAATCCTTATGAAATGAGCTATGCCACTTTTGTAACTTTCCGTGATGGGCTTATTGTAAACTACCGTGAATACTGGAATCCGCAAGCTTTTATGAAAGCAATGAGCGGTGGTAGTTTTGCTGAATAATAGCCATATCAAGTTCAAACGGTATGGTATTAAACAAATTTCAAAAAGCGTTGATAAATGTCAACGCTTTTTTTTATCAAATCTCATCGTTTTAGGGCTTCGTTCGGGTGCAATTTTACACCATCAAAACATATAGTTATGAAAAAGCAAACAAGTTTTTCAACAAAAGGAAATAGTGCCGATTTAGGCCCTTTAAGTATCAGTAGAATGTTGCCCAATCGCTACGCCGACAAAGTTGGACCTTTTGTGTTTCTGGATTATGTAGCGCCAGCCATCAAAGAAATTATCACTACAAATGGCATGGGGGCTCATCCGCATCGGGGCATTGCTACGTTGACGTATGTGCTTCAAGGCGAAGTGGAACATTTTGATAGTGCTGGTAATACTGGCAAAATACATTCGGGCGGGGCACAATGGATGAAAGCAGGCAATGGAATTATCCACGATGAGAATTTTAATTACGATAGCCAAACGGATAGTAAATATATACACGGTTTTCAGTTTTGGATTAATCTACCCGCTAAAAACAAAGCAGAAAAACCTGCCCACATAGCGATTCAAGCCAATGATATACCACAAAAAACATTGCCTAACCAAGCTGGTTTTATAAAAGTAATTGTAGGAAACTACCAAGAATTGAGTTCAATTATTCCAAATTATTCAGAGCAGTTTTTGTATCATATTCAATTGAATGCAGGGAAACAATTTTCGTTTGAAATAAAAGATAAAATTGAAGTTGCTGCTTTTTTACCCACGCAAAATGCGGTATTAAACGATACTGAATTTCAAAAAGGAGAGTTTGTAGAATTTGATAGAGAAGCAGGTGAAATTGAGCTAAAAAACACCTCCGACCTAGCCATTGATATATTACTTTTTGGTGGTGAAGAATATACAGAGCCTATAGTAGCCGAAGGCCCTTTTGTGATGAACACCCAAGGCGAAATAGCAGATGCCTATCGGGATTTTTATGCTGGGAAATACGGAAAAATTAAATTGACAAAATAAAACGAAGACCATGAAAATATTAGCATTTGCAGGAAGTAACAGTAATGCTTCTATCAACAAAAAAAACGATTTTTTTGGGGTAAACATTAAACAACCATGACAGCATCAACAAAAAAAGTAGCATTAATAACAGGTGCAGCAACAGGTATCGGTCGTGCTATTGCCATCCGTTTAGCACAAGACGGCATTGCAGTAGCCGTTAATTTCATGGGGAACCCCCAACAAGCCGATGAAGTAGTGAATGAAATCAAAGAAGCTGGGGGATCAGCCATAAGATTTCAAGCTGATGTTAGTTCGGTAGCCGAAATCACTAAGCTTTATAGTGCTGTTGTTACGGCATTTGGCGGTATTGATATTGTTGTAGCCAATGCTGGTATTGCGGTGATGGGTATTCCCATTGTTGATGTTTCTGAAGCTGACTTCGACCGTATCAATGCGGTAAATTATAAAGGAACCTACTTTGTGTTGCAACAGGCAGCCAAACACGTTAGGAATGGTGGACGAATTATTCAGATTTCTTCCACAAGCTCACTTTATCCAGCAGCAGGTCTTGGTATTTATGCTCCTAGTAAAGCCGCTGGCAAAGTAGTTACTGAAATATTGGCACAGGAACTTGGTCATCGTCAAATTTCAGTGAATAGTGTTTTCCCTGGTCCAACAAAGACTCCTTTAATGGAAAAAGAGGTTTCAAAAGAAGAATTGGAAAGGATTGGGCAAGCAATGACCCTAGGAAGAATGGGCGAACCAGAGGACATCGCAGGTGTAGTGGCATTTCTTGCTAGTACAGAAGGAGCTTGGGTAAATGGTCAACAAATCATTGTAAATGGTGGTGGTAGGGTATAAGGTGCTATAAACATTCCATCCCTTCGGGATTGCTCTCCGCAGCCCCTCGCTTCCAAGCGAGTGACGACTATTACAAGGCTTCCAGCCCTATTGATTATCAACAAGTATATAAATAATTGATAATCAACGTGTTTATTTCTAGCGAGGGACTTAAGTCCCTCGCTAGAAATAAGAGTTTCCCACCGTTGTTAGCGTTCGTTCTCCAACAACACGTGCGAAAGCAACGCACCATTTATCAAAACTAAATGACGTGGCTGAGGCATAATTTGGCGGTGAAAACACCACCAAAGGCGAAACTCCCTTTGCTGGATGAGGGCTGGTGAAGACACCAGCCTTGGGTAAAATATTTCATCCCTTCGGGATTGCTCTCCGCAGTCGCTCGCTTCCAAGCGAGTGACGACTATTACAAGGCTTCCAGCCTAAAATTATTTCTAGGACGCCAATAAAAGTGGAAACCCTTTTTCTTAGCTAGTGACTTAGGTCACCAGGTAAGAGAAAGGGAACTGATTACTCCACCCAACTCCTTCTCGACTATTGAAGAGCAACTTTTTTCATTGCCTTTTTCAAACTTTTCAGATTAGGATGTGTTGTTTTTAGGTTACTACTAGACGGCTTTGTAAAAGTCTTTTTATACTTGGCAAATTTAATGGCAAAGCTAAAATCTCCAAAAATATCATTGTTGATGGTATCTAAGGGATAAGGTGCAATCGTACTATAAACATGGCAACTGGTACAGGTCCTTGTTTTCTGGACGTAGCTTTCTAAGGTTGTGTTGGCAACAATCGGAACGCCACTAAACATGGCTGATGCGTTTAATTTTCTCGGTGCATCAATCGGCGTTGTGGGGTCTTTTTGAACACTTTGTGACCATATCACATCTACTAGCTGATAGTATTGCCATACCGAATTAGGATATACGTTCTTGATACTATTTTGCATTCGCTGATTTATCGGAACCGCATCGTTTACATCAATTGGGTTACTTCTTGTTATTTGGATGGGTACCGAAGCAGCCTGATTTAGATAATAAGGGGGTGATTGATTAGGCGTACACGAAACTGTCACTAACGAATCTCCCGTTTTTGTTTTTACTTTTATTTGTTGAGGAGTGCAATTCGCATTATAAAAATTATATCCGTACGGTGGACTGCCCACCGTCGTAGTGCTAGGGGCATTATCTACCTGCTCAAAAGTAGCCCAAACCCATGTTGGCTGGTTGGTGGTTTTGTGTAAAATATGCAATCCTACTAAGGCTACCGTTGTTGTCCTTAGTTGATTGGTCGCAGGGTCAAGTACCGTAGCACGCGACATTTTATACCTAGCCCACTGAGGTGACTGAGCATCGGTTACTTCCATCCAAGCAGCTTTTAGTTCTATGGCGCCTGTTTTACCGTTATAAACTCCCTGAGGAAAATTAATGGGATGCCCTGCCTTCACAGAATCGTGCTGAGTGACGGCATTATAGTATCCTTTCTGAACCACAAAGTCGTAATAATCTTTGTTAAGCAGGATTTCATACCAGACATTCTTGCCGTTCTGACTACCCAACCAATTAGGTTTTCCCAAAGGCGCTGCTTGTTCGACATTAAAGACATTGAGGGAGTCTGAATTTTCAATCTTACTGGTAAACGTTAATAATTTTGTAGTTGTTTTGTTCATCAACATGCGTTGAGTCTTGAACTTTTTCGCATATTTATCTGACACCAACGTTCCCCAATTCGGAGGCTTAATGCCTTGGTCTTGGAACAAAACTTCTCTGGGCATATACGTTTCCCATTGTACCGCCGCCAAGTCGTAAGGCGTGCCAAAGCTACTGCTAGCATTCACGGGCCAATTCAAGGCGATGAATTCTTGCCAAGCAAAACAATCTACCTGAGATTGATTGTTGAATGAATTCAAATCCCCTGGCACATTGTTGTTAAAATACACCTGAATGTTGTAAAGGGAACTAGTTGAATAACAAGCACATGAATCCGATGCCGCCACAAAGGAATTTGGCTGTATTTTTTGATGATTGGAAGCAATCATATTGATAAATATGATTGGAAGAATAAGTAGTAGCCCTACCTTCTTCATCTTTTTTATAGTCATATCAGGTAAGTTCATTTTATACAATGAGCCATTAAGAGCGTTATGTTGGTCGCCATACAAATGGCATGGCGACCTTGAAAATATCCTAAAACCGACAACCTAAAGACTAGTAACCTTCACGATAATGCTACCCTCATTATCCGCAAAACCTTGTCCATAAGTACCATCCAAATCGTCATTGATACATAGTAATAACTCACCCGAAAGGTTTGAAGGAATAGTCGTACCCATGCCAATGAAAAACACCGTATCGCCTACTTTCCCGATTAAGGCACCCTCATTTTGTCCGGGCATGGTATAGCCTGCTGGGGCTGGAATATTACTAGGCGTACCATTAGCATTATACAACTGCCCATTATTGTCTTGAGGATTGGCCGTCCATAAGCCACTCACATAAGAAATAGATAATAAGCTAGACGGCGCCACTTCTACGCCAGTGTTTTGCCATTGAATGGCTGCTTGAACCGTGATAGGTAATACCGAAAGCAACGCTGGCAAGGCTTGGCTAATCACCTGTCCTTGATTGGTAATATACACACCTGTTACTCCTGCGGAGGCATTTTCGCTCACAGAAACCGTTATGTATAAGGCATAGTTATTACTAGGCTTGCTATTCCCCGGAACGGCATAATAAACATTATTTTGTACCGCCGTCACCGTAGCAGTTACTCCCGCATTGGTGAAGCTTACTGTTGGATAGGTTGATGGCTGTCCTTCGGTATAAGTAATAGTGCCACAGATAAGTACCATTTGTATCGAGCTTGCGCCAATAAAAACGGTTGGAGGAATAAATGTGCTATTGCTCAGCAATGAAATAGGATTATCTACTGGATTCGGAACACTAGTATTGTATACCTGATTAAAATAGCTTTCGTAAAATAATTGAATTGGTTGGGCAAATGTATCGGCTGGAGTTGTGTCTCCTACGGGGTCATATCCAGCAGGTTTTGTACCTTGATAGGCACTCGCTACAATTTGCATTTTAAAGGTAGCCGCTACTTGAGAACCCCACTCGATAGGACTTCCATTAATGGTTATATCGCTTACGGTATAGCCCTTGTCGGCAGGCACTTCATACACGGCATGCAAGATAAAATTACCCGGTAGTTTTGTGCCATCCTGACTATTTAGTGTTTCCGAACCTCTGACAACTGTCCAATAAGCAGCAGCGTCGTCACCGTTGGGAGCTACATAATTGTTACCAGAAAAATCAGGTGTTTGGATATATAACCCCGGAGGGTCTGCTAAGGTTACTACATTGGCAGCCGTTACAAAACTGTTTACAGTACCGCCAATGTTAGGGTCGCTATTTCTATGTTTTTGTCCATACTGAGCATCACAAAGTAGGGCATTATAAGCACTTGATGGCCAAGAGGTATTCCCAGTGCTAGGATTATTACGTTGAACAGTGGCTGCCGTAGCGAGTCCTATTTCTGTTTGTAAAGTGTTGGGCGTACTGGTAAGGTGAATGGCTCCGCCTTGTGTGTCACTTGAAACAGGACCACTATTCCATATATTAAGGGGATTATAAACAGGCCCTTGGGTAATGGGGTCAGTGATATTAGGCACGCTTAGGTCTGCTAAGGTGATTTGTGGTTTACCTAAAATGCTTTGATACAGTGCCAACACTTTATTAGGGTCTATCAACCATAAGCTATTCCAATATTCGGGGTTTTCACAAGTAAAATCAATTCTGGTAATTTGCCCAGCAGCGTTTCTAGTCACAGCCCATTCGCAATATTCATCTTGCCAGCCTCTAGGGCCATAAGGGAAATACGGAACGGCATTTCCTGTATCACCACATGGATTATCCGAAATCGGCGCAGGCATTACGCCTGTGTCTGCCATTTGTTCTAAGGCTGTTTGAGACGCTGTTGGGTAATTATAAGCTAATCTGCCCGGAAATGCACTCCATTGCACATTAGCCGTGACACTACTTGGGTTATTCTCAACAGGGTTGTAATAATTGGTCGTCGGGGGCGTATTTGTCGTATTCCACGGGTTGCTCAACATTCCTTGTTGGGTAAAACCATTGAGGTTTGCACTCCAAAGCTCATTCATCGCCTCCTGTTTTGCAGGAGTATCTGAAAAATCTTGGATGGCAGCGGGCGTTCTAAATTGAAAACCACTTGTGGTTAAATCAGTTTCAGCAACATCTGCTTGTGTTTGTAGGGTATTTTCCATAGTTTAAAAGATAAAAGGTTTTTTCGTACTCGTTTGGCTTTTCCGTAACGCCCCGTTTATTAAAGTGGTTTCAGAACTCCCCTTGTAATATTACCCTACAAATTTATCATAGTAATACTCAATAAAACAGGTCATAAATACCTGTTTTATCATCGTAAAAGCAGGTATTTATATCTGGTTTTACTATTTTAATGAACAAAAACAGTATTAAATGCTGAAATGTTGGAGGGAAGCTGTGGGGTTTTGGATGTCGGTCTTGGGCTTTCAACTCCCGTAGTTTTTTAGGCTGGAAGCCTTGTAATAGTCGTCACTCGTTAGAAACGAGCGACTGCGGGGAACCAATCCCGAAGGGATGAAAGGATTGTAGCAAACAAAAATAATTACATCACCAAAACCCCGTAGGGGTGATAGAAAGTTCTCTGTTATTATCCCTTTGGGATTACTACCCTACTATAAAATGAAGAATAAACCACCTATTTTATCAACAAACAATGCTTCATTAAATCCATCGCATATTTAATGTAACCCGTTTCTACAGTCTTCTTGCCATTAATGATGGCATAGAAAGTATTTACCTGAGATTCTTGCAGGGATAAATGCTTCATCATCGAATCGCGGAACCGCCCAGACCTGAATTTTGCATTACGCCCCCGTTGAAGGGTCTTCCATTGGGCAGTAAGCATAGCAGGTACAAAATCTTTCTCTTCCATCAGTTAAATATTAGTATCGAAAACAAAATTAAGGAAGAGTTTTTGAATTATTGGTAGGGATTCGCTAGGTAAGGACGTATGCCCTACGTCCCTACTCTATATTAGGTGATACTTCTACCGTATAATAAGTTTTCAGATAGAAAAACTCAGGATTTTAAAGCTATTTTGTGGTAAGACATTATTTTTGGTCAGCAAATAATAATAATTATTTTTTAAATCTTTAAACAAAAAATACATGGGACCTAATCCGATTGTTGACTTTTACGAACTTGCTAGTGAGGATAAGAAAATCACATTATCAGTAAGTATTGGCTTTGCACAAAATGCAGTTTCGAATGTTGAGCTGAATTTAAAGAATTTATTGAGCTCGAGTGGCGATGATATTTTTGAAGGGGATTTTGAGGTAGATTTAGGAAATAGTGCAGTCTTAAGGCTAAAAAAGCTTGAAGTCACTACCCATGTTCATGATATAAATAATCCTAATAATCCCCAAAACAGAATGTTTATTAGGTATAAATTGACAGGCGGTAAAAACGAGCAAATATTTAATTCAGACATTTTTGATGCTAAAGAAGGACAGATTGTGATGTTTACCTTTAAAATAAAGTTTTTTAAACCTATACAGATAATAGCTTAATACTATGAAAAATACTTATACACTATTGTGCCTGATATTCTGTCTGCTTGTGGGAGTGATACAAACATCAGTCGGACAGACTAATGGAGGCGCAGATGAAAAGAAAGATTCAACCTATGTGTTAGATATGTTGAAGTCGCCTGCATCGCCAGGAGCAGCTTTGGTTGGTATTTCGCCCAACGATATTCAAAAACCTACTGACCCTAAGGCTCTTAGCTTGCAATTCCAGAATGCCTCGAATAGTTTTACAACTATCCCAAAGAATTTTGCCTTGGATATTGCCCCAAAGTGGTTTTTTAGAGGCAAGAATATTACCTTGAGAGATTATAACAGTAGAAAATTTACGGCTGATAATATCTACCAAAGCTTAGTGATATCGGCCGCTTATAAACAGGATACTTCTATTAAAATGAATAAGTCTCAGTTTGGGGTTGGCTTCAAGATTTCTTTGCTAAGAGGAAAATTAGACTCGGCAACTACTGCCCAAATTGAAGAGAGTACCCGTATTTTAAGAGAAATAGAAAAGTTTCGTAGAGATATTATAAAAACAGACTCTGTTATAATCAGCATTAATGAAAGCATAGCAAGTGTAGAAAAACAGATGGATGATTTACTGGAAGTAGTACCTCTTGATACAAAAAAAATCGAAGAGCTTAGAAAGAAAGACGTTGAATATACCAAGAAGCGTGATGAACGAATCCGGACGCTTAGTGAGCAAAAGATGGCAGAGGCTTATGCGATGGCTAAAAAACTTACTACTAAAATTAACTATGCCAGAGTAGGCGGATTTATAGATGTAGCTGGAGGGGTGGCTTGGGATTATCCCAATAACCAAGTAGGCTCAGGGAAAGTAGCCAAGGCTGGTATTTGGATTGTTGGTGGTGGAGAGTGGAAAGATTTGTCTGTAATAGGAATGGCTAGGTATTTACAAAATCCTGACAAAGCTTTTGCTGATGTTAATAATGTCTTGCAAAGTAAAGATGTGAATACCTTCGATATTGGTGGCAGACTGATTTATAAGGGTATCGATAATCATATATTGGTAAGTAGCGAGGCGCTGTATCGTTCGATAGTAAGTAAACAGGACGACCCTGCGCTAAAAATCAACCCTTCGTGGAGGCTTACCCTTAATGCTGAATATACCATCAATAAGTCGATGGTGTTGACTTTTGTATTTGGAAGAGATTTCGACAATACCGTCACAAAGAGTGGAACCTTGGTAAGTTTCTTGAATTTGCTAACAACATTTGGCAAACCCGCCACTGTGTTGAAATAAATGCACCGAGCAATAGGCAAGTCGGGGAGAAAAAAAATAGGTTATCCGTCTTAATCCCTTCGAGATTAAGACGGATAACCTATTTTACACACTCCAATATTTGTCCGTTGAAATATCTAAAAGACGCCAAGTAGGGCAACAAATATTATCCAATAAATCACAACTCAATCACTCACTCACAACTAGTCAGTAAGCAAATATTCTACAAACAACTTGCAAAATCAATTATAACGCTTACATTTGCATTCAACTTTGTTGAATAAAGGTAAACATCATAAAACAAAGTATTCAACATTGAAAATATGGCGGCAGATGAACCCAATAATATTAATATCGGAGACCGCATTCGGATATTAAGAACTAACCAAAAAAGAACCTTGCAAGAGGTAGCGGATGGAAGCGAATTGTCTAAAAGCATGATCTCGAAAATCGAGAACAATAAAACGATTCCTTCGGTGGCGGCGCTTATCAAAATTGCTAATACATTGGGGACTAATATTTCCAGTCTGCTAGAAACGGAGGCGTTTTTGAATGCCATCCTTACGACTAAACAAAAGGCGGAAGATAACCTCAGACAAACCGATAAGGGCTATTTCTTTTATCCTTTCGGACAGGAATATCACCAGAAGAAAATGCAGCCTATGCTGTTTGTGGCTAGAAAGGGTGAGGTAAAACCGCACCTATTGCACCACGAGGGCGAGGAGTTTATTTATATCATCAGTGGCGAAATGAAGATGACGGTAGGCGAAATCGACTATCACCTCAAAGCGGGAGATAGCCTATATTTCAACTGTCTGCAAAAACATGGCATTATGCCTATTACAGAGGAGGTGCATTATTTGGATGTATTCGTATAGATAGTTGCGTTAGTTTATCAACGTCAATTGCCCCGTACAGGGTTGTTAAATACTTGTTTTGTCAACCTTTTTTTAGCTCATTTTCTATTAGCGGGTGACTTAAGTCACCCGCTAATAGAAAGGGGGAGCACTTATTTTTCAGCATAATCATACATAAACCATATCATTAAAATATTAACATTTTTAAATCAATAACTATGCTCTTTAGAAAAACATCATTGTTGTTATTATTGGCAGCCCAGTCTGTGGGAATGTCTGTCCCAGCCTTTGCTCAGGAACAGGCCCCTGTGTCGATTCAGGTTGATTTAGCCAAAACCAAAGCGCCCATGAAACCCATCTGGGCATGGTTTGGCTATGACGAACCCAACTATACTTATATGAAAGATGGCAAGAAATTGCTCACAGAAATCTCGCAACTTAGTAAAATACCAGTCTATGTCAGGGTACACAGCTTGCTCGTGACGGGCGACGGCACGGCGGCATTGAAGTGGGGTTCTACCAATGCTTACACCGAAGATGCCAACGGAAACCCGATTTACGACTGGACGATTGTGGATAAAATCTTTGATACTTTCATCGAGCGTGGCATGAGACCCATCGCTCAAATTGGCTTTATGCCCGAGGCATTGTCGAGCCACCCAACGCCTTATCGTCACCACTGGAAGCCGGGTGATAATTATAACGACATCTATACGGGCTGGGCATATCCGCCCAAAGATTATAACAAATGGGCTGAGTTGGTGTACCAATGGGTGAAACATTCGGTAGCAAAATATGGTCAGAAAGAGGTAGAAAGCTGGTATTGGGAGCTTTGGAACGAACCTAACATTGGCTACTGGAAAGGCACAACCGAAGAATATATCAAGCTATACGACTATTCGGCAGATGCTGTAAAACGTGCTTTACCATCGGCCAAAATCGGTGGACCAGAAGTAACAGGACCAGGTTGGGACAAGTCGGCTATCTTTTTGAAGACCTTCCTCGACCACGTAACCAAAGGTAAAAACTACGTAACGGGCAAGACAGGCTCGCCCTTGGATTTCATTACTTACCATGCCAAAGGCGGACCGAAAGTAGTGAGTGGTCATGTACAAATGAACATGGGTACACAATTGCGTGACCTTGACAAAGGCTTTGAAATTGTGGCGTCGTATCCAAGCTTGAAAAAACTCCCAATTATCATCGGTGAGTCTGACCCAGAAGGATGTGCGGCTTGTTCTGAAGATCTGAACCCACAAAATGCATACCGTAATAGCACCATGTATTCAAGTTATACGGCGGCATCTTTTGCCAGAAAATACGAATTGGCAGAGGCTAGAGGTGTAAACTTGTTGGGGGCTGTTACATGGGCATTCGAGTTTGAAGACCAAGCATGGTTCCGTGGTTTCCGTGATTTAGCGACCAACGGCGTAGATAAACCCGTGCTGAATGTGTTCCGTATGTTTGGTATGATGGAAGGAAACAGAGTAGAAGTAACCCAAAATTTGGCTTATGATTTCAAGAAAGTACGTGACGAAAGCGTGCGTGGCGAGGCTGATATTAATGCACTTGCTTCAAAAAGCACCAATTCGGCAGGCGTGATGGTCTGGAATTATCATGATGATAACGTTCCAGTGGCAGATGCTACGGTGGAGGTGGTGGTAAAAGGTTTGCCAGCATTAAAAGTACAGCTTTTTCACTATCGTATTGATAAAGAAAACAGCAATGCTTATGAGGTTTGGAAAAGCATGGGGTCGCCAAAACAACCTACAGCCGAGCAAATCAAGGTATTAGAAAAAGCAGGACAATTGCAATTGTTAACCTCGCCAGAATGGATTAATACTAAAAATGGACAAGCCCTTATCAAAATGAAATTGCCTAGACAGGGGGTGTCATTTTTGAGCTTTAGGTGGTAATAAATGCTGATTGTATGTTCAAACGCTGGTCGTAGGTTCTCCTACGACCCTAAATGCAGAAGAGCGTCTCACTCGAAATTTATCAAATGTTTATGCTAAGATGAGCGTGACGCTCATTATCATTGTAGGTCGTAGGAGAACCTACGACCAGATTAGTACTCACTTCAAATTCAAAATCCTATTATAAAGTCGCCAATCATGGTAGCCTGTACGTTGATGATAGTTCCCTATCCATCTGTCAAATACCTTGCTGACGGTATCTTTGATTTTCTGGTTGAGTGCCACGGTTTCGGTCGCTAGCTTTTCCTTACTTTTCTTAGGGTCTATCAAGACGACGCGACACTGCTCTATTACATACGCCTTGAATTTCTCATGTTGAATCATACCGTTTTCCATAAAACGTATATAGTGGTGTTCGCAAATACAGTTAATTTCATAAGGTGTTTTCATGGTGTTTGAGGGGTTATGGTTGTGTTAAATGGTGTGGTTACGTATATTGTTAGTGGTAACGGACTGTAATGTCCTTTGATGAGTGAGCGACGACTTATACTGATGGCATGACTTGAAGTCATGCCATCAGTTTTTCTTTGGCAACTTCCGCTATAAACCGATTATAGGCTATATTTTTAGCTATCAGCACGAGTTCCTGATGGGTAGTGTTTGTATATTTCCTTTGTAGTTTTTCAAACAACTCTTTCTTCTCATTCACTTCCATTTTCCAGATACCAAACCGCTCAAGGTCGTCGTAGAGGCTGGAGGCTACTTGTACTTCAAAGTCGGGATGTGTGCGCTTGATGTCGGCATATTGTTGGGCTATTTGCCTACAAAGTTCCTTTTGTTCGGCTTCTGTAGGGACTATTTTCACGTTTTCTTTGGCTTGCTCAAGGGCGGTATATTGTTTCATGACGGGCTGTTTTTTGTCGGCTACCCATTTGCGTAGCCACTGCACAAAGTTGGAGGAGGAAAAGAATACTTTGCCATCAGGAGAAAACTCGCCATTAAGTCCAGCCTTCAACGCTAGTTGAACTTCCATCTGTGTAAGTCCTTGATACTCTCGTAAATCATTTATGATCAATCTTATTTCAGCCTTCAATTCATCTCCTTGCGACTGGCTATACCCTAGTCTCATTTTGGCGGTAAAAATAACTTCGCCTGCCAGTTTGGTAACCTCCGCGTTGGTCATCTGCCCAATGCGTGTGCCGTGGGTTGCTTTCACAATTTCGTGCTGACGTTCGGTGAGCTTCTCAAGGGCCACGGTAGGCACGCCAGCTTGCAGTGTTTTTTGACTTAGTTGAATGGTGTTCATCGCTTGATTTAATAATGTTTTTTAAAAAGAGAACTTTTACCAACCCCAATCCCGAAGGGATGGTATATTTATAGAAAAACAAATAACACCTAAGCTGTGAGACTCCTACGGAGTCGAATTAGTGCGTGGTTGGCATCTTTGATGCTATAAATATTTCATCCCTTCGGGATTATTGTCGTGCTTTGGCTTAATATAACTTATTGACAGAGAGTACTTTCCTATTAGCGGGTGACTTAAGTCACCCGCTAATAGGAAGGATGACAACTTACCTACCCCGACTCCTCACTAAGCTCCAAAATCGCCTGCGTGATTGAGTCATAATTATGTTGAATTTTCCCTTTTTGGGGCATCATGCCATGCCGACCTCTATTTTGACATTGAATCCTAATCCAATTCAAAAAATGCCGTTTGTGGTCCGACTCACTTGAAATTTTTTTATCGGTAGCACGCGTTTCGATAAAAAAGTTTTCCAACAATTGGTAATAATCCCCCTCATCGATATTATTTTTCCTTTTCGCCGACTCTTTCAGCAAGGCAGCATTGCGCATATTGGCTTCAATCTCCTCCAAGGTCGTCTGCGGTGCCGTAGCCACCCCCTCTTTAATTTTTTTTTGTTCTTCTTTTACAAAATCAGGTACTTCATTTTCAACAACATCATCATTTGTTGTTATTGTTGTTGTTGTTTTTACTGTTTCTAAGTTTTCTAAGTTTTTATTAGTTTTATTATACTCGCTTTGCTCCTGCTGTGCTGTGGTAGTTGCTTCTGTCGTGCTGTGGTAGGTGCTCCTGCTGTGCTGTGGTAAGTGCTCCTGCAGTGCTGTGGCATTTTTTACCAAAGCAATTATGTTGGCAGTGTACTGGTTTGTAGATTTCCGACACATGGTTATGAAGCCAAAACCAATCAATTCTTCTAGCGTTTTTGTGTACGTTTTATAAGTGGTCATTCCTAAATAGTGCATGGCTTCGTCGCTAGGCAAGGCATAACAATCGGCCCAGCCTAGACGATTGCATTTCTCAACACACCAGAAATATAAAGCATGATGATGCGGTTTGACAATTTCAATATTGTTCCCGCACCACTCATACCATTTTTTTGTTAATTCATAACCACTCATTTGTCAACGTTGTTTTATATACGTTTGAAGAAATATTTAATAATGTTGTACCCTGATTTGCTATCTACACGGCTAACCGTTAGAAAATAGGCTTAGGTGGGGTTTAAATTGTACTGATTAACCACAAGTGTATAATCTATTGATAGTCAACGCATAACAACCTCATCCCCCAACCCGACTACGCGTCCCGCTCTTTTCAGAGAGGGGAGCTTTAAACTCGAAGGTCTGCTCCCCTTCTCTGAAGGAGCTACGGTTTATACATAAGTATGTAAGTAATTTGTAATCAAAGCCTAACAACCTCATCCCCCAGCCCCTTCTCCTTCAGAGAAGGGGAGCAGATTTTGGGGTCGAAAGCTCCCCTCTCTGAAGGAGAGGGGTCGGGGGTGAGGTTGTTAGACGTTGATTTAAACCTATTTCTATCAGCTTTACATTTTCATCTAAAGATTTAAAGAGAGCCTAAAACTTATGTATAAACCGTAGCTCTGAAGGAGAGGGATCGGGGCGGCCGCCGCTGCGGGTGAGGTTTGAAAGGCGATAATCCTCCCCTCCTCATTTAAATTAGCTACTCTCTTGTCTGTTTTTTCGGCTGTAAGCCTTTTAATAGTCGTCACTCGCTTGAAGCGAGCGACTGCGTTCTACCTTAAACTCCTTAGAAGGCACAAATTTCACAATCGTCCGTTCGGGCAGTTCGACTATTTCCTTCGACTGTATCTTTCTTAATACCTTAGCCTTACGTGTCACCGATTTGAATGTCCCGAATCTTCTGATGGTTATCTGGTTGCCCGACGATACCTGTTGCATCACCTCGCTTTTGAATGCCTCGATAATCTCCGAGACTAGCCCTTCAGTATGATGTGTTTTGGCAGCAATTGCTTCTATTAATGCTTGTTTAGTCATAGTTGTTAGATGTTTGTTGGCATTCGGGTTTCGGATTTCGGTCGTCGGCCGTCGGGTTTCGGTCTTCGGTCATCAGCTTTCGGATGTCAGTCGTCGGGTTTCGGATTTCGGTCTTCGGGTTTCGGTCGTCTGTTTTGGGGAATCAGCTATCTATTTTTGGTTACTGGCTGTCGGTAGTCTGTCATCATATAATTACTAAATCAAAGCCGAACTAATATCAGAAAGCGAACAGCCAAAAACTAAAAGCCATCTTCCGAAAGCCGAAGACCGAAAGCCTAAAGCTAATACCTAAAATCTGACATCCGAAAGCCGATATCCGACGACCCAAAGCCGACTTCCGAAAGCTGACGACCGAAATCCGAAAGCCGACATCCAACATCCGAATGCCTATTCCCCTTAACCACCTCAAGGGTTTTTAGTGCCGCATTTAGCACACTCCGATTACTTTTATAAATCCTCAAGAGTCGAACATCCTCCGCATTCACCAGCTCCAACTGCTTGATAGCATACTTCAATGCCTTCAATTTTTTTTTAATGATTCGTCTTTTGTCAGTCTTATCTTTCTCAAAAACCTTCACCATCTTTTGTTTCATCGCCTCAACATTGGTAGGTTCATGCACGCGTTTGCAGGTGGGACAAACAAAACTTTCAGCACCCCATTTCACCCGACTGTCGGCTAGGTTCACTAAGGCTTGCTGTTCTACTACCAAAGCATTATTCAGTCTCTTTAACTCTGTATTCCTTTGGATGATCTGCTCCTGTAAGTATGCCCGTTGATATTCTTGTTCTGTTAACTGGAGCTTTATTGCTTCTATATTACTGGCACGTTGCAGGGCATCGCCCTTAACATCATTTTCTTTTTGATAATTCCTCAACATTGTGTCATCATGCTCACCTCCACGTTTTTCTTTGCCATAACGTTTACTTCGATTCATTTGCCCATCCATTTCTACTACACCCTCTACTTCTAAGCTCAATACTTCAGATGCGCTGTTCGACTCGCAAAGACCTTTCCTAGACAACAACATATAGGTATCGGAGGTGGTTTTATCTGTACAGTCGGCTCCGTAAATGTTGTGCATATCAGTAAACAGGGGTGTATTTTTCCCCGAGGTATTGAAGCTATCAAGGCTTAATTCTTCTAAAATTACTTTCATTTGGACGGCGTTTAAAAATTAACGGTTTTCATTATACGACACTTGAGTCATTGAGTGATTGAATGAATGAGTGATTTAGTGGTTAGGTTTTTTAAACTGTGTTCAGTATGCCACAGAACACGGTTTAAAAATTCAAATTCCCTTACTCTTAGCGGGTGACTTAAGTCACCCGCTAAGAGTAATTTAGGTGTTGAACATTAGTTTTTCATAAACTTTTATCTTTAACCGTGGTCTGTGGCACACAGAACACTAAGCTAAATGTTAATATCAATGGTTTTACAAACCAAAATAGTCAAGTATTGTGTTCTGTGTGCCACAGACCACGGTGTAGGCATCCATAAAAACCTCACCCCCAGCCCCTCTCCTTCAGAGAGGGGAGCTTTAAGCTCGATAATCTGCTCCCCTCTCTGAAGGAGAGGGGCTGGGGCGGCCGCCGCTGCGGGTGAGGTTTTTTTAAACCGTGTTCAAGTATGCCACAGACCATGGTTAAAAAATTCAAATTCCCTTTTTATTAGCGGGTGACTTAAGTCACCCGCTAATAGAAAGGTTAGGTGTTGAACATTGTTTTTTTCATAAACTTATATCTTTTGCCCCTAGTACCTCCAGCGAGAAAATCAAATCTCCTCGCCAGAGATACATAGGGGGCTACTTTAGTGTCGGTATAGGCGTAAAAGGTCGCATCTCTCGTTATGCTCCAGAGATGAGGCAATAATTGGTTTGTGCTAGAGATTTTCTAACACAAACCAACAGGTATTCAATAATAAGAAAAAGATGTACTACTACTGGTTTTAAAATTGAGTATAGGTGATTCAACGGTGTAAAAGATTTTCATTAAAAGGCTAAGAACTAATTCGTTTATAGAGCTAGGTATAGGTATAAAAAATTAATCAACATAAAGCCCCCAAGGGGGATTTTACCTCCCATTGAAAGAGAAGAAGGCGCGTATGATATATCGACGGTCGTCGATACAGGTGAAGTAGCACGCAATGCAATATTGAGGAAACAAATTCCTTTGGGTGTGTTAATGATAAAGAAAAACAAATCATAGATAATTAAAAAGATTTAGTGCTTGTTCATGCCTCTTCCATGAAGGTTTGTTGCTAAACCTCCCTTAAAAAAACTTCAACAAAACTTGTTTCTATTAAATACTTTTTCGTTACTTTGTTTATTATTAATACAAATATAGGAATAAATGTTTCAAAAAACTAATATTTTGAAACAAATTATTGAAAATTTCTGAAACATTTTTGAAACAAATTATAATTTCGTGAACATCAAGGAATTAAGAATCCAGTTTGGTTTATCCCAACAAGAGCTTGCTGAAAAAGTAGGTATTCCCCGTGGCCGTATCAATGGTTGGGAACAACGTGGCTCTAAACCCAAGGTGGATGATCATAAAAAATTGGAAGATTTTTTCATCCATCTATCTAAACAAAAGCTTACAGATATTCAAAAAGAGGAAGCCGAAATCATTGGTAATCTTGAGGGGCTACTAGAAACTGAAAATGTTTATAAAACAAAATCTGGCAACGAGTTTGTCGATATTGGCAATGGGAAAATTCAAATGAATATCCCCTTGGTAGAACACTATGCCTATGCGGGATACCTAACAGGCTGGGGCGATTCTGTTTTTTTAGAAGAGTTACCAAAACATTCTATCATAGTTGATAAACATTATAGGGGTATCTACAGGGCATTTCAGGTGCGGGGCGATAGCATGGATAATAATTCTAGGGATTCTATCTGTTCAGGAGATGTGGTAGTGGGCAGGAGTGTCGATAAAAAATACTGGAAGAATAAGTTTTACCTCCACAAATGGGAGGATTATGTCATTATTCACGAAGGGGGCATTTTGGTAAAACGAATCACTGACCATTGGGTTGAGCAAGGTATTATTATATGTATGTCGCTGAATACGGATAAATCTACGTATCCTAACCTTGAATTGCATCTTTCTGAGGTGTATGAGATTTATAATGTAGTAGAGGTTTCTAGGAAACGAGGGTGATAAAAAGTAGGGACGTATTGCATACGTCCACGATGTACGTCCCCTATTGTTCTGCGACATGGCCGAATGCAATTCGGCCCTACTGATGACTGATTTGTACTATTGTAAAAAATACGTCCTGCATATTTGCTACAACATGGGGCTGTCTAAAAAGGAAAATATAGCCAAATATTATTTGGTTTGTAACCTCACCCCTAACCCCTCTCCTTCAGAGAGGGGAACTTTTAGGCTCAAAAAGCCCCTTCTCTGAAGGAGAAGGGGTTGGGGATGAGGTCTTTCACGGAATAATATTTGGCTGTAAAAACTTTTTAGACAGCCTACTACAGTTTTTTTCATGAATCTTTTTTTTTACTCTGTAAACTAGTCCCAAAGAGAATCTTATTAGTATAAATATTTTCCTCAAAACACTTTGAAATACAAAGTACTTTATATTATCTTTGAGCAAAGATTTATTACTTAACTACTTTACAATCATCATGACACTAACAAACGATTTAACAAAACCATCAATCCATCCAATTGCATTATGGAAATTAATGTCATTAGGAGCAGTAATCGCTTTAGCCTTGATTATATTTTTCCTACTACAGGTAAAACACCCCGACCCTAGCTGGCCAAAATATTGGATGGCAAGACCCCTCATCATCGTTCCCTTTGCTGGAGCAATGGGTGGATTATGTTTTTATCTCTTAGATTTCCTTCGTATCCAAGGTGGTTGGAAAAAAATAGTAGCCAACGTTCTTAGCTTTTTTATCTGTCTGGTTGGACTATGGCTTGGCTTCGTTTTAGGATTAGACGGTACCCTTTGGGATTAATCATCCAAGATATTATCTCCACAATCAACTATTATAGTTCCTGAAAATAGATTTACTCACTTTAAAACGTGAATCAATTACCATCACAGGGATGACTTAAAGGGAGAGTAAGTGGCGAAAAACTTAACACTTTTTACAAGTACAGAATAATATTGTAGCTAAAACATCTTTTTTTATAGAAATAGAAAAAAAAATTACATAAAATTTTGTTATTTAATTTCTATTATACTAATTTTGAGTAATAGGTGTAGAACTATTAATCAAATAGCTCAGACGATTTTCGTCTGAGTTATTTTCTTTTAGGGCTATCCCAAAATTTTTACACCTTAATCTACTTTCTTCAAGCATTATTTAGTTGACACCCTATTAATCTACCATGAACAAATTACCAAAGAAATACATTTTTATAGATGAAAGTGGCGACGCCTCTTTCTATGCTAAAAAGAAAAAACCACTAGTATAGCTTTTTCTACCAAATTATATTAGCAGGGAGGTCTGGTAGCAGTTCTGCTAAGCTTAAAGATGCCATTGAAAAGGCAATTGCGAGAGATAATGTGCTTAGAAAAAACAAATTAGCAATAACATTTTCGTGTATTACTGCTCCGAGTAATAAAACGCCTGAATTAAGTCTGATAGATTATTTGCTTTGGGTATTACAACGCTACATTCTGTCGGGAGAATCTCGCTATTTCAAAGCATTGTGCGATAAATTTAACTTGATTATCGATTTGTACGATTTCAAAAATTACAAGTCAAATTATTATCATCGTGTCAAGAATCCTTTCACGATTGAAAAAGCTGGTGAATTTAGGAAAGATGGATATGTATAGCGATAAAAAAAAGCAATCTTTTGTATCCTGTGCCAATACTGGCAACCCCGGCAGTTGCAGGTTATGATATACAAAAATTGCTCATAACAAAGATACAATATATCACAACAGAATGCAAATATATATTTGCATTGTTAGACAAAAGGCATGATAATTATGTAATAGCCCAACCGTAGCTTAGTAACATCTTAATATTCCCCTCGGTTTTGCTTTAATAAAACACAGGGCAACCTATATCAGGCAAGGACAGGCAAGCACACTCATAAACTTTAAACTCAAAACTCACAGCTCAAAACTCACAGCTCATCCCTCTCATATAGGACTAAAACGATAAAAAAATCATTTCAAACAATTTAAGTCATAATTTAGGCATTTCGCCGTTGGCAGTCTGAGGTTTGTTATCTAATTTTACGCAGATTTTGAAGACAGAATCGTTTCAACGATTCTCAACCTCACAACGATAAAAATAACCAATGAGAGAAATACAATTCAGAGAGGCACTTCGTGAAGCATTAAACGAAGAAATGCGTAGAGACCAGTCGGTGTTTTTGATGGGCGAAGAAGTAGCCGAATACAATGGTGCTTATAAAGTATCACAGGGAATGTTGGATGAATTTGGTCCAGACCGTGTGATTGACACACCTATCGCAGAATTAGGTTTTGCAGGTATCGCTGTTGGTGCGGCCGCTAATGGGTTGCGTCCAGTAGTTGAGTTTATGACTTTTAACTTCTCGTTGGTAGCCATCGACCAAGTAATCAACTCGGCTTCCAAAATGATGTCAATGTCGGGTGGACAATACTCTTGCCCAATCGTTTTCCGTGGCCCTACTGGAAACGCTGGACAGTTATCATCGCAACACTCTTCAAACTTTGAAAACTGGTTTGCCAACACTCCTGGTTTAAAAGTTGTAGTTCCTTCAAACCCTGCTGATGCAAAAGGCTTATTGAAATCTTCTATCCGTGATAACGACCCTGTTATTTTCATGGAGTCTGAATTGATGTATGGCGACAAAGGTCCTGTGCCAGATGGCGAATACCTAACACCAATCGGTAAAGCTAATATTGTAAAAGAAGGTACTGACGTAACGATTGTTACTTTCGGTAAAATGCTTTCTAGAGTAGTAATGCCAGCGGTAGCTGAATTAACTAAAATGGGCATCAATGCGGAGGTTATCGATTTAAGAACGGTTAGACCGATAGATTACGAAACAGTGCTTACTTCTGTAAAGAAAACAAACCGTTGTGTGGTAGTTGAAGAGGCTAACCCAATTGCAGCATTATCATCTGAAATCGCTTATAACGTTCAGCGTTGGGCATTTGATTTCATGGATGCTCCAGTTATCCGTGTGAACTCGTTAGACTTACCACTTCCGTACGCACCGACATTGTTAGAAGCTATTCTTCCAAGCGTTGCTCGTACCATCGAAGCTGTTAAATCTGTTACTTATAAGAAATAATCGTTTCTTGTTATTATACAATACAAAAAGCCTTTTGGAGTAGTTCAGAAGGCTTTTTTTGTATTTAAATTATTGGATATAAGATAATCCTCAGAATTCTTCCTATTAGCGGGTGACTTAAGTCCTACTGATTACCCACATCTTTTAAAAAGTTGAAATGAAGATGTAATTATTGATAAAATTGGTTCAAATGGGCTTAAATCGCCTTTCAAACCTCACCCCCAGCCCCTCTCCTTCAGAGAGGGGAGCTTTAAATCCAAAGGTCTGCTCCCCTTCTCTGAAGGAGAAGGGGCTGGGGGATGAGGTTGTTATACATTGATTATCAATAAATTATATACTTGTGGGTAATCAGTAGGACTTAAGTCACCCGCTAATAGGAACGATTGGAGTTTAGCACTCAATAACTATCTCCCTCAGCATTCATTTTGAATAAAAAAGCCCCTTCTCCTTCTAAGAAAGAGTCGGGGCGGCGGCGATAGGCTCGGTTAGAACCAAATAGCATTGGGCAAATTACCAAGCCTATTCACAAAAAACATCAGGTCTCGAAGTTGTCATTTTATGCTCGACTTTCGCTTGTCAAGTTTATTTATAGTAGTGTGTCGTTGTTTCTGCTGCTAAACTATACATAAGAAGCAATACGATACAAACTAAAGTATTTGAACCGTGGATTTATTGATGTAAAATGCAGTTTTATGTATGCTAAATAAATGAGGGGATTGCTGTATTTAGTATTTGATGATGTAGTGATAAAAGCTTATAGATATTGCGAGATTCTTCGAGAATCTCGCAATATCTATAAGCTTAGCGAATAATGTGTATCGAAGTTATACTTTTACCAAGTAATCCATAAGGTTAATGCACCTGATATTTTTCAAGAATAGCATCAAAATTATTGGATTTAATATAGTTTTGCTTGATTTTGTTGACGTGCACAATAGTCAAAAAACCTAATTCTACAAGCGTTTTTAAATCTGCTCTCGCAGTGAAGTTTGAAATATTAAACCTTTTTTCTATTTCTTTAATACTCATTACCCTGTCTGAATCTTCGCTAAAAATTTTTAATACTTGTGCCATTCGCTCATTTACGCTCGGAATCTTTATAAACTTAGCCGCCTGAACTACCTCTTTTTGCTTGATGGCTATATAGGCTTTCAGAGCGTCAAAAGCCTTTTCCATCGTTTTGATATGATAAGTAATAAAATAACCTAAATCATTATCGTCAATTTCTGTATATAAATATGCCTTTTCGTATTGTATTTTAGAATCTTTGATGATTCTGGAAATAGAAAGATACTCAGTAAGCCAATAGCCTTTTTTAAGCATATACCAATAGAATAATGCTCGGGCTGTCCGTCCATTGCCATCTGCAAAAGGATGTATCCAACCAATCATAAAGTGAATGATAATACCTTTGATAATAGGATGAATAAAAGTGTCGTCATCATGATTAAAAAAGTCACATAATGCATCTATTAACTTAGGTAATTCATCCTTGGGCGGAGGGGTATGAACGATTTCACTACTGATATGATTCATGACATGAATATCATCATTATCTCTAAATACTCCTTCTTCAGCTTTATCAAGGGTATCGTGTGAGATTAGCTGATGGATATACAAAAGGCTTTCAGGTGTTATGTCATCATTTTTATGGGCAATAATATGTTTCATTGTAACATAATTATTGTAAATCATCTGTTCTGATTTATTTTTAGGCTTCAACTCTTTCTGAATCATCTCTTTGGCCTGCTTTCTGGTGGTGTTAGCACCTTCCATTTGGCTACTAGAGATGGCTTCCTCCATGATAGAACTTATCACATACTTATTTTTATCGGTCTCGGCTATTCCAATGTTACTTCCTAAAGTACCGCCAATATTCAAATCAAAATGATGAAGTGCTTGTTGGATATAATCTGTCAAAACATAAGTAAATTTATACTCCCCAAAGTACAACCTTTTGCTTTTTAAGTACCTATCAAATTTTATGGCTTTCCAGAAATCAATAGGCTGAATTTCTTTTGATTTATACTTGGCTTTATCCCAATACAAATAATCATCCTGAATATTTTTTAATGTACCATTCATTTCTAACGATATCATTAAATCCATAGAATCTTCAAACGGTTTAATTATGGGAGCTTTTTCTATCATATCAAAAGATTAATTATACACAATATTAGTTAAATATTGCGAGATTCTTCGAGAATCTCGCAATATCTCTAAGATTTTCATTCTTCGATTGTTCATGTAGCACGAGTTTTCAACTCGTAAAATAATACACGAGTTGAAAACTCGTGCTACATGAACAATCGAAGAGCAATACAAAAAAAAATGCCCGTGAGAACCACGGGCAATTCATAAAGCGTTATAATTTTTTGAGAAGTGTTGTACATAAATACCGCCTAGTCAATATCACGTGGACGGCTTTTTCCAACAGAATAGATTTTTTTGATGAGGTATTCCGTATTTACCTCGTCTTCCCAACTCCCGAATGACTTGTGGTAAGCTTGCTCGACTTCGTCCTGATGTTCCTTTGTTTCTTTGGGCTTCTTTTCAGAAGAAATCGTTATCGTAAGTTCCTCTTCATTTTTGAAGAGGTCTTTAATAGTTTTCAGTAAACTATCATTTATTTCGGTAGGTTTGATATAGTAAGTTGCATGCATAATTTTAATACTTTTTCCGATTTTTATTATTACTATTTTAGATTTACGCTACGTAAGAATTGACGGTAATTTTATAAATGCTGAGATTGGATAAAGTATTGAATAAGCTATACTATTTTATCACAAATATATCATCCGTGGGGAATTTTCAAACAAAAAATTGAAAAAATTACATATTTTAAAGCCTATAAAATGATTTTATTGCAGAAATACTGACAATTATAGAAATTTTCAATATAACGTAATGAGATATAGTATATGTCCATGATGTATATCTCGTATAGTTACCTAATAATGGATGAATGCAATATGTCCGCGATGTACGTCTCCTATCGTTACCTACAACGGCTGAATGCAATTCAGCCCTACAGGTAGGGACATATTGCATATGTCCACGATGTATGTCCGCAATGGATGTCCCCTATCGTTACCTACAATGGCCGAATGAAATTCAGCCCTACTGGGAGAATAAACGTAATTAATTACCTACTTATAAAATTCATCATTAATCTAACACTTAACTAGCCTACTAAATCTATGATTTAGTAGCTTTTTTGTTTTATCTTTACGGCTATTATTAGCTTCTGACGATTATAATGAAGCCACTAATCATTCCATGTTGAAATTATTTTACGGAGGACACGATGAAAAAACAGACAAAAGCCATCAGAATTCAAGCAGAACGTTCACAAAACCGTGAGCACTCTGTTCCACTATATCTTACTTCAAGCTTTACGTTTGAAGATGCTGAACAAGGACGTGCCATTTTCGCAGATGAAATGGAAGGCAATATCTATTCTCGCTATATGAACCCTAACGTAGATGAGTTCGTAGAAAAAATGTGTATGCTTGAAAATACTGAAGACGGTATCGCTTTTGCTACTGGTATGGCTGCCAACTTTGCTGCTATGGCGGGTTTATTAAAATCTGGCGACCACGTGGTGGCTTCAAAAGCCCTTTTTGGTTCATGTATCCAGATTCTAAGTAAAATCCTTCCTAAATGGGGTATCACTACTACTTTTGTGGATGGACACGACCTTCACGCTTGGGAGGCTGCTATTCAGGATAATACTAAATTCTTATTCTGCGAAAGTCCTTCAAACCCGGGCTTGGATTTAATCGACCTTGAGGCGATTTGTCAGCTAAAAGCGAAACATAACTTGATTTTGGCTGTAGATAACTGCTTTGCTACACCAGTGATTCAAACACCAGCCGACTGGGGTGCTGACTTGGTAATTCACTCGGCTACAAAATATATTGACGGACAAGGTCGTGTGTTGGGTGGTGTAATATGTGGTAGAGAGTCGTTGATTAATGAAATCCGTTTCTTCTCACGCCACACAGGACCGTCAATGTCGCCTTTCAATGCTTGGATTTTATCTAAAAGCTTAGAAACCATCCATTTACGCATAGAGAAACATTCAGAAAATGCGTTCAAACTGGCGCAAGCATTAGAGAAAAACCCTGCATTGAATGCTGTAAAATATCCATTCCTTACTTCGCATCCGCAGTTTGAATTAGCTAAAAAGCAAATGAGAATGGGTGGTGCTATCTTGACGATTGACATCAAAGGTGGTTTTGAAATGGTAAACGAGGTATCGAAACATATCAAAATTGCGTCTATTTCACCAAACTTAGGCGATACTAGAACTATCATTACGCACCCTGCTTCAACAACGCACTCTAAACTAAGCCCTGAGCAAAGAGCCGAAGTAGGTATCACCGACGGCTTGGTAAGAATAGCAGTAGGCCTAGAAGCCGTTGAAGATTTGATAGAAGATTTTGAACAAGCATTAGAAAAAGCAACGCAGCTCCAACTTGAAGAAGAGGAAGAAGAAACAGCTGTGGCAGAATAGTCTTTTTAAAAAATATCGTTTTCCGAGCCATACTTTTACTGAAAGCAGGATTATTAAGTGCTAACCCTTTCTATTAGCAGGTGACTTAAGTCACCTGCTAATAGAAAATGAATTTTATCCCTAGCGAGGGACTTAAGTCCCTCGCTAGGGATAAGGGTAAAAATCAGTAAAAATGACTTGGCGAAAGAGTCTCCTACAACAATGTATATAGCCTTACTTATTTGTCTGAGTTTAGTATTAGCCAATGTCGTAGTTGGTGTATATGCCGAACGTAAAGTTTCTGCTTTTATGCAAGACCGCCTCGGTCCTATGGAAGTAGGGAAGTATGGTTTGCTCCAAGTAATAGCCGACTTGGTTAAATTACTTCAAAAAGAGGACATCGTTCCTGCCTTGGCCAATAGAAAACTCTTCTTGGTTGCTCCATGTATTATTTTCGTGGCTATTTTTGCTGGCTTCGCCGTGTTGCCTTTGGGCCCTAGCGAATACCTTCAAGGTTCGCAAGCGGAGGTTGGGCTGTTCTATTTATTAGCGGTAATTTCTATCGACATCATCGGTATCCTGATGGCGGGCTGGGCTTCTAACAACAAATATTCTTTGTTTGGCGCCATGCGCTCTGTAGCACAGATTGTTTCTTATGAAGTACCTTTGGGGCTAACCGTAATCTGTGTAGCGATGATTTCACAAAGCCTTAATTTACAAGAAATTAGCTTACAACAAGGGATTTATACCGAAGAAACCAACTATTTATTTGGCTTGAAGTTTCTGGATATTGATGTTTCAAAAGTGGGGGGATTTCTTTCATGGAATATCGTTCGTGTTCCGTTTTTCTTCCCTATTTATGTCATCTTTTTTATTGCTACTTTGGCGGAATGTAACCGTGCTCCTTTTGATTTGCCCGAGGCTGAATCTGAATTGGTAGGTGGCTTTCATACAGAATATTCGGGGATGCGTTGGGCGTTGGTGTTTTTGTCGGAATACGGTATGATGTTACTGGTAAGTATCCTTGGGGCAATTTTATTTTGGGGTAGCTGGAATACGCCTTTCCCAAATATCGGCTTTTTAAGGTTAGCCGACTGGACTTCTGGCGAGCCTAATACTTGGGCTGGTGCGCTCTGGGGTTTTTTCTGGCTGATTGCTAAATCGTATATAGGGGTATTTATTCAAATGTGGATTCGCTGGACTTTCCCTCGTTTACGTGTTGACCAATTGATGTATCTTACTTGGAAAGTCCTCACTCCTTTCGCTATTCTAGGCATCTTTCTTTCGGCTATTTGGCGGTTGTTGATGTGAATTAGTTGTGAGTGAGTGAGTTAGTGAATGATTGATTGAGTTGTGAATTTCGCCTTTGTTGGTGTTTTTCACCAACAACCTAAGCGTCAGCAACCTATCAACTTCATAGTTGGATTTTATTGTTTCTTTGGAGTGTGCTTGATTTGTTGGTGAAAACACCAACAAAGGCAATTTAAAGCTCCCCTCTCTGAAGGAGCTATGGTTTATACATAAGTTTTAGGCTCTCTTTAAATGTTTAAATGGAGATGTGAAGCTGATAGAAATAGGTTTAAATCAATGTTTAACAACCTCATCCCCCAGCCCCTGTGCGGGTCACCCTCCTCCTTCAGAGAAGGGGAGCAGACTCTAGGGGCGAGAGCTCCCCTCTCTGAAGGAGAGGGGTTGGGGGTGAGGTTTTTAGCCTTTAAAACCAAGCGTTGAAGCCCTCATCTCTAGCGAGGGACTTAAGTCCCTCGCTAGAGATAAGTATCTTATTATTAATACTTTTCGGCTGGAAGCCTTATAATAGTCGTCACTCGTTAGAAACGAGCGACTGCGTAAAAATTATTATCCTCAAAAACCTTTCCTATTAGCGGGTGACTTAAGTCACCCGCTAATAGGAAAGGTTAGGACTTAAAATACCGACAACCGATAGCTTAATGCTTACACCCTTTAAACATAATCACTAATTCACAATTCACTAATTCACAATTCACTCAATCACTAACTCACAACTAATGCCCCCACTAATCGTCATACTCGGCCCAACTGCTAGTGGAAAAACGCATTTGGCTGTACAACTCGCTGATATCATTGATGGTGAAATCATCAGTGCGGATTCTCGGCAGGTGTATCGAGGGATGGACATTGGTACGGGTAAAGATTTGGACGAATTTGAGATTCAAGGGAAAAAAATTCCACATCACCTTATCGATATTATCGATGCGGGTGAAAATTATCATATTTACCAATTTCAACAAGATTTTCAGCAAGCTTACAACGATATTATTCAGCGAGGTAAAACACCGATTCTGTGTGGAGGGTCGGGTATGTATTTAGAGGCTGTTCTGAAAGGTTATGAATTTACAGCGATTCCGATAGACTTGCCCGCCAGAGAAAAATTACTGGAAAAGTCTATAGAAGAGCTACTTAGCATTTTTGAAGAGCACAAAAGTATCTATTCTGATAAGTCGGATACCTCTACCAAAAAGAGATTAATCAGGGCTATCGAGATTAACGTTTTCTTGAAAAACCACCCTGATTTCAAAATTAAGCCACAAAACGTTCCCAAAGCCATTATTTTTGGCTTAAACCCAAGCGTAGAACTCCGACGCGAACGCATCACCAAACGCCTATCAGACCGTTTAGCCAACGGTATGATAGCAGAAGTACAAACACTGTTAGCCAAGGGAATCCCTGCCGAAAAACTGATTTTTTACGGACTAGAATACAAGTTTATCACCCAATATATCAATGGAGAAATAGACTATCAAACCATGTTCGAGAAGCTAAATGTAGCCATCCATCAGTTTGCAAAACGACAGATGACCTACTTTAGGAAGATGGAAAACAACGGCTTAACAATCAATTGGTTAAGCCCAGAACTACCGTTTAATAAAATTACAGATACTATTTTAAGGGAAATTGCTGATTTTCAATAGTTTTCGTCTATTTTTACTCGAAATCTAAATCTAAGGCATAGTTTTTTTACGTATCTAATGTAAGAAAATAAACCTGAACTTAACATCAAATCTACCGTTATGGCTCTAGCAATTTTATCAATCATGTTATTGGGTATGGGAGTGTACCTTTCGTTCAAAGTAAGTACACACAGAGATGACAAATATCCTATGAATAACTAACCATCTGTTTCAAGTAGCTCAAGAATATTCATTAATTCGTCGATATCTCCAAATCCTGGTCGGATTTCGTCGTTACCTTTTAGGGCAAATCCCTTCAGTTGGGTTTGTTCTAAAAGGTCATTAATGTTTGATTCCTTTACGCCAAAACCTAACAGTATTGGGTACTGAAATGACCATGCGTCTATCTGACTCAGGGTGGCATCGTCTATTACGCCAAACTCATCCGAACTTTCCAATAAAAAATATTCAACCATTCCCTTGGTTGTCTGAAACAACGCAGGAAGGTTTGCCGTAGCAAAATCTACTTTCAGGATGATAGGCAAGTTTATTCTTTGAATCTCAGCTAAGTGTTCCCAAGCACTTACTTGTAAATAATCAGGCTGAAAGGCCTCTGCCAATTCGGCGATTTTAGCTACGTCGTTAGTATCGGTTTCGCCCACTACTTGTACGCCAGCTAACCAGCCACGCATTTCTTTATATTTCTCAAAATCGAGTTTATCCATCGAAAAACCCAACAGGTCTACTCCCATTCCTGCACAATAGCGTGCGTCAGAGAGGTTATTTAACATTGATACTTTTACGGTTGTTTTAAGCATAATTTTTATATGGCTTTCGGACTTCGGCTATCAGCTTTCGGATGCCTGATATGAGTACTAAGCTTTTTATCCAACGATTTCTAACCAATTTACATAGCTCTCGAATCCCATATCTTCTTTTAATGATAAGATTCCTACATAATTATCATACCCTTCAAACTCAATTTTTCTGAAATGTGCTTGATATTCGTCAGTAGCAAATGATGCGTACCACCATTGAAATAACCTATGTCTTGCTTCTGCTTTATTATCAAGTCCATCGCATATATATACAATGGCGTGACCATTTTCTTTCATAAAATAGTCTATCATCTTATGAATCGTATCCTTAATTCTAAAGTCTTTTGTTTTTTGTAAGTCTTGTTGATTAATAAGTGTAAAATCATAGACATTAAACCGTTGATGACAGTCTTCAGTGAAATAATAATCCGCTTTTTTGAATGAAGCAATATACTCTATTTCGTGGTCTGTTTTAAAATAAAAAACAAACCCATTCTGAGTTTGTTCTAAAATATTTATTTGATATGGATTATATCGTTTTGATGACATTCCCTTTTAAATAATCTAGCTCTCCTGCTCTTACTTTTCTTATAAGCTCTTTTTTTTCTTCTAATGCCTTTTTAAAATCTTCAGGCATTGGCTTTCTAATTTTTGTTGTATTTTCCATAATAGTATATGTTTCGTACACAATATTTTATGTACAAAATTAACAATTTGTTGTTAATTTCAACAACTTTTGTCAGTTTTTAATTACAGTTATTCAGCCTTTGATTCCTATGACAAAATTAAGGGCGAAATGTACAACTAATCACCAACTCACTCAATCACTAACTCACAATTTCCCATCCGAACCAAAAAATCAGAAATGATGTTGAATATTATTGTAAATTTGTGACATAGTAATTAGTGATTGGTAAATAGTGATTAGAATTTTATTTAAGACCATGTTTAAAAATTATATTTTGTTTATATCCAAAAAGCAATATTTCCTTTCGTAAGTCCTTACTTTTCTTGTCTTGACACAAGAAAAGTAACCGCAGCGGTGGACCGCAAAAGAAAGTTAAGAAATTCCAATCGCATCGGCGAACCGACTCGCTATCGCTCAAACAGTGGAATTTCACTAAATGCTGACGCCCAAATTGGATAAAACTTTAAGTAATAAATCTTTTCGAAATTTAAACATACTCTAAAAGCGGATACTCCAATCACCAATTACTAATTACCAATCACTTAAAAAAACAAACCCTTAAAACGTCAGGCCTTGAACCTGAGCAGTACAATGAGCAAACACGGAAGAATTTTGGTCGCCATGAGTGGCGGTATCGACAGTTCAGTAGCAGCAGTTATGCTACATGAAGAAGGCTACGAAGTAGTTGGAATGACGATGAAAACTTGGGACTATGCCTCGTCGGGCGGAACCAAAAAAGAAACAGGTTGCTGTTCTCTTGACTCCATCAACGATGCCCGCAACGTGGCGGTATCACTCGGTTTTCCACATTATATTTTAGATATCCGTAATGAATTTGGCGATGCCGTCATTGATTACTTTACGGGCGAATACATCGAAGGGCGTACACCCAACCCATGCGTAATGTGTAATACCCACATCAAATGGGATGCACTTTTGCGCAGAGCCGATAAATTAGATTGCGAATTTATCGCTACTGGTCACTATGCTAATATCCGTGAAGAAAACGGCAGACACATCATTTCAAAAGGAGCTGATACTTGGAAAGACCAAAGCTATGTACTTTGGGGCGTTTCGCAAGAAAGTCTGGCACGCACAAAATTGCCTTTAGGCCACCTGACCAAAGCACGCATCAGAGAAATGGCTACCGAAAGAGGATTCATGGATTTGGTGAATAAATCTGAAAGCTACGAAATCTGTTTTGTGCCTGACAACGACTACCGCGGTTTTATCAAAAGAAGAGTAGAAGGACTAGAAGAAAGGGTAAAAGGCGGTAACTTTTTGGATACCGATGGCAAAATATTAGGCAAACACGAAGGTTACCCGTTTTATACTATCGGTCAACGCAAAGGCTTGGGCATTGCCTTGGGTTATCCAGCCTTCGTAACCGAAATCAGAAAAGAAACCAACGAAGTAGTGTTGGGACGTGATAAAGATTTGGAAAGAGACGGCATGGTAGTAGGGCAATTGAACTTATCAAAATATGCCTCTATCGATAATCCGATTGAAACCATCACCAAAGTACGCTACAAAGATGCTGGTACGCCTGCTACTATTTGGCAAGAAGGCAACAAAATAAAGGCTCATTTTCATGATGCTGTTTCGGGGATTGCTCCGGGGCAAGCGGCAGTATTTTATGAAGGCGACGACGTAGTAGGTGGCGGTTGGATCATGAAATCGTTCAAACAAGATGCTACTTCAGGTATTTTTATGGCTGAAGTAAACTAAAAATATGCAAGAGACCACTCAATTTATTGAAAAAAGCACCAATGCAATAGCTGATAGTTATCGGCTAAAAATCCTATTGGAATTATCCAAAAAAGGAGAAATGTGTTGTCGTGATGTTCAAGAATTGATTGGTCTCTCTCAATCTACCTGTTCACATCATATCGGTCTATTGATTGAAAGCGAGTTGGTGGAATCTAAAAAAGAGGGAAAATTTCATAAAATTTCCCTGAATCGCGAGAATTTTAAAAAACTTTCAGCCTTTTTTCAGGAACTTTCTTAGGTATTTTTGGTTTGTTAACGTATCGAAAAGATTCGATGTATTAGCAATCTAAAAAAAATAACTATGAGTTATCAATTATTCTCTTCTGCCAAACTTGGCAACATTGAATTAGCCAATCATATCGTAATGGCACCCATGACTCGCTCTAGAGCTATCGGCAACATTCCTACAGCGTCAGTGGTTACTTATTATGCACAACGTGCCTCAACAGGGTTAATCATTACCGAGGGTACTTCGCCATCGCCTAATGGTTTGGGCTATGCCCGTATTCCAGGGATTTTTTCGCCTGAACAAATAGCAGGCTGGAAAGCAGTAACGAGTGCGGTGCATGAAAAAGGTGGAAAAATATTTATCCAATTGATGCACTGTGGTCGGATAGCACATCCAGCCAACTTGCCTGAGGGAGCGACTATCGTAGCGCCATCGGCAGTAGCGGCGGCTGGGCAAATGTGGACAGACACAGAGGGAATGCAACCACAACCGACGCCTTCGGCACTAACGATTGATGGTATCAAATTGACGATTGCAGAGTTTGTTCAGGCTGCCAAAAATGCTGTTGAAGCAGGGTTTGATGGCGTAGAACTTCACGGAGCGAACGGTTATTTGATTGACCAGTTTATCAATACAAAGTCAAACATTCGTACAGATGAGTATGGTGGTGACATTGCAGGTCGCGCTAAGTTTTTATTAGAAATAGCGGCTCAAACGGTGGAGGCTATCGGTAAAGAAAAGGTGGGTGTGCGTCTTTCTCCTTATGGAGCTTTTAATGACGTAGCTATTTTTGATACCATCGACACTGATTATCAATACATTGCAGAGAAATTAAACGAAATTGGCGTGGTATACACTCACTTGGTTGACCATTCGTCAATGGGTGCGCCAGCAGTTCCTAAAACTGTGGTGGATAATATTCGTGCGGCATTCAAAGGCACGCTTATTTTGTCAGGTGGATATGATGTAACTCGTGCAGAGGCTGATTTGGAGTCGGGCATAGCAGATTTAATTGCGATTGGTCGTCCATTTATTGCTAATCCTGATTTGGTAGAACGCTTAAAACAAGGTGCTGAACTAGCAACGCCAAATCCTGATTTGTTCTATTCTGGTGGGGATGAAGGGTTTATTGATTATCCAGCACTTTAAGAGTGATGAGTTTTGAGTGCGGAGTGAGTATTTCGGATGTTTAAGGACTAATCCTTTCTATTAGCGGGTGACTTAAGTCACCCGCTAATAGAAAAGCGACTAACTCATTGATAGCAAACAGCTCACCTTTCATTACAGATATGTAGATAAACACCATTTTATTCTCGCTGTTCGATTTGTTCCGAAGGGCAAATCGAACGATGGATAAAAACGTTCTCTGAACGTAAAATGCTAGCTGTCATAGCTATTACTTTGAGAAGAAATGTTGTGCAACGCTTGACAATCACAGATTGTCACTTATCTGAGCCACGAAGTCAGAGACTTCGAGGAGCGAGGGGTAAAGTAATATTTTATGCGGAAATATGAGCAAAAAACTCTACTTACGTGTAAAATATTCCACATTCAACCCTTATTATCAGCTTCGCCATTTAAAAGCCTTGTCATCCACAGCCCTCATGGTACATAAAATGCCATTCAGATGGTCGTATTCATGTTGTAAAAGTTCAGACAGAGCATCCTCCATATGCCAAGTCTGCAATTGCCAATTTTCATTTAAATAATTTATCGTTAGCGACCTGTGCCTTTTTACCTTTACCAAAAGATTCGGAAAACTCATACAATCATCCCAAAGTTCAAACATCTCTTCACTGACATTCTCAAAAACAGGGTTGATAAACACCACAGGTTTATCGATGTTCATATAAATCAGGCGTTTCATAATACCCAATTGTGGCGCAGCAATAGCCCGACCAAAATTGTATTTTGTCCTGATTTCCTCCATCACATTATGCAAATCGGACACCCATTCTTTCACAAGCGGTAGCTCGTCGTGGGTGATAGGTTTTGATATTTCGTACAAACGTGGGTCACCAAGTAACAATAAATCATTCAGATGTTTCATATCTTTGAGGTTGATTGACGAACAGATGTTTACAAGCTATGCAATTATTAGAAACCATACAAATCAAAGACGGGAAATTTCAGCATATAGCCTATCATAATCAGCGATTTAATGCTTCTCGCAAGGCATTATTCCAAATAGATACCGCAGTAAAGCTAGAAGACATCATCCAAGTTCCAGAAGATTATACTACTGGCACCGTGCGTTGTAGGGTATTATATGAAGCAAATATTCAAGAAATCACCTTTGCTCCTTATATTTTTAAAGATATTCGGCATTTACAAGTGGTAGATGTTCCCACGATAGACTATTCCCATAAATACGCTAACCGACAGGTCTTTGCCGATTTACTACAACAATATCCACAGGCCGACGAAGTAATCATCGTACAAAATGGTTTGATAACTGACTGTACAATAGCCTGTTTAGCTTTTTATGATGGCACTGAATGGTTCGTCCCTGCCACTCCCCTATTAAAAGGCACTCGCAGACAGCAATTATTAGATAAAGGATTGGTAAAAGAAAGAATCATCAAAACTAGTGACCTAGGTACTTTTCAGAAAGTATGTTTAATCAATACCTTTAGGGATTTGGATTTAAGCGTAGCAGTAGATTTACAGTACCTGTAGCACGAGTTTTCAACTCGTAAGTAAATAATATACGAGTTGAAAACTCGTACTACAGACTCAACCTCGTGGTACAGATAAATGACAATCTCTGATTGTTATAAACACATATACACAGTTTTATGAATATCAGGAAAGCCTTACCTAAAGAAGAAAAGCTTTTAACGCATTTGATTTCAAAAGCCTCTGTAACTATTTCTGATAATTGGGAAGAAAAGTTGTTAGTATCACCCATGAATGATGGAGGAATGGGAAGCCTTACCTTATACCCTGAAGGAATAATACACGAAGAACGTCAGTTTGGAGGAAAAATTAGTGAATATTTATTCTTAGATGAAGATGGTACGACTGTGATAGCTTCTTTGAATGTAGATAAAAAAGGAAGATTATTTGAACTTGATATTTGGAAAACGGATTATTCTCCATTGATTAGTTTGCCTTCTAATTACAAGTGACGCTTCGATTAACACTTGAACCAGCAGGTGTTATTTGACTTTTAAAAATTTCTCATTAGCAATTTCCTTAATTTCTTCTTTTATGACATCTCTATAAATAAAGAAACATATAAGATTATCATAATTTTTATTGTAAGGAATATTTAGTAGAAAAGAATTTATTGCTGTGTTGGGAATAGAAGTTTTAATAGCCTCACATTCATAGTATTCAAATTTATATATAAACTCATCCTTTCTATTCACAATCTGAAAGAAGGAATTTAATCCTTTTTTAGCGCTTATAAAATTGGATTCTTTTTTTAAATTACCACAGTATTTACTAATGAATTCATCCGTATTTGCATTAGGGAAAAAATACAATCCTTCTTTATAATTTATTACATTTAAAGAATCAAAGGTTTTGTCATTTATTAAACTATTCTGTATTGGAATAAAATAACGCCTATAGTAGAAGTCAATCATATGAATTGATGTATTTTTTGACGCTATTATTTCACTTTCTTTGTATTGATTGATAATGTAGCCTTTAAGACTCACATCCTCACAGGTAGAAAGTTTTTTTTGTGCATTTCCAGCAAAAAAAAGAGAATATTCAATACGAAAATTAATTTTATAGATTTCATTTATTTCTTTATTGTATATAACCAACACTACGCCAAACTGGGCTGGATTAGTATATCCTCACTCCAAAATAATATAGTAGCTCGTACTTCGTCCGCCACCTGTTTGAATCAATATGTTTTTTTGTACCAAATCTGCTAAATCTCTGGTAGCGGTTGCCTTTGAGGTTTTAGTGATGGATTGATATTTTCGGGCATTCATACCGCCCTCAAATGCTTCATCTTGCAGCATTTTATAGATTACTTTGTGTTGTTTTACATCCACGAGGGGCTTTATTTTATCTAAAAATCTGGTTTTTTTTATTGTAAAATGTACTGTGTTAAAGAAATCTTTCTGTGCATCCAATACAACTTCACCAAAATACGCAATCCAATTGTTTACATCATTTCCTCGCTGAGCATTTTTTAATTGCTCGTAATAACTTGTCTTATCTGTTGAAATGGTTGTAGAAAGACTGAGCAATATAGGACTTTGTAGGTGTTGTGACAAGGCTTTTTCAGCAATAATTCTTCCGATACGGCCATTACCATCTTCAAAAGGATGAATACTTTCAAAATACAAATGTGCTAAACCCGCACGAACAATAGCATTGTTCATTGGCGTTTCTCCTGTTGGATTTGTTTCATTAAACCATTCTATAAAACGTTTCATTTCACTGGGAACATCTTTAGAAGGCGGTGCTTGAAAATGAACTATTTCTTTACCAATTGCTCCCGAAACAATTTGCATTGGTTCTTCGTGGCTACGCCATACGCCTGCATTGATGCTGGTATTACCAAACATAATGGCTTGATGCCATTCAAATAGCATTGTTTCATCTAAAGGTTTCTCAAAATGTTCTCTGGAAGTAACAATGGCACGAGCAATGCCTATAGACCGTTTATCTTTAACCGATTGGATATTGGTATTATAGCCCAAGTTAATTTTTATCGAAGACATTACATCTTCTCGACTGATTAACTCCCCCTCAATGGCAGAGGTTTTAATTGCTTCTTTTACCAATAAAGTAAGTATCGAAGCATCCTTTTCTTCTTGAGCTAATAACTGAACTACACCTCTATTTTGTCCTGCAAGTGAATGAAATTGCTTATCTACTTCATCGTAAAGATGAATATCGTATTCAAACTTGGGCCAGCTTTCAAATTGCCAATTATACATAATGAGCCGATTAAAATGTGTATTCGGCTCAAATATAGCAAAAAAATGAGCCGAATAAAGAAATTAATTGGCTCATCGACAAAAAAGAAGCTTTTGATATTGGTTTGTGAAGGTAAAATAGCGAGTTTGTTTTTATGTAGATTGGTAGGGTACTTGCATCACTTTGGTCATTAGTTTACTAAAGTAAAAAGAGCGTCGTTACTCTTTAAACAACCGAGGATTAGGGGAAGAAAGATGCTATGCTTAACTGTAACACGAGTTTTCAACTCGTGCATCATTCACTTACGAGTTGAAAACTCGTACTACATTTGTAAAGCAAAAGTGCTTCAAACCAATGAAGGTCTGAAGCACATATGAAGGGTACAACTATTTCAATCTTTTCATAATTAGGTTATGTCGTTGGGGTTTGGTCTTTATTGATAGTCCAGATTGTCCCGTTTTTGATGTCTGTTCTACTGAGTTTGCCTTGTGTCGTTAGCTGTTGTAATAACATTTCGCTGTCTGACTTCGTATTACCACTTAATTCTGCAAATTCTCGGGTTGTTAAACGTGGATACTTGTTAAATAAATACTCCCAGCTAGTATCATATTCATATTTTGTGGCTTTGGGGAATGTCTTTAGTATGGCATTTTCAAAAGCTTGATAAGGTCTGAAACCATATACTGTTTGTGTTTTTAGGTGAGAGTCATCCGAGAAAAACAACGTCGGGAAGCCTCGCACGCCTAGTTTTTGAGCCAACGCCAAATCTTCCTGAAACAACTCTTTGGCTTGGTTTTCATAATCATGTTTTAATAATTGACTATCCAAACCTATTTCGTTGGCAGCCAAGCTAAGGTGTGCCCAGTTAGTAATATTCTTCTTTTCTAGAAAAACCATTTCTCTTATCCTCCTCATGAACAACACAGCCTTTGCTTCATCCTGTAGCTGAGCGGCTTTGAAAGCTATTGAAGGTGGAAAAGATGAATGTAACGGGTCTTCTAGCCAAACATCCCCGTCGATAGGCATATCATAATACTCGCTTACTTCGTCCCAGTGGTGTGCCACATCAGAGGGCTTTGCGATGCCTCCACTGTTAAAATAATTCCAATTGGGTAGCAGTCCACCCATACGGTACTCAATCTCAACAACTGTTTCGTATTCGAGTTTAAGTTTTCGTAACTGAGGCTCGATACCCCAGCACGAAGAACAAATAGGATCAGTGAAATAGATTATCTTAACAGGTTTTTTAGGTTTAGAGGTAATATCTTGATGTTCGTCGGTTGTGTATGTGATAGGCATTTCACACATCCCTTTTTCTATGTCACACAAAAGTGGATTATTGTTTTTAATCATTTTTTAGGTCAATAGTTTGTTGTTACTAAAATGTTGTTATGGAAATTGCACTCAGATTGCTTTTTGTTGTCTTTTACCTTTTTAAAGCGTTCTGTATCTTTTAAAGTTGTAATTTCGTTGTAAAGTTGAACACAATATAAACACCAATCAATTAGTCAGAAAAAGCTGACTACTAAAAAGATTAAACATGGAGCCCGAGAATAATTGCCCTGCCGAAGGACTTTTAAAAATACTAACTGGCAAATGGAAGCCACAAATATTCCGCCAAGTGCTCGAAGGACCTGTCCGTTTCAATTCACTACTCCGTCAAATAGAAGGTTCGAACAAGCAGTCGATAGCAGTTGCCCTGAAAGAGCTAGAAGAACAGGGATTATTAGATAAAATCGTTGTAAAGCTAAAGCCTTTGCATGTAGAATATACCTTGTCTGAAAAAGGGGAATCACTCATTCCTATCTTTCGTCAATTAGAAACTTTGTCTTAGGGTAAACCTGTAAAATTCCCTGTAGTTTAATTTAAATTACTTAAATGTAGGGCTGAATTGCATTCAGCCTTTATCGGAAACGGCTGAATGCAATTCAGCCCTACATTAATCTATACCTCTCCTTGTTGAAGTATATTAATTTAGAACAGTTTGGAATAGCGATTATTCAAAGTTAAGACATGGGATAAACTTTATTAACTATTACAATGGCAAAAAAAAGCTTTTATAAATTAATAGGTATTATAGCTATATCATTTTCATTTTTTTTACAATATAACACCCCTATTGGAATATTCCATGAAATGGATCTTTATGCTTCAGTAGATTGGAGTAATATTTATTATGTACATACACAAAGTCCGTGGTATCAAATCACTTTTTTATATACCCTACTTTTTATTAGAATAAGTATTCTTATTTCTTTATTTTATCAATTAAGACGCATTTTCAAAGGAGTAATAATTTTCAGTTTAATACTTAATTTAATAGCAGGAATTAATTTAAGGTTAGGAAGTTTCTGGCTTATTTGGAGGTTATATGTTCCCTTTTTAATAATAATGATATTGTGGGTTGTTTTGTCCTTTAAATTTATACAGGAAGAAGAACTATGAAGAATAAACAAAGTTTTGGTAATAGCCTACTCTTACTGCTTCACGAAGTCAGAGACTTTGTGAGAGCGAGTTATCAACATAATCTGTATATTTGATTTATGATAAAACAACAATAATATGCTTACAGCCATAGAAGGTATTTATGATAATGGTCAGATAATTCTAAAAGAAAAACCAGCTCTTACCCATAAAGTAAAGGTATTTGTGATGTTTATGGAAGAGGAAGTTTTAGAGCAACTAGAAGAGACTCAGGTAATGGTTTCTAGTGCTCCTAGTAAAGGTACTTTGCGAGGAGCTTGGAAAAATATCGACTCAAAAGATAAAGAAGATATTAAAAATCACTTTGAAAATCTCCGAAATGAATGGGAAAGAGATAATTAATTGATACCAATATTGTAACAAAATATTTTGAAGAAACACTTTCAGTACATGGTTTATCACTAATTGATAAAATACCTACTCACTAGCATTTTGCTAAATTTCCTCGCTTGACGAAGTATAAGAATTGGAATAGCGGGCAGTGTCAGTAGCACGAGTTTTCAACTCGTGGAATAATGTACGAGTTGAAAACTCGTGCTACGATTGATGCATTAAATCACTCAATACATATCTATGGAACAAGGGGAAAGAAAGAACGTTTATGAGGTTTACAACAAAATAGCTACATGGTTTGCTGAAAATAAAGGCGATAGTTTAATAGAAAAACATTGCCTAGACGATTTAATACAGCATTTGCCTGTGGAAGGCACGGTTTTAGATCTAGGCTGTGGAACAGGAAAGCCCATTCTGGAATATCTTATTAGTAAAAACCTACATGTTGTTGGCGTAGATGCCAGTAGCAAAATACTCGATATTGCTAAGGCTAATTTCCCGTCAACAACATTTATTTTACAAGATATGCGTTTGTTAGATATAGATAAGCAATTCGATGCCATCATTGCGTGGCACAGCTTCTTTCATCTCCCAGCTTCTGACCAGCCATTGATGTTTGCCCTTTTTGAAAAACACCTAAACACTAATGGTATTTTAATGTTTACTTCTGGTAACGAAAACGGTGAAGCTTGGGGAATGAATGGTGGCGAAAACCTATTTCATGCTTCCTTAGATTCAAAAGAATATGAAAGACTCCTGAACGAGCATCATTTTAAAGTATTGAAACATGTTATTAACGACCCAAATTGTGGTAATGCTACCGTCTGGATGGCACAGTATTTACCGTAATATGAAGAATATAAGTAATATAAATTCCTTTAGGCTGTCTTCCAAATGTCATAGCCAAATCTGGCAATAACGGCCGTTACTACAATCAAAAAGAAGATTCTTACAAAGGAACTACCCTTTAATAATGCTAATCTTGTCCCTATTATCGAGCCTGCAATATTGGCAATACCCAGTGGAATAGCTACTTGAAAAAGTACATCGCCCGACGACATAAAGAAGATAATCGCAGGAATATTGGAAGCACAATTCAGTATTTTAGCATAGGCGGAAGCATGGAGGAAATCTAATCCAAAAATAGAGACAAAGGCAAAAATTAAGAAACTACCCATTCCTGGTCCAAAAAAACCATCATAAAAACCAAGGATAGCTCCTGTGAGTAATGCCCCTATCAAAAACTTTTTACCATCATATTTAGGGGTATGGTCGGTGCCCAAATCTTTTTTAAGGAACGTATAAATCAATACAAGTACCAACAGTGCCAGAATAATGGGTTTGAGTAGGTTTTTATCTAAGGAGGTAACCAGCCTAGCTCCCATCAAAGCAAATAAACTGGTGACTATTATCGCTGGTACAATTACCTTCCAATCTATTTTTACCTTTCGTACATATTGCGAGGCCGACACCAACGTGCCCGACACAGAGGCTAATTTATGCGTCCCCATAATGGTAGGAATGGCATAATGAGGAAGAAAAATCAATAGGGCTGGGAGTTGAATTAGCCCTCCTCCACCAACGATGGCATCAATAAAACCTGCCAAAAAAGCAAAACAACAGAGCAATAGTAATGTTTGGAGTGTAATATCGTCTAGTAGCATATTTTAAAATCGCACCTACCTATATCAAAGATATAGTTAGTAATACATTGAATAATAATCAGTTAGTTATCAAAAACAATTATATTTTAAAGCATATATAATTCGTTTTGCATGGCTAAAGTTATGATTATTTTGTGGGATTTTTATTGGGTGTAGAGATTATTGGTTTAATGAAATTATTCCATTGTTTATTGACAATATTGGACTTGCATGGTGGACGAATACAATTCGTCCCTACGGAATAGCTTGGTGCTTCGGAGTTTGGAACATTATAAATCATCAGCAGTCTTCGATTTGCTGATACTAGTCTGCTACCTGTGTAAAACAGTAAAAAGGCTATTATACTTATTTGATTTTATTAAGTCTTATTGGTTCTACCTTATACCCTTTACCACGTAGTAACGCTATTAGCCCAGTTTTGTATTGTAAATGCCCAAGTCCTACGGCAATGAAGCAAGAGCCTTCTTTGGTTTTACTGATAATCTTAGGAAGCCAAATTTGATTTCTTTTTATCGTACCCTCCTTAATCCATTCTTCTTTTGGTTCTTCATTTAGCGCCATATCTGCCTGCATAGATTTTTTGTAGAGGGCTTCATCCAACGTTTTAATGTTTATCAGACGATTAACATTCACTTTGCTCTCAATTAAATATACTAAAGTTTTTGCTGCTGTTTTATAATCATACTTTTGGGCTGACTCTGCCATTTCTACAGGTTCATCCAAACCGAATGTATTTCTCTTCAGGCTATCTTCCATATACGTATGAATATATTCATCGAAAAACATCGCCTGATTTTTGGTTTCTTCTTCATTCAACATTACAACAGCCTGTAACATCGCCATTAATGATGCATCATTATTATGCGGTTTGATACTTCCAAAGGGTGATTTTGTAAAAAAACTATCTACTAAGGCGTATTCTTGGGCTGTAAAAATAGCATCCAAAGCTGGGGTTTTAATATCTGCATATTCAACATTGCCAATGGCGTTTTCAGCTTTTTCAAATATGCCATATTTACAATTGTTAATGATGTTTTTTAGCTGAGGAAAGCTGTCTATCAATTGAAAACTTACGGTATGGAAAGTACCAAATAGATAGGATGTCGACGGGAGGTTGTTACCTGTTATTTTCCAAAGTACCGATTCTTTTTTTTGGGCTGTCGCCAGAGCAGGGACTAATAAAAGTAAGAATATGATGGATTGGTTTATTTTCCTTGACATAGCTATTATAATTAGTTTAAATCAGTAGGGTCGTATTGCATACGACCTTTTGGCGAACGAATGATAGTACGAATTGGACGACGAAAAGGACGAATGCAATTCGTCCCTACTTTTTTTTATGCTTTACAATAAAGATATGAGACGGTAACTGCAAGGATTACCGCTAATGTCGTCCTAATCTTGAGTTTTGTTTAGCACTTAAATTAAAGTAGTGGAGGAATAGTTTTATCACTTCATCTTATACAGACTTAGGAATATTTTCCCTTATCAATTCTTTCATAAAACAATAACTATCTTGAACCAAATTTATACTTTCTCCAATCTTGGAAATTGATTTATAAATCTCATTATCTATTTTAATATCGTCCTCATACATTTGTGTTATTATTGTCTCAAAGCACAAACCGAACTCATTATGTAGTAAATAATCTTTAGCATTTCTCAAATCATTCTCCTTTAAACCAAGTATTCTTGCAACTTCAATTAGTTTTAATAAGTCGTTTATTAATATTTTCATTGTATTATTTAATTGGAACAGCTTGGGTATATATAAGACGAGTTTTCATTTCATATACTGCTATTTCACCCCTAAAGGGTAACACATGTCAAAAAATAGAGTGGATTACTTTCTTGTGAATTATTACCATTTTCCATAGTTGATTTATGGTTATTTTTCTTAATTTGTTTAACTAAACGGATTGAGATATACTATAAAATAAATAATGACTGTATGAAAAATGCAATTTATGCTATTTTTATAATTTTCTCACGGATTCTTAGGATGGATAATCTTTGGGTAGATAAAAAGAAAGAACAAAAAACACTAATTAAAAAAGATACCTCGGAAGTGCAAAGTACTCAGGAAATTTTAAATACAGAAAGCAAACAACTAAAGACTATAAATGTTGACTATTCAACACATATGTATTTACTGCATATCTTAACCCTTTTGCCTACTAGTACAATCATTGGTTGGGTGTGGGACCCTAATGAAAGAAGGGAATTGGAGGAATTCATTAAGCAGAATAATTTTTTTCTTTATCCCTATAGGGATAAGGATTTATGGTTTAATGCGCCTAATAACCTTGGTTTGTTTATGTATGGTGGTTATTTTTGGACGTTGTCGATTTATAAAATAGTACCACACAATTATATTGTTATCGTGAATGATTATGATGGGAGAGACAACATAATAGCTTTTGAATACAAGAGTGGAAAACTCAAAGCCATTAAGGTTGAAGACTTATTTGGGGATGTTTTTTCGGAAATATTAAATGACAAAAATGATTCAAATTGTATTGAGTTTGTGAATGAAAAAGGTTTTGTGTTTGAATATTACTTACAAGATACAACAAAGGTAGAAATAAGTAATATTTGTTACCTAAAAGAAAATGAATGCAAAGATTACTTAAAAGGGAATACCTTAAATTATGAATTTAATCCCAATACTAAGAAGTTTGACCTCATTGAAGTAAAGTGGGTTGAATATAAGGAGTAATAAAGTTAAAGCTTGAGGGTTATTTTATCTTGGAGGGACTTAATTCGGGGATATATCAGTAGGGTCGTATGGCATACGACCTTTCGACGTACAATAATAGGATGAATCGGACGACGAAAAGGACGAATGCAATTCGTCCCTACTGATTATCTGGAATTGTGAGAATTACCTTATACATTTCCAAAGACTTAATCAATTTTTCCTCTGTATTCAGCTATCGTATATTGACCTACACTTTCAAAATAATGTGCTTTCGCATCAAAATTTATGCACAAGTAACTAACGGAGAAATGAGATTCTTATTAACTAATTAATCTCTTATGGAATTGCAAAAAAATCCATTAACTATACACAATTATTTAGGGCTTAGCTTTGACAAGGTCTTTAGATGTAGGACTTAGTTGAAAACGGCTATCTAGCAATACTCATGAAAATTACTCGTTTCATGACTTTATAGCTAGTTCATTTTCATTTTTTCAGCAGAATCCCAATGTTCGGCAATTTTCCCGTTTTCGATTCTAAATAAGTCAAACCATGTGGTGGTGTATTTTTTAGATTTATCGTTAGGATCGGGCAGTTCTCTTACAAAACTTATCATCACTAGGTCGCCCTCGGCAACAATGGCAACCACTGATGCTTTGATGTTATCTGATATTGGCTGTGGTTTTGTAAATTTTGCAAAGAAATCAACCATTGCTTTTCTGCCCGTAGCTGCATTCGGATTGTGTTGCATATAATTTTCATCGAAGTATTTCTCAGCCACTTCAAGGTGTCCACCTTCTAAAAATTCTCGCCACATATCGTAAACAAGTTTCTTGTTTTTCGCTAGTGTTTCGTTGCTACTTTTCAGAAGCTCTTCTTGTGATGCAAGGGGCTTTACTGGTAGTTGGGCAAAAATTTTGTTCGATGAAAATGTAAAAACAATCGTTGCGAATATTACAAATAAGTATTTCATAAGTAGTAATTAGTAAAGAGTGAATGGTTCGCCTGCGGGGTGGCATTTCAAATTTCTAGTTATCAGTTGTTTATGATAAGTAAAAACGGTGCTTAATTGGTATTGATTACTTGAAAGTTTATTGAAAATTATAATTTCTGATGCTAGTTTGTGGAAACTATAACAGAGCCATATTTTATCGTCGGGCAATATGGCAAATCTTTAGCAAGGTATTTGATTTTTATGGAATTGCAAATTCCATAAAAAATAAATGTTTACTTCAAGAAAGTATAAAAGAATTATACTTGATGATAACATCGTGTGTTTTTTATCAGAAATAACCTTACATATTTTGGTTGGACAAACTTATAAATTGCTTTGTATTTTTGCTAGGCAACATTCCTTACGGAAGTCGTAATGGTAGAACACTATGCCAAAACAGGAGGTAAAATTCATTCCCAAAGCCAATTATTTCGCCCACCAAGGGCAACCGCAAGGCACTGTACAGGTAGGGACGAATAGCATTCGTCCTATTGTTCGTTTGCTAAGGGTCGTATTGCATACGACCTTTTGGTAAACAAATAATAGGACGACGAAAAGGACGAATGCAATTCGTCCCTACCAGATGGGTGCAAAGTATATTATCAATATTCCGCTTTATAATAACTCTTATTCAATCCTAGAAAAATTAAATCCTACTGAAAGTATTAATGTGTTGCCAATTATACTGTTATTATTGTCAATTGAATAAGCAACATCCAGATTTACCAATTTCTTAATTAAAACCCCTGTCCCCAATGTTGTAAAATTACGATTACCCTTGTCTTGGGCTTCTATAAATCTACCTGCTCTTAGAAATAAAAAATCATTATAGCTATACTGCATTCCCAACGACCATACTATTTCTCTTAGTTCTTCACTTAGTCCACCTGGGGCATCAGAAAATGAAGCTACGATTCCAGCTAAAGCTGAATCTTTATAATGCTTACTATTCCATGTTGGTATCAGTAATTTATTGGCATCTACCGTAAACGACAGCTTATTTTTGGCATCAAGCCTATAGGTAGGCGCTATACCTATTTTTAGATTGGTGGGTAAAAAACTCTCTTGTGAGGTAAAAACATCCTTAACTTTTCCGCCAATATTATTAATACTAACGCCATAATTGAAAGTGAGTTTTTTGAAAACATCAGGATCAACGTGAGCCATACTGATATCAAGGACAAGATTAGTATTAGAAGAAGCCATATTCGTATTAGCTCCAACATCCATTGTGTGTTCAGATAAGTATTTCATCCCCACAGCCATGGATACTTTGTCTGAAAAGCGTCTGGAATAATTCAGTCCTACAGCCCAGTTGTTTGCATTAATCTCTTCAAGGAGTTGTCCTACAGCATTAGTAGGTTGAAAAGTACCACTTCTAAAATAGGTGATATTACTTGATAACACACTCTTTTTATCGATTTGATAATATCCTCCTCCTTGCCAAATAAACATATCACCCACCAATTTTCTAAGCCAAGGTGAATATCCAATAAATAGTCCACTCCTATTGGTGGAATGTACCAACATAGCAGGATTTAAGAAAGTAGCGGTTTCATCCTTAAAGAGTGCCATTCCGCCATATCCCAAAGAAGTAGTTGCAGCATCAATAGGGCTGAAAAGTGCAAAAGAATATGATGGTGCAGGGACATTAATAAAGCCTTGTGTAGGAGGTGTTGTTTGTGCTTTTAATAATTGTGCAAAACCAGCAATAAGCGTAAAGAGTAATAGTGTTTTTTTCATGGTTTAAATTTTATAGTAAACTCGTGCAGAGTATTTGTGTGGTAAATATGTATTGTGTATGTATTTATGTAAAACAATGTTTATGCCATGACAGGTCTGGGAATTATCCACGAGAACAAAAATGTAGGGTCGTATTGCATACGACCTTTTGGCGAACGAATAATAGGACGACGAAAAGGACGAATGCAATTCGTCCCTACCAATGTTTAAACCGCTGGTTCTTGCTGAGATAAACAGTGGAAACTGCCTTGTCCCCAAATAATGTCAGTAGCATCTAAGCCAATTACTGGGCGGTCTGTAAAAAGCCCTGAGAGGATATCTAACGCTACATCATCATTTTTACATTGATATGTCGGAACGATTACGCCAGCATTGGTTATCAAGAAGTTGGCATACGAGCCCGGTGTTCTAAACTCATCAATCACTACTGCTGAGGGCATTGGTAATTCTACAACATTCAGTTGCTTGCCATTTACCAAACGCATCTGTTTTAATAGCTGTAAATTATCGTTCAATACTTCGTAGTTATCATCGTTTTTGTCGTATTCAATAGCTGCTACTACGGTATCGGCATTGACAAAACGAACGGTATCATCCACATGACCGTCGGTATCATCCCCTACTATACCATCGTTTACCCATAGCACCTGTTCTTGTCCGTAGAAATCACATAAATATTGCTCTATTTGGGCTTGGTTCAGATGTGGATTTCTATTAGGGTTCAACAAACATGAGCGACTGGTCAGTACTGTGCCCGCTCCATTAAATTCTACCGACCCGCCTTCCATAATAATGCCGGGGGTTACGCTATTTAAGCCACGGTATTCGGCAATTTTGGTAGGCAAATTGTTATCATCATCAAAAGGAGGATATTTCCCGCCCCAAGCGTTGTATCCCCAGTTCACAATCATGCGTTGTTTGGTTTCTGGATTAATCAAAAACGCAGGACCGTGGTCTCTGCACCAAGCATCGTTGGTGGGGTTTACTAATATTTCTATCTGCGAAAGTTCAATATCGTATTTCGGTAATTCATTCAAAATGAACGATTTAAGGGTTTCGTCATTTACATTCAAGCAAACCTTTTCACCTTTAGCAATCGCCTTGATAAAATTAAAATATTGTGGGTACATTTTGGCTAGTTTGTCACCTTGCCAAGAGTGGTCGTTGTGCGGAAAAGTAAGCCAAGTTGCTACGTGTGGATGCCATTCGGCAGGGAAAAAGTATCCTTGTGATTTTGGAGTAAGCATTTGTGTTTGTTTTAAGGTGCAAAAATAGGGATTTATCTTTAAAGCTGTAAGCATTAGGCTATAAGCTTTAAGCTATCGGATGTCAGATTTCGGCTAATTGCCTTCGGTGTCACATCTTAAAATCTATAACGTTAAAGTCCTTAAATAAAAAATCTTATATCTTGAATCTTGCGTCTAGTATCTTAAAGTCCTAAAGTCTAATAATCCTAAAGTCCACAAACAAAAAACTATTCTTCAAAAGAAATCCCTCTTCTATTCACTTTTTTGATGGAAGCGATTTTTTTGGTTTTGAGTCTATCCATTTTAGAAGCCAAAGTTGGTTGACTGGCTTTGCGTTTTTTTGGTACGAACAAAGCCTTTTTTAGTAAATCCATAAACTTTTTAATCGCCAAATGTTTGTTTCGAAGTTGAGTACGTTCTTCTTGCGAAACAATGATGAGTTCACCCTCAGAATTAATTTGGTTTTTAAGTTTTTCTTGAAGCGTATTTTTCTGAATTTCGTCTAATAAAACGGAATTGATTATATTGAATCGGAGTTCTATCTTGGTAGAAACCTTATTAACATTCTGTCCACCAGCTCCGCCACTTCTTGAGGCTTGGAATTGGAATTCAGGACTGAAATCTTGTTTAAGTAATTGGTCGAGAGACATTTTTTTAATGAGTGAATGAGTGATTTTTTTTTAATGAGTGAATTGTGAATGAGTGAGTTAGTGATTGATATAAGCTAACAGTCATGAGATATCGGCTTTCTATTGTCAGTAAATGGTTTGTGAAAGCTGACGACTGAAATCCGAAAGCTGAAAGCTCATAGCTTATTGCTTACAGCCGAAAGCCTAAAAATGCCCGAAACAAACATACGAAAAATAATTCATATTGATATGGATGCCTTCTATGCTTCTGTAGAGCAAAGAGACAACCCTGCTTTGCGTGGAAAACCCGTCGCAGTGGGTGGCTCGCGTGAGCGTGGCGTGGTGGCAGCAGCCAGTTATGAAGCTCGTAAGTTTGGCGTTCGTTCGGCGATGTCGTCGATGATGGCAGCGCGAAAATGTCCGAATTTGATTTTTGTCAAACCCCGTTTTGAAAGCTATAAGACTGTTTCCAAGCAAATCAGAGAGATTTTTGCGGAATATACTCATCTGATAGAGCCCCTGTCGCTAGACGAAGCTTATTTAGATGTTACCGAAAATCTAAAAGGCATGGCATCCGCCACAGAAATAGCCAAAGAAATTAGGGCAAAAATCAAAGAGAAAACACAACTAACGGCCTCCGCAGGGGTATCATACAATAAATTCTTAGCCAAATTAGCATCCGACTACAAAAAGCCTGATGGACTCTTTGTGATAAAACCTAACCAAGGTGAAAAATTTGTAGAGCAATTAGAAGTATATCGTTTTCATGGCATAGGCAGGGTAACGGCCGATAAAATGAACAAAATGAATATTTTTACGGGTCTGGATTTACGCCAATACGACGAAGCTTTTCTGACCAAAAACTTCGGCAAGGCAGGGAAATATTATTATAACATCGCTCGTGCGATAGACAACCGCCCCGTGAATCCCGAAAGAATCAGGAAATCGGTAGGCTCTGAAAATACCTTTTGGCGAGATTTAGAAACCAGTGTAGAATTAGAAGCGGGATTAAAACCTATTATCGACGACGTTTGGAAATACTGCGACCGTACTCATATCTATGGCAGAACAGTAAACTTAAAGGTAAAATACAATGATTTTCAGATTATCACACGGAGCAGAACGACGCTCTCTCCTATTTTTGACAGTGCCTTTTTTGAAAAAATAGCCTTTGAATTATTAGAACAATTATATCCCGTTCCAAAGGGTGTAAGACTATTGGGTATTTCTTTATCAAACCTAGAGTCGGCTGATGAGATGGTGGGGAAACAGTTGACTTTGGAATTTTAGGATTGGGCTATCGGTCGTCGGCTTTCAGACTTCGGTTTTTTACCCCATGGCTGGTCTCCCTTTTTTCCCCGTGGCTGGTCTCCCGACCAGTCCACATTCGTAGTAATTATATTATTATTGATACAAAATGTAAATTTATATACTGGTGAGATAGCTAAAAAGCAATGTGGACTGGTCAGGAGACCATTGGTGTTCGGAAAACTCATGTTTTGTTCCTTGGTTTTATTTCCTCAATTTTATTGGGGTTACCGCCACAATAAATAATGATGTCTGTAATAGTTTCCCATTTAAGTTCCTCAAGAAACTTTTGTTTCATAATTTTATATCCTTTAAGTTGGTTAGTTTTCTTATAAACTATCAGTAATATACTAGCAATCAATGTGATAAGTCTTTCTAACCGAAATTCCTCTATCAAAAACTTGAAGATTATTTTCCCCTTGAGTTTTTTGGCATAATAATCAACATGGGTCGTCGAAGCTAATTCTTGTATGTATTCATTGGGTAACAGTGCCAAAATTTCTTCAACTTACATCCAATAAATAAACAACTTTTTCTTCCGAACAACGATGGTCGGAAGACTAGCCACGGAAGTAATGACAACTATAAATAATCATAAAGTTTTGATGAGTCTTCAATATATAACTCTATAAATTCAGCAAGAGAGTTAGTAATTGGTTTAAACGAATCTTCATGCGGAAGAATACCAATTACATAATCCTCTTTACTAGTTACTTCAATCCCATACCACCAACTTCTATGCATATACTCAGCAAATAAAAATATGTTCTCTTTATTCATTAAGTGAGAGTTTTCAAATTCATTACTTACTGAGATAATTGCTTCCACGGGGTAGAACAAAAAACATTCTTCATCCATTTCATTAGGATAAAGCATTTCCATGCCATTTACCTTTAAATAAAATTCAATGAAATCATTTGGTAAATTCAAGAAATTATTTTTTTGAATTTTATCAATTTCTTTTTTTGTTTTTGGTTGTATTGAAATATTTTGTTTCTCCCAAAATTCCACTAATCGGGTAATCATAAATATTATTCTTTCTAATGCCATAATTTTAATATTTTTACCTCTGTGGCTGGCCTTCCGAACTCGACATAGTAAAAAGTAGGGCTGAATTGCATTCAGTCTATATCGGAAACGGCTGAATGCAATTCAGCCCTACTTTTACTCATCACCTTTTCCCCCGATACCTCTCTTCAAAAAAATCAAAAAAACGACTGCCAATTGGGATTTCTATAGGCCCGATATTGATTTTGGTTTTCTGAAAACTGTCTATCTTTTTTAAATTGACGATATAGGAATTGTGTATTCGGCAAAACACCTTTTCTGATAATTTCACCTCCATTGCCTTTAGATTTAATCGCGTCAGGATAGGCTTCTGCGGGGATTTTACAGTATAAATCTTTACATAGTCTTTCAGTCCTTCTATGTATAGAATTTCGTCATACATGATTTTAATTTCCTTGTATTCCGAATAGACAAAACAACAATCAGGCTCATTTTCTTCACTTACTGGCAAGGGAACAGTTTTAGATAGTTGCCTTAAAATAAATAATTCGTTGGCTTTGTTGGTAGCTTTCAGCAGGCGCTCAAAGGCAATGGGCTTTAATAAATAATCTACCACATTCAGGTCATAGCTTTGTAGGGCATATTGCTCAAAGGCCGTCGTAAAAATCACCATAGGCGATTCTGAAAGGCTTTTTAGCAATTGTATGCCCGTCAGACTAGGCATCTGAATATCAATAAAAAGCAAGTCTATCGTTTCCTTTTTCAAGATTTCAAACACCTCTAAAGGATTGGTCGTTGACTTTACTAAATCAAGATAGGGTATTTTTTGTAAGTCATCTACCAAGATATTCAGGGCAAATGGCTCATCGTCTACTGCCAAACAACGGATTTTCATGCGCTCAGGTTTATCAATAAGTTTACTTCAAACTTTCCCCATTCAGTATTAATACTAAGCTGGTGTTTGTCGGGATAATGCAAGGCTAAGCGCTTCTTTACATTCGGGATTCCAATACCAGATTCTTCTTCCAACAAGGGCGAGTTACTCGTAAAAATATCATTTTTACTATAAAAGTGTAATACTTTGTCTTTGATTGATAAACGAAATTCAATGGGCGTATCTTGCTGACTATGTACGCCATATTTAAAGGCATTTTCTACAAATGGAATAAACAACATGGGCTCTATCATCAGGGTTTCGGTGTCGCTCTCTACTTCAAATATTACTTTTGAAGGGTCAATCAGTCTCATGCGTTGCAAGTCGATATAGTCGTTGAGGTATTTTATTTCTTGCGAAAAAGCCACTTTATCATGGTTCGCATGGTAAATCATGTACCGTAGCAAGTCTGAAAGCTTGAGGATATACCCTTCTGTTTGTTCTGATTTTTGTCGTGCCAACCAACGAATATTATTGAGGGTATTAAACAGAAAATGAGGACTTACTTGCAATTTCAACACTGCTAATTCTGCGGCTACTTTTTCATAAATAATTTGCTGTTGGATAGCCTTGTTTTCGGTGCGTTCTCTCCAGAGGGCAATCACACTACTGAGCGCCACCACCAATATAAACGAAACAAACATCCCCAAAAAATGAGGTGAATTGAGCATCATGGGCGGTCCTGCGAAAAATGGTCGCGGACGTCCCTCGCCATGTAATGGTGGTGGGCCTTCATGCCTTGGTCGTGGCATATCATCAAAGGTAAAGTCAAACATTACCTTATCTATGATAAACGTAATCAGGAATGCCCCTAGCAATAAACCGATGAATGTGCCCCATGTGCCTTTTTGGAGGGTATTAGGTGTCAGCCAATGTAGGTTGAAATAAAACAGTCCTATCAACAAAAAGTTGTTGATAAGGTTGGAAACCAGAAAGGGATAAAACTTTAGGCTTTCCTTTATGGAGAAGGGGAAGAATGAAAAGGGCGCTAAAATAAATACTAGCCACCCCAAAATATGTATTAAAAAAGAATATCGCTCTAAATACTTCATAGACTGAATACAACGTGAAGTTTATTAAAATGTGGTATCAAGTTACGCTTTTATTTATTGATATAGTTTTGAAGTCTTTACAAGTGTCTATCAATACATTCATTGTGCATATTTTGATTGAAAATGCCTTCAATTTGGGCTTTTATCTACACATGTAATCTAGTATTCTACACTCGTTTATTCATCAACTGGTTGATGCGTTACTTTGAAGATGTAGCGGTTAAAACCTATTTCTATTAGCGGGTGACTTAAGTCACCCGCTAATAGAAAGGAGAGCAGGATAAGTAGTCGAATTGTACCTACTGTAAATGTTGCTAAGGCTTCTAGCGTAATTTCTCTACTACAAATGAAACATCAAGAGGTTGCTTTCCCAATCATAAAATACTATAACCATGCTTATCCGTAAATTCATTCTTATTATCCTCTGTTCGGCTGTAGCTAGTTCAACACTTGCACAATCCAGCCACGAAAACCCTCATTATGACATCGTATTTCCTCAGCGAAAGGTAAACAAACTGGTGGTTACGTTAAAGAAAGAAGACTGGCAACATATTCAGTCGGAGATGAAAAATATTTTAAATACTGAATTTGGTACGATGAAAAACGGACGAGGAATGCCTAATATGCCTCCGCCTAACTTTGATAGAAATGCTCCAAACAGACAGGATAGGCAATGGGGTTCTCTAATGAAGATGGTACAAAAAGACCCACCATACGTTTCGGCGAAACTTACGTTTAAAGATAGTACTTGGCAACAGGTGGGTTTCAGACTGAAAGGGAATTCTAGCTTGATGATGTCATGGGGACAAGGCATTTATAAATTACCATTCAGACTGGACTTCGGGAAATACATCAAAAAGGGAAGTGATTTCTATGGGTTTGAAGAACTCTCTATGTCACCCGCCATGGGTGATAATTCGTTAATGAGAGAAAAAGTAATGAACGAAATTTTTCAACAAGCAGGCATCAATTCACCACAAACTGCTTATTATCAGGTATATATCAATTTTGGTGAGGGTGAAAAATATTGTGGTATTTATACGATGGTGGAAGTAGTAGACGACACCATGATTAAAACACAGTTTGGCGAGAAGTCGGGCAATATTTATAAGCCAGAATCTACCTTCGCAAGGTTTGATAGTACTGCTTTTGAAAGAAAAAATAAAAAAAGTTCTCCTGCCGACTGGAGCGACATCAAGCAGTTGATTAAGGTATTAAATGCGTCGTCGCGCACTAACAGCCCTGCACAATGGCGAAGCGATTTAGAGGGCGTATTCAATGTAAACCAGTTTTTGAAATGGTTAGCCGTCAATGCGGTGGCGGTCAATTGGGATACTTATGGAGCGATGGCGCATAATTTTTACCTGTACAATTCTCCGCTGGGGCACCTTACGTGGATTCCTTGGGATAATAACGAAGCCCTGAAAACTGGCAGAGGTGGCGGTGGTGGTTTTGGAGGACCACCAGATATGAATGGGATGCCTGCCTTTAACCCAACCATGCAACAAGGCGATGCCCCTGCTATGCCAACGGGTGGCAGAGAGATGCCTCCACAGATGATGCCTCCGATGATGGGGAAAAGTGGGTCGTTATCCCAAAAAGAGGTAACAGACCGCTGGCCATTAATTCGCTTTTTGATGGATGATGAGGTATATGCCAAACGATACAAAAACTATGTAAAGGCGTTTAGTGTGTATATTTTCACGCCCAAGAAAATGCACGCTTTGTTGGATGAACATTACCAATTATTAAAACCTTTGGTGGCGTTAGAACAAAAGCCTTATTCGCAATTGACTGATGTAAATGCATTTGAAAAAGAATTTGAAGGACTTAAGAAACACATCGAAGCACGACAAGAGGCCGTTCAGGCTTTTTTGAAGGAATAAATAATATCTATCTACACAAACACGACATTCATCTACACGTATGCAACGGTTGGAATAAGGGGCTGGTCTTCGATGTATAAACCTCACCCCCAACCCCTCTCCTTCAGAGAGGGGAGAAACGAGTACTCGAAGATTCCCCTCTCTGAAGGAGAGGGGTTGGGGGTGAGGTTTTTTACCCCATACAAATAAACCAATATGAAAATCAACAACTTAGTAGGCTTTCTCTTACTGGGAACAATGGCTTTGTCTTCTTGCAAGGTAAACGATGAGATAAGTGCCTCTACACCCGACTGGACGGAAGCGTCTCATGGCAATAGCGTTAGTCCAGATTATGATGTGGCTTTTCCACAAGATAAAGTCAATACACTTGAAATTACGATGACGTCGGCAGATTGGCAGGCCATCAGAACTGATATGAAAACCAAATCTGGGTCAGATTTTGGTGCGAGTTCATCTGGTAGTGGGATGCCTGGCGGGGCAAATCCTGGTGGCGGAGGTGGTGGGAACGCTGGTGGTGGTGGCTTAGACCTCATCACTGGCGACCCTATTTATGTAGCCACCTCAGTAAAATTCAACGGTAAAGAATGGTACCATACAGGTTTCAGACTCAAAGGCAATTCTAGTCTATCAGGAGCATGGCGAAGTGGCAACTATAAATTACCCTTTAAACTAAATTTTGATGAGTTTGAAGATACCTATCCCGAAATCAAAAATCAGCGTTTTTATGGCTTTAAAGAATTCTCGATGTCGCCGGGATATAACGATAATTCGCTGATGAGGGATAAAATAGCAAGCGATTTGTTCAGAGCAGCAGGCATCCCAAGTGCTCAAACTGCTTTTTATAAAGTGTACATCAATTTCGGTAGTGGACTAAAATATTGTGGCGTGTATACGATGGTAGAAGTAATAGATGACACAATGGTGAAAAACCAGTTTGGTGAAGACGATGGTAATATCTATAAACCAGAATCGGCACTAAAGACTTTTGTACAAGACGATTTTGAGAAGAAAAATAACAAAACAGCCGCTGATTACTCGGATGTACAAAGCTTCATAACTGCCCTAAATGCTAATACTCGCACAAGCAATGCTAGTCAATGGCGAAGTGATTTGGAAAAGGTTTTTAATGTAGACCATTATTTGAAAGTGCTAGCGGTCAACAATGTGATTGTGAATTGGGATGCTTATGGAGCGATGGCGCATAATTATTACCTCTATACCCATTCCACTAAAAAAATAACATGGATTCCGTGGGATTTTAACCTTTCGATGACCACTAGCAGTACAGGTGGACAGGGCAATAATCAGCAAGGGGTTTCATTGGCGATGACGGAAGTAACCAATGCTTGGCCATTGATTAGGTATTTGGCAGATGATGCCACCTATTATGCCAAGTACAAGGCATACGTAAAAGAATTCAATGACAATATTTTTACGGTTGCCAATGTCAATGCGATGTTGGATAAAAACTATACCCTGATTGCCCCTTATGTGACGGGTGCTGAACCTGAACAAAAAGGCTATACATACCTGAGCAATGCCAGTGATTTTGCTACGGCAATTACAGCTTTGAAAACACACGTTGTTACTAGAAATACGGCGGTGAAGGCTTTTGTGAAATGAGTTCTTTGGGTAAGATAATCCTCAAAATTTCTATTAGCGAGTGACTTAAGTCACCCGCTAATAGAAAAGGTTAGTACTTAATAGCCTCTTATATAAATCCAATACAAACATATCAATATGAAAACCACAATAACGATTTTATGCCTGATTTTAAGTACCCAACTATTCGGACAAAGCAAGAAAGACCTTAAAAAATACCGTGTAAAAAACATCACTGAAATAATTGTTGACGTCAGCGGAGGGAAAGAAACCAAACGAACAGATGTACAGAAGAAATTGGATGATAACGGTAATGTAATCGAGGAAATCAATTTTGATAAAAAAGGCAATATCCAGACCAAAACCCTTAATAAATACAACTCAGAAAAAGATAAAGTAGAAGAAATTGTGCAAGATGCCAATGGCAAACAGATAAGTCGCGAGGTATATAAATATGACATCAACGGCGAGAAAAAAGAGGAATGGAAATATAATGAACTGAACACCTTGGAAACCAAGCAAATCTATACGATAGATAGCAAAGGGTTTAGAACCGAACGAAAAACCATAGACGCACAAGGCAAAACCATTCAAATAAAGAAATACATCTATGGGAACTAGTAGCTTGTTGGAGACTATCACAAAGGAAATAGCGCAGTTTGAACCTATCACGTTGGCGGAAATGGACAAGGTAAAGCTGATGGACAGGGTGGATGTAAAATACGTAATTCCACTTTGGTTGCTACCAGAGCTATTAAAAGAAGCCTGTGAACATTACAAAGTAGTGGTGGTGAACCAAGAGCGCATTTGTGCGTATGAAACCCAATATTTTGATGAAGATAACCAGATGGGACTATATCATCAGCACCAAACGGGTAGTTTGAACCGCTATAAAATCCGTACACGCAATTATGTGGGGTCTGATTTACAGTTTTTTGAGATAAAATTTAAAAACAACAAAGGCAGAACCCTGAAAAAAAGAATAAGAACAAGTGAGTACAATAAACCGTCGATTGATGAAGATAATGAGCGTGATTTCCTTGAAAAACATACTCCCTTCCACCCCAACGATTTAAAGGGCGTGCTTTGGGTGTTTTATAGGCGAATCACGCTTGTTAGCAAACATACTCTGGAAAGGCTGACGATAGATTTAGAACTCTGTTTCAAGAACAACGACAAAGAAAAGGGATACCCTACGATTGTGATTGCGGAGGTAAAACAAGAGAAAAAGGGAGCTTCGCACTTTATCGAACTCATGAAAAAATACCATATCCGCGAAGGCTCTATCAGTAAATATTGCTTTGGCATTATCAGCTTGATAGAGGGCGTAAAATACAATCGTTTCAAACCACATTTACTAAAAATCACTAAATTAATCAGACAACATGATGCTCTTGCAGGACATAGCTAGTACCGATACTTTACAAAATATTCAGGGCGCTGGGTTTGAATTATTGGATAAACTATCACCCAAGTTTTTTTTACGACTAACCATTGATTTAATTGCTACTACTATCTTGGTAAGGCTTATTTATTACAGAACCTACCACAAAACAGAGCAGTTTTTTACTTTTTTCACCTTCAATCTTACCATTTTCCTCATTACCAATTTATTGAATAATGTAGAGATGTCTATGGGTGCGGCCTTTGGGTTATTTGCTGTTTTTTCAATGCTCCGTTACCGTACCGAAAGTATCTCTACCCGTGATATGACCTACCTCTTTTTGGTCATCGCCATTGGTTTACTATCGGCAGTAAGCAAAGGGGGATGGGACGAACTTTCTGCATTGAACGGCATCTTATTAATCACAACGAGTGTATTAGAAAGTAAATGGCTGGTAAAAAAAGAACACTCAAAATCAATCATTTATGAACGGATAGAGTTGATTCACGTCAATAGACGTCAGGAACTATTGGAAGATTTACAAAACAGAACTGGGCTGAATGTACAACGAGTTGAGATAGAATCAATTGACTTTTTGAGAGACGCTACCCGTATGATTATTTACTATGTTGACTAAACTAACCATGAAAAACACACAGCTATATATACTTTGTCTTTGCTTAATGAGTACTTTGATGCATGGACAAAGCACAAAAGATTACAACGATTTTCAGACGTGGTACGGAGCATCGATTAAGCTAGATTTACCCAAAAGATGGTCGGTATCCGGGCAATATAGGATGCGTTTGGCTGATGATGCCAGCAATTACAAGGGGTCGTATGTGTACGGACAAGTAGATAAACGCCTTAGTAATGTCTTTGAAATAACAAGTAGTTATCGCTTGGCGATGGTCGACAAAGGCACTTATCATCGCTATGCTTTGGGAATTGAGGCTCAAAAAGAAATAGGCAGATTTAGGGCTTCTATCAGACCGATGATACAGTATCAAAAACAATATTTTGTGGGCGACGACGAGCAGTCGGATACAGATGCTTTTCTACGGACACGCTTTACGGGAAAGTACAAACTTACTAGAAGACTGGATGTCTATGCCTATACGGAACCATTTGTAGAGCTTGATAATAGCTTGGCTTTTGATAGATTTCGTAATTCGGCGGGTTTGAAATATGAGGTGAATAAGAATTTTAAAGTGAACTTATACTATTTGTGGGTGCCTGATTATTCGCACAAACAACTCCGTACTAACCATATTGCAGGGCTTGATTTAGAGTTTACGTTAAAGCCTTGGAAAAAGAAAAAGCGGGTTGTTAATATTGAAGAATAAATGTGGGGAACCGTGATTGTCTTATTGTCGGGAATGCGGACATATGCAATATGTCCCTACTTTTTAAATGTGCAAAATAATAGTAGGGCTTAATGGCATTAAGCCTCCTACAAATCATACAGTTTCTAATTTCACTTGTGCAGTAATCGCTAAAAACTCATTCTTGAGGTTTAGCAATTGCGTGTTGATTTCCTTGATAGAACCATCTATCTTTTCGGCACTTTGGCATATTGTATTAGATAACGTCTGGAGTTCTTCAAACGTTAGCGTAATATCTTTTTGCTGAGAGAGATTGATGATACCTAATATTTTTGAATGTTCGTGCCTTAATTCATGCGATAAGGTAAACGAAATTTTCTCAATATTCTTGATTTGCTTTAATATCATTGATTGAGACGTCACCTGTGGTGTAATATTATTAGACATCGTTAATATTACCTTATTACTATTGTTCAGTTTGCTTTTATAAAAAGGAGTAACATGATTTTTGAACCAGTGATATTTCCCTTGTTTATCCTTCCACCTATTTAAATGTATGTGTGTACTATCTTCTTTGGAGACTACATTTTTTTGAAACAAGTCTATAATTTCTTCATAATCATCAGGGTGAATAATTTCTTGAAGTACTTTATCTCCTAAAGAATGTATCTCCTCGATAGTATAGCCTATGTTTTCAAAAACAGCATTATTGATAAAGAGATTTTTTCTTTCTTCAACATCATAAAGAAATACTACATACGGAAGTGCATCTAAGATAGATTCTAGCAACTTATTTTGCTCTTCAAGGGATAAACTTAAGAAGTAATTTGATTTCATCGGAATAGGTAGTTGTTCAATCAATAAAGCTTACCCTTCAACAATCTAGCTTAATTAAGCAAACATCCGTTTAAAATTTAGTCGTTGATATCAATTCATTCAGATTAAATAACGCACATTAATTACTTAGGTTATTCACTTCAATACCCTATTCCTAGCCAGCGACTTAAGCCTCTAGGAATAAATAATTTTGAGCTTTAGAACTTAACCAATCAATACGTTAGCGATGTCTACTGATGTATTCATTTTGCTAAAAACCCTGTAGACAATCCAATCTGAATAAATATTATTATGGGCAACCATAATGGTCACCCAATCGAAACACTCAAAAAAATCATGCCAAACTCTATAAAATAAACGTAGCAAAATGGTGACTCAAGTTACCGTCTAGTGATAAGACAAGTGACAATATACGCAAGAAAAAACACTCAACGAATTATTAAATAACAGTTATTCTCAACAAAAGACATTCCTCTTCGGTCGGTGACTTAAGTCATCGACCAAAGAGGAATGTCTACCTTAACTACCTCCACAGAACACGAAAATACCAAATATATTTTGCTCTGCTATAAATGATATTAATGGTATTATCCATATTTTCAACATTATATCTATACGTAGTAACCATGCTTGTTTTCAGACTAGAGGTAGCCTCGGAGGAGCTTAATATTTTTTGAGCCATACGCTCAATATCATCTTTAAGGTGGGTTTTGTTAGCTACTATCGTCACCTCTTTTAATTCTTGTGCTTCGGGAATGAGTAGCAAAATATCGAGGTCATTTTTTCCAGCATCGTTAGGGCTGATAGTAATATTCCTAGCCACGTGACCACTACAATTTATCGTGAGAGAATCATTGTTTTCATGAAGGCTGTGTAGAATAAACCTTCCCTCTGTATCAATAGTTTGTAGGCTGACAGCCTTATTTGGCAAGTTTTTGAGCGTAACCCTTACAAAAGCTACGGACTTGCCAGTTATTGAATCCATGACAAAACCCTTGATAGCATGAGGCGTTTTGGGGGGAGACTGTGCGAAAACTGGATAAAAAATAAAGTAACAAAAAATAAAAGTAAGTAGCTTTTTCATGACATGAATGAGGTTTGTGAAAATCATGTCCAATATTAAAGCGATGACTGACCCCAAAGTGGGAAATGTGTTGAATCTATTAGAAAATGGGGTGAATTACACTCTCTCGCAAAGCCTTGTCTGTGGGAATATGCCCGATAAGGTATTATCGTTAATATCTAATCCCACAGCAAGTACAAACGCTAAAGGTTCTTAATTTTTATATTTCTAAATGATATTCCTTTCGACCAATCCTGTAAAGCGATACTCCCTTTTGTAGATTTACTAAATTGAGGAAAATACTTAAATCCACTTTTGGCAACTAGCGCTTTCCATTCTTTAGCATTAAGGTTTTGTTCCGCAGTTAGTATGCCATTTAGGTAAAACTGAACCTGACCATTTACTTGTTTAATAATCGACTGGTTCCATTCGCTAGCAGGTTTGGTTGGTGCGGTATTCTTTTGGGGATAAAAACCATACAAACAACCCGAACGTTTTTTGGGACTTATTGCAAAGTCGGGATGAGATTCCTCCAACAGCTGATATTCTGGTCCCGAAGCCCAAGCCGTTGGAATAGTTTGTTTTTCAATGACATTGAAAAAAACACCACTGTTCCCCCCTTCACTTATTTTCCATTCAAATTTTAGCTCAAAATTCTGGAAAACCTTATCTGAAACCAAATCACCATGTTCAACCTTAAAGGTATCTGGTTTACAGTATAACTCGTCGTTCTGTATAATCCATGCCGATGGAATTTTCCCTTTATTGTAAATATGCCACCCATTGGTGGTTTTACCATCAAATAGTAAAATCCAACCATCTTTTTTCTCTTGTTCTGTCAAGATATTATTTTCATCTATGGTAAATGATGACAACACAACAACTGTTAAGCTTAATACAATAGCCAACTTGATTAATACATTTTTCATAAGTATTTGATTGTTCTAGGAATGGGGAATAAAAGTTAACTCATATTAATTATCAGCACTTCACGCGTAAACAGTCTTACTTCAGCTATAAATATTTCATACTAAAAAGCTAAGTACTCAGCAAAACATATTGTAATTATAGGCAAATTTACACGATATTGAACGCTGTACTATATGGTTAAAATTTATACCTAAACCAAGAAATACCATGTCGATATGTATTTGATGGGAGGATTTTTAAAGATGCAGTCGATTGGCTTGTTGCTCACGCACATTTCGTTGGAGATAATTCCAACGAAGGCGGAATTACTCATTAATATTATTCTTTCGAAAATGATTAAACACTATTAACCACTTCAATTTTCTATCTTTGGTAATCAAATCTATAAACTAATTGGTATTTGATAGTAGTTTCATGAAGATTTGTTTATACCAATATCTCTAACTAAATATTTAGAGTTTTACTATAAAAGAAAAATATGTGGAATATCGCAGAGTTTCCTCCTAAAATAGACATAGAAACCAAAGAAGTTTTAAAGATGGTAAATAAAGCACGCACAGCTTTAGCAGAACTAAAGGGTGTAGCAGAATCAATACCAAATCAATATTTATTACTCAACACTTTGGTTTTACAGGAAGCGAAAGACAGTTCTGCTATTGAAAATATTATAACCACCCAAGATGAATTATTCAAGGCAGAACTCAATATTGAAGGAGTTCAGTTTCTTGCTGCCAAAGAAGTACAAAACTATGCAATTGCCCTTAAAAGAGGTTATGAATTAATTAAGGAAAGTACATTGTTAACGAATAGAACTATTCTTGAAATTCAAGAAACCTTAGAAAGAAATAAAGCAGGTTTTAGGAAAGTGCCAGGAACAAGCCTTAAAAACAACTTTGGTCAGGTTGTGTATGAGCCCCCACAAAAAAATGATGAAATTGTGTCGTTGATGAATTCCCTTGAAAGATTCATTAATGATGATGAAATATCTGATTTAGATGATTTGATTAAAATGGCACTTATTCATTTTCAATTTGAGAGCATCCATCCATTTTACGATGGGAACGGTCGTACAGGTAGAATTATGAATGTATTATATTTACAGAAACAACGATTAATTAATTTGCCCATTCTGTATTTAAGCCGTTATATCAACCAAAATAAATCCGACTATTACAGGCTTATTCAAAATGTCCGTGACCATGAAAATTGGATTGATTGGGTAAAATTTATGCTCATTGCTATTGAGAAAACGGCTATACAAAGTATAGGTATTGTAAAAGACTTACGTCAATTAATGCAGGTTTATAAGGAAAAGATTAGAAATGAATTACCTAAAATTTACAGCCAAGATTTATTGAATAATCTTTTTAAACATCCATATACCAAAATAGAATTTATTCAAGAAGATTTACAAGTAGGAAGAATTACTGCAACAAAGTATTTAGACCAATTAGTCCAGATTGGGTTACTTACTAAATACAAGATTGGAAAAAATAGTTATTATGTAAACCATGCTCTTATTACACTTTTCTCTCAAGATTATACAATTCAATAAAATTGTAGTTTTCTATACATGATTATACCGATATGTATACAAAAAGATAGTTTTCTATACATGATTATACCGATATGTATACAAAAAGATAGTTTTGTATACATAAGTATGGTAACAGGAATACAAAAAAGTGGCTTAGAGAATTAATCACCTCACCAGAGATACCGATTGTAGTCTTATACATTCCTATTGTAAATAAACTAAAAAGATTACTTTTGTTACTGGAATTCCTAAACACTTAACTAAGTAAAAACAATCTAACGATAATGTCGAATATTAGAACATTAAAGCCTCGCAAAAGAATAGCCCTAATTGCACACGATAATAAAAAATCTGAATTGATTGAATGGGTATATTATAACAGGGGGGTATTATCAAGACATGAATTATATGCTACAGGTACGACGGGCAGACTGGTGGAGGAAGCTATCGACCGACCTGTCGCTAAACTATTAAGTGGACCTCTTGGTGGCGACCAACAAATTGGAGCTTTGGTGGCCGAAGGTGTGATAGATTTGATTATTTTCTTCTGGGATCCTATGTCGTCGCAACCGCACGACCCTGATATTAAAGCACTACTTCGCCTCGGTGTAGTTTGGAATATCCCCATGGCTTGCAACCGTGCTACTGCTGACTTTATGATGACTTCGCCATTGATGAATGGTGAGTATGAATCAAGGCTGACAGATTATTCTGTTTACTTGGGGAGAAAAGTTTAGTCGTTTGATTTGAAAATCTGGTGATTTGAAGATTTGAAAATGGGAAACAATCTCACTTGCAACTAATCTTTTCTATTAGCCGGTGACTTAAGTCACCGGCTAATAGAAAGAAATAGAATTAAACAGATTAAACAACTTTTCAAAAGTTGTCTAATCTTAATCATAATCATTTTCAAATCTTCAAATTCTCAAATCATCAAATCATTACATTACATCGCCTTTATCTTCTCAATCAACACTTCATTGATTTTTTGGTAGCTTTCTACCGTCCAGCCAGCGATATGTGGGGTTAATATTACATTTTTCAACTGAAACAATTGATCATATTGACTTTCCTGTTCAGCAGAAAGTTGCTTCATCTTTTCATTTTCTAGTACATCCAAACAAGCCCCTCTGAGTTTTCCGTTTTGCAAATGTTTCAATACCGAAGCTATCGAGGCAACTTCCCCACGAGAGGTATTAATCAGGAAAATATTCTTCTTAAATTTTGCCAGATAGTCGTCATTTATCAACATTTTGGTAGAGGTATTCAGCGGAACGTGCAGTGAAAGCACATCGGTTTTTTCAAAGATTTCCTCCATGCTAGCTTCCTTTACCAAGTTTGACGAAAAGCCTGTTTTGTAACAATCATAAGCCAATACCTCTACGCCAAAGCCTACCAATCTTTCAGAAAGTGCCTTACCCATGTTGCCATAGCCAATGATGCCCACCGTCATGCCTTTTAGTTCGATACCACGGTTGGCTTCGCGGAGCCAAATTTTCTGGCGTACTTCCGCATCTGCCCCATTGATTTTATTGAATAAGCTCAACAACATACCCAAAGTATGTTCTGCTACAGCATCTGAATTACCCTCGTTGGCAGCAAATAATTTAATGCCCAATTGTTCTACAGCTTCGATGTCTATTAAATCTAGCCCAGCTCCTGCCCTACCGATAAATGCTAATTTTTGGTTATGGCTTAAAAATTCTTTGTCTATTTTGGTTTTACTTCTAATCAATAACCCTTCATAATCTTTGATGATATTCAATAACTCAGGACGTTGAATATTGGGTTGGTAGTCGGGTAAAAAACCTAATTCTTCCAGCATCGTCAGGATGCTTGGGTGCATATCATCCGCTATTAAAACTTTCTTCTTCATAATTGTTGCTCGAACCGATCATTAATTCTGCTCTCTTCGGTACGAGTGTTACTAAAAAAACCTGCCACAGAGGTGACAGGTTCATTTTTCTGTTTACAAATTTAACAGATTAATACTTTACAGAAAAATTAGCGCCTAAAACTTTAACTTTTTCAAGTTGTTCAAGCCGATTTCGATACCTTCCATTGGCGTACGTTTGTAGTTTTCTAATTCTACCACAAAGTATTTTGCTCCTGCAATTTTAGCTGCATTAAAGATTTCTTGGAAATTAATATCGCCTTCTCCTACTTCTACGGTCACGTTTTTAACTGGATCGTGGTCTTTTACGTGGAAATGCGTAAATCTGCCTGGGTGTTTCTTGAACCATTCTATTGGTTTTTCACCGCCTACTACTACCCAGTATAAATCCATTTCGAATGTCACCAAGTTTTTGTCGGTATTGTCCAAAAGCGTCGTATAAAGTTGTTCGCCATTATACTTCTTGAATTCAAAATCATGGTTATGGTATCCGAATTTCACGCCTGAAGCCTTGCAATATTCACCTGCTTTGTTGAAAGTTTCAGCCATTTGCTTACCAATCAAACGGTCTGGGTCTGACATATACGGAGCAATCACATACTTTTGTCCAACCTTGATAGCATCTTCTACCAATTTCTTGAAATCATCCGAAAGCTGTCCGTTTGCATAGTCTTTTGAAGTCACCATAGCATGTGCAGATGGCATTTTCAAACCATTATCAGCCAACGTTTTAGCATAGTCATCTGGCGTTAATCCAAAGAATTTTCCACCTGAATATCCAAAGCCTTCTACTTCTTTGTAACCCATTTTAGCCACTTTAGCTAACGTGCCTTTGGCATCTACTTTGATGGCATCACGGACAGAATACAACTGTACGCCAATATGACGAGCCTCTTTTTTCGCAGCCCATAAATCATTAGTAAGAAGCGTTGCTCCTGCAGTAGCTATCAAGCTATTTTTCAAAAAGTCACGACGTGATTGTTGTTCGATTGACATTGTTAATTAAGGTTGAATTTAGATTGAATAATATTGTTGAAACCTCACCCCCAGCCCCTCTCCTTCAGAGAGGGGAGCTTTAAGACCCAGAGTCTGCTCCCCTTCTCTGAAGGAGAAGGGGCTGGGGGATGAGGTTATTATGCATTAATTATCAGTTACTTACATACTTGTGAATAATCAGTAGGACTTAAGTCCCTCGCTAGGGATAAGTAATTAAATTAAACTTAATAGTTTTTCTAAAGAGAACTGAAGCATTTAAACCTTTTCCTAAAGATAAGTTTAGTTTACCTGCTCGCTAACCGCCACTACCTCTTTTCTATTCCGTATTACATCAATAGCCGTAAAGATGGCTTCTAGCATCGATGTTTCTTTGGCTATATTTTTACCTGCTATATCATAGGCAGTACCGTGGTCTGGCGAAGTACGTACTACCGACAAGCCCGCAGTAAAGTTAACGCCATTTTCAAATGATATATATTTGAAAGGTATCAACCCTTGGTCATGATACATCGCCAATACGGCATCATACTGTTTGAATTGAGCATTTCCGAAAAATCCATCTGCAGGAAAAGGCCCAAAAGCCAAGCTTCCTTTTTTTCTGAATTGTTCTAATACTGGACTAATTACTTCTTTCTCTTCATTACCCAATAGCCCGTCTTCACCAGCATGTGGGTTTAGTCCCAATACAGCGATTTTAGGTTTTTGAATCCCAAAATCTTCTATCAAAGACGTAAACATCAGGTTGAGCTTCTGAGTAATTTTTTCTTGCGTAATTGCTCCGCGTACTCTTCCTAAAGGAATATGCCCAGTGACTACTCCAACCCTTAGCACATCCGACACTAAAAACATCAAAGATTCTTTAGCTTCAAACGCTTCGGTGAAGTATTCAGTATGTCCGGGGAATTTAAATTCTGCTGATTGAATATTATTTTTATTGATAGGAGCCGTCACGATAGCATGAATATGCCCAGCCTTCAAATCTTCAGTAGCTTTTTGTAAGCAAGCCAAAGCAGCCGCACCAGCTTCTGGCGTTACTTTGCCAGGGTTTACTTCTGTTTGTTTGTCGTCCCAACACGTAATTACGTTGGTAAATTTCGGATTGATTTGGTCGATACTCGGGATACTGTGTAGCGCCCAATCTTTTAAATCTAGTGCTTTTCGGTAATAAGTAAATACTCTTTGTGAACCATAAATAACAGGCGTACACATCTTTAAGATACGGTTGCTAGTCAATGCTTTCAAAATTACCTCAGGACCTACACCATTATAATCTCCTAAAGTTATTCCTATGATTGGTTTTTGTTGTTCCATTGTTTTTGTAAAGTAGATGGGCTTTTCTTAGAAAATAACATTTCCCCCATTCTGTAAATTAGAACTGCAAGTTATCTTAAAAGTAGTGGAAATAAAAACAGGGGCATAGAAATTAAAAATTGGCTTGACGCAGAAGGCTATAGGTGGTCGGTCTTCGGATTTCGGTCTTCGGATTTGGGATATAGGTAGTCAGTTATCAGATTTCGGTCTTCGGTTGTAAGATAAATGCGAGAGTTGTTAGTTAGTGATTGAGTAAATGGTGAATGAGTGAGTTAGACGCTAGGGGCTTCGGCTTAATTTACAATCCACTAACTTACTATTCTATATTGTAAACCCTTTCTGATTCAACGTTTCCTTTCTAATTCAACGTTCGCCCAGAGGGCTTATGCGAATAGGCGTCACTCGTAAAATACGAGCGACTGCGCGAGACTAACTCACAACTCGCTCAATCACAATTCACTAACTCACTCAATCACTAACTCACTCAATCACTAACTCACAAATCCCTATTGCCACTTCAAATAAGTAGCAGAACGCCAAAGCCATTCCATAGGTCCATATTTAAACTTACTCAGCCACCACTTACTGAATACAATCTGAAGACAAAAAATTACGATACCTATTCCATAGCACCAAGCAGGACTAATGTCGCCAGCCAACCCAAAACCTATGCCATAAAATAGCATCACGCCAATAGCACTTTGTAATAAATAATTGGTTAATGCCATTTTGCCAATGGCTGAAAAGTTAATTAGTACGCCAATCATGTATTTTTTACTAAGCCATAGCGACATCCCTGTGATGTAGAAAATCGTCATTAATAGTGAATGTAGCGAAAACAAGAAATTGCCAACCATGCCAAACCATTTTGGCATTTTGTCCCAAAGCTGTGCAATATCAATCGTTAAAAAGAAGGCAATGATAAAAACATTCACCCCGATAGACCACCACATTGTCTTTTTAATCAGGCTTTTGTTTTCGGTTAAGTGTTCAAAAATCTTGCGTTTGCCCACCAATAGCCCCAACAAGAAAAAGCCGAACGTCACGAAAATCCTTCCTGATTCCCATTGAAATCGGGCTTTGAATTTAAAGTCTTTAAAATTTTGCACGATTACTTCGGCATACGTACCTTTCTTTAAGGTATAATAACTTTTGGCAGTTTCTTTCTCTGACTTCGCTTGTTCAGCTTTTTGTTCTTTTTCTGTTTTTGGCTTTTCAGGAGGTTTATTATAGGCTATTACTTCATGGATAAAACTTGGGACATTCAGCGTAAAAAACAAAATCGCTATTAGCAAAATCTTTTCGCTGGCATTTCTGAACAGTATCATAAAAAAGCCAAGGAAGGCGTAAATGCCCAGAATGTCGCCTTTCCAATGAATATGATGGATAAAACCGATGATAAATAAAATGATGAGACGCCACATAAACCTAGGCAAAAAACGGTTGTCATCTTCTTTGCGTTGAAGCAACTGTATCGCAAAACTCACCCCAAAAAAGAAGGAGAAAAAAGTATAGAATTTGCCCGAAATAAAAATAGCATCGATATAATTGACAATAGTACTCCCTATATCGGTTTGGTATTTTTGCCATACTTCGTTAGGGATAGCCCCTGCAATAAACCAGCCTCCGATATGTGCCAGAATAATACCTAATAAGGCAAAGCCCCTCAGGGCATCTACCAGCAAAATTCGTTGTTTCATAGTATAAGTTTTCGATTGTAAGATAGTACTTTTTACAGAAAACAAGATGCTGATAGTATGAAAAAAGTTGCATGCAGAAATCTTTGCAGAACAATAATTAGCTACAGATAATTTATACCTAAACCAATGCCATAGAGGGTCATGCTGGCTTTATTTCCTTAGTCCAATTTTCATACTCACTTTTGCACAAACATGACAAAAAAAATGGCTATATATTAATATACCTGTAACCATTTCTGAACACAGAAATAGCTACAGGTAGTAAATGGTGTATTAGTGAATATTTTGCTCAGCTTTTAGTAGATGATATAGTGATGCGTTTTTATTTAATGAAAATTTATGGTATCTGTTAAAAGTGGTTAACAATCATCGCTATTCTTTTTAAAGGTTTACTTTAGTAGGATAAAGGTATTTGAAGCCTAAAAACCCCCAAATGATTTGCATTTCATATAAATATGATTTTCGTCAGGTTTATTTTAAATGAATATTTTATGCTAGTCTTTTTCAAAATAGTACCTAAACACAACAAAATTGTAACTTTCTAATATATGCCAAATTTTCTTGTGCATATATAAGAAAATACCCAATTTATTTTTGATTTTTGTATGATTTAATATGTTTTTGTTTCGTAGATTATAATTTATTAATAATTATCAATAAGTTGTGATTTCTATAACACATTGACGATTCAATTAAGCAATTACCAGTAACCGACAACCAATCTCTGAAATATGGCTCAGCCTTACGTCCAAAAAATCAACAGTCTCTTGGTAGCCAATCGTGGTGAAATAGCTATCCGTATTATGCGTGCTGCCTCTGAACTAGGTATTCGCACCGTTGCCGTTTATACGTTCGAAGACCGTTACTCTCTTCACCGATACAAAGCCGACGAGGCTTATCAAATCGGGAAAGATGACGAACCATTAAAGCCTTATTTGGATATTGAGGGAATCATTCAGCTTTGTAAAGAAAAGAATGTAGACGCAATTCACCCAGGGTATGGCTTTCTTTCTGAAAACGTTACGCTGGCACGTCGTTGCCGTGAAGAAGGCATCAAATTTATTGGGCCCTCGCCCGAAGCCATGGATGCCCTTGGCGACAAAGTAGCCGCTAAAGTAGCTGCTAGGAAAGCGCAGGTTCCGATGATTGAAGATTCGAAAGAAGATTTAATCAATTATGATATTGCCCTTTCGGAAGCACGTAAAATTGGATTCCCCGTAATGGTAAAAGCTGCTGCTGGTGGCGGTGGACGAGGAATGCGTGTTGTACGTGAAGAAGAGTCTTTAGAAAAGGCATTCAGCGAAGCGAAAAACGAAGCGAAAAATGCGTTTGGTGATGATACTATTTTTATCGAAAAATTTATCGACCAACCAAAACACATTGAAGTACAGTTATTGGGTGACCAACATGGAAACCTTGTACACCTTTACGAACGTGATTGCTCGGTACAACGCCGTTTCCAGAAAGTAGTTGAAGTAGCCCCGTCTTTTGGTTTGAAAGAAGAGACCCGTCAGAAATTATACCAATATGCTTTATCTATCGGTAAAGCCGTAAATTATTATAATGCTGGTACCGTAGAATTCTTGGTGGATAAAGACGAAAACATCTTCTTTATCGAAGTAAACCCACGTATTCAGGTAGAGCATACTATCACAGAAGAAGTAACGGGTATTGATATTGTAAGAACGCAAATCTTGATTGCCCAAAACTACAAGCTTTCAGATAGCAATATCTTTATCCTGAAACAAGAAGATATTCCATTGAATGGTTATGCTATTCAATGTCGTATCACTACGGAAGACCCTGCTAATGGTTTCAAACCAGACTTCGGGACAATTATCGCTTACCGTAATGCGGCAGGGTTTGGTATTCGTTTAGATGAGGGGTCGTCGTATCCAGGGGTAAAAATTTCACCTTACTTCGACTCGATGTTGGTGAAAGTATCTGCCCGTGGTAGAACGTTGAAAGGGGCGTCAGAACGTCTTTCTCGTGCTTTGACTGAATTCCGTATCCGTGGGGTAAAAACCAATATTCCATTCCTTAAGAACGTAATTACGCACCCAGTTTTCCAAAAAGGAAAATGCGTAGTACAGTTTATCGACTCGCATCCTGAATTATTCGACTTTAAGACTTCAAGAGACCGCTCTACCAAAGTATTGCGTTACCTTGGTGATGTAGTAGTAAATGGTAATCCAGATGTAAAGGTTAAAAACGAACGTACTTTCCGTACGCCAGTAGTACCTGCGTTCAATCCTTTCTCTGAACATCCAGCAGGCAACAAGCAATTGTTGGATTCGATGGGTGCTGATAAATTCAGTCAGTACATTAAAGAGCAAAAGCAGATTTTATATACCGATACTACTTTCAGAGACGGTCACCAATCGTTATTAGCGACCCGTGTACGTACGAAAGATATGGTAGCGGTAGCAGAAAGCTATTCTAAGAACTTCCCACAATTATTTTCAATGGAAGTTTGGGGTGGTGCTACTTTTGACGTAGCGATGCGTTTCTTGAACGAATCTCCTTGGAAACGCCTTGAAGAATTCCGCGAAGCCATGCCGAATATGCTTTTGCAAATGCTTTTCCGTGGTTCAAATGCGGTAGGATATTCTGCATATCCAGATAACTTGATTGAGAAATTCGTAGAAAAATCTGCAGCAACGGGTATTGATGTCTTCCGTATTTTCGACTCACTAAACTGGGTTGAAGCCATGAAGGTTTCTATCAAAGCCGTTCGCGAGCGTACTAATGCCATTGCCGAAGCATCTATCTGCTATACGGGGGATGTATTTACGAATCAAAAATATTCTTTACAGTATTACCTAGATATGGCTCGTCAGTTAGAAGACGAAGGAGCGCATATCTTGGCAATCAAAGACATGGCTGGTTTATTAAGACCTTACCAAGCACAGCTATTAGTAACGGAATTAAAGAAAGCCCTTTCGATTCCTGTACACTTACACACACACGATACTGCCTCGATTCAGGCGGCTACTTATTTAAAAGCCATTGAAGCAGGCGTTGATATTGTTGACTGTTCATTAGGGTCGATGTCGGGCTTAACGGCACAGCCCAACTTCAACTCTATCGTGGCAATGATGCAAGGCAACGAACGTGAATGCCCAATCAATTTGCCATTATTGAACCAATATTCTAACTATTGGGAAGATATTCGTCAGCTATACTATCCGTTTGAATCCGAACTAAAAGCAGGTACTGCGGAGGTTTATGATAATGAGATTCCGGGTGGACAGTACACCAACTTGCGTGGACAAGCTATTGCGTTGGGCGTAGGTGATAAGTTTGAATTGATGAAGAGCAATTACATTGAAGCCAACAAATTGTTTGGTGATATTGTAAAAGTAACGCCTTCATCAAAAGTAGTAGGCGACATGGCTATCTTTATGACGGCTAATTCGTTAACGGCTGAAGACGTATATGCTAAAGGTGCAACGCTTTCTTTCCCTGAATCTGTAAAAGATTTCTTCAAAGGAGGTTTGGGTCAGCCTTATTTAGGCTTCCCGAAACAATTACAGGAGATTATCTTGAAAGGCGAAACACCTTTGACTTCTCGTCCGAATGATACCATCCCTCCTATCGACTTCGGTAAGGATATGGAAGATTTCAAGGCTAAATTCCCTGAAAGCGAGCAAATAGAATTGGATTATCTTTCATACAAAATGTATCCGAAAGTATATGAAGACTACTATAAAGCACAGCAAATTTATGGTGAGGTATCATTGATACCAACGCCTGCATTTTTGTATGGTTTAAAACCTGACGAAGAGATTTTGATTAACATCGATGAAGGGAAAACCATCATTGTAAAATACTTGTATCAATCTGAACCAGATGAATCTGGACTTCGTGCTGTTACATTTGAATTGAACGGACAAGCTCGTAGAATTAAAGTATTAGATAAAAATATCAAGATTGAACGTCCGCAACACATCAAGGCTACTAGTAAGGGAGACATCGGTGCGCCATTACAAGGACGTTTGAGCAGAATATTGGTAAAACCAGGCGACGAAGTGAAGAAAAATGCTCCGTTGTATGTTATCGAGGCCATGAAGATGGAATCTATCGTTTCTTCTCCTTTTGAAGGTATCGTTTCAAAAGTAGTATTGAACGAAGGAACTGTAGTAGAACAAGAGGATTTAGTATTGGCAGTTGAAGAAGCTACCTTACCAGAGCCTGATAAAGAGGAATTCTTGTTTGTATATGGAACCCTTAGAAAAGACTTCGGTAATGAATTGCACAAGTTAATCACGCGTAATTCTGAATTTATCGGCATGGCTACTTATCAAGGAAAAATGTATAATATCGGTGAATATCCCGGTATTGTACCTTCTGAAGATGAAAGTAGCAAAGTAGTGGGTGAATTATACAAATTATCGAATTCGATAAGATTAATCAGAATCTTGGATGAATACGAAGAGTTTTATCCAGAAAACATTGCTGAAAGTGTATTCGTAAGAAAATCTATTTTAGTAAGTATTAATGGAAAAGATTATGAATCTTATTCATATCTATACAATCGCCCAACGGATGGTTTAGCAGAAATTACTAGCGGTAACTTTTTAGCGTAATATCGTTGATAATATAAAACAGCAATAGCCTCGGAGAAATCTGAGGCTATTTTTTTAATTAGTTAATTAGCGAGTTAGTGATTGAGTGATTTTATATTTTACCTCTCAGGCAGTCGCTCGTATTTTACGAGTGAAGGCTATTTATAGGCTTCTAGCCTAAATATATAATGTGAGATTTTGGAAGCATATAAAATAATTAAAATTTCTATTAGGGTGTGACTTAAGTCACACCCTAATAGAAATTAACATAATACGTCTCCTAGCCCATAGGGGTGATAATAGTCGTCACTCGTAGGATACGAGCGACTGCATGATATCAAATATTTATCATTTTGATTAAAATTATTGCAACTTTAAATGTACTGAGCGGTCTAATCAATAATGAGTCATGCAAACAAAAATAATCTAGATGATCACCGCTTGGTATCTGCCGTACTAAACGGTGACCGCCATGCGTTTGGCTTGATTATCCGACAGACGGAAAGACTGGTGTCACAGATGACTTTTAAGATGATTAACAACCCCGGCGACCGTAAGGATATTGCACAAGATGTTTACCTAAAAGTCTTTAAAAACCTGTCTGACTTTCAATTCAAATCTAAACTATCTACGTGGATTGGCCAAATTACTTATAATACTTGCCTACAGTACATTGAAAAAAAGAAGTTGGTCTTATTAGAAAATTTTGGGCAAGACGATGATGCTACTGAAAATCAACTAAAAAGTGAATCGCATAATGATGTGGAAGAAGTATTATTGGGGAAAGAACTAGCTAACATTTTAAACGCTGAGATTGACCTGCTTCCTCCGCTTTACAAAACATTAATATCCTTATATCATCAAGAAGAACTGAGTTATATCGAAATTGCAGAGATTACTTCCCTGCCCGAAGGCACCGTAAAAAACTATATCTTCAGGGCTAGGAAAACATTAAAGGAAAGTATTTTATCAAAATATAAAAGGAACGAGTTATGATAACAGCACATCTCACCGAAAACGAGATTCAGCTTTATGTAGCTGAACCACAAGCCATCAGCAAAGCTCAGGTAACGCATATCCAAGGCTGTGCTATTTGCCGTACCAAAGCTACCAATTATGAACTATTATTTAAGGGCATTAGCGATGCTCCCCAGCCTACTTTTGACTTTGATTTGTCGGCATTGGTATTAACACAATTGCCTGTTGTCGTAGCAAAAAAAGCTTTCCCGTGGGCAACTTTGCTTATCTCCTTCTTATCAGTCGCCATCATTGTGGCGAGTATTTGTCTTTTCTGGACAGCCATACAAGCCGTTATGAAGGTAATGCCAAGCATTATGTTGTCCATTGCTGGTACAGGCGTAATCGTAATTCTGGCATTTCAGTGCATTGAGATGTTCAAACAACATCAAAAAAGAATGCAAGCTTTATTATTTCAAAAAACATTGCAACTTTAATCTGACTGGTCGGTCTAATGAGGTATAAACAATTAAAAAAAGACATGAAAAAAATATTAATATCGGCCTTATTGATTGCCTCTGCGCTGTCTACCAATGCTCAAAGTGAATTTGACCCACTAACCAACAAGACTACTTTTGAGGAAATGTTTCGTAGTGTGGTCATCTTGTTATTATGCTATCTCGTCACTAGTTTTATGCTGAACATCATCAAACTGTTCTTGGACGAACGTTTGAAAAAAAAGATTGTCGAAACTGGAACTTCCGAAGGAGTGATAGCCCAACTATTGCCCGCGAAAGTAGATGACAAGCATAGCACCTTAAAATGGTTTAGTGTACTAACTGCCATGGGGATAGCACTTACTATTATCGGCTTTACGCAGTTAGGCGGCATCTTTGCGGCGGCAATTATCGCCTTTAGTTTGGCTATTGGTTTTTTAGGTTATTTCTTCTTGGGCAAGTATCTGTCTAGGTAGGAGTTGTGAATTGTGAATGATGAGTTTTGATTAAAATACTAACAATCAATAATACGCAAAGCCCACGGGTTTTAAAGTTTTATTCCTAGCGAGGGACTTAAGTCCCTCGCTAGGGATGAATCGAGAACACTATGCTCTCAAACACTCTTTATCTATCATATTAACATTTAAAAAGATGACAAAAAATAATATCATCTTAACGATTACGCTGTTATCGTTAAGCATTAGTTTGCTCTATTTCCTGACTAAAAAAAGTGAGGGGAAAACCGAAATATATGTAAAAGAAACAAAAACAATTTATTCTTTTGGGGCAAGTTTCAACTCAGCTAAAATGCCAAGAATAACTAGTTATTTAAATAACTACCTTGCTCCAGAGGGCACTTTTGATGTTAACCAAAATTTTGATAAAGAGATTGTTTTAAAAGACAAAACTATTTTTCAGTTAGAAACTTCTGCAGGTGAAATAACAATAAAGGCAGATAAAAGGAATAATTCTGTTCATTCACTTGAGCGAATTAGGAAAATGTGTGTGGATATTAAAGATTTAATTGCTCAGTAATAGTGCGTTTTAAGCGAAAGCTTTTGACAAACTCTTTACTCTTTAGAGAGTATGAGGGTTAAGTCCCTTTCTATTAGCGGGTGACTTAAGTCACCCGCTAATAGAAAAAAGGTTATTTTCTACTCCCACCGAAACGTTACTGATACAGGAATCAGCATGAGGTTAAGCTTTCTCAAGCTCAAGGTAGAAAAAAAATCCTACCTTTTGTTTGCACGGTAGGAAAAATTTCCTACCTTTGTTTTGTCATGAATAAAAAAGAAGAACATAAGCTGGTAGAGCCTACCAAATCTGAACTAGAAATACTGCAAGTACTATGGGAAATTGGTCCTGCTACTGTACGGGCAGTAAACGACGAACTGGTAAAACAGAAAGACGTAAACTATGCTACCACCCTTAAGTTTATGCAACTGATGGCGGAAAAGGGAATGCTTATCAGAGATGAAAGTCAGATGAAACATATTTATTGCGTAGCCGAAGAGGAACAAAAAACCAAATCGTACTTATTAGAAAAATTTGTGGATTCGATGTATAAAGGTTCGGCAAGTAAACTGGTCTTACAATTACTTGGTAACAAAAAGAATTCGCAACAAGAGCTACAGGAGATTAAAGATATCATCAAAAAACTAGAGGAATAACATGGAAAATTTCACTGTCGCTTTAGGGAATACGCTGATAAACTCGCTTTGGGAAGGGGTAATACTAGCAACCTTTACAGGACTTATTATTGTGTTTACGCGTAAACATAGCGCCACTGTTCGCTATAACCTACTAGTAGCCAACATGTTATTATTTGTATCGGTTATTCTTATTACCTTTTGTTATGAATTGGGCAGTAATACGCTTGGGCATACGCTCAAGCAATTGGCAGTACCTATCAAACAAGGAATAGATACAAGTACTAAACAATCGACCACTGGCAGTGATGTATTCCAAACGATTCAGTTTTACATTGGCTCGCATACCCAAAAGATAGTGTTTATCTGGTTTCTAATTGTATTGATGCGTTGTCTTCAACTAGTGAGTGGCTTACATGAGCTTTACCATTTACGCCGTAATAACCTTTTTCCTGTTGATGAAGTTTGGGCAAAACGTGTGGCAACGTTAGCCAATTGCTTAGGCATCAGCCAAATGGTTGGCATTGTAGAATCTAGCTTAACCAAAGTGCCAATGGTGATTGGTCATCTAAAGCCTCTTATTCTAGTACCTGTAGGATTGATGGCTACTTTAACACCAGCAGAAATAGAAGCGATACTGGTGCATGAACTGGCACATATTAGACGAAGAGATTACCTTGTGAATTTGTTACAAAACTTACTTGAGATTTTCTTTTTTTTCAATCCTGCAGTACTGTGGTTGTCCTCGGCGATTCGGGCAGAAAGAGAGAATTGTTGCGATGATATTGCCTTGGCACAAACCAGCAGTAAGGTAGACTATATACGTGCCTTAGTATCTTGCCAAGAATATCAATTAGAAGCACCTGCCTATGCGATGGCTTTCCCTGGGAAACGTAGTCAGTTGATGGATCGGGTAAAACGCATGGCATCAGGCAATAATCAATCGCTTAATTTCAGAGAGCAATCTATCCTATTCATCACATTATTAACTACGGGACTATTAACTGCTGCTTTTACCAATGCTAAAGAGATAGCACATTTGGCAGTGGAAACGAAAGTAGCATTCAGTCATGCTGTAACAACTACGACTGAACAAACTACAATATCGGCAAAGCCAATAGTTAAACAAATTAAGCCTAAAGTATATACGACATCGGTAGAACCAAAAGCGCTAAAGGAGCTAAAAGAACTGCCAGAAACTAGCCTTAGTAAACACAAGAAAATGGCATTGGAAGATTCTATCAGACAGAGTAATCTAGCAACTTTGAAACCATTGTCTGTTCATCAGAAAGCACTTGGCCCATTAAATGAGAAACTGCCACCTTATAAGCCTTATAAGGCTGAATATAAGCCATATACCACGCAATATGATAACAAGAAGCCTGATATTGGTGCAGCAATAACGGCTGATTTGATTAAAGATAAATTAATCAATGCAGATGATAAAAATGCCTCTTTTAAACTCAGTGATTCTGAGATGATTATCAACGGTATTCGTCAGCCAGAAGAGGTTTTCAAACGCTATAAAGACAAGTTTGTACCACCACAAACTGAAGGTAAAAAAGGCACTTGGACGCTCTATAGCAATTATGTTACGACTACCACAACTAGCAATGTTTTAATCGTTTGGAATCAAAATAATCATCATAATGTGTGGGTGATTTAAAAAGAGTGAAGTTTTAAGCAAACATGATAAAATCATTTCCTATTAGCGGGTGACTTAAGTTCTATTGATTACCCACATCTTTTAAAAAAGTTGAAATGAAGATGTGATTATTGATAGAATTGCTTTGAATAGGCTTAAATCATCCTCCAAACCTCATCCCCCAGCCCCTTCTCCTTCAGAGAAGGGGAGCAGACTCTGGGTCTTAAAGCTCCCCTCTCTGAAGGAGAGGGGCTGGGGGTGAGATTGTTATACTTTGATTATCAGTTAATTATCAACTTTTGGTTAATCAGTAGGACTTAAGTCAACCGCTAGTAGGAAGGGTTTGCACTTAATAATGCTATGACGAGTTCTTTTATCTCTTTTACACAAACTAATAATTTTTAACACTAAATCTTATGAAATTAACATTTGTGACTTTTTTAGTCGCCTGCCTTTTTATTGCCTCTATTTCGCTAACAGCACAAACAATCAGTGGGAAAATAAGCGATGCCACCCAAAAGCCACTTGAAGGTGCGAGTGTATATTTAATGCAAGATTCTATCTTGGTAAAAACGGCACTCGCTGATGCAGAGGGACGCTTTTTGTTTGATAAACTAAAGGAGGGCAATTACCGCATTAATATTACCATGATAGGTTTTGCTTCATACAAAAGTGAATTATTAAAGCCCGATGCCGTGGTGACGATTGTGTTGCAACCTGCTAGTAAAGAATTGAATGAAGTAGTGGTTACTACTAAAAAGCAGTTCGTAGAACAAAAGATTGACCGTACCGTAATAAACGTTGATGCATTGATTAGTAATGCAGGGTCAACAGCATTGGATGTGTTGGAGAAATCTCCGGGTGTGACAGTAGAGCAAAACGGGGTAATTAGCCTGAAAGGGAAAGGCGGTGTAAAGATTTTTATTGACGACAAACCTACTTATTTATCAGGCGCTGATTTAGAAAACTACCTACGGTCGCTGTCGTCTGCTACCGTCGACCAAATAGAACTTATGAGCAACCCTCCTGCCAAATACGATGCAGCAGGGAATGGTGGAGTAATTAATATTCGCCTAAAACGGAACAAGACTAAAGGTTTTAACGGAGGTATTAACGTTAGTTATATTCAAGGAAAATATAGTAAAACCAACAATGGGCTTAATTTTACGTATCGTAATAATAACATTAACGTATTTGGCAATGTTAGTTTTAATGTTGCCAATGGCTTTAGTGATTTAGATATTAATCGTCATTTCTTTGATGAAGACGGCTCCCCTATTTCCGATTTTCTTCAAAATTCATTTATTCGTCGAATCTCTACAAGTAATAACGTAAAGCTTGGGTTTGACTATTATTTGGGCAAAAAAGATATTTTCGGAATGGTGATTAACGGACTAAGTAATGTAGGCGATGTTAATACTTTAAATAAAAGCCGTTTGTTCAATGTCTCAGGCATACTAGATTCTACCATCGTGGCTGTGAATAAAGAAAATAGAAACTTCAAAAATGGAGGTATCAATTTTAATTATCGCCATCAATACAATGATAAAGGAAGAGAATTAACAGCCGACCTAGACTACCTTCGCTATCAAACTCGTAGTAAGCAGTCCTTTGATAATACAGGTTACTTGCTTGATAATAGCGTAAGCAGTCATGATTTATTGACGGGTAACTTGCCCTCTAACATCAATATCTGGTCAGCCAAAACTGATTATACTCATCCACTAAGCAATGGTGTAAAGTTAGAAGCAGGTTTGAAAGCAAGCTTTACTGAAACAGACAATATTGCCGATTACTTTTATACGGTTGATAACGTAACAACACCAGATTATAACAAAACCAACCATTTTATTTATAAAGAACAGATTAATGCAGCTTATCTAAACGCCAATAAAGATTGGAAACGCTTTGCAGTACAGTTAGGATTACGTTTTGAAAATACCATTTCTAACGGACATCAACTAGGGAATATTCAAAAGCCTGATTCTACGTTTAAACGCAATTATAATGGACTATTTCCGACTTTTTATGTACAGTATAAGCTGGATACATCAGGCACTCAGACAATTGGATTTAATTATGGTCGACGTATAGACCGCCCCTATTATGAAGACCTTAACCCGTTTTTGTCTCCCTTAGATAAGTTTACTTATTATACAGGTAACCCGTTCTTAAGACCGTCTTATACCGATAATTTAGAACTAACCCATACTTGGAAAAACATCACGACTACCTTAAACTATAATAAAACCAAGGACGATGTGAACGAGACCATCGAGATCGTCAATGGTATTTATTATAGTAGACCAGGGAACTTAGGCACTGTTACTGTAAAAGGTATTAGCATAGATGGTAGCTTTGATTTAACCAAATGGCTTAACTTTCACCTTTTTGTGCGTGCCACCAATATCCATACTAATAGTACATTTTATACAGGTGCGCTCAATACACAGGGGACGTTCTATTTTATCCGTCCTATTTTCCAATTTAAACTCCAAAAAGGTTGGACAGCCCAACTAGACGGAGGCTACCAAAGTAAGGTAACCAATGCACAGTTTATCGCTTCGTCAAGGGGGAGAGTAAACATGGCAATTACCAAAAAACTTTCGCCGTCTGCCACGTTGAGTTTAGTAGGCAACGATTTATTCTATACCTTTAGAAATGCGGGAGAGATTAACAATTTAGCCAATACCAAAGCCAATTACCTGAATTTAAGCGATACCCGAACGGTTGTATTATCGTTTAATTATCGTTTTGGCAAAGCCATTTCTAATTTACGCAAACACAACGCCAATGGTGCTGAAAGCGAGCAGAATAGGGTGAAGAATTGATGGTGGTATCGTATATGACCAATCCCGAAGGGATGAAAGGATTATAGAAAATAATAATGATTTTATAACCTAAACCCTGAAAGGGTGATAGATACGGAGTTTTCTATCACCCTTTCAGGGTTTGCGGCTTGATGATTTCACTAAATGCTATAATTCTATCATCCCTTCGGGATTATTGTTCTGGTTTAAAATAGTTATACATTAGGTAAATTATACCCTTGCTCGGCGTAGTGTTTTCTATTAGCGGGTGACTTATTAAGATTCATAAAATAATCGTTCTTTTAAATTTGGGTAAAAATGATTAATTTTTGTCAAAAGACTCAAAGTCATG
>NZ_JBWKOV010000003.1:298929-606280 GCF_059416265.1 Arcicella sp. GW821-FHT09D11 | reverse complement strand
AAAACATACACAGAAATACAAAATCAGAAAAGAAGTCAAGGTCAAAAATGACTGTCAACTTATTTTAGGACAAGACAAACGATGAATAAAAAGCAGTCTCAGACTGCTCACTAACTTTCTAATCCCAATCTACCAATTCCCCAACTTACATAAAAACATCAACCCCAATAATTCCACGAAACTTATTATACGGTAAGTTTTCTTGGTATAAGACAATTTTCGGCTTACACAACTACCCCAATAGCCTTCACATCATAAAATATTATTTTCCCTTTTTCCCGTCCAACATTCACCATTTCATCTGCACCAGTTGATGCTCCACCAATTCTTAGTACTGCATCACAATGGCTAATTAGCTTGACGGCTACGGGATGAAATATTTCATTAAATATGGTGTCGCCCACTTCTTTTGAACCTGCTGCTTCAATTAAGGGTAGGGCAAACCATTCGCCTAATACTGGAATATGCCCCATTCGGTACAATGCTAAGGCCGTGTCGGTCATGGCTTTGACGTTGGCTTCTATCAAAACTGGGTCGTCATTCGTACCAGAGCGATATGGTCCTGCTACTAGTATCATCAATGGGTGGTTATTTGGCATTATAGTATGTTGCTAAGTCTTATATATTGCAAAAGCATGATTGTTTTGGCGTCTTTTATTTCTCCTGTAGCTATCATAGCAAAGGCTTTTTCAAAGGGTAATTCTAATACTTCAATATTTTCATGTTCACCTTCTACGCCTCCACCTTCGCTTACTTGCTGACTTTTGTCGTATTCTGCAACAAAGAAATAGAGTATCTCCGTCACTGAACCGGGCGACATATAGGCCTCATAAATCTTCTTTACCTCGGTAATCCTAAAACCTGTTTCTTCTTCGGTTTCTCGTTTGATACAATCTTCTGCATTGTCTTCGTCCAACAAACCCGCACAAGCTTCAATCAACATCCCTGTCGGGTTTCCGTTATGATAGGTCGGCATTCTGAATTGCTCGGTCAGTATCACCGTTTTGTTGGCCACATTATATAATAGAATCACGGCACCATTGCCACGGTCGTAGGCTTCTCTTGACTGGGTTATCCATGAACCATCTTTTTGTTCAATATCGAAAGTTATTTTTCGTAATGTGTACCAATTGTCTGAAAGTACCTCGGTTTTCTTAATTTTGATGCTTGGAATCATTTTATGATTATATTTGATAATTATTGATTATTTTTGAACAAATTAATCATGTTTTTATGAGTTTTCAAAATAGAAAGCAGATAATTCTAAAAATTTTAGAAGAAAGGGGAGAAGCGGAGGTAAAAGATTTTGCCCAAGCTTTAGATATTTCAGAGATTACCATCCGTAGAGATTTGCAACAAATGGCTACTGATGGACTGTTGTTTCGTACGCATGGCGGGGCAATGAAGCTTGCTTTGGCACAAATGCCTTTTACTTTTGCCAATAAAACAGCCGTAAATGCGAAAGAGAAAGATAAGATTTGTCAGCTAGCCGCACAGCAGATTCAGGATGGTGATATTATTTTGATGGACTGTGGCAGTACAGTTTTCAGGATGTGCCAATTTATCAAAAACAAGCGGATTAAAGTCATTACTAATTCGTTGCCTGTGGTTTATGAATTGATGAATAGTCAAGTATCAATCAACCTGATTGGTGGAGAAATTGACCAAGAACGCCAAGCGGTACACGGTAGGATTGCTGAAGAACATATTGCCCGATACAAAGTTGATAAAGCCTTTCTGGGTGTTGATGGTATCTCACCAGAAAATGGTCTAAGTTCCTTTGGAGAAGACGAAGCGAGCATTACTTTAGCCATGGCAAATGCTTCTGCCAAGAAATATTTCTTGTGTGATGCTTCAAAACTAGGAAAGGATAAGTACTTAACGTTCGCTCCGATTACTTTGGTAGATGTGTTGATTACGAATGCTTTGCATGAAGATGTGGAGGTTTATAGGGAGAAGGGAATAGATGTTTTAATTTGAAAACTGGCTAATTTGAAAATTTGAAGATTTAGAAATTTGAAAATATTAGAACAGTCAGTTTTGAATTTCAATCATCAAATCAAAAGCTTGAATCATTTTCAAATCTTCAAATTCTCAAATTTTCAAATCAGAAAAAAATTAATTGGAAGATACATACAAAACAATAGAAAGTCCGTCAGAAGGACTTTTTAAAGATAAGGGTAGTAAGTTTTTTGCTTTTGCCTATCATATAGAACAAGAATCAGAAGTAAAAGCTTTGATAGAACCACTCCGCAAAGAACATTTCAAGGCGGTGCATTTTTGCTATGCCTTTCGCTTGGGGTTAGACAAAACCAATTTCAGGGTAAACGACGATGGAGAGCCTTCTGGTTCGGCTGGTCGCCCGATATTGAATGTACTTTTATCTAAAGATATTACGAATATTCTGGTAGTAGTAGTCCGCTATTGGGGCGGTACATTATTGGGTGTTCCGGGGTTAATCAATGCTTATAAATCAGCTACAGAAGAAGCCCTTTTGGTAGCTGACGTGGTTGAGAAGACTGTTAACGAAGTCTACCAAGTGCAATTTGAATATATTCAAATGAACGATGTGATGAAGGTAGTAAAGGATTTTGATTTGAAAATCAAGAATCAAGTGTTTGATAACCAGTGTACCATAGAAATTGATTTCAGAAAATCGTTAGCCAACCAGATTCTAGGGAAATTAGAAAAGATAGATAACATTTCAGTAGAATATTTACGAACAGTGTGATTTTTTATTGACATCTTCCTTAATCAATTGCGTTTCACAATTTTTCTATTAATTTTGATATTAAATCTATTTAAAAGGTAGATTATGTAGTGTGTGTTCCTTAAAACCTTTATCAATCAATCTAAATTCCATGAAGAAAAATATTGTAATCCTATCCGTGATATTATTATCAGGACTCATTTCAGCCTTTAGGCTTGATTCGCCCTATGAAAGTGAAATAAAAAGCTGGCAGCAAAAACGTATTGAAGGCTTGAAAAGTGAGAATGGTTGGCTAAATCTGGCAGGCTTAATTTGGCTTGAGGAAGGTGAAAATACCATTGGTGGCGATGCGAAGAACAAAATAGTTTTTCCATCAGACCATAGCGATGCGAATTTGGGCAAAATCATTTTGAAAGACGGTAAAGTAACCTTTGAAGGTTATAACAATACTTCGGTTTATAACGGAGAGCAACCCGTAAATCAAACGATTTTGTTTCCATACGAAGGCAGACCTATAGTGCTTAAACACAAGTCGCTGCGTTGGTTTATCATCAAAAGAGGTGAACAATATGCCATTCGTTTACGTGACTTAGAAAGTCCGATTTTGAAAGAATTTAAAGGGATTAATACCTTTCCAATCAGTGAAAATTGGCGTATAAAAGCCAAATTTGTACCGACCCAAGGCAAAAAGTTGAAGATTACAGATATTACGGGTCGTACCTATGAACAAGATTCACCAGGGAAATTGGTGTTTGCTGTAGATGGTAAAGAGTATTCATTGGATGCCACCAGTTCGGGCAATGATTTAAGCTTGGTCTTTGGCGACTTAACCAACCAACATGATAGCTACGGCGGAGGTAGATTTCTAGAAGTGCCTAAGCCAGATGCTGACGGAATTACCTATATAGATTTTAATAAAGCCTATAACCCACCATGTGCTTTTACGCCTTACGCTACTTGTCCGTTGCCAACACCAGACAATAAATTGAAGGTGGCAATCCTAGCAGGTGAAAAACGATATGGTAATCACTAGGAGAATAAAGCATTTTTTATTGATACAATGAAAAGCTATCAAACGAATCTTCTAAATAGTATCCATAGTATGGTATATTGCTTACCTTTGTATTGAAATAAAATAATAAACAATGGATATTTATGTAGGAAGTATTCCTTTCAAGTGGAAGGATGCAAGACTGAAAGAGATTTTTGAAGTATATGGCGAAGTAACTTCTGCTAAAATTGTGATTGATAAAATTACGCGTCAGAACAAAGGTTTTGCGTTTGTGCAAATGCCAAATGATGCTGAAGCCAAATTGGCGATTGAGTCATTGAATGGTGCTGAAATAGACGAAAGAAAAATTGTAGTGAATGAATCAATTCCAAACAATGCTGGAAGCTTAGATAAAAACAAGAAGAAAAAACCTTTTGTAAAACCTGAAAACAAGGAGTGGAAACCTTTTAGAGGGAATAATAAGGGGAGGAGAGATTAGCTTTGAGCTGTAAGTTGTGAGCTTTGAGTTTAAGAGATATAAAGAGCTTGTAAATTACTGGTAATCAACACACTTATCACTAGCGAGGGACTTAAGTCCCTCGCTAGTGATAAGAATGAAAACTCGCTCGGTTCGTCATGTTGGAACGATGGACGATAGGGTTTGGAGATGCGACTACTTACTATTCCCCTTCACCTCCGAAAAACTAATTTCTTTCAAAATTTCACCATTTTCAAAAACAGTTTCCAAAATATCCTCTCCGCTTTCTTCTTGTTTTTTGGTGTGGTAAGTACCGTTTTCAAATACTAATTTCAATCTGCCTTTTTTGCTCAATTTACCGTGGTCGGTGATAGGGTCTTTAAAAACTTCTTGTTCTGTGCCATTAATAGTAGCGGCACTACATTTAAAGGCAAATTTTTGGGTATCCCGATTTACCTTTTGTAGCAAAGCTCCGCCCATGCCAAAAGCCACATTGTCGGCACTCCAACCATGATTTTTTAAATGTTCCAAAATCTCTCCAATACTTTCATAATTTACCCCATCGCCCTGTATTATTCTGATGTTTGGATGCAATACTTTATATCCCTTTGAATTAAGGCTAAACCCAATTTTCTCCCCTAAAATCTCCGCTACTTTCAGTACTATTTCTTTAGGCTCACCGCTATCAGGTCGAACTACTAAGGTGCCTTTTCTTGCTAGAATATCATCTTTTAGTACTTCTCCCCATAATTTTTCACAGGCATGATAGATATCATAACTATCGCTTACTACCGCCACCAAGCCTTCTGGATATTGCTCTAACATGTTACGATAGGCATCTACTTCATGGTCTTTCCCCCAACTAGTTATTGTACTATGTTCTGCCGCTGGAATACTGAATCCAAACATATCATCTTCGTTTCCATAATAAGTTTGGATAAAAGTCAATGCTGCAACGGTATCAGTGCCCATAAAATTAATTAAATGGGCTGCTCCGCCGATACTTGCACTATCTACACTACTTACACCCCTAAAGCCAAAATCATGTAATTTAAAATCGATGGTAGTAGGGTCGCCTGTTTCTTCGAGGTATGTCGTTATTACTTTTTTTACTTCTCTACTGATGGTAGCTACCGTACTTGGATACCATAATTGAAGCAAAAGCGTTTCTAGGAAATTAGTCAACCAAAAGCAATTTGGGTCGGTATTTTCTACCGTCATCATTACGTTGTGAGTAGGAATAACTTTTCCTTCAGGCACGGCTTTTATGGTGATGGGTAAGCGTCCACCATGATTATGCAAAATATATTCCCAGCCTGCTTTGTTGAATAAAGAAGCATTGCCAAAATGTGCTTCGTACAATTTGGCGGCACGATCTATTTTATGTTGAGTAACAACTTGTCCTGCTAAATATTCTTTTAATAAATATTGTAAACCGAAAAAAGTAATTTCCTCAAATTTACCTCCACGGCTTTCAAAGTAACTATAAATTTGTGTGGTGCCTTCGGGATATTGTTTGTAATGACTTACTTTGTAACTATCGGTTAATAAAATAATATTGTTTTCCATCATAAAATCGTGAATGCTTAAATATCATGCAATATGTTAAAATATTACGAAATCTATTCTTCTCAAATGAATATCTTGTAAATTGCAACATAAATATCCTTTATCAGTTGGTAAATATTTAAAAAAGTAGATTTATTATTTACAATCAAACCAAGTAATTGTTTAAACATAATATAAATTGAATAGATACTAACAGATAGACGTTAATATTTCCCTAAAAAACAATGATGAAAATTTCCACCAATTCAAAAAAAGACGTTTATATCCATGCTGCCATCATAACCTTGTTATTAATGGTTTTATTTTTTGGTTTTTTCTTCGTGTATTTGCCTTGGAGCACCAATCACGGCGATGCTATTACTGTTCCTAATTTGAAAGGGTTGACGATGGAGGAGGCAGAAAACTTGTTGGATGAAAGAAATCTTGATTTTGAAGTAACTGACAGTACTTTTACGGCTGGCGTAAAGCCCCTGACAGTACTTTCGCAATATCCTTTGGAAAACTCAAAAGTAAAACAAGGACGAAAAATTTATTTGACTATTAATACCGAAACAGCACCAATGATTAAGCTACCCAAGCTTACAGAAATGTCTGTCAGGAGTGCCGAACAACAATTGTTGGTGTCGGGTTTGTTAAAGCCTGATTTAGAATATCAGAACGATAGTCGCCAAAATGAAGTATTAGAAGTGAAGTTCGAAGGTACGAAAATCGATGCTGGTTCGTTAATTGCAAAAGGCTCTAAAGTTACGTTGGTAGTAGGCAATGGAACCAATTCAGTAGAAATGGATGTGCCATGTGTAGTAGGACAATTGTATGACGAAGCTCAGATTGTTATCAAAGGCTCTGGCTTACAGATTGGTACTGTTATTTATGACCCAACCTCTACAGAACCAGCAGGAACGATTATCAAGCAAAATCCTGAATGCGAAAATGGTAACAAAGTGCATTCTGGAGATATGGTAGACCTTTGGGTAGCTGGTAACCCACCGAATTGATATTTTACTTTTAAACGATTTCATGAAAAAAATATCTTCTGATTTACATCATTTAAGAAATATGGTGTTGTGTGGTTTCACACAACACTTCTTTATTTTTCTACTCTTATTGCTTATTCATCAAGTTTCAAATGCACAGTTTTTTACGGTTCCAGTCAAACAAAACGTAGCAGAAAATTTCTCTCAAAGTCGGGCTAGAATTACGGCTTTAACCCTTCCGTTTTTTGATGATTTTTCAACAGCAAAAAATGGACAAGCTATTTCTTCACTTTGGCAAACTGGTGGAGGCGTTTTTGTGAATAATACCTTAGCGGTCAATCAGCCAACGGTAAATGTTGCTACTTTTGATGGACTTCAAGCGAATGGTTTTCCTTATGATTTTACGAATCAACTTACGCAGGGAGCTACCGATACCCTTACATCATTACCCATCAATTTATCAGTCAATACTCCCTCAGATTCCCTGTATTTTAGTTTCTTTTGGCAAGGCAGAGGACTAGGTGAACAACCAGATTTGTCAGATTCTTTAACACTACAATTCTTGACAAACGGCAATACATGGAATACCGTTTGGGTGCAAAAAGGCGTAAACTTGCCTGCCAATTTTAGTCAGGTGATATTACCCATTAGAGCTAGTTTGTATTTTCATGGTAATTTTCAATTCCGTTTTCAAAGTTTTGGTCGAAAGTCTGGACAGTTTGATGTTTGGCATTTAGACTACGTATGCTTGGCCAAGAAAAGCGACAATTCTATCAATGGCTATATATTAGGGAGTATTCTGAATAATCAGACCAATAAATTTGAAAGGGTTTCTTACCTAAAAGACATTGCCTGTAGTGATAATATCGAGCCAGTCTTGAAACGATATAGGGCTATGCCAATGGTTCAGTTTTTGGCAGGAAATCCATCACCTGCCGCTGAAATCAATGACTCTACAGGTGTAAAAGTGAACAATTTGTATAGTAATAACAACGACGTAAATATTTATTATTCTGTAAGAAATGCCAATTTGAGTGCTGGAAGTGATACCTTACAAAAAGACCAAAGAGTAGGGCGAGATGCCTTGACTGCGGGAGCTTCAAAAGTATTTAAATTCAAAAATAACTTTGCCAGTAAAGTGTCTGGCGATAAAGCATATTTGAATATGAAATTCTTTTTGGGGACGCAAGATGCTAGTAATATCTCTTTCAGAAATAGTATTCTTACCCAAAATGATACCATTTCAACTACTGTAGCCCTTGATAATTATTATGCTTATGATGATGGTACAGCCGAAGCAGGAGCATATTTGAAAAAAGGCTTTGGTAGAGTAGCGATACAGTTTGTGAACAATAAAGTAGACGTCGTAAAGGCTATCCGTATTAATCTTCAACCGTCGCTCACTAGTATTGCGGGAAATGCTATTACTTTACAAGTAATGGGCAATGACAAAGGCAAGCCTGGGCAAATTCTGAGAGGACTTTATACAAAAGTGCAGTACTCTGATATTCAGAATGGATTTGTAGAATATGCTATCGACCCTGTGGCGGTTACTGATACTTTTTATGTTGGTTACCTTCAATTAACAGATGATGAACCCATTATTGTAGGGTTAGATAAAAACTCAACACAGTTTACCAACAAACATTTTTTTAGCATCAGTACCTCTTGGTCGAATGTTGCTAATGCTGATACCAGTATTTATAAAGCCATCAGAGGAAGCATGATGATTCGTCCTGTCATGGGAGGGAAGCCTTTGGATGTTGTGTTAGGAAACGAGCAAGAAATTCAAGATAAGAACTTGGTGGTTTCGCCCAACCCTAGCCCTGATGTAATTCATTGGAACGACTCTTCTTTAAAAAATGTTGAAATCTTAGATCTTTTTGGGAGAAGTATTTTACAAGAAAATGTTGATAGTCAATCGATTAATTTACAGCATCTAAATTCTGGAATGTATCTTTTGCGACTTTCAAACGAACGTAATACATTTGTCAGAAAAATATGGATAAGTCATTAAAATTAACAATAAATAAAATCCCAATATAATGGATATTACGGTAGAAGAACTTAAAGAAAAAATTGACAAAGGCGAAACATTCAATTTTCTTGATGTAAGAAATGAATATGAATACGATGAACAAAATTTAGGCGCTAAATTGATTCCGTTAAACGAATTACCTGACCGTTTGGATGAAATTGAAGCTTGGAAAGACGAAGAAATAATCGTTCATTGTCGTTCGGGTGCTCGTTCTGGTCAAGCAAAAGCATTTTTAACAGCAAATGGTTATACCAATGTTAGAAATGTATTAGGTGGTATTTTAGCTTGGAATCAGTTAGATTAATCTTTTGTTCCGATTAAAAGCATATTTCGGGTGGTCTGTCGAAAGGCAGACCACTTCTATTTAACATGAATTCATCCAGTATTTCGGCTACAGAGTTTAAAGAGCGTTTTGAAAACCTTACTATTTTAGACATCCGAACACCCTACGAAATTGAAGATTTTGAAGTAGGTGGAATACAAATTCCTTTAGATGAACTATTGCTTTCTGTGGAAAAGATAGCTCATTTAATGGACCAAGAAATTATTATTGTTTGTTATTCAGGCTTGCAAAGTGAAATAGCCAGAAAAATATTAGCCAAAAAAGGTTTTCAAAACCTAAGAAACCTAGAAGGAGGCTTAGAGGCTTTCTTGGCACTATAAACCAAAGGTAAATTAGTTTATAGCATTTTAATAAAGTAAAAGAAAGGCTTTAGGGATAAAAGCAGTATTTTTGAAAATAATTTTATTTTAAAATCAACATATTCAAATGTTATTAACCTACATTGACTGGCATACTTCACCAGAAATTTTTGAGATTTTCGGCTTTCCAATTCGTTGGTACGGACTAATGTTTGCAATGGCTTTTTTAGCAGGCTACCAAGTATTGAGTTATATCTTTAAAAAAGAAGGCAGACCAGTAGAACAGGCAGATGAACTGTTGCTTTATGCGATGATTGCCACTGTAATTGGTGCTAGAATGGGGCATTATTTCTTTTATGAATATCCATTATTACTAAAAGACCCAGTACATTTTTTCACTAGTATGATTACGCCACCTTATGCAGGTTTGGCTTCTCATGGCGCGGTAATCGGTATGTTAATTGCCTTTTATTTGTATTCAAAAAAACGAAATACTCCCTATTTATACGTTACTGATAGAGTAGTGCCAACGGCAGCTTTAGGCGGAGCATTAATTCGTTTTGGTAATTTAATGAATTCGGAAATTGTAGGAAAACAAACAGATGTACCTTGGGCTTTTAAATTCTTCAATGACCCATCTCTTGGTCATGATTATTTCGACGTAGTGCCTCGTCACCCCTCACAATTGTATGAATGTCTATCTTGTTTGGTATTATTTGGAATATTAATGTGGTTTTGGTCAAGGAAAAAAGAAAAAACAATCAATGGTTTTATGACAGCCATTTTCTTGTTATATGTCTTCATCCTTAGATTCTTCTATGAGTTCTTAAAAGAAAATCAAGTAGCTTTTGAAAACCAAATGGAATTTAACATGGGTCAATGGTTAAGCGTACCTGTGGTGCTGTTTGCGATAGGAATATTGGTTTATGCTTTTAAGAGTGATAAAAAAGGCGCTGTTTAAAGACTTCTTATGTATCACTCATAGCATGACTCTAAAGTCATACCATGAATATTTTTTGAGCCCTAATCACTAGGGAGGGAATTAATTCCTTCCCTAGTGATTAGGGCTCTGAGCTTTTACAATGAGGAATTGTGTAATCTCTTGATTTTTTAATTTATTCGCTGTCAAATACCTCAACTTATTGTATTGATTATTAGTGAGTTTGCTTAATTTTTTTCATATTTGTTATAAATAAACATCAAACTTTAATTATGAAAAAAGAAGAAGAACAAGCTAAGGAAGAATTAGCAAAAGACAAAGCTGAAATTGTTGAGAAGGTAGAAAGCTTAGCTACAGAAACCACTGAGGCAATTGAAGAAAAGGCAACCGAAATTCCAGAAAAAGTGGAAGAAATAAAAGCAGAAGTTGCTGAAGAAACTACTGAAAAAATTGAAACTGTTAAAGAAGATTTAACTAGTAAAACTGCTGAATTGAAAGCCGAAGCGACGGATACGCTTGAAGAAGTAAAAGAAACTGTTGCTGAGAAAGTTGAGGAAGTAGAAAGCAGTGATTTTGCTGCTAAAGTGGAAGAATTGAAAGAAGAAGCCAAAGATAAAATAGACGCCGTAAAAGAAGCGGTTGCTGAGAAAATTGAGGAATTAAAAAATACCGATTTTTCAGCCAAAGCAGAAGAGCTAAAAACAGAAGCAACTGCCAAGTTTGATGAAGTAAAAGCTGAGGCAACTGAAAAATTTGAAGAAGCCAAAATTGCTGCTGCTGAGAAAATAGCAGAACTAAAAGAAGATACTTCAGAAAAACTAGCTTCGGTAAAAGAAACTGTAGCAGAAAAAATAGAGGAGCTCAAAAGCGTGGATGTCGGTGCTAAAGCAAAAGCCTTGAAAGACGATGCTATTGAAGAGCTAACCGATTTGAAAGAAGACGTAGCAGAAAGCCTTGAAGAGGCTAAAGTAGCAGCTGCTGAAAAAATAGAAGAAGCAAAAGTAGCATCTAAAGGACTATGGGGTAAGATTAAGGGTATTTTTGGCTCGTAATTTTACCCAACTCTTATCACTAGCGAGGGACTTAAGTCCCTCGCTAGTGATAAGAGTTGAAAGCAAGTATTTACAAAGATGTAGGTAATTAATAGGTTTTAAATTTCTCCCCCCAAAAATTAAAATACATTCTGCTTTGTTTATTAATACACTTTATCGCTTTTTAAAGCACTGACCCCAACCATACCAGTTTTTAGAATTCGTTTAGCACGGAGATATCTTTTAAAGTTATAAGCATCAAAATTTGGTGCCGTAGCATTCATACTGCTGATGGTTACTTTATCCGAAGCATGGATAAATTCACCATTTCCTAGCCACATGGCTACGTGTACTACTCTTTCAGAACCGTCTTCACGTTTTTCGCCAAAGAATAATAAATCTCCTGTTTTCAAGTCTGCCCAATTCCCTGATTTATCAACTGTTTCCCCAACCATTACTTGTTGCGAAGCATCACGAGGGAGCATAATGCCATTCAAAAAATAAACCGTTTTAGTAAAACCACTACAGTCAACACCTTTGAATGAAGTACCACCCCACAAGTAAGGAACGCCCATTAATCGTTTCGACGTTTTATCAAGACTCTCTTCCGTAGTATTAAGTCCCGAAAGCCATTTATTATAAATACTTGCTTCATTTTTAGCTACAAAACCTTTTCTATTATCCGCAAAAAGTACTTGATAGAAACCGTCTTTTTCACCCTGAACTTCGATGATACATCCCGCCACTAAATCTGAAACAGTCGCTGCATTGACATTAGGTTCTGAATAGGCAACACCATACGACCGTGTGTAAATGATTTTAGGACTAGCTTCCCAGTGTGCCAGTTGCTCTTTATTAATAGTTGTAATTGCCCCTCTATCTACCCAAGCAATGTATTGGTCAGGCGTTTGAATCAGTAACCAACCGTTATCTTCTCTTTCCAAAATTTTCACGGGTGTTCCCATCAAAGCTTGTGATGCTAACTCACCACTATGGCGAGGCGAATAGCGAATATTGCAAACAGAAACCTCTACTATGCCATAAATTTTGTCTTCCAATTCAGCTTCAGGCAAGGTTTTGATTTCATCTATTACGATAGTATTATTACCTTTCAGTTGACTAACCAAAGCATTTTTGGCTTCAATCAGGTTGGTTTTGCCTGTTACAATTAATTGATTATCTTTTCGATACGCATCAATTTGAAAGATAGCTGTTCGTTTGTCAGGTGCAAACCGCTGAGTAAAACTATCGATAATTTGCGTGACTGATGAGTCAGCAATATGTTTTATGAAAGGTTTTTTATAGGATTTTGTCGGCTTGGCAATAGTTGCAAAACTGATGATTAAGGATAAAAGGAAGTATTTTTTCATGGATATAGTTTTCAAATAAATTTTATTAAACAATTAAGTCAACCTTTACTTGTCATAACTCATCTTAAACTTACTTAAGTCTGCTTTGAATTTACGTGGTCGGCTTAGTTCGTAGTTGTAAATCAATTGTCCTAAATTTTTCATAAATGGGAATCCTATGGTTTCATAATCGTAGTGGTCGTCGTTAAAAACCTCATCATTATTACAAAGCAATACCGTAGTTAGCATAAATTCTACGCCTGTTGAAAAATCTACGATGTAGGCATTGTCCAACAAAAAGCCGTACGCATCGCCTACTTTATTGAAGATTCGCATATTTGGATTTATCACTGCGTCTTTGCTACCACCATACATCAAAAACTTGCAATAGGCTGGGTAAAAATCTGGTGCCTCATACTTCGGATAAGCACTTTCTGTAGGCATTTGCGACATATATTGGTACAAGAATTTATAGTCAGCATCTGTCAATTGAAAACGTTGTTTGGCAGAAACTGCCTCAGGAAAAAGTACAGATTTTAGAATATCCTGTTGTGCTAATAATGGAAAGAAATTCCTGTCCGTAAAGGCGAAAGGTTCTTTAACCAACGAATCACCCCGCATATATCCTTTGCCTATCGTGATTGGCGTAGGCGAAGAATAGCTTTTTTCAGAAACGACCATTGGTTGTTCATACAGCACTTTGCTGTTCTCCATAAATTTGATAGGATTCGTTCTACGGTTTTGTTCAAGATTCATTCCTACCTGCAAACGATGAAAAATACGGGGATACTGATAACCTTTTTGGCGAAGCGTTTCATTAAAAGCTTCTTGCCCCATAAACTCATATAAACGATTGAAAGCATCATTATCCGAAACCATTAATATCTTTTTGATATAATGTGCTACCGAAGGTAAGCCATTTGCAGCAGTAGAATCTTTTGTAACAGGCGTATGGCGTTCGTATTCCGCTCCAGTAAACATGGATGTTTCTTTAGTGAGCCCTTTGATATTTAACTTGTTTATTTTCTCTAAAGCCATTACACTAGCAGGAAACTTTACCGTACTGGCTGGATAAAAGTATTCCGTGTTATTGATTCTGAAACCATAACTAGTGAAAGTCGGTCGGTTCTTTTTATCTCTATCAATCTGCGTATAAAGAATCTGAACACGGTATTTATCAGCATTGTCAACAATTTCCTTAAATTGCTCGGGCTTGGTGGCTAATAATTTCGGAAGCAATTCAGTGTTGAGTTGCTGTGCTTGGATAGTAGATGAAATCACAAGTAAGAGAATCGTAAAAAGCTGTAAGCTTAAATATTTGTATAGTTTTTTCATTAACTTGTTAGTTGATGGTTAATATAATGCAATTAATTTCCCAAACAGAGGATAGGTAAAATAAAATGGACAAAATACTTTTAGATTATCTTCTGATAGGCCATTCTTATATGTCGATTCAATCGACATATAAGAATGGATATGTCGATTTTTTTTATAAAAATCGACATATTGAATGCTATTTTTATAACAACCTATTGCGATAAGACATCAATAAGTCTATGATTAATATAATAGGTTTCTCTACCTATTTTCATTGAATGTAACCATCCTAACAGCTCTATTTTCTTTAGGTATTCAGAGGCAGTTTGACGCTTGGCAATCCCAAATTGTTCTAATATTCCAATTTTGATATAGGGATGACTAAATAGTAAATCTAGTAACTCTTTAGAAAATGCCAATTTAAGTTCATTTTTTATTTCTATTTCAGCTTGTTGCTTCAATTCAAGAATAGTATTTATTTTTTTTAGCGTCATTGCCGCTGTTTCTGCTACACCATTTACAATATAAAGCACCCACTCTTCCCATTTATTTTCTTCAGTAACTTCTCTCAACAAACGATAGTAGTCATTCTTATTCTTTATAATGTAGCGACTTAAGTACAAAATAGGAAGTCCAAGTAGGTTTTGCTGAATAAGATACAATACATTCAAAATTCTACCAGTTCTGCCATTTCCATCATTAAATGGATGAATGGCTTCGAACTGATAATGAATTAGAGCCATTTTGATTAATGGGTCTAATGCTGAAAACTCATCATCATTGATAAAAACTTCTAAACGACTCAATTTATTTCTAATAATTTCTTCACCTTCTGGTGGAGTGTAAACTATTTGACCGTTAGCAGGATTAGTTATTTTAGTGCCACTATTTTTCCTGATATCTTCATCAATATTTCTTAACCTTTGCATAATACCTATTAGCAAATTTGTAGAAATGATATTGTTTTTTTTTAACTGTCCAATGCCCCAATACATTGCTTTACGATATTGTAATACTTCTTTAGAAGCTTGATTTTTAATGTTTTCGCCCATTAACGTTGCTTGATATAGCTCGTCCTGTGTAGTAACTATATTTTCTATTTCATTAGATTCCTTACTTTCCTGAAGTATAATAGTATTTAGCAATAAATCTGGATTAGGCAATGTTTGACAGTAGCCTTTAAGTTCGGCTAAAAGTTTATTAGCATTTATCGCTGATTTAAAAATTCTTATAGTTTCTAGGTCTACCTTTGGGGGTATATCTGGTAAACTATTAAATGGTATATTTTTATCAAATGCCTTCATATTGTTCTTCTATATTTTGTGGTATTGGCTTTCAGGATAGTTGCCATGTCTTCATAATACTTACACCTAAATTCTTGGCTTTATAAGTGATTTTTGTCCATCACTCAATCATAAGACGAACCTTTTACTTCCAACCATTCAATACCTCTGTCAATATATCCAAATTCTCTTTGGTATGCAAGGCGCTTATTACTAATCTGGTAACGGGTAAATCATTTGCTGTTGGATATGGAAAACAAGCCGTCATAATACCATGTTGTTTTAGGTATTCATGCAAACCTACCTGATGTGTGCAATAAGCAGGATAATTTTTGATGGAATCTATCCCAAGGTCTGGCTTAACTAAATGATTGAAGTATTCAATATTTTCTAATAGCTTTTCACGTTGTTCATCAAAAATATCGATAGAGGTAACAAAGGCTTCTAACAGAGCGGGCATCATGGGCGACGCTCCAGAAAACATGGGGAAAGACCGAAGTTGTTCTATAAAATCATTATCTGAAAAAATCACTCCTCCCGTCATGCCCATTGCTTTGTTGAGCGAGGAGGTAATCACTAACCGAATATTTTCTGAATGAATTTCCGGTAATTCAATCCCGAAACTATGTGAGGCATCTATGACAACAGTAATGTTTTTATTAGTGGGAAGGGCTTTAATCCATCCAAAATCAAAATACTCAACATAAGGAGAACCTACAGCATCGCTACAAATAACAATGTTTTCAGCCTCTGAATCTTTGATGGTATCCGCAATAGTCTTAGCCCAAACTTGATAAGTATCTGTTGAAGATTGTGTGAAATCATTCCATAGGGCTGGATGAGTTTTAGGAGCAAAAAAGAAAGTATTGTTTTTACTTTTTAAAAAATTAACGACTAGTTGCCCTGCCCACATCCCCGATGAAACGGTTAGTGCTGAAGGCATTTTTGCAAAATCAGCCAATACTTTTTCCGCCTTGTCATAAATACTTAATTGAACAGTATTATTCCTAGAACTACCCCAAGATGTGCCATACTGCTCGACTGCTTCAATAAAATTTTCTTTAAAAACAGGATGATGTGGAATCCCTAAATACGAAGTACCGCTAAACCAAAGGTAGCGTTGTTCGTCACTGATTAAAGTATTGCTGGGAATTTTATTAGTAAGGTATTTCATGTTTGTAGCTTTGAGCTGTAAGCCGTGAGATTTGAGCTATGAGCTATGAGATTCGAATTATGAGATTTTCTACTAAAGGTAAAATAAGTTTTACCACTTAACATCTTCTAAATAGCTGAATGCTCACAGCTCAAATCTCATAGCTTATAGCTCAAATCTCACAGCTTATTAAACCAAATTCGCTCCAGTTCCGTTTTCTTGGGCGTAAATTACTTTTCCGTAGTCGATAGTGACACCTGTTGAAATTTGGTCATCTACCAACAAAATGCCGTCCATGTCTACATAGTCCAATAAAGGTAATAACTGCGCAATAGCCGAACAACCTACATTTGATTCGGTCATACAGCCTACCATCACTTTCAATCCTAATTGGTGTGCCTGTGCAATCATTCTACGGGCGGGCGTTAAGCCTCCACATTTCATTAATTTCACATTTACACCATGAAAGAACCCAAAGCAACGAGCAACGTCTTTTTCGACAATACAACTTTCGTCGGCAATGATGGGCAAAGCAGATTCCGCAAATACCTTTTTCATACCTTCCCAGTTATCGGCTTTCATGGGCTGTTCTATAAATTCTACGCCTAATTTTTTGAGAGCAAATGAGTTTTCAATGGTTTCTTCCACTGTCCACGCCGTGTTGGCATCTACCCTGAAAATGGCATCACTATGTTTCCTTAGTTCTTGAATAATCTTGATGTCCTCTTTAGTCCCTAATTTTATTTTATACAATGGGAAAGGGACTTCTTGCATTTTCTCTACCATTTTCTCAATGGTATCTATCCCAATCGTATAATCTGTAATAGGGTTTTTAGTCGTATCCAATCCCCACAGTTTATATAAAGGTTGTCCTTTTTTCTTGGCCCAAAGGTCGTTGGCAGCAATATCTAAGGCACATAGTGCAAAAGGGTGTTCATCTTTTAGATGAGGATATAAATCATTCCAAAATTGTTCGGGACTTTGTAAATCGTAGTTTTCTATGATTGAGCGAACGCCTTCTAATTGTGCCGACATTTTAGCCATCGTAACACCATAATAAGGCGTTTCGGTAGCCTCGCCAAAACCACTGAATTCGCCATCGCGAAGTTCGACTATAAGCGTTGGTTGTACATCCCGAGATTCGTGGGTGATAGTAAAAGTATGGCGGAGTTTTAAATTAAACGAGTGAAGGATTAGTTGCATTGATGACACATTGGTTTTTTGAAATATCAAGTTAGTAAAAAAGTGGCAGATTTTATAGCGATATTTTGAATAGGGAAGAAGAAAGGTTTACCCACAAAATACCTTAACTTATCGATTTGTCGTTTTTGATAAAAATGGCATTTTTATCAAAAAACTGTAAAAAAAATAAACTTTTTGACCAATTTAATAAAAAAATGACCTGTTTTTGCTTAAAAAAGTGTAAATTTGAAGAAATTAGAAATTTGATATTTTATATAAATTTTCATTCACAACACACTTTTACAAGAAATTTAGGTTGAAAAATACCGATAATTTTTGTGGAAGTGTTTTTATTTTATCTCTAAAGGACTAGTAGTATTTTAAAATTTGAAAATCGTTATATGTTAAAGTCTTTGTGTTAACTTTTCTGAAATTCCGCTGTTTGAGCGAAGCGAGTTTCGGAATTTCTTGACTTTCTTTTGCGGTCCGCCGCCGCGGTTACTTTTCTTTTGTCAAGAAAAGAAAAGTAAGTTAATGAGAATGGGATTTTACTTTTTGCGATGCTGATCGAAAATATTCACATATATTCTTAAAGATAATTTATAAACTCAGTATCTAGCTTATCTCTATTCTTATGTTAGCAACCATAAAAAAATATACATTTCATCCAGTAGTACCTTTTGATTTTCAGAGGGATACCATCTATGAAATTGATTTAACAAAAAATAATGCTGATTTAGAGGAATTAAATTTGTCTGATACGGCTTTATTTAATGAGTACGTTACTGAAAAAATTAAAGAAGCAAAGGCCGTATGTGCCGTTGGAGGGTACCTCGAAAATCGTTATATTTATCGTAGAAGCGAACATTTTCAGCAAAGTGCTGAAGGACGCTCTATTCATTTGGGTATTGACATTTGGGCTCCAGCAGGAACGCCAGTATTTGCTCCACTAAGTGGTAAAGTACATAGTTTTCAAAACAATAAAGGTTTTGGCGATTATGGACCGACCATCATTCTTGACCATCAATTAGAAGGGAAAACTTTTTATACATTATACGGACATTTGAATGAAGAATGTCTTGAAGGCCTCTATGAAGGAAAAAATATTGAAGCGGGTGAACAAATAGCCCTCTTTGGAGATTTCCCTATTAATGGTGATTGGCCTCCTCATTTACACTTTCAAGTAATGACGGATATGCTTGGCTGTAAAGGCGATTTTCCGGGCGTTTGCGAACCATCCAAAAAGGCTGAATATGCCGAAATTTGTATTGATGGTGCTTATATGTTGGGTATGAAATGATAATTATGTATTCGATAAAGATAAAGTAAAATATTTATCTCTTTGATTATCAGTAATTTAATATTATATTATGCTAGTTTTAGTTTATTAAATATCGTCAGCACAAGACAGCATGACATTTACAACCTCTTTTTAAAACAAAAAATTATCTTATGCGCATAGGCTTTTTAACGATTGATTGGATTGATTTTTTAGATATTTTATTGGTAGCATATATGCTGTATCAGATTTATAAACTGATTCAGGGAAGTATTGCTAACAAGATTTTCTTTGGTTATATTCTTATTTACGGTGTTTACTTGGTGTCTAAAGCACTAGGAATGGAATTCCTGTCTTCTATCTTAGGACAGTTTATGAATATGGGTGTGTTGGCACTGTTGATTATTTTCCAACAAGAAATCCGACGGTTTTTGATGATGCTTGGTCGTTCTACCTCATTTCGTGAGAATCCTTTGCTAAAAAGATTTTACACACCGAAAGTATCCAAAGAAAATTTCTCTACTTTACAGTCGATACTCGATGCTGTAAAAGTAATGGCCACGAATTATACAGGAGCTTTGATTGTGATTGAAAAAGAAGACGATTTGAAAAAATTTATCGAGTCGGGCGATGTATTAGATGCGGAGGTATCAAAGCGATTATTATTGACTATATTTCATAAAAACAGTCCTTTGCATGATGGCGCTGTCATCATCAAAGGCGGAAGACTCGCTGCGGCTCGTTGTATGCTACCCGTTTCTGAAAGTGGTACAATATCTCCAGCTTTAGGTTTCAGACACCGTGCTGCCTTTGGAATGAGTGAACAGACTGACGCCGCCATCATCGTGGTATCAGAAGAAAAAGCAGAAGTATCATTCGTAAATCATGGGGGTATCTTTAGAAATATGTCTATTCAGGATTTAGAAATAAAATTGAAAGATTATATTTTGAAGGAGTAAATTATAAGACGCTAGAAGCAAGACACAAGATATAAGACATAAGAATTTTAAGTGTTTGCATGGCTGTTAAATTTTATTCTTATCCCTAGCGAGGGACTTAAGTCCCTCGCTAGGGATATTCATTTTCTATAATCTTTTCTATAATCCCTTCGGGATTATAGAAAATGTCTAGATTTTTAACCCCGAAGGGGTGGCATAAATTTTAATCTTATACATTTTCACCCGATTGTATCACCCTTTCATGGTTCTGACAATATTCATTAATTATTTGCTATAATCCTTTCATCCCTTCGGGATTATGGTCTAGTAACATATAAGACACTAGAAGCAAGACAAAGATGTAGCTTTAATACCTTTTCTTTAGTCTTATATCTTTAGTCTTGTGTCTTATATCTTTAGTCTACAAACCCCTTCAAAGCCGTTTGATAAACAGGCAACATTCGTTTACGAGCAACGTCGTGATTAACAATAGGCTCAGGATAATCGAAGGTATTTAATTCAGGAATCCATTTTTTGATATATTCCAGTTGCTTATCAAACTTTTGTGTTTGTAACGTCGGATTGAAAACCCTAAAGTATGGTGCCGCATCGCAACCACTGCCAGATGCCCATTGCCAACCGCCATTGTTGGCAGCAAAATCAAAGTCTAATAACTTTTTAGCAAAATAAGCCTCGCCCCAACGCCAATCGATTAGTAAATGTTTGGTCAAAAATGAGGCTACAATCATCCTAACACGGTTGTGCATGAAGCCTGTAGCATTTAATTCACGCATACCAGCATCTACTATGGGATAGCCCGTTTTACCCTCACACCAAAGCTCAAACTCCTTTTCATTATTTCGCCAGATAATTCTGTCATAATCTTTTCTAAAAGCTTGTCCTTCCGAGATATGGGGGAAGTGATAAAGAATATTGAAATAAAAATCTCGCCAGATTAATTCATTCAGCCATGTTTCTGATAACGATTGAGCTTTGCGTGCTAATTCACGGATGCTAACTGTGCCAAACCGTAGATGAACAGAAAGCTTAGATGTGCCTTCGATTGCTGGAAAGTCTCGGTTCTCAGCATAATTACTGATGATGTTATCTCGAATATCTTTACTAGGAAATTTTGTCTCGACTACTTGAAATCCCATCGACGCTAAAGTTGGTATTTCAAAAGGTTTAGTTGGAAGAAAATTATCAAAGTACTTTTCAGTAGGATATAATTTCAAATAAAACCCATTTACCTTCTCTTTCCATTTACGGCTATAGGGTGTAAAAACGGTATAAGGTGTTCCTGCACCCGAAAGGATTTCATTTTTCTCAAAAATGACTTGGTCTTTATAAGTCTTAAAACCAATGCCTTCGCTAGTCACAAATTCACGGACGCTCTCATCTCTTTCATGAGCATACTGTTCATAATCATGATTGGTATAAATCGTATCTATGTCATATTCATTAAGCAAGGCAGGAAAAACATCTTCGGGCGTACCATATTTTACTAAAACACTACTGCCCATAGCTGTTAAAAATGCTTGGATTTCGGTTAACGCCTTGTGAATAAACGCTACTCTGCGGTCCTGTTTATCGTCGAGCTTATCCAAAATATTTTTGTCAAAAATAAAGATTGGCAATACTGGCACACCTTTTTTAAGAGCATGGTATAACCCTGCATTATCGTGTAAGCGGAGGTCGCGACGAAACCAAAAAATTGAAATTTTAGACATTTTAATGGGGAATAAGGAAAATAAAACTTAGTTACTCTGAACTAACCATTTGAATCTAAATTTGTTCGATAGATTTATTGTGTTCAAAACATAAATCAGTGTAAACTTCTATAGAAAAGCTAGAAAACGGATTGAAAACCAAGTAGTTTTGGGATAATTCAGAAAAATATTTCTAAATGTTATTGCTCAAAAAGAGCTATTGTAGAAGCATATACAGGTTTATTTGAAAAATTAACTAAAAGAATCAACTAAAAGTATAATTTATTATCATATTGTATTGACAAGCCCTATCTGGAAATTGTATATTTGCAAGAATCGTATTGAAGTCATTTATCTATAGGGTGGGAGACTTTAGTATAAAACCAAGATTTTTGTTTTGATTTTATACGATAAAAGCCCTAGTAGCAATCATGTTATCAAACAAAACCGAAGATTAAAACCGTAAGAAATGACTCCAGGCGAAAAAACCGCAAACATTATTAGAATGAAATTATCTGAGTTCAGATTCGACCTCCCTAATAACCTCATTGCCTTGTACCCACCAGAGAACAGAGGTGAATCACGATTAATGGTGGTAAACAGAAAAACAAAAACTATTGAACATCGTATGTTCACCGACATTTTGGATTATTTTGATGACGGTGATGTAATGGTTACAAACGACACTAAAGTTTTCCCTGCTCGTTTGTTCGGTCAGAAAGAAAAAACAGGTGCAAAAATTGAAGTATTTTTACTTCGTGAATTAAATAGAGAACACCGTCTTTGGGATGTATTAGTTGATCCTGCTCGTAAAATCAGAGTAGGTAATAAATTATATTTTGGTGATAGTGATTTAGTGGCAGAAGTAATTGATAATACTACTTCGCGTGGGCGTACTATTCGTTTCTTGTACGATGGCGACCACAAAGCTTTGATGAAAGCGATTCACCAATTAGGCGAAACGCCACTACCAGATGAAATCCGTTTTAAACGTAAGGTAGAAGCGGCCGATGAAGAGCGTTACCAAACAATTTATGCTGAACACGTAGGTGCTGTAGCAGCGCCAACGGCAGGTTTGCACTTCAACAAAATCATCATGAAACGTTTAGAGTTGAAAGGTATCAACTTTACACCACTTACACTACATGTTGGTTTAGGAACTTTCCGTCAGGTAGATGTTGAAGATTTGACAAAACATAAAACTGATTCTGAAAATTTTAACATCACAGAAAAAACTTGTGAAGTGGTGAACGAAGGAATTGATAGCAAAAAGAAAATCTGTGCTATTGGAACAACTGTTTTGAAGGCTTTGGAATCGTCTGTATCTGCGGATGGTCACTTAAAACCTATCGAAGGTTGGACTGATAAATTTATTTTCCCTCCATACGATTTCAGAATTCCAAATGCATTATTAACGAATATGCACTTACCAGAGTCAATTTTATTGATGATGACTTCTGCTTTTGGTGGGTATGATTTGATTAAGGAAGCTTATCAAATTGCTATCAAAGAGAAATATAAATTCTTTAGTTATGGCGATGCCATGTTGATTATCTAAGAGGCATAATCAGCACTTTTCAGGCGAAAGACATTAGGCGATATTCATAGCTTAGGTCTTTCGCCTGATTGTTTTATGGGTTTGTATCAATTTTCTTTTTCGTAATTATTCATGAAAAAATATGCCATTATAGTAGCGGGCGGGAGTGGTAGCCGAATGAAAAGTAATTTACCCAAACAGTTTATCGAAATAGGTGGATTACCCGTATTGATGCATACTTTAATCCGTTTTAAAGAAGCTTATTCAGATATTACCCTCATACTGGTATTGCCAGAAAGTCAGTTTGATTTTTGGCAGGAATTATGTCAAAAACACCATTTTGAGGTAGCTCACCAATTAGTGAAAGGAGGACAATCAAGGTTTCAATCTGGCAAAAATGGATTGTCTGTTATAGATACAGATGGCATAGTGGGGGTACATGACGGCGTCCGACCATTTGTAAGTACAGACATCATCCGTAAAAGCTTCGAGGTTGCCCAAACCAAAGGAACAGCCGTAGTCAGTGTGGCTTCTAAAGATTCTGTTCGGGTAAATGGACAAGCGATAGACCGTCAGACTGTTCGACTAATACAAACACCACAAACGTTTCAAGTAGCTATCATCAAAAAAGCCTTTGAAACCGAAGAGTTGAGTACCTTTACGGATGATGCGAGTGTGGTAGAATTTGCAGGCTTTGATATTAATCTTATCGAAGGGTCGTACGAAAATATCAAAATCACTACCCCTGAAGACTTAGAGTGGGCAGAAATTATTTTGAAGCGAAATGCTTAAACGCTTATCCATAAAAGAATATACCGACGGCATTTTGGCTGGCAACAGAATGATTCTCAGCAGAGCAATCACGCTGACAGAAAGCAATTTGCCTGCGGATAAAATATTGGCTCAGGAAGTAATAGAAGCTGTGTTACCCCATACGGGAAATTCAATCAGAATTGGTATTACAGGCGTGCCTGGCGTGGGTAAAAGTACTTTTATAGAGACCTTCGGACAGTATCTGACCAAGCTGTCCAAAAAAGTAGCAGTTTTAGCCATTGACCCAAGCTCGCCCATTAGCAAAGGAAGCATTCTGGGGGATAAAACCCGCATGGAAAAGCTCGTGAATGAGCCATTGGCTTATATCCGTCCTACACCTACCAGTGGAGGTTTGGGAGGCGTAGCCAACAAAACCCGTGAAGCGATGTTGCTTTGTGAAGCCGCAGGCTTTGAAGTAATTATTGTTGAAACAGTAGGAGTGGGGCAATCAGAAACGGTAGTGCATGGCATGGTAGATTTCTTTCTATTGCTCATGTTAGCTGGTGCTGGCGACGAGCTACAAGGAATCAAGAAAGGCATTATGGAAATGGCCGATTTGATTGCCATTACCAAAACAGATTCGGGCAATGAAACCCAAGCTGATTTAGCTAAAGTAGCTTATCAAAATGCCCTGCATTTGTTTCCCCCTAGCCAAACAGGCTGGTATCCCGAAGTACTCACCTGTTCGGCAATTACTGAAAAAGGAATTAAAGAAATATGGGAAGCTATTGAAAAGCACTGTGAACTACTTACGGGAAATGGATATTTTCAACAGAAGCGTAGCCAACAGAATTTAGAATGGATGTATAATTATATAAAGAAGTCGCTAGAAGAGAAATTTTACCAACATCCTAGCGTTAGCCTTTACATGAAAGACATTCAGCAGGAGGTGAGTGAAGGGAAAAAATTGCCGATTAATGCTGCTATGGAATTGCTAAATGTATTTTATGAGAACAAGGGCTTGTAATTTGTGGATAATAGGATTTTTTTTGACAATTATTTCATAATTCATAGCTGTTGTTTAAAATTCAAAAATCGTATCTCAAAATTAATTTCTCAGACGTATCTTTGCGGATGGAAAAACAAACTTCAATATATACTACTCAGTTTTGGTTACTTTGCGTTAGTAATTTTCTTTTTTCTGCGAGTTTTCAAATGATGATTCCCGAACTGCCCGATTATTTAGGTTCAATGGGTGGAAAAGAATACATCGGTTACATCATTGCATTGTTTACGCTTACAGCAGGTTTTGCCCGTCCTTTTTCTGGTAAATTGACTGATACCATCGGTAGAGTACCCGTAATGGCATTTGGCTCACTCGTCTGTTTTGTTTGTGGCGGACTATACCCTTTTGTGCATACCATTGCTGGTTTTTTACTACTTCGTTTTTTGCATGGTTTTTCTACGGGTACTAAACCAACGGCTACCTCAGCTTATGTAGCAGATATTATTCCCGAAAATCGCCGTGGTGAAGCCCAAGGAATGCTAGGTATTTTTACAGCAACGGGGATGTCTATCGGGCCAAGTATCGGTAGTTATCTTACCAGTTGGATATCTATCAATGGGATGTTTTTTACTTCTTCAGCTTTTGCTTTACTCTCTATCTTAATATTGTTGAATATGCGAGAAACGCTTCCAACGATACAAAAAAAGGCTTTTTCTTTTAAATTATTTAGAATAGGATGGCAAGATGTATTTGAACCAAGGGTAATTCCAGCCTTTATTGTGATGATTTTAGTGTCGTTCTCTTCGGGAGTATTGCTTACCTTAGTGCCCGATCAAACCAAACTGTTGGGGATTAGTAATAAAGGACTTTTCTTTACGGTTTATACCGTTGCATCTTTAACAGTAAGGCTATTTTTTGCGAAATCATCTGATAAATATGGTCGAATTCCTATTTTGATGATTTCCTCTATGATATTGGTTATTTCCATGATATTGTGTGCTTTAACTAACTCTTTTTGGATATTTATTTTATCGTCTATCTTATTTGGCTTTTCTTGGGGATTCAATACGCCTACTTTAATGGCGTGGACAGTAGATTTATCTGACGAGCTTTACCGAGGAAGAGCCGTAGCCACTACTTATATTGCCCTTGAAGCAGGGATTGGTTTAGGAGCATTATTTGCAGGACAAATTTATAAAGGCAAAGTAGAGAACATTGTCATTCCATATTTTCTTGCTGCTTTTTTTGCATTTGCTTCTTTGGTATATTTATACTTTAAACAAAAAGAAAGGACTGTTTTGATAGAATCTTAGCAGTTAAGCAGTGATTAGTAAATAGTAATTGGTGATTAGCACACAAATTTTAGGTTATCAGTTATTTACTATAAATGACAACATTGCTTTAATTGTATTGGTTACTTAACTTAGAGTTTTTAATATTTTTTAGGGTTTAAAAATATTTTAATCTGTCTAAAGCTAGCAGAAAAATGCTACCACGACGGCAGACTGTTCACCAATTACTATTTACTAATCACTACTTACCATGGTTTTTGAACAATATCTCGAGCAAAAAAACATAGATTCAGAAAAATTTCTTTGGGCAAATCCCGAGGATTTTCAAAGCCTGAAAGTGGTTTTTAATCAAGTAAATCCAGAGAGTTTTACAGCCCAAAAAAAGTTTTTAATTAACAAACTTCGTAGAAAATATCAGTTAAAAACCTTCTAAGTAAATACACTGACTTCGCTTAAATTAGTATCAATGAAATTTAACTGCAAATCAATAAATAGGAATATTTGTAGTATATTTATGATTATTAAAATAAAATAGTCTCACTCCATTTGCTGAAACTCCTTTCTTTTAAACTTTGCCAAGACAAAAATCTAAATCATTGTACTTTTTTAAGAATTAAAATTCATGTCATCTGTAAAAAACTTAGAAACTTTTTTTCCAACCGAAGCACAAATTCCAGCGGAATATAATCTCACAGAGCCGATTGAGCAACGTGAGTATTTAGTTAACGGCGAGATGCGTCAGTGGGCTGGAAAGACCCAAGATGTTTGGTCTCCTGTTTATGTTCAGACTGCCAACGGTTTAGAACAAAAAAGAATAGGTTCGTATCCTATCACTAATCCGGAAGATGCGATGGAAATTTTGGATGCTGCCGTAAAAGCTTTCGACCACGGTCGTGGCGAGTGGCCTTCAATGTCTGTAGCCCACCGTATAGAATGTGTTGAGAAGTTTACGCAACAGATGATTACGAAACGTGATGAAGTGGTGAAATTATTGATGTGGGAAATCGGTAAATCTTTGGGTGATTCACAAAAAGAATTCGACCGTACCGTTCAATATATTTATGATACTATTGGTGCGTTGAAAGACATCGACCGTAACTCTTCAAGATTTATGATTGAAGAAGGAATCATCGGTCAGGTTCGTCGTTCGCCACTAGGAATTGTTTTGTGTATGGGACCATTCAATTATCCATTGAATGAAACTTTCACTACGTTGATTCCTGCGTTGATTATGGGAAATGTAGTGATGTTCAAGCCACCAAAACATGGTACTTTGTTGCACTACCCATTGTTAGAAGCCTTCCGTACATCATTCCCTGCTGGGGTAATCAATACAATTTACGGTCGTGGAAATTCTGTAGTTCCTCAATTAATGGAATCAGGCAGAATTGATGCTTTAACCTTGATTGGTTCGTCGAAAGTAGCGGATAAGTTGAAAAAAATGCACCCTAAAGTTAACCGTTTGAGAGCTATTTTAGGACTAGATGCTAAAAATGCTGCCATCGTTACTGAAAGTGCAGATTTAGAATTAGCCGTGAAAGAATGTATGTTAGGTTCATTGTCGTTCAACGGTCAGCGTTGTACAGCCTTGAAAATGATGTGGGTACATGAATCATTAGTTGATGCTTTTAACAAACGTATGTCTGAAGAAATCGGTAAATTGAAATTAGGATTGATGTGGGAAAAAGGAGTAAACATTACGCCACTTCCTGAGCCTAACAAACCTGCTTACTTGAAAGAATTAATTGACGATGCTATCGCACACGGAGCAAAAGTTGTGAATGAAGGCGGAGGAGAATCATTCAAATCTATCGTTTACCCAGCATTGGTATATCCTGTAAACAGAGAAATGAAAGTGTGGCATGAAGAGCAATTCGGTCCTCTTGTTCCCGTAGTAGCTTTCAGTGACATTCAAGAGCCAATTAATTATTTAATTGAATCGTCTCATGGTCAGCAAGTATCTATTTTCAGTAAAGATGTTCATCAGATTTCTGAATTAATGGATGTGGCTGTACACCAAGTTTCGCGTGTAAATATTAACTCACAATGTCAGCGTGGACCAGACGGTTTCCCTTTCACTGGTCGTAAAGATTCAGCAGAAGGAACACTTTCAGTAACGGCTGCTTTGCGTTCATTCTCTATCAGAACAGTAGTAGCCACGAAAGAGACTACAGAGAACAAAGCTATCGTCAACCAAATTGTAGAAAACCAAGAATCAACATTCCTTTCTACTCGTTTTATTTGGTAGTTTTTTAGCTTTGAGCTTTCAGTCTTGAGCGATGAGCTTTGATTTTTAGATATAATCTCATCAAAAAAAGTAAACCCCTGCAAAGTGATTTTTGCAGGGGTTTCTTTTTTCATACCGTGGTCTGTGGCACACAGAACACAATTCAATTGTCCGAGTGTTCTGTGTGCCACAGACCACGGTATATTGGAAAAGTTGACAGCTCAAAGCTCATCGCTCAAAGCTCATCGCTCAAAGCTCATCGCTCAAAGCTCCCAGCTAATTAAACTTCAACTCATGTTTCAAGCCAGAATACTTTCTAAGGTCTAGTGCCAAAGCACCAATTTTTAAAGAAACCTCTGCTCTTACTGGAATTTTGTTTTCATCATCCGTTACCCACATTTTTACAGATTCCTCGTCTTGAAAGAAATTGTTTTTAGGTAATTGAGGAGTGATTTTGAAAGTGCTGATTTTGCCAAACTTTGTATTGATAGTTTCTTTACCACGAAACTTCAATCGCATATTATACACTTCTCCTTCAAAAAAGAACGTAACAGGTACAGAGTCGCCGACATTCATTTTTGAAAAGTCAATCGTTCTGATAAAATAATAACCACTTACCACATCCTGAATATACTTAGGCAGATTATAAGTTTTCTTCTCTTGCGAATCATCCATTTCAAACAATTTCGCAGTATTGTTATTATGGTTAAAAATCACTCTTTGCTCTTTTTTATAACTTCCTTCCTGCTTCTTCATATAGAATTGCTGAGGTAAAATCATAGACGCATCAATGTAGGATGTCCAAGTATCACGTACTTTACTAATCCAATCGGTAACCCCCACAGTTCTAGCTACGATGCCAACTTTATAACAAGGCTTACCATTGGCATTTTGTAGTTTGTTATCTACATCCACAATGGCCTCTGCAGCATTCACAAAACCATAATGCACACGATATTCTATATGTTCGCCAGTAGTAAAACTATCTTGTTCGATTACCCTTTCTTGAAATGACGACTTGAAACTCATCGCCGTAATCAAGAGTATTATTATCAAAAATACTTTTTTCATATATGCGCAGATTACTGATTATGTTTTTTTTTCATGGACTTCAAAAAATGTTCGAAGTTCCCTTTAAATTGCCTTTGAAAGATTAACTCAAACTCATTTTGTTTTGAATTATACGTTTTAAATCCTACAAAATAAGCATTGTTTGGTAAATCCTTCCTGTCAATTTTAGGTTTAGATAAAGCCGTTGGTTTTTTAAAAATAGTATCTTGACTTATTTCAATTTCTTCAATTAACGCATACTTCAATGAATCCTTGCGTGTGTCAGAAAGTTTTTTGCCTTCAAAAGTTTTATAGAGACTGTCCAATTTCAAAGTCCCTCTGTTTAAGTGCTTTATATATTTGTCTCGCACTTCTTTAGATTGATTTTTCTTTTGGAACTGCGGAGAATCTTTGCCGTATTTATAAATCAAAAAACGTTTGGCACCATAGTCGCCAACAAAATTGGCAAGATTCTCACTCGTCTCATGATCATCTTTTACAAAAATCGTTCCATGTGTCATTTCGTGGATAATCAGGCTCGCCAATTTGCCATCAGAGTAGTAAAGCATACTGCTTAAGATTGGTTCTGGTAGCCAGCCTAAGGTAGAGTAGGCAGCCCCTTGTCCCATTTCGGTATCATAGCCTTGCAGTTTCCAAACGTTTTCTTCCTGATAAGCGGCCGTAGAATCAAAGAAACCTTTGTAAGTAAAGTTGCCAATAAAAGGGAAATTAAACATCACTGCTTCCATTTTATAACGCTCAGCCACAGTCAGCAAATATACCAAAGGTCGTCCTTGTTGGTCATACATGGTTTGGTATACCTTTGGGTTATCCTGTAAGCCCAAAGAATCAATGGCAAAACGCCTTATTTCACCAATCAATAAAATGCGTTTTTTTAATGAATCAGGCACACTTTTATCTTTTAGTACCTCGTCAAGCGGACGAGTATTGAAGGCAACATCCAACCCTCCGCTGGCTTGTTGGTATAGATAAACCACCCAAACCCTTTGCCAAAAAAGGACAATAACCAACACTACGATAAACAATAACCAAAAATTATATTTACGACGAATCTTTAATGCCATGAATTGTATGTTTTAATTTATGAGTGCAAGCAAAGGCAAATTATTGAAAATATCTTGGAATATACAGATAGTCTACGAATTTGCCCCTTACAAAAGTATCATGATTTGAATAAATGCCTTAAAACAGCTAATCATTTTGTAACTTGCACAAAATTTCGGGAAACCAATAAAGATACAAATCAACAATGAAACAAATCATCTTCACTGAAAAAGCACCCGCAGCCATCGGGCCATATTCGCAGGCAGTACTCTCTAACGGAACTTTGTACATTTCAGGGCAAATTGCCTTTGCTTTGGCAGAAGCTGGAGCAAGTATTCAGGATGAAACACGTCAAGTAATGGAAAACCTAAAAGCCATTTTAGCAGCAGCCGATATGAGTTTCGCTAATGTGGTAAAAGCTTCTATTTTTGTAAAAGACATGAATAATTTTGCAGCCATCAATGCTGTATATGGTGAATATTTTTCAGAGAATCCTCCTGCACGCGAAACTGTAGAAGTGGCACGTTTGCCAAAAGATGTAAATGTAGAGATTTCTTGTATTGCTGTAATTTAATTTTCAAAAAATGTCAAATCAAGTAAGAGTACGTTTTGCACCAAGTCCAACGGGAGCTTTGCACGTAGGTGGTGTAAGAACAGCATTATATAATTATTTACTAGCCAGAAAACTGGGTGGTAAAATGTTACTTCGTATTGAAGATACAGACCAAAATCGTTTTGTAGAAGGTGCAGAAGACTATATCATAGAAGCCTTAGGGTGGGTAGGTATTACGATTGATGAAGGAATAAGCGTAGGCGGTCCGCATGCCCCTTACAGACAGTCGGAACGTAAGGATATTTATATGGATTATGCGATGCAACTCATCAATTCAGGAAAAGCCTATTATGCTTTTGATTCAAGCGAGGAATTGGATGCGATGCGTCAAACTTTTGAAAGTCAAGGTTCGGCTTTTCAATACAATGCCGCTACGCGTAGTCGTTTAAAAAACTCTCTGACGTTTTCAGAAGAAGAAACACAGGCTAAAATAGTCGCAGGCGAGCCTTATGTAATCCGTTTGAAAGTACCAGCGAAAGAAGAAATTCGTTTTAAAGATATCATCCGCGACTGGGTACATGTACATTCATCAACGATGGATGATAAAGTATTGATGAAGTCGGACGGAATGCCAACATATCACCTTGCCAACGTAGTAGATGACCACTTGATGGAAATCACACACGTGATTCGTGGAGAAGAATGGTTGCCTTCAGCACCTTTACACGTATTATTATACCGTGCTTTTGGTTGGGAAGATACTATGCCCTTGTTTGCACACTTACCTTTGTTGCTGAAACCAGAAGGCAATGGAAAGCTTTCAAAACGTGATGCTGATTTAGGTGGATTCCCTGTTTTCCCATTGGAATGGAAAAACCCTGACGGTACTATCGCAAAAGGATTCAGAGAAGAAGGTTATTTGAGTGATGCTGTTGTAAACTTCTTGGCTTTCTTGGGATGGAACCCAGGTACGGAACAAGAGTTATTTTCGATGGAAGAATTGATTGAAAGCTTTAGTTTAGAAAGAATCAATAAAGCAGGAGCTAAATTCGATATTAATAAAGCTAAATGGTTCAATCAGCAGTATATAAAATTACGTTCTGACGAAACGTTAGCCAAAGAATATTTACCTAACTTTGAATCAGACAAAGCCTTGAAAATTGTAAGTTTATTCAAAGAAAGAGTTACTTTCCCACAAGAAATTACAAACGAGGCAGAGGCATTATTCATCGCCCCCGTTACTTATGATGAAGCCGTTATAGCCTCTAAATGGAATGATGATGCCAAGAAAGGTATCACCGCCTTTAAAGATGCTTTACCTACTTTGGATAATTTTGTAGCGAACGACATTAAACACGTTTTGCATGCAGAATTAGAAAAACTAGGCATTAAAATGGGAAAAGTAATGCAGGCTTTGCGTGTGGCTACCACAGGCGTAGGAGCAGGTCCCGACTTGATGTTATCGATGGAAATTATCGGAAAAGAAGCTGTAATTGCACGTTTAGAGAAGGCTTTGGATACCTTGTAAGTGATGAGTAATTAATCTATTGAATGCACTAATTTTGAACCTCCAAATTTTCAAATTCAGACAATGGCAAAGAAAAAAGAAACTCCTAAAAAAGAACTCCCAAAAGTTCATAATGAGCTTGATGGATTCGATATTTCAATTAATTCTTTTGGTGAAATCAATAGAAGTATTGACATTGAAAAAATCAATGAGTTTTTGAACAAACACATGGACGATAAAAAATTGAGAGGGAGAGACGAAGCTTAATCTCTCTCAATACATGATAAAGATGAACATAGATAAAGAATTATTACAAAAGATTGCTCATTTGGCTCGTTTGGAAATGCCAGAATCTGCTGAAAAAGAAATGAGAGAATCGTTGGAGTCTGTACTAAACTGGATGTCGGAGCTAGATGAAATAGATACATCAAATGTAAAGCCGCTGACCCACATGAGTTTGGAAGTCAATGCTTTGCGTGAAGACAAAGTGGTTCAAAGCATCAGTCGTGAAGAAGGTTTAAAAAATGCTCCAAAACAAGACGGAGAATATTTTAGAGTTCCGAAAGTGATGGAATAGTGCCTTTACAGAAAAACTACAAAACTTGTTTGAGGTGGTTCTTCACGTTGATATAACATATTATATCAACGTGAAGAACCACCTCAAAGCGTTAAAAGCTAAGGTTTACTGATAAATGGGCTACCCTTTAAATAAAACCGATAAGGCAATTCAGCTCCTTGCGTAATGCCAATTCTAGTAGTTGTAATAATTTCAGCATTGGAATAATCGCTAATAGGAGGGAGCAATTTTAAATCATCGTCCAAAACATGCCAATCGTTCATGCCTTTATGAATGCCCATTGCCTGAACCAACTTCCCTGGGCCAGAACATAAATTCTTCAAAATAGTAGTATTACGCCTTGCCTCCATCAGTGGAATGCCTTCAATAGGCTCTAAAGCTCTTATCAAAACGGCTTCGCCTATATCTTTTTTGTTGGTGGTAATATTTACACAAAAGTGCATGCCATAAATTTGATATACATATACAGTACCCGGCACGCCAAACATGGGGGCATTACGAACACTTTTTTTTCGATAAGTATGACTCGCAGGGTCATCCTGTAAATATGCTTCGGTTTCTACAATAATTCCTGCGGTTAGCCCTTCTTCATTTTCATGCACTAAGCGATACCCCAAAAGACCTTTAGCAACTGTTAATGTATCTGATGTTAATAAAATCATTGTTTCTAAATGATATACGAATGATTATTTGTAAGTATTTAAAAATGAATAAATTATCACTAGCGAGGGACTTAAGTCCCTCGCTAGTGATAGGTTGAAATCTCTTATATAGTTGGGTTAGGGATAACATTTTAAACCTTATCCCTTACAAGAAAAGTACTTCTAAATGTACTTATTAATCCTAATACAGGGCCTACTGCCAAAATTAAGTAAACGTATTCATTCGTAATATATTTGGTCGCAAATTGTAAAATTTGTAAACTAACAATGGTAATAGCGAAACCAATACAGTTTACAATGGTAATGGAAGATGCTCTATATTCAGGATTGGTATTTTGTGAAATTAAGGCAGAAAATTGCGGTGAGTCACCAGCTACGCTCATTCCCCAAACCAACATGATAGTAATGAAGACAAAAGGGCTGACTTGTAAAAAAGAAACAGAAAAAAGACAACATATTAACGAAAGCAATAAGCAGTAAAAAGCTAATTTGGCACTCCCGAATTTAGCAGAAAACTCACCTGTCAATACACAGGCTATCAACCCAGAGGCAATAATTAAGAATGACCATAACGAAATATTAAAAGAATGGCTACTATGTTGGTTGTATTGCTGAATAATGATAGGTACATAAGCCCAAAAAGTATATACCTCAAACATGTGTCCGAAATAGCCAAATGAATAGGTTTTAAAGGAGGGATTTTTAAAAGATGCTACAATGCTTTTAGGGTTGAATTGCCCTGCTTTTTTACGAAAAGGACCATCTTTAATAAATAAAAACATTAATAAAGCCCCAAATGTAGCAATAATTGATGTTGCAATAATTACAGATTGCCAATGGATGCTAAGAGAGAAAAAAGCAATAAAATGTGGAAATGAAGTGCCCAATACCAAAGACCCTACTAAATATCCTAAGGCTCTTCCTAAACCTTTGTCATACCAATCTGCCATGATTTTCATCCCGACAGGATAGACACCAGCTAAGAAAAAGCCTACAACAAAACGAATGAAGAGCAATGTATTAAATCCAACAGGTATCCAGACAATCAACAAATTAAAGAACGCTGCTAAAAGGGTAGAAATAACAAATACCCTCACAGGCGAAAAGCGGTCGCTGATGGTTAAAATAGCATAGACTGCCGTACCAATTACAAAACCCAGTTGAACTGAGGAGGTCATGCTACTCAGAAAATTGGATGTGTCAGGATATAATTGATGTAAGTCTTTCAACACTGCATTGAGGGCAAACCATAAGGATGTCCCTGAGAACTGTGCGAAAATGACTACTGGAAGTAAATATTTTGGTTTCAATGTAAATAAATCTAAAGGGTTTCAATGACGGCATAGGCTCTGACAGGGAAAGTCCCCATCCCTTTTACTTTGGGAGGTGTTGCCGAAAATTTGAAAGAAGTATTGATTGGAATTTCGCCTAAATTACACAAATGTTCTACAATCAAGATTTCATTTTTGAGTAAAATACTATGTACTGGGCGAGCTTTTCCAGCTACATCATCGATATTATGAGAGTCGATACCGACTAATTTTACTCGTTGACTCACCAGATATTCAGCAGCATCAGCCGTTAAAAAAGGATTTCCACTATAATACTCATCTGTTTTCCATTTTTCATCCCAACGAGTATGTACCAAAACGGCTTTATTTGTTAAATCTAACCCTTCAAAAAATGATTTATCAATGCTCAGTTGTTCGTAGTAGGGAATACTTATCAATACAGCCTCTAATAAAGCTGTTTGTTCAATCAGGATTTGAGATAAATCTTTTCCATCCTCATATCGGTGGAAGGGCGTATCTAGGTAAGTACCCGTATTGGCTACCATTTCAATTTTTCCTATCTGAAAAGATGTTCCTTCTTCGTACCAACTTTTCGATTCTTCACGCGTCCAGAAATCACAAATAACAGGTGCAGGTAGACCTTTGTAAGTGACTACGCCCTCCTCAATAACATGGCTTAAATCGATAAATTTCATTTCTTTCTAGCTTTTATAATCGCAATAACTGCAATAATTACCCAGACTACATTCACAAAAACAGAAGGGTAGGCCTTATGTTCAAGGGTATTAATGATAAAACAGATGGCTCCAAAAAGATTAGCCAATTGGTAATTTATGGAGGTAGACGAAATCTTATTCAAAGCGTTTAAAGCAAATGCTCCGACGATAAGAATGGAACCAATCCAACCAATAATTTCAACAAAGATTAAGTACATCAATTTTAGGTTTTCACAAAGATACATTGATTTATGAAAGCAAGTAAATGATATGAGAATATATCATCACTGCTTTTTAGGGAGAATGATTATACAAATACTATGGTGTATACACACTGTTTAAACCTTCAATAAAACGTTATTAACTTTATATTAAGGTATGTTATTTTGTGAATAATGATAGTATAATTTTAGTGTTTTTGTCTTGATTAGGAGGAATAATTACCAGATGAAAACTAAGTTTTCCATAAAAATTACGACCTTTACCGAAATTTTAAAAAATAATTGATAAAATGGCACAAGCAAAGGCGGGCGATAAAGTAAACGTCCATTACACAGGAAGATTAACGGACGGAACTGTATTTGATAGTTCGGCGGGACGTGAAACTTTAGAGTTTGAATTAGGTACTGGCATGGTTATCCAAGGCTTTGATGAGGGTATCACTGGCATGACTATTGGCGAGAAAAAAACTGTTCATATCCCTGCTGAACAAGCTTATGGACCAGTGAATGCTGATTACTTAGCAGTATTCCCTAAAGCTGAACTTCCTGCTGATATTCCTTATGAAGTAGGAATGCAATTAAATATGCACCAAGATGGTTCTGGACAAGTAATGCCAGTAACAGTAGTTGAAGTAACAGATATAAGTATTACTTTAGATGCTAACCATCCTTTGGCTGGGAAAGATTTGATTTTTGATATTGAATTAGTATCAATTGGATAATAATCATTGCTTAAATGTGAAAGAGGTCATCAATAATTGATGACCTCTTTTATCGTAAAAAAATATCTACAAACTCTTCAAATGTCTTTCTAGCGTTTCTGAATCTTTGATTAATACTTCTCTTGCTTTAGACCCTTCAAATTGACCTACAATTCCTGCGGCTTCTAGTTGGTCAATTAATCTACCAGCACGGTTATATCCTAATTTTAATCTACGCTGAATTAAGGATGTTGAGCCTTGTTGATGCGTAACAATTAAGCGGGCAGCTTCATCAAAAAATTGATCACGATTACTTGGGTCAAAATCACTTTTTTCGTTACCACCGCCATCACTATCACCTTCAAATTCAGGTAACATATAGGCAGAATCATAACCTTGCTGATTGCCGATAAATTCACAGACATCTTCCACTTCTGGTGTATCTACAAAAGCACATTGTAAACGAATGATATCAGAGCCCATTGAAAGTAGCATATCTCCTTGTCCCACCAATTGTTCAGCTCCACCCGTATCTAAAATCGTTCTAGAGTCAATTTTTGACGTAACTTTAAACGAAAGACGAGCAGGAAAGTTTGCCTTGATAGTACCCGTAATTACGTTTACTGATGGACGTTGCGTCGCCACAACCAAGTGAATACCAATGGCACGGGCTAACTGGGCTAAACGAGCAATAGGTTGTTCTACATCTTTTCCTGCAGTCATCATTAAGTCGGCTAACTCATCAATAATTAAGACGATATAAGGCATGAAATAATGCCCTTTGTCTGGATTAAGCCTTCTGTTGACAAACTTCACGTTGTATTCTTTCAAATTTCTACAGCCTGCATCTTTCAAAAGGTTGTAGCGATTGTCCATTTCTATACAAAGTGAATTTAGCGTATGAACCACCTTTTTGGTATCTGTAATGATGGCTTCGGCAGCGTTTGGCAACATTGCCAAGAAATGTCGTTCAATTTTATTGAAAAGCGTTAATTCAACTTTCTTTGGGTCGACCAACACAAATTTTAATTGAGATGGATGCTTTTTGTATAGTAACGAAGTCAGAATCATATTCAACCCAACAGACTTTCCTTGTCCCGTAGCACCAGCCATCAGTAAGTGAGGCATTTTGGCTAAGTCGGTAATGAAAATATCATTGCTAATCGTTTTCCCTAACACAATAGGTAATTCGGCTGTTGATTTCTGGAATTTTTCAGAACCAATTACCATTTTTACAGGCACCATCTCACGGTTTTTATTAGGTACTTCAATACCAATCGTTCCTTTTCCTGGAATCGGAGCAATAATACGAATGCCTAATGCTGCCAATGACAAGGCAATATCATCTTCAAGGTTCTTGATTTTAGAAATCCTTACCCCAGCATCAGGGATAATTTCGTACAACGTAACGGTTGGGCCAATAGTAGCTTTGATAGAGGCAATGCCAATACCATAATTTGCCAATGTCTCCACAATTTTGTCTGAATTGGCTTTCAACTCTTCTTGCGAAACATTAGGCTTACCCATGTCGTACTCTTTCATTAAATCAAGTGTTGGGTACTTGTAATGAGGTAAGTCTAACATTGGGTCGTATAAACCAAATTTTTTCAATAATTCATCATTCACCGAATCATTTACTTCCAATACTGGCGTGTCTTCCTCAGTATCTTCAATGACTTCTGGCACATCCTCAATATTTTCAATGGTCAAAGCCACTGGTCCTTTTACAGTGTTTGCTTTTGGAATAGGCGTAATAGGGGTTTCGATGATAGGAGGAAGGTATGGACGAATATTAGCTTCGTCAAAATTGTCTTCTCGATTTACGACCAAATCATCTTCAGGTTCTTCTTCAGCTACTATCGTTTCAAAGTTTTCTCTAACTCTTTTGATATTCTTGGCGTCTGCAATATTATCTTTATCATCTTCTACTTTACTCACAACTGTGTCGTGTTCTTCATCAGTTGGTTTTGCTACCAAACTAGAGGTATCTACTTTGTAGTAATACACCACAAAAACAATTAGCACAAAAGTGATTACAAAAAAAGAAGCCCAGCCAATGAACCCATACATGTATTCATTGACAAAATATCCGATACCTCCGCAAAGGCTACTCCATTTTTCTTCTGCTTCTAACATAAAAACAAAAAAACCAAGGAAAGCACTTAGCCAAATCATATAGAATAATGATTGCCAAGTTAATTTCTCTAGCGGAATAATTTCTTTTTTAAAGGCAAGTTTATAGCCAGCAGTCAATAAAATAGGGACAAGCAAAAAGGCAGACCAACCGAACAGTCTAAAAATCAACAGATAAGCAAGCTTGGCTCCATATAAGCCAAATGGATTTTTAGGTTGTTTTTTTAAAGGCTCAATCGATGATTGAAGTGGGTCTTCTACTTCACTTTGGTCAGCATCGCCTGTAAAAAGATGTGATGAAAAGGAAAAAAACATAAATACTCCGAGGAGTATAAACAAGATGCCCAAAACGAAATGTAGTTGTTCGCTTTGGATTATTTTTTTTATATTAAAGTCAAACGAAATTTGCGGGGAAGGGTTTCGTTCTTTGGTTCTTTCTGTATTTTTTGGAATATTTCTTGCCATATTAAAATTGGTTCTCGGCGAGTTACAAATGGTTAAGTATTTGAGGATGGATAGTTTCGCTATTGAAGCTCAAATTTTCATAACCATTAGCCTTATGCCAAGTAACTGTATTATTCCAAAGTTCGCAATTTTGAGGTATTTTTTGCGAAAAAAATTAAAAATGTTATTTAAAATCCTGATTAACGCTTTTTAACCATGTATCTCTTCGTTAATTTTATTACTTCCTAAGCAATACTTTTTCGGTAACGATGCCTTTTCCCTCAGCAATTATTCTGATAAAATAAGTACCATTGCTATAATTACTTAAATCGAAAAATACATCTTCGTTCAAACTTGTACTATTTTTTCGAGAGAGCGTTCTGCCTGTAAAGTCGACGAGCTGATATTCTGCTAAATAATTATTTTTGATATAAACAAAATGATTGGTTGGGTTGGGATAAATAACCGCTGTTTTGCTTTCTTCGTTGCCCGTAACAGTAAATTTGGTAGTACCTTTCAAGAATTTTAAACCACCTGCATTGGTGCCAACGATAAAATCGGGAATAACGTCACCATCTAAATCACCTACTGCAATCGAAAGCATACCTCCTAATTTTAAATGGGTATGCTTTCCTGTAAATTCATCTAATACACCTGATGAATCCTCCTTAAAAAGGTCTTGGCTTTGTTCAATGATATTTTTGAAAACCTTGAATGTTCCATCTCTATTGCCCGTAATAAGCTCAACTTTTCCATCACCATTCAAATCAGCTACTGTCAATGATACATTTCCCGAAAGATAATCTGACGTAAGTCCACCCAGTTCGTCCTTTGTTAAAGTATACACTGGACTTGTACTACTTCCCGTATTTTTATAAAACTCAATTCTACCGCTACCTTTTCCGATTAATAAATCTTTTTTGCCGTCGTTGTCCAAATCAAAGAATAGGGGAGAGTCACCATTGGATAAATTATTGATTTTAGGAAGCGTAACTATTTCGGAAAGCTTTAATGAAAAAGCTTGGTTTCTGGCTGCCCTGTTTGGAATATACTGGATAGTCATGCCATTAAAAGTATTTGCAGTAAACCCAAAGTCATCCGTACCATCGCCATTCATATCAGTAACAAATGGTTTGATTTCGAATAATTGTTGCGATTTTGATAAATCCAGAAAGTCAGTTGTTTTCAGTTCAAAAGTATTGTTTCCTTTGTTTTCATAAAGGGTAATATTGGCTCTGTAGCCATTATCGCCACGGTTCCCTGCATTACCAACCAATAAATCTTTATCTCCGTCGCCATCAATATCAACCAAAACTGGGCTAGCGTTCTCTCCTAAATCTACCATGGTATTTTGTAGGAAATTAGCTTGTTGGAAGGTAAGGTTTAGGTTATTGTTTTGCCCATTATTTTTATAAAACCATGCTGCATTCTGATAATCTACTGTTTGGAGTGCATTATCATAGCCATTGGGTGCGGCAATAATGTCTTTTATGCCATCAAAATCTACATCTTCATAAAATATCGCAGGGAAAATAGAGAAGTCAATAGGTTTTAGATTGGGGAAGAAGTAATCTGCTTTCGTAAAAATGGTTTGATTGCTAGTACCATTATTACTCAAAGCAGCTACTCTATTCGCTGAGATGTGTCCATAAAGGGCATCCTTTAAACCATCTCCGTCTAAATCCAATACCAATAAAGCATTTCCTGAGTGTTCAACCTTTTGACCATTCGCTCCATTGTTTGTACTACCGCCCACAGGAACATTCGCCCCACAGTCTTGATTGAAGCGTGCATCATCAAAATGCTCTTTGAAGAAATTTCCCCAACAATCGCCTATTCTTTTGAATTCTAAATGATTATTATCTTTGTAGTTTTCCTGACTGAAATTTTTGTGGAAGAGGAAGAAATTACCAGATGAATCAAACGCTACGATATCATAATCGCCGTCGTTATCAATATCAACAATTGCTGGAATATCAGTTGAAGCCGTATATAAATTTATTTTACCCGAATAACCAGTGCTATACAATGGGTCGGTGATGAGTTCCCATGCTATTTTGTCGGTAGAAACATTTCTGTAAACTTTAATACCCGCAGGGGTATAAGTGAAAATATCTTTTTTGCCGTCAGAATCATAATCTACCAATAACATCCAATGTTGAATAGCTGGAAATGCTGTTTCGTATTCAGGGGCGTATTGCCAATAATATTTACCTGTGTTGTCTTTTTTAGCAAGAAAAGTGCTGAGTTTAGAAGAGGTTCTGTCGAAAACAACTAAGTCTTGAACACCATCATTATCTAAATTACATGTTGAAAATTGCGGAGCATTTAATCCACCCGCAAAGGTATTAGGTAAACTTTGTCCATTTTGGACTACTTTAAAACTATTATTGTATTGAAAGGTAAAATTTTGAGCAAAGCTTTTACCAAGATTTGACAGGAATAAAAGTAAAATTAATTTTTTCATGTAATATTTGTCGAAAAATCATGAATCTCGAATTTGAGACACATACATAACGAATAAAATAATGATTTCGCTTACTGAATTATATCAAAAGTATAAAGAATGTTCTAGTGTATCTACAGATACTCGTAAAATTGGAGAAGGCTCAATGTTTTTTGCTTTGAAAGGCCCTAATTTCAATGCTAATGCTTTTGCAGAACAAGCATTAGCCAAAGGAGCAAAATATGCAGTAGTGGATGATGCCCTTTATGTAAAAAACGAGCAATATCTTTTAGTAGAAGATGGGCTAAAAGCATTACAGCAATTGGCTAACTTTCATCGTAAGCAGCTCAATATTCCCTTTATTGGATTGACTGGCTCAAACGGGAAAACCACAACTAAAGAGTTAATAAATTGCGTTTTATCAAAAAAATATTGTACTTACGCCACATTAGGGAATTTGAATAACCACATTGGTGTTCCGCTAACCATTTTGGCAATTGATGAAACAATTGAAATTGCTATTATTGAAATGGGTGCCAATAAACAAGGAGATATAAAGGAATTAGTAGAAATTGCCGAACCCACTCATGGTTTTATTACTAACATCGGCAAAGCACATTTAGAAGGCTTTGGAGGAATGGAAGGCGTAAAGAAAGGCAAAGGTGAATTGTATGATTGGCTGAGTGCTAATAATGGCACAGTTTTCGTAAATGTGGCGTCTGAACCTACCTACGACATGATTCAGCACTATACGTTTAAAGAAACAATTGTTTATACTTCTAATAAAAACCCAACTTTTGAAAATGTCGTAAATATTCTCGAAGAAAGCCCCTTTGTGATTTTTGAAGATTTATCGGAGAATACCTATACGTCACACTTAACAGGCATTTATAATTTCCAAAATATTTGTGCAGCCATCAGAATCGGGCAATTTTTTAATATTGAAACTTCAATAGCTTGCCAAGCCGTTGCTGATTATGTTCCAAACAATAATCGCTCGCAATTTATTCAAAAAGGCACTAACATGGTTTTGATGGATGCTTATAATGCTAATCCTTCATCAATGTCGGCTGCTATTACTTATTTTAATGACCTGAAAGTGGGGAAAAAGATGGTGATTTTGGGTGATATGTTTGAACTTGGTGAAGAAGCAAGTGCAGAGCATGAAGCCATCGGAAAATTATTATTGGACTGTAACTTCGATTATATCCTTTTGGCAGGGCATTTAATGGAAAATGCAGTAAGAGTATTACCGATTATGAAAGTACATTATTTCCCAGATAAATTTGGTTTACACAATTGGTTACAGGACTATCCCGTTACTGATACTCATATCCTCGTAAAAGGTTCAAGAGGAATGGGCTTAGAAAGCGTCTTACAATTTCTAGGATAATCATTAGTAATGAAATATTTAGTGAAAATGTTGTATTATCTTTGACGGATTTTTAAAAACCACAACATTCTTTTAAAAATTTATCCATTTCATCATGAATAACTTATCAAGCGAAGAATTAACCCCAAAGCCCAATACAAATAATATTTTAAGGGCTGTATTAGCATTGGTAGTTTTGATTGCGGGTTGCTTAGCATACATGCTTTTTGAGTCTAAGGAAACGTCAGCCAACCAACAAGAGGTAATCAATACTAAAGTAATGGAACTGGCCGAAACCCGTGTAAAGCTAGATTCAATTACGACGCAATTGGAAGCTCAGATTGAAGAAGTTGAAAAACTAGGAGGGGATGTTTCTGAGTTACAGAAAGCTAAAGTCGCTTTAGAAAAAGATAAAAGTGAGTTAACTAAACGTTATGCTACTTTAGAGAACATCAAAGAAAATTATGCGGATAAGATAAAAAATTATGAGTCGATACTTACTGCTAAAGAAGCAGAATTAGTTCAGTTAAGAGACGAAAATTCAAGCCTGACTAACGAAAATTCTACGCTTAAAAACGAAAAAAATGGCTTGACGAAGAGCGTTGAAGAAGCGAGAGCTCAGAACAAAGAAGTATCTTCTATCAATAAGATTCTTACTGAAAAGGTTACTCGTGCGGCTGCACTCAGGGCAGAGTCTATCAAAGTAATCGGTATAACCGAAAAAGGCAAGGAGTTTGAAGACGACCGATATAAGTCTAAAAAATTGGGCAAAATCAAAATTGCAGTTCAATTGAATAGAAATGACCTTACCGAAAAAGGTAAAAAAACTGTTTTAATCAGGATTCTTGACCCTGATGGGTATACGCTTTTTGATGCAGATTTAGGGTCTGGAAATTTTGAATACAACGGACAAGACTTGGCTTTTACCATCAGAAGGGATATGACATTTGATAATGAAAATCTACATGCTGAATTTTATTTTGACCGTGGTGCACCTTATCGCCCAGGAAAATATACCGTTGAAGTCTTTACAGAAGGCTTTAAAATCGGAACAGGAGGTTTTGAAGTAAAATAAAAATAGAGAGGCTGGAAATACTTCCAGCCTCTTTTTCTTTAGAGGTCAACAGATAAGTTGTATGCTTTCTTTTTATCTTTCCAGTATAAAGTCATCTGGTTATTTTTGAATGAAACTACTTTGAATACATCATTTTTGATTCCCTTTGCTTTACCTGTTACATATACAAACCCATTTTCCTGATAAAAATCTTCCACCGTAAAGCTTTCAGGTAAAAAAGGATTCCCTTCTACATCTGTACTATTTATTCCTGCATAAAAGTTAGCGTTCACTGCAAAGGTTTTCTTGTTGTTTAGCGTAGCAGTGATGTCTTCTACCTTAGGTATGTTATTGCTATAAACAATGCCCGTAAGGGTAGTTTCAGTAGCTTTGCCAGCCTGAAAATAAGAACCAGCCTGATTGCCAACCGTGTTTTGGTCTAGCATATAAATTACATTTCCTCCTAACAATGCTGCTTGAATTTTTAGCTTTCTAAAAGCTCTTTCTTTCACGGTAGTAATGTTTGATAAGGTAGTAGTTCCCACCGCTTTTGCATATACTTCATCTAGTTTATAAAGTCCTTTGGTTTCAGATTCGAGGTGCGTTAAATTAACTTTATCAAAATCATGCGCATAATTTACTTCATTAAGCGCTAATGATTCTTTGAAAAGCTGTACTCTGCCTGAATTAAATCTGATTTTTTGGACATTATTTTTGTAGATAGAATTAACTAACGTTTCAGTAGGAAAGGAATACTTGATGTAATCAGGAGCGATTTCCTTTACTTCTGCAAGGATCAATCCTTCACTAGTAAAGATAGAATCTAAAGGAGTTTGTTGTGCTAGTGATGCATTGCTAATATATGCAATGACTAAAAGGCTTAAGATTTTTTTTAACATAGCTTTATTTTAATGATTCATATACAAGACAAACTAAAAACTTTTTCCCCTATTATTTATTGTATAAAAACTTTTTAATCAAGCATTTTACGTATTCTTTAAAATGTGTAATCAACTATTAGTGTTTAATTATGTAGATAATATTTCTTCTTATTTAATTTAAAAAGATATATTATCTAATTTTATCGAATAAGCAGATAAATCAAAAAAGTTCTTCTTAATCATTTTTAGAATCAAGCATAAAGATGTTAATTTTGTGTTATTCTAAGAAAAAGACTCGTAAAGAGTAAAAAACGAAATTTAAAACATAAGAAATAAATGTCAACTGGAACACAACAGTACGTGCCATACAAAGTAAAAGACATTGCTTTGGCAGAATGGGGTCGTAAAGAAATACGTTTGGCCGAAGCAGAAATGCCAGGTTTGATGGCACTTCGTGCAGAATACGGTGAAGCTCAACCTTTGAAAGGTGCTAGAATTGCAGGTTGTCTTCACATGACTATCCAAACGGCTGTATTAATTGAAACACTTACTGCGTTGGGTGCTGATGTTACTTGGTCATCATGTAATATTTTCTCTACACAAGACCACGCCGCTGCTGCTATTGCTGCTGCTGGTGTTCCTGTGTATGCTTGGAAAGGCATGAACGAAGAGGAATTCAACTGGTGTATTGAGCAAACACTTTTCTTCGGAGAAGACCGTCAACCTTTGAACATGATTTTGGATGATGGTGGTGACTTAACAAACATGGTATTTGATGAATATCCTGAATTGATTGACGGCATCAAAGGTTTGTCAGAAGAAACTACTACAGGTGTTCACCGTTTGTACGAGCGTTTGAAAAATGGTACTTTATATTTACCAGCTATCAACGTAAACGACTCTGTTACTAAGTCTAAATTTGATAACAAATACGGTTGTAAAGAATCATTAGTAGATGCTATCCGTCGTGCTACTGACTTAATGTTGGCTGGTAAAGTAGCGGTTGTAGCAGGTTATGGTGATGTAGGAAAAGGTTCTGCTGAATCTTTACGTGGTGCAGGTTGCCGTGTATTGGTTACTGAAATCGACCCAATCTGTGCTTTACAAGCTGCAATGGACGGTTTTGAGGTAGTACCAATGGACGAAGCGGCTACGCGTGCAAACATCTTTGTAACGGCTACTGGTAACTTACGTATCATTCGTGAGCGCCACTTCAAAGCGATGAAAGATAAAGCTATCGTTTGTAACATCGGTCACTTCGATAACGAAATCGATATGGCTTGGTTGAACGGAGCTTATGGAGATACTAAAGAGCAAATCAAACCACAAGTAGACTTATACAACATCGACGGTAAAGACGTAATTGTTTTGGCTGAAGGTCGTTTAGTAAACTTAGGTTGTGCAATGGGACACCCGTCATTTGTAATGTCTAACTCTTTCTGTAACCAAACATTGGCACAGTTAGAATTATGGACAAACACAGATAAATACGAGAAGAAATTATATATCCTTCCTAAACATTTGGATGAAAAAGTAGCTCGCCTACACTTATCACACATCGGTGTAAGACTAGAAACTTTGGAAGCTGAACAAGCAGAATATATCGGTGTAACTGTAGATGGACCATACAAAGCGGAACATTATCGTTATTAAAAATTTGGATTTGTTTTAAGATTAAAGCCTCCTCATCAGATTTTTCTGGTGGGGAGTTTTTTTTATTTTTTTGGCGAGAATGCTTTTCGAGATGTTATGCATTGCATCTCGAATGATAGTAAGGATATTAATCCCTCGCTTGGTATATTGTTTACTACTACATAGTTATATTAGGTATTCTTAAAACACAACCTATTTTAGGTCTACACTCAAAAGACTAAAGACCAGAGATTGGACATACAAAATTAGATTAAAAGATATGAAAGATATGGAAGAATTTATTAATAGGTGTTTATTAAACTCCTTTGTTGAAAGTTTTGGTATTTTTCACCAGATACTAACATTAGTATTTAGGACTAATGAAAGTAATGCAAAAGATTATAATTTATATTTTTTAGATGTGATTGTAGAGTCGAATATCAAAGACTTTGATAATTTAAGTAGTGATGAAAGAATTTTGTTAATCTTTCTGAAATTAAATTTAAAAACATTATCAAGTTTTAAGATTGAAGAGAATAATACACTTACACTTTACTTTAATGAGCTTTGGATAAAGCTTAGTGCAGGAAATGAGTATGAATTTTTACAAATTGGAATTGATTCAAATGAAAAGATAGATGTATTATTTGCTAATTCTGATGGTACTTGTACTATTATCGAAAGTGAAAATAAGTAAAATATTATCTAAATTTTTTTACTAAACTACTTTATTTAGGGTTATTACTTTTTCATGCTGTTCTTCCAATTAGAGCTGGTCATATTGTAGGAGGACATATTGAGCTAAAAACAATTGGAAATACACCAGGTAAATATCGCATTATCATGAAATTTCCACTTTTGTTGTTAGATTCATTGACAATTCTTACGTCAGCCAAGGTAAGTCATCTCGAAAGATAGATATTAATCTTTCTTTTTTAATCGAATTAGAATCCCTTTTATCTTTCTTCGACTTATTTTCCCTGAGATGTCTTTTAGAACATCAGAAAAGATAATCATTATTATCATAAGTGAAGATGAAAAGATATTAGAAAAGAACATTTTATCTTAAATTAGAGAATCAATTTTTCTATTTAGTTTTATATCAAAAAAAATAAAGTTTTTAAAGCTTGAACAAACAATCTAATGAAAATCTATATCTGCCTAATTTTACTCTCTTTTATTACTTTTCCTGTATTTTCTTCTCACCTTATAGGTGGAAACATTGAAGTTACTCAAGTAAATAACAAAGATTTAATTTATGATATCACCGTAACAATTTATACTGATTTAAACGCTGGCTTTAGAGCTTCTCTTGATCAGAGAGATGTTAGGATTTGTTTTGGAGATGGGAGCTCTGGAATTGCTCCTAGAGTCAATGGATATGGAGAGCAAATTACTAATAATGTTGGTAGAAGTATTTATAAAATTCAGCATAAATATGCTTTAAATCTTACTGCTTATCGTGTATATGTGGCTATTGGTAATAGAACACAGTCTATACTGAACATAAAAAACTCAATGGATGTGCCTTTCTATATTGAAACAATATTTAAATCAAATGTTATTAATTCAACGCCAACCCTTACTAATGACATAGGTGTTTTATATGCGAAAGTTAAACAAGTATTTATTTATAATCCAAAGGCAATTGATGCAGAAGGCGATAGTTTAGCTTACCGTTTAACAATGGCAAGATATTGTTTTTCAGATGATTGTAAGACTTTTGGTGCCCCTATTGAAAGCTTTAAACAACCCAATGAAGTAAACGAAGTAGGAACATTTAAAATCAATGAACTTACTGGCGATTTAACTTGGAATGCTCCCACTCAAATAGGCATGTATGTTTGTTCTTTTATTGTTGAAGAATGGAGAAAAGGGGTCAATATAAGTCAGACCATAAGAGATATGCAAATTGAAGTAAAAGATGAAGCAGGACAAATCGCTATTATTCCGCCTTATGAAGCTGTTGGAAAATTATCAGATATTAGTGAATTATCTAATCAATCTTTGATTTTATCTACTGAAAATGAAGTGTTTCCAGCTATTGAACTCAAGGTTTATCCAAATCCAAGTGCGGAAGTATTTACAGCAGAAGTCATTGATAATTTACCTTCAAAAGTAGTTTTTCAGCTTTTTGATAATGTAGGGAAGCTTTTGCAAGAATTTAAGCAAAATGATTTACAACAGAAACATAGTCAAGAATTTAATGTAGAAGGATTACCCGAACAAGTGCTGATATTAAAAGTAAATAATGGTAAGCACTCTATTACTAAAAAGGTTTTTAAAAAATAAATTACTCAGTACTTATAACTATCGAAATAAGGATTAATACCCCGTTAATGATTTTAATTAAAATATTCGCCATTGTTGGTATTGTTCACAAGACGTGCGTCAGCAAATCATCAATTATGCATTTTGTCATATTTGGGAGGTCATCTCTAAATACAGATGGTAATAATTTAACCTTTCTTTTTCCGTCGGATTGTAAATCCTTTTATCTTTACTTAGACTTGGCATTCCGAAATGTCTTTCAGAAAATTAAGAAGAACAAGTTTACAACACGATAATAAACAGAAAATGAAAAAAGTAACAGGCATTGGGGGCATTTTTTTCAAATGCAAAGACCCTAAGAAAATGAGAGAGTGGTATAACACTCACCTTGGTTTAAACACGAATGATTATGGCGCAACTTTTGAGTGGAAAGAAGAATCAGACGCTACTAAAAATGGTTCTACACAATGGAGCCCATTTGCCGAAACAACAAAATATTTTGAACCTTCTACAAAAGACTTTATGATTAATTATAGAGTAGCTGATTTGGAAGCACTCGTTGAAGAACTAAAAAAAGAAGGTGTAACAATTCTTGATAGCATAGAAACTTATGATTACGGTAAGTTTGTCCACATTCTTGACATGGAAGGAAATAAAATAGAACTATGGGAGCCTATTGATTAGGACTGTAGACAAAATATAAACTTAAGGATTTAGGTTCTAGCTTTATAATTTATGTTTTAATCTAAAGTCATTCTCAATTTTTCTCAATTGAGGTGCTTATACAAATCCATCCATCTATGTTCCTTGTAAAGTACTTTAAATTCAGGTTGTTTCTTTAATTGGGCCTTGCTTAGCGCTTGTCGTTGGTATAACAAATTCAAAAAATCAAGGGCAATATCTTTATATTGCTGTTCATTATTTTGTGATGATATCTTTGCAAATATAATAGCAGCGTTATAGTTGTCTTTGTTGGACATACCACCCAAAACAGTTGAAGCAGTGTTGTAGTAATTGTAAGTTTTTTGAAAATCACTTTTGGTATAAAAATAATTAGCACTATCTATAAGTTGTTTGGTATAAGCTAAATCGGTAGAATCGTTTGTATGTGCTTGTGTTGCCGTTAGGTTATTGTATTCAAAGCCATAGGTCAAGCTATATATGCTAAGAGGTAACAAACCAATTTCTTTTCTTCTTTTATCAACAATATCTTCATTGATGATAGGTCTAAAACTAGAGGCTTTACCATTATTTACCCAATTGACCTGAGTGCCATAAAGTTGTTTGAAATTGAGATTACATTGAACCCTGTCGTACAGAAAAGCATAATGTTCTAAATTAATTTCATTAGACTTTTTAAGCTTATTCATAGCATTAAGTGCCTTTTGTTGGAAGATAACATCTCCATCAGCGTGTTGAACCATGAGCCAAAAATTATTTTGTCCATCCTTACCTATTTCTGAAAGTTTTGGCCAACCATATTTATTAATAATGGCTTTTGCTTGTACTAAATTGGTAGAGTCTGTTTTATGAATTGCTTGATTAACAAGTTTTCTTTGATTTTTATCTTTTGTTTGTATTCTTTTATACCTAAGTTTTTGGTCATTAATTGCTATTAAATTGATTTGTTTCCGCAAAGCGGGTAATTTTAAAGTTTTTTCATATTCTTTCTCTTTCAGTAAAGCTTGCTGTTTTATTATTTCCCATTTATTGGGTGCAGTGTTTTTTAAATAATCAAAATAATAATCTTCTGCTAACCAATCTGCTTCTGTCCAACCAGTATTCAACGCTAACTCCAAATAAAAAAAGGCTTTATTCGCATTACTATCTAATGAATATACGCCTGCTAATTTGTATGCTGTCAAGGCATCGGGCTGTTCTAATTTAAACGCTTTTTCGTAAGTAATAATAGCTTTTTTATAATCTTTTTGAAGATGCAATAGTCCAGCTTCAGCTAATAAAGTTTGATATAAGGTATTATTTGATTGACCTTTTACGCTGTTAATTAAAAATAATATCGAAAAGAGACTTAGCAGTTGTTTCATTGGTATTCAGATTTATATTTTCGGAATATACTTCTCTTTTGAATTAAAGATATTTTAAAAAGACGACACAAGAAATATCAAAAATATAAATCTAAAGATTTTTCATATTTGTAAGTATAAAAAAATGGAATTATTAATTATCTCTATAACAATTGTTTAATTTTTGCTTTTGTTGGAGTTTACTAAAGAGTTGATTACTCCAACATAAAAGTATATTACGTAACTTGCCAAATATCAAGATGGTTTGTTGCTGCCGCTCATTTCGTTGTGGAGATAATTCCAACCAAGGCGTAGAATAAAAACAGATGTAAATCGACTTAATATAAACCCATATGAACAAACACATTTGTACAAAACTAGCTTTTGGAATATTTACGATTGTAGGATTAATAATAAACTCCTTTGGGCAAGTTAACTCAAAGCCAACCATATCATTTACTTTTGATGATGGTTCAATTGATGATATAGGAGCATATAAGTTAGAGGTCTGGAATCAACTATTGCTTGATAATTTAAAAAAACATAAACTGAAAGCAATTCTATTTTCGGCAGGAGGCAATAAATCAACTGCTAAGGGTAAATATGTATTATCTTCTTGGAATAATGCTGGGCATCTCATCGCTAATCATACCATTTCTCATCCAAATTTCAATAGTAAAAACGTTAGCCTCGAAAGTTTTAAGCTTGAACTCACTCAAAATGATGCAATCATCAATAAGTACTCAAATTACTTACCTTATTTTAGGTTTCCTTATCTGAAAGAAGGCAATACGCCAGAAAAGGTTGATGGCTTTAGGAAATTCTTGAAAGAAAAAGGCTATAAAAATGGACACGTAACAATTGATGCTTCTGATTGGTATGTTGATAGTCGATTGGTTAAACGACTTAAAGAAAATCCTAAGGCTGATATTGTTGGATTTAGAGAGTTTTATAAAGAACACCTCTTTAACAGAGCCGTATTTTATGATTCGTTATCTTATCAGATGACTAATAGGCATATCAATCATGTGATACTATTACACCATAATTTAGCAGGCGCCTTATTTTTGGGCGACCTAATTCAACATTTTAAAGATAAAGGTTGGGAGGTAATTGATGCAGACAAAGCCTATCAAGACACGATTTTTGAAGTGGATGTTGACAATATTCCAGCAGGAGAGAGTTTGATTTGGGCATTAGCAAAAAAATCAGGGAAATTCAATAATGTACTAAGGTATCCTGCCGAAGATGGAGATTACGAAAAACCATTAATGGATAAATTAGGACTTTGATAAAATCAGCTAATCAAGTAGCTATCTAAACTAAAAGCGTTGTAAGTATGATACTCACAACGCTTTTAGTTTAAAAATTTAAATATCTGCTAAATTATAATCTAGCTAATAATTCAGCTTTTTTGGCTGAGAATTCTTCTTCTGTTAAAACACCTTTTTTAAGAAGATCTGCCAAACGATCAATCTTATTGAAGATATCATGGTCTTCTGATGTGGCAATTGGAGGAATTGATGCAGTTGAATCTTTTGTCTCACTCTTTTGTGGTGCTGACTTTTCTTGCGATTGTTCAGTTGCCGCAGAAGTTTTTTCTTTTTTAGCGATGTCCACTCCAGCAATCAGTGGTAGATTCGATATGTCAACTTTCCCTAACTGACTCGTGAATGCAACAGAAAAATCTTTACCTTGTTGTTGAGATACACCAGATATTTGATGATTTAAGGTATCGTAAATCGATAGTTTCCCATTAATTTCAATCGCCAACCTATTGACAGGTGAAGGGAAAAACGCATATTTGATATTATTTTGCGAACCTGATGATGATGGTGAACCTAAGTCTGCGGGCCACCAGTTCCCTGAAGTTGAAAAACTATTAGTCACCGTTTGTGAATCGTCAGTGGCTGTTTCTGAATCAAATAAGGGTACATCTTTATCTAAAATCAGGTTTGCTAAATCCTGACAAAGATTTTGTACGGTATTTTTTAATTTGTTGTTGAATATATCACCAACCATTGTCATGCCCCCACGCATCCATTGTGCACTTCCCCCCAATTCACCAATATTAAATTGAGCCATATTCCCACCACCATTTACAACGGCTTGCAACACGGATAGTACAGTATCCTGACTAAGTTCATAACGTGATGCAATTGAATCAATATGTTGTTTGCCTTCTGGCGTAAGTTTTTTTATCGTGTTATTCATAATATTTGAGTAAGTATACTATAAGTATACTATTTAACCTATGTGTTTAATCATTATTTACTAGTTATCAAAAAAACGTGCAAGTGTGTATTTTACTTGATTTTTGTTGAAATGAGTAGCATAAACTACAATAATGAGTATTAATAACTACAAGGAAAAACAGTTTTCCGCCTTTTTGACATTATTGGAGTTTATTGCTTGGACGTCCAATCCAAGCCAGAGGCTTGAGCCAGTATTTTTTTTTACGCCTCTCACTTATCAGTTTTAGATGCTGATTCCTGCAATTCTTTGATTATTTTACTGTCCTTTGATGTTTCAATAGGGGCATTATAGTATTTCCAAAAATCAGGGTTAAATGGATTTGCTTGTCCTTCTACATTCTTGTTAATATTCATCCGCTGACCTATTGCTGTGTCAATATTATCTTTCACCACATTATTTACAAATAACTCCTTGACAAAGGATTGTCTAATGATAATTTCATTGGTCATTTTGTTGAACAGGTTGTATGAATCTTCCTCACGTTGGTACTTTAAATACATTTTATCATCTAATTTCTGAAATTCAAAGGTCATACCAAAAGATGTTTCTTGCAGTCCGTATGGATCGGGCAGATTAAGAAATCTCCTGTAAAACGCTCCATTGACCATTTGCATTTTTAACTCAAGTTTTAGAATCGAAAAGTCATCGCTGTCTATATACATAACAGTTGACACACGTGGGTTTTTGGTTCCTGATATTTTATAGGCGGTTTGTTTATTATAAGTTAAAACGCTATCAATCACAAACTTCCATCCTTTGATTCCTATAGGGCCAAAGCGGTGTTTTACATAGTTGTCTTCCATCAAGTCGATAATCGAATTTTGCCTGTCATACTTTCCGTTAATTGGATGCCGTTTATTATAGCTTCTCCTTACTTCAATTATTTCTACGTCTTCATAGCCAGGATTATAATCTTTGTACCTGAATCTTAATGCCGCTTCAAGTAATTCCACGGGTTTGTCGTTTTCTCTTTGCATATCACGGAAAAAACCTTCCAAGATAAAGGGTTTCATTGGATAGTTTTCAGGAATCTTTGCAACGGCTTTTTTTACAATGTCTTTTCCTGTCAGTGCCTTTTTGGGAGCCTGCACAGTTATTTCATTCAGCAGTGTAGTGCTTTGTTTCAATGCTATCACAGTTTCCTGTTGTGTCATAATGCTCACGATAGCCTTGAAGTGGTCGTAGCCAATGGCTGATATTATCAGCGTGTCTTTGCTAAATTGGGAGGGCACATGAAACAAAAATTTTCCTTCATCGTTAGTAGCTGTCCCAAACGATTTACCTTTAATAAAAATCGAAGCAAAAGGAACAGGTTCTTTTGACTTATTATCAATAACCTTACCTGTTATTGAAATGAAGCTTTCTTGAGCGTATGTGTTAATTGTCAGAGTAAGGGCAAACAATAGAAGTATTCTCATGATAAGTTAAGAGTTGAGGGTTTAAAGTCTATGAGTTTCCGCCTTCCGCCTTCGTTAGAACTCCAACTAGTGCGAAAATCTAAAAATCAATTCTTTTGGTTATATGAGATATAGTTTTCCCATTGCCAAGGTGTAAAAATATCACCAATAGCATAGCTCAGTAGCTCTTTAAAAATACTTTCTCCATTATCATTATTTGTCATAATAATGATGGCAATTTTTTTGTCAGGAAAACATACAGAATAATGCCCCCAGCCGTCATCGTGTCCTTCTTTAAAGAATGCTTTTCCATAAGGCGTAGAGAACACCCCAACACCTAATCCGTACCCTAATTGTATATTATCGTTTTGGGTACTGTCAACTTTTGAGAAAGGACCAAATTGACTTTTAGATTTAATACGAACCTGTAAAGCCGTCATTTCTTGAAAGCTTTGCTTCGTCAAATTTTTACGATTGATTAAGGCTGTATAAAATTTTGTAAAATCTGCTAAAGTAGTACTCATAGACCCTCCAGCACTTGCCTCTTTCCATTTCATTAACTCATAAGGTTCTCCTTTATCGTTGTGTCCATAACAAATATTTTGGTCGAAGCGACTTTGCCAAACCTGACTTGTATTTGCCATTTCAAAAGGTATAAAAACTTTTTCTTTTGAAATCGTTTCGTAGTCTTTCCCCGTTACTTGCTCTATCACAAATTGTAATAAATACAATCCTTCCCCCGAATAACTATAACGTGTCCCTGGCTCAAATTGTATTTTTAGTTTTTTATCTGCTTCAAACCAACGCCAATTTGGAAAACCCGTTGTATGGGTCAGACACATTCTGGCGGTTATTTTTTTATAACGTTCATCATTTTTTATGTCTTGATACCCTCGTTTCCAACCAATAATTTTGTAGTCTGGCAGTGGCTTTGCAAGGTATTCTACCAAAGGTTTATCAAGGTCGATTGTTTTTTCTTGTACAAACTGCATGACAATATACGCAAAGACCATTTTTGCCAATGAAGCACCATACATGACAGATGTTGTTTGTAAGGGTATGTCTTTTTGAACATTTGCTTTTCCAAATGTCTGGCTAAAAGCAGGTTTGTTATTGTTGAAAACCGAAACAGCTACACCAGAAACATTGGCGACTGACATCAAATGTTCAATCTTTGTCTGTAAACTATCTACACTAGTTTTTGAGCCATCAATTCTTTTTATCTGCTGTCCGAATGATATGATAACAGTGAAGAAAAATAGGATAGTTAATAGAGGTTTGAGGTTCATATGAATTGCTAATTATAGGTCTCTTGGTTATTTATACCGCTAATGTATAGCACAATAAAAAAGACAATCGCTACCAATAGCATAAAATTGGCTATTAATGGAATTTTAGCTTCTTGTAGCTTTTTGGGAATACCCCCTAAGGTAATAATACCAATAAGAAAAAAGTTGATAAGAGTCAATACATGATTAATTGTATTGAATAGTTCTCTGATTTTCAGTGTCATAGTTTTTTATTTAAAGGTATTTAGAATAATCAGATGGTCAAAATTGAAGCTTATTTTTTTGAAATAACATTTTTCTTTTCATTCTCTGCATTTGTCACTTTTGTGGGTATTAGTAATGGTTTCCCCGAAATAACTCTAACAAGGGCGTAAACTCTTTAAAAATCTCCTTTATGCTCAGTACCATTCAGATTGGCCTTCATGGCATTGATTGGTTTTGTTAGCAAGATAGGAGGGTTGTTATGGTCAAAATTAATGGATTCATAGGTTTTCTTTGAGGTACAGACCGTCAGTTGAGCAATCATTGCACCGTCGTAATACGATTTTGTACTGGGTCTTTTCAACATTGAAATACGGCTTAATTTAACTTTCTCAAGCGTTTTTAGTATTTTCTTCCACTGACTAGCCTTGGTTTTATAACCATGCTTTTCGGCATTGATTGTTACAATAGTGCTATCCGCTGAGATGAATAAATGCTTTTGCGTACCTCTTGTTTGGTAGCTAAGTGCTAGTGATTTAATAGTTTCTTTGGGTAAACTATTCATGCCTAGCATGAAAAATATTAAGATGAGTTTGTTCATAGTATCAAAAGTAGTAAAAGGCTTTATGAAATATGAATATGAGTAACTATTATTTGAATTGTACGCTGCGTCTGTACCCTTCACGGAAGGAGTTTATACGATAGATTTAGGCAATTCAAGTAAAATATAAGTGCCATTTTCAGTTGCACCTTTTCCTTTTTCTTCAAATCCTTTCTTTCTATAAAACTCAACGGCATTGACATTGTTTAATAGGCATTTTAATCTGACAGGTAAACCAAATTTGTCAACTACGGCTTTTAGCAATTTACTTCCAACACCTTTATTTTGATGTTTTTCGTCAATATATAAATGATGAATAAAGTTATCTTCTACCCAAACCGAAATAAAGCCGATTACGATGTTTTCTTCAAGAGCGACTAGAATGTATTCTTCTTCGGTTTCTTCTTCAAAATCCGATAGCCTGAATGATGAAGTATCAAGCCAAGTAAAAGTGTTTCTTCGTTCTTTTAAGAATAAATATCTTAATGCATCAGTATCTATTCCCCTTCTTTCTACGATTGTTAGCATTATTCAATATTTTTTTTGAAACTTCGCCCTCGTGGATATTACATAACTCCACCAAGGGCGAAAGCTCTTTACTACTCCACTACAATCTCATCTACAAACAGCCAAGGTTTATCCCCTGCACCTGTTGAATTAGCAGGAATAGTACCAAATGAACGGGCAATAATTTTGAGATACCTAACCGATTTTTGATTGAAAGATAATGTTACTTTAGCAACCCCTTCTTTGGTAGGAATAGCGATATTCTGTGTTGAAATCTCCTCGAAATTTATGCCATCCGACGAGCCTAGTATTTGTACTTGTGAGGGAATCCAAATCCAGCTAGATGGTTTATGGAAGAAACGGAAAGTTGCTTTTTGAATAGCGGTTTCTTTACCAAAATCTACCGTTCCTCCAAAGTCTAGCCCATTCCAGCCCAACCATTCTTCATCGCCAAACTGACTTTCTCCGCCGAACATTCCATTCGTTAATGCCTGAGCACCTCCACGCGTGTAGCGTTTATCAGCAGGTATTGCTAAGTTTATCAATACGCCAGTAGCTTTGTTGTAGGTAATGGTTCGGGTTATTTCGTCAACCAGTTTCCCCTTCATTACTGTCGAGGCCTTTATGGTAGTACTATTGGTAATGCTAATTGGTTCTTTGTAAACATTGGATGCCAATGTCGGGCTACTTCCATCTAAAGTATAATAAATAGGAGCGTTACCATTGTCACAGCTCAATGCCAACTGAATACTATTGTCTTTCCCTTTCAGCATTTTCGTTTTTATTTCAAAGAAATGCTTGGCATAATTTACTTGACGAATATCCATGCGATTAAGATAAGACCCCAGTCGATTTAAAAAGTCATCATAATTACGTGATGCTTTAGGCGACCAGTCTACTTCTGCCAACGCCACCGCTCTTGGAAATGTCATGTATTCAACATGCGAACCCACAGGAACTTGCTCTGTCCACAAATTTGCTTGTCCTCCTAAAATATAGCTTTCTTCTTCTTTGGTCAAGCCTTCAGGAATAGGTTCAAAACTATAAATTTTAGGAAGATTAATAAACCCACTAAATGCCAAAGGTTCGTTGGGGTCTTCCGACTGATAATAATCTAAATAACAATGTGAAGTAGGCGAAATAATAGCATGATGCTTTAATTTAGCGGCTGTTCCTCCACTCTCTATACTTCTCCAAGCCATTACAGTGGCGTTTGGAGCTAACCCACCATCCAAAATTTCATCCCAACCAATAATTTGTCTGCCTTTTTGATTAACGTGTTGTTCGATACTTTTGATAAAGTCACTTTGCAATTCATCAATACTTTTCAGCCCTTTATCTTTCATTCTTTGCTGACAATTTGGGCATTTATGCCAAGCTGTTTTCGAAGCCTCATCGCCACCGATATGAATATACTTACTCGGGAAAATATCCATTACTTCATCCATAATATCGTTTACAAAAGCGATGGATGATTCTTTCGGACAAAATTCTCCTTGTAATAACAATTGTTTGCCTGTGCTATCCAAACAAGCAAACTGAGGATAAGCCACTAAAGCAGCGTTTGAATGTGCAGGTACATCTATTTCTGGAATAATGGTAATGAATCGTTCAGCAGCATATTTTACGATGTCTCGCATTTCAGCTTGCGAATAAAAACCTTCATTGGTTGGCCATTGGGGCGACTTGGCAGTGTGTAACAAGGGATATTTCTTACTTTCAAAACGAAAAGCTTGTCCATCAGTAAGGTGCCAGTGAAAGCGGTTGAGCTTTAATGCCGCTAATTCATCAAGGTATTTTTTGATAAAAGTTACAGGCATAAAATGACGAGAAACATCTAGCATAATCCCTCTGTACGGAAATCGGGGCGCATCGTTGATGGTTAATGACTGCACTTTACAATCAATTGTTGGTATAACAGTACTTTGCTCAATATCAGTAGGTAATAATTGTAGAATACTTTGTACGGCATAAAATACGCCCGAAGCATTCACCGCTTTGATATTTATTTGCGAAGGACTGATTGTTAGGATATAACCTTCGGTATTTTGAAGACTTTTATCAAACTGAACAACAATGCTATTGGTTTTGCTTATTTTTGATTGAAAACCTAACTGAATCCCTGCTGATTTTTGTAGTTTTTCGATAAGTGGTTTTAAGGCTAATCTGGTTTCAGCCTGTTTTGTAAGGTCAATAATTTTTGTTGCTTTATTGATTTGAAAGAAACCTTGCCCTTGAGTAATTTGCTGTGGAGCTGGAATAATGTTAATAGGCTCTTGAGCCATTGTTTTACTAAAAATACAAAAGCACGCAAGTAATAAAATAATACGATTCATTTTTTAATTGGATTGAAGTATTGTTGATTGAACAATTTGGATAATAACTGAATTGAGAAGTAGAAATTATAAAAAAATACTTAAAGAGTTTTTCTTTCAAGCTAAAATTGTTGGCTTCTGACTATTATCTTTAATTAATTAAGATAGAATCGTATTTTTGTAAACTTTATTTTAATTAATCTATATTGAAAACAGACACTTTACATATTTTACCGCAAGTGAAATTTATTTCGCCCAATTTTGATATTAAGAAAATCAATCAATATCAGATTGGATGCGAATTATCGGAAACGCATTTTTATTTTTTTGTAAAAGATTCGCTTGATAAGTCATTAATTGCTTTAGAAAGTTATCACTTTCCTGTTGAACCACATTGCCATTCATTAATTGCTAATTTAGAAATGATTTTCGGACAACACGATTTCTTAAAATCTTTGAAATGGAAATCGATTAGCATTACCATTGATAACCAGTCGTTTACATTGTTGCCAACAGCTTTATACAAAAAGGAATACATCAATAAATATTTACAGTTAGCCAAAGGACAAGTGCTGGAGGCAGATGAAGAAGTAAGAACTAATATTCATTCAGAATTAGCGTTAATCAATATTTATAGTAGCAATCGCCAGTTATTCAACTGGTTTGAAGAGGCTTATCCACTCTTGAATTTACAATATCAACACCTTTCAAGTCAGTTGATTGATTTTGCTCTTACGTCAAGTAGAGCACAAACTGCTTTCTTACATTTTGGCGAAACGGCTTTTACAATGGTGGTTTCTATTAATGGTGTCTTAAAGTTTTGTAATCGCTTTCATTATAAAACTTCTGAAGATTTAGTATATTTTGTGCTTTTCGTGATGAATGAGCTAGAAATAGAACCTGATGAAATATTTATTAGGCTTTATGGCAACATTGATAAAGAATCAGAAGAGTTTCAGTTATTAAATCAATATTTGCCTAAAGTAAAAGTAGGAGATTCATTAAATGAAAATATTGAGGAAAGCCTGATAGAGAAACATCGTTATCTTTGGCTTCTGGTATAATTTTTTCAGACGGAATATTATTAAGCAATAAAAACATTATTGGGTAACTATACATCCGTAATTGTATCCCAATCCCTAAACATAACTCACCAAACCAACAAGATTGTGCAAAAAAAAATCGCTTTCTTTCCTGGCTCATTTGATCCTTTTACAAAAGGACATGAAGATATAGTAGTAAGAGCACTCTCGTTATTTGATGAAGTGATTATTGGAATAGGACATAATAGCAACAAAGCGCGCTATTTTCCTATTGAAAAAATGATTAGTTGGATTGAGGAGACTTTTGAAGGAAACCCCGTAAGAGTAGTTTCCTATAACGGACTAACGGCCAATGTAGCTATTGAAATGGGTGCTAATTTCCTGTTGAGAGGATTGAGAAATACAACTGATTTTGAGTATGAAAACTCAATCGCTCAGGTAAATCGCTACCTAGTAGATGGACTAGAAACTGTATTCCTGATTACTTCTCCACATTTAGCACCCATTAGTTCAACCATTATTCGTGATTTACATCGCTACGGAACTAGCATCGATGCCTTTCTTCCTTATAATATTAATAACTAGAAGGATTAGCATCTGCCAGATTCAATTTCATTAAGCTTTTGTCTGCTGTTGATAGAAAGTTATTCTCGTAATTGGCAACAATAGTGGATAGCGTATCCTTTAGTTGTTCTACTTTTTCAGAACCAATTATTTCAGAAAATTTACTTTCAATATTATTCGTACATTCTTTCCAATGCAACATCGTATTGATGCCTCTATCGCTTAATTTTACAATTAGCGTTCTGGCATCGCTAGGATGTTTTTCAATCGTCACAAAGCCTTCGTCTTGTAATTCTTTTACCAGTTTACTCATCGCCTGCTTGGTTACACCTGCCAAATGAGCCAAATTGTTAATATTAGAACCTTCTAAATCAATATGGATTAAAGCTACCATGTGCCCAACCCTAAAATTTGTATATCCTTTTGCCTGTAAAAACTCACCGGCTAATTCTCGTACTATTCTATGCGACTTTGCAATCAATCGCCCAAGATGACGATTTTTATTTTCCTTGAACTCATTGAGTTCCGACAATTTATTATCCATGATTTCCCCTTCAACACGGATTTAACGTGTTTTTGCTTAATTTTTATAATTTTTTGTATTTTCTGTATGTGTGCTAGTAGAAATAAATCTACTAAATTTTATACAAAGATAATACAAAAAAAATAATTGTCAATAAACTTGACTAATTTAGTAAACTTAGTTTACCTTTGTGGCATCAAACGGCAAAATTGCTTGATTATCAGTAGAATTTTTTTGTAAAAATCAAATTATTCAACGAATTAACATTAATTATTACCCTAAAATTTTTATAAAAGTATGGCAACTCAGAACTCCATCAAAACTTATCTTCCCCGAATAATACTATTATGTGTTGTAGTACTAGGCTTATATTTCGGGTATACAAAATATAAATATGCACAGTCGCATGAAGATACAGACAATGCACAAGTAGAAACGTATTTTGTGCCAGTGTTACCAAGAATGGCAGGTTATGTAAAATCTGTATCAGTAAAAGATTATGATGTTGTAAAAAAGGATGAAGTAATCCTTGAGATTGATAGTGACGAAGCGAAATTAGCTTTAGACGAAATGGAAGCTGATTTATTCCAAGCACAGACAGATGTAGAGAATGCTAAGGCTAACATTACAAACTTGTCTATGAGTGTTAAATCTAATGAAGCCAATTTGAAAGCTACTTATTTACGTAGAGATAAAGCGAAAAAAGATGCTGACCGTGATGCTGCTTTAGTAGCCGAAAATGCCATTACTCGTAAACAAGGCGATGATAGCAAATCAGCATATGAAGTGTTGGTAGCTCAATACGAAGCAGGAATGGCTGACATTTCAGCAACAAAATCAAGAATGCCAATTTTACAAGCAGCCTTACACAAAGCTGAAGCTACTTTGGCTGTAAAAAGAGTAAAGATTGAGCAACAAAAATTAAAACTTACTTATTCAAAGGTGTATGCACCAACATCTGGAAGAATTGGTAAGAAAAGTGTAGAGCCAGGTCAGTTCATCCAAGCTGGACAGCCATTGATGACCATCGTTCAAGATTCTACTTTCTGGGTAGTAGCCAACTTCAAAGAAACACAAGTAGGTCGCTTAAAAATCGGAAGTGAAGCAGAATTAAAATTAGATGCTTATCCAGACAGAGTAATCAAAGGAAAAGTTATTTCTATTGCAGAATCTACAGGTGCTAAAACATCATTGTTGCCTCCTGACAATGCTTCAGGAAACTTTGTAAAAGTTACACAACGTGTACCAGTGAAAATAGAAATCCTTGATTTAGAAAAGAATAAAGACATTCTAAGAGCCGGACTTTCATTAGAGGTAAGTGTTCAAGTTAAATAGTTGTGAATTAGTGAGTTAGTGATTGATTGAGTTGTGATTGAGTGAGTTGAGGAATTGTGAATAAATAAGTTAGTGATTATTAATTTATCTAATAAGTTAATATTTTACTCATCAAGAATTCACAACTAATTCAAACAAAATTGAAATAATCACTCATTCACTAACTCATCACTCACAACTAAGTGACTCACAATTAAAAAAACTAAACATGGCTGCTAAAACAGGATTTGCAAAATATATAATCGTTATCACGACGGTTTCGGCAGCAATTATGGAATTGCTCGACACCACCATCGTGAACGTTGCACTCAATCAAATGGCGGGTTCTTTGGGCTCTACGATTGAGGATGTTGCTTGGGTGATTACTTCTTATGCCATTGCAAACGTAATTATCATTCCCATGACGGGATTTTTAGGAGAATATTTCGGTCGGAAAACCTATTATTTAACTTCCATGGTACTGTTTGGAATAGCCTCTTATTTTTGTGGTGCTTCCGAAGGTTTATGGGAATTGGTATTCTGGCGTTTTATTCAAGGGATAGGCGGAGGAGCATTGCTTTCAACCTCGCAGGCTATCTTATTTGATGCCTTCGAGCCAAAAGATAGAGGTATTGCCTCAGGGCTTTTTGGGATGGGTATCGTACTTGGTCCAACATTAGGACCAGCATTGGGTGGTTATATTTTAGAGACCTATAACTGGTCACAGATTTTCTATGTAAACATCCCGATTTGTGTGATTGCTACCGTACTGACATTAATTTATATTGATAGAAAGGAAGGAGAGGGAGAGCGGAAAAAAGAAATACAGATAGATTACATCGGTATCATGCTGTTGATTATGGGTATTGGTGCGTTGCAATTTGTGTTAGAAAAAGGAGAGTCTGAAGACTGGTTTGAATCAAGAATGATTGTTACTGTAAGCTTAATGGCTGCGATTGGAATCATTGGCTTTGTCTGGCATGAGCTCACTACCGAACACCCCGTAGTAAACCTGAGTATTTTTAAACATAGAATCTTTGCTTTTTCTACTATGTTCAATCTGGTCTCTGGTTTAGGGTTATTTACGTCTGCCTTTGTATATCCCGTGTTAGTGCAAAGAGTAAACGGATTTACGCCCTTTGAAGCAGGGGTTTCGCTAGTAGCACCTACGTTGGCTGCCGTTGTGCTTTTTCCAATTATTGGTAAACGTATGGCTGGTGGAGCATCGCCAATTCCTTTTATGGTGGCAGGTATTCTCTTTTTTGTGTTTTTTGGTTTTTATAGTGGGACGGCCACGCCCGATATGGGTAAATGGGATTTCTTCCCTATGCAAATTTGTAGAACCATCGGGATTTCATTGTTACAATTGCCACTTATCAATCAGGCTGTAGCAGGTTTAAAACCTAAAGAATATCCAGCAGGCATTGCCTTATCGAACATGATTCGTCAGTTAGGAGGAGCTTTCGGGATTGCCTTGGCCAATAACTTTGCTACCAATCGTGCTGCTCAACACCGTTCAGACTTAATGGCGAATATGAGTACTGATAATCCGCTATTTAATGAAAGAGTAGCCAATGCTACCAGAAATATGATAGCTTCAACTGGCGACAGTTTTAATGCAGCAGCAATGGCCTATAAACAGCTTGAAGCCGCTGTGTCTCGTCAGGCTTATTATTTGGCTTATTTAGATACTTTTAGATTAATTTCTATCTTCTTTATCTGCTTACTTCCTTGCGTGTTGTTACTAAGAACCAAAAAACTAACACCAGAAGAAGCCGCAGCAATGGCTAAGGCCGCTGCTGAGAGCCATTAGGAGTGAGGAGTTTGGATTGCGGAGTATTTTCCTTAAATTTTTCTATCATGAACTTGATTAATTTTTGAAACAATGAAAATAAAATATAATTATATCATTTCGCTTTTATTACTTGCCGACCTCTTCGTTGGACAAGAAGTATTAGCTCAAGATAAAACCGACGAGTCGCTTAAACAGTTGGTACGTACTGCCATCGAGTATGCTCCTAAAATTAAGGAACAACAGCAAATGATTACCATTGGTGATTATCGTACTAAAATACAAGAGTCAGCTTTGAAACCTCAGATTCAGTCTGAAATTGGGGTAGTCAGAATCGACCCTGTAGCGAAAGCTTCGTTTGCTTTTGGCTCAACGACTACTAATTTGCAGTTTCAACCCAACATGAATTACAACGCTAACATTGGTGCCAACTATGTATTGTACGATTGGGGCAAGCAAAATATCAATATCGAGAAGTCTAAATTAGAAACAGAACTTTCTAGAACTGGCGTTGAAGGATTGAAAAATATATATGCTTATCAAGTAGCCAATTTGTATTATGGCATCGTGTATACTCAGAAAGCCATTGAAGTACAAAAAGAGCAATTGAAATTAGTAGATGATAACGGAAAAATTATCAGCGACCGCCTAAAGCAAGGTGATGCGTTAGATTATGACCAAGTGTCGATTCAGGTAAGATATAAAAATGCTGAAACTAGATTATCAGACTTACAAAGCCAGTTAGAGCGTCAATACATTTATCTTTCTTCTTTAATTGGTAAAGATGCACACGGGACTATTTCACCTAATGCTGATTTTAATTTAGGACTTACCGCATTGAGTGTAGACGAAGCATTGAATCAAGCACAGACTAGTAATACAGATTTGAAAACCTTGAAGGATAGAGATTTGATTGCTGAGCGTGAAGTGAAAATTGCAAAAATGGGTTCTGCCCCTTATATTGCAGCGAATGCTTCGTTAGGGCTTAAAAATGGATATTTGCCTAGAATTAATGGCGAAATTCCTCCCATTTCTGAAGACTTTAAGTTTGGTAGCACAGTAGGATTAAAGCTTACTATTCCTGTATATTCTGGTAACAAAACGGCTCATCAGACAGAAGTAGCTAGACTAAACCGCGAGATGTTGAAATATACTGCGGAGGTGACGAATCAAAACTTAAAGAGAGATTTAGAAGCCGCTCAGAATGATTACAACGCTGCTAAAAACAAACTAGATTTATCAGAACGCAATGTTTTTCAAGCACAATATGCATTGAAATTAGCAAACGCACGTTTCAAGAATGGCGTAATTACCAATGTGGAAATAGAGGCTTCGCAAACAGCCTTAAGAGAAACACAGTTAACACAATTACAGTATCAATACCAAATGGCCATTGCTCAATTAGAACTTAATCGTTTGACGGGCATTAAGTTTTGGTAAAAAATATGAGGCTGACTACCACGAATAGTCAGCCTCAATCTCAATGAAAAAACAACTACTCTGTTACTTCTTCTTATTATCTTTTTTTCAGAGCCAAGCTGCTGAAACTGATTCTACATCCCTATCTAAAATTTCACAATCCAACATCGTAAAATTCTTTACTGGCCATAAATACCTTGTTTCTCCCTTTGTTTTTTATATGCCTGAAACCAGTTGGGTACTAGGCGGAGGAGTAAAACGCTTTTTTAATGGCGGAGGCGAGGGAGATTCGCTCACTAGGGTTTCTAATACTGCTATTTTCTTACAATATTCCTTGAACAGTCAGATAATGTTTGAGCATAATTATCAGATTTTTACGAACAAGGAAAAATATTATATCGTTGGTTATTATGGTTTTAGTCGCTTTCCTGTGCTTTTTTATGGCGTAGGGGCAGAGGCGAAACCTGAAAACGAAGAGGCTATTACTTTTGATTTAATCAGGTTTGATAATCTGACCTACCGCAAAATTGCTAATCATACCTTTGCAGGGTTAGGCTGGCGATATTTCAAAATGTATAATGTGCATGGTAAAAACAATGGAATATTAGAGACTGGGAAAGATGTTGTCGGTCGCGATGGGTCTACTGTTTCAGGGCTAAATGTCTCAGTACAGTTTGATAATCGAGATAATGTGTTGACTACGTCCAAAGGCTCTTTTGTGCAACTAGAATATTCAGCCCATGAGCAGTGGACAGGCAGTACGCAGTCATTTCATCGTTGGCAACTAGATGCCAGAAAGTTTTTGAAGCCATTTGCCCAACGCAAAGATGTATTGGCTTTTCAAGCCTTTGCCTTTCATTCAAATGGAAATGTTCCTTTTCATGAGCTAGGATTGTTGGGTGGAGATATGATTATGCGAGGATACTATGTGGGTTCACGCAGAGATAAAGATTTACTAGCTTTCCAAACAGAATATCGTTGGCAAGCCTTGAATCGGTGGGGGGTAGTAGGTTTTGGAGGTTTGGGCTGGGTAAACAACAAAATCGGAGACATGAATATCAACAATATTTTGCCAAGTTATGGTGCAGGACTACGCTTTAAAATAAACCGTAAAGAGAATGTAAATGTGAGGGTAGATTACGGTTTTGGGAAAGGTCAGCAAAACTTGTATTTTTTTATTGCAGAGGCTTTTTAGGGAGTTTGGAGTTGAGAGTTTAGAGTGATGAGTTTTCAATTTTAACATAAAAATACTTACTTCTTTATCTTACAAACAAGAGGTATCGTTTAACTGCTTGGTGCGTTGCTTTCGCACGGGTTGTTGGTGAAAAATACCAATAACGGCAAAGTTGTCTAATCTTCTTCGAATCTCCTTTAACTTAAAAAGGATTTCTTAAAATATGTTAAATTACACCTAATATCTACTTACTTTAAAGCTTCCTGCAACGCTTTTTTTCTTTTGTCGGTCATAATGATAAATGATTTTGGATGGTACGTCCATTAAAACACCAATATAACAATCATTAATTATGACCAAATACAAATTAATTTATCCACTATTAGTGCTTAGTACAATCGGATTTGTGACTAGCATCTTGTCTTGTAAGACAGCTTCTGAGGAAGAAGTCATTATCACTCCAGTTATAATTGATGGAGACTTTGATACTAAAACTAAGGATACCACTTTTACCAATGCCATAGTAATCAAGTATTCAGGCACTACTGCAACCGTTACAAATCCATTTGAAAGCTCAGGGGTAAAAGTAAGCGTGACGAATGGAAATGTAGTAGTAACTTCTACCAATACAACTACAGAAGTAAACTATGTACTCTCAGGCTCAACTACCGAGGGTAGTTTGAAACTTTACAGTGATTATAAGTTTAATCTTATCATGAATGGCGTTAGTATTATTCATTCGAGCGGACCTGCTATTAATATTCAGTCGGGCAAGAAAGTATCTGTTAATTTATTGAGCGGAACCAATAACCGTTTGGTAGATGGCACTGCTTATGCTACTAGTACAGAAGACCAGAAAGGAGCTTTCTTTAGTGAAGGACAATTGAATTTTGCAGGTACGGGTGCTTTAACAGTAATTGCAAATTATAAACACGGTATTTGTAGCGACGATTATATCGCTATTAAGGAGGGGACAATCACGATTACACAAGCCGTTTCAGATGGCATACATGCCAATGATTATTTCAAAATGGAAGGTGGAACATTATCAATAACATCATCTGGAGATGGAATTGATTGTGAAGAAGGCTATGTGGCATTGTCAGGAGGAAATATTACTGTAACGAGTGTTGACGATGGAATTACAGCATCTTATGATGGAACAGATACAAGTATAACGCCTTATGTATCTATCACGGGCGGAACGATTAATGTAACAACTACAGGAGAGAAAGGCAATGCGATAAAAAGTGAAGGATACACCATTGTAAACAATAGTAGTGCTATTACCCTCAAAGTATCAGGCAGAGCTTCAAAGGGCTTTAAGACTACAGGAAATTTAACGCTTACTAATGCTAATGCCAGTATCACTACCTCAGGAAATGCCTTTTATGATACTAGCGATTCAGATATAGCTTCGGCAGCAGGAATTAATTGCGACGGCAATTTTGTCATGCAACAAGGAACTGTTACGATTAATAGTACGGGTACGGCAGGAAAAGGAATCACTGTTGATGGTACTTCGACGATTAATGGTGGTACAATCAATATCACTACTACGGGAGCCGCATTTACTAGTAATAACCAAGATAGTGAGGCAAAAGGCATTAAAAGTGATGGTGCTTTGGTCGTAAATGATGGCACGATTACTATCTCGGCAGCGGATGATGGTATCAAGTCGGATGCTTCGATAACTTTTAACAAAGGAAATATTTCTATCACAAAATCAACGGAAGGAATTGAAGCGCCTAAGATTACGGTAAACAACGGTACTATCAATGTATTATCATCCGACGATTGTTTTAATTCAACTAATGGGAACGGTGGAGAATCTAATGATGGTAGCTTGATGACATTTACAGGTGGTTTGGTAATGGTAAGTTCAACAGGAGGAGACCCACTTGATAGTAATGGAAGTATCATCATGACAGGAGGAACTGTAGTGGCTCAAGGTCCACCATCGCAACCAGAAGTAGCGATAGACTATAATGGAACGTTCAATATTTCTGGCGGTTTACTGATTGCATCAGGGCCAAGTGCTAGTAGGATGGCTCAGGCTACCAGCACTACCTCAGCACAAAATGCAGTATTTGTTAAGTTAAATAGTGTACAAGCTTCTGGTACTTTGTTTACCGTTCAAGATGCCTCTGGCAATAATTTGGTGACTTACGCACCTGCTCGTGCAGCAGGATATTTTGTGTTTTCATCGCCTAGTCTTGCTACGAATGCTACGTATAAAGTACTTACAGGCGGTTCTTATAGCAATGGCACAAATACAGGAGGCTATTATTCAGGTGGTAGCTACAGTGGTGGTACACAAAAAGGAACATTTACAGTTTCTAGCAAATTAACTACGGTAACTTATTAGTGAATATACCTTTAAAAGGAAAATCCACTTTTACTTAGTTCAGTTCATCAAGTAAAAGTGGATTTCTTTTTAAAGGCATCTATAAATTATAAAACGCTTTCAAGCGGTGAAAACTCTAAGCCCCAAGCATCTGATACGCCTTTATAAACGATTTTACCAGCTACTACATTCAACCCTTTTTTCAATTCTTCATTATCAGCACAAGCTTTCTTCCAACCTTTATTGGCTAATTGAATAGCATAAGGTAAAGTAGCATTGGTTAATGCCAATGTTGAAGTATAAGGCACTGCACCCGGCATATTAGCAACGCAATAATGTACTACGCCATCGATTTCAAAAGTAGGATTTTCGTGCGTAGTAGGTTCACAAGTTTCAATACAACCACCTTGGTCAACGGCTACGTCAACTAACACTGTACCTTGACGCATTTCTTTCAACATTTCACGAGTAATCAAATGAGGTGCTTTAGCCCCTGGAATCAACACCGCACCTATAATCAAGTCGGATAATTTGATAGCTTCACGAATGTTGTATTCGTTAGACATCACAGTATCTACATTAGCAGGCATTACATCTTCTAAATAACGTAAACGAGGCAAACTAATGTCCATAATCGTAACGTTTGCACCTAAACCTGCTGCCATTTTTGCAGCCTGTGTTCCTACGATTCCACCGCCTAACACTAGTACGTTGGCTGGCTTAACACCTGCAACACCGCCTAATAGAATACCTCTTCCACCCATAGGTTTTTCTAAGTATTTTGCCCCCTCTTGAATTGCCATTCTACCTGCTACTTCCGACATCGGTACTAATAGAGGTAAAGAACGATCTGTTTTTTCTACCGTTTCATAAGCCAAACAAATTGCTTTGCGTTCAATCATCGCATGAGTCAACGGTTCTGAAGAAGCAAAATGAAAATAAGTAAATAACAATTGATTTTCTTTAATCAAAGGATATTCAGAAGCGATTGGCTCTTTTACTTTGCAAATCATCTCTGCAATAGCATATACTTCTTCGATGGTGCCCAAAATGCTAGCACCAGCTTTTACATATTCTTCATCCGAAAAGCCACTGCCTGTACCAGCTTGGGTTTGTATATAAACAGTATGTCCGTTTTTCTTAAATTCTGCTACGCCCGCAGGAGTTAATGCTACACGGTTTTCGTTATTTTTAATTTCTTTAGGGACACCGATAATCATGGCTTGTTGGGGTTTAATACCTGCTTTCCTGTTATTGAAAAATTTTATTCAATAACAGAGCCACAGATAGTGTTTGTAAATGAAGATGTACAAAGTTAGTAAAACAGGAAATAGTTTTAAATTTTAGAAATAAATAAGGAAAACGTATGTATATTTATACTATTAAAGGGAAAAATTCCTGTATTATGTGAATATTACTATTCTGTAAAGTAAATTTTTCTTTATGACCTTAGATGCGACAGATTTGCGGATTCTTCAATTATTACAGGAGAATGCCCAATTAACAATCAAAGAAATCTCTAAGCAGATTAATCTTTCTATGACTCCCACGCACGACCGTATCAAAAGATTGGAACAGGAAGAGATTATCGAGAAATATGTGACTATTCTGAATAAGAAAAAATTGGGTAATCCACTCGTGGTGTATTGTAGCATTACGTTAGATAAGCAACAGAAAAATCATTTTGAAGAATTTGAAGAAGCTATCAAAGAGTTCCCTCAGGTAATAGAATGTAGTGTGGTATCTGGAAGTTATGATTATTTAGTAAAAATCATCGCACGGGATATGGAGGCTTATAATGAATTTTATCAAAAGAAGTTATCAGCCCTTCAAAGTGTAGCGCATATTAGTAGCTCGTTTGTCATGTCGGAAGTGAAGAATACAACTGTTTTACCAATTTGATTGATGAAAAAGCAAAAAAGGTATTTTGAACATGAATCAAATGTTCAAAATACCTTTTTTGCTCATTGACACTATTTTACAAAAGTGCTGCACCAAAAACCCCAGCACTATCACCCAATATTGGTTTTACAATAGGAGTTGATATTTTTTTATTATTAAAAATATACTTTTTGATTCTTTCATAGCCTTCCGTATAAAGCAAATCTATATTTCCAACGCCACCGCCAATAATAATTAAATCAGGATCAAGTACGTTGATTAAAGTAGAAATTCCTTTGCCATAAAACTCCAGAAGTCTATCAATCGTAGCTGTCGCATAAGCATCACTATCAGCTAAATAACGTCCCAATATTTCTTTCAATCCCAAGGCTGTTCCACTAATTTTTTGATAATATTTTTCAAGGGCAGGGCCTGCAATTACTTTTTCCACACAGCCAGCTTTTCCGCAATAGCATGGCTCGCCACCTTCTTCAATAACGTTATGTCCCCACTCACCGCCAATGCCATGATGCCCTGCAATTACTTTACCGTGTACGACCAATCCTCCTCCGACACCCGTTCCCATGATTACCCCAAAAACTAATTCAGCAGTTGGATATTTTTTGCCAGCGCCCATCAATGCTTCAGCCAAAGCAAAGCAATTAGCATCATTTGCTAGTTTTACGGGTACTCCCAAAGCTTTTTCTAAATCTTCATGCATAGGCTGTCCGTTCATACAGACAGTATTACTATTTTTCATCGTAAGCGTGGCGGGGTCTAATACCCCTGGTGTTGCAAAGCCAATCTGAATCGGTTGTTCGCCTATTTCATCTACTACTAATGATACCAACTTAACAATCTGACTGATAATATGTTCATACCCTTTATCGGCCTCAGTAGGGATACGCTTTCTACATATTACAGCTAAGTCATTTTCCTTATCTAATACGGCACATTCAATTTTTGTACCCCCTAAATCAATACCCCAAAGGTGTGTAGGATTTGTAATTGATGGTTTCAAATTTTTGGATTTATTTAATTTACAGTTTACTAATTTTAACCACTGCAAATTAACTATTTATTCTTACTTTTGGAAGGAAATCATCTTTTGCACTTATTTACCCTGAGAACTGAACAATCTTCCCCAAATGAGTATTTTTTTACTCATAATTTAAATTTTTTATTGATTTTTTGAGGAATTAAAATGAATTCCGACTTATTATTCGTGGTATAAGTTTTTTTAAGTTGTAAGAAAGAAAATCTTGTTCAACATTAAACATTTATAACTATGATACGCTGGTCAATCACATTCCTCGTTGTTGCTTTAGTTGCTGCCATTTTTGGTTTTGGTGGTATTGCATCTAGTGCAGCTTATTTTGCTAAAATATTATTTTTTATAGCATTAATACTCGCTGTTTTCAGTTTTCTAAGAGGCGATAGAAACATTTAATTTTAAAGATTACATTTTCAATTATCAGACTATTTTAATCAAATATCTAAACTTAGATTAGAATAAAAGGCTAAAATCATGAGACTTCAAATAAGTTGCCAACTTGATTACGAAGCTTACTCGTCTACCCCATTAATCCTGATGCTCAGGCCAAGAAGTGGCGCTGGGCAATGGATTATTAAGGAAGAGTATATTCTTGAACCAAGTGTACCTATTACTGAATACACCGACATCTATGGAAATTTATGTCAGCGTTTATTAACCCCAGTGGGAAAGTTTACCGTTTTAACTTCATCAATTGTGCAAACGGCTGATGAAATTGATGTGGCTCCTGGTGCTGACTTTGTATTAATTGAAGACTTACCTCCTGAAGAACTTATTTATTTATTACCAAGTAGATACTGCGAGTCTGACCAGTTAGGAAATCTAGCTTTTCAAATTGTTGGAAATGCCTATCCTGGTTATGACCAAGTAGAGGCAATCCGTAAGTGGATTCACCAAAATATATTTTACCAATATGGCTTTAGTAATGCTTCTACTTCTGCTAAGGATACTGCTGCCGCCAAAGTGGGCGTTTGTAGAGATTTCTCTCATTTAGGAATTGCCTTATGTCGAAGTTTAAGTATTCCTGCCAGAATGGTAGTAGGTTATTTACATGAGTTAAATCCGATGGATTTACATGCATGGTTTGAGGCCTTTATTGGTGGAAGATGGTATACTTTTGATGCCACACAAGATACACCAAAAGGTAATAGAGTAGTATTGGCCTATGGTCGAGATGCTGCAGATGTAGCATTAGCAACTCAGTTCGGAAGTATTTATTTATCAGATATGCGTGTTTCGGTGTCGATAGCAGAAGAAGTATCTTCTATTCTTTAGAAGATTATCTTCTGTTATCATCATCGCTCATCATGCTTAAATAACTGTTGTATCGGCTTTCGGCTATTGTTCCCTCAGCTACAGCTTCTAATACCGCACATTTTGGTTCGTTGATATGCTTGCAATTATGATATTTGCATTGACCCAACAATGCTCGCATCTCTGGAAAGAAATGTGATAGCTCTTGTTTTTCAATATCGATTAATCCCAATTCTTTGATGCCTGGTGTATCAATGATAAAAGTGTTTTCCTCTAATTCAAACATGGTTGCAAAAGTAGTGGTGTGCACACCCTTATTAGCAAACGTTGAAATTTCTGTTGTTTTTAAATCTAAGGTAGGGGCAATCTGATTTACTAATGTAGATTTGCCAACGCCTGAATGCCCTGAAACTAACGAAATTTTGTCTTTTAGGATATCATTAAATGCCTTAATACCAATGTTGCCGACTGCCGATGTGAATACGCAGGGATAACCTATTTCTTCGTACATCGCCGCTAAATCGGCTAAGTAATCTTTTTCTTCTTCTGAAAGTAAATCTATTTTATTAAAAACAATCGTCGTAGGAATTCTAAAGGATTCTGCCGAAACCAAAAAACGGTCAATAAATCCTAAGGATGTTCTTGGGTAGTTTAAGGTAACGATAATAACAGCCTGATCAAGATTGGCGGCTAAAATATGTCCGTGGGCAGTTTTATGAACAGATTTACGGATAATATAATTTTCACGGGCATCTATCTTAAAGATGGTTGCCATGTTTTCTGTTTTATCTTCAATCTCAAATTCTACTCTATCTCCAACTGCAATCGGGTTAGAGGTTTTTAACCCTTGAATCTTAAATTTGCCCTTTAAACGACACTGCCATACGTGCTTGTTTTCATCGAGCACCTCATACCATGAGCCTGTTGATCGTAATACTAATCCTTTCATTCGTGTATCAGAATATTGACAATTCCTTGGTAAATGTTATTATTTTGTCTGTCCCCCCCAAATTCTCTTTCACATACTTTTCAATAATTGTTGATTTCTCTTTTCTCAAATCAACATCAAAATATAATGGCTCAAAACTATTTTTAAATTGAGCGGTATCGGCAATGACAAATGCACCGCCAATACTGATTAAATCCATAGCTTCTTGAAATTTCTGATAGTTATTATTACCAAAAAAGATAGGTAAGCCAAAAGTGGCAGCTTCTAGTGTATTATGCAATCCTTTACGATAGGCGCCTCCAACCCAAGCAAAATCTGCATATTGATACAAAGAAGAAAGCATGCCGATATTATCAATAAAAAGTGTATTTGTTGTTGCTATCTCAGTATCCGTCAGCTGTTGAATCTCTGAAAATTTGATAGAGGTCTTTTTCAACACTTTCTGCCAAGTTGTAATTTCCTCGTCATGAATTTCGTGTGGAGCAATGATTACTTTTAAATCATGCTCAAACTCATTCAACATAGGTGCTATTACTTCAAAATCTTGTTGCCAACACGAACCTACAATTAGTAAAGGTTTTTTATCCTTAAATTTTTCGACTACTTCAATTTCTTTTTTTGCATCCGCAATTTGTTTTACCCTATCGAAACGAGTATCTCCACCAATGCTAATTTGTTGAATATTAATACTTTTTAGTAATTCGAAAGATTTTTTATTCTGTACAAATATATGGGTAAAATAAGAAAGGATGTTTCGATAGAAGCCTCCGTAGCTTTTGAAAAATACTTGGTTTGCTCTGAAAATAGTCGAAAATGAAATGACAGGAATTTCTTTTTCAGAAAGTATTCTCAGGTAATTATACCAAAATTCGTATTTCACAAAAAAGGCAACTGAAGGCTGAAACATTTCGATAAACTCGCGTGCATTCTTTGCAGTATCGATAGGTAAATAACAAATAAAGTCTACTCCAGTATAATTTTTACGAATCTCGTAACCAGAAGGTGAAAAAAAAGTAAGTAGGATAAGATGTGACGGAAAGTTTTCTTTATACTTTTCTATGACTGGTCTGGCTTGTTCAAATTCACCCAACGAAGCACTATGAAACCATGCAAGAGGTGCTGATGAAGTACTTCTTTTTATCCAAAACTGATTTGAATAAACTTGATTTTTAAAGTCTTTTCTGCCTTGAATCCAAAGTTTGGCTTTCGTGTTAAAAGGACTCACTAACCAGACAAAAAACTGGTAAGTATAAATTGAAATATGATAAAGTAGCTTTGACAAATGAAATTTGAATTAATTTTGAATCAAAATTACAGCTAATTAGTTTCATATTAAAACAACGTACTACCATTTACATCATCAGAATAAGCGAAAAGACGCTAAATAATTAAAATGAACTGGAATCAATTAACAGATTTATCTCAATTAGAGGTTATAAAAGAGGAATCGAAACAACAACCAATCTTGATTTTGAAACATAGTACAACGTGTTCAATTTCATCAACTGCTTTAAATCGCTTGGAAAGAAATTGGAAACAAGAAAGCGTAGGAGAATTAAAGCCTTATTATTTAGATTTATTAAAGTATCGCCCGATTTCTAGTGCTATTGCTTCAACTTTTGGAGTAGAGCATCAATCTCCGCAGGTATTAATCATTCAAAATGGTGAGTGTATCTATAATGCCTCACACTTTGATATTTCATTTGCCGAACTAGCAGAAACGGTAGGGTAGGGGTTTTGAGTTGTGAGTGATGAGTTTTGAGTTAGTTATTTTTTAGTTGTGAGTTGGTAAATTAGTGAGTTAGTGAATTGTGATTGAGTGATTTTTATATGGTATAATAAATACTTAAAAAAGCACAATTATTAACTCGCAATTCACTAACTCACAACAACTTACTCATGGCATGACTTTTAGTAATCTGTCTATTATCAAGATAATTCCATAGTCATGCCATGAGTAAAGATTCACAACTCATCACTCACAACTCAAAACTCTAGTTGTTCCATTCAAAACTTACAACTTGTTCTAAGTCTGGGTGGAGGCTTAGTGAAACTGGGCATTTATGTGCCGTGTTTTCTAGTTTTTGAATTTGTTCTGCTGTCAGGACAATATTTGTCTTCATTTTTAAGTTAATTTCCAAACGAGCTACTTTTCTTGGAGGTGTTTGAGACATGATTTTTGAGACCTCTACGCTTGAGCCCGACAATTCAATTTCATCACGTTGAGCAACAATTGCCATTGTCGTTAGCATACAAGTACCCGTAGCTGTAGCCAATAAATCTGTAGGAGAAAAGGCCTCTCCTTTACCCATATTGTCTGTAGGTGCATCAGTAAGTAATTGTGTACCAGATTGCAAATGTGTTGATTCTGTGCGAAGTTCGCCTAAATAAGTAGTTTTTACAGTTGGCATTATGTTGTTGTTATGTGTTAAAAATTTGATGATTTTTGTCCTAAATTTAAACAAATAGCATCATATTACGTATTTTTATTGTAATTATATACTTTAAACCGAAAGTGATTCCTAATTGGTAAGCACTCAATCGGAATAGTTGTGTCAATATCAATATTCATTGTATGGTTATTTCATTCATATAAAATTTTTGATTAAAGCATTGTGAAAAAACTACTAAATACATTCTTATTCTTCATTTTTGCTTTGTTATCGTTTTATTCGATAGAAGCTCAGCGTAGAAATTCATCTCCTACTACTGCTACTAAGCCTGCGGCTAGCAGGACTACACAACAACCTCGTGAAGTAGTGGATGAAGAAAATTATCATTCTATTTTGTCATTTGGATTAACTACTAATACTAATTCTGGTTTACTAGGAGGGTTGATGGCTCGTAAAGAAATTTTGATTGAAAACAACTCTTTGCACCGTCAATTTCATTATTTCAACCTTGAAATCGTGAATGTAAATCATCCTAGAGAAAATACCCTCAGCTTATTAGGAAACGGAGGAAGTTATGTAGAAGAAAAACAAAACTATCTTTTTGCTATTCGTCCACAGTATGGTCGCGAAATAAATTTATTCCATAAATCATCTGACGGAGGCGTAAATGTAAATGGTATTATAGCGGGTGGTCCAACTATTGGGGTTGTAAAACCTTATTATGTACAGGTTTTTTATGGTAGAGGAGTTATCAGAGACGAAGCTTATGACCCAAGCAAGCATACTATCAATAATATTTATGGAAGCGGAGGTTTTTTTGAAGGCATTGGGCAGTCGACGATAGTACCCGGAGTGAATTTAAAAGCGGCCTTGAATTTTGAATTAGATGCTTTTCGCCAGTCGAATATTAGCTTAGAGATTGGTTTTTTAGCAGAAGCGTATACTAAAAAAGTAAATATTTTGGCTAAAGGAGATAATAAAAGTGTGTTTACTTCGGGCTATTTAACCATCTTCTTTGGTGGAAAAAAATAGTTAATGCAATGATTTTAGAAAAGATAAGCGTGTTATAAAGGCTTATTATTGATAAATAATACCCGTTATTAAAAAATAGCGTCAGGAAAATGTAAACCAATTTCATTTTCCTGACGTTTTTATTTTATTAGCATTTAACTTTGTAGTGTAATAGCGTTTTGTACAAGGAATAGACAGAAAATGATAGAACTTCCAGTAATAGCTCCGAAAGCGGAGACTGCCTCAAAGCATTCTAAAAAACCAAGTTGGTTAAGAGTAAAACTGCCGATTGGTCAGGAATATGCAAGGGTACGTAATATTGTAGATGAATATAAATTACATACCATTTGTCAGTCAGGAAATTGCCCAAATATGGGTGAATGTTGGGGTGCAGGTACGGCAACCTTTATGATTTTAGGAAATGTGTGTACTCGTTCTTGTACATTTTGTGCAGTAGCGACGGGTCGCCCGAATGAATATGACGCAGATGAACCACGCAGAGTAGCTGAAGCCATTAAATTAATGGGTGTAAAGCATGCTGTAATTACTTCGGTAAACCGCGACGAACTAAAAGACCGTGGAGCTGAGGTGTGGTATCAGACAGTAGTACAAGTAAAGGAGGCGTCGCCAACTACAACGATTGAAACTTTGATACCTGATACAAAAGGTAACTGGGATGCGCTTTACAGGATGATTGAAGGAGGGCAAGAGGTAGTATCGCATAATATGGAGACGATAGAACGTCTTTACAGAAATGTGCGTCCACAAGCTAAATATGCACGTTCTTTAGAACAAACCAAACGTACCAAAGAATTTGGAAAAAGAACCAAATCAGGTATTATGTTGGGCTTGGGCGAAACCCAGGAAGAAGTATTTAAAGCAATGGACGATTTAGTAGAAAATGGTTTGGATGTATTGACATTAGGACAATACCTTCAACCTACTAAAATGCACCATGAAGTAATAGAATGGGTACATCCAGACACTTTTGCGATGTATAAAGAAGAGGGGTTGAGCCGTGGGTTGAAATATGTAGAATCTGGAGCGCTAGTTCGTTCTAGTTATCATGCTGAGAAGCATATTTAAGAACATAATTTATTATATTATTAACGAAGCCTCAGTTTTTCTGGGGCTTTGGTGTTTCTGGGCTTGTCGTTTTATAGGCTGGAAGCCTAATGATAGTCGTCACTCGTTAGAAACGAGCGACTGCTTTAGAGAATAGGACAAATTAGTGTGTTTTACGATAAGTCTCTGAAAATATTTAGTAAATTCGTTTAATAAATGGATGGAATTATTTACTTGATATACAGTTTTTTATAAAAGTATTTTGTCAAGCTATGATTACCAAAATTTATTATCGGTTAGTTAAACATTATCTAAAATTTAACCTAAGTGTCTACCATGTCAAAGAATGTAAATATCACTCCTAGTGGAATAAAAAAAGTACTTAAAAATTATGACTCAAAACTCGCTATTGCTGAATTTATCTGGAATGGTTTTGATGCAAAAGCAGATACTGTTCACTTGAATTTTAAAATTAACGAACTTGGTACCGTTGAAACAATTGAGGTAGCAGATAATGGTTACGGTATTAATTTTGAACAATTAAGCACTAAATTCGATTTGTTTTATTCCTCAGAAAAAGCCATAGAGGTTAATTCAAGAGACGAGAAACATATTTCTACCATCCACGGGAAAAATGGCGTGGGAAGATTAACCTTTTTTACTTTTGCTCAAATCGCTCAGTGGCACACAACTTTCCAGAAAAACAGGTTATTATTAGACGGAAATATTACCATCAACACAGAGAACATCAATAATTATAATGCTTCTGAGGTAACGAAAAGCCAAAAGGATAAAACAGGTACAAATGTTATTTTCTACAATATTACTATTAGTAAAGAAGAATTAGAAGGAGAGATTATTCCTTTTCTAAAAAGTGAATTTTGTTGGTTTTTAGCGTTGAATAAACCTAAAGGCTTTTCAATTATCATTAATGGTACTCCTTTAGACTATCAATCATTTATAGAGGATTCGGAGAGCTTTACGCTTACTTATGAAGAAAGCAATACAAGTTTTTATTGTAAATACTATCAATGGAATAATAAACCGCATAAGGAACTATCAAAATTTTATTATCTCAATGCAAAGCACGAAGAAGTGTATAAAGATTATACTACGCTAAATAATAAAGGTGACGAGTTTTATCATAGTGTATATATTACAAGTAGCTTTTTCAATGATTTTGATTTTCAATCCAAAGAAAACAATCAGCAAACAAACCTTTTTAGTAAAGTAAAATATTTGTCTGAATATAAATTTCTTGATAATAGTTTAAATGAATTTCTTCGTAAAAAAAGAAAGAATATTCTTCATAAAACATCAACTAAACTCATTGAAAAATATGAACAAGACGAAATTTTTCCAACATACGAAAACGATTTTGATAAGTCTCTGCTTGAAGAAACATTGATAAATCTTTATGAAGTACAACCAAAATTATTTATTTCGCTTAATGTTGAGCAGAAGAAATTTTTTGTACGGCTTTTAAATTTATTATTAGCCTCAGAAGAGCGTGAACATATTTTAGAAACGTTAGAAGGAATTATTGAAATGGATTCAGAAGAAAAAGAAAGCCTTTTTCAGTTATTCCAAAAATCAAGCTATACGTCGTAGCGGCAATTCCTTACGGTTGTCGTTTTACCACAAGACGGTAACCGCAAGGATTACCGCTACTTTTTTCAAGGTTCTTTTTTAGGTTGGAAGCCTAATGATAGTCGTCACTCGTTGGAAACGAGCGACGACGTGATGCCATCACTAGCGAGTGACTTAAGTCACTCGCTAGTGATTTTTGGTATATTTGCTTAACGAATGATTGCTTCGATTTACTTTAAATGCTTATTTAAGAAAGTTATAATTTCTTTCCTAAGATACTCTGCATCAAACATTTCACCATAATGTGGTGCGTCTTTTACGATAAATACCTGATTCTCTATACCTGAAAGCTTTAACCAAGAACTTAGTAAAACAGATTGTGAATAAGGAACAGATTGATCTTTTTCTCCGTGAATGATTAAGAATGGAGGGTCATTTTTATCTACGTACGTCACTGGACTAGCCCATTTGGCTAAATCTGGTCTTTGCAAAGGCGTGTCTCCTAATAAAATACTTTCAGATGTTTTAACTGCACCTGCTGGTTCAAGGTTTTTGGGAATAGCCAGAAAGTCTGAAGGGCCATAAAAATCCACGACGCCCTTAATCTTGAAAGACATCTTATTGTCTTTGCCATAAAAATCCTTCACTTTATTATTATTTGATAAAGCTAGGAGGGAAGCCAAATGTCCACCCGCCGAAAACCCGACTAACACAATCCGATTTTTATCTAAGGAATACTTTTCAGCATTTTGGTACAGAAATTCAATCGCCTGATTACAGTCTTGTATTTGTGCAGGAAATATTGCCTGAGTGCTATAACGATAATCGATAGATGCCAAAGCATAACCATTTTCTACAATAGTACGAATGGTATTTTTCATATAACTCATGTCTGCATACTTGTCATTCAGCATCCATGCACCACCATGTATCCAAACCACTAGCGGCGTATTAGGCTTGGCATTAGCAGGCAAATAGATGTCTAGAAGATGATGTTTGGAAGTATCTTTGGCATAGGGTACATTTCCATAAAGTGTAGTATTGGCAGGAAAATAGTTTTGGACTCTATTGGTAGTTTGTCCAATAGCTTGATTTGTAAAGTATAATAATATAAATAAAAAGAGTGGATAATATTGATTTTTCATGTTATTAGGGAGGATAATATTAGCGTGTAACCTTCAAAGGCTTTGGATAACTAGCAAGTAAAATATTACATTAAAGCTAATATAATTAGAAGAAGTATTTATCCTTTTTAGTCTGCTTTATGTTGAGTATGAGTAAGTGATATAAAATTAAATGATAAATAAGGCAAGTAATTCAGGAAAACGTGCATCTTTGGTGTTATAAAAACACCCTATAAGAAAAAACCTAAAACAGCAAATAAATGTCTAATATCAAATTAATCATCGAAGAACGACCAAGTAATATTGGGAATTTTATGGTGGGTCGGTTATTACCTTTCAGAGAAAAAAGAATGGTAGGTCCATTTTGTTTTATAGACCACATGGGGCCTGCACAACTAAGCGACCATGAAAATTTAGATGTTGGGCCACATCCACATATTGGACTTTCAACGTTAACTTACCTTTTTGAAGGAAGCGTAATGCATAAAGACAGTCTGGGAACAGAAATGGAGATAAAACCCAATCAGGTAAACTGGATGACGGCTGGTAATGGCATTGTGCATTCTGAAAGAACTCCCGAATATTTGCGCCATTCAGATAAAACGTTGCATGGTTTACAAATTTGGGTAGCATTACCGAAAGAGCTAGAACAAATGCAACCAAGTTTTGCACACGTAACAGAAGAAGAGATTCCTACATGGGAAACAGATGGTATTGCCTTTAAATTAATAGCAGGCGAGGCATTTGGCAAAAAATCGGCTGTACCCGTTTATAGTCCTTTGTATTTTATAGAAATCAAAAATACAAGCCCTCAGACTGTAAATATCGGGAATGATTTATTTGGAGAAAGTGCCTTGTATATTTTAGAAGGAAGCATCAGTAGCGAGGGACATACCTATGAGCCAAAGCATATTTTGATAGCGAATGATAGCAAGCTATGTAGCTTTGAAATGGCAGAAAACACAACAGTGTATATTTTTGGAGGAGAACCTTTTCCAGAAGAAAGATTCATTTATTGGAACTTTGTAGCCTCGACGAAAGAACTAATTGAAGATGCCAAGACTAGATGGATAGAGCAATCTTTCCCGAAAGTACCAGGCGAAACAACATTTGTACCACTTCCACAACCTTATAGAAAATAATGGAAATAGTAAACGCACACATAGGCAAAGAACTGTATAAAACTACTATTCAGACAGCCACAAATACCATTATCTCGGATGAACCAGAAGAGGTTGGTGGAAAAAATTTAGGCTTTAGTCCTAAAGAACTATTGGCTGCAGCGCTATCAGCTTGTACTTCGGCTACTTTAAGAATGTATGCAGATAGAAAAGGTTGGGATTTAGCAGAGGTGAAGGTAGAAGTACAGCTTGAAAGAGATGTGAAGGAAAACAAATCTTTTATCACGAGAAAAGTCGAACTTTTGGGTAATTTAGATGACGAGCAACGAGCAAAATTGTTGGTGGTAGCCAATAGTTGTCCTCTTCATAAAATATTGACAAACCCCATAGAAATTACTACTGAATTGGTTTGAATGAAGGAAAAGTAAGAAGTCATTATAATAATATTTCAAAGAAATCAGTCTTTAGTATGAAAGAATACCAATCTTCATGCTAAAGACTGATTTTTATTTTATGCTGACCCCAGGTTAAAAACTAGTTACGAAAATTTAGTTTTACCTAGATTATCCATATATTTATATGGATTTGATGAGTCAAATAAAACCCAAAACCGTCACTACCTTTAATTAAAATCAACAAATGAAAAAACAAATACTAACGCTTGTAGGATTATGCCTTTTAAGTACAGCCTCTTTAGCTCAAAAAACACTTATCCATTGTGGAACACTTATCGATGGTGTTCAAAATGAAGCCCAAAGCCAAGTAACCATTGTTGTAGAAGGCAAAAAAATAACGGCTATTCAAAAAGGTTTTACAGCTCCATCTGGAACAGATAAGGTAGTGAATCTGAAAACTCAAACCGTAATGCCGGGACTTACTGATATGCACGTGCATTTAGAAAATGAAACTAGCAAAGGCGGAGAATTGAAAAGGTATCAACAAAACCAAGCTGATGTAGCCTTTGATGCTGCCAAATATGCCAAAACTACTTTGATGGCTGGCTTTACTACCGTTAGAGACTTAGGTGGCTCTGGCGTAAATATTGCGCTACGCAATGCTATTAATAAAGGTACAACCATTGGTCCAAGAGTATTTACTTCTGGCAAAACTATTGCTACTACTGGTGGACACGGTGACCCTTCCAATGCTTTGGCAGATAAATTAAGCCTAGACCCCCAATATTTAAGTGGAGTGGTCAATGGTGCAGACGAATGTCGTCAGGCTGTTCGTCAACGTTATAAAGAAGGTTCAGATTGTATTAAAATTACCGCAACAGGGGGAGTATTGAGTTTAGCAAAAAGTGGTAAAGCACCACAATTTACAGAAGATGAAATTAGAGCCATTGTAGAGACCGCAAAAGACTATGGTTTCCATGTAGCTGCCCATGCTCATGGTGCAGAAGGGATTAAAAGAGCCATCAGAGGAGGCGTAACCACTATTGAACATGGTACATATATGGACGATGAAGCCATAGAATTGATGAAAAAATATGGTACTTACTTTGTACCTACTATTATTGCAGGTAAAACCGTGGCCGATTCAGCAAAAATCCCTGGCTATTATCATCCCTTGGTAGTTCCCAAAGCGTTAGAAATTGGTCCACTGATTCAAGCTACTTTTGCCAAAGCATATAAAGCAGGGGTGAAAATTGCCTTTGGTACTGACTCAGGTGTTTCTATCCACGGGTACAATGCTTATGAATTTCAATATATGGTAGAGGCTGGTATGCCTGCTATGGAGGCTATCAAGGCTGCTACGATGACTCCTGCTATCATTATGGGAACTCAGAAAGAAGCAGGTTCTATTGAAACAGGTAAGATTGCGGACATCATTGCTACTGATGGCAACCCTTTGCAAGACATTAAAGTAATGCGAAAAGTATCGTTTGTGATGAAAGATGGTATAGTGTATAAAACGCTGTAAGTATAAACAAGGATTGAATAATTGACTAAAATGATTAATTTACGAGCCAAATAAAACAATACTATTATTTCAATTCACAAACATGAAAAACATTTTTATAATCATTACGTTGGTATGCGCTTCGTTATCAACAATTGCCCAGAAGCCGAATACGTTGACTTCTCAAGAAAAAAAACAAGGATGGAAACTTCTTTTTGACGGTAAAACGTTGAACGGTTGGAGAAATTTCAATAAGAAAGACCTTGGACCAGCTTGGAAAATTTCGGATAATGCCATTATGTTAGACAATAGCCAAATGGATGGTTGGAATGCTGAAGGTGGTGGAGAGTTGACTACTGATGGTATTTATGAAAATTTTATCTTGGCTTGCGACTGGAAAATCTCTGAAGGAGGAAACTCAGGCATTATTTTCAATGCACAAGAAGACGATGCTACTAAACATCCTTACTCGTGGTATACTGGCCCTGAATTTCAGGTATTGGATAATGACGGACATGCTGATGGTAAAATCGACAAACACAGAGCAGGTAATTTATATGATTTAATCAAATATGAGCCTGAAAATGTAAAGCCAGTAGGTGAGTGGAACAAAGTAATGATTGAACAAAAGAACGGTCATGTAAAATTATATGTGAATGGCAGAATGGTCATTGAATATACCATTGGTAGCGAGGAATATAAAAAATTAGTTGCTGTGAGTAAATTCAAAGGAATGGAAAACTGGGGGACTTATACGAAAGGTCATATTGTATTCCAAGACCACGGTAATAAAGTTTGGTTCAGAAACATCAAAATAAAAGAATTATAGTTTAATAATCTTGATAGTATAAAGCAAAAACTGTAAGTACATGAAAGCATGTCACTTACAGTTTTTTGCTTTATAACACTTTTATTTTCTGTATATTGCACCCTTATATATTAATGATATCACGTTTTCTAAACAATTATATAATGTTAAAATCAATGACTGGTTTTGGCAAATCGGTGATAGAAGCTCCGCATCTGACCGTCACTGCCGAAATAAAAACCTTGAACTCTAAGTTTACAGATATTTATTGTAGAATTCCTAAAAGTCTATCTTTCAGAGAAATAGAAATTAGAAACCTGCTGACACAGAATTTAGAAAGAGGTAAAATCGAACTAAACCTAAGTACAAACTATACAAACGTTGCTAGCTCAGGAACAAGTATCAACCGCCCTTTAGTGGATGCTTACATGAAGGATTTGCAGGATACGGGTAGTGGGTATGGTGTAGAGAATACGACAGAGTTGTTCAAAATAGCCCTTTCTTTGCCTAATGCTTATAATACTGAAACTGTTTCGGAAGAACAAGCAGAGGAGGAATGGAAGATAATTTTGTCGGCTGTAAATCAGGCAATTAGTGAATGTACTAAATTCCGTTTGCGTGAAGGCGATATCGTTACGAATAAATTCATTGAATACATTGATAAAATAGGAGAGTTACTAAAAGAGGTAGAAGTGCAAGATAAACTTCGTATTCCTGCTGTTCGTGAAAGATTGAGAAGGTCTGTAACAGATTTATTAGAAGCAGATGATTTTGATAAAAATCGCTTTGAACAAGAGCTGATTTATTACATAGAAAAATACGATATTTCAGAAGAAAAAGTACGTTTAGGAACACACTTAGTATATTTCAAAGAAGTATTAAAAGAAGGAAACGGCAAAAAATTAAACTTCCTTTGCCAAGAAATTGGTCGTGAAATCAATACAATCGGTTCTAAAGCAAACGATGTGGTGATTCAAAGAATGGTCATCAATATGAAAGATGAATTAGAAAAAATCAAAGAGCAGACTTCTAATGTTCTGTAATAATTAACTTACTCTTAGGGTGTGACTTAAGTCACACCCTAAGAGTAAAGCTACTTCATACTGACCAAAGTAACGCCCGCGCCTCCTCTATCAGCGTGTTCGTCTTGTGTACTCGCTACTTGTTTATACCCTCTGAGATGTTGACGAATTAAATTTCTTAAAATACCATCTCCCTTGCCATGCACAATCCTTAGTTCGTTATAGCCTACCATGATGGCATCGTTCATGAATTTATCTACTTCTACCAATGCTTCTTCGCCACGTTTGCCTCGTAAATCAAGATTGAATGAGAAATTCATCAACTTATCATTCATATCCACGCCAACAATTTTGGTAACTGATGTTGTCCTTTGTTTGAATTCTTTCCGAGATATTTTCTCTAAACGATTTATCTTCACCGTAGTTTTCAAATCACCAATCGCAATTTCAGCATCTTTTCCACGTAAACTCAATACTTCACCTAAAGCTTCCTGTCCTTTAATTCTCACTAAAGAACCTACTGAAATTTCGCCCAAAATCACTTCAATCTCCTCACGTTCTTCTTTCTCTTTTTCTTCTTTTGGACTTGGCTTTTTAGCTGCTACTTTTTCAAGGACTAAACTTTCCTGAAAATCGACTAAATCTTGTCTGATTTCTTTTGTAGCTAATTTTTCAGCGCCTTGTTCACGGATTTCCTTAATAGTCGCTTCAATCTTCTGGTTGGTATTCTTGATTAACTCCTTCGCTTGAACCTTCGCTGTATTTAGAATCGTTTTCTTTTCTGTATCCAGATACGTTTTCAAAGAGTTATACTGTTCTAGCAATTGATCGAGCTTGCGTTGTTTCTGTGCATTCTCTACATTCTTATCAGCAAAAACTTTCTTTTCAATTTCTAGTTCTTTAATCAACTTCTCGAAACTAACCTGTTGATTACCAATTTTTTGCTTCGATTTATCAATAATTGCTTTTGGTAAACCAATTTTATAGGCAATCTCAATGGCAAAAGAACTTCCAGGTTTTCCTATTTCTAGCTCATACAAAGGCTCAAGGTGTTCGGCATCGTAGCGCATCGCACCATTTACCAAACCTTTGGTACGGTCGGCAAAAGTTTTTAGATTAGTATAGTGTGTATTGATGGCTCCGTACGCGCCTGAACGATTCAAATCTTCTAGGATACTCTCTGCAATGGCTCCACCCAAAGTTGGTTCTGTTCCTGTCCCAAATTCATCAATCAAAAACAATGTTTTTCTATCTGAATTAATCAGGAAATATTTCATATTGGTAAGGTGTGACGAATATGTACTCAAATCATTTTCAAGACTTTGCTCATCTCCAATATCAATAAAAACACTTCTGAAAATACCGATGGTTGAGTGTTCAGCCATTGGCACTAACAACCCACATTGATACATATATTGCACCAACCCAAGGGTTTTTAATGTAACTGATTTACCACCTGCGTTAGGGCCTGATATTAATAAAATCCTTTGGTCTGAGTCTAACGTAATGCTAAGAGGCTGTACTTTTTTCCCTTGTTTTTTGAACGAAAGAAAGAGGAGGGGATGTACCGCATTTTTCCAATCGACAATTTGGCTATTCAAACTCAATGGAGCTATCCCGTTAATTTCAATGGCTAATCGTGCTTTGGCACGGATAAAATCAATGATACCTAAAAATGTATAAGCTTTGCGTAATACCGACACATGCGGACGTACTCGTGTCGTTAATTCCATCAGAATTCTGATGATTTCACGTCTTTCCGCCGATTCTAATTCTCTGATTTCATTGTTGGCTTCCAATACTTCGGTTGGTTCCATAAATACTGTTTTACCAGTATCAGATTCATCATGAACAAAGCCTTTTATTTTGCGTTTATGTTCGGCTGCGATTGGAATAACCATTCTACCTCCACGTAAAGTCAAAGAAAAGTCATCCGAAATCCAGCCATTTGAACGTGCCATTTTCAGGATACTTTCTAACTTTTTACGTAATTCTATTTCCTGACTTTGGATTCTGCGACGAATAGCCTGTAATTCTGGACTGGCGTTATCTTTCAACTTACCACGATCGTCGATTACCTTATCTAATGAATCCAGAATTTGACGAAGGTTTAAGTCGGCTGAGAAAGCCGTACCAACTAATTCTCTTAATTGCGGATAAGCGTCAGGCTCTTTGTTATCAAAAAAACGCAAGCACTCTTGAATCGTTCTTAAAGAAAGTTTTAAATCAAAAAACTCTTCTTCAGTCAAGAATGCTCCTTCAATAGCAGCTTTAGAAAGTTGATGGTTGACATCAAGATAATTTTGAGCAGGGAAAGCCTGTGGCTCAAACTGCAAAATATCTTTCATTTCGGCTACTTGCCGAATCATCTTTTGAATTAAATCGTAATTATCGGCAAAACGAATTTTATTGACGAAGGCTCTTCCCAGAGAACTCACACACAATTCATTGAGGTGTTCTCGGATGCGGTCAAAGCCTAATTTTTGCTCTATATTTTGTGGGTATAACATGTCATATTGATTGCGGAATTTAGAGTACGGATTGTAGCGCTAACAATTTAGTCGTCACATTGTTATTCGATTGATACTGTAGATTCAGCAGGATTACTAAATTTTTAAATAAATATTTACTCTTTTATAAAACCCATGAACACAACACAAAGTTCGAAGGTTTAAATACATGGATAACTGACTATTTAGCCGTGAAAGTAAAGGTTCCGTCTGGATTGGGTAGCAATTCTTCAACTTTTAAGATAGCATCTTTGTTTAGCCTTCCGTATAAATGCGGAAAAGTATCGGCATTACGAACAGTTTCAAATCGAAGTTCAGCACTCAATTTGTCCATATCAAGATGAAGTAATAATAGCTGGGCTTTACCTACAAAATAATTGTTTAGCGTACCTTGTACTTGTCCTGAAGTAGAAAGATGAATAAATTTTTCTACTGAAAGTGTTTCTGATTCATAATAATCTAAATCCGAAAACTCAGCCCACCATTCTGGACTCACGATGTGATAAAGTGTTGGTTTCATTGCTTAAATTTACTACATTGTTGTGAGCTAATTGGTAAAAAAATAAAATTATGTATGATATCATCATCGTTGGCGGAGGCTTGGCTGGTTTGGTCAACAGTATTTTGCTTTCAAAAGCTGACAAAAAAGTACTATTGATTGAGAAGAAACACTATCCTTTCCACCGTGTTTGTGGTGAATATATTTCTAATGAAACACGTCCGTTTTTACAGCAGTTAGGACTTGATTTTAGTCAGTTAGATACCAAAGAAATTACAAGATTTCAATTTACCTCGCCCTCAGGGAAAGTTTTAGAAACAACCCTTGATTTAGGAGGATTTGGCATTAGTCGCTATACTTTTGATGAAGCTTTATATTACTTAGCTCAACAAAATAATGTTCATTGTTTATTAAATAAAAATGTCGAAAATATTGATTTTCAGAATGACCAATTTACGGTAAGTACCTCCAATCAAACTTTTGAATCCCGTTATGTTATTGGGTCATTTGGAAAAAGAACAAAACTAGATGCTACTTTAAACCGTAGTTTTTTTAGCAAAAGAAGCCCGTATATTGGGGTGAAATATCACATCAAAACTGATTTTCCACAAGATTTAATAGCCCTTCATAATTTTAAAGATGGTTATTGTGGCATCTCTGCCATCGAAGGAGATAAATATTGTCTATGTTATCTTACTACCAGAGAAAACCTAAAAAAGCATGGTGCTATTCCTGAAATGGAGAAAAATATTCTTTGGAAAAACCCGCACCTTAGAAAGATATTTACAGAATCAGTTTTCCTATACGACAAGCCAGAAGTAATCAACGAAATTTCTTTTACGCCAAAAACAACCATCGAAAATCATATTTTAATGGTAGGTGATTCGGCAGGACTGATTACACCTTTATGTGGAAATGGAATGGCTATGGCTATCCACGGGGCTAAAATTTTATCCGAACACATCTTACAACATTTCGACGACAGGACATTGTTAGAACAAAATTACCAAAAAGCATGGAAAAAAACTTTTGCTCAAAGACTTTGGGTAGGACGAACAGTCCAACAATTATTTGGTAACGAAGTGCTTTCTGAAATAGCCTTATTAAGTTTGAAAAACTTCAAGTTTGCCCTAAAAGCCATTATCAAAGCCACTCACGGAGAGGTGTTTTAATCCAGAAATGTCATTCAAAAAATGCCTATTTCCTAAACACAATAGATTTAACAGGTTCGATACGGGTAATGACAAAAGTTGGAATAATTAATACGAACAATACCAAAGAAACAGTAGCTAAATTAAGTAAAAGAATCACGGGCCAATTCATCATTATCGGAACGGTGTTCATGTAATAATTCACAGGGTCTAGCGGAATAATTTTGTAGTGTTTTTGCAATAAACAAATGCCAATGCCTAACAAATTGCCATAAACAAGGCCTCTAAATATCATAGAAAAGCCACTCCACAAAAATATTTTCCTGATTTGCCAATTACTTCCTCCCAATGCTTTTAATACGCCAATCATTGGTGTACGCTCTAGCATCAATACCAACAGAATTGAAATCATATTAAAGGAAGCTACAAACAAAATTAAGCTTAGGAAAATAACCATGTTTCTATCCAACATACCTAGCCAGTCGAACAAACCCATATAAGTAGCTGTTACTTTCTCTAATTTCATATCTGGCTGTATTTTACGCTGAATTTTCTTGGCAACAGCATCTATTTGCGTAAAGTCGCTGATATAAATTTCATAACTACCCACAGAATCCACTCCCCAATTATTCATTTTTTGAATAAGCCTGATGTCGCCAATGATTAAATTCTTGTCAAACTCCTCCATTTGGGTTTCATAAATACCTTTCACCACTAATTTTCTAGGGCGGTCGGGGGCATTCAAAAAATATATAATTACATCATTACCAACCGCTAAACTCAATTTATCGGCAATAACTTTACTGACAAGAATTTCCTTTGAATATCCACTTGTATCAAAGCTAATCTGTTTGCCTTGAATGATATTCGGTTCAAACCTTTTGAAATCAAAATCACGATTGATGCCTTTCAAAACCACGCCTAAAATATCCTGACGAGTCTTTAGAATGCCAGCCTTTAAAGCTGAGGTCTGGAAATGACTAATTTCCTTAATACTTTTATGGTTTCTGAATAAATCACTTTGTTGCGTAATAGGATTTTCTTCATACGATTCATTAGCGGAAAACTTAGAAATTTTGATGTGTGGTGTAAGGCTAAATAATTTTTGATGGATGGCATCTTTGAAGCCAAATAACACTGCAAAAGCAATAATCATTACAGACAAACCAATTGCTATACTTCCCACACCGATTTTAGTAACCGTACCCGAAAAAGAGGTAGTTTTAGTATTTTGAATGCGCTGAGAAATGAAATAAGGGAAATTCATGCAGTATTTTGTAATTTTGTTTCTTGACTACAAATTAAGTAGTTTTTACTGGTAAATTGATTAATGAGTCTATTTTCGTGCGATGGAATTTGGTAAAGACCTTGCTTTTATGTCGAAGCTGTTTAAATTTTCCCTTTTGGGTTAAACTAAGTCTTTTAGAATAGCTTGTTCCAAAATTCACTTAACGTAGCGATGCTATGCTTCGTAAATTTTGAAAAAATCAATTCAAAAATACAATACTTTCACCTCAGAAACGGAAAGTTTAAACAGCTTCACCTTTTAAAATGAAATAACAAGTGCAAAAAAACAAAACTCATTACTCAAAACTCATAACTTGCTTTATGCTTCATTCAACAAAAATCTTTTTTATCCTAACAGGCTTATTGCTTATTTCTTGTGTAAGCAGTAAAAAAAATACAATCGCTACCCTGCAAACAGGAGCAGAGCAGACAGCAATATACCTGCCCCTTTTGAAAGGCAAAACGGTAGCTTTGGTTGTAAATCATACTTCGGTAATAGGCAAAATACATTTGGCTGATTCCTTAATTAGTTTGGGAGTAAAGATAAAAACGATTTTTGCTCCAGAACATGGCTTTAGAGGAACAGCTGATGCAGGCGAACACATTGCGAATGGCATTGATAAAAAGACTGGCTTACCGATAGTATCCTTGTACGGTGCTAATAAAAAACCTAGCCCTGCTCAATTAGAAGGCATAGATGTTGTAATTTTTGATATTCAGGATGTAGGAGCAAGGTTTTATACGTACACCTCTACAATGCATTATGTGATGGAAGCTTGTGCCGAAACAGGTAAAGCGGTATTAGTGTTAGACCGACCAAATCCTAATGGACATTATGTAGATGGACCAGTGTTAGATAAGAAATTTGCATCATTTGTAGGTTTAAATACTATACCAGTAGTACATGGTTGTACTGTGGGCGAATTAGCACAAATGATTAATCAAGAAGGTTGGCTAAAAGATGGCGTGAAGGCTAACTTAACTGTTGTAAAGTGTTCGAATTACCATCATTCAATGGTTTATGCACCACCCATTGCACCTTCACCTAATTTACCCAATTTACAATCAATTCTTTTGTACCCTTCCATCTGTTTTTTTGAAGGAACAGACGTAAGCGTTGGTAGAGGAACTGACAAACAGTTTCAAGTGATAGGTTCGCCTAATCAAGCTAACAGAGCTTTTACTTTTACACCTGAAGATAAGCCAGGGGCTAAAAACCCACCTCAAAAAGGTAAATTGTGTTATGGGTTAGATTTAAGCCAAATTGATGCTCGCAAACAAGGCTTTACCTTAAAATATGTATTAGACTTTTATCTGCAATCAGTCGATAAAAATAAGTTTTTTAGTAATAACGCTTTCTTTAATCTATTGGCGGGATCAGATGTTTTAAAAAAGCAAATTATAGAAGGGAAAACAGAAGCAGAGATTCGAGCGTCTTGGGTAAAAGACCTAGACCAATATAAAGCAATCAGGAAGAAATATTTATTGTATGCAGAGTAATATTTTGATGATTGATTCTAAAGCGATAACATTATAAAATCACATATTTTGAAATTATTAAAGTTTATACTAAAACTGTTTTTGATTGGTTTTTTGCCATTGTTAGCCATTGATAGTGCCAGAAAGTTAGATTTGATTTTCGACCCACGCTCACAAAATGCTTATATAGCTACTATTATCGATAAAACAAAAATGCTAGCGACCGTACAAAGCCCTAGATTAGTTTTAATGAGTGGTTCAAGCATGGCATTTGGTGTTGATAGCGATATGCTAGAGAAAGAAATTGGTTTGCCAGTGGTGAATGCAGCATTGCATTTCAATTTCGGAAGTAAGTATATGATGGAAGAGCTGAAAACTTATTTGAAAAAAGGAGATGTGGTGTTGATAACGTTAGAATATATGGTTACGTCTGAAGGAAAATATGAAGAGCAACTGATAGCTGCAGATTTTTTTCCGCCTTCCCAAAAATGGATTCATTTTCCATCTATTACCGAAAAAATAGGCAATTATGCTACCCACCGATTGACTGATTGCAGATTGATGATTGGTGAAGCTTTGAACCATTCAAGAAGTAAACCAATAAGTATAGCTGATACAACTTCTATTTTTTACCGAAATTGTTTTTCACCCAAAGGAGATTTACTTTGCCATTTGAATAATCCTCCGACTAAAATTGTCTATCCAACAATACCATCTGACCAAGATTTCACTCAACAAATAAAGGATTTAAACGATTTTTATGCTTTTGCCCAACAGAAAGGAGCTAAAGTGTTTTTTACCTTCCCTTGTTTAGCACAAAAAAGTTTTGAAGAAAATGCCAGCATTATTAAAAAAATCAGTGGGCAGATAAAGAGCCAACTCAAAATCCCAGTATTGGGTACGCCCCAATATGCTTTGATGGACGATACTTTGTTTTATGATAATGCTTATCATCCAAATAATAAAGGAAGAGAAATATTTACTTCAAGGATTCTACAACTTTTTAAAAATGAAGGTGGTATATAATTTTTTTTATTTTCAATATTACATTAGAAGAACAATAAATCATTCTATAAAAATTTAAATCATTAAATAATGTCCCAATTTTTTAGTAAAATTACTTTATTAATTGTACTGATTGCGATAACTATTTTAGGAATCATATTCATATTCAGCAAAGAAATTCATCAGAATTTCTTTGCTGGAATTGCTGATAAACATAAATGGGCAGCATCTATCAAAGAACCTAAAATCATTTTAGTAGGCGGTTCAAATTTAGCGTTTGGGGTTGCTTCTGATTCAATAGAGAAAGCTTTACACCATCCTGTTGTAAATTTAGGGCTTTATGCGGGTTTTGGATTAGACTTTATTCTGAAAGATGCTTTAACTGAAGTGAAAAAAGGAGACTGGGTAGTATTATGCCCTGAATATTATCTTGATAAAGCAGGAGATAACTATAGTAAACAGGCAACGACTATGTCATATCCAGAGGCGAATAAATATATTAATTATACAAACCTTAAAGATAAATTTGAAAAAAAAGCCCTTTTTTTTATTCGCTATGCAAGAAACTTGATTTTTTTTCCAAATCGTATTTCAAATCCTTCCATTGAGGATACCATTTCTGATTACTTTAGAAAAGGGTTTTCCGAGCGAGGTGATTTAGTATCTCATTTAAATAATGTCCCACATAAATTGGATAAATTCGATAAAGTTGAGTCACAAGATTATTCCCCTGAGATTGTTTTAATAAATCAATTTATTAAAACTGTAGAAAAAAAAGGAGCTATAGTCTATTGGACTTTTCCATCATATAGTTACAGTGCTTATAAGGGAAATTTACAAGGGTTATCTTTTTTTGAAAAACAAATTATAGAAAAGGTGAATTGTAAAAAAATTAGCCAAATTAAAGATGATATCTATCCAGATGATTGTTTTTATGATACTCATTTTCATTTAAATGGTGATTGTCGTATTCAGAGAACAAACAAATTAATAAGTGCATTAAAGAAAAATATCCACTAAACCTTACTGTTCCATCCTCAAGCTCTTAAAGAGAAATAAAGAGCAAAGAAATTTTCTCAGATATGTTATTTAATTCTATTGATTTTTTAATCTTTTTTCCCATCGTTACGGTATTCTATTTTTTAATACCCTATCGTTTTCGTTGGTTATTATTATTGGTAGCGAGTTGCTATTTCTATATGGCTTTCGTACCTATTTATATGCTTATTTTGGGTTTTACCATTGTAATAGACTACTATGCTGGGATTTATATAGAACAGTCGGAAGGTAAAAAAAGGAAATTATTCTTGACAATGAGCCTTATTGCAAATATTGGCGTTCTGGCAATTTTTAAATACTATAATTTCTTGAACGAAAATATAGGCTTTCTATTAAAAGGCTTTGCCCTTCAAAACCCTATTCCTTACCTCAAAATTTTACTACCCATAGGGCTGTCTTTTCATACTTTTCAGGCGATGTCTTACACGATAGAAGTATATAGGGGCAAGCAGAAAGCTGAACGACATTTTGGGATTTACTCGTTGTATGTAATGTTCTATCCACAATTGGTGGCTGGACCTATCGAAAGACCACAGAATGTATTACATCAATTTTATGAAAAATTTGATTTTGATTATCAGCGCGTAACAGATGGCTTAAAGCTAATGGCTTGGGGAATGTTCAAGAAAGTTGTGATAGCCGACCGTCTTGCGGTGATGGTAAATCAAGTATATGATAATCCTTTTGACCAAAAAGGAATACCGCTGATAGTCGCTACTACTTTATTTTCAATTCAAATTTTCTGTGATTTCTCAGGATATTCTGATATTGCCTTGGGTTCGGCACAGGTAATGGGATTTGATTTGATGAAGAATTTCGACCGTCCTTATTTTTCAAAAACCATTTCTGAATTTTGGCGTCGCTGGCATATTTCACTTTCTACTTGGTTCAGAGATTATCTGTATATTTCACTAGGCGGAAATAGAGTGTCTAAATGGCGAAGAGAATACAATCTTTTTATTGTTTTTCTGGTTTCAGGTATTTGGCACGGAGCTAGCTGGAATTTTGTTATTTGGGGAGCTATGCATGGTTTTTACTTAATTTTTGCAAATCTTACCGTTGATTTTAGAAATAAAGTAGTTGATGTAATAGGTTTGAAAAAATTGCCATTTCTTTATAAAATTATTCAGATTCTTACCGTTTTCTGTTTGACTAGCTTCGCTTGGATTTTCTTTCGTGCCGTTGATTTCAAATCGGCATATTATATTGCAACACATTTGTTTTCTGGCGTCGGTGAACAACTTTCGCAACTTACTAACAGAAGCTTTATTAATAAAAATATTTTCTTAGGACAAGGCTTTGCCAATTTTGTTATGGTTGTTTTCTCTTTGTTAGTGATGGAAACGGTACATTTTTACCAAAGAGGTCAGCGTTTAAGAACCGTTGTAAGTCAAAAACCACTATTGTTTCGTTGGGTACTTTATTACGGAATAGTATTAGCGATACTCTTTTTAGGAATGTTCGACGCTCCAGCGCAGTTTATTTATTTCCAGTTTTAAAAACACTGAAGATATATTTTATAAAAAAGTAAAATTTATTACTTCAAAACCGCAAATTTTCCCGAAATTTGCGGTTTATTTTTTAGCATAGTTTTCGGAAGGCTCAATTTTGCAATCCGAATTCAGCAATCCGAAATCGAAAAATGTCCGAAAAAATTCTTATCCTCGACTTTGGTTCACAAGTCACTCAATTAATTGCCCGCAGAGTTCGTGAACTTAATATTTATTGCGAAATTCATCCTTACAATAAAATCCCATCAATTGGTGAAGATGTAAAAGGCATAATATTGTCTGGTAGCCCATGTTCAGTACGTGATGAAGAATCGCCAAGAGTTGACATGAGTCTTTTCAGAGGCAAACTGCCAGTATTAGGTATTTGCTATGGTGCACAACTATTGGCTTATATGGGTGGTGGAGAAGTATATAATGCTGGACATCGTGAATACGGAAGAGCTAAATTGCAAAAAGTAGCTGAAAATCCGTTGTTGAATGATGTTTCTGAAAACAACCAAGTATGGATGTCGCATGGAGATACAATTATGTCGATTCCAGAAGACTTTGAAATCATTGGTTCAACTGAATCTGTGAAGATTGCTGCTTTTCATATCAAAGGAGAACAAACTTACGGCATACAGTTTCACCCAGAAGTGACACATTCATTAGAAGGCAAAACGATGTTGAAAAACTTCGTTGTTGGCGTTTGTGGATGTTCGCAAGATTGGACGGCAGATTCTTTTGTAGATACTACAGTGGCTGAATTGAAAGCTCAGTTAGGGGATGACAAAGTAGTTTTAGGACTTTCAGGCGGTGTAGATAGCTCAGTAGCAGCGGTGTTGATTCATAAAGCAATTGGCAAAAACCTTTATTGTATTTTTGTTGACAATGGTTTATTAAGAAAGAATGAGTTTGAGGATGTACTTGAGTCATATAAAAACCTTGGCTTGAATGTAAAAGGAGTGGATGCTAAAGACCAGTTTTATACAGCATTAGCTGGTTTGACTGACCCAGAAGCAAAACGCAAAGCCATCGGTAAAGTATTTATTGATGTGTTTGATCAGGAATCACATTTGATAGAAGATGTAAAATGGTTGGGACAAGGTACAATCTATCCAGATATTATTGAATCTGTTTCGATTAAAGGACCATCAGCTACGATTAAATCTCACCATAATGTTGGCGGTTTGCCAGATTATATGAAATTAAAAATCGTTGAGCCACTAAAGACACTCTTTAAAGACGAAGTACGTTTGGTAGGTAGAACGCTTGAAATTCCTCAGTTTATACTTGGCCGTCACCCATTCCCAGGGCCAGGTTTAGGAATTAGAATTTTAGGAGATGTTACTGCTGAAAAAGTACAGATTTTACAAGAAGTAGATGCCATTTTTATCAATGGACTAAAAAGCAAAGGCTTATACGATAACGTTTGGCAAGCAGGAGCAATGCTTCTACCGATTCAGTCGGTTGGTGTAATGGGCGACGAACGTACCTATGAAAGAGTAGTAGCATTAAGAGCGGTTTCGTCTGTAGATGGAATGACAGCCGATTGGTGCCATTTACCTTATGAGTTTTTAGCAGAGATTTCAAACGAAATTATCAATAAAGTAAAAGGAGTAAACAGAGTTGTTTATGATATTTCGTCGAAACCACCAGCAACGATTGAGTGGGAATAAGCATAGAAAATAAGTAAAGATAGAAAGCTCGGTTGTCAATCGGGCTTTCTATCTTTAATTTTATACCGTTTAATAAATTTTAAGCTTTATTATTTACCATATTTCTTACATTTAAGTCTTGAACGCTAAAAATTATCCTAATGAAAAAAATCACCTTATTCATTATCACATTGATTTCTATCATTTCTTTTACTGCCTGTGAACAAAAGTTTGGTTCTGATGTTGTGCCTAAAGCACCAGTGAGCATTGTAGGGAAATGGACTGTTTCAGGTTTTGGAACTATCACGAATGCTAAAACATACGAGGCAACATTACAAGAAATAAAAAGTGCCCCCAAAGCTGATACGACACTAGTTAGTGCATTGGCACAATCTTTTGCATTTGAATTTAAACAAGATGGTACGTTTGGTGGTGGTGCAGGAGGTACTTGGAAATTAAATGATAGTGCCAAAACAATAGATTTAACTAGTAAGGATAAAACTGGAAAAGAATCAGTTCAGACATTTTCTGTGTTGGAACTATCAGAAAATAGTTTGGTATTAGGCAGTAAGAAATTTACAGCCAATGCTAGTGGTAATATTGAAATTACTAATTTCCAAGATTTACCCTTCTATATAATGGGTACTCTAGCTGTTATGGTAAAAGGTAGCGAACAAGAATTGGATGATGCTACTTCTCTTCAAGGTACCCTGATTTTTAAACGATAATGTCAAAAAAAGAGAGTATTTAATTACTTCTACGTTTTGATAAATATACTTTCTTGCTAAGAAATCGTTATATTTCTTTAAGAAAAGCGTTTGTAATATTTTAACAACTCTAATAAAGCCCAATGAAGATTAAATTCCTGATGTTTTTGGCATTGATAACATGCCTTCCGACTTTCGCACAGAAAGTTACTCAAAATGCCAATTACCAGTTTTTTATTGATTTAACAAAAGTTCAAAACGATAAATTAGAAGTAACATTGACTACTCCTAAAATCTTGAAAGATGAAATAGTGTATAATTTCCCCAAAATTGTTCCTGGTACTTATGCCAACTACGATTTTGGCCGTTATATCACTGCATTAAAAGCTTTTGATGACAAAGGAAAAGAATTGACCGTCAATAAGGTTGATGCAAACAGCTATAAAATTAAAGGAGCGAAGAAACTTAGTAAAATCACGTACTTAGTAGATGATACTTGGGATTCACCAGAGATTTCGGGTGAATATGTTTTTGAACCAGCAGGTACTGATATTGAAGAAAATAAGCTTTTTGCCATTAATACGCATGGCTTTTTTGGATACTTTGATGATTTAAAACGCAGTACTTATGAAGTGACCTTTACAAAACCTACAGGTTTTTATGGTGCATCGTCATTAACGGCTATTAAATCAGATGATACAAAGGATGTTTTCAGTGTTTCAAATTACAATGATTTAGTAGATGCACCTATCATGTATTCAAAACCTGATACAACTATTTTGAAAGTTGGTGGTGCAGATATTTTAATTTCGCTTTATTCGCCTAATAAAAAAGCTACTTCTGCTGAAATTGCTGAGAATGTAAAAACATTATTAGAAGCTCAGAAAGAATATTTAGGAGGAACATTGCCTATTAAGAAATACGCCTTTGTGATTGTACTTTCAGATAATTTGAAAAATGGAAGCTATGGTGCTTTAGAACACTCATACTCATCTTTCTATTATTTGCCTGAATCTTCATCAGACGAACTGGCACAAACGGTGAAAGATGTTTGTTCGCATGAGTTTTTCCATATCGTTACGCCGCTTAGTATTCATTCAAAAGAAATAGGTGAGTTTGATTTTAACCATCCTAAAATGTCTAAACACCTGTGGATGTATGAAGGAATTACAGAATATGCAGCGGGACACATGCAAGCAAAATATGGTTTGATTGAGTTGCCAATGTATATGAACATGCTTCGTTCTAAAATTGGCAATATGTATGACCATTATAAAGATGACATCCCTTTTACGGTAATGTCGGCTGATGTATTGGAAAAATACAAAGACCAATACCAAAACGTATATGAAAAAGGAGCATTAATAGGGCTTTGTTTAGATATTAAACTTCGTCAATTATCAGGAGGAAAATATGGAACACAGAATTTGATGAAAGATTTATCTAAATATTATGGTAAAGATAAATCGTTCAATGATGATGAACTTTTCGATAAGATTACTGAAATAACTAAATTCCCAGAGATTCGTCAGTTTTTTGCTAATTACGTGGAGGGTAAACAGCCTTTACCTTTAATAGAAACCTTGAATAGTGTGGGTATCAACTTCCAAAAAACGAACAAGAAACTAGAAAAAACGTTAGGCTTTTCTGTATATAACTTAGGCATCAATCCTGAAACAAAAGGGATTTTTATCATTGATGATGAAGGAATTGATGCTTTTGGTGCAAAAATTGGGTTTAAAGCAGGGGATGAGTTAGTTTCTTTAAACGGAAAACCATTAGACCTGAATACGTTCAGAAATACTCGTTCTGATTTTATCAACAACACTAAAGAAGGTGATAATGTTGAATTTGTTGTGCTTAGAAAAGATGGAGATAAAAAAGTAGAAACCAGACTTGCATCTAAAATCTTTATTCCAGAAGTAATTGAGAAAAACCTTCTTTCTCCAGCAGAGAATCCGACAGAAGCACAAATTGCTCTACGCAAAGCTTGGTTAGTACCAGCAGAAGAAAAATAAATCATTAATATTATTTAAAAGCCCGTCAGGAATTATTCCTGACGGGCTTTTAAATAATGCTATCATGCAACTGAAAATCACCTAAATTTGTCTAATTATTAGCTAACTATATCTGGCCAATAAGATTGAATAAGAACAAGTTTTATCATGAAGACTATGGAAAAGATGAATACAAATCACTTTAGTGTGAAAGTTATAATATTAAGTGTGTTCTTCGCTTTGAGTTTCCTAGTTCATCAATCCGCCAATGCTCAAACTTTGCCAGCAAAGTATCTTTTGGTTTTTAAAGATAAAAGCAATTCACCTTATTCGGTTTCCCAACCTTTAGCCTATTTGTCCCAACGTTCAGTCAATCGTCGTCAGAAACAAAATATTGCTTTCACAACGAAAGACTTACCCGTAAATCCAGCTTACATAGATGAAGTAAAAAAGAAAGGTGCAAAAGTAATCTATACTTCTCGTTGGATGAATGCTGCCTTGATTGAATGTACAGCTACCGTTTTAACAAGTGTTTTACAATTATCCTTTGTAAAAGGGTTAGAAATCAATACTTCAATTGATAATCCTAGCACTCGCACAGCCAGAAAAACAACTAAGTTTGAAAGTTTAGGTACAGAAGCCTTGGGCTATGGTTTATCTAAAACTCAGATAGAAATGATTGGTGCAGATAAAATGCACGACCAAGGTTTTCATGGCGAAGGAATGATGATTGGCGTATTGGATGCAGGGTTCAATAACGCTAATAATATTGCTGCATTAAAACCACTTTTTGATGAAAACAGAATAGTGGGTACTTATGACTTTGTGAAAAATGAAAAGAACGTTTATGAAGACGATGCCCACGGAACAGCAGTTTTATCATGCATGGGTGCTTATCTAGACGGACAGGTGATAGGTACTGCTTATAAATCCTCTTTCTTATTATTACGTTCAGAAGATGCTGCTTCAGAATATCTTATCGAAGAAGCCAATTGGCTATTTGCCGCTGAATATGCAGATAGCGTAGGCGTAGATTTAATCAACTCATCTTTAGGTTATTCAGAATTTGATGATGCTAGCACCAGTCATAAATATGCAGATTTGAATGGCAAAACCACCATAGCGGCTAGAGCTGCCAGTTGGGCAGCTTCCGTAGGAATTGTCTGTGTGATTAGTGCAGGCAACGAAGGAAATGCTGCATGGCGTTATATTTCTACGCCTGCTGATGCTGATTCTGTTATCACTGTTGGAGCAGTGGATGCGTTAAAATCGTATGTGAGTTTTAGTTCTATTGGCCCTTCGGCTGATGGTAGAGTAAAGCCTGATTTAGCCGTAATGGGCAGGAGTGCTGCTGTGATTACGCCTAATGGCAATGTATCAACCAGTGATGGTACTTCTTTTTCTTCCCCTATTTTGTGTGGTATGGTAGCAGGTTTTTGGCAAGCCAATCCTACTTTAACAGCCATGACAGTGATTGATAGAATGCGGAAATCGGGCAGTCAGTATCAGAATCCAGATACACGATTAGGCTATGGTATTCCTGATTTTACCAGAGCCAATACACCAACGGTATTATCAACTGAAAGCGAAAATAATCAACTATTTAACGTATATCCTAATCCTACAACTTCAGAAATTACTATTCAGCTTAACGATACTAAAGTCAACAATTACTCTGCCATTTTAATGGATATTTCGGGCAAAACACTTCTTTATCAGCCTATTACTACGCTCTCTTTTAAACTATCATTGACGAACTTAAATGCAGGAATTTACTTTTTACGTATTGGCAATGAGCGTAAAAGTGCGTTGGTGAAGGTTTTGAAAATAGAGTAAGGTTTTATTTTGTAAGCTAAACGGTAACCATAAGGGCTACCGCTGTTGATGCTGGTAATAAGTTTTCCTATGACCCAAAATAAGAAAGAGTAGCACGTTCGTATTTATTTGGATTTTGTAGTAATTGGCTAACATCATTGCAAAACTAATTCTAGGAATCAATTGATAATTTCGCTTCTTAAACCATTATCTTAGGATCTTTAATCTTCTCAACACAAACACATCATTGATGAAAAACTTTTTAGCCTGTATTTTATTAGGTTTCATAACCATCTTACAAACAAACGTCTATGCCAGTACAGATTTGGATTATCATTTTGACATAAAGCCAAAAGTGATGCACGTCACGTTGAATTATCGCCCAGTCCAGCATGATAGCACTGTTTTTCAATACGGAAACGAATATTATGGCGGTATGAAAGACTTACTAAAAGGCTTAATCAATATTCAAGCTTCTGTAATATTCAAGGTTGATTCAGCAAAAAGTCAGCTTACTTTTTATCATCCCCAAAATACCCCGATTCAGATACAATACGATATTATTGATACCCACAAACCCCAACAAAAGGTTCGTGGTGAAATGTTTCGTCCGATAATTACAGATAGCTACTTCTTTTCGCTTTCACACTCACTCTTTTTGAATCCTCAAATAGATGAAAAACGACAGGCAAGTATGATGATGTCGGTAACCTTAGAGAAAAATCCAGCGTTTCCGATGTACTTTAGCTTTGCCCCAACACTAACAGCAGGCAAAACGGTAAGCCTTAAATTCTCGGAAGGAATGAATGCCTTGGTAACGGGGGCGTCTGACCTCCACATTGTCAAACGAAAATTGGCAGGCATTCAAAACTATGTGGTGCTACGCATAAACCAGAAAAATCCGTATAACCTCAAACGTTTTATGGACTATTTTGATAAATTTCTACCCGCCATGACCAACTTTTGGGGCAATCTCAATGGGACTTATTATTCCCTAATTGCCTCGCCTTTTCTTGATATTAAATATCATAATATCTCAGGCACGGCCTTCAACTCAGGCTTTCATGTAAAGTATTCGGGCGATACCATTTTAGCCAATGAAGAAGTAGTCACCACGATTTCGCATGAAATTATGCACCGCTATATTGGTGCGGGCTATGTATCAATGGGCGAAAACAATCAATGGTTTGATGAAGGCTTTACCGATTATACCACTTGGTACTTGTTGGCAAAAGCAGGAATTTTCTCAGAACATAAATTAGCCAAAATGGTAAAAGATACCTATCAACAATTATCTGCCAACCCCGTAAAAAATACAGCCAATGAAGACATTCTAAAGCACTTCTGGGAAAATCATAACTACGAAAAAATACCCTATCATCGAGGCGCATTGTTTGCAGCCTATATCAGCAAAAGGATTACCGAACAAAGCAAGGGAACTAAAAGCTACCAAGATTTTCTAAGAAGCCTAAAAGCCTTAGCGGAACAAAAAAAGCAATTGCTAACCATAGAAGACTTTATCGCAGTAGCCTCTGCCTATATCCCAAAAGCCGAAATAGAAGCCTCCATTGAACAGTATATTATTAAGGGAGAAATGATAGAGGAGGAGAGGATTTAGTAGAGTTTCGTTAAATCTTAAATACTCTCTTTTGAAATTAAGAATAAATAATTATCTTGAAAGGTGAAATCAAATTTCTACATACTAATATATATAACTTTAGCATACTGACCAGCAATATTTAATTGAGTAACAGGAAATGTAAATATGGGGCAATACTGTGAACTTTATATATCAGATTATCCGATCTCAACTACAAAGAATGAGATTGACACCTTTATTCTTTCTCTTTTTCAGCCTGATGATTTAAATCATTTTGACCGACGCATAATTGACCGAAATCAATTGTTATATGGACGTGGGGATTATGAAGACGAAATTGAGCATGCAGTTGAGTATTCAAATACGTCTAAAAATATTAAAGATCGTTTAGAAATTATGGGTTTTACCTTAAAGAAGGCAATCTCCGAATTTAATAATAGTAAAGTAGAATCGATAGAAACTCTTAAAGGATATATTAATGATAAAAACTTTTCAAGTAATCCAGAAATTAAAGCCAAGTTAATATTCGAAAAAGAACTACTTGAGAAATCATCTTATAATGACTTTCTAGTAGCTTGTAAAGAAATTATTGATAATGGGTACGGATATAAAGTTAAAAAAGAAGACTTGCCAAAAGAAACTAATCCATTAATCTATTATCTACTTGAATATGGAAATGGACTTGACCGGTTCCCATACATTTACGACCAAAGAGTATTATTACGTTCTTTACTTGAGATTACTCAAGATGAAAAGAAAGTAACTTATGACATAACAGAACTAATAGACCAAGAATATTATGAAGATAAAATAGAAAATATTTATACAGACACCATTCTGAATGTAACTTATGATTACGAGCTTGGAGAAAAATTTCTAATTCTTACCGAAGGATCATCAGATATTCAAATTCTTAAATCAGCAATGGCAATATTATATCCTCATTTAATGGGATATTATTCATTTATGGACTTTGGAATATCAAATGCGTCAGGTAGTGCCAGTTCTCTAGTTGCAAGTGTAAAATCTTTTGTAGGTGCTGGAATTAAAAATAAAGTTATTGCATTATTTGACAATGATACAGCAGCTGAATCTGCAATAAGAGGATTTCAAAAAACCATAATTCCCAGTAATATAAAGATTCTTCAATATCCTAACATTAAAATTGCTGAAAATTATCCAACCTTAGGCCCTACTGGAATTTCACTTATGAATATTAATGCTTTGGCATGTAGTATTGAATTATATTTAGGGAAAGACATACTAAGCAAAGATGGACAATTTATTCCTATTCAATGGAAAGGCTATGACCAAACATTAGGAAAATATCAAGGTGAGATTATTGATAAATCTAGAGTTCAAAATGAATTTCAAATAAAAATTGATGAATGTTTGAATGATTCAGCTAAGATAAATAATTATGACTGGACTGAATTAAAACAATTATTACATACAATATTTGATGCATTTAATAACAACAACGTAGATAATTAATTCAATATTCCAATGTTTAATTGAATCCTTAAGATGACAAATAAATTATAAATTAGACCCAAAAATAAATTCAGGCTCTATCTCTATTCAATGATAGACAGTAACATTCTCTGAAAGTTCTGGCATTTGGGTGTAAATCTTAAAGTCTACTGTATTCTGTCAGGCTTGTTATTATTGACTTGAAGCCTGATAAATAGTCGTCACTCGTTAAAAAAACGAGCGACTGCTAAAAAATAACCTAAGCATATACTTTGATTCAAAACCCCAAAAACTATGACCACGAATGCTGGTAATACTTTTTTTGCCCCAGAGCTTTATATCAATAATGGGGTAAAGGATATTTCATTCTATAAAAATGCTTTTGGTGCTACAGAGAATCTATGTTTTAGAAACGAAGATGATACTATTCACGTAGCAGAACTTTGTATAGATGGTGCTATTTTTCATGTTCATGAAATAACCTCCAATCTTTTTTTTCCTCCTGATAAACACAATGGCTGTACCTGTTGCATTGGTTTATTTGTACCAGATGTAGATGCCGTAATGAACCAAGCAATCATTGCGGGTGCCATCGAAATAAGCCCTGCCCAAGATTATGATTATGGTTACCGACAAGGAACATTAAAAGACCCTTTCGGGCATTATTGGCAAATTCAAAAAAAGATAGGATAAGGCTTATTCGCTCCACTAGTCCAAGCCATAGGCTTGAACTAGTAAGAGTTTATATTTTTGGATTAAAGTCTATTTTATCAAAACATCTTCTTCTTAAAGTTCTCAAATCCCAAAGTCTCCCAATCTTAAAGTCCTAAAGTCCCCCAATACCAATCATTTACACTTTTTTACACTCTTTTTACACATTTATTGCCTGTATAGTGGGTATTAAAGATAGCTTTGTTTGCCCTTGTTGTTATTTCATTAACAAGGGCGGAGTGTATCAACAGTATTTAAAGTCAAATCCTAACAGAAAAGAGTTAATGACAGATTTGATAATACAGAAAAATTTGACAAATGACAATGTATAAACTTAAAAATCCATTTTTCGCTTTTCTGTTAGTGTTCATATTTGTTACATTTTGTAACGGCCAAACAAAAAGTAAACGAACAAATGAAATTGTTGTGAAGCAACAATCATTTACCAGTAAAAATACAAAGCTGACCAAAACACAAGGCACAGACCAATATCAGCAAGTTGGTTGTAGTTTAAAGGATAAGTCAGGAAATATTTGGTTTGGTACCACAGGCGAAGGTGTTTATCGATATGATGGAAAAGTATTTACCCAGTTTACCCAAAAAGACGGTTTATGTGGGAATGGTATCTTTTTTATCCTACAGGATAGATTAGGCGACATCTGGTTCGGCTCGAAACAGGCAATATCCCGTTTCGATGGAAAGAAATTTACAAACATATCAATCCCCACTACTATTGGAAGCAATTTTCCATATAATAATTCTTTCAACAATTACCCATCAACAAAGAATGAACTGTGGAGTATGATGCAGGATAGAAGTGGGAAAATGTGGTTAGGTACAACTGATGGTATTTATTGCTTTGATGGAAAATATTTTACCCGTTTTTTAAATAATAATATCCTAAATATAGGCAACGTTAGCCTCAAATGGACACAATGTATTTTTGAGGACAAATCAGGGAATATTTGGTTTGGGTCATGGGTGCTTGCCAATGAGGGTATTTGCCGTTTTGATGGAAAAACAATCACGCAATATAAACCTTATGGAGAAGGATGGGTTCGTTCTATATTAGAGGATAAAAATGGAGCTTTGCTAATTGTAACCAGACACAACGGTGTATGTCGTTTTAATGGCAGAAATTTTACAAATTTTACAGAAAAAGGAGGCATTCAAAATGGTTCTATTAATTTGACCTTTGAAGACAAAATGGGCAATCTTTGGTTTGGGACAGAGTTAGGTAGCGGAGAGCTAAATGAGGATGGTGGACTATGGCGTTACGATGGTAAATCCTTTACTCGGTTTACAAGAAAAGACGGCTTGTGTCACAATGGTGTATATTCTATTTTGGAGGATAATGATGGAAACATTTGGATAGGTAGTAGAAATACTGATTTATGCCGTTTTGATGGAAAAACCTTTACCCGTTTTTCAGAATAAATAAAGGCTAATTGAAAATATGACAACTTCGCTGGTCTAAGCGTTTGTTCACTTAGACCCCAAAATAAATGCACTTTTCGAAGAGTAAATTGAAATACAGATAACAACGTTCGCTGAACGTCTAAGTAATGATGTTTTGGACTAAAAACTTTTTAACAAAATTTCTTAGTTCCTAAAGTTCTTCAGTCCTAAAGTCTCAAAACATTGTTTAAGCTTCATCTTTTATTGAACGTATTAGACTTATTCCTGAAGAAAAGAAAATAAAGCCAATAATTCCATAAGTAATAAGAGATTTCACATTGTGTCCACCTGATTTATTGACAAATAACGTGGCAGCATAAATAAGTCCGATGACACCTAATAGGGTGAGCAAAGCTCCAAAAATTCGTTTTATGTTCATGAAATTATGTTGTTATATTGATAAAAATTATCTTGTAATATGTTTATTGGGTATTAAATAACGTGATGCAATAAAGAATTTTGTATCATCAAAGGTAAAATACTACTTTACCTAATGTGTTAAATAATTGTGCCAATGACTTACACTGTTTAAGCTGTTCGATTTATTCCGAAAGGCAAATCGAACGATATATAACAACTAAAGTTTTCTGAATGTACAAATGTTTAGATTAAAAACCTATTTATCACGAATTTCGCTTGTCTTTCAGTACAAGTGGAAGGGAAAATGTTTTTTGTTAACCTTATTGTACGGCCAATAGTTTAAATCTGTACTTCCCTGATATGGTAGCCGTAGTTGTTCCTGGCAACTGTTGTCCCTTACAATTATACTCACCTTCTACCCAATATATTCTTTTGCCGTTTTCAATCTCAGCTTTAGTGATAGATTTTATAGTATGTTTATGAGTAGCTTCAGATGGAGCCAAGCTATAGAAATAATCGTTACTACCAGTAGTTTGAGGCACTTTTAAACTTAAGTGCAGGGGAGTAGCTGATGATGCTGGCATAAAGCTAGAATATGCTAATAAAGGATGATTACCAGCTTTTACTGTATCTAAGGCTGCTGCTGCACCATAAAAAGCAAAAGTGAATGTTGAGTTTGTAGAAGCAGAAGTGGCAACAACAAGTGTAACTGTACTACCCCCACTTGTAGCTTCAAACTTAATAGCACTACAATCGACATGCACGGCGGAGTTATTGTTAATCTTGTATTCAAAATACGGCTCCTCTGTTGTGGTAGGAGGAGTAACTGGCTTGGTAGGGTCATCTTTTTTAGTACAACTAATGAAACCCAGCACCAAAAGTGCTAAAAATAAAGTAGAGAGATTTTTCATAATAGAGCAAATTTGAATAGTATAATATTACGGCAAATTTTGTAAAAAACCATGATAAAAACAGGCTTTAAACGCCTAATTACTGTTATTTTTATTTTACGGCGATTATATAGTAAGGCTTGAAGCCTCCTAATAGTCGTTACTCGTTAGAAACGAGCGACTGCTGGGGAGGTTTCTTTCTTCTTAAAGTCCTCAAGTCTAAATATCTTTAAGTCTTGTTTCTTTTATCTTCCAGTCTTAAAGTCCTAAAATCCTAAAGTCTCCAACAAAAAAACCGTCATTTTGGCTTAAATAAATCAAGTTTTTGCGGAAAAATATGCCATTTTTACCGCAAAACTAGCTTGGCTTAGCTTTTGATGAAATAATACTATCAACGATTGAAAAACAGAAAATCATTTATACGATGAATTTTAATAAATATACAACCAAGACTCAAGAGGTAATCCAACATGCCGCTTCGATTGCCTCAGCAAATGGCCAGCAAGCTATTGAAACGGGACATTTGCTAAAAGCCATCATTGACGAGGAACCAAATACTTCAGAGTTTTTGATGAAAAAGCTACAAGTTAATCAGGCAATTTTTTCATCGAAACTGGAAAGTATAGTGAATGGCTATCCAAAAGTTTCTGGTAGAGCACAGCCCTATTTAGCAAACGATGCTGCTGCGGCTTTTACCAAAGCAGAGAATTTATTAAAAGAATTTTCAGACGAATTTGTATCCATAGAATTATTAATATTGGGAATCCTGTTAGGGAAAGATGCTGTGGCAAGTTTGATGAAAGAGAGTGGATATAAGGAAAAAGAATTAAAAAGTGCCATAAAAGAACTAAGAGGAAACACAACCGTGAAAGACCAAAATGCAGAAGCAACCTATCGTTCATTAGAGCGGTATGCTCGAAACCTAAATGAATTAGCCAAAGCTGGGAAAATTGACCCTGTGATTGGTAGAGATGAAGAAATACGCAGAGTACTACAAATATTATCACGACGCACTAAAAATAACCCTATGTTGGTCGGTGAGCCAGGAGTTGGTAAAACTGCTATTGTAGAAGGCTTAGCACAAAGAATCGTAATGGGAGACGTACCCGAAAACCTGAAATCTAAGCAGATTTATACGTTAGATATGGGTTTATTGATTGCTGGAGCGAAATACAAAGGTGAATTTGAAGAAAGATTAAAAGCAGTTATCAAAGAAGTAACAGATGCAGCGGGAGAAATCATCATGTTTATTGATGAGATTCATACCTTGATTGGTGCAGGCGGTGGCGGAGATTCGGCGATGGATGCTGCTAACTTATTGAAACCAGCGTTGGCGCGTGGAGAATTACATGCTATTGGTGCAACTACTTTGAAAGAGTACCAAAAATACATTGAGAAAGATAAAGCCTTGGAACGTCGTTTCCAGATGGTAGTAGTTGATGAACCAGATATTACTGATGCCATTTCTATCTTAAGGGGGATTAAAGATAAATATGAATTACACCACGGTGTAAGGATTCAGGACGATGCTGTAATTGCAGCTGTTGAATTATCAAGCCGTTATATTTCAGACCGTTTTTTACCAGATAAAGCCATTGACTTGATGGACGAGGCTGCTGCAAAAATGCGGATGGAAATAGATTCTGTTCCTGAAGAGATTGATGCTTTGAAACGTAGAATCATGCAATTAGAGATTGAACGTGAAGCAATCAGAAGAGAAAATAACATTGAACGTGAAAATATTATCAGCCGAGAATTAGCAGAACTTACCGACAAGAAAAGTGGCTTGATGGCGAAATGGGAAGGTGAGAAGTCTGTCTTGGATGAAGTTCGTAAAGAAAAAGAAAATATCGATCGCTTGAAATTGGAAGCTGAACAAGCTGAGAGAGCTGGCGATTATGGTAAAGTAGCAGAGATACGTTATGGTAAATTAGTGGAGGCTGAAAATAACCTGAAACAATTGCAAAACGAAAAAACTGCTGATAAAAATGGTGAAACGCCAATGTTGCAAGAAGAAGTAACTTCAGAGAACATTGCAGAAGTGGTAGCTAAGTGGACAGGCGTACCTGTATCAAAAATGATGCGTGCTGAACAAGAAAAACTGCTACATCTGGAAGTTGAATTAGGTAAAAGAGTAGCGGGACAAGAGGAGGCTATTGAGGCTATTTCTGATGCTGTTCGTCGTTCTCGTGCAGGAATGCAAGACCCTAAACGCCCGATAGGTTCGTTTATTTTCTTGGGAACGACAGGGGTTGGTAAAACGGAATTGGCTAAAGCTTTAGCAGATTACTTGTTTAACGACGAGAATGCGATGGTGAGAATAGATATGTCGGAATACCAAGAACGCCATGCGGTAAGCCGTTTGGTAGGAGCACCTCCGGGATATGTTGGTTATGATGAGGGTGGACAATTGACTGAAGCTGTTCGTAGAAAACCATATTCTGTCATTCTGTTGGATGAGATAGAAAAGGCACATCCAGATGTTTGGAACATTTTGTTACAAGTACTTGATGATGGACGTTTGACTGATAACAAAGGTAGAATTGCTAATTTCAAGAATACGATTATTATCATGACTTCCAATATTGGTAGCCATATTATCCAAGAAAAAATGGGAGAAATGGAAGGTTGGAACAACCATATCGTGATGGAGAAAGCCAAAGAAGAAGTAATGGTTTTATTGAAACAAGTAGTAAGACCAGAATTCTTGAACCGTGTGGATGAAATCGTGATGTTTGAGCCATTGTCTAAAGATAACCTTAGCCAAATCGTTAGAATTCAGTTTAGACACATTCAAGAACGTTTACAAGAACAAGGCATTACTTTAGAAAGCACTGATGAGGCCCTTGTGAAACTTGCCGAAGAGGGTTATGAACCAACGATGGGTGCAAGACCTTTGAAGCGTGTGATGCAAAGAAGAATTTTAAATGAATTATCGAAACAAATCTTAGGTAATTACATTAATAAAGATTCTGTAGTAATGATGGAAGTGAACGACGAAGGAGCAATTAAGTTTGAAAATGTAGGGAAATTGGAAGTGGAATAAACTCCTGTTACCGTTTAATAAAAAATAGTTAAATAATTGGAAGCCAGCCTTTTAAAGGGTTGGCTTTTTTATTAGGTTTGGGTGTTATATCAAAACCCTTTAACTTAAAAAACCAATGACTGCAATTTGTAATATCATAGCACTGCTGATTGTCTTCGGTGCTATTTATCTTTCTGTTACAACCAAAATTTTAAAAGATGTTTGTGTAATTGATTCTGACATTGGGCCAGTGGAAACCTATAGTTTTGCTCGTACCCAAGGATTGTGGTGGACTACCCTGATTGGAGCTTGCTTTGTGATTGGTTTTGGTAAGCGAGGCGAAGTTATTGAGCTTAATTCTACTTGCTTAGTTTTATTAGCAATCGGTGTAGGAACTACAGCTGTTGCTAGTGTAATAGATAATAATACACCACCAGAAGAAACACCGAAGGATAAGATTGAGACTGAAAAAGACTTACCTCCAAAACTCAGAAAACCAACCAATTTTTTTACTCAAATTCTTTCAGATTCAACAGGCATTACTGTCTATCGCTATCAAGCCTTAATTTTCAACCTTATATTTAGTATGGTATTTTTGGTGACTTTCTTTGAAAAGTTATCACACGGCGATAGAGAATTCCCTAGTTTTAGTTCTGAAACACTGGGATTGATGGGTATTAGTGCCACTACTTATTTAGGCATGAAAGCTACTGAAAAATAACAAAACTTACCTTAAACTTTACTACCATGAAAAGAATCTTAACTTTAATTTTAGCCCTCTTCTTTAGCGAAGATTGTATTGTTGGTCAAACTACTTGTGAAAAAGTTGATTTGAAACTTTCTTATCCTAAAAATCCAACTGCGAAAGTTTGGAAGATTAATAATGCGGTTATTGGCTATGTATCTGAAATGACGATTGATGTAGACGGTTCGCCTCAGGCTTATCATCCTCAGAATATAGGCTTGGATAATCTTTCTAGTGCTGGAGGAATTGGCAATTTAAGCCCAAGTGTGATTGTATTTGAGGGTAACAAACCATATATACAGAAATCATCTGACCCTTTTCCTGGATATTACCTCTCTCAAACTTCTTTGGTAGATGCTACTAAAAAAGTAACGGACTATAGAAGATATGTAAATTCTGAAGAAATCCCTTACATCGCTATTCCTCCTAATTTGATAGCAAAAGGTGTTGTGAAAGGAGATTTAGCCTATGTGTTTAATCGAAAAACAGGTAAAGGAAGTTTTGCAATCATCGCCGATACAGGTAATAACAAACACATAGGAGAAGGCTCTGTAAAACTATCTGAGAACCTGGGTATTAAATTGATTTATAAGAAGAAACTTAAACAAATTATTGGCTCTGATTCAAGCGGAGGAATTGTCTATTTGATATTCACGAAGTCAGGTAATAAAAAACCAATGAGTTTGACAGAAATTGAAGCCAAATCTCAACAATTTGATAAAGCTGAAATCAAGAAAATGATTGAGTGTTTGTAATAATAGTAGGGACGAATTGCATTCGTCCTTGTGTACGAACCAATAGGACGAATGCAATTCGTCCCTACGTGTTGTTTTGAGTCCAAGTGATGCTTTGCTTAACACGTGAACTATTGGGATTTATTTAGAAATTTAGGTAGCTTGCTTTTGAAAAATACTTAAACAATAATTGATGGTAACAACTGATAGACCAAATATTTTAGTGGTGTGTGGGCGTAATAAAAAACGAAGTAGAACAGCAGAGCATATTTTTAAAAATGATAATCGCTTTAATATTCGGTCGGTAGGGTTGAGTCCTAAGAGTGTAAGGAAGATTTCTGAAAACGATTTGAACTGGGCTGATTTTGTTTTTGTGATGGAGACGGATCAAAAAGCGAAAATCAAGGAGGTTTATAGTTTTCTGGAATTACCAATTATTGAAAACCTACATATTCCAGATGATTATGAATTTATGGATGAAGAACTTGTAGAGATGCTCACTGATAAAATCAATGATACCTTAAAGGAAGTTTATGAATTATAATACTTCCGCAGTCGTTTATTTCTAACGGTGTAGCGGCAATCCCTTGCGGTTGCCACTACAGGTAGAAAACGGTTACTGCTACTTTTTAATGGCTTATTTTATATTATTGATTTTACGGCTGGAAGCCTTTTAATAGTGGTCACTCGCTGGAAGCGAGCGACCACTGAGAATATTAATCAATTTGTATACTATCAACTGCTTTTGCCATTGCGTGTTCCTTCACGCCTGGTACTTTTAATCCTTCTGCCCTAAAAACGGTTAAATCTGTCATACCTAAAAAGCCAAGAAATGCCTTTAAATAGGGAGCAACAAAATCGTTGGCTTTACCTACACCTTCCGAATAAATACCACCGGAAGTCATGGCTACATAAACTTTTTTTCCTGTTACCATTCCAATAGGGAGTCCATCCTCACCATACCCAAAAGTTATTCCAGGCCTAGTAATATGGTCAATCCAAGCCTTTAGCGATGTGTGGATGGTAAAGTTGATAAGGGGCGCACCGATTACAATGATGTCTGCCGCGAATAGCTGTTTTACTAGTCTATCAGATAAGCTAATAGCTTCTTTTTCTTCTTCGTTCAGTTGATCTTTAGGAATAAAGAAGGTGCGAAGTACAGTAGGGCTAAGATGCGGTATTTCGATATCTACTAAGTTTAATTCTTCAAGTTCACTGTCAGGATACTTTTCCTGAATTTTTTCGATAATAGCGTTACCTAGCTTAATGCTATAGGATTCTGTACCTAGTAGGCTAGATTTTAAATGAAGGATACGTTTCATAAATGTTTTATTGATTAATTTAAAATTCCGAGATTGCCAGACTTCCTTTTGTGTTAATAGTGAAAGGTTTTTTCTCTCGAATTGTCAAGGACAAAGGTATTGCCTTGCAGTATACAAAAGTTAGCAGTTACCCAAAGGAAAGCGGTTACCTTTAGGAAAGTTTGTATCTTTGTACCAATGGAAACAATTGAAAATGAAATACTTCTGAGCAAGGCACAATGTGTTGGTTCGCTCAAAAACGTCATCGATGCGATGTATGTTCTTAATGGAAAGTGGAAACTTCCTGTGATACTTTGCTTAGTACAATCACCAAAACGTTTTAGCGAGATTCAGCATGAAATCACTGGTATATCTCCCAAGATATTATCTAATGAATTGAAAGATTTAGAATTAAATTACCTGATAACACGTAAAGTATATCCCACTACTCCAGTGACTATTATTTATGAAGCGACAGAATATAGCCGTACCTTAAAAAGTTTATTAAATGAATTGAGTGTTTGGGGAGAACAGCACAGAAAAAAGATTAAGGAACAGTAGTAGGCACGAATTGCATTCGTCCTATTGTTTGAGAATAAGGTCGTATGCAATACGACCCTACGCATGATAGCATGGTTTTAAATAGTTGGAATGGTTCCTCCATCAATAATATATTCAGTACCAGATAAATAACTGGCACGAGGTGAAACCAGAAAACCAACCAATTCGGCTACCTCCTCAGGTTTAGCGGGTCTGCCCATTGGGATTCCTCCCAATGCTTTCATTAAGCTTTCCAAAGCCTCTTCCTTGCTTGTATTTGCACTCTCTGCCAAGCGTTCTAGCATTCTTTCAGCAGCGGTTGTTTGAATGAATCCAGGGGATACTGTTAAAACCCTTACACCCTTGGGAGATACCTCGTTCGATAAGCTTTTGCTATAATTAACCAATGCAGCTTTTGCGGCAGCATAAGGCAAAGTAGAATCGTATAAAGGTAATGTTCTTTGAATAGAGCCTATATGGATAATTACTCCAGTTTTTTTTTGAAGCATAAAGGGCAAAAAACCTTTATCTAGCCTGACAGAAGCAAATAAATTAGCGTTAAATATTTCTTGCCAATGGATATCTGTCAATACTTCAAAACCACCTCCAGGCGTTTCTGAGCCACCAAGATTGTTGATAAGTATATCTAATCCTCCGTATGTTTCCTTAATTTCCTGAATTACTTTTGCTGCACCTTCAATTTGGCTTAAATCGGCAGCAATAAAGTGTATATTTTTTTCAAGATTATCAGGGTTATTTCTGGCTGTTACTATTACTTTTGCTCCTGCTTTTACTAGTCTTTCAGCAATTGCTTTGCCCGTACCTTTTGTGCCACCCGTTACGAGTGCTATTTTTCCTGAGAGTTCGTTGTTGAAATTAAAATCTATGTTCATTGCTATTTTTTGTATTTATTTGATGACAAAATTCGACACTATGAACAGATAGTACAAGTAGGGGCAAAAGATTCAGATAGTGACAATTTTTTCCCTATTGCACCTTATACGTCAACTAATTACATTTGTATCATGTACGAAAGAAAGATTCCAATAACCTTAAATTGTGGGCTCGACCTAATCGCTGAAGTTTTGTATGGCAAATGGAAAATCAGGATGCTATATTTTATTTCGGAGGGCTGTATTCGTCCAAGCGACTTGCAAAGGAAAATACCTGATGCAAGTAGAAGAGTATTAAATATGCAGTTGAAACAATTGGAAGAACACGAATTAGTAACCAAAACTATCTATCCGCAATTGCCTCCTAAAGTGGAATATCGTTTAACTGATTTTGGTGCATCGTTGATGCCAATTATCAATATGTTGGGCCAATGGGGTGACGAACACCAAGAACGATTGCGCAGTGTTATCGAAAAACAGCATCATAACCAACTCTTGGAAGCGGAGGAATAAGCATTAACAAAGTGTAAAAACATGATTTTTTCCTATTAGCAATCAATCAAAAACAACATCTCAATAAAATGAAAACAATATGCTCTTTTCTCTTTATTGTTAGCTCATTTTCAACTTTTTCCCAAGCAAATTGTCATAATGATATTTTGAATGGGGAAAAGATTTATGAAGAAAACAAAAAAAATGTATTTCTCTCATATGATTTTTCGGATTTGTGGAGCAAGACAGATAATTATAACGTATTGGGTGTGCTAGGAGATGATTTTCAACGTATTAAGGTAAAGGTTCTTGCTGTTGTTAAAAATACCAATAATCCAGAAGAGTATTTTGTTTATGGGAAATCAAATGTAAAAGGGAATGTCTGTGATTTTATTGGTAAAATAGTCATCGAGAAAATTCAAGAGACTAAGCGAGAGCAGTTTGGTGTTGATAATCAAGCAAAAGATGCTGGCATTAAAACACAAGGGCTATTAATAGCTAAATATGAATTCTTTGAAAATAAGAATCAACCACATACAGGTATTTTTGCGGGACAATTACACACAAAATGGTACATTAATAAAGATAACCAAATAAAGTATGATGACATAAACTTGCTTTCAGATGGATATTTTAATAATGCTTTTGAAGGTACTTGGACAATGTATAATGCTCAAAAATCTAAAATTTGTAAATGGGCAGATTATCGAGTACCTAATATTACCTGTGACTTTGATTTAGGAGCAGGAGAGTTTAGTCCCAACGAAAAATATTTTGATAAAGGATGGTTGAGTTATGCGAAGGCTTTTCTATCAAATGATGAGCAATATAAAAATGAAGAGTTTGCCGAATGGTGGAAATAAATGCTAAGCTAAGGTGTTCAAATAATATAAATGGATAGTAAATTGTATTAACCTATTAAAACTTTAGTCATTACTCAGATGAGTACGTCTCTACTGCAACTCGATATTATTCACACTGGCATTGCTACCTTAGCACTACTTATTGCAGGTATTGCTTTGTGTAAAGAAGGGTTTATTAAACCCTATCATACACTGGGCAAAGGTTATAGCGTATTAACGGCAATTGGTTGTATCGGTTCTTTTGGGCTTTCTGAAAGTAAAAGATTTACCTCTCTTGGTTATGTTATATTTATTTTGATACTTGGTTTATTATCAATCGCTTATTATTTAGGAGAAAATGTGCTTGCAAAAAGTAAAGCCATTTATCTACAAACTTTTTGTATGTCTACTACAGTTTTTCTATTATTAATTCCTACAGCCTATGAAATTCTTTCACGCTTACCTGTCGGTCAACCAATAGTCGATAGTCCTGATTCGCCCATTATACAGAGTTTGATAAAAGTTAGTTTTGTCTTTTTAATAACAGGACTAATCATTCAAGGTTTAAAACTAAATAAAGTTAGTTAATAGCCTAGCATCTTTAAATTTTCCTAAGAAAGTTTTACTTTATTCTTTTGATTTGAAGCTGTTAGCCTATTTAATTCCACTGTTTTTATTTAGCTCTTCCAGAATATCGTTAGCCATAATCGTCATGTTCTTTTTATTCATTGTTTCGTTGACAAAAATGATAATGCCTGTTTTATATTTGGACGAAAACTTACAAATACTATTACAGCCCCAACCCGTTCCTAAATGATAGATAGTGTTGTTTTGTTCATCCAATCGCCAAGCTAATGCCATTGCATTATTGTTATCTTCAAAGGTTTTCTGGTGCGATAGTTTTATAGCCTCGTTGATTGCTAAGATATTTGCTTGGATATATTTCAACATATCGTCGGTAGTACTGCATAAACCTGGGCCTGTAGTCATGTCTTCAATGCTTTTTGTACGGCTCACAATTGCTTCATCTTGCTTGCCGAAAGCATAGTTTTTCCATTCCGTGATATTTAATAATTCTTTGGTAGTACCAAGACTTAAAGGTTTATTGAAGTATTGGTTAATCAGTTCTTGAAAAGGCTTTTGATACACATTTTCAAGAATTAATTTCAAGAGTGTCATTCCACTTCCAGAATAACTGTATTTGTAGCCAGGTAAAGTGTCAAGTTTAATAGTATATAAATCTTTATAGAATTCCTCACGATTATATCGCTGTTTGAATACATATTTTTCCTCTTGATTCATGCTTTGCCAATTATTGGGAAATTTACAAAGTGATTCAGGTAGTCTAGCTGTATGGTTAGCCAGATGTACCAACGTGATAGGATAATTATTGAATTGGAGATTAGGATAATTACCTTTTAGGTATTTTCTAATATCATCCGTTAACTGTACTTTATTCTCCTTTACAGCTTGGGCTAGTAGTATTCCAACAAATGTTTTCGCAATGGAACCCATTGCATAAATGGTTTTGTTCGTTGGCAATTCATTTACTCCCTTTTTTACAGTGCCATAATTATAAAAATATTTTTTCCCGTGTTGAATAATGCCGACGGATAATCCTACAGCATTAGAATCACTCATATAAACATTTGCATATTTATTGACAATAGCGTCTAATCGATTTTTAGGTAGTTGGGCATTTACCCTAGCAAGGCAAGCAATTAGCAACAGTATTATTAAAAATATTTTTTTCATGATGTTGATTAAAGTAGTGAGATACATTATTTCCAAATAGGTACATTTATAAAGCTATCATTATACCATTTTATTTTTAGGGGTTCTTTGGCATCAGCTATTGTTTCATCACTCACATCTTTCCCAGTTCCATAATTGATTTGAGCAAAGGAGTTTTTATCAATATTTAATACTACTAGCAATCTACTACCTTTACTTAGCTGACGACTTACCAAGCGAGTATTGGAAAACGGAATGCTTTCCACTTTATTAGGCGTTAAAAGATTTCTAGAAGTAATATCTTTGGCATAGCTTGCTCGTCCTAAAAAATAGCTTAATTCAAAATATTCCCCATTGGGCATCACCTCGTATAGTACCACCCCGATATCCATATCTTTTTTATTAATACTAGCTTTTATTTCCCCACTGAATGCCCCAGCAATTGAAATAGATTCTTTGAATGGCTCACTCAAAAAGAAAAAACCATTAGAAGTATCAAGCTCTTTGCGGATAATTGGGTCGGGATAATAGTCGTTGTTACTGGTAGTTCTGTCAGCTAAATCTATTTCCTGAAAAAGGTAATTATGTTGCTTAGGCTTTTGTTGCGTTAGAAGATAATCTTTCCCAGATTTGATGTTGGTAAGGTATAACTGCAAAGTATTGTTACTCATTTTTTCTAATGAGGGAGCATGTTTCCATTCATTAGCACCCATTACTTCATAATTTATTTTATCCTTTAAAATTTCTGGCTTTTTACCATCTTTAAGAATGTAATCAAACCATTCGTAAGTGATTTGTTTTGTATTGATTAAGGCAACCGAGTCTACTTGATAACCTTGCAAAACAGCTTCACCGCCTTTTTGTGCACCAAAATGGCTATACGGACCAATAATTAAATAATGATTAGCATTTTTATTGTATTTATAATGCTCTTTGAGGTAATACAATCCTGAAATCTGAGAGTCATTGTAGTAGCCATCTATCGATAAAACAGGAATGTTAATATGGGCAAATTCATCTTTGTAGGGAACCATGTCTTGCCAATATTTATCATAAGCAGGATGTTGGAGCCATCGTTGTAAATGTTTATTAGGAGTACCTTCTAAACTATCTATTTTTCGGTATGCCACACCGCTTTCCCACCATTTATTTTGCATGGCTCTCCAGCGAGGTCTGTTATTGCCTACAAGCGTATCAAGGTATTTGTTGTTGGAAACATAAAATGCCCACTCATAATTTGCATTCAAGAATACATTATTTTCCATCGGTAACCCCATTCCTGGTCGGTTAGCTACATACGGCACAATGGTTTTTAAGGCTGGATGCATTTGTTTAGTAGCTGCCCACTGGCTAAAGCCATTATAGCTCCCTCCATACATTCCGATTTTACCATTGCACCAAGCTTGATGACTAATCCAATCAATTACATCATAGGCATCTTTACCGTCGTATTCATAAGGGGTTACTTCATCGGGACTAAGTCTTTTACCCCTCGTATATGCTATTACACCCACATAACCTTTATCTACTGCTTCTTTAACACTCTTAATATCTCTACTACGGGCATAAATCGTGAATTGTAGGATAACTGGTTGTGGTTTGTCATTATCTTTTTTACGTACAATAATGGCTGAAATAAAAGCGCCATCTCTGGTTTTTATCAGCACACTGTCCTCTATATGATATACGTTGTCTGCTAGATTTGTTTGAAATGCGGAGGATTTAGAACCTATTAGAAGCAAGCAAAGGATGATAAAAATATGTCTCATCAAAATCGTCGGTTTAGGGAGGTAAATATTCATGTTACTAGGCATTACAAACAAATGATTCACATTAGTACTGAAATGTTGCATGATTCAGCGTTGACCAACAACTAACCAATCATAAAAACTATCGTACAAAATTCAAATACTTTTTCAGGAATACAAATATGTCATCAAACCGAACAGTTGTGTACTAAAACCGTACACCTGTGGAAAAGGTATTAAATTGTAAGTGTCTGATAATTAATATTTTATATTTTTTGGCACAGTTCTGTTAATACTATTAGCATAATCGGAAAGATTAATCTCAGAAAATTTAATTTAAATAAACAGGAACTTTTAATTTCTAAACAACAAAAAAATGAAATCAATCGTAAAAACTTTCGCCATTGCTTTATGTTCAGTATTGTCATTCTTTGCTAATGCAACAGACAAAAACGAAGCTACTAATACTCAGAAAACTTTTGCAGTAGGGATGTATCAAACAATTAATACATTACAAATGAATATATTGATTGAAAAGCTTGAAGGTAAAAATTTATCAATTTCTCTGAAAAATGAAAAAGGAGAAGTATTGGCTAACGAGCGTGTTGGTAAAAAAGGAACTACCTATCGTGGTAAATTTGATTTAAGCGAATTGGAAGATGGTAAATATAGTTTTGAAATTACCGATGGTGCTACTAAAATTGTTAAGACTGTAAATGTAGGTACAGTATCACCAGAGCCAGCTACAACAGATCGCTTTATTTCGATGAACTAGTAGCAAAGTTTGAATAAAAGACATTGCTGAAACCTCTAAACTTCAATAATAAAGGGAAGATTAAAAAGTTTACTTTTTAATCTTCCCTTTTTATGTTAGATAACATTCATTTCTTCATCTTTCCTCCAGAATAACTCAATACTTCTTGCATGATTCTAATCAACTATTTGCAATTATTGCAAATAGTTGATGTTTTTAGTGTGAAATTATCTATTTTTCTGCTTTTATTGCGGTGTTTTTAAGGAGATTATGGTTTTAATATCGATTTCTTATAAAAAAGGATATAAAATCTGTATTTAATCACTATTTTTCCTACTCGATTCAATAATACTCTTCAACCAAAAAAATCATTTAATAAATGCTGGACTTTCAGATTAAAGAACAATCAACAGTATATGATGTCGTTATCATTGGCTCGGGTGCGGGCGGTGGTATGGCAGCTTATGAACTGACCAAAGCAGGAGCAAAAGTTTGTGTACTAGAAGCAGGTCAATATTATGACCCTGCCGACCCAAAATATATTACACAACTAAAAAGTCCTTGGGAATCTCCTCGCCGTGGAGCATCTTCTACGCGTGCTTTTGGTGATTTTGATGCTGCTTATGGTGGCTGGGATATTGAGGGAGAACCTTATACTCGTAAAGATGGCACTAAATTCGACTGGTTCCGTTCTAGGATGTTGGGAGGAAGAACCAATCACTGGGGTAGAATTTCCCTTCGCTTTGGTCCTGATGATTTCAAAAGAAAATCTATTGATGGTTTAGGAGAAGATTGGCCAATTGGTTATGACGATGTAAAGCCATATTACGATTATGTAGATAAACTAATTGGTGTGTTTGGTACGAACGAAGGAAGAAGAAATGACCCAGATGGATATTTTTTACCTCCTCCGAAACCACGTTTGCATGAATTAATGTTAAAGAAAAGCGCTACCAATATTGGTATTCCAGTAATTCCGTCACGTCTTTCAATCTTGACAAAGCCTATTAATAAAGACCGTGGACAATGTTTTTATTGTAGTCAGTGTAATAGAGCTTGTCAGGCGTATGCCGATTTTTCTTCTTCATCAGTATTGATGATTCCAGCGATTAAAACAGGAAACTGTACGTTGATTACCTACGCAATGGCTCGTGAAGTATTGACAGACCCAACTACGGGTTTAGCAACGGGCGTATCGTATGTGGATACTCGTACAATGACCGAGAAAGTTGTAAAAGGTAAAATAGTAATATTAGCAGCCAGTGCAGGAGAAACAGCTCGTTTGTTATTAAACTCAAAATCTGCTCGTTTCCCGAATGGATTGGCTAATTCAAGCGGTATTGTAGGGCGTTATATCAATGACTCTACGGGTGCCTCTCGTTCGGCGATTATTCCTGCCTTGTTTGATAGAAAACGTTATAATGAAGACGGAGTAGGAGGGATGCACGTTTATACACCTTGGTGGGGAGATAACAAAAAGCTGGATTTCCCAAGAGGCTATCATATTGAATATGGCGGAGGTATGGGTATGCCTGCTTACGGTTTTGGATGGGGTATTGAAGGAATCAATGAAAAATTCCCTACACGTGAAGGTATCAAAAAAGCAGCGGGTGGTTACGGGGCTTCATTGAAAGAAGATTATCGTCGTTTCTATGGAGCATATATCGGTATGGCTGGTAGAGGAGAACCTATACCAGATTATAATAACTATTGTGAAATAGACCCTACCGTTGTTGATAAGTACGGTATTCCTGTATTACGTTTCCATTACAAATGGTCGGACTACGAAATCAAGCAAGCTAGACACATGCAGGAGACTTTTGAACAGATTATTACTGAAATGGGTGGTACACCGCTTGGTAAAAAGCCAGATGCAAGTACAAACTATGGCTTAGCAGACCCAGGAAGAATTATCCACGAAGTAGGAACGGCTAGAATGGGTAAAGACACTAAGACTTCTGTATTAAACGCAAACTGTCAGGCACACGATGTGAAAAACTTGTTTGTAGCTGATGCTGCACCTTTTGTTTCGCAAGGGGATAAAAATGCAACTTGGACAATCCTAGCTTTATCGGCTCGTACTTCAGAGTTTATTATTAACGAAAAGAAAAAAGGGAATTTGTAAGGAGGATTAAGCTTACATAGCTGATTTTCAAATTTTCAAATCATCAAATTTTCAAATTATTTTTATGAAAAGAAGAGATTATCTTAAAAATATAGGGCTTTCGTCACTGGGTATGGCCGTGATGAGCCAAGAAGCAGTAGCCATGGAGTTATTGCAAGGGCCAAAGCCTAAACCAAAAGCGAAAGCTACGGCTCCCGCAACGCCAAAATATAATTATGGTAGAACAGAAGATGAAATCGCTCGTGATGCTAAATTATTGGCTGAAAAATTCTTTACTGACCATGAAATGAAAACAATCACAGTGTTGTCGGATATTATCATTCCTGCCGATGAACATTCAGGAAGTGCTTCGCAGTCGGGTGTACCAGCTTTTATAGAGTTTATCGTAAAAGACCAGCCAACTTTTAAAACACCTATGCGTGGAGGTTTACGTTGGATGGACTCTGCATCTATTAAGCGTTTTGGAAAAGATTTTATTCTTTGTACCAAGAAAGAGCAGATTAGTTTAGTAGATGAAATAGCTTATACTAACGAAGCAAAACCTGAAGTATCACAGGGCGTAAATTTCTTTTCTTTGATGAGAAACCTAACAGCATCAGGTTTTTATTCTTCTGAAATGGGGCATCACGATATGGGCTATGTAGGTAACAGACCTAACAATTGGGAAGGTGTGCCCGAGGAGGTTTTGAAGCAATATGGTTTAAGCTACGATTCTTAAAATAAAAAATAGGTAGGGACGAATTGCATTCGTCCTATTCCTTTGCCATAAGGACGAATGCAATTCGTCCCTACCTATTTATATCTCCACACTCACAAGGTTTCTCACAATATCATCAAAAGTTTCTCTTTTGCGAATCAACTTTGCTTCACCACCTATCACCAACACTTCTGCGGGTAATAACCTTGAATTATATTGCGAAGCCATCGAAAAGCAATAAGCTCCAGCATTTTTCATTGCAATGATGTCTCCTGCCTTTACTTTATTCATTAAGCGTTCGCCTTGTTTTCCTTCTGGTGTCCATGAGAAAGTATCTGTTTCACATATATAACCCACCACTCTGTATTCGTCTTGTTCAGATTCATCTTCATTAGAAGCATTGAAAATATCATGATATGAACCATACATCATTGGGCGACCAAGGTGATTGAGTCCTGAATTTACACAAACAAAAGTTTTGATTGGGTCAACTTTTACTGTATTGGCAGTTGTCAAAAACGTTCCTGCTTCACTTACTAAAAACTTGCCTGGTTCAAACCATAACTGTAATTCACGACCATATTTTTTAGAGAAATTCAAGAAAGCATTGCTTAAAACTTCCCCTACTTCTTTCATATCCGTAACGATGTCGCCGTCTTTATAAGCCACTTTGAACCCACCCCCTAAATCGATAATCTCTAAATCTTTAAAGCTGAAAGCCATTTCCAAAATAGCACTTGCGGCTTGTGTAAAAGCATCAGCATTTTTTACATCAGAACCCGTATGTTGATGTAAACCGATAATTTTCATATCGTATTTTTCGACAATCGCCAAAATTTCAGCCTTCTGATGGATAGAGATACCAAATTTAGATTCAGGGTGAGCCGTCATGATTTTTTCATTACCGCCCCCAAAAACATGTGGTTTTAGGCGAATCAATGCCCCTTTGGTATTGCCATAACGTTGCCCGAATTTTTCCAACACATCCAAATTATCCAAATTGATTCTTGTACCCAATTCAGCCGCTAATTCAATTTCATCAAATGACACTCCACTTGGCGTAAAAGTGATTTGCGAACCTTCATATCCAGCCATCATGGCCAAGCGCAATTCTTCAGGAGAAACCACATCGATTTCTACCCCATGCTTTCGCATTAATTTCAAAATTGCCAAATTGGTATTGGCTTTACAAGCATATTTTATTTTGAGATTAACATTCTTGAAAGAATCACGAAGGATAGAGATTTTTTCGATAATTTTATCGGCATCATAGACGTATAATGGCGTACCGAATTGATTAGCTAAATCAGTAAGTTTGATGTTTTGGATTTGATAATAAGACATTTTTAGAATTAGGATTGCGGAAATCAGAAGGATTTATGGCTCTTTTAACTTCTCTTTTGTTTTTTTCTACGAAATAGAAGTGCAAAGATACGTAATACTCGCATTCAACCTTCTTGCCAATCGACTAAATAAATCTTAACTTTGAACTTAATATTTTGTATAAAAGTTAAGATTTAAAAGGTACCTCAGAAAATTAAAAATATATAATTAAGTTAAATTCTTGAAATCATGCAAGTAGAATTAGTTAGAATAGATGATGCCTTTCATTTTCAGGCAAATGGGATGTCGGGTGTGCCAGTAGATATTGATGCTGCCGAAAATATTGGAGGACATAATGCGGGTTCTCGTCCGATGGAATTATTATTGATGGGCTTAGGTGGCTGTACTGCTATCGACGTGATTCTAATCATGAAAAAGCAACGTCAAGTAATCGAAGATTTAAAGATTTCAGTTTCTGGTGAACGTGAAAAAATTGAAGGAACAGAAATGACGCCTTTCCGTAAAATCAATATTCATTTTCAATTCAAAGGAAATATTGTAGAAGATAAAGCCAAAAAGGCAATAGAATTGTCGATGGAAAAGTATTGCTCGGCCACAGCACAATTTAGGGGGTCGGCAGAAATTACACATACTTACACTATTGAACCTGTTTTGGTAAATAATTGAGTGAGCGATTGAGTGATTAATTTACTAATAATAAGTAAATTCAAAGAATCAACATTATTTAAAGTGTTTTTAACTATCATTTGATTTCAAACATTTAATGCACATATATATGAAAAAGGTAATTTTAGGTTTATCATTATTAGCCTTTGTAGCTAATGTGTCTTTAGCCCACGATAAAGATAAGGGTTCAAAATGTTGTAGTGCTAAAACGGCAGCTTCACACAGTAAGTCAAAATCGAAATGCTGTGCAGAAATGACTAAATCAGTAAAAGCTGAAAAGGTATCAGATAAAAAAACTGTAAAGAAAACAGCTTAAATAAAAGAGCGTGTTTCATTGAAAGGCTCATCAATAGTGTAAGAAGCTATTGATGAGTTATTTTTTATGTAATTTTGAATTTGCAAGAATATTTCTTCATGTCAATCTTGTCTTTTATCACAAAACTAAAGCTCATTATTCATAGCTTACAGCAAAAAAATGCAACAATATCATACTCTTTTAAAACATATTCTTGAAAACGGAGCAGAAAAAACTGACCGTACAGGTACGGGTACAACCAGTATTTTTGGTTATCAGATGCGTTTTAATTTACAAGAAGGTTTTCCGTTAGTTACTACTAAAAAAGTACACTTAAAGTCGATTATCCATGAACTGCTTTGGTTTATCAATGGCGATACCAATATCAAATATTTAAAAGATAATGGTGTAGGCATTTGGGACGAATGGGCTAATGAAAATGGTGATTTAGGACCAGTGTATGGTAAGCAATGGAGAAGCTGGACGGCTCCTAATGGTAAAGTAATTGACCAATTGAAAGAGGTAATCGAGACATTGAAGAAAAGCCCCGATTCAAGAAGAATTATCGTAAGTGCTTGGAACGTAGGAGAACTTTCTGAAATGGCTTTAATGCCTTGTCATGCACTTTTTCAGTTTTATGTAGCTGATAATAAATTATCTTGTCAATTATACCAACGTTCAGCAGATGTATTTTTGGGCGTGCCTTTTAATATTGCCTCTTATGCTTTATTAACGATGATGATTGCACAAGTGTGTGATTTGGAAGTCGGAGATTTCATTTGGACAGGTGGAGATACGCATATCTATTCTAATCACTATGAACAAGTAGCTACTCAGCTAGCTCGTGAACCACGTGCCTTACCAACCATGAAAATCAACCCAGCCGTAAAAAGCATTTTTGATTTTAAATTTGAAGATTTCACGTTAGAAAACTATCATCCATATCCTGGTATTAAAGCCCCTGTCGCGGTTTAGTATTAGTGGTAGTAAAGTATAACCTATATCTTTCCTAACCCCATCGGGGTGAAATATTTCGCCCCGATGGGGCTAAGAAAGGTTAATAAGAAGGATTTTTACTACCGATATTACGTTCCTAAAGGAACTATAAATCAATCAAAAAAGCGTTCAGAAAACTAATTTCTGAACGCTTTTTTGTAATGCTAAATTCGAAATAATACATACTTCTTTATTTATGCCCCATAATGGTATGTCCCATTTTATCTCTTTTGGTAAGCAAATAACTTTCGTTATGAGGATTTGAAGCAATTTCAATCGGTACAGTTTCTACAATTTCTAAACCATATCCGAACAAGGCTGCTCTTTTCTTTGGGTTATTAGAAATTAATCTGATTTTGCTCAATCCCAAATCTCTTAAAATAGAAGCTCCCACGCCATAATCACGTTCATCCATTTTGAAACCCAATTCCAGATTAGCTTCTACAGTATCGCGTCCCATTTCTTGCAATTTATAGGCTTTTAATTTATTAATTAATCCTATTCCTCTTCCTTCTTGGAACATATACAGAATGACGCCTTTGCCTTCTTTTTCTACAATTTCCATTGCACGGTGTAGTTGTTGCCCACAATCGCAACGACATGAACCAAAAATATCACCCGTAACACATGAGCTATGTACCCTCACTAAAACAGGCTCATCTTTTTCCCAAGTACCTTTAATCAATGCTAAATGTGTTTCGCCCGTATTGATTTGCTTGAAAGCAATTAGGTCAAAATGACCAAACTCAGTTGGCATATCAACGCCTATTTCACGTTTGATTAGGCTTTCATGTTTTAAACGATACTCTACTAAATCCTTAATGGTTACTAACTTCAAATCGAATTTATCAGCAATTGCTCTTAAATCAGCTAAACGAGCCATCGTTCCATCTTCATTCAATACTTCAATCAATACACCTGAAGGTTTAAAACCCGCTAGTTTAGCAAAATCCATCGCTGCTTCAGTATGACCTGTTCTACGAAGAACACCTTCATTACGTGCTTTCAAAGGGAAAATATGCCCTGGTCTGCCTAAGTCTTCTGGTTTGGTGTCTTCATCTACCAAAGCCTGAATCGTTTTAGAACGGTCGTGTGCTGAAATACCTGTCGTACAACCATGCCCTAGTAAATCTACCGAAACTGTAAATGGTGTTTCGTGCGTAGCAGTATTAGAACCAACCATCATGGTTAATTCCAATTCCTTACAACGTTCCTCGGTAAGAGTTACACACATCAAGCCACGTCCTTCACGAATCATAAAATTGGCTAATTCTGGAGTCATCGCTTCAGAGGCACAAATCATATCTCCTTCGTTTTCACGGTCTTCATCGTCGGCTACGATGATAATTTTTCCTTGGCGAATTGCTTCAATCGCCTCTTCGATACTATCTAATTTTATCTTTGACATTGTTTTCTTGGTAAAATCTTGAATCTAGGCTCAGAGGGTGCTTCGTCATTACAATTCACTTGTATTTTTATAACCTCAAAGGTACGTTTTTTTGTTCCTTTGCGTTAAACATTAAAGCGACTATTGGCTAAAATATCTCTTGTCTTCCTTAAGAAATACTCTTTTTGGCATAAGTCAGTCGTGCTGTTATTTACTGTTCTAGCATTTTTATTAAATTTAGGCTTGTTAATCAGTAAATAAAATCAATTTGTTATTCTTAAATTTTATAGCACAATTTTTGTAAATAGTTTTAATAAAAATAACCTTTTTAAATGAATCGAATTTTTAATAAATCAGCAAAAATATTGATTGCCTTAATCTTGCTAACAAAGATGGCTGTCAGTACGTATGCACAATGTAAAAATAAAGCTGAGCCTCCGGGAACGGTTTCAGGACAATTCAGTATCAATGGTACAAAAGTACAAGTAGTGGGTGATGGTGATGGAAACAATACTGCATCCAATAATATTCCAGTTAAAATTTGTGAAGGAGAAACGATTACGCTAAAAAATACAATTAGTGCTACGAATACTAATGGCGTAAACTATTGGCTAATGCCAGCAACTCAGTACAATGCTTTAACAGCGCCACCTTCTACACCCAGTACTGCCAATGCCAGTTACATGACAATCAGTGGTGATGCTTCCATTACTGTCAACACCTCATCTTCATGGTATACTGGCCCAGGTATCTATGTCATTACGCAAGGGGATAATTCGGGTAATGGAACTTCCAACGATTACCACCATGCTTGTCAAGTAATAGAAGTTATCAAGCCTAGTACTCCTAAAATTACTTACAGTGTGTGTAATGCTACTTTAATTAGGTTAAAATTAGAAGCTGACCCTAGTAATAATTATGACGAGTATGAAGTCAAGTTTTCATCAACAAGTAGCTTATTTAATCCTACTTTTAGAGAGAAACCTACGTCGTATCCGCATACAGTTTCAAGTGGCCCTTTCCCTGATCAATCTGATAGAATAATTACCATAAAAGGACAATCTAAAACAGGTACTTGTCCTGCTCCAGTGTATACTTCTCCGCCTATTTCGATGACGGGAACGATGATTAATCGTCCGTTAATTACTGCTATCGCAGGAACTGCTATCTCGAAAGAATACAAAATGACTGTTCTCGCACAAAAAACGATTCAACGTAAAGTGTATATCCGTGACCCATTAACGACGAGTACCTATGATTATACCAATCCATTGCTGACTTATACATCTACTGCCACTACGGTGTTTGATGATGTTACGGTAACTGTTCCTAATCAAGACAGGCAATATTGTTTTAGGACAGAAGCCTTGGATGCTGTTTGTCCTGCTACTATTTTTAATCCTGCCAATTTAAGTAATGAAGAAGTATGCACTACGCCAGCAAAAGTAGCCGTGATTAATAATGCCATTCAGGCTTCGTGGCTGAGAGCTTTGACAAACATTACAGGAGGCGTATTCACAGATTATCGTGTAGAACGAGTGAACGCTAATGGCACGATTGATAAAGTATTTCCACCTATCAGCAATATTTCGACACTGACTTTAACAGACCCTGATGTGGTTTGTGGAAAAGATTATATTTATAGAGTCATTACTAATTATGGACAAAAATCGACTTCCCAGCTTTTAAATATCCAAGCTACTTCTACAAAGAGTCTTACTAGAATAGCCAATGTTTTCGCAGATGTAGAAGCTACTGCTAAAACAATTAATATCAAGGGAACATTTTCAACAGGAACTGGCGAGCCGTCTCCCACTGATATGGTAGAATACCGTTATTATAAATCAACGTCTCTTAATGGAGCGTACCAATTATTGCAGTCAACTAGTCCTGCTATAAATTCGATAAAAGATAATAATGTTTCTATTGACAGCCAATCTTACTGTTATTACATGACTTGGAAAGATTTATGCAATAAAGAATCTGACCCTTCACAAAAGGTTTGTAGCATATTGGTGTCTTCGAGTGTTTCAGAGGTAGATTGGACTCCGCAATCTTCGTTTTCAATAGCGACAGATTATTATAGGGTAAACAAAGTTGACCCAAACACTGGAACTACCATGAAGACTTTGGCAGATAATCTTAAAAATGTTTATTCCTATAATACGATTGGTTTGCCAGATAGTGAGGGGCAAGAAATATACTTGCAGATAGAAGCCAAGCCTATTTCGGGAGGTATTACACAAAATACACATTCAAACATTGTACGTATTTATAGGTCATCGCTACTATTGAATCCAGATGCATTTACGCCTAATAATGATGGCATAAATGATAAATTTATCATTTATGGAAGATTCATCCAGAAACTGAAAATGACCATTTATGACCGATGGGGGAGTGTTGTGTTTTATGATGAAACCAATAGTTTTCCAAGTAATAGTCAAATAGGATGGGACGGGTTTTCTAAAAATGGGGAGAAGGCCTCGCAAGGAATGTATATTTATAAATTAGAAGTAGAAGATACTACTGGACAAGTAATTAATAAGGAAGGAACACTTTTTTTAACGTATTAATTGCCTTACAATACATCAACACATTTAAGCGATTAGCTAGCTAAAACAAGCTTAATTTTTGTGTTAAATGAATAGTATTGTAACTTGCAAGAGAAATTTATTAACAAAACCTAAAAGACTATGTTTGATATGATGGGAATGCTTGGCAAGGTAAAAGACCTTCAAGCTAAAATGAAAGAGGCACAAGATTCATTAAGTTCAATTATTGAAACGGGTGATGCTGGTGCTGGTATGGTGGTTGCAACGGTGAATGGTAAAAAACAGCTTTTGAAAATTGAAATTGATGAAGATTTGATTAAACCCGCTGACCGCGAAGTACTACAGGATTTAATTGTAGCTGCTACGAACAATGCTTTGGAAAATATTGAAGGTAAAATAAAAGAGCATCTTCAAAAAGCTACTCAAGGTTTGATGCCTAATATTCCAGGAATGGATTTAGGAAGCATGTTTGGACAATAACTTGTTCAGTTCAAAGAATTTAGGAATTTAACCAGTTTCCTTAAATTTTAATCACATTCCTAACTTCTATTTATGTCGTTAAAAATTCAGAATTTAGTAAAAGTTTACGGCACACAAAATGCGGTAGATAATATTTCTTTTGAGGTAAAACAAGGGGAAATAGTCGGTTTCCTTGGGCCAAATGGTGCTGGTAAATCAACTACCATGAAGATTGCAACTTGCTATCTTACTGCTACTAGTGGGAAGGTAGAAGTATGTGGTTATGATGTACAAAACGATGCGATGGAAGTACGAAAAAACATTGGTTACTTACCAGAGCATAATCCTTTATATTTAGAAATGTATGTAAAGGAATTTTTGGCTTTCGTCGGAGGACTTTATCAGATTAAAGGACAAAAACTACAGAATAGGATAGCGGAGGTAATTGATTTAGTTGGCCTACAACTAGAGCAAAAGAAGAAAATAGGTCAATTGTCAAAAGGTTATCGTCAGCGTGTTGGGTTAGCTCAGGCACTTATTCATGACCCTAAGGTATTGATTTTGGATGAACCTACTACGGGACTTGACCCTAATCAATTAGCTGAAATCAGAGGAGTTATCAGAAACATAGGCAAAGAAAAAACAGTCGTTTTTTCAACCCATATTATGCAAGAAGTAGAAGCTATTTGTGATAGGGTAGTAATTATTAATCACGGTAAAATAGTAAATGACAGTGAGCTGTCGGCTTTAAAAACTTCTGGAAAAACAATGGAAGAAGTATTCAGAAATCTTACAAACAGTTGAGTGATGGAATTATTTTCCATCACTTAATCTCGGAATTAACATCGGTACTTCTTGTTGATATTTTATATATTGCTTCCCAAATTCCTTTACTAATTTTTTCTCTTCAAAGTAAATTCCAATCCTGATATAAAATGTTAAGCTTATGGCAGTAACGAGGTACAAGGATGTACCAAAAAAGCCAAAAGTACCCCATACAAATATCAGTATACCCAAATAGAGCGGATGACGAACAATTGATGACAATTCATCAATCCTCAATACAGGTTTTTTAGGTGAACCTTTCAAAGCATCTGTTCCTAAAAACTCGGATAAATCATATTGTTTCAAGGCTGAAAAACCAAGGAATATACCTGACCCCATCATTAAGCCACCCAAAATTTGATTCATGATTGATTTTTCTAACAGTACTTCGGAAGGAGCTTCTAGCTGATACTTGATGATTGGTATTAGCAATATCACAAATACGATATTGTAAACAAGACGGTAATAAATAGAAAATCTTCCCAAAATAGGTTTGAGAAGATTTTTAAAGCTTTCAGAGGCTGTTAAGGTATGGAGTAAGCCATAGCTAAACCATAAAGCCATTAAAATAATTTCTGATTTCATTGTGTACTCAAACAAAATTTTATTTGTTATTCTTGAGGTTTACTTTCTGATTCTTCTGTAGGTTCTTCTTGGAAATCCGTGCTGTGGTTCTCAATATTGTCGCTACTGGTTGTTTTCTCTTCTTTATCAGCTGTTTTAGCGTTATTTTTTGGCTTTGGTTCTTCAAAAAATTGACCCTGAAAAATTAAAATCACCACAACACCACAGAATATAGAAGCATCGGCAAAATTAAAGATAGGGGTTGAATACCAAGTGCCTCCCCAGATAGGAACCCATTCTGGCAACCAACCTTGGTAAAGGTCAAAGAAGAACATATCAATTACTTGGCCATGAAACCAAGGAGTAGGCGAATCAGCAGGAGCATTATCGAAAATAACGCCATAGAAAGTACTATCTACCACATTACCAATAGCGCCTCCTAAGATAGCAGCAATACACCAAAGTAAGCCCGGATTAGCCTTTTTGCGTGCTAACGAAACCAGATACGCCCCGATTCCAAACATGGCAACAACCCTAAAAAGACTTAAAACAATTTTATCATATCCCTTTGGTAAAAAGTTGAGGGTCATTCCAAAGGCCATTCCCTTATTTAATACATAATGGAGTTTGAAAAAATCACCAATGATAGGTACTTCATTACCTTCGTATTCTAAATATTTATGAACAGCTACTTTAATAACTTGGTCAATAACAATAAGCAAAAAGGTAAGCCAGAAGTATTTATATGGGGAACGAAACATATTAAATTTGAACGATTGGTTTGATAAACTGATATAGATTGTTCGATATTACGTTTGCAATAATGTTTGCAAGTTACAAAATAAAAGTCACAAAGTCAGAAACCCTTAGGTTTAGTGCCTTTGTGACGAAATATTTAATCTAATATTATATATACAGCAAAAAAAATATTATTTAGTGAACATTAGTCTCTTTCTTCTCACGATTTCACGCTTAATCAATACAAACTCTCTGCTAGCTTGACCAGATACCGAAGTGTTTTCTGCTGCACGACGGAATAAATATGGCATTACTGCTTCAATAGGACCATAAGGCACATATTTAGCTACATTATAACCTGCTTTTGAAAGATTGTATGAAATGTTATCAGACATTCCTAAAAGCTGTGCGAAATAAAAATGTTTATCGGTAGGGTCGATTTGATTTTTTTTCATTAAATCTACCAATTGCTTACAGCTAAACTCATTGTGTGTTCCTACGCATAGTGAAATATTATCACGGTTTTCTACGCAGAAAACTACGCCTAAGTTATAATCATGGTCAGTAGCTGCTTTAGTTTCATGAACAGGCTCACAATAGTTTTCCTCATGTGATCTTTGGCGTTCTTTTTCCATATAAGCACCACGCACCAATTTTACGCCTAGTGAAAAATGCCCATCTCGAGCTTGTTGAGTTGCCTCTTTTAAGTTTTGCAACATATCTTTTCTATACATCTGAAAAGTGTTGTAAACGATACACTGCTCTTGGTTGTATTTCTCCATCATCCCATAGGTAAGGGTATCGATGGTATCTTGAATCCAAGATTCTTCAGCATCCACAAAAATTCTTACATTCAAGGCGTGTGCTCTTCCACAGAGGATATTCATTCTTTCTCTTACTCTTTCAAAGGCTGCCTTCTCGTCGTTGCTTAATTCCTCTTCATTTTGGATTTTTTCCAATAAATCCATACTCGCAATGCCTGTTACTTTAAATACGGCGAAAGGAATAGCAATATTCTCATTAGCTTTTTCAATCGTCAAGAGGACTTCTTGCGTAGTTTTGTCAAAACTTTTTTCGTTATCTTCCCCCTCTACAGAATAGTCTAAAATTGTGCCAATATGAGATTTGTCCAAATTTTCTATTGTCTTGTTACATTCTTGTAAGGTTTCTCCACCACAAAACTGTTCAAATACAGTAACTCTTATGAGTTTTTTTATGGGAAAATGAAGAAAAATAAAGAGTTTGATAAAAAAAGTCCCTAACTTTACGAGCCAATTCTGGTTCATGCTTGCGAAGAGTAAATATATCTTCTTCAATTGTAAGTTAGATTTTGAAGAAAAAGCAATTGAGGTGTCTTCAAAACTAACTTTTGTGGACTCCATAAGGGTTGATGTGGCTGGCATTTTGGTCATGTTACAGACGAATAATCGTATATAAATTAAAACTGAATGATAATTTATTGATTGATAATCAGTTTAATATGATTTAGAGAGTCGTCAGTTGTTTTACTTAAACGTGCAAATATAGCATATTAGAATAATACAAAAACAAATTTTATCGGATTAAATTTTTTAATGCTATAATTTGATGAATTTTAATAACATAGACTGGGTTATATAAAATAAACCTTTCACAATGTTAAATAAAATTTTGATTAAGTTGATACGATTTGTTACAAAATAATGTTTTGAAAATTTGTTAATTGTTGTTTAAAAATTATTTAATATTTTTTAGAAGATACATCAATCTGACTCATAAAAATTGATAGTAATTAATAGATAGCAGTTGATTTTACTTAATACTGTTTGCCAAATGAACGCAAATTTAGATGTAGTGCCGATGCAGGAATGGATTAAAACTGACGGCAAACCCTTGATTATCGCAGGTCCATGTTCAGCCGAGACGGAAGAACAAGTGTTGGAGACTGCTAATAGAATTAAAGCAGAAGGATATGCCCATATCATGCGTGCAGGTGTGTGGAAACCACGCACACGTCCAGGAAGTTTTGAAGGAATGGGAGAACCAGCTTTAAAATGGCTTGTTGAAGCAAAAAAACAAACTGGATTACCATTAGCTATCGAAGTAGCAACTCCAGAACATATCGAACTTGCTTTGAAGTATGGTGTTGATGTATTATGGATTGGTGCTAGAACAACAGTGAACCCTTTTAACGTACAAGATTTAGCTGACGCTTTGCAAGGTGTTGATATTCCTGTATTGGTTAAAAACCCTGTTAACCCAGACTTAGCGCTTTGGGTAGGTGCTTTTGAACGTTTGCAAGGTGCTGGTATTAAAAAATTAGGTGCTATCCACCGTGGTTTTTCTAATGCTCAAGAAGTAAAATACCGTAACTCGCCAATGTGGCAAATGGCTGTTGAGATGAAACGTTTGTTCCCTCAATTACCAATCATCGGTGACCCATCGCACATGGCTGGAAAACGCTCTTTGTTGATGGAATTATCTCAAAGAATTCTTGATTTGAATTATGATGGGATGATTATTGAAACGCACCGTGACCCTGATGCTGCTTGGTCTGATGCTTCGCAACAATTAACACCAGAAGCATTAGGTACAATGTTACGCGAATTAGAAGTACGTCAAGCAAACTATGGTGCTGAATTTACAGACGAATTAGCTGCATTGCGTGCTAAAATTGATAACATCGACCGTGAATTAATGGAAGTGTTGGCTGCTCGTATGGCTGTTGTTGAAAAATTAGGCGAGTACAAACGTGATAACAACGTAGCAGTATTACAATTAGACCGTTGGAAACAACTACATACTGACCGTGCTAAACAAGCAACAGGATTAGGGTTGTATCCAGAATTTATTGAAGAATTATTCAAATTGGTTCACTTAGAATCAATTCGTAAACAAACAGAAGTAATGAGCTCTACAGTAGCTTAATTGTTCTGAATAGAATAGAAAAGGGGTTGTTTCAAATTTGAAACAACCCCTTTTTATTTTATCGTATTAACCTGTAAATCAGGATGGCAGTTCTTTGAACCAATTTCGGAAATTCCTTGATGTTCATTGTCTCGCCTGGTGCATGAGCTCCTTTGCCCGATGCGCCAAGGCCATCTAAACAAGCCATGTATTTAGCAATATATGAAATATCACCTGCACCTCTTGAACCTGGGTCACCCGCCTTTACTTCGCCCAAGCCTAAATCCAAACTTACTTTATTAATAACAGCAAGCAAGTTTTCGTTTGTTGGCGTAGGCTCCATCGCGGGAATGCCGTCTGAAAAAGTAATTTCCGCTTTGGTTTTATTCAAACTTTGCGAAACTATTTCTTTCATTCTGGCTCTCGCATTTTCTTTTTGGCTTTCTGTTAAGAACCTCAAATCTCCTGAAACCATCACTCTTGGCGAGATGATGTTATCCTTCCCGATAGTTTCTTTATTATCATTGATTTCAGAACCGCCCATAATTAAACCGGGATTAAATGTTAGGTATTTTTCGGTACTTAATTTTTCTCTGAATTCATTTAATATTCTAGCGGCCTCATAGATGGCTCCGTAACCAGATTGTTGACTAAATATAGTAGACGAATGTCCCATAACTCCCTTTACATTTAATTTCCATCCACTAGAGCCTCTACGAGCAGTAGCAACAGTGTTTAAATTGACGGCAGTTTCAAAAGCTAAAGCTATATCGTTGGTTTGGGCTCTCTCTATAAAGTCTTTTCTACTAACGCTAGTTGGGCGACCTGCGCTTTCTTCATCGCCTGTAAAGTAAGCCGTTAAAGTAGTGTTTTCAAGCAAGCCATTTTGATGAAGGGCTTTCAAGGCTGCTAGTAAAACGATGTCACCGCCTTTCATGTCGTTTACCCCTTGCCCTGTAACCGTAGAATCGTTTAAATAAGTATAGGGCGTAAAAGTCATTGCCTTTTCAAAAACAGTATCTAAATGACCAATCAAAAATAGTTTTTTACCAGCTTTCCCTTTTCGTTCTGCCACTAAATGCCCTGCTCTATTCAAAGAATCGGGCAAAGAAACCCATTCTGTTTTAAAACCCAAGTCATCAAACTCTTTTCTCAGGATATTTCCAACCTCTCTGACTCCTTCTTTATTAAGTGTTCCGCTATTAATATTGACAATCTTTTTAAGCAATGCCTCAGTTTGGGGCATTTGTTGCTCAATATATTCCGCAATTTTTTTCTCGGTTTTGTTTAGTTGCTGAGCATTCGAAAAATGACCAAACAATGCTAATAAGCCAATGGTTAATACAATTTTTTTCATATTCTATATTTTATTTACCCTAAAGTATAGAATATTTGACGAAATCGGAAACGATAAAATGTGCTTGGAACGATTTTATACCCATTTTTTTTTAGATGTATAAGCCTAATTAGCTTTAATTTGGTTTCGGACTTACGATAAATATAAAATTTATCAATCTACAAATTGTCATATAATTAATTTAAGTCACTCTTTAAAGATATCAAGTAGAACTTATCAAATCTCTTGTTGACTTATTTTAAGATTAAGTTTTTTATAAACAAATTTTGAGTACTTGCAAGCTATTTTATGCTTGTAGTAAAGACAAATCATGACAATTATGTAATTTTTTTATAGTATTTTCGTTCCAAATTTTAATAAGCAATTAGCATAAAAACTAAAAGTATGAAAAAAATAATTTTGTTTGCCTCATCAATTGTAATCATGTCTTCGTGCGTGAGTAAGAAAAAATTCGCAGCTGCTCAAGCGGAATACGCTAATTACAAAGCGAGCACAGAGAGTACTCTTGCTAAAGCAAAAGCTGACTTAAATGACTGTGATAAGACAAGAGCAAGCTTAGAAACTGACTTAAAATCGAAAGACAGTGAATTGCAAGCTAAGATTAAGCAGTTAAAAGGGTTTGAAGACCAAATTGACTACTTGAAAAAAACTAATACTAATTTATTAGACAGAATGTCTGACCTATCAGTAGTTAGTAAAGCAGGTGCTGAGAGCATTAAAAAATCTTTGGAAACTTTGAACGATCAAAGCAAATATATCAAAGATTTGAACTCTTCAGTACAACGCAAAGATTCTTTAAATTTAGCTTTAGTAATGACGTTGAAACGTTCATTAGCTGATGTAAATGATGAAGATGTAACTGTAGAAGTGAAAAAAGGAGTTGTTTATATCTCAATTTCTGATAAAATGCTATTCCAATCGGGTAGTGCTGTAATCAACCAAAAAGCTGAAACAGTGTTAGAAAAAGTGGCTAAAGTTGTGAATGATCACAAAGAATTAGACATTTTAGTTGAAGGTCATACTGACAGTGTGCCTATCGCTACTGACTGTTTGAAAGATAACTGGGATTTAAGTACAAAACGTGCTACTTCAGTTGTTCGTTTATTACAAACTAAATTTAGCGTATCTCCTGAGCGTATGACAGCTGGTGGTCGTTCTGAATTTGCTCCAAAAGATTCAAACGAAAACAGTGCAGGTCGTAAGTTGAACCGTAGAACTGAAATCATCGTAACGCCTAAATTGGATCAATTCTTCCAATTATTAGCGAACGGTCAAGGTAAATAATTTGAAAGTAAAAATGTGAAAAGGTAATATAATAACCTCATTACATTTATATATTTCAACCATAAAAATAGGCTGTCTTCATCTCGAAGACAGCCTATTTTATTATTTATCACTTAGCATAATAGGGGTATTCCCTTTCCCACCTAATATGATTATTTTAGCATTAGGCGAAAGAGCAATGTCCTTCTGAGCTTTAATAGACTCGTATTGTAATTGCTTGTCACTTAGTCCAGTAGAAAGAATTTTCTGGTAATCTGCTATACCTTGTGCTTCAACACGCTTACGTTCTGCTTCTTGCTTCTCTTTCTGAAGGACAAATTGCATTTTTTGCGCTTCCTGTTCTGCATTGATTTTTGATTCAATCGTTTGCTTTACTGAAGTAGGCAAATTGATATTTCTGATTAATAATTGTTCAAGCAATAAGCCTCTTCGAGATAAATCTTTTTCGATAGATTTGAATATTCTCGTTTGAAATTCATCCCTTTTAGTAGAATAAAGTGCTACGGCATCATAATAAACAGCATTATCTCGGATTTTTGTTCTGGTGATTGGTCTCACGACTTTATCGTTATAATCTAAACCAATTTCTTTTAGAATCTTCGGCGCATCGGCTGGAACTACTCTGTATAAAACAGTGAGGTCAATAATTACCTCCAAACCATCCGCCGTTAATACCCTAATGGCATCGTCACCTTCTTTACCTCCCTCATCATGCACTGCCGACATCGTGTAGTTTTGTGTCTTGATATCGAAAGTCTGAACTTCTGCCAGAGGATTCACAAAATTCAGTCCGCTCGATAATGTATTAGGATTTACATTTCCGAATATCGACTGTACGCCCACTTCGCCTGCATCAATTTGTTTAACTCCTGAACTAAGCACCCCAATAACAATGATTACGCCACCAATAACTTTTACAGGACGCGAAAAACGAGCACTCGCTAACGATGGTGTATTAATGGCAAAGCCTACCACTAAAATAATAGCACCTAGAATAATTAAAAACATGGTTTTGGTTGATTTAAGTTTAATTTTTCGAGTTGTTTTCTAGGCAAGTATAAACGACATTATGTGAAGGGTAATTTGTGAGCGGTTTATCACCGCAGTTTAAAAGGACTAATCACTAAATCACTCATTCATTAAATCACTCAATGACTTAAATGCCTGAAAACAAAAACAGTATCAAATATTAACTACTTGATACTGTTTTATCCTGAAATAGTATGGATGGTAAGCTTGAAGGACAGAGTGTATAATTGAGGTGCTGTAAAATAATTCAACATGTAATTGTTAATAATGGATACCTAAACGTTGATAAATGAAACTCATTAGCCAAGCAGGGCCAATCATCAGAAATAATAAATCTTTAAAAAAAGAAGGTTTTTTACCCTCTATTTTATGCCCCCAAAATTGCCCTAGCCAAGCTAACACAAAAATAGTTAGGCATACTTGCCACAAAGGAACGATGGCAGAATTTTCTATAAGGTAGCAAAGCAACACACAGGTAGTAGCAAATAAAAATAAGCCAGCCGATAAGGATTTCGACAAATTGAAGTAATAAATCATCGTAAGTGTTAATACAATCAGTGCAACATTTCCTTCGATGTCTCCGATACTGAAAAAAGAAAGCTTTATGCTATAGAGTAGTCCTAATAAACTAAAAAAAATAAGGGGTACACAAATCCAATGGACGGTTTTGTTTGTGGGGTTTTTATGGCTCTCTCCGTATTCGTCGAGCCATTGGTTAATTGTCTTCATATGTGTATTAGTGATTTAAGGTTAGTTGATTGCAATAATACTAAATATTCTCTAAATAAGACAATTTTATGTTTACTTTTTTGTATTATTCTTCTATAATCTAATTTACATTTTTTTGACATATAAAAGATAATTTCATTTCATCCATTTTAAATTCTTTATCTTCGTAAAAAGGATAATTTTTAACGCTAAAATTTTTTAACAAAGTGTTTATTGAACCGTATCATCACCAACATCAACTAAATGGGAAAAAGGCAGGCTGGATTGAAGTAGTCTGTGGATCAATGTTTTCTGGAAAAACAGAGGAGTTAATTCGTAGGTTAAATCGTGCAAGGATTGCTAAACAAAAAGTAGAAATTTTTAAACCAAGTATTGATACTCGTTATCACGACGAAGATATTGTTTCACACAATGCTTCTTCAATTCGTTCAACACCCATTCATTCGTCAGAGATAATGCTTTTGCTTGCGGGAGACTGTGATGTAGTTGGCGTAGATGAAGCTCAATTTTTTGATGAAGGAATCGTTGAAGTAGTAAATACATTGGCTTTTAATGGAAAAAGAGTAATTGTGGCGGGGCTGGATATGGATTTCCAAGGAATACCTTTTGGCCCAATGCCAGCCTTGATGGCTATTGCAGAATACATTACAAAGGTTCATGCTGTCTGCATGGTTTGTGGTGATGTCGCTAATTATTCATATCGCAAAACTGCGGGACAAGAGCAGGTAATGTTAGGAGAAACAGATAGCTATGAAGCAAGATGTAGAAAATGTTTTCATTCATAATTTAATGATGTATGTCCGTTCCCAGCTATAACACAGCTACTTTTACACTAAAAAATGCACAAAGGGTTAGCTTCAACCTTTTTGGTATTGCTGTTTTAATAAGCATTATTTTAAGTTTTCAGACTTCAGTATTAGCCCAAGTGCCAATAGGCACTTGGCAAACATATTTCAATTACTCTACTGCCAAGGATGTCGTTATAGTTAAAGATAAGATTTATTGTGTGACCGAGAATGGCTTCTTCTATTATGATAAAGCTAATAATGAATCCATTAAATTATCTAAAATTGATGGATTGTCTGAAACAGGGATTATAAAAATTGCTTATTCTGCCCATCAAAATACATTAATTGCTGCTTACCAATCTGGAAATATCGACTTAATCAAATTGAATGAACAGGCCGAGCCTGCTAAGATTTCGAATATTTCATTATTGAAAGAATCTAGTTCAATACAGGATAGCAAAATTGTAAATCATATTGCTATCAATGGAAATACCGCTTATTTGGCGTATGATTTTGGGTTGGTGATACTTGATATTGATAAAGAAGAGATTAAAGAAACCTATCAAAACTTAGGTGAAAGCGGAGCATCCATAAAAATATATAAAACTGAATTTTCAAGCGATTCTATATTTTTAGCTACTTCTGTGGGTATTCGTAAAGCAAAATTTGCCATAAATGTCAATTTGCAGTTTTTTGGTAATTGGTCTTCCTTAAATACAGAACGAAGTACGTTAGTTAATTGGCAAAATGGACTCATCATTGCTGCTGAAACAGGGAAAGTTTCGTCCTATCTCAATGGAAAATCATCAGGGATTTTAATACTTCCCAATAAAATTGAAGTAATCGATAAGATTGTAGGTAACAAGTATTTTGTTATCACCAATGGCACATTAAATATTTTGGATATGGATTTGCTCACATTTAGTAAAGTAGCAGATTCAAAAATCAAACAGCCTAAATTCCTACGGACAGATGCCCAAGCGAAGTATTGGTTAGCAGATTATCAGAATGGACTATTAAGTAATTTAGAAGGAAATTATAAAAGCTATAGTCCTACTAGTTTAGATACTTTGTATCAAACCCGAAAAGATTCTGTCGTAGTCGACGACGGAGGGAATACTTGGATTCGTGGCAGTGGGTTTGGTGGAATTATCGTAAAGAATACCGCCAATCAGCAAAAATTTATTACCACAGGCACAGGCTTTGGAAATTTACCTAGTACGAATGTAAAAACGTTGGCATTGGATAAAGACGGACAAATGTGGGTAGGTACTGATAAAGGAGTTGTCGTGTTTGATAGCCCTGCCTCAGTATTTTCAGGTAAAAATTTTGATGCTTATACACCCGTTTTTGAAAGAAGACGTTTGCTTGGTAATGAGACAGTCACCTCTATCGGAATAGATGGCGGAAATAGAAAGTGGATAGGTACATTGAACGGAATCTTTTTATTTAATTCAGACGGTACAGAACTAATCACAAACTTTACCGAAATTAATTCCCCCTTGCCTTCTAATAACATAAATTATATCACGCCTGAGCCACAGTCTGGTAATGTCTTTATTCGTACCTCAAAAGGCTTGGTTTCATATAGAGGAACAGCAACGGAAAGCACTAACAGCCAATTAGATAATACAGTAAAAGTATTTCCTAACCCTGTTCGTCCAGATTTTGAAGGACAAATCGGTATTGAAGGATTAGTGGAAAATGCTTTTGTAAAGATTACCGATGTTGTAGGAAATTTGGTGTATGAAACAAGAGCAAACGGAGGCACTGCTGTTTGGAATGGAAAAACATTGGATGGAAAAAGAGTCGAAACAGGCGTTTACTTGATTTTTTCTGCTAATGCAAAAGGAGAGGAAACCTTAGTAAGTAGGTTGGCAGTAGTAAAATAGTTTTTATTGTAAAATTTTATCAAGCAAAGATTAAAGAAAAAGGGTTCAGAAATATAACTTCTGAACCCTTTTTCTTTAATCTTCTAACTTAACATGTCCCCAGTTTTCACCAGAACGAATTCTGTTGAGCTGCGTATGAGTGATGCCAAATTGCTTGGCAATCATTTTTAATCTGTTTTTATCTGACCTTAGCATTTTTTTAATCATAATTACTTTGCTTTCAGTCAGCTTGTAATTTTTAGTACGCTTTGGAATAACCCTGTCTTTTACGGCTGGGTTTTCGCGATTATGGATTGTCATCTCATCGCGAGTTACCCATTTTAAGTTTTCCCAATAGTTATTTAGCTTGTCGTGATCAAGATGAATAACAAATTTTTGTTCTTCGTTTTGTTTCTCTACAAAGAATTCTGCAACAAGTTTGTGAACATACCTATTAAGGGATTTATTTCCTTTGGCTCTGATATTAAGCGATCTGTATCCTTGAATTTTTGAGCCATTGATGATATCTCCTTGAACGGGGTCATTCTGAAAACTTTTCAAGCGTCCATAGTTGGAAACTTTATAAACAGGAGGGTTCTCTACTTCTTGAAAAGGAATATCTACCCATTTTTCATTCCAAAAACTAGCGCTTTTTTTGGTTCCTAAATTGGTTTTTTTGTCTATCATTTGTTTTGTTTAAAGATTTTTGTGGTTATTTTCTATGTTAAAACTATGAGATTACTCAAATGTTTTAAAAAAGATAACGGTAAATACTATATTCTCCTTTTTCTAATGAGTTAATCCTGATGTTGCCTGTATTATAAGATAAATTTGCTTGCTGATTATTACTATAAATAAGTTCTAAATGCTTTGTAACTAATATATCTTCAAAAGATATTTCAGCGCTTTTGTTCTCTGTATCTAAATTTACGATAAATAGATAAAGAGGGTTCTCTGCCTGAGTCCAAATGATTACCTTATTTTTCCCTTCAAAATCTGGTGGAATAAGCCATTTGGTTTGCTGATTTCCTATCGATAAAGTTATTTCTTCCGAAATTTTCCTTAAAATAGTCAATGCCTTAAAAAATGCCCCATTTTTACCCCACTGATATTTTGTATGAGTTGCTTTAGGCCCTTTTGTAAGCTGAAACACATATAATTTAGTATAATACTCGTTTGGTAGGGGAGTATTGTGTAAATCTCTCTGTTCAAAGCCCAAACTCATATACGAAGGCATATCACTCAAAAATAATGCCATGAAAATTCTAATGTCATTTCCTTGCAAATAAAATTCATCAAATCTCGGATCGTCTTTGTCTGCTGTAATAATTGTAAAGTTGGGAGCAAAAGTACAGCGTTCTAATAATGAATGATAACGAGCAAAAGAGGTAACAAATTTTTCAGAACCCAGTACCATCGATTGTAAATCGCCTAAAGTACTATCTGCATCAGACCCTTGTAGGTGTTCTTCTTCCACACCATAAGCCATTGTATTGGGCGGAGCTAAAAAACTCTCTGCAAAATACGAAAAAGTTGGTTTTATTTCACAAATAATCTTTTTGATATATTTGTGGATATCATAATATTGGTCTAGGTCAGCAGGCGTGCCTTGTTTCCTTAACTGCACATGCGACATATCACCACGCATGAAGTCAAAATTATAATGTTGGGCGAAGCCTAAATATTTTTGTGCTGCATATTCCCAAACTTCTTTTCTTGGTTTCGAAAAATCAATTTCCCAATGTTGGTTGTTATCTAAACTCTCATATAGTTTAAATCTGGCAAGTGGTCCAAAAACCCTAGACATCCCTTCGGGCTTTGAGATACAGTAATCCCTCCATACACGCCCGTCTTCATCAATCGTTTTGGCTTCATCACGCTTATCTACCTCCAACCCTCTATAAGGCGGAGCCATTGTAGCAGGCACAGGCTCAAGCCCTTCATGATATAAATGACTGATTAATTGATTGCGTTTTTTATTTCTATCCCAAAGGTTATCTTTTTCACCAAACAGCACTTTTAACCGTTGTTCTTCTGGAAAGTAAGCATTATTAAAAAAAGTCTCCGTTTCTTGAGGATACTGTGTTTCAGTAGCAGGCCTATACTGATGAATAAAAGCTAGAATTTGTTCCTGAACTTTTTTGTGTAAGTCGGCATCATGGTTGATAATTTCAAAGTCTTTTCTTTGTAACCATTCAAAAAACTGAGGATTGGCTAATGCTATTTCAGAATACCTATCGGTGTGGGGAATCACATCCATTCCAACTGTTTTGCCCATCAGGTGTAAAAGATTAGTCACTACCTTCAACTGTTTTTCTACCGTATCAAGATGAGGATATGTTCTCGCTAAATCTTCATCAAAAAACTCTGGATTGATATTCCAGCTTGCCATTCCATACAAACTAGCTACCACACCACATTCCCAAATAGGCAGTAAATGAATAGAAGACTGAGAAGAAGGTAGGGTTAATGCATATTTTACTACGTTAAAGAAACTACTAATGGTACGAACATTGATGCCCACCATGTTGACGGTTTTTATCCATGTAGTATCTGTGTGATGAGCAATTGGGCTTTGAACGGTGAACGACGTATTGAGTGCTTGATATAATGCTGCCTGACCGAAACGTTTTTCTAAAATATAAAATAATTGAATAGCAGGCATGGATATTGATTGTTCAGGCAGTAGCCCTACAATAAAAGAATCTTTTTGGCTTGTGTATGCCAAGATAGCCTCTTGTTGATGATTCGTCCAGAATTGACTCAATTCATCATAAGAATCAGGAATGTGCATAGATTATATGTTGTATAAAAATGGTCTTGAATTTTCTAAAGAACTAAAAGCCATCAGAAAAATGTTTAAAAGTAAAATAAATTATTGAAAAATTGATACAGTTATGAAAACATTAGTAGTAGGAGCATCGAGCAACCCCGGAAGATATTCATTTAAAGCCACCCAAATGTTATTGGCGAACGGTCATGAAGTAGAATTATTGGGAAAGGAGAAGGGGCAGATTGCTGGACACACCATAAAAACGGATCAGTTACCTCTTGAAGATATTGATACCATCACGATGTATGTAGCACCCAGAAATCAGCCAAATTTATATGATTATTTATTAGGGTTAAAACCAAGAAGAATTATTTTTAATCCAGGTACAGAAAATGATGCCTTTGAAGAAATGGCTCAGAAACAGGGAGTAATTGTAGAAGAGGCCTGTACATTAGTATTATTATCTATTAAGCAGTATTGATCATAAACAAAAAAGCTCAGAGAATCTCTCTGAGCTTTTTTGTTTATGATATCTTTCAAGTATTAGTTGAAGATATAACGGATACCCAACTGCATTTGCCAAACGTTATCAACTGTGATACTTTTTACAAATGAATCACGTAATAAGATTGTTTGGTTGTTGCCATCAGCATCTTGAATAACTTGTGTTCCGATTCTATATGTTGGTACACCAGTAGAACTGATAGTTACGTTCAATGGGTTACTGCTTGTTGAAACATTACCTACACCCCAAGCATTGTTTAATAAGTTACCAATGTTTAAGATATCAGCACGTAAACGGATAGTGTTTTTCTTTCCTTTAGCAGATGTTTTAACATAGAAATCCTGTTCAACTGTGAAGTCAAAACGTGTTAACCATGGAGAATAACCACCGTTACGTTCTGCATATTGTCCACGACGAGTTTTCAAGTATGGGTTACCTTCGATATAAGCATCAAACGCTGTAGCTTGTTCAGCAGCAGTATATGTTTTAGCTGTTGCACCAGTACCCACTGTTAATGGAATAAAGCTTAAATCAGAAGCTTTGTTAGGAACATAGATTAAGTCGTTGATTTGACCATCTCCGTTGAAATCACTACCGAATGTATATGATTGTTTGAAACCACTGTTAGAAACAGCACCTAACGTAAACATTGTTGATCCACCAAATTCACCACCATAGTTGATACGGTAATTTACATAACCTACAAAACGGTGACGTAAGTCGTTATCTGAATAAGAAGCTGTCAAATAATTTTGTCCGTCTACTGTAGGAATGTTTGCTTGTACTGTACTACCTACCGATTGGATATCTTTAGCAACAGCATACGTATAACCTAACATACCACCTAAACCATTAACAGTTGGTTTTTCAATTTTAGCAGTGAATGAATAAGATTCACCTTTGTTAGTATTTGTTAATACGAATACGTTTGTAGTAGCAGCGTTATAATAACGAGCAGTGTTTACTGCTGTACCAGAAAGACCAGAAGCAGGGAAACGGCCACGAGCATCAGCACCGTCAAATTTAGCAGAAGCACCTTTTAAGTTAGCATCGATATAACGTAAAGCATTGATGTTTTTGTTATAAAGAGCTTCTAAAGTACCGATTAAACCAAATGGCAATTTATAATCAATTGCAAGGTTTGATTTCCAAATCATTGGGTTTTTCAAATCTTCTGTTGAAGCGTTTACAACGTAAGCAGGCAATTTAGTGATGTCTGTTGTAGCTGGCTTGTAAACTGTAGGATTCAATGTAAATGGATAAGCTGTTGTAGCAGTTTGGTTAATTACAGCAGTATTCACACCGTTGTTACCCAATTGGTTTGATACCAATACTTGAGGAATACGAGATACGAAAATACCAGTACCACCTCTTACTTGAACAGATCTATCTCCTTTAACATCATAATTGAAACCAATTCTTGGAGAAACTAATACTTTAGCAGTTGGGAAAGCACCAGTGTTTACTCTTAAATTATTATTATTTTCGTCTTTGTAAGTCAAAGCACCAACAACTGGGTTATAGAATGCCTCAGATGTTGAGTTATCATAACTAAAGATATCAAAACGAAGACCACCAGTAACTTTTAATTTATCGTTCACTTGGAATTCATCTTGGATATAAGCAGCGTAGTTAGAAACTTTCAATGTTTGAAGAGGTTCTACTCCGTCAGGTAATAATGAATAACGATAGTTGAAACGGTTGATTGTAACTGGAGAAACCGTTAAAGCAGGGTTAGCTTTGTAAGCTAAAGCGGCAGTTTTGAAATCAGCAATTGAGTTGAATACCCAAACACCGTTTGAAGAAGGGAAGAATACGTTATTAGAAGTAAAGTATTCGTAGCTTAGACCTAATGTGAATGTGTGTGCACCTGCGAAGTAACTTAAATTATCCGTGAAGTTTAACGTTGAATAATTCAATTTGTTATTTGGCGTAAATGGATCCATACCCATTGTAGTATAAGTAGAACCATCTTTCAAAATATCAACTGTTGGGAAAAGAGATACTTGAGCTCTGTCTTCAATTTGTTTGTTGTATGTAGCGATGAAGCTATTGGCAAACTTACTGTTGAATGTTGAACTTAATTCAGCAACGATTGAACGAGTGTTATCTTGAATTTTATATCCTGAATTTTGTGGAGACAAAGCCAAAGAAGAGTTTGTACGGTTACCATTACCAGCAGTACTACTACTGTTACTGTTACTGATGATTGAACCAGTTTCAGAATCGTGGTGAGAATAACGAACACTTAATTTATGGTTGTTATTAATGTTATAATCTAAACGTAACAAACCTTTTTTACTGTTTACTTCATTGTTGAAACCATCAATTGCACCAATTTCATAACCGAAGTTAGTTCTCATGAAATTTCCTAAATCTTCAATATCTGAAGCTAATACACGAGATACGTTACCTCCTGTAGCACCTGGACGGTTAGCTACCCAGTCTAAAGCAGGGTTTGAGCTTTTAAATTGCTCGTAGTTAGCAAAGAAAAATAATTTATCTTTGATGATTGGACCACCAACACGGAAACCATACGTTTTTTCATCGATGTTAACAGTTGATAATTTTCTTCCATCAGCTTTCTTTCCTACTAAATCACTATTTCTGAAAATGTGATAAGCTGAACCTGTGAATTCGTTTGTACCTGAACGCGTAACGGCGTTGATACCTGCTCCAGCAAAACCAGACTGACGAACGTCAAAAGGTGCAATGTTTACTTGTACCTGTTCGATAGCGTCTAAAGAAACAGCAGTTGTACCAGTACGACCACCCGCTTGTGCAGAACTACCTAAACCAAAACCGTTGTTGAATACAGAACCATCAATCGTAAAGTTATTGAAACGGCTATCTTGACCAGCGAAAGAACGACCATTGCTATAAGCGTTGTACTTAGTAATATCACTGATAGTACGGCCGATAGTTGGAAGGCTGTTGATAGTGTTTGTTCCAAATGAAGCTGCCGCACCTGTACGGTTTGAAGACATGATATCAGAACGACTACCAGTTACCTTTACTTCATTAAGTACATTTTCTGTTTCAGCTAATTTGAAATTTACATTTGATGCAGCTCCTAAGTTAGCGCTAACGTCTTCTTGGATTTGGTCTTTAAAACCAACAAAAGAAGCTTTAACTGTGTAAGGACCACCCACACGAACGGCTGGCAAGGTATAACGACCAGCAGCATTTGTGATTACTCCGTAGCGAGTACCAGAAGGAGTATGGACAGCAATTACTGTAGCTCCTGGAAGCCCAGAACCTTTGTCATCCGTAACGATACCCGTAATTTGTGAGCTTGTTACTTGACCAAAAGTATTTCCTGAAAAAAAAGCAGTAAAAATCAGTAAGAAACCGAAAACTACCTTTGTTGTAAAGAATTTTTTCATGTTGAAAATTTGGAATTTAGTTAGAATTTGAATTGGTGAATTTGAATGCAAAATAACAACTTTTTTTTAGTATGAACAATATACTACTATTAAGAAACTGTAAACAAGATTGCCCTAATTGCTTGATTTATAGATATAGTGCAATTAAATATTTGAAAAGTTTATTTGTGTTTTATTTTATTTATGATATTGTTTTAAATACAATACAAGTGAGAGAAAACTCTATTAGTTTAGTATTTTTTTAAGATTATACAATATAAGTAATATTATTATTTATATGTTAAATGTTGTTTTTGGAGACCCTCTAAAAGGATATTAGATGGATAAATTTGCCCTAAAATGACTTTGAGAGCGATTTGTAATATTGGAAAAGAAAGAGGAACTTTGAAAAAGCAATTTATCAATACTTTATTTGAGATAACTAAAATTATCAAAAAAATGTTTTAGTCTCAAATAATATAGAAATTATAATTATCAGAAACTATAAAATTAATTACCAAATTTAAAGGTTTAGCTATATTAAGTGTAATAAATAATACTTTTAGAAATTTTGGGAAATTAAACAATTTAAATGAAATTATTTTTTAGAAAATCAGGAGATAGCCCTACAACAATCATCATTTTACATGGTATTTTTGGTTCGTCTGATAATTGGCTTACCATAGGAAAGGTACTCGGAGAGCATTTTACTGTATACATGCTTGACCAACGAAATCATGGTCAGTCGCCTAGAAGTGAGGAGTTCAATTATAAAGTAATGGCTGATGATTTAAAAGAATTTATAGACGAAAACAGCATCGAAAACCCCATTTTAATCGGGCATTCGATGGGAGGGAAGACCGTCATGCAGTTTGCCATGAATTATCCTGAGGCATTTGCTAAGATGGTGGTGGTAGATATTGCTCCTAAATTTTACCCTGTACACCATTCTATGATTTTACAAGGGTTGGCTGCCGTAGATTTGAAAACGCTTAAAAGTAGAACGGAAGCCAACGAAACTCTAAAACGCTTTGAAGAAAGCGAAGGAGTACGTCAGTTTTTATTGAAAAATCTTTGGAGAAATCCTGAAAAAAATAATGAATTTGACTGGCGTATTAATGTGCTTGTGATTGCCAAAAATATTGATGTAGTAGGGCATGAGCTTGAAAATGAACACACTGTACAACAGCCAGTATTATTTTTGCGTGGTGCGGAATCTCATTATATTCAGCCTGAGGATGAGCGTAAAATCTGGGAATTGTTCCCAAATTATGAAATACAAAGCATTGAAGGAGCAGGGCATTGGGTACAAGCCGATAAGCCACAGGAATTTATTGAAATCGTTTCTCGATTTGTAAATTCATAATTTATAACATACAAATCGTACTTAAAATGCTTTTTTTAATTCCTTCAATACTTGCGCCTGATACGTCTGAATCTGTGCTTTCGCCTCAAATAAAGGAGGTAATCAAAGAGACAGATTATTATTTTGTTGAAAATATTCGTACAACTCGCCGTTTTATCAGTGAGTTGAAAGTAGGGAAAGTAATTGACCAGCTTCATTTTTTTGAATTAGACAAGGATACGCCGCTTGCTAAAATAAAGCAATATTTTAAAGCAATTCCAGCGGGTAAATCTATTGGGGTTGTTTCAGAAGCTGGTTGTCCAGGAGTGGCCGACCCTGGTGCTTTGGCTGTACAAATAGCCCATCAGTTAGGCATGAAAGTGGTACCCTTAGTGGGGCCTTCGTCTATTTTATTGGGACTGATGGCCTCTGGTTTTTCAGGACAATCGTTTGTTTTTCATGGCTACTTGCCCATTGATAAGGTAGAAAGAAGTAAAAAAATAAAAGTATTGGAGAACGACTCTAAGAAAGGACAAACTCAGATTTTTATGGAAACGCCCTTTCGGAATAATCAACTTTTGGATGACTTGCTAAGTAGTCTGGCCCCAAATACATTCTTATGTATTGCCTGTAATGTAACTGGTTCTGATGAGTTTATTCACACAAAATCAATTGCTGACTGGAAAAAACAGAAACCTGATTTGCACAAAAAACCGACGATGTTTTTATTGTCAATTTAAAAATTCGAGTATTTATCTTCATCTTTGTGCACTCTTTAACTTTACTAATTACAATATAAAATGATTCAGGTACAGACATTCAGATTTAACCCTTTTGGCGAAAATACTTATGTTCTTTTTGACGAAAGCAAAGAATGTGTCATTATTGACCCAGGCTGTCATGTGTATGAAGAACGCAGTGCTTTAAAGAACTATATCGAAGACCAAGGTTTAAAGGTGGTTCATTTGCTCAATACGCATGCTCATATTGACCATGTACTTGGCAATGAGTTTATCAAAAGAACCTATGGCGTGAAATTGCATTTGCATAAAGAAGATTTACCTGTCTTATCAAATGTTGAAAGTAGAGCTGAATATTATGGCTTTCCAAACTATGAGGCTTCCACGGTAGATGTTTTTATTGAAGAAGGAGATATCATTACTTTCGGAAAGTCTACGTTAGAAGTAATTTTTGTGCCGGGGCATGCTCCTGGTCATGTAGCCTTTTTAAATAAAGCCCAGAAGATTTGTGTAAGTGGAGATGTGCTATTCAAAGGAAGCATCGGCAGAACCGACTTCCCTTTATCTAGTTTTGAAGCGTTAGAAAAAAGTATTAGAATCAAACTTTACACCCTTGATGATGATATGGTTATTTACCCAGGACATGGAGAGACCACCACTATTGGATACGAAAAAGTAAATAATCCATTTATCAAACTGTAAAAACCACTTCTCATTCGAATAACTAATGATTGAAATTAAAAAACACATTCCTAACACACTAACTTGTGCCAATTTACTCTGCGGATGCTTTGGCATTTTAAATGTTTTTGACGGTAATTTAGAAATAGCTTCTTATTTAATGTGTATCGCATTGGTGTGCGATTGGTTCGATGGTTTTGTCGCTAGATTATTACACGTAACTTCACCTATCGGAAAAGAATTAGATTCTCTAGCAGATATGGTTAGTTTCGGTGCCTTGCCTGCATTTATCATGCTACATTTGATAGAGGGTAGTTGCGATGGATTCTGTACTACGGGGCTTTTTGGTTTTCATAAACCTTATATAGCATTGTCACTGGCTGTATTCTCGGCTTTGCGTTTGGCTAGATTTAATGTTGATACTCGTCAAAGTGATTCTTTTATTGGCGTACCCACGCCTGCAAATGGATTGGTAGTAGCAGCTTTACCATTAATCGCCATCTATCAGCCCGAATACAAATCGATTTTTATCAATTATAATGTTTTGATTATCTATTCAATCGTGATGTCTTATCTATTGGTTGCTGAATTACCATTGTTTGCCTTGAAATTCAAGGATTTTGGATGGAAATCAAATCAAATCAAATATATCTTTTTGATTCTCTCCATCTTACTAATCATCTTACTGAAGTTTGTAGCAGTTCCTATCATTATTTTAATGTATATCGCGCTGTCTATTATTCAGAATATGGTTCAGAAGAAAGAAAGTTGATAATATAGCTTACACAAAAACTGGCTTCCTAATCCGCATATTTGCTTGTTAGGAAGCCAGTTTTTTATAAACTACCAAATAAGCAACCAGAAGTCTATTTCTTAATAAACTTCTGGTTAAATTGTTTTTGTCCCTGCGTCACATTCAACAAATAAATACCCTGTTGAAACTTATGCACATCTATTGTATAAGGCTTACTTGCATCTTTTTGCTCACTTTCAAAAATCGTTCTTCCCATCAAATCATGAATCTTGAATACTAGATTTTCCCTTTGATTTCCGTTCACTTCAATATTGATGATTTCTTCACTTGGGTTAGGATATATTTTTATATCCGCGTCCAATTCTTGTTCACTTGCCAACACTCTTTCTTGTTCTAACTTCCAAGGAACCAAATTTGCTTCTGGTTGAGGAAAGGCAGTAGTGCTCAATACATGAAATTGACCAGGAGCAAACGGGTATTTTGCTTTTAAGTCGCTTACATTAATTTCAGCATTGCTAAAGAAGTCATACCATTTGCCTGTATTTGGGAAAATATCCGTAATTGTTTTCTGTTCTAAATCAAAATTGCCCACAATTATTACTTGCTGAGTAGTTGAATTTAAGATAATTTTTTTTACCGTATTACCCAAATCCGTTTGTGTATCTGTACTTTTAAATATTGCTTGAGTGGTCTTTAATTTAATTAGTTCAGAAAACACTTTGTAAAGTTTTAACCTATCGGCATCATCCTTATATTCCCAGTGAATAGGCTTTTTGCCTGTTCTACCATTTTGGTCGATTGAAACATCGTAGCCTAATTCCCCAAATTGCCAAATCATTTTTGGCCCTGGTATCGCAAAAAACATGGCCGCTGCAGCTTTCGTTCTTTCCATCACAGTAGCCACACTAAAGATTGCTTTGCTGTTTTTCAAAGCATCATAAGCCACTCTTTCTTCATCGTGACTTTCCATATAACCAATAGCCCCAGGATTTTTGAAGCCATGAGCTTTGTATGAAAGTCGGGTGAAATCACTAGCATTACCTTTTACAGCATTTCTAAAATCGCCATTCAAGTTTGTCCAAACCATCATCCCCAAATCGGTAAAGGTTTGTTCTTCTTTGTCTTCCGAAAATAATTCTAAAATGAAATAGGCATCTTTGTCAAAACTTCTGATATTATCATAATACCCCTTGATAATATCAACCCTACTTTGGTCATAAACCCTGAACTGACTATCATTTGAAGAGCTTTTTTGAGTAAAGCCTTTGGCTAAGTCAACCCTATATCCATCAATTTTATATTCTTTCAACCAAAACTCATTGGCACGATTCACATAATCTTTGGTATTGTTGCTTTCATGATTAAAATCAAAAAACACGCTGAATGGGTGCGTAGCTTGCTGATTGAAAAAAGGCGAATCCGTTGATGGTTGTGTACCATCCCAATACATTTTTACATAAGGAAATTCATAATCAGCCTGATTGAACACAATATCAAGCACGACGGCAATGCCATTTTCGTGACAAGTATCAATGAATTTTTTTAAATCCTCTTTAGTACCGTATGCTTTGTCAGGGGCAAAGTAATAAATTGGATTATAGCCCCAAGAGTCATTCCCCGAGAACTCATTCACAGGCATTAATTCAATACAATTGATGCCTAATGTTTTAAGATAAGGAATTCTATTAATAGCATTTTTGTAGGAACCATCTACATCAAAATCACGAATATGTAATTCGTATACGATTAGATTATCCTGTGAAGGACGTTTGAAGGTAGTAGTTTTCCACGGATATACACTTTGCCCAGTCTGAAAAACAGAGGCGATGCTTTTTACAGCATCAGGAAGTTTTTTCAGATTAGGATAAGTAGTACTTGAAATATATTGGTCGTTGTTTGGGTCAAGTATTTTTTCAGCATAAGGGTCCCCCACTGCTAGTGTACCGTTTACCAAATACTGAAAAGCATATTCTTCACCTTTGTTTAAACCTTCAACTTCTAGCCAATAAGTATTCCCATCGGGAGTACGTTTCATTAGGTATTTAGCATCAGTTTTCCATTGGTTAAAATCACCGATGAGATAAACAAAATCTTTTTTAGGCGCAAAAAGTACTAACGCAACCTTTGTATCGGAAATATAATTAATACCATTTTTAAACCCTGAAGGTAGGATTTCAGTCTTAGGCGTTGGTTTTACTATAATGGTAAATTCAGTGGTTGAAGTTTCACTTGTAGTAGTAGCTGTAAATTTTACTGTTTGACTTTCGCCAGAAACATTACCAACATTAAGCGAATACGTTAAAGAATCTTTGTCAATCATTGTTAAAACATTCGTATTATTAATACTTAAATTCAAAGTGGCTTTTTTAGAGGCTACCGCTAAAATTGGAATAGTGCTTCCAGCAGTAGCAAAAAATGATTTTTCTTGGGGTTTAATAAAAGCTACATTTAGCTTTGTATCGTACATCGTTACGATTAAATCTTCTGTTTGAGCTTTACCATCACCACTTTTTAAAAGTACTCCTAAGCGTTTGATGGTTAAAGCAGTGGGTACAGCAAAATAATCTCTAGGTTTTAGTTTGATACTCCACACATCATTTCCTAGTGATGTCATTTTGCCCTTTTCAAAAGGAAGTGCAAAATTGGTTTGTCCACTGGGTTGATACTGGAAGGCATCGCCCGTATCGGTTGTACCTGCACCCGACCATAAATAAACGTCGGATGTTTTTCCTAATAATGCTTTTGCACGTGAATCTTTAGCTAGTTTGAGGTCGAAGATGAGTGTAACGTCTTGGTCTCCATTAGGTAATGCTGGCGTTGTGGTGACGACCTGTGCCAACGAGCAAAGGTTAGTCACCCAGCATAAGGTGAATAGTAAAATTATTTTTTTCATGATATTTACAAAAGATTGGTTAATGGAAATGCTAAGGTAATAGAAATAGATGAGTAGTCGGGAAGAGTGCTATACAGGTATATTGTAGAAATATTTTTTTGATAAATAGTATTATGTTGCGAAGGTCAGCAAGGGAATGTGCTATTGTATAAGCTTTTAGCTTCTGATTCTATCAAAAAAGCGTTTTGTAGAATCAGAAACTAGGTAAATGCTGGTACGAAATTTTAGTCAATTACAAAGAAAGGTTTAAGGGCATCATAAACACGATGGACAGGTAAGCCCATTACGGTAAAATATGAGCCTTCCATGCGCGGAATACCAACCATACCAATAAAATCTTGAACACCATAGGCACCTGCTTTATCGAAAGGCTTACAGGTTTTAATGTAATATTCAATTTCTTGGTTCGTTAACTCACGGAAGAAAACATTAGCAACATCAATGAAATTTTGTGTACTTTCCTTTGTCATTACACAAACGCCAGTGATTACTTGGTGCTGTCGGCCAGATAATTTTTTAAGCATCAAGCTTGCTTCGGTAGCATCTTGGGGTTTATTTAGGATTTCATCATCCACAACAACGATAGTATCGGCTGTAAGGATAATCTGATTATCGAGTTCTTGTCTGAAAGCCTCCGCTTTTTTTAATGCTAAAAAAGCAGGAACTTCAGTAGGAGGCATGGTAGCTGGGAAATCCTCGTTGGTATCTTTTACCCTTACTGTAAACTCAAAACCAGCGTCACGTAATAATTGTTGGCGACGTGGCGAGTTTGATGCCAGCATAAGTGGTTTAGTTAATTGAAGCATTTTTTCTTTTGGGAAATTAAAAAGTAATGAATAAAGCTCGACAAATTTACTTAAATTCAGTGAATCAATTCATGAAGTTTCTTTTCTTCATGATGCTTTTGCTTTTTATTACTCCCATCAATCTAATTGCACAAAACCTAGACTCACTTCTGAAACAAGCTCCTCCAGAGATACCCGTACCCGCTAAAATAATACCAGTTTCTGTCAGTATGAAGTCTGCTAAGGATAGCATCACGTATGCCAATCTGAAAAAAAGATTTTCAAAAAATAAAATACTCAGAGAAATTCACGGGTTTTTGTTTAGAGATGTTTATAATGTAAACAACCAAGGGCAAGAAGTAGTAAAAATTGACGAAGACCCTTATACACAATATGAAGGAAGGGTAATTCGCAAAATATATGTGAAGCGTTTGAAAGTTTTTGGAGAAAGTATCGCCGATACTGCCAGAAAAGCCCAAGGCTTAGATAAATTTCTGAGTTCATTACATGTCAACACGCAGGAGAGTGTCATCAGGAAATCGTTTTTGATGTTTAATGTGGGCGATATTATTGATGCAGATAGACTACGAGACAACGAAAGGGTGATGCGTCAAAGTGCTATTTTGCATGATGCCAGAATATTGATTATTCCTGACCCAGAGTTTCCTAATTTAGTAGATTTACTGGTGCTTACCCAAGATGTTTGGTCATTTTTGGCTGACGGAGAGATAAATGGTTTTCAAAATTATACACTCAGGGTACGTCAGGTTAATTTTAGAGGAATAGGGCATTCATGGAGCAATACATTTTTTTTGAATACCCAGCGGCGTCCTGCTTTGGAATATGCCAGCATTTATACTATTCCATATATTGGTCGTTCGTTTATTACTGGTCAGGCCGAACTCGAGCTCAAAAGAGATGTTGCTCACTATGCCCTTCGATTCTACCGTCCTTTTCTTACTCCAGAAATGAAAGTAGCTGGTGGTTTTGTAGTAAGTAAAGACGATAATGATTTGACCACCTTCAGAGGGTATGATGGCACAACTTATCTACTTAACGATACCACCTATTACACTTTTCCGATACAAAAGAATTTTGTAGATTTTTGGCTAGCCAGGGCCTTCAAAGTTAATTTTTTGAACAAAGGGAAAGACAATCGTTCTAGGTTTGTAGTCGGACTTCGATTTAGTGATGTCAGGTTTGATAAACGCCCCATAGTAACTGCTGATACCAATCAGTTATTTAGAAACCATACTGATTATTTAATTGGCATAGGTTTTTCAAACAGAAAATATAAAAGAGATATTTTGATTTATGGTTTTGGATTAACAGAAGACGTCCCTTATGGATCCTTAGCCACTTTTGTAACTGGCTTAGAAAATTCAGACGCATACGGGAGTAGGATGTATGCGGGATTGAAATTAGCCAAGGGAGAGTACATTGGTAAGGCGGGTTATCTTTATGGATTAGTGAATTTTGGGGGATATTCTAATGGCACAACAGGTTTGAGTATAGAATCTAACTATTTTAGTACCCTTCATGCCTTTAGAAGACGCACTCAGATTAGGCATTTTGTCAACATAAAATATGCCTTTGGTACAGACCGCTATACAGGTGAGTTCGTCAATATTAACCGCGAAAATGGTATTTTGGATGTAAATAGTGATAAGCTGTGGGGAACAAAAAAACTGGGTATAGGTTATCAAATAGTATTTTTTTCAAGGCTAAACTTTGTTGGATTTAGGATTGCTCCTTTTTTCCAAACAGATTTTGCTTTTATTAATCCTAAAAACCAGTTTTTGCTTAACAAAACGCCTTATACCAGTATTGGCATTGGTATACGATTAAGGAATGAAAATCTAACATTTAATACGTTCCAAATAAAGTTTTCATACTTCCCCAATTTGCCGAATGTTAATTTATTAGATGCGTCGTTTAATACGACTTATAACCTCAGATTGAAAGATTTTGATATTTCTGCACCCGAGATAGTTCCATTTAAATAATAAAAATGACCGTTAACTAACTTTTAACGTATTGTTGAAACAATATCAAGTTAGCTTACGTTTTTTTAAACAATGAAAAAATATCCTATAAATTAAAATAATACATTTGCCTATGTCCATTGAAAAAGACATTAAACAGAAGTCATTTAAGAATGTTTATGAAAAAGTTGCTGTGAATTTGATGTACACAGATAGTTGGTTGCTTAATCACTATTCACAACTTTTAAAGTCATATAATTTATCAGACAAACAATATTTTGTGTTAAAAATCCTTCTTGAAAGTTCGCCAAATCCTGTTTCAGTAAATTTTATCATCGAGCGAATGCTAAATAAAATGTCGAACGGTTCTCGTTTGGTAGATAAATTAATTGAAAAAGGATTGGTTTTAAAAGTACGTTCTAAAACGGATAAGCGGTCGATGGATGTAGCGATTACGGATAAAGGCTTATTATTGATAGACGAATTAGACCAAAAGGTGGCTGAATGGGAGGGGAATTATTCCAGACTAAGCAAAGATGAGATTAATAATCTACACGATTTACTTAATAAAATGAGAAAATCGGCGTAATAGTATTTTTTAATTGGTTGAAATTCAGCAATTTAAATATATTAACAAAAAATTAACAAATAAATGTATTAACATTAAATGTTTTTACATTAAATTTGTAGCGTATTAAAATTATGAGCATCGAAAAAGACATAAAACAAGCAAGCTTTAAATCAGCCCATGCCAAAGCAATGGTCAATATTGTTTATACGAACAATTGGCTGTCAACGCTGCAAATGGAAGTTTTTAAACCTTATGATTTAACACTTCAGCAGTATAATGTGCTTAGAATTTTGAGAGGGCACTATCCAGAGCCTATCACCGTAATAGGCATTATAGAAAGAATGCTTGATAAGATGTCTAATGCTTCTAGGTTAGTTGATAAGCTTTTATTAAAAGAGATGGTAATAAGGCGTGAATGCCCGAATGACCGTCGTGCGGTTGATATTCTTATCACTCAAAAAGGTTTAGACCTATTGGCAGAATTAGATATTTTGCAAAAACAATGGGAGCAACAAATGTATGGTTTAACCGAAAGCGAAGCCCTACAATTAAGCGATTTATTAGATAAATTAAGACAATCGCCACCAGAATCAGAACAATAAAAAAGTAATAAATAATAATTAAATAAAAATCAAAGTAATGAAATCTATCAAATCTATTCTTAGCATTTTCGCAGCAGCTTTATTAGTAAATGTAGCAGTTGCAGGTACTCCAAACAACGGTAAAAAAGAAACAGCTTTACCAGTAGACACTAAAGCTAGCAAAATTCACTGGTTAGCTAAAAAAGTAACAGGTCAGCACGAAGGAACTGTAGGTATCTCTTCAGGTTCATTATTAACTTCAGGTGCTAAAGTAACTGGTGGTACTTTTGTAATCGATATGAAATCTATCGTATGTACTGATATTACAGATGCTGAATACAACAAAAAATTCATTGGTCACATTACAACAGGTGATTTCTTCGAAGTAGAAAAATTCCCAACATCTACTTTCAAAATCACTAAAGTTGCTGGTGCGAATATCACAGGTGATTTAACTTTACACGGTGTAACAAAATCTATCACTTTCCCTGCAAAAATTACTTCTGCTGGTGGAAAAGTTACTGCAACGGCTTCTATTCCAGTTGACAGAACAGATTTCAACGTGAAATATGGTTCTAAAAAATTCTTTGAATCAATCGGTGACAAAGCTATCGACGATGTATTCAACTTAGATGTTACTTTAGTAGCTGGAAAATAATCTTTCCAAGCCTTTTACTAAAGGACTATTAAAAGCTTCCCAAGTATTCTATTCAAGAATGCTTGGGAAGCTTTTTTTATTTATCATGCTAAATTAAAATGGTATGCTTGCATAATAATATTATTTAATTCATATTGCATTATATTTTATCTTGAAATTGTATAAAATCTATTGTTATGAATTTTAATGAACCAATGCTAAGGGATGGAGCCCTGAGAGGAAAAACGATTATTGTAACAGGAGGAGGAACAGGGCTAGGACGGTCGATGTCGAAATATTTTTTAGAACTTGGCGCCAATGTGGTGATTGCTTCACGCAAGAAAGCAGTATTGGATGAAACCGCAGCAGAACTAATAGCTGAAACAGGAGGCAAAGTATTAGCCATAGCCTGTGATGCGCGCAATTATGAAGAAGTAGAAAATGTACTGAAAACCTCAGTAGAATACTTTGGTGCAGTACATGGCTTGGTGAATAATGCTGCTGGCAATTTTATTAGCCCTACTGAAAAGCTATCACATAAAGCATTTGATATTGTTGTGGATATTGTATTGAAAGGTTCTTATAATTTTAGTTTAGCTGTCGGCAAATATTGGATAGAACAAAAAATAAAAGGAACAGTAATGTCTATTGTGACTACTTATGCTTGGACGGGCTCAGCTTACGTAGTGCCATCGGCAACAGCAAAAGCAGGCGTTTTGGCATTAACACGTTCTTTGGCAGTAGAGTGGGGGGCAAAGTATGGTATTCGTTTTAATGCTATTGCTCCAGGACCATTTCCAACACAAGGGGCATGGGAACGACTTTTCCCTGCCGAAGCCATGGGAGAAGAATTGGCAAGCAAGTTAGCACCCGAAAATAGGATTCCATTAAAAAGAGTAGGAGAACACCAAGAGCTAGCTAATTTGGCTGCCTATTTAATGTCAGAATTTTCGGCCTATATTAATGGCGAAGTAATCACGATAGATGGCGGAGAATGGTTAATGGGAGCAGGGGAATTTTCAGATTTAAACGAAGTGTCTGAGGAAAAATGGGTAGCTATTGCTCAGGCAGTTCGAGGGAAAAAGTAATAGTGGGTATGAGTTGAAAGTTTATGAGTTGAAGGTTTATGAGTTAAAACTGTATTTGTTTCCGTGGCTGGTCTCCTGACCATTGCTGTTCGGAAGACCAGCCACGGATGTAAAAAATAATAGGGGTTATGAGTTGAAAGTTTATGAGTCAAAAGTGTATTTGTTCTCTCATAAACCTTCAACTCATAAGCTCATAAACTTATTATCTGCGGTTAATTAATTTGATGGCTCTTGCTATTCTTGGTCGGTTGTATCGTTGAAGAAAAATAGGATATATATTCAGTATGATATTTAATATTAGTAGTGACAACGATTTGAGAAACCCAAATTTGAATGCTACGAAAATATTAAATCCTAGTACTATCAACATAATAATTGTGTGTCCTAATTCATCTTGTTTTGTTCGATAATGTAGGTTCATTAGCGCTGTTATATTCTTTTCTACTGGTTTGGTTTTTTTGTTCAGCTTTTCCCAACCAATCCCAACTAATAATTTTCTATAAAAATTTACTCCAAGAGACTCATATATTTTCCCTCTCTTTTCCCAAGACTTTTCATTAAAATACGGATAATTTAGTTCGCTTTTCAATGCTTCTGTAAAAGAAAGTACGCATGCCATCAACAAGAAGTTCAGCGCGAACGCGAATGAAAAGCCCTTCATCCCCATATAGTAAACTAAGGCATAGACTAAACCAATTGTAATGATGGCAATAAAAACTAAAATTAAGATTTTCTTCATAGATTAATTTTGTTTGGAGTTTATGAGGTTGTACAATGGTTTTTAACTTGGGGATGCGGTAGATTTTTTAGCGCTAAAGTTCAATAGAATTTCTAATGTTGAACCTTTCAGAAATGTCTCATAGAAGTACTTCTGCCGTATCTTTAATTTAATAATAAATGCAAGCTCTTTATATTAAATATTTTTTAGCTGTTCTTAATTTCAATTTTGTTAGTTTGGCTATTGTATGTCATTGTTACGTGTTTATTACAATTTAAAAAATCGTCACAAGTAAATTCAAGTTTTGAATTATCCCAATTTTTAAACTCAATCATGTCCATTTGAATTAGACTTTTAATAAGTTCTTTATGGTTTATGCTTGTCGTAACTTTTTCAAAATGATAATAGTCTGCAAGTATAAAATCTCCATTTGGTGTAACAGTTAAATTTTGATATTGCGACTGATCTTCTAACTCTGTTAAGTCTCCTGTTTCTCTGTCAAGCTGATATAAATAGTCTGAAGTTAAAACTAAAACAATGTCTCTAACTGTCGAAATAGCAACTTGTTTAGGAAAGCCTCGAAATTGTCCGCACCATTCTGAATAGTTTTCATTAGTGAACTTTATGAAAGTCCAACTTTGAGAATTCCACGAACTTTTATTGTCGTAAATTCTTTCACTGTATTCTCCTGAAGAGGGTAGGCTTATTATTTCTGCTTCAATTATCATTCGAGGTATCAATCTTTAAAATGCCACACAACTCGTAAATATAGACATGTTTGTGTTTTTTTCTTTAATATTAAAGTAAACAAACCAATTATTACTTTAAATAATTGTCAAATACTTAACATTTCTTATTTTTGATAATACCTAAAAAATATGAGTCTAGCATTTATGAGCAAACAAATACTGTTTCAACTCATAAACACTAAACTCATCAACTTTTAACTCATAAGCTCTATTAAAACTGCACTTTCTTAATCCATTCCAAATCATACTTCATAGATTCCTTTGGAGTATGCCCTTGATAGGATTCTTGTTCTATAATATATTCAGTCGTTCCACCGATTTTAGCAGCTAACTTTAATACTTCGGCTACATTCATTACGCCTTTGCCAAGCATCGAGCTTTCCCAAGGTTCTTTTTCGCCTTTTACTTCATCTTTTACGTGTAGGAGTTCAAAACGTCCTGGATATTGTTTTAATAATTCCATCGGACGAGCACCTCCGCCATACATATTACCAATATCTAATTGTTGACAAACCAATTTAGGGTCGGTATACTGCATAATGATATCGTACACTTTTACACTTGTTAAACGAAGACTAAATTCAAAGTCATGATTATGATACCCGAACTTCACACCCGATTTCTGACAAAGCTCGCCTGCTTTATTAAATACCTCCATAAAGCGTTTACAATCTTCAAAGTTTCGGCGGAGGCTAATATCTAGCCAAGGACTAATTAAATATTTTTGTCCCAAAATAGCCGCATCCTCTACCGTTTGTTTCCAAGAATCTGTAAAATCTTGCTTTGAAGCATCCCAATCTTCCCCTTTCATCACTACGTGACCACTTCGCATAGATAAATCTAATTCATCAAGAATTTTACGAAATTCCTTTGCTTCAAATCCATAAAATTTATGGTCAACATAATTGGCGTGTTCTACATTTTTATACCCCATTTCCTTTACCGCTTCCAGCGTAGCAAGAGGGTCTTTCTTCATGTCATCACGAAGTGAATACAATTGTAGGCCAATATTCTTTTTAGAAGGTTTACTAGCCCAAAGCGTATCTGGCACTAATAAAGCTGTTCCAGCCAAAGCAGCAGTTGTTTGGAGAAATTTGCGTCGAGAGTGTGATTGGTTCATTGCTGATTTTTTTTCAACAATATATCTGAATTTGTAATGAGTGCTATCTTTGTTTATAAGGTGCTGTGTGGCTATTGTTCTTTCTCAACAGCCACCAATCCCAACTTAGCACCTTCTTCCAACACAAATGGAATACCCGATGCTAATGTATTTTCAATTTGTCCTTCTAAAATGGCTTCACGAACGGCTATTTTGATAATGCCTACTTCTTTAGAGGGCTTAATCCCAAACAATTCCATGATGATTTCCCCTGTTACTACGGGTTGAAACTGACGAAGTTTGTCGCTTTCTTCTACTTCTTTTAGCTTCTGTTCAACGATATCGAAATTGCGGAGGTATTTTTTTACTTTCTCACCATTTTTAGAAGTAATATCTGCTCTGCACAATATCATCAAGCCTTCTAAATCTTCACCTGCTTCGTATAGTAACCGTCTGAGGGCAGAATCAGTAATAGCTTCTTTTGAAAGAGCAATCGGGCGTAAATGCAAACGCACTAATTTTTTTACATAGCGCATTTTCTCATTCAACGGTAAACGCATTTCGGTGAAAATACCTTTCACCCATTTTGCACCCATCTCTTCATGCCCGTGGAAAGTCCACCCTCTTTTTTTATCAAAACGCTTGGTAGCAGGTTTGGCAATATCATGTAGAATGGCTGCCCAACGAATCCATAAATCATCCGTTTTAGTAGAGGCATTGTCTAACACTTGAAGTGTATGATAAAAATTATCTTTATGTCCTTTGCCTTCTTCGGTTTCTACCCCTTTTAGTTTGACAAACTCAGGGAAAATTTTCTCTAATAATCCGCAAGAATCTAAGAGTAAAAAGCCGTAAGATGGTTTTTTAGCCAAAATGATTTTATTCAATTCATCCGTAATACGCTCTTTCGAGATAATATCTATTCTATCTTTTTCTTTGATAAGGGCATCAAAAGTATCAGGATGAATATCGAAATTAAGTTGCGTAGCAAAACGAATAGCACGCATCATTCTGAGCGGGTCATCTGAAAAAGTAATGCTAGGCTCTAAAGGCGTTTTGATGATTTTCCTGCGAATGTCTGCCAAGCCATCAAAAGGGTCGATTAATTCTCCGAAATTGTTTTCGTTTAAAGAAATCGCCATCGCATTAATCGTGAAATCTCTGCGATTTTGGTCGTCCTCAAGTGTGCCATCTTCCACGATGGGCTTGCGTGAATCTCGTTGATAGGATTCCCTTCTGGCTCCTACAAATTCTACTTCCCAATCGTCTAATTTAATCATGGCTGTGCCAAAATTCTTAAAAACAGAAAGATAGGTGTCTTCTCTGCCAGAGTTTTTGGCAACCAATTCAGCTAATTCAATGCCCGAGCCTACACAAACAATATCGATGTCTTTGGAAGGTCGGTTTAATATCAAATCACGCACAAATCCACCTACTACATAAGCTGGTACATTTAAGGTTTTTGCGGCATCTGCCACAATTTTAAAAATTGGATTTGTATGTAAAGTTCCTGCGAAATTCATATTGTTAAGTAATTGAGCGATTTAATGAATGAGTGATTTAGTGATTACTACATTTAAACCGCAGCGGCTGACCGCTCACAAATTACCCTTTGTATTATGTTGTTTGATTTTACTTGCTTTGGGCTATAGGCTTTAAGCTGTATGCAATAAGCATAAAACTATCTTTTTTCAATTAAATAAATATTTTGCCTAATGCCTATAGCTTATAACATCCCTATTGACTAATCACTATGTAATTTATTTTCTGATGAATTTAAAGTCACCACCAATCCCTAATTTCACAATTTGTGAAGGCTGTACATTTTTATTTTCTCCTTTAGGATTCTTCAAAATGAAATCTACATTTTCAATAATTTTTGGAGAAATATCTTCAAATTTTTGTGGTGAAGACTCTCCTGAAATATTGGCAGAAGTAGAAACGATGGCTCTTTCAAACTTGTAAACCAGTCCTTTGCAAAATTCATCTTTGACCAATCTGATGGCAATAGAACCATCCTCGCCTAAAAGATTAGGCGCAATATTTTTACCTTGAGGGTAAATTACGGTAAGGGGTTTCTCTGCAAACTCAACCAGATTCCAAGCAATTTCAGGCACTTCTAACACATATTCAGAGAGCTGTTCTATTTTGGAAATCAAGATGATAAAAGCTTTATTATCAGGTCGTTGTTTTAGTTGATACAGTTTTTCAACGGCTTTTTCGTTGCGGGCATCGCATCCTAAACCCCAAATGGTATCAGATGGATAAAGAAGCGTGTCTCCTTTTCGTAAATGTTGAAGGGCGTCGTGATACATTTTAAATATTTTTTGCAAAGGTAAGAAAAAAGCTTCGCTCTGCCTTCACAAGCCTGATGAATGTAACTTTGAACTTGTTTTTTTACTGACCTTTTTCGTCTTTTTGAGAGGAATAACTAAGTTTGCGAATGTAAAAAACTTCTCGTTGAGCTTCTTCAAAGCGAGTCTCTATTCTTCTTGTACCCCAAACCAAAAAATTCTGATTATACCATGCAGCAACACTAGCATCTTCGTCGGGTTTAGAAGTACTATCACTCTTGATTTCAAAAATTTCCATTTCGCTTATTGTCTGATTGCCCTTTATTTGCTGTAAATGCACTTCGCCTTTTTTGAAATATGCCATCAGCCAGCGGTCTTGTAAAGTAGATACCTGTACTTGTTCTACCAATTCGCCACTTTCTATATTATCCATTACCAAGGCGTTATCCCATAGCAGATTGCCCTCTTTATCAAACTCACAAATGACAGCATGGGTAAAACGGTAATCATCTTTGTTTTCACCATTCTTGAACCTACTTCTTAACGCTGTATTAAAAGCATTATAATTCTTGGGTAAGGTATAATATATTTCTGCGACTAATACTGCCCCTTTGTCTGTTTCTAATAAATTATGAACCAGTAGTTTATAGCTAAAATTAGGGTCTTTTCCCTCTTTCTTTTTTTGCTCTATTTTTTCTTTCAATTTCTCTTGTCGCTTAGGAGACATAAAGCTGAAAAAGTTTTTAAAATCGGCAAATTTGATAATATTAGTATTCTTCTCAATGCCTTCTTCTAAGCGTGTGAGGTATAACCCTTTTGAAAATTCATTACAATTATTGGAAAAATTCCCTACTAAAAGCGATTCTTTTTCATTCAAAGACAGCATTTTTCCACTGATAAAACTTAGGCTATTGCCTTCTTTATCTGGTACGTGGATGGTACGTAAAGATTTTCCTTCATACGAATATGTTTGAATAACTAATCCACATTTTCCTTTGCGTCTTTCTTTTACGATAACATTCAGTTCGGTTCTTTTTTCGTCTATTTCCAAGGCACTAATTTCTAGGCGGTCGTCATACAACCCATGTAAAACTTTAGATTTTTGGTTGAAAAAAGTGAATGAAGCAACAACAGGTTTGTCAAAATAATTACCTCCTACAAATGCTGTATTGCTCAATACCTTGAAAAAAGAAACATCAATAATACTTGGAAGTTCGCCTTTGAATTCATCAATTTCTCCTCTGACAATATCCAAACGGACAATATTTATTTTAGGTGACTCAGGAACAGTAAAAAGCCAAAATAGATATTCTTTGTTCTGGAAACTCATCTGTAGTTCATACTCATGCGAGATACTAAGATTGGTATTCCACTCTAAATGGAGGTCGGTATTATATTTCTGGAATGTCCATTGCATACCGTCACGATTGAACATACCATATTTTTCAATGGTAAATAACAGACCGTCTTTTCCAAGCGGCAAAACCGAAACAGATTCCTCTGATTTATTGTTTTTAGGAATTTCGATGGCCGCAACTTGTTTTAACTGCGCCCATAAAATGTTTTGGGAAAGCAATAACAAAGGCAAAACTATTGCCAATGAAATGTTTTTATGGACTGAACAAAAACGGGGCTTTGTTCTAAAACTCAACAGTAACGAAAGTTTAGTTAGTAGATATTCCATAGCTTAAATACATTTAGAATAACAAGTTACAAAATCCGATGTTTACTCAAGATAAAATTGGCTAACTTTGTAGAAAATTATATGAATGAAATTTAATTTTATTTATTTCACTTCAAAAAAGGAAAGAGATGAAAGGAATTAATTATTTGACGAATGATAAAGGTTTAAAAACAGCAGTGGTTATTGACCTTAAAATTCATAAAGAAGAAGTAGAAGATTTTTTAGATGCCTTAGAAGCTAAATCTCGTAAAAATGAAGCTAAAGAAGAAGCTTCATTGGTTTTTGAACGAATTTTAAATCAGAAAATCAAAAATGGAGAAGTATAAAGTTTTAATTTCTAAAACGGCTGAAAAAGAAATATATAAACTCCCTGTTAAGGAAATTCTAAAAATTAAAGATGCAATTATGGATTTAGCAGATAATCCAAGGCCTTTTGGCGTTAAAAAATTGGAAGGATTCAATGATTTGTATAGAATTAGGAAAGGGAATTACAGAATTATTTATGGAATAGAAGATAATATTTTAACCATTGAAGTACTAAAGGTAGGAAATAGAAAAGAAGTTTATAAGAAATAAATTTACTTGTCTCTGTAGCAAATTTTAAGATTTGATTTTACAGACAGTTAGCATAAAAAACCATTTTAATGAATTTAGAAAAAATATTACAAGACCACATCGTAGCGGCATTAAAGGCTGAATTTGACGTAGAAGAAACCAATATCGCCCTTCAACCTACTCGTAAAGATTTTGAAGGCTCTTTTACCTTTGTGGTATTTCCTTATGTAAAAGCTTTGCGTAAATCGCCTGTAGAACTTGGAAATGCTATCGGGAATTATTTAGTAGCTAACTCGGGTGTTGTGAAAGGTTTCAATGTTGTTCAAGGGTTCTTGAATCTTTCCATTGCTGATACAGCTTGGCTTACAATGTTTGGAGGAATTTTTAAAGATAAAAAATTCGGACAATTAGCGGATAAAAACGAAGTGGTAATGGTAGAATACTCTTCGCCAAATACTAATAAACCTTTACATTTAGGACACCTTCGTAATAATTTCCTAGGGTTTTCGGTTTCACAAATTTTATTAGCCAATGGCTATGAGGTAGTAAAAGCTAATTTGGTTAACGACCGTGGTATTCATATTTGTAAGTCGATGTTGGCTTATCAAAAATTTGGACAAGGAGAAACGCCTGAATCAACAGGAATAAAAGGCGACCACTTGGTTGGAAAGTATTACGTTGAATTTGATAAGCATTATAAAGTAGAAATTGAGGCATTGAAAGAAAAAGGCTTATCGGAAGAGGATGCTAAAAAACAAGCACCACTTTTGGTAGAAGCCCAAGAAATGCTATTGAAATGGGAAGAAGGCGACGCTGAAACACTAGCCCTTTGGAACAAAATGAACGATTGGGTATTTGATGGTTTTAATAAAACTTACCAGAAAATGGGCGTAAGTTTTGATAAAATTTATCGTGAATCAAATACTTATTTGTTAGGTAAAAAATCAGTTGAAGAAGGATTAAAATCAGGCGTATTCTTCCAGAAAGAAGATTCATCGGTTTGGATTGATTTAACAGACGAAGGACTTGACCAAAAATTGGTTTTGCGTAAAGATGGTACTTCGGTATATATTACCCAAGATATAGGCACGGCAGATTTAAAGTATAATGACTTTAAAATGTCGAAATCGGTGTATGTAGTGGGTAATGAACAAGATTATCATTTTGAAGTATTGTTTAAGATTCTTAAAAAATTAGGTCGCCCTTATGCCGACGGTACTTATCATTTAAGCTACGGAATGGTGGATTTACCTTCGGGTAAAATGAAGTCTCGTGAAGGAACAGTAGTGGATGCTGACGACTTGATGCAAGAAATGACCGATACAGCTCGCGAACGCACTTTAGAGCTTGGTAAAATCGATGGTTTCTCGAAAGAGGAGGCAGAAGAACTTTATCATACCTTAGCGATGGGAGCTTTAAAATACTTCTTACTAAAAGTAGACCCTAAGAAAAGAATGCTGTTCAACCCTGAAGAATCTATTGATTTCCAAGGAAACACAGGGCCTTTTATTCAATATACGCATGCACGTATTTGTTCAATTCTAAGAAAAGCACACGAACAAGGCATCATTGGTGTAGCGGGTAATTATAAAGCCTTACAGGAATCTGAACAAGAAGTAATATATTTATTAAGCGAGTATCCCAAAAAAGTTGCTGATGCTGGTAGAGAACTTGCACCATCATTAATTGCGCAATATGCTTATGATTTAGCAAAGGCCTATAATCGCTTTTATAACGAAGTAAGTATCTTTAATGAGACAGATTTGGATGCCCAACAATTTAGAATTGCTTTTTCTAGTGTGGTAGGAGAAACCATTAAGAAGGCAATGGCGTTATTAGGAATAAATGTTCCAAGCAGAATGTAGCATTTTCAATTTCATGAAAAAGAAAATTATTTTAACTTTCATCTTAATCTTCATAACAATTATGTTACTCAAACTATTGAAAATTGGCTCTTTGGTAGGTGCGTTAGCCTTACCTTTTACTCAAAATGATGTTGCTAGTCGCCCAGAAAATATGGAAGCTCCTGCTAAACAAAGTCTGTATGATTTCAAAGTGAAATCTTTAGATGGAAAGAATGTTGACTTATCTATGTATAAAGGCAAAAAAGTAATTATTTTAAACACAGCTTCAAAATGTGGATTTACTCCACAATATGCAGACTGGGAGAAATTTTATACTGAAAACAAAGGTAAAGTAGTAGTATTGGGTTTCCCTGCCAACGAATTTGGTGGTCAAGAGCCAGGTTCTGATGAAGAAATCTCTACTTTTTGCAAGAAAAACTACGGTGTTTCTTTCCCAATGTTTTCTAAAGTAGTGGTAAAAGGAGAAGGTAAATGTCCATTGTATCAATGGTTAACGACTAAGTCATTAAACGGTTGGAATGATAAAGAACCATCTTGGAACTTCTGTAAATACGTTATCAACGAAAAAGGAGAACTTACCCATTTCTTTGCTTCAAAAATCAAACCTGATAGTCCAGAGTTTTTAGAAGCTATTAAATTATAATTTAATGTGATTGAAGATTTCGGATTGTCAACACAATCCGAAATCATTATTTTATCTCAATATGAAACACTGGATTTCTGCTGCCAGACCTCGTACTTTACCCCTAGCTCTTTCCAGCATCTTTATGGGAAGTTTCTTAGCTGCGGGCGCTCATGCTTTCTCTTGGACTACCTTTATCTTAGCCGTTCTTACAACCATTTTTTTGCAAGTATTGTCAAACTTTGCAAACGATTATGGCGATACCGTTAGTGGAGTTGACACGGTAGAAAGGACTGTAGCTACCCGTGCCGTACAAACAGGGGCTATTACTCGTGAACAGATGACAAAAGCCATGATTATCATGTCAGTGCTATCCTTCATTACAGGCTCATGGTTAATTTATGAAGGATTAAAAGATACTTCTACACAAGCAATTCTTACTTTTTTTGGCTTAGGAATTTTGGCTATTATTGCCTCTATTACTTATACTGTTGGCAAACGTCCCTATGGATATATGGGGCTTGGTGATATTTCTGTTTTGATTTTCTTTGGTTGGGTAGGCGTATTGGGTACTTATTATTTGTTTGCCCATGAATTCGTTTGGCTAAATGTGTTACCTGCTACTTCTTGCGGATTGTTTGCTGTGGGAGTATTGAACATCAATAATATCCGTGACATAGAATCCGATACCAAAACGGGAAAAAATTCAATACCAGTACGTTTAGGCAAAGCGAAAGCCGTTATCTATCATTGGTTTTTATTAGGCACAGGCTTTTTGTGTGCGGTAATTTATGCAACAGTCATTACTTTAAAAGAACACTCACAGTTTAATCTTAACTTAAGTTATACAAATACTGACCTTCATATGAAGCTGGGTACGGGCGAACAGAATTTCAATCTGCTATGGCTAAATTGGCTTTTTGTAGTAACGATTCCGCTTTTAATCAGAATTTGTAGAGGAGTATCCAAAGGAAAAACGCCTGCACAAATAGACCCTTTCTTAAAAGTTATGGCATTAACTACGCTTTTATTTGTCATTACTTTTGGTATCGGTCAATTGCTTTAATAATCTATTTACCTTTATGTGAATTTATTAGTGCTGTTTTGCAAATTTGAAGGAACAGATAATAAGCTTTAAAAACATCCCGTTAAATTTGTAATATTGTATGCTTAAATCACTATCACAAAATAATACATTCTTACTTATGAAGAAGAGTCTACTTTTTTTATCCTTAGCTTTTTTGCTAAACAGCCACTTTAGTTATTCACAGAGTCAGAGTTTCCAAGAATTGATGGATTTAGGGGTTACTCAAAGTCGCCTTGGCAATCATGCTGCGGCTCAAAGCTATTTTTCACAAGCGATTGCTATTAAGCCTGATGATGCTATTGCCTATTATGACCGCGGAGTAACGAAGGCAAACCTAAAAGACAACAGAGGGGCTATTAACGATTTTGATAAAGCGATTGAATTAAACCCAAAATATGCGGAGGCGTATAGTGGTAGAGGACAAAGCAAAGCGCGTCAAGATGACCATAAAGGAGCACTACAAGATTATAACAGAAGTATCGATTTAAATCCAGTAGATGCTAATGCGTATTTTATCCGTGGTATCAGTAAAGCAAAATTAGAAAACTACAGAGGTGCATTATCTGACTTCAATAAAACACTTGATTTAACGCCTGATAATGCACAAGGACTTGCTTCTCGTGGGACTATTAAACAAAGATTGGAAGACTATAAAGGGAGTTTAGAGGATTTTACCAGAGCCATTGAGATTAGCCCTAAAAGAGCAAATTCTTATTCTGGAAGAGCATATAGTAAAATGAAGATGAGCGACTTTAAAGGAGCCATTGCTGATTATGGAAAAGCATTAGAATTAGTGCCAGAGGATGCTGAATCGTTATACTACAGAGGTTTTAGCAAATGTCAACTAGAAGATTTTCAAGGTGCTTTGGTTGATTTTGACCAAGCGCTTACGCAAGACCCTGAAAGTGCAAGTGCTTATTACGGAAGAGGTTTTGCGAAAAGCAGATTAGGAAATACAAAAAGTGCTATTGAAGACTATAACAAGGCAATTGCCATCGGCAATACTGAAGGAACGAAAGTGGTTCATGTAGGGGCAATCACTAAAACGATTTTAGATGAGCTTCGTAATAATGTTCAAGAGCGTTTGAAAATGTCTGAAATTACGGCACAGCGTTCTGAAGTGTATTATAACAGAGGGTTGGCGAAAGCTCGTTCGGGCGATAGCAGAGCTGCTATTGAGGATTATAACAAGGCTATTGCGTTGAATCCTACTTATTCGGAAGCATATTTCACTCGCGGGATGGTTAAATCACAAATGGGCGACCAAAGAGGTGCTATTCAAGATTGTAACAATGCTATTATTCTAAATCCTAAATATTCTGAGGCTTACTATGTCAGAGGTATCATTCGTCATTCACTAGGTGATACTGATGGCTGTAACGATTTGAGTAAGGCGGGCGAATTAGGTTTTACGGCAGCGTATGCAGCTATTCGTGATTATTGTAACTAGGATTTTTGGAGACTTTAAGACATTAGATTTAAGACTTTAGACTAGAGGACTTTAGGATGTTGGGTTTTAGGATTTGGAGGTTTTAGGACTTTCTACTTTAAACTTTAATTTATAAAGAGATTCAAGATTTGGGCTTTGGAGACAAAGTTTAAGTTTTGAATCTTTTTTTATGCATTAGGTTAAAATGGCTAATAAATTTTTATACAGATGTTGGAAAAATATAGATTATTAATTTCAGTGAGTGGACATAAAAAACATTCAATGCAGAATAGGGTAATAAATGTATAAAAAAATAGTTAGTTTAGAGATAAATTTGAAGTAAATAACACTTAGATTTAGCTTTGTAAATGGTGGAATGTTTTGAATTTCCAATAATGCTACCGATGAATAAATTTGAAGAATCTTTGGATATTACTGAGGCTTTAAGCGCAATTTTAGATAATGCCCCTGTAAGCATTGTCTTAATATCACCCGAGCATAAAGTTTTGGCTTTCAATAAAGCAATAGGAGAACTTCTGATGCTTTATTTTGAAAGACAAATACAGGTTGGAGACGATTATAGGTTGTTTGTACTTGAAAGTATTATGGAATTATACAATGATACTTTTGAGAGAGCTGTAAATGGAGAAACTGTTATTGTACAGCATCAAACAGTATCAAAAAATGCATCTATGTGGTTTGAATACGCAATAAAACCTGTATACAATTCCTTAGGTGGTTTATTAGGTGTAACACTTATTGCCAAAAATATAGATAAGCAGAAAAAAGTAGAATTAGAACTTGAAAATATGGTTGAGACTTTTCAGGCCATTATTGAAAACAATACTGAATCTGTAATACTACTTGGAATCGATTATAAAATAATACAATTTAACAAGCCAGCTAAAGAGAGGATTTTGAGGAACATTGGTCTTGAGATGAAAATTGGCGATGATTTCAGGGAATTTATTTATCAAGACCAGAAAGAAGTATTTTTCAAATCGTTTGAAGAAGCAATGAATGGTAAGAATTATGAGGTTGAGGTTTTAGTAATTGATAATCAAAAAGAGAAATATTGGTTTCAGTCTAGGATGTTTCCTGTTTATAAACGCAATGGTGAATTGATGGGAGTATCGCTTTTTGCCTTGAATATTACAGATAGAAAAAGGGCAGAAGTATCTTTACAAGACAGTGAGGCAAAATTTAGAAGTATTGTTGAAGCAGCACCTACTTCTATGTTGATAGTGGATGAAAATATGAATATTATTCTTTCAAATCCTGAGGTAGAGAAAGTATTTGGCTACACCTTTGATGAGTTGAAAAAACAAAATATTCAGATGTTGATACCTGAAATCTTTGGGAAAGACGGTAACCAGAAAGATTGTTCAAAAATAGCAGACAATAAGTTTACTCCTGCGATTAAGAAAGATGGAAGTGAAATTATTGTAGATACTAGCCTGAACAGTTTTGAATTGGATGATAAAAAACATGTACTCATTATTATTCAAGATGTAACCCAAAGAGTAAATAACGAAAAGCAAATTCTGGATCAATTAAGTCGTTTAAAAGCCATTGCTTGGCAACAGTCGCATGGCGTGAGAAAGCCAGTTGCTAATATTTTAGGAATATGCCATTTGCTTAAAACAGATAAAGATATTACACCACAAGAAAAAGAGCAATACATCGATTTACTTTTTCAGTCAACCGAAGAATTAGACCAAGTGATACATAGGATAGTAAATTATACTTGTGAGAGTAAAATATTTAAACAAGAATAAATGATATTGAAGATGATATATTTTATTCGTACTACTAGTCTGTAACGCTAGCGGTTCTCTCGTAAAGCTCAGTCGGTGCTTTGCCAAATAGTTTTTTAAAGGCAAAAGAGAAATGAGAGAGGTCTTCAAAACCTAATTCAAGGTAAATATCAGAAGGCTTTTTGTTTTTCTTTTCAATCAAAAAGTAGGCTATGTTTGTAACCATCATAACCATCTATTTTTTCTTTGATGAGATATAAAAAGAAATGCTCTGAAATAAATTGTTCAGGAGATATTTCAGGCCCTATATAACAAGTAGTAATTGAATTTACTTTCACGGCTACAATTTTGCTAATTTCTTGATGTCTGCTATTTCTAAGATTGATTTTTCATACCCTTTTGTTACTGTTTTAATCATGGCTTCACCAAGTTCTTGAAGCGTTATAATCTGTTTAGGAACAAACCAACCTAGGATAGTCACGATATATTTATAAATAGCCCTTCCGTTTTTTTGTCCCTCTATTTCTTTCATACCGCCTGGTCGGAAATTGTACACTGCCTTAAAAGGTAGTTGTATCAAGTCGTTTTCGGTTTTGCCTTTTACTCTTGCCCACATTATTTTTCCTTTTTCAGAGCTATCTGTATGACTTCCTGATACAAAATTAAACACCATTTCAGGGTTTTGAGTAAGCAATGCTTTGGCAAAATGCAAAGTAGTGTCGTAGGTAATAACGGTGTATTTTTCTTCGCTCATTCCTACAGAACTGATTCCTGCACAATAAAAACAGGCATCATAACCTTTCAACTCGTCAGTAAAGGCATCTAGTTTTAAAAAATCAGGAACGATTAATTCTGTAAGTTTAGGGTGACTCAATTCATAGTGCTTGCGATTGACGATAAGTACTTTTTCTACGATAGGATTTTGTAGACATTCTAGTAGTACACCTTCACCTACCATGCCTGTGGCACCTGTTATGATAATTTTCATATTATATGATATTAAATTTTATTAGACTTTCTGCTGCTGATAATACTGCTTCTTCATTGCTTCTGGGTTTCCAGTTTAACTAAAGCTGGGAGAGACAATATACTCCTACTAAACCTGTTCCACCCGTTACTAATACTAATTTATTATTGTGTTGATTTGTCATGGCATTTGAAATTTATAAGACAAATTTCTCGCTAAAATCTCATGATTGCTTTGTTGAAAAGTCCAAAATTACTTTGCTGAAAAGTTCAGCAATTGTCTGCTTGCAGTGGTATAAAAATTAAATTGAGTTAAAAGTTCAATAGGCTAGACTGAACAGGTCATGAAAAATTAACGATATAATTATTGTGCTAAACAAAAATGGTATATTCGTAATAAATCTAATTTATGTTCAATATTGTATCTTAATATTATGAAAATTGTTTTGTTCGTTATAATATGTTTTTTTTCCAATGTCGCATTGGCACAAAACCAACCCAATGTAATATTTATTATTTCAGATGACCATACATCTCAGGCTATCAGTGCGTATGGGAGTAAATTAGCAAAAACACCCAATATCGACCGCATTGCGCGCGAAGGTGCAATTCTGTATAATAATGTGGTATCAAATTCAATCTGTGGTCCTAGCAGAGCTACTTTGCTGACAGGTAAGTATAGCCATATTAACGGTTATAAATTCAATGAAAAACAATTTGATATTAGTCAGCATGTTTTTCCAGAAGAACTACAGAAAAATGGTTATCAGACTGCATGGATTGGTAAAATGCACCTTGGCACCCTTCCCCATGGATTCGACTACCTGAATATTTTACCCGGTCATGGCAGTTATTACAATTCAGATTTTGTTAATTCAAAAAATGAAACACATCGCCACGAAGGTTATGTGACGGATGTAATAACCCAACTTTCAAAACAATGGCTTGAGGGAAGAGATAAGAATAAACCATTTTTTATGGTGGTTGGTCACAAAGCTACACATCGCTCGTGGTTGCCTTCTTTGCAAGATTTGGGTGCTTTTGATAACGTAACTTTCCCTGTGCCAAGTACTTTTTATGATACCTACAAAGGGCGTATTGCTGCACAAGACCAAGATATGAGCATCGAGAAAACGATGTTGCTTAAAGAAGATTTAAAAGTCGATGCTGATTATGATAGTAAGGGTGCGTGGTCGTCGTATAATCGTTTTACCCCTGAACAAAAAAGTCAGTTCAAGGCATACTATGATAAAATCGGTGCTGAATTTGCAGCCAAAAAATTGACAGGCAAGGCTTTGACCGAATGGAAATATCAACGCTATATGCGTGACTATCTTTCAACGGGCAAGTCGCTAGACCGTAATATTGGTGAATTGCTCGATTACCTTGATAAAACAGGTTTATCTAAAAATACAGTAGTAATTTATACGTCAGACCAAGGCTTTTATTTAGGCGAACACGGCTGGTTTGATAAGCGTTTTATTTATGAAGAATCGCTTAAAACACCCTTTGTCATACGCTATCCTGGGGTAGTGAAAGCAGGAACGAAAGTAAACCAAGTGGTATCAAATGTAGATTGGGCGCCAACTTTGTTAAATATCATGAAGACGAAGATTCCAGATGAATTTCAAGGGCATTCGTTTTTACCACTTCTGACAGGTAAAACCAGCGGTTGGAAAAGCGAATCATATTACCATTATTATGAATACCCACAACCGCATCATGTGTATCCCCATTTTGGTCTTCGTACCGAACGCTATACTTTGGCTAGATTCTATGGCGAGAAAAACTTCTGGGAATTATATGACATCAAAAATGACCCTAAGAATCTAAAAAACCTGTATAACGATAAGCAATATGCTAAAATAATAGTTGATTTAAAGAAAAAGCTAAAAGAGCAGATTGTCCAATTGAAAGATGATGAGGCACTTAAGATTTTCTCTGAATGAGATAGGATTGTTAAATACTATTTTTTTCTATTAGCCAGTGACTTAAGTCACTGGCTAATAGAAAAAAAATTATAACCTTATTTTTAATCCTCCATTGATTACAAATCCATCTACAGGAGCATAAATATCTCTAAACGTAGGATTGCTAATTGAACCCGTATAAATAGTGTCAAACTTAGTCTGTCGGGTATTTAAAAAGTTTTCAAAATTCATGAAAACAGAGAAGCTTTCCCAAAGTTTTTCAACCATTAAGCCAGTAATCCAATAGGCTTTTCCTATTGTTCCATCATTTAGTTTTTGGGGACTAAAATAATATCCTTCCAACCCGATTTTCAATTTGTCTTCTATCTCATACATCAACACATTGTTTAAACGGTGTTGAGCCACCAATGGAAATTGAGTAGTATTTCCGTTGTAATGTTGTTTTACATCTGCCAACGTATAACCTATAAAAAGCTTGAAGTCATTATACGTCAATTTTACATTTGTTTCTATTCCTTTCGTATCGATAAAACCGTTCGGCTGTTGAAATTCATAAAAGCCAGTAGTAGTAGGCACAAGCACTAACGGGCTTTTTACTTGTGTATAAAAAAACAAGGTATTGATTGATAAGAATAAGTCTTCTGTAATGGGCGTTTTGTAATTGAAGTCAAAATTACCACCGATAGATTCCTCCGCTTTTGTTTTAGAAACATCAATGGGCAACACATTTTTAAATTGTATCCGTTCAGCATCTTCTGTAAAAACAGTAGGCGTTTTATAACCCATTCCTCCGCCTAAACGCATAGTGAACTTTGGATTAACTTTTAAAAGTGCCGAAATTCTTGGTAACAGGAAAAAGCCATATTCCGTTTGATAATCACCTCGCAGACCTGTTTCTATGGTCAATTTTTCAGTAGCATTCCAAGTGTTTTGCACAAATGCTCCTAAGGTTGTGTGTTGATAATCAACTAATTGTTGGGTATCAAATTTATGTTGATTAAACTTATCTGTCCAAAGATTTAGCCCCGTAATCCATTCTTGTTTTTCTGCTGTATGACTATACGTTGCTTCACTAAATGAAGCAATTTGTACCCCTGAAAATTTAAACGTTGGAATTTCTATACTTCTGTCGTAATAACTTATGCTATTTTTGAATGAAATTTTTGATTTTTCATTTAATTGATGATCAAGTCCAAGTTGGGTAGTAGCACGATTGGTTTTATTGATTTCAAAAAAGCTGTTTGCCTTATTGCTGTTGTGCTTGATATAGGCTATATCTCCACCGATACGTTCTTCAATGGTAGTATTTACGCCAATGTTTAACGTTGTTTTATCATTAATATACACAAATAATTTAGGATTGACAGTATATCTTTTAAACTTCGGAATCGCTGTTAATCCAATATTGGCAGGGTCGTAAGGTGTTCCAGCATTGTATGAAATAAACACCGTTGTTCCCACTTTTTTAAACTTTTGACTATAAAATCCGCTTGCATCCAGCCCTAATGCTGATGTTCCATTCAGCAAAAAGCTCAATTCTCTTTTTTCTTGTGGTTTTTTGGAAATCAAATTCACCAAGCCCGCAATGGCTCCTCCACCATAAAGTGTCGAGGAGGCTCCTTTGATAACCTCTACTTGCGATAAATCAAGTGGAGCTATCTGCAATAAACCTAATCCTCCTGAAAAACCTGCGTATAAAGGAAATCCATCTCTTAAAATCTGTGTATATTTCCCGTCGAGTCCTTGAATCCTGATACTAGAATTATACGAAGTAGCGGAGGTCTGTTGTGTTTGGATACCTGTCGTTTCATTGAGCATCATCCTAATGTCCCCAGGCTTCATGTTGCCTTTCTCCTCTAATTCTTCTCCTGAAATGGTTTCTATTCTAGTCGGAATATCTTCAATATTTTTGTTAGAACGTGTTGAAGTAACGATTACTTCTTCCATTTCTTCATTTTCTGTCATTAATAAAATTTCTAAAGGCTCGGTTTGAGAATAGGGGAAGTTTAACGTGTCTATTCTTTCTTGATAACCTACAAAGTGAAACCTAACTACTTGCTTGCCATTAGGAATATTTTTGATAGTAATAAGCCCACTTTCGTCTGAACTTGCTCCGTTTGTGGTGCCTTGCAAAGTTGCTGTTGCTCCAAACAAAGGTTCTTTGGTTTCAGCATCTTTTATCGTGGCTTTGAAGCTATTTTGACTAATGGCTATATAGGGGCATAAGATTGCCAAGAAAGGCAAAATTATTTTTTGCATTTTGATGAATTTTTAAGTGAATGAATGAGAAAAGAAGGATTGATCCCTTGTTTTTAATAAGGAATTCGTCTTAACGTTACATTAACTTATTTTTGGCGGTTGCCAAATGGTAGCGATGAAGTAGTCTACAAAAAGGACTTTGAAAGAAGGAGTTAAGCTATTGTTCTCAATAAACTTTGTAGTGGGCTCGAAGCTAAAAACTTGCGTTGAAAAAGTAAATCCTGTACAAGAACCACAAGTCATAAAGGGCGAACAGCCCTCACAATCGTCATGTTTTTCCTGAGATTGATTGGTTAATTGCGCTGTTGCTATATCATCCTCGCATTTGTCTTCTGTACAGCAAGGGACTGTAGAAAGCAGAAGCACATACATGGATAATATAAAACAGAGTATTTTCATCCATGCAAAGTTAATTAACGTCACTGAATTACCAAGATTTAACCTGCTTGGTTTAATAACTTAAGCTTTTCTCGGTTATCCTTGATAACCGAGAAAAGCTCTAAGCAAATATTTTATTCTTTTACTGGAGGAATATCAGATTTATTTTCAATCGTTATTTTGGTTGCTCCCGCTCGTTGAATCATTACTTGTTTGCCAAGTTCTTGTAAAGACTTGCTTTCATAAATTTTCATGGCTGTTGATACATCAATGGCTTGGCGTGTCTGCTCGTCTAAATCAAATGTCAACGTAATAAAGTTCAAATGAACGCCTAAAGGTTCTAGTACTTTATTACTCGCAATCAATAATTGATTTTCTATTTCAGCTTGGTCAAGTTCTACAATATCTTGGTCTAAAAAAATATCCTTTGCCACATCCTTTATTCTTTTGTCAATGACCATATTTTCGGCACCCTCAAATGCTGAATTATTCAAGGCGTCATCGTCGTCAGCATCCGAATTGGCTTTCCCTAAATATTTTGCTTGTTTGATAAATGCAAGCGGGTTAATAATCGAATAATCATAATCAATGTGGATAGAAGCACGCACCCTATCTTTTAAATTACTGATGAATTTGCTCTCGCCCTGCATGGGATAATTCGGAATAACTACTTTCATATAACAAGCATTTAATCCCCCTTTTGGCACAGCGTCGCCTGCTTTAATGAGGCTCCAATTCATACCGCAGTCATCAGAGACTACCACTTGTTGGTTAGACTTTGCGTAATTACAACTTTGCATGGTGAATAATGCACCAGTGAGAAGAGTAGCAATTGGCACTATTTTAATAAATCTATTCATTACTTATCGGTTAAAGGTTTACGGGTTTTAATCTACCCCAATTTTATTATATTTATTCTTGTATTCAACAGGACTAAGCCCCGTTATTTTTTTAAAGGTAGTTCTAAAAGCTTTAGTATCTGTATACCCAACGTCAAACATTACTTCATTAATATTTTTACGGCTACTTTCTATGCTTCTTTTGGCAGCCTCAATCTTAACCCTTTGGATATATTCCAGTACAGAATTATTAGTAGCCAATTTAAATCTTCGTTCAAAACTTCTCCTTCCCATCGATACTTTCTCGGCTAATTCTTCTACCGTAAGTTTTTCTTCGATATTCTGTTCGATATACTCTTGCACCGTTCTGATGGCATCGTCATTATGCCCTTTTTGCCCTTTGAACATCGCAAAGGATGATTGACTGGTACGGTCTATATCTATCGCAAAAAACTTTGAAGTAAGGATAGCTGTTTCACGGTCAGTATATTTTTCAATAAGGTACAGCAACAAATTCCAACAAGAATTCGCACCTCCGCTTGAGTAAATACCATCTTCGTCCGTCACAATTTTGCCGTCTTGCAAAATGACTGACGGAAACATATTCCTAAATTCATCTGTAAAACCCCAGTGCGTAGAACATTTTTTGCCATCTACCAAGCCCGTAGCCGCTAACAAAAAAGCACCCACACAAAGCGAAGCTACTTCAGAGCCTTTTTGATGTTGGGAGATAATCCAGTTTATCGTGTTTTGATTAGCCGAAATACCTTCATGGATACTCCCTGATAGGGGTGGAATAATGATTAAGTCTGTCTCACTGACATCTTTCATGAGCAAGTCAGGGTCAACCATAAAAGGCCCATCAATTAATTTCATTTGTTTGCGTTGACCTACCAGCTTAACGTCAAACAGTTTGTCTTTGCCCGAACTGATAAGAAACTGATTTACAGTTTCAAACATAAAGCGTGAGATAGCTATCACATGAATAGCGGCATGATCAGGAACTAAAATGGCGACTTTTTTCATAACACAAATATAGAAAAATAGTTTGTCGTAAATTACCCTTCATTTGTCGTTTTTGTATAGTTAATTTAGAAAAAGCTTTTGCACATTTGTATCATAAATTTTTCACATAAAAACCTCGTAACATGGAAAGTACAACAAAAGCAAAAATCACCGTAGAAGTTACCGTAAATGCTCCATTAGAAAAAGTGTGGGTAGCATTTAATGACCCCAAACATGTAATCAATTGGTGTTTTGCTTCAGACGATTGGCATGCACCAGCTGCTGAAAGTGATTTTAGAGAAGGTGGCAAAAGCAAAACCGTAATGGCTGCAAAAGATGGTAGCTTTTCTTTTGATTTTGAATGGATTTATACAAAAATCAAAGACCTAGAAACCGTAGAATATGCTTTGGGAGATGGTAGAGAAGTAAGTGTACAATTTGAAGAAACGGCAGAGGGAGTAAAAGTAACAGAAACGTTTGACCCTGAAAATCAAAATCCTGTAGAAATGCAAAAAGGCGGATGGCAAGCGATTCTTGATAACTTTAAAAAGTATGTTGAACAAAACTAAACAGCATTATAATGTACACTGACGCTCTTATTTCATGCTTATGGTTTGACGGACAAGCTAAAGCTGCCGCAACTTTTTATAGTTCAATTTTTAAAAGTAGCAAAATCACGGCTGAAAATCCGATGGTGGTGACTTTTGAGTTGGATGGAACAAAATTCATGGGTCTAAACGGTGGACCAATGTTTAAGATTAACCCCTCTATTTCATTTTTTGTGACTTGTACTACTATCGAAGAAGTAGATGAAGTATGGAGTAAATTGATAGAAGGAGGCAAAGCCTTGATGCCTATTGATACTTACCCTTGGAGTCAACGATATGGTTGGTTGCAAGACAAATTTGGTGTAACATGGCAAGTGAGTATGGGGAATGGAGGACAAACTGAGCAGACAATAAGACCATCGTTTTTATTTACCAATAAACAGTTTGGTAAAGCCGAGGAGGCCATTAAGTTTTATACTTCAGTTTTTGAAGGGGGGACGATAGACCTACTTTTGCCTTATGGAGAGCAAGATGCTAATGCAGGAAAAGTATTGTATTCAGAGTTTACTCTCGGAAAAAGCCCTATGATTGCGATGGATGGACCGGGCGATCATCAATATACCTTTAATGAAGGAGTGTCCTTGGTGATTAATTGTGATACACAAAGTGAAATTGATTACTATTGGAACAACCTTACCAAAGGAGGAGAAGAAAGCATGTGTGGTTGGTTAAAAGACCAGTTCGGGGTGTCGTGGCAAGTAGTTCCTTCAATGATTGGAAAATTGATGAGTGACCCTGAAAAAGCACAGAGAGTGATGCAAGAAGTGTTCAAAATGCGAAAACTTGATATAGATGTATTATTAAATGCTTGATATGTAGTTGATTATGTTGTGTTTTGGGCTGTTTGTTATTATATTAGCACAACTTCCATTTTTTAAATGAAGTATCTTAAATGTCAACGATTAGTGTTTATTTAAGTTTTAACGGTAATTGTAGGGAAGCAATGACTTTTTATCAGCGCTGTTTGGGAGGAGAGCTTTTTTTTCAAACATTAGGTGAGCACCCTAATGCTGAAAAAATGCCCGACCGTATGAAGGCTTGTATTCTACATGGTACCCTTACCAGAAATGGGTTGGTCATTATGGGGTCTGATATGTTGGGGGAAGAAGGATTAAAAAAAGGCAATGCCGTGTCATTAATGTTGCATTGTGATAGTGAAATAGAAATGAAAGAATGTTATCAAAAGCTCTCTCGAGGAGGTGCACAAACTTACCCCATCGCCCAAAGTTTTTGGGGTACATTATTTGGTGATTTAACAGATAAGTTTGGTAACCAATGGTTACTACATTACAAAAAGAACTAACAATTAAACATACTAACATTATGAAAAGCACAAAAATTACCTTTTGGATTAGTACAGCACTAATATTCTTATTTTTTGGCGTGATGCCTGCTTTGACTGGCCACACTGAAATGGCAAAAGAAGGCATAAAGCATTTAGGGTACCCGCAATATTTCGGAGTGGCCTTGAATATCTTTAAAATAATAGGTTCATTGATATTAATAATTCCTCAGGTTCCTAAAACACTTAAAGAATGGGCTTATGCAGGTTTTGTGTTCGATATTATTTTTGCTGCTATTAGCTTATGGGCTGTTGATGGCGTTAGTGGTATGCTTTTGATGCCAGTAGTTGTAATGGTAATATTGCTTGTGTCGTATTTCAGCTACCATAAATTACAAAGTCCACAACTTTAACATATAGCCCCATGAGCATATTGTTTATTATTCTGTATATCATTTTTGGCTTCATCGCTTTATTGTTGATTATCGGCTTATTTACTAAAAAGGGTTATGCCATAAGTAGAACCATTGTTATTAATAGACCCATCGACGAAGTATTTTATTACTTGAGGCATATAAAAAACCAAGACTTTTTCAGTAAATGGGTAATGACAGACCCTAATATGAAAAAAACCTTTACTGGAATTGATGGAACCGTTGGTTTTATCTATGCTTGGGAAGGGAACAAAAAAGCGGGAATGGGGGAACAGGAAATAACGAGTATTGAGGAAAATCAAAGGTTGGATTTAGAAGTACGCTTTAAAAAGCCCTTTGAAGCAATTGCTAATACGCCCTTTATTACTGAGGCGATAGATGCTAATGAAACAAAAGTAACGTGGGGGGCTAGTAGCGAAATGAAATATCCTATGAATATTTTTTTATTAATAGGCATAGAAAAAAACCTAGAAAAAGATATTGACATAAGTCTTGGTAACTTAAAAAGGATTCTTGAAAGTAAATAAAACATCCATGAAAGCCGTAAACAACATTGATGAATACATTGCGGATTTCCCTGAAGAAACCCAAGCACTTTTAAGGGAAATCCGCCAAACAATCAGCATGGCTGCTCCTGAAGCTACAGAAAAAATTAGTTATGCTATGCCTACTTTTTATTTGAAAGGGAATGTAGTGCATTTTGCAGGCTATAAAAATCACATAGGGTTTTATCCAGCATCTTCGGGCATTAGCAATTTTCAAGAAGAAATTGCAGGTTATAAAAGCTCAAAAGGAGCAGTGCAGTTTCCCCTTGACCAACCTTTGCCTAATGATTTGATTACTAAAATTGTTCAATTCAGGGTAAAAGAAAATCTGGAAAAAGTAACGAAGAAATGAGTCTACAGGGTTGTAATAGCAGGCATAATCGATACGGAATGCTTCTATCAACAAGGGCTAAACTTTAAGTAAGACGATGGCAAAAAGACCAAAGCTTTCAGAGGCTGAACTAGTAATAGCATATTTTGAGGCACTTGAACATCCTTTGAAAGAAGTAGTTCAACTATTAAGAACAATCGTTTTGTCGACCGACAAGGAAATTGCTGAACAAATAAAATGGAACTCACCAAGCTTTTATTATTCGGGAAAAATGCAACCGTTTGATCCTAAGGAATATAAAAGAGATATCGTGGTGTTTAATCTGCATAAAAATGATAGTGTATTATTAGTATTTCCGACGGGTTCAAAGATTAATGATTCATCAGCATTGCTGGAAGGAAAGTTTGCTGATACTAGAAAAATTGCTAAATTCACAAGCATAGAAGAAGTGAAAACAAAAGAAAACGCTTTGAAAACAGTCATAAAAGCGTGGCTAAACCAAATTGATTAATAAACTTTTATTAAGGATGACCTACATTTCAATAGAAATATTCAAAACCAGTGTGAGCAATCAGCGAGCATCAGAGGAGATATTAAACTTATTGAATATATCATTTCCTCATCTGAAAATTAATTTTGACCTTGACGATTGCGACAAGATTTTAAGAATTCAAGGACATAGTTTTTGTTCAACCAGTATCATAGAGATATTAAGCAATATGGGGCATCACTGCGAGCGTATTGAATAAACTTTTGCGTGCTGACCGAACTTTAATATCATAAACATGAGTCATCCCGAATTTTAAAATCACAAGAAAGCGGTCAAAATTAGTTTTTTGACCGCTTTCTTGATTTATGGATACAGATTATAGTTCCGTTAGGAACACTATATCGGTAGAAGAAGCATCCTATTAATCCTCCAAGCCCCATCGGGGCGAAATATTTCGCCCCGATGGGGCTTGGAAGAGAATTTTGTTTACATTTTACCGCAAATGCAGCTACCGATATATCGCCTCTATGAGGCTATTTTGTTAAACTTCCTATTTTAAGAAAAATTCGGGATGACTCATGTTTGATTTAAAAATGTATTGACGATTTTATCATCATGGAACGCCAAAATTAAGATTGTCGTTTAACTACTATCTATTATTAAATTACATTGAAAATATTGACTTTGGATGATGAAAGCAATCGTTTTAAAAGGTTTTGGAAGTATTGATAATTTTGAATTATCCGAGGTTGATACCCCAATAGTTACTTCAAATGATATCTTGGTAAAGATTAAGGCTACAGCGTTTAATCCAATTGATTATCAGATGCGTCAAGGAGCAACAGAAAGTAAATTGCTGAAATCTCCTATCTTAGGTCGTGAGTTATCAGGAATTGTTAGCCAAATAGGCGAAGAAGTCACTGGATTTACCATTGGGGATAGTGTAACTGCTTATGTTGGCAGTTTAGCCTCAAATGGTACTTATGCCGAGTTTATCAGTATTCCTCAACAGTTGGGTGCTAAAAATCCAGCTTTATTGTCATTTGCACAAGCGACTGCCCTGCCAATGGTAAGTATGACAGCCCTGCAATGTTTTCAGCGAGCAAATATTCCCAAAGAAAAACCTGTGTTTATCAGTGGCGGTGCGGGTGGAGTAGGTACGCTATTGATAAAACTTCTTTTAGCAAATGGGAATAATGAATTGATTACAACCGCAGGAAATGAAGATAGTAAAAACCAATTAATCTCATTGGGACTGAACCCTGATAATATTATCAATTATCATGAGCCAGATTTTTTAAAAAAAATACAATCAAAGGGCGTTAATGGTAAATTTGAGTATTGCATCGATTTAGTAGGAGGCAAAATGTCGGAAGTATGTGCCAACCTTTTGAAAGTTCATGGTGTATACGTTGATGTGACATTTTTGGCTACTGAACAAGCTAGAGAAACATTATTTGACAAAGCCACTACCATCATTAATGTTGCTAATTTTGCGTATAGTTTAACGGGAAATAGTAATGATACGGCATTTTATGGCAACGCACTGAATGAAATCTTTAATAAAATAACCGATAAAATTATTTCACCCATAGATATTAATATCATAGGTAATTTGAGTGTAGAAACTGTTCAAAAAGGACATGAAATGATGGAGAGGAATGAAACTAGAGGAAAGAAATTAGTCATGATTAATGAGTGGAATGCTTAATCAACTACAATAAAAGCATATTAAATAGGCTGTCAAATTTAGGGGATTTGAGTCAAGAATCTCCGCAAGCGTTTTAAACGCTTGTGGAGGTAATTTTTCTGTATCAACAGCAAAAACTCAAACCTTTACTCAAATCTCAAATGTTTTACTGATTCGCCAGAGACTGCTAATTCTACCAAAGAATCTATGCCAATTTGTAAGTGTTTTTCTACAAAATTGGTAGTTACTTTTTTATCACTTTCTTCCGTTTTTACACCTTCTGGCGTCATTGGGTTATCCGAAACTAACAATAATGCTCCATGAGGAATTTTGTTGGCAAAACCAGCCGTAAAAATAGTAGCGGTTTCCATATCAATTGCCATAGCACGAATATCAGTCAGGTACTGTTTAAAAGCCTCATCGTGTTCCCATACGCGCCTGTTGGTAGTATATACCAAGCCTGTCCAGTAATCTAGTTCATGTTTTTTAATCATCGATGAAACTGAACGTTGCAAACGGAAAGATGGCAAAGCGGGCACTTCTTTAGGCATATATTCGTCAGATGTTCCCTCTCCACGCACAGCAGCGATAGGCAAAATTAAATCTCCCAAGCCAAGGTTTTTCTTTAAACCTCCGCATTTCCCTAAAAACAAAACAGCTTTAGGCTCAATCGCTGAAAGTAAATCCATCACGGTAGCCGCCATCGGTGAACCCATTCCAAAATTGATGATTGTAATGTTGTTGGCAGTAGCAGTTAACATTGGTCTATCTTTCCCTCTGATTTCCACAGAAAATTGTTCCGAAAACATCGTTACATAATTACTGAAATTAGTCAATAAAATATACTGACCAAATTCATTCAGTTTCATTCCTGTATACCGAGGAAGCCAATTTTCTACTATTTCTTGTTTTGTTTTCATAAATTTGGTTTTAATTTGTGATTAAAAATGAGCGGTTAGTCAATTTATTTGTAGCATTGCATTATCCTTATTTTTTTAATAAAAACTCAGTCAACGGTCTTGGAAAATCTAAACATCCCATCATACGATTACAAATTAAGGAAAGTTGATGAAAAAATCTATATATATGATATCCTCAGACGCAAATATATTATACTAACACCCGAAGAATGGGTTCGCCAACACTTCGTTCATTTCTTAATCAACCATTATCAGTATCCTAAAAGTTTAATCAAATTAGAAAGTTCTTTAAAATATAATACGTTACTCAAACGAACAGATATCCAAGTGTTTGGAAGAGACGGTAAATTAAAGATGATTATCGAGTGCAAAGCGCCCTATATTCCGCTTAGTCAACAAGTTTTTAGTCAGGTAGCGCAGTATAACCAAGTATTAAAAGCAGAGTTTTTAACAATTACTAACGGAATGGTATATCATTGTTGTAAAACAGATTGGGAAAATATGAATCTTGAGTTTCTAAAAGATTTACCCTTATTTGTCTAAAATTTCATGTTTCTATAATTTCATTCATCATTCACATCATTACCTTTGTGAAAAAAACCTTCATCATGGCATCAAAAAATATCTTGTCCATTGTACTTTTCTTCGCTCTGACAGCTTCTTTTGCTCAGAAACCAAAAACTCAAACAACGTCAGTAACTTTAGCAAAACCCAAATTAGTAGTAGGTATTGTAGTAGACCAGATGCGTTATGACTATTTATATCGCTATTATGATAAATATTCTGCGGGTGGTTTCAAAAGATTAATGAATGAAGGGTTTAACTGTCGAAACAACCATTACGACTATGCTCCGACCGTTACAGCGGCAGGTCATGCAGCTATTTTTACAGGTTCTGTTCCAGCAGTTGATGGTATCGTAGGGAATGAATGGTATGACCAAAAATATAATCGTACAGTATATTGCGTGGAGGACTCAACGGTAAAAACAGTAGGAGCGGACTCTAAAGCAGGATTGATGTCTCCGAAAAACTTATTAGTTTCAACCATTACCGACCAATTAAAAATTGCCAATGCATATCAATCAAAAACGATAGGTGTTTCATTGAAAGACAGAGGGGCAATCTTACCAGCTGGACATACAGCCAATGCTGCTTATTGGTTTGATTCTAAAGACGGTTCATGGATTACATCTACCTTCTATATGAATGATTTACCACAATGGGCGAAAGATTTTAATGCTAAAAAAATGCCATTAAAATACATGGCCGAGGGCTGGAAAACACTTTTGCCAATTGAACAATATACAGAGAGTTCAATCGATAATCAGCCTTTTGAAAGTAAATTGGCTGGTGAAACTAGTCCAGTTTTCCCACATGAATTAGTAGGTAGAGCAGGTGTAAATCTATTAGAAGTGCTTAGATCAACGCCTTTTGGAAATACCCTGACGAAAGATTTTGCTTTGGCAGCGTTAGCAAACGAAAACCTAGGGAAAGGTGCTAAAACCGACTTCTTAACAGTTAGTTTTTCGTCAACAGATTACGTAGGGCATTCATTCGGACCCAATTCGATAGAAGCAGAAGATACTTATTTGAGATTAGACAAGGATATTGCTGAAATCTTAACGACTTTAGATAAAACACTTGGTAAGAACAATTATTTAGTATTTTTAAGTGCAGATCATGGTGTAGCAGATATTCCGGGGTTTTGGCAAGCCAATAAATTACCTGCGGGGATATATGAGCGTTCAAAAGCAACAACTGAAATAAAAGCGGCATTGAAAGTGGCTTTTGGCGAAGGCGATTTTATAAAAGCAGAGGACAATTCTCAATTATATTTGAATCATGCTTTATTAAGCGAAAAGAAATTATCATTTTCACAAGTATATGAAGTAGTAAGAGAAACTTTGTTGAAGCATGATGAAGTAGCTGATGTTGTTGACTTCCATAACATCGGGAATAGCACATTGCCAGACTATCAGCTGAAATTCATCAAGAATGGCTACAATACCAAACGTAGTGGTGATATTTCAGTCGTGTTAAACCCAAGTTGGTTTAGTGGCTATAAAACAGGCACGACACACGGCACCCCTTATCGATACGATACACACGTACCATTATTGTTTTTTGGCTGGGGTGTAAAGGCTGGAGAAACCACTACAAGAACCAATATTTCTGATATTGCACCAACCGTAGCAGATATACTAAGCATTCTTGAACCTAATGGCAGTGTTGGAGGTGTAATTTTGGGTGTAAAACAATAAAAAATGTTTTTGAACAAAAATGGCACACTTTTAGTTAGTTTAGTTTGTAGAATTTGATGAAAATAAACTAAATTACCAATCTAAATAAAAAATACAAAAACGTATGAAGATAGCAGTAGTCGGAACTGGATATGTAGGCTTAGTAACAGGCACTTGTTTTGCAGAGACAGGAAATCAGGTTGTTTGCGTAGACATAGATGCAAAGAAAATTGAAAAGATGAAAAATGGTATCATTCCTATTTATGAGCCAGGTCTTGATGTTTTGTTTAATAGGAATACAGCAGAAGGTCGTTTGAAATTCACGACTGATTTAGCCGAAGGAATCAAAGATGCCAAAGTGATTTTCTTAGCATTACCAACACCTCCAGGTGAAGATGGTTCTGCCGATTTAAAGTACATTTTAAAAGTTGCTAATGATTTAGGTCCGATTTTAGACCAATACGTAGTTGTAATTGATAAAAGTACAGTACCTGTAGGAACAGCAGAGAAAGTACATGCTGCTATTGCTAAAAATGCTTCAGTAGATTTGTTTGATGTAGTATCAAATCCAGAATTCTTACGTGAAGGTGTTGCTGTAGAAGACTTTATGAAACCCGACCGTGTAGTAATCGGTACGAGTTCAGAAAAGGCTAAAGCAGTAATGACAAAATTATATGCTCCGTTAGTACGCCAAGGTAACCCTGTTATTTTCATGGACGAACGTTCAGCAGAGATGACTAAATATGCAGCTAATGCATTCTTGGCAACTAAGATTACGTTTATGAACGAAATTGCTAACCTATGCGAAATGGTAGGAGCAAACGTAGATGATATTCGTAGAGGAATCGGTACGGATTCAAGAATTGGTAAGCGTTTCTTATTCGCAGGAATTGGTTATGGCGGAAGCTGTTTTCCTAAAGATGTTCAGGCTTTAGAGAAAACTTCAAAAGACTCGGGTTATGACTTCCAAATCTTAAAAGCCGTAATGACCGTAAATGAAGACCAAAAGACAAGGTTGATACCGCATATCAAAGCACATTTTGGTGGAGATTTGAAAGGAAAAGTATTTGGGATGTGGGGCTTAGCCTTTAAACCATATACTGATGATATTCGTGAAGCACCAGCTTTATACAACATCAAAGAATTGTTAGCAGAAGGAGCCATTATCAAAGCTTTTGACCCAGAAGCAATGGAGAACGTGAAGGGAGTAATTGGTGATACGATTACTTACACCAAAGGTCCTTATGAAGCGATCAAAGATGTAGATGCGTTATTGATTATGACAGAATGGCCACAGTTCCGTACGCCAGAATTTGAGATTATGGAAGTGTTGTTGAAGGATAAAGTAATCTTCGATGGTCGTAATTTGTATGAATTAGACCAGATGAAAGAATTAGGATATACTTACTATTCAATTGGTAGAGATACAGTAAAATAATTGTGATTGAGTGAGTTGTGATTGAGTGATTTTTTAGAAAATTAATGCTTTGTATAAAATCACTCAATCACTAATTCACAAATCACTAACTATATAAAAATATGAAACGAGTATTAATAACAGGTGGAGCAGGGTTTTTGGGTTCACACCTTTGTGATAGATTTATCAAAGAAGGATTCCATGTAATAGCCATGGATAATTTGATTACAGGTGATTTGAAGAATATCGAGCACTTGTTCAAATTGCCGAATTTTGAATTTTATCACCATGATGTTTCTAAATTTATCCATGTTCCGGGTGAATTAGATTATATCCTTCACTTTGCTTCTCCAGCCTCTCCGATTGACTATTTGAAAATCCCTATCCAAACATTAAAGGTTGGTTCATTGGGTATTCATAATTGTTTAGGATTAGCCAGAGTAAAGAATGCAAGAGTCTTGATTGCTTCTACTTCTGAAGTATACGGCGACCCTACAGTTCACCCACAACCAGAAGAATACTGGGGAAATGTGAATCCAGTAGGCCCTCGTGGTGTTTATGACGAAGCTAAGCGTTTCCAAGAAGCAATGACGATGGCATACCATACTTTTCATGGTTTAGAAACCAGAATTGTACGTATATTCAATACTTATGGGCCAAGAATGCGTCTGAATGATGGACGTGTATTGCCTGCATTCATTGGACAAGCTTTAAGAGGAGAAGATTTGACAATGTTTGGAGATGGTTCGCAAACTAGAGCATTCTGTTACGTAGATGATTTAGTAGAAGGAATTTACCGTTTGTTGCTAAGCAGTTATGCACAGCCAGTAAACATCGGTAATCCTGATGAAATCACTATCAAAGAATTTGGTGAAGAAATCATCAAATTGACAGGTACTGAACAGAAATTAATCTCGTTACCATTACCAACTGATGACCCTAAGCAACGTAAACCAGATATTACAAAAGCAAAGGCTATCTTAGGTTGGGAACCAAAAGTGAGTCGTTCAGAGGGCTTGAAGATTACCTATGAATATTTCAAATCTTTATCTAAAGAGGATTTATTCAAAATGGCAAATCACAGAGAATTCGAAAAGAAATAAACATAAAAAAGCCTCAAACGTTAGTTTGAGGCTTTTTATTACCATCTGATTAAAGCTGAACCCCAAGTAAAGCCACTACCAAAGGCAGCCAGACAAATTAAGTCTCCATCCTTTACTCGCCCAGTTTCCCATGCCTCGCAAAGGGCTATTGGAATAGAAGCTGCCGTAGTATTGCCATATTTTTGGATATTGTTCATTACTTTATCTTCCGAAAGACCCATCTGTTGACGGACGTATTCTGAAATTCTTAAATTAGCTTGATGCGGTACTAATAAATCTATCTCGTTTGGTTGAAGTCCGTTTTTATCTAAGGCCTCACGAATTACTTCTGGAAAACGCACAATGGCGTGCTTGAAAACAGCATTGCCGTTCATGATAACATCACCTGAGTTTTTATCATTTATTAGATTGTCAAAGAATCTGCCACCACTGCTACTACTGCTTGGTTCTTTTACATATAAATCCTCGGCATATCTGCCATCAGCGTGTAAATGCGTTGAAAGTATTCTATGGTTTTCATCCTCTGTGGCTTGTAATACTACCGCACCCGCTCCATCACCAAAAATTACTGCCACACCTCTGCCTTCGTTAGTTGGGTTCAAGAAAGTAGATTGTACCTCAGCACCAATCACTAAGATGTTTTTATACATCCCCGAGCGAATGAATTGATCAGCAGTCGATAAGGCATAAATAAAACCAGAACATTGGTCGCGTATATCTAATACCCCCACACTTTGTATCCCTAATTCTCTTTGCATCACAAATCCAGGGCCTGGGAAATAATAATCGGGCGTGATGGTAGCATACACGATAAAATCAATCTCTTCTGGCGTAATTCCAGCCCGTTCTATGGCTATTTTGGCCGCTTCAGTGGCCATTGAAGCATTGGTATCTTTGCCAGCTGTAAAATATCTACGTTCTTTAATGCCAGTACGTTCGGTAATCCAAGCGTCGGAAGTATCCATTAAAGTTTCTAAATATTGATTGCTGATAATATTTTCAGGTACGTAATGTCCGATACCTACGATTCTTGAGTAAATCATAAACAAATTTTTAAATGCAAGGCAAAATTATGAATTTTCGTGAAAATGTTAGATTATTTCCAGAAAATGAATTGATGTTTTAATAAAAGCAAATATGATGCCCAACAAAAAAGTGTCACCTAAGTTTTCCTTAAATGACACTCTGTTATAAAAGTCTAAACAAGAATTATACTGAAAAACTTTCGCCACATCCACAAGTACGGGTAGCATTCGGGTTTTTGAATTGAAAACCTTTACCGTTCAAGCCGTCTGAAAAGTCAAGTTCTGTACCTGCTAAGTATAAAATCGATTTTTTATCAACCATAATTTTTACTCCTTTGTCTTCAAACACCATATCAGTTGTTTGTGGTTGAGATGCAAAATCAAGATTATACATTAATCCAGAACACCCTCCGCCTTCCACAGCAACTCTAACGTTAAAGTCGCTCGTAAGTCCTTCTTTCTGACGCAATTCTATGATTTTGTTGGCTGCTATTTCTGTGATGGTTACCATATCTTTATGAAAATTATATCCTATTTTAATCTTTATAACGGCAAAGTTAATCGGAAAGTTCATAGAAAGCATGCTGTATTGAATCCAATATTGAGATAAAATACAATTTATTTCAAAGGCAAATGTACTTCTGCCATCATACAACGAGCAGACCCTCCGCCATTTCCTTCTATCATCGATAAGTCAAAATGGTGAATGGTGGTGTAATCTTCGAGTGTAGCAATTTGCTTAGGCGTTAATGAATAATAAGCTGCGTCAGACATTACTAAGATTTTATCACCTTGTACGCTCCTTATTTCCAACATATTACCAGCGAAGTTGTTCATCTGTTCCAACGATATTTCTATGATTCTTTTACCATGTTGCTCCAAGGCATTTCGTAAAGTAAGTCGTTCATCTAAATTTTTGACAGCATCTAAACACACCACCGAAAACATATCGCCTACGCACATCAATACATTGGTATGATAAATCTGTTTTCCATTTCCATCTACTGCTTCAAAAGCTACTACTTGATAATTCGTTTTAACACTAAATTCTGATAATACATCCTGATTGGTTCTCGGTGAAATACAGGCATAAGCAATCTTATTCTTGCGGTCGAGTACCATTGAACCTGTTCCCTCTAAGAATTTATCGTCCTCTTCAAAAGAAGATAAATCGATTCTTTTGTTTACATAAAATTTCTCTTGAAGGCTATCAATAATATCGTCTCTGCGTTCTAAACGCCTGTTTTCAGCCTGCATGGGATACAAAATAACCGTACCGTCGCTATGAAATGAAATCCAATTATTAGGAAAAATAGAATCAGGCGTATGCGGGGTTGTGGTATCCTCCACAACAATGATATCTACACCAGCTTTTCGGAGCTGTGCCACCATTTCGTCAAATTCTTTCAGGGCAATTGCTTGTGAAGTTGCTTGTGTTTCTTTGCCAAAAGCTTGGTTTTGAAAAGCATTGGATGTGGCAGTTTGTTCATTAAAACCAAAACGAACAGGACGAATCATTAAAATATGAGCAGTAGTCTGATTTTGCATGGCTTAATAAATTTACGATGATAGTTCACTTCTTAAAATAGGCATCGACATACAATGCGAGCCACCCCTTGCTCTAGATAACTCAGCCGATGGAAGCATAATAAAGGTATTTTGAACCGTTTCGGGCAAACGCTTTCCTGATTCAAAATCATTTAATAAATCCTCCATTTTGATGGTTTCAAACCCCATTTCTCTGAAAGCCTCAAGGGTTTTATCATTCCTATCATAGCCAATGACTACCCCTTCTTTCACAGCAAGTAAATTACAAGAGTCTGTCCATTGTTCTCGGGCACCAAAAGGAAATTCATTATTACCAGAATAGATAAACTTCACATCTAATGGCTGAACACCAAGGTCGTAAATAGAAATTTCGGTTAATAATTCCTCTAAGCTAGCTATTTCACGAGGTTCATGTGCCTCTCCACGACGGAACTGAACAATATGTACTTGTTCAGCTTTTTTTGAGGGTAGTAAACCTGCTTTAATCAACACCTCATCTTCTGCTTGAAGTTGTGGTTTTGCCAACGAACCCAACAATACCCACATATTGCGTTTTACTTGCGTAAAAACCGTATCAATGTGCATATAATCACGTTTGTTCGGAATCTTTACCAACGTGATTTTATCTACTATTTTCTTTTCAAACAGAATTTTAATGACTTGTTTGGCTGCATTTACAGTCGTTCTTTCTGAGATACCAATCAATAAATGGTTTTTTGCGACCATCATTACATCGCCACCTTCTAGCGTCGTTTGGGCTTCGTTGGCTTCGTATTCTGGTAACAAGAAAAGCGTTTCGTTATCGGGTATTTCGATAAGATTTTTACGAACATTTTCAAAAATAGGATGATTGAAAAAGATATATTGAACCAGTAAGGCCTCGCGGGTACGCGCTTGTTTTTTAGGACGATTCAGTAAAATATGATTGTTGATGGTAATGCCAATATCACGTGTAAAAATAAAATTAGGAATAGGTGGGAAAAGCATTTCTCCAGATGGCGTACTACCCGAAATCAACGTTTTTGCTAATTCGATAGGAGGGAGGTTGTAAAGCTCATCATGCGTACTATACCATTCTTTCTCTATCGCACAGGCCGCCGCTACCAGTTTCATCCTTACTAAATTGTCCTCTAAAATATCCGATAATAATTTTTGAAGTTCTATTACTTTATCTGAATTGAAATAATCGGGATGGTCGGGTTTGAAGAAATTACGGTCTTTATCTGCATCAATAGTAGCTAACTTTCCTTTGATTTTATCAGGGTCAAGAAAATAGAGGAGGGTTTTTACATAAAAATCATATTCCTGACGACGCATCGTATCTAAATGCACAATGTCTTCAAAAAGCCAGTCTTGTGCTTTTGAAGGGACAACTTTCCCTAAACCGCTGTCTGGACTATGAATGAGCAATCGCCTAAGTGTGCCTACTTCAGAAGAAACTTGGATGAGATTTTCCATAAAAAAATGATTAATAAAATCTGATTTCTCGCAAGTACTTATAATTTTTCAGCAATGTCAAGCCTGTTTTGAAAGGTAATTTTGAAAACATACCCTATTGAATTTAAACCCTGTTTTTAATCAATAATTTTTTTAGAAAATAATATGGGTTTTGAAGCCTTCATCTTGATTTTAAAGTTCATCTTGAGATTTTATTCTTAATAAGAGGCTAAAAATATAGTATTAACCAAACTTTTTTCAATTACTTAGAGTTGTTCTAAATAAAGTGTAGTATTTAAAAAATACAATATTTAATTTTGTATCGTGATTGGGAAAATTGTGTTTGATTTCTCCATTTAGGAATTATTCAACTAACTAAACAATTGTATCCCATCAATCAAGGTTTAGAAATTAATAGATAAAATGCTCAAAATAGACAATTTACAGGCGAAAATTGGGGAAAAGCAAATCCTCAGAGGAATTAATCTTGAAGTTAAAGCGGGAGAAGTACACGCAATCATGGGACCAAACGGTTCTGGTAAAAGTACTTTAGCTTCAGTATTAGCAGGACGCGAAGATTACGAAGTAACTGCTGGAAGCGTAGATTTTAACGGAACAGATTTATTAGAATTAGCAGCTGAAGAACGTGCAGCAGAAGGTGTTTTCTTGGCTTTCCAATATCCAGTTGAAATCCCTGGGGTTTCAACAACCAACTTTTTGAAAACGGCTGTTAACGAAATTCGTAAATATCGTGGTGAAGAACCAATGGATGCCGTGCAGTTTTTAAAGATGTTCAAACAGAAAATGGCTTATGTAAATATTGACCAATCTTTGTTGAACCGTGCTTTGAACGAAGGTTTTTCAGGTGGTGAGAAAAAGAAAAATGAAATTTTCCAAATGGCGGTACTTGAACCTAAATTAGCCATTTTGGATGAAACAGATTCAGGACTTGATATTGATGCACTTCGTATCGTAGCAGAAGGAGTAAACAAATTGAAATCTCCAGACAATGCTGTTATCGTAGTTACACACTATCAGCGTTTGTTAGATTATATCGTTCCTGATTTTGTTCACGTATTATACAAAGGACGTATCGTGAAGTCTGGTACTAAAGAATTAGCTTTAGAACTAGAAGAAAGAGGTTACGACTGGATTAAGGCAGAAGTAGATGCTGAAGAATTGGGTGAAACAATCGCTTAATTGAGTAGAGATTTTTATTGCGTATTGGGCAACTGATACTGCATCAATATCAATTATTAACATGGATAATAAAGATTCATTAAAGGCTCAATTGATTTCAGACTTTCAGACTATTGAAGGACGCATGAATGGAGAAGCAAAATCTCCTGTTCATCAAGTTCGTCAAGAAGCTTTGAAAACGTTTGAAACCTTGGGTTTTCCGACGATAAAACACGAAGAATGGAAGTATTCTAATGTCAAAAACTTGATTAACCAAGTGTTTGAATTTAATGCTCCTTCTGATTTTTCAGCGCAAGATGTAGCGGATTCTTCTATTCCTAATCTTGAAGGTAATATACTTTATTTTGTAAATGGTGTTTACAATGCCGAACTTTCGTCAATTGTAAGTCCAAGTTCAGAATTACAAATTTTAACTTTTGCAGAAGCTGTTAAACAAGAGCCTGCATTAGTAGAACAGTATTTTAATAAATATTCTGACTCAGCAAGCAATGCTTTCACGGCATTGAATACTGCCTTTGCTCACAACGGAATTTTTGTGCATGTTCCTGCTAATAAAGTAGTAGAACAACCAGTCATTTTAAGATTCATTGCTGATGCTCGCAATGTAAATGTAGCATCACAACCAAGAAATTTGATTGTTGTTGGCAAACGTTCACAAGTACAAATTGCAGAGGCTTATCGTTCATTGGGTGATAATTCTTCGTTTACAAATGCTGTAACTGAATTTGTGGTAGAAGAAGAAGCAAACGTTCATTACTACAAAGTTCAGAACGAATCTGATAAAGCTTATCACATCGGTACTACATCGGTACTTCAAGCCGGTAAATCAGTTTTTACAGCCAATACAGTAACTGCCAATGGTGGTTTTGTACGTAATAACTTGAATATTAAAATTGATGGTGAATACGCTGAAGCAAATATGTTTGGCTTATACATTCCAAACAAAAAACAGCATATTGATAATCATACTGTTGTAGACCACGCTAAGCCAAATTCAGAATCGCACGAATTGTATAAAGGTATTTTGAAAGACAATTCAGTGGGCGTTTTCAATGGTAAAATATTTGTTCGAGAAGACGCACAGAAAACAAACGCTTTTCAATCTTGTAAAAACGTATTGATGTCTGAAAATGCTTCGATGAATACTAAGCCACAATTGGAAATCTGGGCTGATGATGTAAAATGTTCACATGGTACTACCACTGGTCAATTGAACGAAGATGCTTTGTTCTATATGCAAGCACGTGGTATTTCAAAAGATTCAGCAAGAGCATTATTGATGTTGGCTTTTGCTCAGGAAGTGATTGATAAAATGCAAATTCCTGCGATTAAAGAGTATTTACAGGAATTGATTATTGATAAGATTTATCAGGGATAATATACGCAGTAGAGCAGTATTTTACGACAACCTTGTTGATGTAAAATGCTAGAAAGATGATTTGCTAAAGCAAAAAAAGCACCATTGAAACCATGATAACGACCGATATTTTAGATATACAAAAAATAAGAGCTGATTTCCCTATTCTTGAACAAGAAATTAACGGAAAAAAATTGGTTTATTTTGATAACGCCGCTACTACGCAAAAGCCAACAGCCGTTATTGATGCCATTGCTCATTATTATAATTTTGATAATGCCAATATTCACAGAGGAATTCACACACTGGCGGAAAGAGCCACGCGTGACTTTGAAGCTTCTAGAGAAGCCGTTCGTGAATTTTTGGGTGCGTCTTCTACCGAAGAGATTATTTTTACGTCTGGTACTACCCAAGGAATCAATTTGGTAGCAAGTACTTTTGGTAGGAAATTTATCAAAGAAGGCGATGAAATTATTGTGTCGGGCATGGAACATCATTCCAACATTGTGCCTTGGCAGATGCTTTGTGAAGAAAAAGGAATAACGCTAAAAGTAATTCCTGTGACTGAACAAGGTGAATTGGATATGGAAGCCTATGAAAACTTACTTTCTGAGAAAGTAAAATTAGTAGCGGTAAACCATGTGTCTAATTCATTGGGAACAATCAATCCTGTAAAAGAAATTATTGCTTTAGCCCATGAATATGGTGCTAAAGTATTAATTGATGGCGCTCAGGCTACTTCACATTTTAACATAGATATGCAAGATTTGGATGCTGATTTTTATGCGTTTTCAGCGCATAAATTATACGGGCCAACTGGTATGGGCGCTTTATATGGCAAAAAAGAACTCTTGAATGCTATGCCTCCATACATGGGTGGTGGTGAAATGATAAAAGACGTTACCTTCGAAAAAACTACTTATAACGAATTGCCTTATAAGTTTGAAGCTGGTACGCCTAATATTGCGGATGTAGTAGCGTTAAAAACAGCATTAGAATATGCTAATGCGCTTGGAAGAGAGAACATCGCCGCACATGAAGATATGCTGTTGAGCTATGCTACTGAGCAATTATCTGAGATTGAAGGATTGAGAATCATTGGTCAAGCTAAGAAAAAAGTATCTGTATTGAGTTTTGTGATTGATGGAATACATCACCAAGACATCGGTGTATTGCTTGATAACCAAGGAATAGCCGTAAGAACGGGACATCACTGTACACAACCTTTGATGCAAAGATTTAATTTACTTGGAACTTCAAGAGCCTCTTTTGCCGTTTATAACACGATAGAGGAGATTGATAGACTAGTGGCAGGTATTCATCGAGTAAAGAAAATGTTATTGTAGTTTGTAAACGAGGATTAGCTGATTTACAAATTATTCAAAATAATTTATGACTATCAACGAAACACAAGAAGAAATCATTGATGAGTTTGCACTTTTTGACGATTGGGCAGATAAATACGAATACATCATTGATTTGGGTAAAAAGTTAAAAGGTTTGCCAGAAGAGCAAAAAACAGAAGATAATATCATCAAGGGTTGCCAAAGTAGGGTTTGGCTGAATGCTAAACTTGAAGATAATAAATTATTGTTTGAAGCAGATTCTGAAGCAATTATCGTAAAAGGGTTGGTGAATATGTTAATCAGAGTATTATCTGGCCATACTCCCGAAGAAATTACTGCTGCTAATTTGTATTTTATTGATAAAATTGGAATGACTTCGCATTTAGCTCAAACCCGTTCAAATGGGTTGGCTTCAATGGTAAAGCAAATGAAAAATTATGCTATTGCCTACGGATTGAAGGCTTAGTTTTTCAGAAAATAAATAGTAGAAATTCATAATCATTGATAGAAATCATGTCGGAAGTAGATTTAAAAGAAGAGGTAATCAGAGCATTAAAGGGCGTATATGACCCAGAAATTCCTGTGGATGTATATGAACTAGGATTGATTTACGATATTAAAATTTTTCCAGTAAACAATATTTATATTTTGATGACTTTAACATCACCTTCATGCCCATCGGCTGAAGCGATTCCTGTTGAAATCGAGCAGAAAATTCGTGAGATTGAAGGGGTAACAGATGTAAGTGTTGAATTAACTTTTGACCCCCCATATTCACAAGACATGATGTCTGAGTCGGCCAAATTGGAACTCGGTTTTATGTAATTGTGTTTTGAATCAGATTGCCCACTAATGATTAACAATCATTAGGTATATATTTTTATTACAAGACAAAATCATATTTGAAGTGTTTCTTTGAAGGACAATTTTCAAATTGACTATTTTTCAAATTTTCAAACTTTATATTATGTACCCAGAACATTTAGTAGCTCCAATGCGTGCTGACATCGTTGAAGGAGGATTCACAGAATTAAAATCAGCTACAGAAGTTGATCAAGTATTGGCTGAAAAAGGAACGACTTTGGTGTTTATCAATTCAGTTTGTGGTTGTTCAGCTCGTACTGCTCGTCCAGGTGTAAAAGAAGCTGTTTGGAACTCTGCTAAAAAACCAGAACATTTAGTGACTGTTTTTGCAGGTGTTGACCAAGAAGCAACTCAAAAAGTTCGTGAGTATCATTTACCTTATCCTCCATCTTCTCCATCAGTAGCATTGTTTAAAGATGGCGAATTGGTTCATTTTGTAGAACGTCATCACATCGAAGGTCGTTCAGCTGAAATGATTGCAGGACATTTGGAAATGGTTTTTGACGAATTTTGTGCATAGTATCAGATACTTTCCAACAAAAAAGCAGGCTTTCAACTATTGAAAGCCTGCTTTTTTGTTGATTAGCTGTTTATTTTTTGTATTGCTCAATAATCCTGAATATTGTTTTTTGCGTTTCTAAACTTTTGAAATATTCAAACATTAATTCATGCCCTTCATAGCTAAGTACCAAAGCTGTTTCTAAATAATTAAAGGCTTCTTGATATTTTCCGGCCTTAATTAAATAGATGGATGCTCTATAATACAATTCGGCTTCTTCGGGCATAATATCAATAGCAGATACCATTAGTTCAGCCGCTAAATCAAAATCACCTTGTTCATGAACCAATGCCGACCATTTAATCCATGCTTCTGGATTAATAGGCTCTAATTCAGCTGATTTTTGATAGGCTTCCATGCCAGAAGTGATATTCCCTAAGTTTGTTTCAGCATCAGCCAAAGCTAACCAGTAATAAGCGTTTTGGTCATCAAGGCTCAATGCTTTTTTGATAAAATGAATAGCCTCTATCCATCTCTTCATCTCGCACAAGCAAATGCCTACACCAAAATACCCATCATCCCATTCAGCATCAAGCTGGATAGCATATTTGTAATAGTGTATGGCTTCTGAAAATCGTTCTTGACGTTCAATACTAGCCCCTAAGCAACAATACACTTCGGGACTGATGTCTTCGTGTTCCAGACAATAACGATAATTCTCTTCTGCTTTTTGCCAATTGCTCAAATTCATGTACGAATTTCCTAGATTGAAATAAGCAGATGAAAATTTGTCATTGATTGCAATAGCATATTCATAAGCATCGGCTGCTTCTTCAAACTTTGCAAGCTTAGAATAAGCGATTCCGATATTGTACCAAGCATTTTCAGAGAATGGATCTGTATCAATAAACTGCTGATAGTAAGGTAGCGATTCTTCTAATTTACCAATCTCGTCCAAACTATTGGCTAGTTCATATAGCGCATTTTCATTCTTGATGTTGGCTTCAATAGCTTGCTTAAAAGCAGCTACAGCATTATGGTGTTTGCCCCAACTTTGATAAGCCAAGCCGATATGGAAATATACTTCGTCTCGCTCTTCGGCAATGTCCAAAATCTCAGTTAAGAGTTCTATGGCAGTTTGGTAATCACCTTTCAGGTTATAAATAGTACTCTTCAGGTAAATGGTATCGCTATCCGAAGGATTGAAAATCTCAGCTTGCGTTACTACTTCCAAGGCTTCATCATGCTTGCCTTGGTTGGCTAGTAATTCTGCCTTACAGAGCATCAATTCTAAGGAATATGGATATTGTTCAAGGGCAATGTCACAGGCTTGCATGGCATCTTCTATCTTACCTTCTTCCATATAATGCTCTACGATTTGCTCGTAAGTATCAAGGTCAAAGAAAGAATTCTCCCTACGTTTGAGCATAGACTCAAAACGCCTCACTGAATGCAGTGTCTCTTCTTGGCGGTCTTCAAAATCTTGTTCCATCATTTGATTGCAGGGGGTGAGGTGATGTTTATCAGTGGCTGGAAAAATATTTATCAACATTATTGATAAATGTTTTAGGTTATGCCAAACTCTCTTTATTGCTAAGATAATAAAAAAACTTTTAATTTACCAAAATTGAAATAGTAACATTCATCTCAGTTTCAATATTTAGCCAGCACGTATCCTAGGATAAATTTAGCTTTTTATAAAACATTTTTATGATACTTTCTAGCATTGTTACTACACTATTAATTAAACAACTATTTAGTATTATCTATGTATTTAGCTTTTAAAACAAAACAAATACGGTTTAAGGTTTCATCCAAGTCATTGAATTTCAAACCTAATTGATTTTTTACTTTATCATTGGCATAATAAAAGTGATGACTTGACGTCAAAACCGTTTCTTTCGTAATTAACGGAGCCTTTCCTGTAAAATAGCTTCTTACAGCTTCTACCCGCCAAATAATAGCAGTTAAAAATTTACTTATTAACTTTCTAGGAGGCTTTTTATTGAGTAATGTGGCTACTTTTTCAAAGAAATCTTTGTAGGAAACATAACCACTGTTTAAAATAAACCTTTCTCCAGAAACATCTGAAGTCATTAACTGAAAAATACTTTCTGTTACATCTACGATATCTACGTAATTGAGGGTACCTTTAGGATAAAAAGAATGTTCCTCATGCGCATATTTGAATAATTGCGTACTACTTTTACCCCAGTCGGCTTCTCCTAAAATCAGTGAAGGATTTACAATCACTGATGCCAAACCTTCCGAAAAACCACGCCAGACTTCCATCTCAGCCAAGTATTTAGATTTAGCATAATTAGAATTCAGCGGACTTTCTTCCCAAGTTGCTTTTTCATCAATCGTGATGATAGACTCATGCTTCGCTTCAACGGGTATTTTTCTGCCTAAAGCTGCTACTGAACTAACGAAACATATTTTTGCTACACCATGCGTAATACAACTATTCACAATATTGGCCGTACCTTCAATATTGGTTTTAAACATAATGTCGCGGTCTTTGGGTGCAAAAGATACAATAGCCGCCGCGTGTACAACCAAATCAACCTCTCGCATTAATTCATCCAAAAACATTACATCCAAAATATCACCATCTTTCCAAGTGATTTTAGAAGCTATTTCTTTGATGAGTGATAAGTCGCTTGTACTTCTTTTTAAGCCAATTACTTGATAGCCAGCTTCTAAGAATCGCTTAGCTACAAAACTACCCACCAAGCCAGTAATGCCAGTGATTAGGATATTTTTAGGTTCTTGAATCACAATAATTTTAACATAAAAACATTCATGTACATTTGTGTTACAAAGGTAAATCCAAATCATCAGAATCAATTACAAAGTGAAAAAGAAAGCGTTTATAGATTTAGGGACAAATACTTTTCAGCTACTGATTGTAGCCCAAGAAGGCAGTTCATACCAAAAAATACATGAAGATAGTTATGCTGCTAAAATTGGATTAGGAGGTATTTCATCAGGTATCATTACACCAGAAGGTATTGAAAGAGCCATCGTAGCGCTAAAGTACTTTCAAGAAAAACTAACACATGAAGAAGTAACGACTGAAAATATTTTTGCTACGGCTACTAGCGCAGTTCGTAATGCTAGGAATGGAGATGAATTTTGTAAAGAAATATTTACAGAAACTGGCATCAGCATCAATGTGATTTCTGGAGAAGAAGAGGCCGCCTTGATTTATGAAGGAGTAAAGTTAGGGACTCAAATTGGGAAGGAAACTTCCTTGATTATGGATATTGGCGGCGGTTCGGTTGAATTTATTATCTGTAACCATGATAGAGTTTTTTGGAAACAGAGTTTTGAAATAGGCGGACAAAGATTGATGGATAAGTTTTTCCTTTCAGACCCTATTACACCGCGTTCAGTACAATTATTGAAGCAATATTTAGAAGAAAAATTATTGCCATTAACCAATGCTGTGCATCAATACGCTCCGATTTGTGTCATTGGTTCAGCAGGGTCGTTTGAAACCCTCGTTGACTTATATTTTATGAAGACCTTTGGGCATTTGCCACCCCCAGAACAGGTTTCTTTTGAATTGCCTATTGCCGAATTTTACGATTCATTCTTGAAAATAGTTTCGGCTAATCATGCCGAAAGATTGGCGCTGCCTGGAATGATTGAGCTTCGCGTAGATATGATTGTCGTGGCAGTTTGTTTGATAGAGTTTGTATTAAAACGTTATGATATTCATCAAATAAAAGTATCGAACTTTGCGTTAAAGGAGGGAATACTGAGCAAACAGCTTGCACTTCACTAATTTTAAAGAAAAAATCTGAGACAGCTACCAGCTAATATACAGTTGTATAATGTTTTAATACTGAGAATTTTAGGTTTTTATAAGCTATCGAACAGCCAATAATTTTCAGATAAGGCATATCACATAAATCATTTTTTTTCGTTAAACTTGTTAAAAATTAATTAATCTCCAACATTTTTTTTCAACGATTCAAGCTCAAATTTTAAACTTGACTCTTCGTAATCCGTAAAAGCTATGCAGATCTTTCTAAGTATCCTATTACAAACTAACGTTATTTCTCCAGACTCTGTAACTACTTCGCTTGCTAATGGAGCGACAAAAGCTGACCAAGAAATGAATATTTTGAACCTCTTGGAAAAAGGAGGTTGGGTAATGATTCCAATTTTTATATTGTTTGCTATTGCCTTATTTTTATTTTTGGAAAGATATTTCTATATCCGTAAAACTGCCAAGCTTGATAATAACTTTTTGTTTTCAATCCGCGAAATGTTGTATGTAGGCAATGTACAAGGGGCTATTGCTTATTGTAAAAACTCACAATTCCCAATTGCAAGATTATTAGAAAAAGGATTGAACCGTTTAGGCTCGCCTATTCGTGATATAGAAACAGCCATTGAAAATACGGCAAGAGTAGAGATTTATAACATGGAAAAAAACCTTGGTTTTCTTTCAGCCATTGCTAAAATCGCTCCTATGTTTGGTTTCTTAGGTACTGTTTCAGGGATGATTCGTACTTTCCATAATATTTCAGTAGCCAACAAAATTGACATTAGCACGATTGCAAGTGGTATTTACGAGAAAATGGTTACTTCGGCAACAGGTTTGATGGTGGGTATTATCGCTTACTTTTTCTATACCATTCTTACTACGATGATTGATCGTGCTGTGAATAAAATGGAAGTTACAGCGATTGATTTCTTAGACATTTTGCATAAACCAGCATCAACTAAATAATTTTTAATGGCTGATTGCAAAAATTAAGCATTCATTCTTCATTGTTGAAAATATATGAATATAAGAAAACGTACTCGTGAACAATCTGAAGTAGAAACTGGCGCATTAGCAGATATACTTTTTTTCTTGATGATGTTCTTCTTGATGATTTCAACCTTGGCTAGTCCAGATGCCATCAAGTTGTTATTGCCAGAATCGTCAACCGCCCAACAAACGGCAACGAAAGAAAATATCAGATTGACAGTTGATGAAAACAACAATTATTTTGTAGATGATAACCCCGTTCCTTTTGAAGAACTGGAAACATACCTTGGTGACGAAGCCAAAAAGAAAGGCTCTGAAACCGTAATTTTAAGGATTGCCAAAGATAGAACAGTTCAGGATTTGACAAAAATCCATGATATTGTAGCACGCTTGAACCTTGGAATGGTAATGGCAACCGATAAGTTATAAATTAACCAACTTATTAAGAGACATTTATTGTACTAGATGATATTAATTAAAGGCTCAAAGCTGACAGCTTGCCCTATTTCACAATGAATTTTCTTATTATTTCCTTAAAATCAATAGCCGTTTACGTGTTTATCGTAGCGGCTATTCGTTTGTTTGGTAAAAAAGAACTTTCTCAATTATCCGTAATTGATTTAGTCTTTATCTTGCTAATTTCTAATGCCGTTCAAAATGCGATGGTCGGGGATGATACCTCGCTTTTAGGAGGCTTTGCCGCAGCAGGTGGCTTGTTTGTGATGAACTTTGTCTTGAAAAAAGTAATGTTCAAACACGAGGCTATCAGCAGATTAATTCAGGGTGAACCACTAATGTTAGTTTATCAGGGAAAGATAAAAGAAGAGTCTTTAGATAAGTCGGGGCTGTCTTTAGATGAACTGAATGCTGCTATTCGTGAACATGGTGTCGAACATATAGACAAGGTAGATTTAGCCATTTTAGAAGTAGATGGCAATATCAGTGTGTTATCAAACGACTATAAACATAAGACCTCTAAAAAAAGGAAAGGGCATAAAATGTTATCAAAAAATGAATGATATAGAGATTTTACTTCAACACATTTTTTACAATGATGATTTCATTAAGATATTAGCCTCTACTGGGGTAGGAGCTTTGATTGGTCTTGAACGAGAATATAGAAGTAAATCTGCTGGACTAAGAACTTTTACCTTGATTTCGGTAGGCTGTACCATTTTTACCATTTTATCGGAGAAAATGGGTATGGAAGCTTCACCCGACCGTATTGCGGCCAATGTGGTGACCGGGATAGGTTTTTTGGGAGCGGGAGTGATTTTTAAAATGGACGACCGTGTAAAAGGACTTACCACAGCAACAATTATCTGGGTAACGGCCTCTTTAGGCATGGCTATTGGTGACGGACATATCTTGTTGTCTTTTTTAGGAACGAGTGTCGTGTATGTGGTACTTGGACTTTTCGTGAAGTTAGAAGTCATCATGGAAAGATATGGTCGCACACACGCTTATCGAATCATTTGCGATTATACCCCTGATGCTTTTAATAGATTAGAAACTATTTTTGAAGATTGCGACCTTACCGCCAAAAGAGAAAAACAGATTATTCGGAACAATATTTTAATCAGTAATTGGTCTGTCAGAGGGCGTTCTACTAAGCACGCTAAGTTGGTAAAAAGGTTGATGGCTGATGCTTCGATTAAAGAACTGGAATTTTAATGTTACTGGTATCAACAAGTTTTATTGTTAATACCAGTAAGGAGATAATTAAATGATAGCATTGAGAATTAATACACCCACCAAGCCTACAACGGCAACGATACTTTCCATCATCGACCAAGACTTAATTGTATTTTTAATGCTCAAGTTGAAATATTCTTTAAATAGCCAGAAGCCAGGGTCATTAACGTGCGAGAACATCAAACTACCCACACCAATTGATAACACCATTAGATTAGGGTTTACACCTGATTGAGCCACCAAAGGGGCCATAATTCCCGCAGTTGTTAGTCCTGCTACGGTTGCAGAACCCAAACAAACCCTAATGATAGCTGCTACTAGCCAACCTAAAATCAATGGATTCAATGGCAATGTTTTTAGAATAATGGCAATTTCATTACTTACCCCACCATCTATCAAAATTTGCTTTAAAGCACCAGCTCCGCCAATAATCAGTACAATCATCGATACATCTTTTACGGCTTCTGTATAGATAAACATAATGGTCTTCATAGAAGTCCCCATTTTTCTACCCAAGGTAAAAGTGGCTACCAAAACCGAAATAAGCATTACGATAGAAGGGTCGGCAATAAATACACCGAATGCTTTCATTGATTCACTGCCTTGCCAGAAGGTAGATAGCAATGTTGTAGAGGCTAATAAGATTACTGGTAAAAGTGAAGTCAAAAAGCTATTCAAAGTACTTGGTAATTGATCTTCAGGAAGGGTTTTGCTTTGGAAAGTCTCTAAAGGTGTTGAAGGGATTTTTTTCAATGTCAAAGAGAAAATAGGCCCTGCAATAATAATCGTTGGAATGGCGATGATGATACCGTAAACCAAGGTAAGCCCCATATCTGCATTAAACTGAGCAACCAAGGCAGCAGGAGAGGGGTGTGGAGGTAAAAAGCCATGAGCAACCGATAATGAAGCTAACATCGGTAAACCAATATACACCGCAGGTAACTTATATTGATTAACCACAGAAAAGATTAAGGGAATCATCAATACAAAGCCTACATTATAAAATAGTGGAATCCCGATAATGAAGCCTGTACAAACCAACCCCCACTGAATATATTTTCTTCCGAAAATATTCATCATTACGGAAGCAATTTTCTGAGCGGCGCCACTTTCGGCAACAATTTTTCCTAACATTGCCCCTAAAGCAATGACCATAATCAATGAGCCTAGCATATCGCCCACACCTTTTTGTAAAGATTTTCCGATACTACTTAGTGGAATACCAGTTGTGATGCCTGCAATAATAGAAACAATTAAGAAAGCGAGAAAGGGGTTGAGTTTTCCCCAAGTAATGAGAAGTACCAAAAGTCCGATACACAAGAAAATAATAAATAATGTCATAGTTTGATTAATTGGATAAGATAAATAATAGTTTAAACCTAAACATTTGCCATGTATGGTTTATCCTTTTTTGAGATAATTTTTTTTAAATCAGTATTTGGTTATATTCTCACTTAGAAAATTAAAACTAAGACTCTTTTTTCCTTAAACGCCCTATGTAAGTAGGCTAAAACATTTTTATTAAAAAGGATATTTGCTGTTTTCTATACTTAGTGTTTTAAAGATATAACCTTTATGAATAAGGTAAATATAATTAAAACAAAATAATGAATTGTGAAAATTTTAAGATTGAGTAGTATTTTGAGTATAAAAAGGGTATTCAACTATTCGTTAATCAGGCAATTATTGCTTAAATAACTTGACATTTAAAGAAGTAAGTTTTATCTTTGCACCTCTATTACAAAAAAAGATTTTAAACAAACAAATAATATGCTGATTATCAATATTAAAGAAAACGAGTCAATCGACAAAGCGTTAAAAAGATTCAAGAAAAAATTTGAAAAAACTGGCGTTGTAAAGCAACTTCGTAAACGTGCGGCATTCGAAAAACCATCAGTTGGTCGTCGTACTGAAATCATTCGTGCTTCATACAAACAAAGAATGTACGGTAACGAAGAAGCATAGTTCATAGATTGATTTATTTCCAAATAACAGAAGTATTTTGTTATCAATTTAATCGTGAATTAAGCCGATAACCGTCAGCATTATAAAAAAGCGTCTGAATAAACAATGTTTATTCAGACGCTTTTGTTTTTAGGCTAGCTTTGTTGTAAATTATTCACTCAAAGTAGTCACTGACAAAGGATTGTTGTTAATCTATTAACCTCCCAAAAAATCGATGCCAGAAATTATAGATTTTTTCATTAAATACATTCAGTTTGAAAAACGCAGTAGCGAACATACAGTTACGGCTTATAGAACAGATATGAAGCAGTTTACTGAATATTTAAGTAAATCTTATGATTTTCAGCATCCTCAATTGGCAGATTTTCAGATGATTCGCTCGTGGATTGTTTCATTGGCGGAGGCAAAAGTGGAGAACCGTTCAATCAATAGAAAGATAGCTACACTCAGAACATTCTACAAATTTCTTTTGCAGAAGAAAGTCATCGAAAAAGACCCCATGTTTAAGGTTTCAGCCATGAAAACCCAGAAAACAATTCCTTCTTTTGTCCGTGAAACAGAATTAGATACATTGCTGGATGATGTGGACTTTACAGAAGATTTTGCTGGTGTACGTGATAAACTGGTTTTAGAGCTATTGTATGGCACAGGAATGCGTTTGTCAGAAATGATTGATTTAAAAGAGCGAGATATTGATTTTTATAATCGAACCCTAACAGTATTGGGAAAGCGGAACAAGCAAAGGATAATACCGATTAATCAGCAATTGGTATCGTTGATACAAGCTTATCAATCGTATAAAAATTCAGAATGTTTAGGCAATGATTTTTTGATTGTAACCGATAAAGGGGAACAGAGTTATCCTGTGATGATTCAGCGGATTACAAAGAAGTATTTGTCATTAGTAACAACACTTGCCAAGAAGTCACCACACATTTTACGACATTCCTATGCTACGCACCTGTTGAATAATGGTGCAGATTTGAATGCTATTAAGGATTTATTGGGACATTCGTCACTTTCAGCTACGCAAGTGTATACACATAATTCAATGGAGAAAATCAAGAAGATTTACGAGCAAGCACATCCAAAGGCATAATGGAGTGATTAGATAATAAGTGATTGATGATTAGTAAAAATCAATCTTTTATAATGTTACCCCTTGTTCTTTAAGGTAATTTCCGATGTTGAAAAGGTGTCCGTCTAATAATTCAACGTCTTTATTCCAATCTCTAACAATCCAATCTTCATCTTTGGTAGCGATAACTACTTTCTGTGTTTTGGTAAAAATCCAGATTACTTTTTCTGTGCCAAACTCTAAAAGTTTATTGGTTTTTGTAAAAGTATAATCAAAGTCTTTTTCATCAGAAAGGTCAATTCTGATATCTATTTCCAATACGACTTTAGGACATACATCAGCATATTTTAAATTTATTTCTTTAGATGTTAAAACATCCTTTTCAAAAATACTGATATCGGTAGAAAGGTTATTAGATTTTTCGAGATGTAAGCCTGACTCATTTGTTAAGAATATATATTGATTATCGTCTAAAAAACGATAACATATTTTTAATAAGTAAAAGATAATAAAACCTTGTAGAGTACTACTGCCCATAATATCTTCAATTTTTTTCTTTTTGGATAGAACTTCTTTGTAGCCTTTATAATAGAGTTTTCGCCCGTCTATAATTTCATAAACGAGTGCTTCTGGAATCTCTTTAGGCTTGCGTACGCGCGCTATTTTTTGAGGGATTTTATCTGCTATGACCATAAATAGCAATTTGTTTAATTAATGCAATTTAAAAAGACTTAACAATTTTGCCAAGTCTTTTTATCGTTACTTATTTATAATCTTCTTCGTCATCATCAAATTTGAACTTGTCCAAATCGAATAGAGAATCTGTCAAATCTTTAAATTGAAGTCCTTTTTCAAGGTTCTTTTTAGAAATAATAGAAAACTCTGATAGTCCGTGGAGTACAAATTCCATCATGAATAGTTTTTCTCTGCCTTGCATGGCTGGATATACTTTTTCGATAAGTTCATCCAAACCTTCTATCGTGCGTAAACGAGCTGAATAGTCTTTGTCAGAGCAATCGTTTAAAATATCCATGACATTGCCATCCATAAACCAATCAATAATTGGTTTATAAGGGTTTTTGCCAGCTTTATCTTTAGCGGCTTTCTTGATTTTCTCAGGGTCGGGGAAAAAATTTAGGAATTGTGTTCTGATAGCTTTTCCAATCAGGTTTTGTGCTACAATTACTGGTCCTTCTACTTCGCCTTCATATACCAATTCAACTTTACCACAAACAGCTGGAATAACACCAACCAAATCGGCTACACGTACATAAGTTTTGTCTTCATCATTCAGCAATGCACGTCTTTCGGCAGCAGAAATCAAGTTTTCATAAGCAGAAATCGTCATACGTGCTGAAACCCCTGATTTAGCATCAACGAATTCAGACGAACGAGCTTCAATGGCAATTTGCTCAATCAAATCGTCCATGATATGATTAGTCGTTACTAATTCCTCTTGCTCGCCTTTTAATTTTGCTTCTTGTAACGTAATCTTTTTGCCAATTTCCAACGTTTTTGGATAATGGGTAACAATCTGAGAGTCAATACGGTCTTTCAGTGGCGTTACAATCGAACCACGGTTGGTATAATCTTCTGGATTAGCCGTAAATACAAACTGTAAATCAAGTGGTAACCGAATTTTGAAACCACGGATTTGAATATCACCTTCTTGTAAAATATTAAAAAGCGATACCTGAATACGAGGTTGTAAATCAGGCAATTCGTTAATTACAAAAATACAACGATGTGAACGTGGAATTAGCCCAAAATGGACTACTCTTTCATCAGAATAAGGCAAACGCAACGTTGCGGCTTTGATTGGGTCGGCATCTCCAATCAAATCGGCCACCGATACATCTGGCGTAGCTAATTTTTCTGTATAACGGTCACTTCTGTGCATCCAAGAAACAGGTGTTAAATCACCATGTTCTTCGATTAAATCTTTCGCAAAACGAGAAAGTGGCTGTAAAGGGTCGTCATTTAGCTCCGAACCTTTTACTACAGGAATATACTCGTCTAATAAATTCACCATCAATCTAGCAATACGTGTTTTGGCTTGTCCACGTAAACCCAATAAATTAATATGGTGTTGTGAAAGTATAGCTCTTTCAATATCAGGAATCACGGTATCTTCATAGCCCCAGATTCCTTCAAAAACATTCTCTTTATTTTTAATTTTAACGATTAAGTTATCCCTTAATTCATCTTTTATTGATTTTGGTTGGTAGCCTGATGCTTTTAATTGACCGAGTGTGTGGATATTTAACAGTGCTGTTGATTCGATTGTTTTGTATGACATTATGCTATTGTATCTTATGAAAAATGAGATTTATTTTAAGTGAGAAAGGTTCTTTTTATTTAAAATTGCTGAACCATAACTGCGATTAGCAATAAAACCCAGCACATCTCTATTTTGTATATTTTGTCCTTTCAATTTTAATTTAATTACTTCTGAATATGCTTCTGCATAATTCTCGTCATCATAGGATTTAACGACAGACGATTCTCTTGAAAAAGCTTCTCCTTGTGCCCTATAGGGCAAAATTTTAGCTTTCGCCTCATGGTCTATGCATTGAAGGTATGATTCATGCTTTTCAGCGGCTATATAAATAGGTTTTAAATTCATGATTTCTGAAGTTTTGGGGTTTAAGGACGTGTTAGTGATTTGAAAATTTGAAGGTATGCTAATTTGAAAATACTTCTCTTCCAAACTAGTTGACAACAAATCTCAAAGCTTACCGCTCAAAGCTAATAGCTAAATTACCTCACATCTTTCTTTCTGTTTTTTTCATAATCTTCAAAAATAAACTCTCCGAGTCCTTTTAATGAAGAATAATACGCCCGTCCGTTATTAATCTTGGTGAATTCTTGCACGAATTCCTTTAGATATTGGTCACGAGCAATCATAAAAGTTGTTACTGGAATTTTTAAACGACGACACTGTGCCGCTAAGGTTAATGTTTTATTTAGTATTTTTTTATCCAAGCCAAATGAATTTTTATAATAACGAATCCCTTCTTTTAAACAAGTAGGTTTGCCGTCGGTTATCATAAAAATCTGTTTGTTTTTATTCTTTCTTCTTCTCAATAAATCCATGGCAAGTTCCAAGCCTGCTACGGTATTGGTATGATATGGGCCAACTTCTAAATAAGGTAAATCTCTTACTTGAATCTGCCAAGCATCATTCCCAAAAACAATAACATCCAAAGTATCTTTTGGATATTTTGTCATAATCAACTCCGCCATTGCCATCGCAACTTTTTTGGCAGGAGTAATCCTATCTTCGCCATATAAAATCATCGAATGTGAAATATCAATCATCAAAACGGTAGAAGTCTGGGCTTTATATTCCTTATCAACGATTTCTAGGTCGTTTTCCGTCAACATAAAGTTTTCTACACCATTATTGATTTGTGCATTTCTGATAGATTCCGTCATTGCAATTTGGTCCATCGCATCTCCAAATTGAAACTCTCGGCGGTCGGTATTGTTTTCGTCTCCAGTGCCTTGATAGGGCGTTCTATGGTTGCCGTTTGAGCCTGTTTTCTTTAATTTACCAAAAATCTCATCCAGCGACTGCTTTCTGATACTTTGCTCCCCCTTTGACGTAAGGATTGGTTCTTCCTCACCTTCTTCATTTTTTTCTTCTTTGATATAGCCTTTTGATTTCAAGTCATCTATAAAATCGGCTATTCCGTATGAATTATCAGTAAGGTTATATTGTTTATCTAACGAAGTTAGCCATGTTAAAGCCTCCGAAACATTGCCGGCAGTCATGGTAACCAGTTGATTAAAAATGTCTAAAAGTTGGTCGAATTTGGCTTTTTTGCCGTCTTCGGCTTCCTGAGGAATATATTCTGAAAAACGATAGCCAAGCATATTTATATATAGGATTGATGAAAATGGAGTGCTATTTTTTTTGCACAGTATAAATATAAAACAAAAACTTTAGCGAATGGGTTTAATTATCGTTGATATTAATGATAATAAATAAAAAAAACCATACTATTAGCCTTGACTAAATGTATGGTTTTAATAAAAAATATTTAGAGACTCAGTAAAATTATAGGGTATTTGGCTTATAAACCTTAATTACACCATCGTTTTCGCTACTTACAACTAACAAACTTTTTTGGGTAGGGCTATTCTTCGCAGGAATAAATAATACGCCTTCTGGAGCATCTCCACATTTCAAAATTTGTAAAAATACAGGACTTGTTGGAATCGTAACATCATAAACCGCTACTGCATCAACACGTTCCATCCCTACAAAGGCAACTTTTTTGTTACCAACAGTTCCCACTCTAATGCCTTCTGGCTCTACAGATTTATCGTCACTTCTGGTATCATCATATAGATTAGGAACAGCAATTACTTTAGTATCAAGTTCGTTTTTGCTATCAAACACCAAGGTTCCGTCATTACCATTCCAAACACTGAAAGAACGAGCGCCTAAAGAATAAAGAAAATCGTAGTCGCCATCGCCATCTGTATCACCTAAAGTAGTTGTTACATTTAATCTACCCGCTTTTTCTGCTTTAATAAGGTCAGCAGCATTTGGGAAAGCAGTAGCATCCAACTTTAAAGCACTTACTCTTTTGATTTCAGAAAAAGCATCATACTCTCTAGCATCACCTTCGTTGGCAGTAAATAAATAAGGAATTCCTGCATGTTGCATAAAAGCGATAGCATCAGGCTGATACATTCCTTTTATATTAGTCCATTTACTAAGTGCTACGGCATTATCTTTATCACTAACGTCAATAGCATTAGCATCCACACCATAGTCTTTGAAACCTAAAGGAAGGATAGTAGTAATCGTTTTAGTTTCAAGATTCAGTTTTGCAATTGCATTATTTTCTTGAAGCGTCACCCAAGCCGTTTTTGAATCGTCAGCTACTGCGATATATTCAGGCTCGATGTCTTTCGCAAAAGTAGCATTTAAGCCAAATATTCTAAGGCCTTTAGTCATTAAAGTAGCTTGCTGACTTGCAAAACCAGAAAAATCTAATGTCGTTACCGAATAATTATCGTTTACCGAAATAATTGAAATAGAACCAACAGGGTCATTTTTATAAGTAGCATCTGGTTCCCCTTCGTTGGCTGTAAGGATAAGGTTACCATCTGGTGAATAAGTAATCATATCTGGCAAAGCACCTACCGTAATTACTTTTACTTCTTTATAGTCAGCAGTATTGAATACCGCTACTTTACCATTTTCTTGCTTATTCAACGACTCAATCGCTGCTGCTAATTTACCGTTTGAAACCGCAACGCTATTTACTGCTCCACCATAAGGTGCCATGCTAATTGAGCTGATGACTTTCATGTTGGTTGGGTCAGCAAAATCAATCACATCAATTTTATTGACTGTACCATTATTTACTACAAATAAACGTTTGGTCTGAGGGTCATATGCTGAAATTTCAGCCGCACCAACATCACCAATATCGATGCTTCCTATTTCTGCAAAAGTAGCAGCGTCTTCATTTACAAAAAACTCTGCTTCATCTTTGCTGCAACTTATCAATAGGGTTGTTAGTAAAAGGGAAAGGGATAGGAATGTTCTTTTCATTTCTTTTTTTTCTGCAAAACTATGTAGGACAGCAAAGAGGCTTGTTAATAAATGGTTAACTCTGGGTTAATTTATCTGTTCCTGCTAACCGAAAAAAGCATTGTAGCATCACTTATACGAAGGCTTTCTGAGGGATAAGTAAAAATAATTATGTGTTTTAGCAATAAATCTAAGTAAGAATCTATCCTTTATTCTTTAAAACTAGTAGAGTATTGGTATATTTGTCGCTCATAAAATTATCAAATAAAAAACCTGCTGTTGTAAAGCAGTCGGAGTGATTATAGGAGAAAAATATTCAACCCAATATCACTCAATCAATTAAATCATTATGAAAGTTTTAAAATTTGGAGGAACTTCTTGCGGTACTACTGAAAGCATCCAAGCAGTATTAGGGATTATTAAAAGCAAGCAAGCTAAAGAGGAAAGAATTGCAGCCGTATTTTCGGCAATGGGAGGGGTAACCAACCAATTGTTGAAAGCGGGAGACTTAGCTTCTACGAATGATACATCTTACTTCGACATTGTAAAGGGAATTGAAGACCGTCATTTCACAGTTGTACGTGCATTAATTGACGTAAAATCTCAGTCGAAAGTATTTGCTAACATTCGTACCATTATTAATGAATTAGAAGATTTACTGAAAGGTGTTTCTTTGATTCGTGAAATCTCTACCCGAACATCCGACTTGATTGTAAGTTTTGGAGAGCGACTTTCAACCACATTAATTCATGAAATTCTTCATGCTCAAGGTGTTGACTGTCAGTTTTTAGATGCCCGTAAGGTAATAAGAACTGATGCCAATTTTGGCATGGCAACTGTGAATTTTGAAGTTACCAATCGCCTAATTCAGGAACATTTTTCAAAAACAAGGTCTCTTCAGTTGATTACTGGCTTTATTGGTTCAACCGAAAAAGGAGAAACCACGACATTAGGTCGTGGAGGTTCTGATTATACGGGTTCTATCTTCGGGGCGGCCTTGAATGCTTCAGAAATTGAAATTTGGACGGATGTAGATGGAATGATGACTGCTGACCCAAGAAAGGTGAAAAATGCCTTTACCATTCCAACGATTACTTACGCGGAGGCAATGGAATTGACCCACTTTGGGGCAAAAGTTATTTATCCACCATCATTACAACCAGCTTTTACAAAAAATATCCCAATTAGGGTTTTAAATACATTTAATACAGACTTTATCGGAACGGTTGTTAACCGTACTGCCGAATCGTCTGAATACATCATTACAGGTATCAGTTCAATTGATAATCTGGCATTAGTCAACCTACAAGGTTCGGGTATGATTGGTGTTGCTGGGGTTTCTGCTAAACTATTTACAGTATTAGCAAAACACAAAATTTCGGTTATCCTGATTTCTCAAGCATCTTCTGAACACTCTATTTGTTTTGCCATAGAACCATCTGCGTCAGTAGCAGTAAAAGCTTTATTAGAAGATGAATTCAAAACAGAAATTGCTGATGGCGATGTAGAAGGAATTGATATTCAAGAAAACCTTTCCGTAATAGCGGTAGTAGGAGAGGGGATGCGTCGTCATACGGGCGTAAGCGGTAAACTATTTTCGGTATTAGGAAAGAACGGTATTAATATCGTGGCTACTGCACAAGGGTCTTCAGAATTAAATATTTCAGTAGTAATTGAGAAGAAAGACATTTCAAAAGCACTGAATGTTATCCATGATTCTTTCTTCTTCTCGCAAGCAAAAACGTTGAACCTTTTCTTAGTAGGAACAGGTTTGATAGGAAAAGCACTCTTGGAACAAATACAAGGACAAGAAAATTATCTTTCTAAATACAAAGCCTTGAAGGTTAATTTAGTAGGAGTAATGAATTCTAAGAAAATGCTGATTGATGCACAAGGAATTCCGATGGAAAACTGGGAAGAAGAACGAGATGGAAAAGGAAAACCAGCCGAGATTTGGGCATTTGTCGAAGAAGCAAAAAGATTAAATTTACCTAATTCAATCTTTGCAGATTGTACAGCCAATAAAGAGATTCATAATTATTATTTAGGCTTATTCGAAGCCAATATTTCAGTAGTAACGCCTAATAAAGTAGCTAATTCTGGTCGTTATGAAGACTATGCATTATTGCATAGAACAGCCTTGAAAAAAGGAGTGAAGTTCTTATATGAAACTAACGTAGGGGCAGGCTTACCCGTTATCAATACTTTACAAGGCTTGATTTCGTCGGGAGATAGATTTGAGAAAATAGAAGGCGTATTGTCGGGTACTTTATCTTATATCTTCAATAATTTTAAAGCAGGCGTAAAATTTGCAGACATCGTTCGCGAGGCTAAAGTAAAAGGTTATACAGAACCAGACCCACGTGAAGATTTAAGTGGAATGGACGTAGCCCGTAAGATTTTGATTTTAGGTAGAGAAATAGGTTTACGTCTTGAACCAGAAGATGTTGAAATCTTGAAATTATTACCAGAGAACTGTGAAACGGCACCTACCGTAGAGGATTTCTTCAAACAGCTAGAAGTATCTAATAGCTATTTTGAAGGAATGGTAAACGAAGCGGAAGCAAAAGGAGAAGTATTGAGATTTATTGCTACTTTGGAAAACAATAAGATTACGATTGGTGTAAGAAGTATCGGAAAAACACATCCATTTTATATGATGGATGGTGCTGACAATGTGATTTCATTCACTACAAAACGTTATCATGACCGCCCATTGGTTATTAAAGGGCCAGGAGCAGGAGCAGAAGTAACGGCATCAGGCGTATTTGCAGATATTGTTGCGATTGGGAGTTATTTAGCTTAATTACAGTTAAAATTTTACGATTATGAACCTTATTTTAGAAAATGTTCAGCCCAAACATATTTCGTTAATTCAGGAATTAGCGAAGACTTTGCACTTCCAAGTAAAGGAAGATAGTAGTACTAAGAAAACCAAAAAGCGACTTACTGCTGAACAAAGAGAATTTGTTGAAGACTTAAAAGAGGCATTAGTACAAGTAGATTTGCATCAGCAGGGTAAGATTGAGTTGCAGTCTGCGCGAGATTTTTTAAGTGAAATTAGAAATGAAGCCTAATGAAAGTCGTTATTCTACCCTCGTTTAAAAAAGCATTTAAGTCTCTTTTCAAAAAGTACAAATCAATTGATATGGACTTTGAAAAACTGTTAGACTCTTTAGAAGAGAATGCTTTTCAAGGTGTTTCAATAGGTAAAGATTGCCATAAAGTAAGAATGGCAATTACAGCCAAAGGTAAAGGCAAATCAGGTGGCGCAAGAGTAATTACTTGTGTGAAAATTGTAAATGAAACTATTTATCTCTTGACTATTTATGACAAAAGTGAGCAAGAGAATATTAATGAAAAAGAATTAGATCAACTTTTAACACAAGTAGGTCTTTGATTATATGACAAATTCAATAAAAGTTTTTGCCCCAGCTACGGTGGCGAATGTGGCCTGTGGTTTTGATATTTTCGGTTTTGCCGTAGATAATCCGGGCGACGAAATTATATTAAGAAAATCAGATACAAAGGGTGTCAAAATTTTAAAAATTGAAGGTGATGATGGGCGTTTGCCTTTAACGGCTGAAAAAAATACAGCTGGTATTGCTATTATTAAATTCTTAGAAGCAATTGGTGAAGAAGGGCAGGGTTTTGAAATGGAGCTTAAAAAATTAATGCCTCTTGGTTCTGGCTTGGGGTCTTCTGCAGCTTCGGCTGTAGCTGGCGTTTTTGCGGCAAACGAACTACTTGGTAAGCCTTTAGCTCAAAAAGATTTGTTACCCTTCGCCATGGAAGGTGAATTCATTGCCTGTGGGTCTGCTCATGCTGATAATGTTGGACCAAGTTTGATGGGTGGTTTTGTTGTTATTCGCTCTTATGACCCACTGGATATTATCCAATTGCGTACGCCAAAAGAATTATACGCTACCATTGTTCATCCGCACATAGAGGTTAATACAAAAGATGCCCGTAATATTTTAAAACGCGAGATTTCTCTGAAAAATACGATTACACAAATGGGAAATGTAGCAGGTTTGGTAGCAGGTTTTATGTTACCAGATTATGATTTAATTTCGAGAAGTTTGGTAGATGTTATTATTGAACCAATTCGTTCTATCTTGATTCCTCAGTTTGACGACGTGAAGAATGCAGCTTTAGAAAACGGAGCATTAGGCTGTTCTATTTCTGGTTCGGGACCTTCGATGTTTGCTTTATCGAAAGATTTATTTACGGCAAACAGAGTAGGAAAAGCCATGCAAGATGGGTTTGCTAAAGTAGGTATTGGCTCTGAATGTTATGTGTCGGGCATTAATCAAGCTGGCCCAGTGGTTTTAGGTTGATATTGACTTTATAGATAAAAAGTATTAATTTAGTTTATGAGTGATAAGTTTTGAGGTAATTTCACTCATTCTTATTATTCATAAACTTTTTATGTTTTAAAAACATTAATTAACATCTACAATGAGCGATTTAATAGAAGTTTCAGCACGAATATATAGCGTTGAAGAGTATTTCGAAATCGAAAATCACTCAGAAATCCGTCATGAATATGAAGATGGAATATTAATACCTATGCCTGGAGAAACCTTAGATGCCAATGAAATTGCTGGAAACATTTCAGCAACTCTACGAAAAGAGTTACGAAAAAAGGGTTTTCGTATCTTTACTCATGATGTTCGGACAATTGTTCATGAAAGAAGAATTTACCGTTATCCTGATTTAGTGATTACAGCTTCTGACACTATCAAAGATATTCGACATGTAACAAAACCCGTACTGATTGTTGAAGTACTTTCTGAAATTACAGAGGAGGTAGATAGAAATAAAAAATTCAGACAATATACTGCTTTGCCTTCGCTACAATATTATTTAATGGTGCATCAAAATACTGCTTTGGTAGAATGCTATCAACGAAAAGAAAATTCCCAAACGTTTGAATTTAACTTTTTTGATAAATTGACAGATGCAATTCAATTCCCAACATTAGAAATGTCAATTACTTTAGATGATATATATGATGGTATTCAGTTTGTTAGTGAGGAAGAGAATGTCCCTCAAGCATAGATTGAAATCAATTTTAAAGGTAAAATATTTGTTTGAAGAATACAAAAAATGCCCTTATCAATTAAGATAAGGGCATTTTTGTGTTAATATTTTTGATAATAATTATTTCCCTGTCATAAAGGTTACTTCCTTAAATGATTGATTACCCAAATAATCAGTACCTGTTATCTTAACAGTGTATTTAGTATTGGCTTTGAAACCACCAATCGTATTAAGATAGATTTTTGGCGCTTGTCCGTTAATACTATAAGTAATCGATTTTAACCCTGCGAGTACGTCGGTTCCTGCTAGTGTAAAGCCCACTGTTGATGGATAAATATCAAGGCCTTGTTTAGTAGTATTAATACTACCAACTGTCCAGAAGGTGAAAAGCTCTGGGCCTTCAATATCACTTACAAAGACAAATGAAGCAGAATTTCTATTGTTTACATTATCATAGCCATAGTACTCAAATTTATGAACACCTTTTTCAGTCATTTTGATTGGCTTGATATAATCATTTTCAATTAACTTGCCATCAAAATTATACGTGATTTTTTGTAAACCAGACTCAGGGTCATTAGCTTTCAACTGGATAAAATTATTAGGACCAAGTAACATCGTATCTCTTCTTGTAACAATATCACCAATGACTTCATGTTGAAGATTTGGCCCCGTTAAATCTACATACACTTTGCTGATATTATGCTTGAATTCTTCATAGCCAGCTCCGTTTAGGCTTGTAGTTTGATTGTTTAAATTATCAACAGAATAATACCTGATATTGTGCATACCAGAGATACTTGGTAAATAGAATGGATTAGTATAATTAACAAATGGCTGATTATCAATTGAATATTTTACTTCCTTAATACCTACTTTGTTATCTATAGCTGTTAATTTCAGTTTTGTTTTTCCAGAGAAATAAACAGTATTGTTAGCAATAAATCTATCTCCTAATATATCTGTAGCCATCAAAGGAGAGCTTTTATCTAGGAAAAATTCGAATTTTCTTTCTTTCTCTTGATTATTTACATTATCTGTTGAGTAGTAATATAAAGTATGTTTTCCTTCAGATAGAACTGAAAAAGGAATACTTTTTCCATCATAAGGCTGGATGGCACCATCATCGAATTTGTAATAAGTACCTTTTAGCCCCGAAATACTATCTTCAGTATTGAAATATAGTCTACTGGTGAATGAAATTACTTTATCATCAGTAACACCGTTTACCGTCAAATTTGTAAAAGGAGGCGTATTATCAACCGTAAACGTTTCCTGCTGCATTGTACTAGCATTTCCTACATTATCGGTTGCGTAGTATTTCAACACATAGTTGCCTTGTGTAGCTATCTTTTTTTCAGATTTATACGCTTCAAAGGAAGTATTGTTGATGGCATAAAAAACTGTTTCTACACCGCTTGTTTTATCATTAGCTGATAAGCTAAAGTTTACAAATGGCCCATAAAAAATCTTTCCTTCGGCATTAACATATTTCTTAGACCCATTGAATAAAGAAATACCCGTTTCAGGTGCAATTCCATCAGCATAGATTTCTAATCTTACTTCTTGTGGTGGCTCAACAACTGCTCTTGTTTCTGGATCAATGGCATTTTTTGAACGAATATAATTTACCCCTTCGGTATCCAAATAAAAAGGAAATGAATATTTTTGATTTGGAGATTTGTTTAATAACTTCTCTGCATGGTCAGGGGTGGTGGATACCCAGATATAAACGGGTAACTTCTTGTTCCAATACAATTTACCTGAAGTACTATCAGTATAATGTTTAGGCTTGCTTGTCTGAGCAACGGCACCAAAAGCCATCACTATCAAAATAATTGTGTTTAGTATGTGTTTACGCATTTTTTGTTTTATTCAAGGTTACGGTAATAGTAGTGCCTACATTTAATTCACTTTCAACTTTAAGTTTACCTCCACAAATCTTAATAAAGTCATTACAAAGTACTAACCCTAAGCCAGTACCTTTTTCTTTATTAGTTCCATAGGTTGATTTATTACTTTTAAGATTAAATAATGTTTTTAGTTTATCTTCATTCATTCCAACGCCGCTGTCAATCACTACTATTTCTACATGTTCACCACTATCCTTTGCTTGTAATTTAATAGTTCCTTTTGCTTTTGTGAATTTGATGGCATTTTGAATCAGGTTGCGAAGGACAATCTTGGTCATTTCAATATCTGAACTAGCCTCTAATTCAGCGGGTACTTCATTAATAAGGGTTATCTCTTTTACTTCAGCAATGCGTTGAAGCAAATTAATATTTTCTTCAACTATATCATGAATATTTACTGTCTGAATCTTTGGTTTAAGTTCAGCCATTTGTGTTTTTGCCCAGTTCAAAAGATTGTCTAAGATGGTTGAAACCTGTGCATTATCGGTTTTTAACTGATTCAAAATCTCTCTTAAATCTTCAGGGATATCGTCATAATAATCCTCTTCTATAATCACAAAGAAGCTTTGTAAAGAAGCAATCGGTCCACGAAGGTCATGCGCGATGATAGAGAAAATCTTGTTCTTTACATCGTTTGAAATCGTCAATTGCTCTTTTTGTTCAGCTATTTCTTGATTTTGCTGAGAGAGCTGTTCATTTTGCTTTTGAATTTTTACACTATTCAAATACACAATTGTAGCGATAGCGAGCACAAATAAAATAATAATACTGGTAATAATAAAAATGTATTTATTCTCTTTTTCCAGTACTGTATTTTGGGCTTGTGCTACTTCGGCATTCGCTTGTTCGGCTTTCAAACGTTGTTTTTGTAATTCAACTACAATTTCTGCACGGGTAAGGTTTTGATAAAGATTATTATTTTTTGTCTTTACATTCTGAAGTTGCTCTCCGCTTTCTTTGAGCTTAATCTCGTTTTTTTCTAATTCTAGTTCTTTGGTTTTAGCCATAGACTCGGCTAATTGTTTTTTCAAACTTTCGGCTTCTAAATCACTAGCTAATTTTGTTACTTCCTTTTTTTGTAATTGGTCATGAAAGGATTTATAGAGACTGAAATATTTAAGCGATTCATCTACATTACCTGCTTTTTCATAAGTCTCGCTCAGCATGGCATAAGTGCTTGCCATTTGTTTAATATCGTTCAATTCCCTCGCTAAATTCAGTGCTTCGTCTAGGTCATTTAGGGCAAGATTATATTTTTTTATATTATTATAAACAACTGAGCGATTGATTAATGACGAGATAATACTGAAAGGTTCTTTCTGAACTCTTCTAGCAGCCAGTGTTTGGGTAAAATGGTACAACGCTTTGTCATATTCTTCGGCATCTGCATACAGCATTCCCAAGTTGTTATGAATCATAGCACTACCATTTTTGTTTTCAATTTTTATATTTAGATTTAAGCTTTTTTCATAGAAAGGAATGGCTCTTTTGTATTGGTTATAATTCCAATAAATGAACCCTATTTCATTCATCATTCTTGATGCTTCTTTGTAATTATTTACATCAATAAAATTTTCGTATTGAGCTTGGAATTGTATAACACGTCCAGAATCTGAACGACTTAAAGGCAATACTTGCGCCTTCGATTGAAAACCAAAAGAAAGAAGTATAATTGAAAGGAGGCAATAATATATTTTTAGTGGATACATACTCGAACAATAGTCATTAATGGGAAGTTGAAATAAACAACGCCCTTTCAATACAGCAAAAAAAAGAGTAGTAAGTCATTCAATTTTTATTAGTTTAAATGGATTATATTTTAGGTTATTATTATAAAAATAAACGTTGTAAATATTGATTAGACTGTACTTAATCTCTTGAAAATCAAAGTGTAAAACCCTTATAGTGGCTAGTTTGTAAAATATTTGATAACTGCAAAGATAATGTAAATTAATTCAAATAATTATCCTGTTTTTTTGAATTAAAAATAACATGAGTTAACGATGATACTATAATTGTTTATACGTTGAAATAAGTAGCAAATTTTATGCCATAAGTACTAGCGATAGCAATTATAATAAAAATAGAGGAGCGTTTGAAAGGATACCTATTATTGTTTAAAATGGCTGTTCTAAACAATAATAGGTACTAAAGAAGGGTATTATTTTTCAATGATTTCTAGAATCATCGGACTGTTCGGGGCAATACTTAAGCTATTATTTACTTTAATAGTTTGATTATTAAGAACATCTTTTGCTTGGAATGTAGGCTGAATAATTTCTTTGAATTTACTCATGTCTAATGTCTTGGCTTCATTATTTTTATTCAGAATAATCATGATTTTTTGCTTATCATTATACCTGAATTGCACATAAAATCCATTTTCAGGAGCGAAATGTTTCAATTTCCCTGAATGTATCACGGGTGTATTTTTACGCCATTTTAATAAAGTGCTGACAAAGTTTTTCGCATTTGTTTCAGCAACACTCATATTCGTATTAGTGAATACATTTTTTTTGTCGCCATCCCAACCACCAGGCATATCACTTCTGATTTCTCCGTGTTCATCGCTTTTTGGATTAGTCATTAAGATTTCTGTGCCATAATAAATCTGAGGGATTCCTCTAGTAGTCAGCAGAAATACCATTCCATTTTTGAATTTATTATAATCTTCGTGAAGTTGGGTGAAGAAACGACTCATGTCATGATTATCAGGGAAAATTACTAAATCATTCGGGTTAGCGTATACAAAATCGTTAGCAACGGTTTGATAGAGCCTCACCAAACCTTGATTCCAAACTTTTTCGTCAGTATTCAAGGCTTCAATCAAAGCCGCATTCGTCGGGAAGTCCATCAAACTTCTTAGATACGATACATATCCATTTTTGTTGACTTTACCTTTTTGCCATGCTGATACAATACTTGGATTCAATGACCATTCTTCACCCAAAATATTGAAATTTGGATATTCTTCGCCCATTCTTTTGCTCCAAACACTCATAAAATTCTTGTTTGGATAAGGCCAAGTATCCATTCTGATACCGCCCAAGTCGGCATATTCTACCCACCAAATTGAGTTTTGGATTAAGTAATTTGCCATAAAAGGATTTCGTTGATTCAAATCTGGCATGGTTGAGTCAAACCAACCATCACTGTGCGAGGTGATGTCGTATTGAGCAGCATAGGGGTCATGAAGACTTTCACGTCGGTGACTAGAATAGATGACCTTTGGTGAGTCTTGAAAATTTACCCAATCTTTCGCAGGAAAATCTTTCATCCACCAATGCTCAGACCCACAATGATTCAGCACCATATCCATTACTAACTTAATGCCATGTTTTTTAGCTTCTTTTGATAGACGAACATAATCCTCATTTGTTCCGAATCGGGCATCTATTTTGCTGAAATTGGTGATGGCATAGCCATGATATGAGGTTTTTGGCTGATTGTTTTCAACCAATGGATTTATCCAAAGGGCGGTCATGCCTAAGTTTTGAATATAGTCTAAATGCTGAATGATTCCCTCAATATCACCACCATGTCTGCCTGTTAAATTTTTGCGATTTAGGCTATCTTTGAATAAAGGCATATTGTCGTTCAGCGGATTTCCATTAGCAAACCTATCAGGGGTAATCATGTACATCACATCACTACTATTAAACCCAATTCTTTCTGCAGACTTACTCTGTCTCTTCAACAATTGATAGTTATACGTAAATGATTCTTTTTTACTGGTTTTAAAAACGATTTTCACGTTGCCTGCTACTGTCTCAGGAGCAATCAAAAGGTCAATAAATAGATAATTTGGGTTTTCTACTTTATTTACTTTTTTGATAGTTACCCCTTTATAGTTGATGTGAGGCGTAAATTCAGCTATGTTTTTTCCATGAACTAATAATTGTAAAGCAGGATTTTTCATGCCTACCCACCAGTTCAAGGGTTCGATATGTTGAATTTTTTCTTGAGCAAAAACTCCGTTTTGCATCAAGCATAAACAGATAAATAGTTGAAATGTCTTTTTCATAGTATTTGTATGATTTAATAGCTAAAAAAAATCTGCATGAGCAAAGCTATGCAGATTTAAGTATTAAATTTATTATGAATTATTTTACTTTAGTTGCCTTATAAGTAGGATTTGAAGCATCTTTCAGATTAAGCTCAAAATCATACGTACCAGCCACTGCAATGAAGTTCTCTCCACCCAATTTTAAAGCACCACTAGTGCCAATTAATTGAGCTGCCGCCGCTGTGGTACCATAATTTGTACCCCAATCATCATTTAATCTGAATTTGAATTGGTCTGCTTTCAACACTACGCCTTTCAATACCCAAGTTTCAGTACTTAAATCATACGTGAATTTCTGGTCTGGTTTATCACCCCAGCCAGTAGCCGTAGCAGCACCCACAATTCCCCAAGGAGCATATTTCGTAATAGTATAGGTTAATTTTTTGAAATCAACCGTAATGAGGTAAGTACCTTTTTTCACTGCGATGTTATCACCACCTTCTTTCAATACACCACCTGCACCACCGTAATTTGTTCCCCAGTCACTGTCTTTACGGATTTTAATTTCTCCGTCAATTAGATTCACAACGCCCCTCCATAGGTCAACGGTTGGGTCATAACTTAAAGGTAAATCTGGTGTTGCCCCCCAATCATTAGCCGCACTTCCTACAATACCCCAAGAATATTTCTCGATTTTATAAGTAAGTGCTGTTGGGTTCAACGTTATTTTATAAGTACCTGCTTTTACGGCAATATTGTCGCCACCAGTACTTAATACACCAGCACTTCCACCTAAGTTAACAGTCCAATCATTATTCTGGCGGAACTTAATTTCTCCATCAATCAACGTAACATACGCTACTAATACGTTGGCAACATCCGTTTTATAGAAAGGCAAATCTGGAGTTGCTCCCCAATTGTTAGCAGCACTACCTACAACGCCCCAAGTAGTAGTTAAGTCAAGTTTAGCAGAATAAGGAGTAGCTTTCAAGCTACCTGTAGTAGAGCTCAATACTGTAGATGCTCCTAAAGACGACTGTACTTTAATGTCAATATCACTAGCCGCTCCTGGCAAAAAGCCAAAGCCCAATAATATGGCATTTAATTCAGAAGCTTTGAACACTTTTTTCAAATCAGACCCTGTTACCACAGAAACCGCCTTTGTGAAGTCACCACCTTTTTTATCAATTAATATGGTATAAGATGGCGCCGCTTTAAAACCATAGTTGGGATTAGCCCATGAAACAGTTAATACTTCGGTATCTGCTTTATCTTTATCCAAGACAAGATTGCTTGATGATAAAGTGACAACAGGAATAGCATTGGCATCTAATACCGCTATTTCTTCGTCTTTTTTACATCCCCAAGCCAGTATAAAAACAAGGCTCATTAGGAATAATTTTTGTATCGTTTTCATCGTTTGATGTTATTTGTCTAAATGTTGTGCTGTAGGCTATAAGCTTTAGGCTGTATGCTAGTACTGTAAAAAGCCTACAGCCTATAGCCTACTGCTTATAGCTTTTTAATATCCAGTATTTTGCTTTAAAGTTGGGTTAGCAATAATATCACCCGAAGCCAAAGGGAATAGCGTACGGAAAGCTTCTACATCTTTACCTTCTTTTACGCCACCTTTCCATGCCCAGTTATACCCAGAAGTAAATTTGCCGAAACGAATTAAATCTGTACGACGATGTCCTTCCCAGAATAATTCACGACCTCTTTCATTCAATAAGTCATTTACTGTCAATGTTGAAAGATTCCCAGCACCAGCACGTTTACGAAGTTCGTTCACTAAGTTCAATGCCAATGAGTTATCGCCAGTTCCTCCACGCGTAACAGCCTCTGCATAGATTAAATAGGCATCTGCCAAGCGGAACAATGGAAAATCAGTATCTGCATATAGTGCATTTTTACCTTTTACCCCTGTACTTGTTAAATTTGAAAACTTCACTACCGCATAACCATTTTCAAAAGTACTGAACTCATCAATTTCTAATTGTTGACCATTTGTATAGAAAAGCGCTCTCTTATCGGCTTTGTCATCAAATAGATTCACCAATTGTTTGGTAGTACGGAAACCAGCCCATTTTTGCTCAGTACCATAGTCAGCAGGATTCATACCTCCACCTATCGAGCCATTAATCGCCAAAGTAGTTACGCCATACGTTTGGGTTTCGTTACCATCAAAATTGATACTGAAAATAATCTCTTTAGACGTATTATTATCTGCCAAGAAATTAGTTCTGTAATTACTAGCAAGCGTATAACCAGCATCAATTACTTTTTTGGCAACAGCAGCCGCCTCTGTATATTTCTTTTGACCGATATATACGTCAGCATTCAAATATAATTTTGCTAGGGTCATCCATGCAGCAGCTTTGTCGGCTCTACCATATTCATTGGTTTTTGGAGCAGGCAATTCGCTATCCAAAGCCAATAATTCTGATTCTAGGTAAGCAAATAATTCAGCACGGGTAGCTTGTTTTGGTAACGTAGCACCCACTTGCTCATTTTCGGTAATCAATGGAACATTACCGTATAAATCAATCGCATGTGAATAAGCCAATGCACGAAGGAAACGAGCTTCAGCACGATAGTTCTTAATATCTTGTGTATTGGTTACGCCACGGCTACTCAATTTAGCATCAGTAGTTTCACGCAAGAATTCATTAGAAACGGCTACCTGAAACAAAATACGAGAATAGAATGCAGCCGAAAAAGAATTGGCTGCCGTCCAGTTCATAGCATGTAAATCAGGTACCCCAGGGTCATTCCATCTACAAACCAATTCGTCAGTCGTAAACTCCTGTAAATACCAATAGGCACGCATATAACTTTGAGAACCACCGTCATATCCTTTTAAATCAACATCGTTATCGCCATTTTTCAACCCTGATGCCGCTAAGCCAGCGTACATTTTAGCTAAGATAAGTTTATAGTTGGCAGGGTCTTTATATACTAATTCTGATACCTGTCCTACATACGGAACAGTATCCAACTCTTTGCAAGAATTCAATGAAAAACAAAGAATTGCTGCGGTTAATACGTTTTTAAATATATGTTTCATGATGATTTTCTAATTAAAAATTAACATTTAAGCCCAAAGAATAAGTACGCGGTCTTGGATATACTTGGTTGCCAATTCCGTCTCTTAATTCTGGATCCAATCCTTTGTAATTTGTAATAACAAATACATTTTGTACGATAAATGATAATTGCGCTCTTACATTTTTGATTTTGATAATATCACTTAAATTGTAGCCCAAGTTGATATTATCCATTCTCAAGAATGAAGCATTTTGAATGTAATAATCAGACATACGGGTTTCTACCGTACCAGTCTTGAAGCCAGTTTCTAACACATTGGTAGATAGATTGCTATTGAAACCAGTGTTGAAAAGGTTAGAATAGATACCTCTGTTTGAAAAAATGTTATTATAAGCATAATTGCCCACATTTGAACGTAACACAAAACCAAAGCTTGCTTTTTTGTAGGTCATCTGCGATGTAAAACCAAATAAGTAATTTGGTGCAGCTCCTTTATAACGATAACGGTCTAAATCAGTGATTTTACCATCTCCGTTTAAATCTTCAAAAACGCCTTCTAATGGTTTGCCACTAGCATCATATACTTGTTTGTAAACAAAGAAAGCATTAGGCACATAACCAGTAGAATGTACCTGTATGGTATTTCCCGTACCGCCTTCAATACCACCCACTAATACACCTACATAACTAGGGTTATCTACTTTAGTCAAAGCGGTGATTTTTCTCTGATTATAAGTAAAGTTGGCGCTAATATCCCAGTTGAAATTCTCAGTCAACACAGGCGTATAGTTTAAAATTACTTCAATCCCTTTGGTTTCTAGTGACCCTACGTTGGTCACTACTTTATTACTAAAGTTGGTTCCAGCCGCTACATCAATTTCATTAATCAAATCTGAAGTAACTTTTTTGTACAAATCAATGCTACCAGAAAGACGTGATTTTTTCAAACCAAAATCTAACCCAATGTTAGTAGATTCTGTTTGTTCCCATTTGATATTAGGGTCATAAGCATTCGGGCGTAGTAATGTATAAAAAGTATTACCCAATTGATATTGAATACCCTGACTTGGCGTATAGGCATTTAAGTACGGATAGTCGCCAGAAGAAATATCTTGCTGACCAGTAATACCCCAACCTAAACGAAGCTTCAAGTCTGTGAAAGTCTGACTGTCTTTAAATTCGTTATTAATTTTCCAAGCCAAAGCAGCCGACGGGAATGTACCCCAACGGTTATTTTCTGCAAAACGAGAGGAGCCATCACGACGAAGTGTAAACGTTGCTAAATACTTGTTAGCCAAAGCATAATTCAGACGACCGAAATATGATAACAAAGCATAGTCTGTTTTGAAGTATGATTTAGTACTGGTTACATCAGGGTTTCCGAATGTTGTGCCATTTTCCTCTTCTCTTACAAAACCTTGGTTTTCAACCCCCGCCATTACGTTGACAGTCTGGTCTGTAAACTCTTTCACATAGTTCAAATAAAACTGGTTAGTAAAGTTATTACGGCTTTGGGTATAATAACCCGTTGAACCTTTATTGGTATATAAGTTAGCAGATACCAAGTTTGACGCTGATTCTTTCCCATCCGTATTAGAGCGGTCTAAACCTAAGTTCCAATTGGCTTTTAATTCAGGCAAGAATGGGAATTTGTAGTCAAACTGGATATTGGCAATAATACGATTTACCGTAGCTTTATTACTTTTTAAATTTAATAAAGACAATGGGTTAGAGGGTGCTAACGACACAATATTGCCATTGCTTTCCAACCAGTTAAAATAGCCACCATATTTCTGATTTTCTACGTAAGCAGGTTGAGTTGGGTCAAAGCCAATGGCTGAACCAATGGCGCCTTCGTCAGCGAAATTACTTTTTGTTGACGAAGCCTTTACGTTTACATCAATCTTCAAGCTGTTATTAAACAACATCGGACTGATACCAAATGAACCTGATGTTCTTTCCAACCCAGAGGTCAATAAAATACCATTTTGATTGGTATGCCCCACTGATACTCGGTAAGGAATATCCTTCAAAACCCCCGTAATACTTAAATTATTATCGTTGCTTAAAGCAGTACGATAGATTAAATCTTGCCAGTTAGTATTGGCTGTTCCCAATAAAGCTTTCTGAGATTCTGTACCTCTTGCATTCACCACTTCTCTGAATTGGTCGCCTGTAAGTACGTCTACATTTTTAGTTTTTATCCCTGCCGAGAACATCGAACTGAAATTCACATTGAATTTATCTTTCTTCGTTCCCTTTTTGGTTGTAATGATAATTACACCGTTTGAAGCACGTGAACCATAAATAGCAGTAGCTGACGCATCCTTCAATACGTTGAATGATTCAATATCATTTGGATTGATAAAACTCAATGGATTGGCTGAACCTTTTACTTCCGCGTTGTCTAATGGTACGCCATCAATTACAATTAATGGGTCGTTACTAGCACTTAAAGACGAACCTCCACGAATACGAATCTGACTAGCTGAACCTGGCGCTCCACCGTTGGATGTAATCTGCACACCTGCTAATTTACCTGTAATTAATTGTTCAGGGGTGGCAATGTTTCCTTTTACAAAATCAGCAGAAGTGATGCTGGTGATTGAACCTGTTAAATCCTTTTTCTTTTGACTACCATAACCTACTACCACTACTTCTGTCAATGTTTTTAAGTCTTCTTTCAAGGTAACATTGATAGCCGTTTTGTTGCCAACTGTAATTTCTTGGGGTAAAAAACCGATAAAGCTTACTACTAAAACAGCTTGGTCGTTCGGAACGGTGATACTAAACTCGCCATTGGTATTGGTTGTCACACCTCTGGTTGTACCTTTAATGGCTACAGATGCTCCTGGAAGCGGACTACCTTTGTCATCTACTACTTTACCCGTAACTGTTTGTTCGGCCGTAGCAGATAGATTTACTTCTGAAATGGAGGTATTCTCTTTCAAATCATTCCCTTCCATATTGGAAGGTAGATTTTTTTCATTTGAAGCGATTTTTGTCTGCGTACTGCCCTCTGACTTTTTTCCAAAAATCAAGTAAGTATTTTTGCGAACTTTTTTGAACGCTAAACCATTGGGAGCTAATAAAGCTTCTAATGATTTCTCCAGACTTTTACTGGCACGTACATTTTCTTGCAAAACCGAAATGCCCGAAAGTGTTTTTTCTTCAAAAAGAATATCAACATTAAATTGATTCTTTAGAGAAAGAATAGCATCACGTAATTTCATGGTTGACGAAGTCTCAGGGCTTCTTTCAACTTTAGGCTTGTTTTGGGCGTATGCCAAAGCTTGCGCAGATAATGGATGGGGTAGGTAACTAAATGCAGTTACCATTCCTCCGATTATCACTAATCGAAATACTCGTTTTTTCATGTGTTTTTAAAAATGTTGGTTAATGGAAATTACTTTTGTAAGACTGTTTTTTAGTTGTGATTTAGTGAGTTGGGAATTGTGATTTAGTGATTGTTTTTTTATCTAATCCACAATTCAATAGTTTTGATTTTTGTTTATGTTCTTTTAAAATTCTTTTAAATCTTTTGTCTTTTTTACCCGCTGATTTATGCAGATTTAATACGCTGATTTTCGCTGATTTTTATATTTTAAAGCCTTTCAATCCTTAAGTCCTCAAGTCTAAAATCCTCCAGTCCTAAATCTAGCGTCTAAAGTCTAAAAATCTTGTGTCTTAAAGTCCTAAAGTCCCCCTTCACTCATCAATCTCAGAAAGCACCACCGTTCCGTCGCTATTTTTCTGATATTGTAAATTGAGTAATTCTTGTAGAATAGAGATTAAATCATCAGCCTTGTCCGCACTAAAAGTGCCTGTTACCGTACGATTCGCCAACTCCTGCGAGTTCATTTTAATTTGTACACCAAACATTTCAGCGATTTGATAAGAGATTTCTTCCAGAGAAGTATCATCAAAAACAAAGCGGTGAACTTTCCAAGCAGTATAAGAATTTACATTTTTTACAGCCTTTATTTCCGACTTCCCCATTTTATCCAATGACACCAAGTCACCGGGCTTCATCATGATATAACGTTTTTCAGTGCCATTCAAAAAGTTCACTTTTACTTTACCTTTGCTCAAAACTACTTTTGAACCACGATTTCTAGCAAAAACACTAAATTCTGTTCCTAGTACCTCTACTTCTAATTTCTGAGAAGTCTTTACGATAAACTTTTGATTATTGATGGTATGTTTTACCGAAAACTCAGCTTCTCCATCTAAAAACACTTCCCTGATGGCCTCATTTTCAAAACTAAATCGTTTTAGTTTTAAGGTTGAATTCGCATTCAATGTAACATTACTGCCATCAGGCAAGCTAATAGATTGCGTTTCGCCATAAGCAGTTTGATACACTTGGTAAATCAGATGGTCACGTTGAAAATACAAAGCCAAACCCGAAAACATTAGAATCACGGCAGCACTTGCCCATTTAAACCAAGCCATTTGCCAAATACTTTTTTCTGCTATCGCATCATATTCGCTTTCTAAGGCTTCTTGAACATCAATGTCTGAGTCACTGTATATTTTTTGAAAAAAAAATGCCTTAGCCTTGTCTTTATCAGCCAGTATTTGTGGGTATTCGTTTTCGTATTCTTCTAACCATTTATAATACACCTCTTTATTTTCAGGGTTGCTAAGCCAATCTGCAATCATTTTCTTTTGCAAAGGACTCGTTCTTCCTGCGAAGTGTTCAAATAAAATATTTTTGCTAAGCGTTGTCATATCGTTGATGATTTGTAAGGTAGTGTTTGAGGCTCTTAGATAAAAAATGTCAGAATCAGTCCGAATAATGAAGGATTATTCAGTACGACATCTCTTAAATGTACAAGTGCTTTGTTGATATGTGCCTCAATGGTCTTCGTTGCCAATTGTAGTTCATCAGCAATTTCTTTGTACTTTTTGCCTTCAAAACGGTTCATCAAAAATACTTTTTGGCATTGTGGCGGTAATTGTGCGATGGCTTGCTCGATTTGTTTTTGCAAGTCATCATAAAAGAGCATTTGGTCTGGCGAGACGTTCGACTCTGGAAATTGTAAATCGGAATTATCAAAGGCAAAAGATTTATTGCCTTGTTCTTGTTGTAAATATAAAAAACAGCGATTTCTAACGGCCGTAAACAAATAGGCACGAAAAGAAGTGCTGATGTGTAAGAAAACTTGGTTTTTCCAGATGTTGTAAAAGATTTCTGCAATAATATCTTCCGCCACATCTTTTGAATAAACAAACCTTACTGCATGGCTACAAAGCGGTTTGTAATAACGATTGTATAACAACTCAAACCCCTTTTTAGGGTCTTGGTTGAAGGCTTGTTTGATAAAGAATTCATCATCCATAATTTTCCCAGTCTCAGGTGCTTGAAAAGCCTGAGTTTTGAGAAAATTATTTGTTGATTCAGATGATATATTTTCTAGCATAATTTTAAAAGGAAATTTCCTTGAGATTGTTGATGAAGTGTATTTTAAATGTATAATATTCTATCAGAATAATTCAATTTAAGAGCATAGACAAAAAAAAGGGTAGATACCCTTAGTTAAATTCAAAAAAAAATTAATATTCTGCAAATAAATTATTTTATTGAGCTTAATTTCTTGAAAATCAGCCAAATAAAATATCCAATAATTCCGCCAATTCCATCAGCTACTACATCGTACCAATCAAAACTTCTATTAAATTCTTTTGGTAAAATAGCTTGCCAAAACTCAATGATAATTCCATAAGCAATGGCTACAAGAATTATTTTCCAAGATTGTTTAGTAGGAAAAATCCAGAAAAAAGTAAAACCTGCAAAAGCGATAAAATGATTGGCTTTATCGTTTACCATTACAACATCTGTCGGAATGTTTTTACTTGGTAACGAGCAAAGTATTAAAATGATGATTGTCCAGATAATGGGCAAAGCTTTATGATTCAGGAGTGTTGTGATAGTTTTCATGCACAAATTTACAAAAACTATCGTTTGTGGTCTTTTAGGAGAATTATTAATTGTTAATAAAAAGGATAGGAGGGCATAAAGCTATTAAGTCCTTCATCCCTAGCGAGGGACTTAAGTCCCTCGCTAGGGATAAGAAATTTACGTATTCAGGCTGTGACATGAGGAGACCAAAGCTCGGTTTGAAAGGCGATTTAAGCCTATTTGAACCAATTTTATTAATAATTACATGTTCATTTTAACTCTTTTAAAAGATGTGGGTAATCAATAGAACTTAAGTCTCTCGCTAAGGATGAAGGGATTTTTTCAGGTGAATCGGAAATATATTACTTTTTTAATAAAATAATTAACCAATTAGCCTATAGATACTTTTATTTTTGTCATTTTTTACTTTACTTTTGAAAAGAAATAAGATTTTAAAATTTACTCATAAAATTTAATGATGAAAAAGCTCTTTATTTACTTGTCGCTTTTGACTTTCTCATTGACGACTTTTGCCCAAAATCAGTACAATATCATTCCTATTCCTCAAAAGCTAACTCCTCAAACAGGAGAGTTTGTCGTAGGCAAAAATACAAGTATTGTTTCAACTACGGAATTCAAAGATGTTGCTAATTTCTTGAATGAGCAATTGAATTTGGTAGTTGGTTCTAATAAGAAAGTAGTTATTAAAGAAAATGGGTTAGCTAGCTCAGCTATTCAATTTGTAAAAAATGCCCAATTAGGAGATGAAGCATATACTTTAAAGGCTAGTGCTAAACAAGTAATCATTGCAGCAAAAACGGCTAAAGGTGCCTTCTATGGTGTACAAACTTTATTACAATTATTACCCACACAAGTTTTCAGTGAAGCAAAGGTTGAAGGAATAAAATTAGCGGTGCCTAATTGTACTATTGAAGATGCGCCACGTTATGTTTACCGTGGATTGCATTTAGATGTAGGTCGCCATTTTTTCCCTGTTTCTTTTGTGAAGAAATATATTGATTTAATTGCTTTGCACAAGTTCAATACATTCCACTGGCACTTAACAGAAGACCAAGGTTGGAGAATTGAAATAAAAAAATACCCTAAACTAACACAAATTGGTTCGGTTAGAAAACAAACGTTAGTAGGTCGTTATGGATCAGGTAAATACGATGGTAAATCTTATGGAGGATTTTACACACAAGATGAAATAAAAGAAGTTGTAGCTTACGCTAAAACCAAGTTTGTTAACATTGTGCCTGAAATTGAAATGCCGGGCCATGCACAAGCTGCTTTGGCTGCTTATCCAGAATTAGGCTGTAATCCAGATAAAATTTATCAAGTACACACTACTTGGGGTGTTTCTGAAGATGTTTTTGCACCAAGAGAAGAAACATTTACTTTCTTAGAGAACGTGCTTACAGAAGTAATGGCATTATTTCCTGGTCAGTATATTCACATCGGGGGTGATGAATGCCCGAAAGAACAATGGAAAGTAAGTCGTTTTTGTCAGGATTTAATGAAACGTGAAGGCTTGAAAGATGAGCATGAACTACAAAGCTATTTCATCCGTAGAATTGACAAATTCATTACTTCAAAAGGTAGAAAGATGATTGGTTGGGATGAAATTCTGGAAGGTGGTTTGTCGCCAAATGCTACGGTAATGTCTTGGAGAGGCGAAGAAGGTGGGATTGCTGCTGCCAAAGAAAATCACGATGTAATTATGACCCCAGGCTCTTATTTATACTTAGATCATTATCAGGCTGACCCTAAAACAGAGCCTTTAGCGATTGGTGGTTTCTTGCCATTAGAAAAAGTATATAGCTACGAGCCAGCACCAAAAGAACTAACAGCTGAACAGCAAAAGTTTATTTTGGGTATTCAGGCAAATGTTTGGACGGAGTACATGGAAACATCTAATTATATTGAATATATGGTTTTCCCAAGAGCTTGTGCAGTAGCAGAAGTAGCATGGTCGCCAAGTGCTTCAAAAAATTATGCTGACTTTACAAAACGTTTGAAAATTCACGTTGAACGTCTTGGTAAACTAAAAGTGAATTACGCTAAAGGGTTCTTGAGTGTAAAATAGCTTTCGGACATCGGATTTAAGATGTCGGATTTGACGTTTAGATTTTTGATTAGAAAACTATAATAGAGAGTATATTATCCAATTTTATTTATCATAGATTATTACTAATCCGATTGTTATTAGCCTTGGCTAATAACAATCGGATTTATTTTTGTAAATCGATTTGAAATGATAGCCGACAGCTGAAGTCCGAAAGCTATTACTCACATCCAAAATCCGCTTACTAAAATTAGTACGCCCATTGCTATTTTTATAACTTTGCGATTGCAAACAAGAAATGTTAGTATATTAATATAAGTTTCAGCAGATACAATGAAACTTCAAAGAGCGATTTCGTTCACCTGATACAAATTTTATGAGCAAACCATTCAAAAGAACCACCGTTACAGCAGCGTTGATTTATGCTAACGGCCCTATTCATATCGGACACATCGCTGGTTGTTATCTGCCAGCAGATATTTATGTGCGTTACTTGCGTGCTACAGGACAAGACGTAAAGTTTATCTCAGGAACAGATGAGCATGGAGTACCTATTACAATTAAAGCCAAAAAAGAAGGCGTTACTCCGCAGGAAGTAGTAGATAAATACTATGGAATCATCAAAGATTCATTTGAAGAGTTTGGGATTTCGTTCGATATTTATTCTAGGACTTCCAACAAAGTACACCATGATATGTCACAAGATATTTTTAAAAATATCTATGATAAAGGGCAGTTCGTGGAGGAAACTACCGAACAATATTATGATGAAAAGGCACAGACTTTTTTAGCTGACCGTTATATCATTGGTACTTGCCCTAAATGTGGGAACGAAAATGCTTATGGCGACCAGTGCGAACGTTGCGGTTCGACGCTTTCGCCTACAGAATTAATCAATCCTCGTTCGGCATTAAGTGGTGAAAAGCCAGTCATGAAAGAAACTAAAAACTGGTATTTGCCTTTGGATGTGATGCAACCTGCTTTAGAAAAGTACGTTGAAAGCCATCCAGAATGGAAAACAAACGTAATGGGACAAGTAAAGTCGTGGTTGAATGATGGATTGAAACCACGTGCGATGACTCGTGACTTGGATTGGGGTATCAAAGTACCATTGCCAGATACGGAAGGAAAAGTAATGTACGTTTGGTTTGATGCCCCGATTGGCTATATTTCCATGACCAAGGAATTAACAGAAGATTGGGAGAAATATTGGAAAGAAGAAGATACTCGTCTGGTGCATTTTATCGGGAAAGATAATATCGTATTCCACTGTTTGATTTTCCCTGCTATGTGTATGGCTGATGGTAGATTTATTTTAGCAGACAATGTTCCTGCGAATGAATTTATGAATCTAGAAGGCGATAAAATCTCGACATCACGCAACTGGGCAGTTTGGTTACATGAATATTTGCGTGAGTTTGAAGGCAAACAAGATATTCTTCGTTATGTTTTGGCAGCGTCTGCACCCGAAACCAAAGATTCAGATTTTACTTGGAGCGATTTCCAAATTCGTAATAATTCTGAATTAGTGGGTATTTTTGGGAACTTCATCAACCGTGCGGTAGTGCTTACTGAAAAGAATTTTGAAGGTAAAGTACCTAAGCAAGGAGCGTTGAATGATTACGATAAGCAAGTCTTAGCTACTTTAGCGGATATGCCTGCAAAGATTGGTGATTCTATTGCTAATTATCGTTTCCGTGAGGCTTTGGCTTTGATGATGGATGTAGCGCGCTTAGGAAACAAATACTTGGCAGATACAGAACCTTGGAAAGTAATTAAAACAGATGTTGAACGTACAGGTACGATATTGAATATTGGTTTACAGATTGCTGCCAACCTTTCTATTGTAGCTGAACCTTTCTTACCATTCACTGCTGAGAAAATTCGTACAATTTTAAATACCGAAGCCTTTGCTTGGAGTGAAGCAGGTCGTGCAGATTTACTGGCGGAAGGACAAACTGTAACTAACGTAGGACTTTTGTTTGAAAAAGTAGAAGATGCTACGGTAGCCGCACAAGTACAAAAATTAGAAGATGCCAAACAACAGAATCTTTTAGCAGGCAAAGAAGTAACTGCTTTGAAAGAGGAAATTCAATACGATGATTTTGCCAAAATGGATATTCGTATCGGTACCATCATTGAAGCAGAGAAAGTAGCTAAAAGTAAAAAGTTATTGAAATTGAAAATCGAAGATGGTATCAAACAAAGAACTATATTGAGCGGTATCGGCGAACATTTCCAACCAGAGAACATCATTGGTCAACAAGTAAGCTTTTTGGCAAACCTTGCGCCTAGAAAAATGATGGGGATGGAATCGGAAGGAATGATTCTGATGGCAGAAGACAAAGATGGTTCTTTGGCTTTTGTACAACCAAGTAAAAAAGTTTGGGATGGAGGAACAGTAGCCTAACCCCAAATTTATACCTTAATATTACTCAGCCTCGATTCTTGAATCGGGGCTATTTTTTTGAAGAGTTATTAAGTATGCTATAGCAACTTGATAGAGAAATATACTCACTTAATCTTTCTTAAATTTAAAATAAATTTAGGAAATACTTAAAAATAAAATAAGGACAGGAGAAACCCCCGCCCTTATCTGTTTAACCTCTAAACCTATTTAACTATGAAAATTAATACAAATATAAGCTAAATTCTGGTTATTTAAACATTAAATGTCCCATGAATTTTTACTATTTTTTGACAAAAAAGCATTTTAAGTGATAAAACTTGAAAATCGATGTACATACAGACATTTTTAAGTTTTAAGTATTCACTTTTTAATGTATCAGAATGATAATTTCTATTTTAAAGCCTCACGATTGATGACCGTAGCGGATGCTTGCGCTACTGGAAATAAGGTAATGTCTGCCATTACTACATGCGGAGGTCGAGTGACTGCAAAGGCAATAATATCTGCGATGTCTTCGGCCTTCAAGGGTTCAAACCCTTTATAAATAGCATCTGCTTTTTGTTCATCTCCTTTAAAACGAACCATTGAAAATTCAGTTTCAACTGCTCCCGGTGCTACATTGGTTACTTTGATACCAAATGGATTTAAGTCCAGCCGCATCCCTTCAGAGATAGCCTCTACTGCTGCTTTAGAAGCACAATATACGTTTCCGTTTGGATAAGTACTTTTGCCTGCAATAGAACTTAGGTTGACGATGTGACCTTGCTTTCTAGCTTTCATCCAAGGCATAATTACCCTCGAGACGTATAGTAAGCCTTTTACATTACCATCAATCATGGCATCCCAGTCGTCTGTTGAACCATCTTGAATAGGCCCCATCCCATGTGCATTACCCGCATTGTTCACAAGAATATCTATATTCTTTGCTGATTCAGAAAGCGAGTTCAACGCATTTTCTACTTGTTCTTTATTTCTTACATCAAAAGTTAGTATTTGTACGTCAACTTTTCCTGAAAGACTTTCTTTTAAAGCTTCAAGCTTTTCAATACGTCTTCCACATACGATTAAATTGATTCCTAATTCAGCAAATGCCTCGGCAGTTGCTTTACCAATTCCAGAGCTTGCGCCAGTAATAAGGGCTAATTTTGACATTTTTATTTATTTGAATGAAGTAAAGTCGCTGATTATTTTAGCGGAGAAAAGTCTACAGGCGTTAAATATTCAGAGGTGACTGTTAACGTTAGTGAACTTCCAGCTTTCTCCTCGGAAGCCTTTCTAACAGCTTGCCACTCTGGGTCTGCTCCAAACGATTTGAATGAAGCCAAGCCTGCCTCTTTGGTTTTATGGGCTAAGAAGTAAATTAAAATATCATCAGCACCTTGTTCTTTGTCTGTAGGCGTCCAATAAATGATATTAGTCATGCCATGCTTTTCAAATAATTTCAAGGTATGGTTTCTGAATCTTTCTAACAAACCCGATAAATTATTGGGAGTAGTTTTGTAGGTTCTCAATTCAAACACTCTGTCACCCACACTTTTTAAATTATTGGGTGAAAAATCAGTAGTTTTCAAAAAGGTGCTTTCTACTTTGGCTACTATTTCACCATTGGCATTGGTTTCTTTCGCTACTTTTATCCAACCTTTATCATTAGAAAAGTCTTTCCATGATTTCTCACGGGCTTCACGTGATGGATATGATAGCACATACACCATTTTATTGTCTTTGTTATCCAAAGGCAACCAAAAACCTTCTAAGCGCATTTTATGTTTTTTAAAATAGTGTAAAGTATGTTCCTTAAACCTATTCATCAACACATCAAATTTGCCCTCGCTTGCATAATATACTCTTAATTCATACACACGGGTATTGGCATCATCACCTTTGTTGGCAGCTAATATCGAAAAACTTGTCAACAAACACACAAGGAAGGCTAAAATTGGGCTTTTCATAGTTTTTTAAATGGTTAATTTTTGAGTCCTGTAATTTATGATTTTTAACGATAAGTAAGATACTAAAACTTATAAAATTGTTAGTTCTACTCGTCTATTTTTCTTTTTATTTTCTTCTGAATCATTCGGGAAAAGCGGTCTGTTGCTTCCATAACCTTTGTAATGCAATCTCCTTTCTTCAATTCCTTTGCTTACTAAATAATTATAAACAACGCGTGCTCGGTTTTCTGAAAGAGCAAGGTTTAGCCTTGTATCTCCAATATTATCAGTATGTCCACTAATTTCAATCTTGACTTGTGGGGCACTCTTCAAGAGTTCCGCCATTTTATTAAGCTCTTCATACGAAATTGATTGCAACACAAAACTACTTTGTTCAAAATACACATTATCAAGGGTAATTGCTTGCCCAGTTTCTATATTAGCCAAATCTTTAATTTTTGAACTTTCAATAGGAGCTTTCGTGGTAGCTACGCTAGAAGGAGGGGTATTCTTTGTATTATTTAGCGAAGGTATCTTTTTCAATAAAACAGTATAGAAAACAGCTTTTTTAGAAGACGCATATTTTACCTGTTCTACTTTCAGCTCATAGTCTTTCGCAAAGGTCTCAATCTGATACAGGTCTTTGTCTGCTAACGCTAAGTAATATTCGGTAATGTCATCTGAAGTATTGACAGTAAATGATTTTTTACTTTTGTTAGCAGTTACCTTAAAAGTAGCACGCAATACTTTCCCACTTGTAGAATCAATTGCCGATAACACCAAACCTTTGATTTTTTGTTTAGGCATTAAAAAACACTCTAAGTCAGTTTGTTTAATTTTTGATAACTCCTGTTGATACCTTTCAAACCCATTCGTATTGATTTCTAACTGATAAGTATCGTCAGGAGCCAAGCTTACTAAAGCATCGCCATTTTTCAGTCGTTCTATTTTCGGGTGATTTGCTTTATTACTAAGATTTACAACTTCTACTTTGTCAGCAATAACTACTTCTCCGTTGAGCTTATTTTTTGCCTTGATAGTTAAGTGTACCAAGTTTTTCTCTAACCGAATGGTGTAATTATACTTTTTGGTAGGGTTAAAATCTGCCATGTTAAAAGTACTTTGCTTAGAAATATAATGTTCGGCAGCAGTTTCAATCGTAAAAATCTCTTGAGTTGTTACCCTCACACTTGCTTTGGATTCATTTCTAAACACTATATTCCTTTTTAATCGCTCAAGTTTAATATTGATAAGCGATTTAATGGGCTTTTCTGTTTCGGCATCTACTACCTCAAAATTTACAGGAAGGCTATTTTTATACAGTAAAAAGTTGACAGAATTTCCCTGAGGGGCTTTTACTACTTTCTCTTTTAGTTCAATATAATCTTCGGCATTGATGATAAACTCATATTTGCTTGAAAGTTTCAAATTGGCGGCATATTCTTCTGAATTTGCTTTTTTTGAAGCATTTTTAATTTCAGAGGCATTCAAATCAACAATTTTTACCTGAGCATTTTTGATAGATTCCTTAGTATCTGCATCCAGTACTTTGATGGATAGTGGATAACGTTCAAAGACTAGGGGTATCGCAAAATCATGATGCGTTGTAGAGGTTAAATCCTTAATAGAGATATTAGAATGAGCATCTGCATAGCCGTCTGCACGCACCAATACTGCCAAATTGTCTTGTTGTGATAAAGAAAATGAGAAAAAAGTGTTCTTATTGTCAGTGCTACCTTTGAATACTTCTCCCGTTCTTTCAGAAGTAACTGTAAAGTCTGCTAGAATGCTTTCTTTAGTATTTTTATTGATAGCCGTAAAATTTATAGTAATATTTTTAAGCTGAATATTTGATTTATTTATCTGATTTTGAGGTACTTGTGTTTTTTGTTGATTATTTTTTAAAGTATCTGTCAACTTTTTTTCAATAAAAGTCGTAGATATTATAGAATAGGCACGATTTTTATTACTTAATAAATTAGGTAAATTGTTCTTTGAAATTGAGTGTTTATAATTAATTCCATTTATATCTGTCGATGTCAATAAATTAGTTGAATTTAACAGGGTAGGATAAGTACTTGGATTTTTCGAAAAGGCGGCTTCCTTTATCAAGCATAATGTTAATGCGAGGATGGCTGGACTTATCCTAATAGTAGCTTTGTTTTTCATGATTGGATACATACTATACAAAATTACTTAATTTTGATGATTGATTCATGAAAAAAAGAATACAAAGTTAATTTCAAATATATTTTACAGATGAAATACCTAATTGTTGGTCTCGGAAATATTGGACCAGAATATTTGCTTACAAGACATAATGTTGGTTTTATGGTGTTAGATAAGCTTGCAGCGAGTGTAGAAGCGAAATTTTCGATGGAGCGATTGGCCTATCACACCGAAATAAAACATAAAGGAAAACAAATTCATTTAATAAAACCTACCACCTACATGAATTTAAGCGGAAAGGCTGTTAACTATTGGATGAAGGAGTTGAAAATTGAAAAAGAGAATGTTTTAATCATTACTGATGATATAGCTTTACCTTACGGAAAGCTAAGAACAAAAAGTAAAGGTTCGCACGGAGGGCACAACGGATTGAGGAATATTGAGGAAGTATTGGGTAGTTCCCAATACGCTCGTTTAAGATTTGGTGTTGGCGATGATTTTGGTAAAGGAAGACAAGTAGAATATGTTTTAGGAAAATTTGATGGAAGTCAGTTTGCAGAATTGCCAGAACATCTAGACCGCGCCATAGACATTATTTTTAGTTTTTGTTTACAAGGAATAGATAAGACGATGAACTCGTTTAACCAGTAGTTGTATTATTCTAATATTTTGAAAATAAATTAAAATAATTTAGAACAAAATATTTGCAATGTTTTTGTTATGCATGCAGAATAATATTCTGATTATTTTTAGTTTTGTTTTGCTATCAAGTGTTTTTTGATTGATTTTTAGGTAGTTACTACTAAATTTTGTGCAAGGAATAGGCAATGATATTTGTATATTTATATAATATTGCACAACTTTGCAACGTTATTTATAAAAATGAGTCTTTGTACAAAACCACGAATTATTTTTTTATTATTTTTTTAAAATAATTTCAAAAACGAACTTTTTTGGCAAAGAATTTGTATTATAACTAACAAGACAATGATAAAGCTGATACACAGATTATCATTTTAAAAGAGAAAATTATTAGTTGCTTATAAGATTTATTTTGATAGCAACGATTAGTATATATAATTAAAAATTTTTCATAGTTAAATAGGTTTAGAGGTAAGATGGAAAGGGCGTTTCTTCTAGAGACGCCACTTTTTAAAAAGCTAAGCTTTTTGTGAAGTTGATTGAGGAGTTGAAAAAACTTAGTTTATTGATTTGAATAGTTATTTTTCATAGTTAAATAGGTTTAGAGGTAAGACGGGAAAGGGCGTTTCTTCTAGAGACGCCTCTTTTTAAAAAACAATTAGAGAATCGAGGTAGTGAGAGAGATTGAGTAGTATTCTTCTAATTTTTTAAATATTAAAGTGCAGTTATTTTTCATAGTTAAATAGGTTTAGAGGTAAGACAATAAAGGACATGGCCATTGGTTATGTCCTTTTTTTATGCAGAAAGCCCTTTGTATCATCTACAAAGGGCTTTCTTATTTACTATTATGCTATTTCTGACGCTTAGTTTATCCTAAACGCTTACGGATTGCCTCATAAAGAATTACGCCAGTTGCTACGGATACATTTAAAGAACCCACACGGCCTACTAAAGGAATCGTAGCCAATTCATCTACAGAGCGCATTAAATCGTCTGAAATACCGTCTTCCTCAGACCCCATGATGATGGCTGTAGGAATAGAAAAATCAATATCGTAAATATTTTTTGATACTTTTTCAGAACAAGCGACTACTTGAATACCAGAATTTTGTAAATACCTGACAGTGTGAAATAAATTATCTTCTCTGCAAACAGGTAAAAAGTTTAATGCACCAGATGATGTTTTCATCGCATCGGCATTAATCTGAGCAGCACCTTTGGTTGGAATCACGATAGCATGAACCCCAGTACATTCGGCAGTACGAGCAATCGCCCCAAAGTTTCTTACATCAGTAATTCTATCTAATACTAAAATTAAGGGTACTTCGCCTTTTTCGTACACATCTGCTACTACATTTTCAAGTTTAGCATAATTGATGGCCGAGACAAAAGCAATAACGCCTTGGTGATTTTTACGGGTAATTCTATCTAGTTTTTCACTAGGTACTTTTTGAACAGGAATTCCTTTCAAACGCGCAAACTCTAGTACTTCTAAGCTGCCTAATTCTCTTTGAACCAGTATTTTGTCAATTTCTTTGCCAGAACGAATTGTTTCTAAAACTGATTGAATACCAAATACTATATCTTTATTTTCAGGTTTTGCTTGGTTGAAATATTTGAAGGGCTTTTTTTGTCCATCTGAATGGTTTTCCATTGTTGTTGTATTTAATTGATTATTAATTCTTATCGAGCGATAGTTCCTCTTATTTTTTGTAAAGTTCGGAAACTTTTCATTCTATTTTTAATTTTTGATGAAGAAACACAATAAGTGCTACTTTTTTACGTAAATAAGTACAGTTTAAGATAAACCTTTTAACAGATTTACTACCAGAAAATAAGCTTCTGCCTGTGCCCTAAACCTAGCCGTAGTGGTGCTTATTTATTAAACGGTTGTATTTTTCCAAAAAAATGTCTTATCTTTGCATTGTATCTGTGGAAATATACAAAATCGTTCTTTGAATTTACATTAATATAATCCTTTCTTTAACTGCTGTATTTCAGTAGCTTACTTATCGTTATTTCATTATCCTGATAAATACCAGGAAACAATTTCCACAGAAAAAATCCTAATTACTTAAATATTCAAACATTATTTTTTTTTGTTAAAGTTTCGTCTTTTTTCGAGTCACTCTTTAATTATTGTTCACGTAAGCCAAAAGAGGTTTACTTAAATCCCAAATCAAGGATATGAAAAAATTGATTAAATCGACAGTAACCGTTCTTTTATTGGGTTCTGTACTTTATGCTTGTAAGGTGAAACAGCAACAGAGTAGCCTTTCACACGAAATACAACAAGCGGTACTTCCCCACAAAAGCAATGCTTTACTTACAAAAATGTTAGCCAAAAGTTGGATAATAAATGTAGTGAATTATCAAGCTGACGCTCGTAGAAATGTATTATATGAACGAGGTGTCGCCGCTAATTTACATGATTATTCAAAGGAGGCTTTCAGATTAACAAGTGATGAAGAAGTAGATTATACGGATGGCGCTGGTAAAATTCACCATGGTACTTGGGCATTGAAGGATGATGATTCCAAACTATTGATGTCTTTTGAAGATGGAGAAGAAATACAATGGGATATCATTACAACCGATAAAAACCATTTGGATTTACATCTTGCCATTGATGCCAAAAAAGTAAAATGGAATATTCAAGACTTAAGTCAAATTGATATTCCAACTGCGGTTGTCTTTGCTGGCTTTTATGCTGGAATTGTAGATGAAGATACCCAGAAAGTAAATGTAACCTATCGGATGATGCCGAGAAGCTAAAAAAAAGAGCCATTTTTCGCATGAGAAATGGCTCTTTTTTTATAATAATTCTTTCGTAGGAGACCAGAAGAGTTCTTTAAAATGTTGGATTTTATCGTTTTTTACAATAATTCCTTCGGCTTCCAGTAACTCTTGCATTTTGTTGCCACCAAAAAAGGCTTTGCCAGTTAATACACCATTACGATTTACTACCCGATGGGCTGGTATTGAATCGTCTGTATGAGCAGCATTCATCGCCCAACCCACTATTCTAGCACCCCTTTTCCCTCCCAAGTATTCAGCAATGGCTCCATACGAACTTACTCTGCCAAATGGAATTAGCTTAACCACTTGATAAATATCATCAAAATTGTTTTCCATCTTATAATTGTTCTCTGTCTCTTGCTTCGTTCAAAAGCTCTTGATACCAAGCTTCGCCATATTTTCTGATTAATGGTTCTTTCAAAAACTTATATAGCTCAACACCCAGTTGTTCGCCATGAGAACAAGCATCTGAACAAATGTGCCAGCGGTCGTAGTTGAGGGCTTCATAATGCTCGTACTTCGTAATCCTGATAGGGTATAAATGGCAAGAAATAGGTTTTCTCCATGAAATCTTTCCATCAAAATAAGCCTGTTCTATCCCGCACTTCAACGTATTTCTATCATCATAAATAGCATAGGCACATTCTCTACCTTTGATAACAGGTGTTGAATAGTCGCCTTCCCAATCTTTTACATAAATGCCTTCTTCTTCAATCGTTTTAATTCCTTCTTGTGAGAGATAAGGCTTTACTTCTTGATAGACTTGATTCATAATAGATAGCTCATCATCATTAAGTGGAGCTCCCAAATCACCTTCCACACAACAAGCGCCCTTACATTTGATAAGATCACAAACGAAGAACTTTTCGATAATGTCGTCGCTAATGACTGTGTCTTCTATCAATATCATAATAAATTTTTATTTTCGTTTATATCTTAGCATGCATTTAACACCTTAGATAACGCAAAATTACAGTAAATTTTAATGTAATGACTGAAATTACAATAATTAACCCTTAATACTCCACTAATTTAAGACAAGGTATTTTTAGATATCTTTATTGAGATAATTAAATATTGAAGGTTTAATATTACTTTAGGTAAATTTTTTATCTTCATTAATTTAATATAAGCTATTAATCTTTTATTGGATTACAACTCAAGGAAATAAATCAATTATGTGGTAAATAGGATGGAAGCTTACTCTTTTCATGTTATTTCTCTTAGAATTTCTAAATTATGAACAAGTATTTTTTGGCGGTTTTAATGCTTTTTTCTTACACTTTATCTAGAGGTCAGTCTTTGCCTCGTAGTATTAAAGTTGGGTCTATCAACGTAAAATATGATAGTTATGCTAAGGGTATTATTGAAAAAGAAATACAGAGTTTAAACAATAACCGTAAATACCTTGATGTACTGGTGGATAAAATGGCAATACATTTTCCAGTCATAGAAAAGATTTTAGCTGATGCTGGTATCCCCGATGAAATAAAGTATTTGTGTGTACAAGAAAGTGTTTTTGACCCAGATGCCATCTCTATTTCTGGGGCAGTAGGTTACTGGCAATTTAAAAGTGAAACTGCCAAAGAAATAGGCTTGAGGGTAGATGGAATAGTAGATGAAAGAAAACACCTTGCGGCATCTACTAAAGCAGCCGCTATTTATCTGAACAGAAGTAATTCGTTGTTAAACAATTGGATGACTACCGTGCTTTCTTACCGAATTGGGCAGGGAGCTATCAAAAACCACCCAGCTACAGATTGGGCGAATAAAAAGGAAATTACGGTTACAAATACTACAGATTGGTATTTACTTCGTTTTTTGGCTCATCGCTATCTATTAGAGATTGAATACAACAAAGTAAAAAATAATGCTAAAAGTGATTTTTTATATGAGTATAGTAATAGTAGAGGCAAGAGCATTACTGAAATAGCGAACGAATTATCGGTAGCTCCTTCGGTGATAGCCGTGAATAATGTTTGGTTAAAAAGCTCATCAGTGCCTAAAGACAAAGACTATATTGTGTATGTACCGATGACTACACAGAAGTTTAAAGAATTGAGCCAGAACAATGCCAATCAAAAAAATGATGGCAATAAAAATAATACAAATGATTTAGGTTTTCCTGTATTGGTGCGTCTCACACAAGGGAATAGTAAAACAGAGCCTATTTATTTTGAGATTAATGGGAAAAAGGGAATAATGGCTATCGAAGGGGATACACCAGAAAGTATAGCACGCCGAGCAGATGTTAATCTGCATAGGTTTTTAAAATACAATGATTTGGATATTGATAGCAGAATTATTCCTAACGAAGTTTATTATCTAAAGAAAAAAGACCGCAAGGCAATGGTAGCGTATCATACTGTTCAGGATATAGAAACACTTTGGTCTATTTCGCAGATGTATGGCATTTATCTAGAAGACTTAATGGCAAAAAATAGAATAGCATCCTTACAGCGTTTACAAAAAGGAAGGCTATTATGGTTGATTGATACGAGACCAGATACGCCGATTCAATATGTGGAGATGCCTAAAGTGAACTCTGTTGAAAAAACAGTTATCGTATCGACACCTCCAAAACAAGTAGATACGACTAAATCTGTCGTAATTCTGGATAAACCAAAGGAGGAGAAGCCAACTGAAGTTCCCATTAAAGATAATAAGCCTTCAGGGTCGGGCGTAATTGATAATAGAGTTACTACCAAAGAGAGTACAGTGCCTGTAGTAAAAGATAATACTCAGGTCAGTGATAAAACAAGACCAATTTTTACTGACCCAGCAGGCCCTCCGAAAATTATTATAGAAGAAAAAATAGTAACTAAAGAGTTAAAAAATCATACAGTATTGGCAAAAGATACCTATTTCTCAATAGCTCAACTATATGATATGAAGATAGGTGAACTTTTAACCTTGAATGATTTAAGGCTTGATGAAAAACTACGTGTAGGACAAGTTATCAAAGTGTATAAGGTGAGGAGTACGCCTATTTCTGGAGCTTATGAAAGTGAAAAGAAATTGGATGGTAAAAAGGATGAGAAAGTTGCGGATGTAAAGGTTAAAGAAGCGACTGATAGAACGCCAACTATTATCAATAATCCTAGTAAGGTGTTGACAAAAGATGACCCTGCAAATACCAAGACTGAAATCCCTAGAATAATTACAAAAGAAGAAGTAGACAGAAAAAATTTAGAAGCGATTAAGAATTCTTCTAGAAATATCCACACTGTAAATGCTGGAGAGACACTTTATAGCATTGCTAAACTACATGGAGTTACTGTTGCCGACCTTAAAGCATGGAATGATTTAACTACTAATACTGTAGAAATAGACCAGCAATTATGGTTTTCTAAAAATAGCAGTAAATTCGTTGAAACAAGTGATTATGGGGCTGTTACGCCTAAGGCTATCAAGAAGGTAGTGAAGCCTAGTGAAAACAATATATACCATATCATGAAGGTAGGGGAAACAGTATTCAAGGTTTCACAAATATATGGTGTTACTGTAGAGCAAATTGTAAAATGGAATAACCTCAAGAATTTCTCAGTAAGCGTAGGGCAGAGGATATTGATTAAGAAGTGAGGAGGAGGAGACTTTAGGACTCTGGACTTTAAGACGCTAGATACAAGACTTTGAGACGTTAGACTTTAACACTAAGTACTTTAAGATGTTAGACATAAGATATAATATGCAAGCACATCTTTTGTCTTTTGTCTAGCGTCTTAAGTCTAAAAATCCTAAAGTCCTCCAGTCCTAAAGTCTCCTCATCTCTTCCTACAAATCATCAATCCATCTCTGATAGGCATCAGTATGTTTTCAGTTCTTGGGTCTTCATGACACATCTTATTGAAATCCAATAAGTTTTGAGTATCCCTATCAATCTTTTTATTAGGCTCAATATTAGCGACTTTTCCACTCCAAAGTACATTGTCAGCAATGATATAACCTCCCTTTCGTACTTTATCAAATACCAAATCGTAATATTTTTGATAACTCATTTTATCAGCATCAATAAAGACAAGATCAAATGTTTCATAAAGCATAGGAATGATTTCAGCCGCATCTCCAATTCTGTAATCTATCTTTTCCGCATAGTCGGATGACAAGAAAAATTGTTTTGTAAAGCTCTCCAATTCTTCATTGATATCAATAGTTATGATTTTCCCACCCTCAACTAATCCTTCAGCCAAACATAATGCAGAATAACCTGTATAAGTACCAATCTCCAAGATAGTTTTAGCTTGCAACATATGGGAAAACATTGATAACACTCTTCCCTGTAGATGCCCTGAAAGCATTCTAGATTGAAGGATTTTAGCATGTGTTTCTCTGTTAAGATTGGCTAATAATTCACTTTCTGGAGAAGTATGGCTTTCCGAATAATCATTGATATTTTTAGGTAAAAAGTCCATTGTGATAATTTTAAAAGATTATTATGATAAAACTTGCTGATAAAGTGATTGTAATTGTAAGGCAATATTTTCAGCAGAAAACTGAGCGACGTGTTGTTGTCCATCTAAAACCATTTGTTTCTGCATTGTTTTGTTGGATAAAACTTGTAAAATCTTGCTCGACAAATCGTTTACATCTGCTGGGTTTGCATATAAAGCACCTTTTCCGCCTGCTTCTTCCAAGCATGAACCAGTTGCCCCAATAACAGGAATCCCCGAATGGAGCGCTTCTAGAATAGGAATGCCAAAGCCTTCGAATAGCGAAGGATAAACAAACAAGGATGCGCCTTGATACAAAGCTGGTAAGTCTGCAAAAGGCACTTTGTTAAATATTTTGATATTGCTAAGTGAATGTTCCAATATATACTCCTCAAGCTGTTTTTGATAGACTGATTTTCCTCCTACTAATATTAATTCATAGTCTGAAAGATGTAATTTGTGAAATGCTTTTACGAGTAATAACTGATTTTTTCGTTCGGTAATAGTAGCTACACAAAGCAGGTATTTTTTATGAATATTGTATTTAGCTTTACCCGCTTCAATGTCTTCCTCACTAAGTTTTTCCTTAAAAACATCATCGGAATCTTGATAAACTACGGCAATCTTTTCTGGATTAATTTGGTAGTATTCAATAATATCCCGTTTGGTTTGTTCACTAATAGCGATAACCAAATCTGCATATTGACAAGCTTTCTTGAATTTCAACTGGTAAATAAACCTATCGAAGGCTGGGTATAGGTTTGGGTAACGCTCAAAAATCAAATCGTGGATGGTTACAATAGCCTTGATGTTGTTTCTTTTTAAACCAATAGGCAATTCATTACTAAGTCCATGAAATACCTCGATACCATCTTTTTTTAAATCAGTAGTAATCAAAAAACTTCTCCAGAAAGATTTCAGTTTTTTGAAAGTCGGCATTCTGAGATTGAAATTAAGAGAAGGTGTCGTTAGGTATTTTTCAGTAAAGGGAGCTGTGCTTACCTTAGGAGTGTAGGCAAAATAAGTATTTTTAGTGCTATATTTTAAAAGAGCATCAATGATAAATCGGCTATAATTTCCTAAACCCGTATTATTGTTAAAAGCTCTTTTGGCATCAAACCCGATTTTCATTTTTATTAAATAATTGGTGGATAGTGATTTGTTTTAACTTTTGAATCAAATGAAAATAAATTTCAGAGATTTCTGCACAAAATTACCTTGAATTGGGTTAAATAAAAATGAGAATGATTTGTTTCGCAAATTATACCAATATATCACTAGTACAGAATGCTAGTGACGAATATTTTAACACTATTTGTTTTATGATATAACAAGGCTTAAAATTACTTAACTTTGTATTTAAATTAGATTATATTTTATAAAAAACGAGCAATATATTATGGATAAAATTGCTTGTAAATGATACGCATGTTAGAAATAGAAGAATATAGATTATCGAATGGCATTAGAGTAGTACATCGACAAGTAACACATACAGCGATTTCACACATTGGAATCATGTTGGATATGGGGAGTCGTGATGAGAAAGCTCATCAGCAAGGCTTGGCTCACTTTTGGGAACACATGGCTTTTAAAGGTACTAAAAAGCGTACGTCATTGCAGATTATCAACCGATTAGAAATAGTTGGAGGAGAATTGAATGCCTATACTACGAAAGAGAAAATCTGTTTTCATGCTTCTATTCTGACTCCTCACTATGAACGTGCACTAGAATTATTAGCAGATATCACCTTTCATTCTAGTTTTCCAGATAAACAAGTAGAGCGTGAGCGAGGCGTTATTTTAGAAGAAATGGCGATGTATTATGACTCACCAGAAGATGCTATCCAAGATGATTTTGATGAAATTGTCTTTGCTAATCATCAATTGGGAAAAAATACATTGGGAAATCAGGAAAGCGTTTCGAATTTCAATAAAAAAGATTTATTTGACTTTATCGCTGAGAATCTTGATACTGAAAGAATTATTTTTTCGTCTATCGGTAATTTGCCTTTTAAAAAAGTAATACAGCTAGTTGAGAAGTTTTTAAAAGATATTCCTGCTAAATCTTCTAATTTAATCAGGATTCCTCCAACAGATTATAAACCTCAGAATATCAGCATTACAAGAAGTATTACCCAAGCCCATGTTGCTATCGGAAGAACATCATTCGCATTGGCAGACGATAAGCGATTACCCTTCTTTATGTTGGTCAATTTATTAGGAGGGTTTGGGATGAATTCAAGGTTGAATCTGGCTGTACGCGAACGCAATGGCTTGGTGTATGCCATTGATGCTGGCTACACGCCTTTTATTGATACGGGATATTGGGGGATTTATTTTGCTACCGAAGTAAAACGATTGAATAAAGTAAACGATTTGATTTTGAAAGAGTTGAAAAAGTTGAGAGATATTACCTTAACTAAAACTCAGCTACAAAATACCAAAGACCAGTTAATGGGGCAAATGGCGATGTCGGAAGAAGGGAATATGAGTTTCATGTTGATGATGGCCAAAAGTCTTTTAGACATTGATAGAATAGATAGTCTTGATTATTTATTTGAGCAAATCAAGAAAGTATCGGCTAGTCAATTACAAGATTTAGCCAACGAAATGTTTCAAGAAAAAGACTTGAGCTATTTGACATTTTTGCCCGAGTAATTAATGAAGCTGTTTAAACTTTCCGTTTCTTAGGTGAAAGTATTGTATTTTTGAATTTATTTTTTCAAAATTTGGGAAGCATAGCATCGATACGTTGAGTAAATTTTGGAACAAGCTATTCTAAAAGACTTAGTTTAACCCGAAAGGGAAAGTTTAAACAGCTTCAATATTATATAAAAATTTAATTGCCTTAAAGTTGTTATCTTTAAAGCTGTAGACACTTGCATTTATATATCCACATTCCCTTTTGTAGACAAGCTTGTCATTATTGTGATTTTCATTTTAGCACTTCGTTAAAGTTAAAAAGGGAAATCATCATAGCGATTTGCCAAGAAATAAAACTTCAGAAGGATTATCTTCAACATAAGGAATTACAAACGATTTACTTTGGCGGAGGTACGCCTTCATTGTTGGATGAGCATGATTTAGCCTTGATTTTTGAAACAATTTATCAATGTTTTAGCGTAAATGAAGGTGCAGAGATTACTTTAGAAGCGAATCCAGATGATTTGACAAAGGAAAAAATAATACTTTTTCAACGGTTTGGTATTAATCGAATGAGTATTGGGATTCAATCATTTAACGAAAATCATCTGAAGAAAATCAATAGGATTCATACTGCTCAGGAAGCTGAAACCTGTGTTAAGTTGTCTCAAGATAGCGGTATTCATAATTTAACGGTCGATTTAATCTATGCTATTCCTTCGGAAAGTCACGCTATTTTTGAAAATGACTTATTGAAAGCTACTAACCTTGGGCTTAATCATATTTCTGCTTATTGTTTGACAATAGAACCTAAAACTGTTTTTGGGAAATGGCTGAAACAAGGGAAAATTGAAGTAATCAATGATGAGTTTGCTAGTCAACAATTCGAGATATTAGTCAAACATTTAGCGGATAATGGTTTTGAGCAATATGAAATTTCTAATTTCGCTCGGAATAATCAATATGCAAGGCATAATACCAGTTATTGGAAACAGGAAGAATATTTAGGAGTTGGGCCTTCGGCTCATAGTTTCAACCATCAAAGTCGCCAATATAATAGTGCTAATAATGCTCAATATTTAAAATCATTGGAGAAAGGTCTCGTTCCAACGACTATTGAGTTACTGACCAACGAAGATAGAATCAATGAATATTTACTCACAGGACTAAGAACAAAGTGGGGATGTGATATAGAAAAGCTCAATCAATTGTTAGGAAATGATTTCCTTGATTATCAAAAAGATATTCTTGCAGGTCAATTTGTAGAAAAACTTATTTATCTTAAAGACGATACGCTGCTGATTACAGAAAAAGGAAAATTGTTTGTAGATAGAATTGCCTCAGATTTATTTATCGCTTAAATTTTTAACTCTTTTTTATTAATCAGAAATACGTTTCTACGAAACATCGTAAATTTGTATTATAATTCTTTCTTTGTACTGTTTATTGAAGCGTAAATAGAAAAGAATTAATAGTCAATAAAAATTAATCGTGATATTACATGGCAAAAAATACGTTCAGAACTCCTCCGCCAGAAGAGAACTCAAATTTAAACCCCAACTTATTCCAATCTTCATGGAAGACCTTTGGGATATTTAATAGACGCCATCCCATTTTTCAATATATAGCTTCCCTTTTTATTAAGTTCTTGATTTACTTTATCTCTATTACCCTAGCGTGGGTATTGGTATTAAAGTTTGTTCCGATTTGGGTAACCCCAACTATGATAGACCGTAAAGTAACAGCATTGTTTGATGGAAGAGATTCGGAAATTCATTCAGATTGGGAACCTTATGAAAATATTTCTAAAGAGGCAGCCTTAGCTGTAGTAGCTTCTGAAGACCAGCTATTCCCTCAGCATTTTGGCTTTGATTTCAATGCGATGTGGGGTGCCTTTCGCTATAATTTAAAGGGAAAAAAAATAAAAGGAGCAAGTACTATTTCGCAACAAGTAGCTAAAAACGTTTTTCTTTGGCAAGGACGCAGCTATGTCAGGAAAGTATTAGAAGTGTATTTTACATTTCTAATCGAAATCGTATGGGGTAAACAAAGAATTTTAGAAGTCTATTTGAATGTGGCTGAAATGGGGAAAATGACTTTTGGGGTTGAAGCCGCATCTTTGCGCTATTATGGGCACAATGCTAAGTCAATCACCAGAACAGAAGCTGCCAGAATCGCAGCCGTTTTGCCAAGCCCTAATAGGTTTTCAATTTCGAATCCTTCAAAGTATGTTCAACGAAGAACTAACTTTATCACTCGCCAAATGAGAGGACTAGGAGGGAAAGCTTACATCGCTGAGTTATAGAGATAAACAAATGGTTGATTTAGAGAGTCGATTTTTAAAATACTTTCTAAATTAATCATAAGCGATTAAATTATATTTATCAACTAACTTCATCACTCTATCGGCATAATACTTACCGCCTTTATGAGAATACCCTTTCTCGCCAATTGAATAAACAAAAGTATAGGCTGCTGAATATTTTTCTACCCCTGCTGCTAATTGTCCTCTGTAAAATTTAGGTATATCGCTGTAATCACGTTTCCATTGACCTGTTTTGTGTAAGAAGATTTCTTCTACCAAAAAAGTCATACAATCTCTTCTAGAATTAAAGCGTTTGTACCAGTTATCAGGACGATTCTCTTCATCGTAGATATATTGACCAATGTCAGTAACTCTTATAATTCCAACTTTTCCTTGATGTTCATCAGGCTGACCTTTCAGCTGATATGCATTTGAAGGATTTCCCCACCATTGTTTGATGCCTAAGAAGTTGTTAGCATATACTGCATTTCTGCTAAAGCCATAACCGCTTTCTAAAGCAGACATCGCAATGATTATGCTAGCAGGAACTTGATATTTTTGAGATAAATACTGAGCATCTTGACTGATGTCCGAAATGAAATTACGAGCTTCGTCAGCCGTAGGATGTCCGATGGCTGTCGTATAAACATTTTGGTTTGTTCCCAGAGGGTCTTCATTTGGAGTAGGAGGGAACTTGAACGAAGTAGTAAAATTGTCTGAATATTGATACTTCGGTAGCATTCTATCACGCGATAGATTTTCATCAATCGAGGCATATAGCTTGTTATTCCTACCTGTATTAGTGCGTTCTAGAATGGTAACATTGTTATCAAATGTTTTACCAGAGACTACGATTTGTCCGTATGATACATTGACCGTATCATGCCTAGCAGATATTCCGACAAATTTTAATTGTTTAACACCTGGGTAACTGAAAAGGAACCTGAATACGGCCTTATTCGATTCAACCATCGCTGTGCCTAAACTTTTATTATCAGAATATACTTTTACTCTATGTACATTATCTCCAACACGGAAGATAAAGCTTACATCATCGCCAACTTGTACTTTTTTTTCATAGTCAACATTAAATACAAATCGATTAATTTTATTTGATGGAGTAAATGCAAATAAAATAAAACCCAGTAATAAGATGCCTATTACTTGGTTAATAAAACTGGTTTTTACCATTGTTAATGATTTGTTAGATTTTTTGGATTTTAACTCAGCGGCGGATAAGAATAATCCTTTTGTTAATCTTAACAAAAAAGAATTGTGCCTAACTTTTTATCTCATTAAGCACAACGCAATATAGAAACTTTTGTTTAAAATTTTACTTAGTTGCGATATAAAAAAAGTCAAAACATTCCTCTGCATCATCAGATAAAAAATAATCTTGATAAGTAATACCTGTTACTAATTGATTATCTGATTGTTGAATAAGATTTCTACTCATTCTGTTAGCAATATCATAGGGTATCTGCAACATCCATCTAGGCAGACGATACTGTAAATTAAAAATATCAAATCGGGTAATTTTTTCTACAGAGCGTTTATTTTCTTCATAATAGCTCATTACCTTCTCATTACCATGCACTCCTTGTGTTTTGATACTAGCAAAATGCTTAAGAATAAGATTTTTAAGTTCCGATGCTAGGTATTCTCTAACATGCCAAGGGTTTCTTGAAAGAGAGTACTTCTTATTAACAGTTGTCAAAATAAGCTTTCCACCCGGTTTCAATACTCTATGAGCTTCCTTGATAAATTCATTATCGTCTTCAATATGCTCGATTACCTGAAAAGTAACGATATAATCAAAAGTATTGTCAGCTAGTCCTTTTAATGGGGGTAAAAACATATCAATAAATTTGAACGAAGGATATTGAGCCGTTAATTGATTCATCAAAGGCTCATTTTTATCAACGCCTGTATAGTTTGAAACAGACGGAGCTAAAACAGCTACTCCTCTTCCTGTTCCACAGCCAATTTCTAACAAGTTTCCAGAAACAATTTTAGCGGCTTCAATGTAGGGAAATAATAATCGTTGATGAACAGGATTATCTGAAATAATTTCTGAAGAAGCAATCTCGGTTGTTTTATACATGATATTGAGTAAAAAAGGAATTTGTACTTTAAAATCTTTAAATTTTTTATGTTTTAGTAATAATAAGCTTGTAATCAATTGTTTACATAGCCCACTAGTCGTTTTTAGTGAATGGCTTTTCCGATTGTAAATCTTTTAATTAAAAATAATTTTTAATTTTATTCCAAATTTAAGGCATTTGCTTGACATGAGGAAAATACTTGTTAAATTGAATTCGTTATAAACTCAAAACTTCGTTATAGCATCTAATTAATTGACGTTTTTATTTGTGTCAACATTTCTAATATTTATCAATGCAATTAGCTCCCAAGCTAGTAGCTATTCATTTAAACTGATGAAAAAAATACTTCTTATTATACCGATTATAATGTTTTTGGCAGGTTGTAGTCCCACTTCACCTAAAAAAGGCAAAGAACAAAGTGATAATAAAGTGCTTTTACAGAGATTTCTAAGTAAAAGTAGATTTTTAGATAATGGTACTTCAATAAGGATTTTTTTAAGTATTGATATTGATAGAACATTTACGTTGGCAGAAGCAACCAAAGATTTTGCCATTGCCTATAATCTTTATCCAGACTATAATTCAAAACAAACAAGTTTGGGAAATGGTAACGTAGCTATTACCGCGGAAAATGCTAGTCAGGAAGGAGGATTATTCACTGTTTGGTTTGATATTCCTAAACCTAAAGATTTACTAACAGGCTTGGCTCTTACTGAAATAAGGGATTTGAGAACAGGGAATAAAATCTTAAATGATTGTTTCCTAAGATTTCAATCGGGCAAATCAAGTGATTATTTTATGTTTTTCAATAAAAATGGAAAAACGCCCATTGCAAGAAATTACTTCACTGTTCAAGATACTGTCATGCTAAAAAGCCTTTCAGGCAAACAGCAGACGTTTAAAGTTTTTAAATATCGTTATGAATTTGAGGCGGCCATTTCGCCGATGTCTACTACGCCAAGAGCGGCCACCAAAAGCCTTTATGTAGATTCTTCTTTTACGGTGGCAAGTAATCAGCCCATCACCCTAAAGAGTGATGCACTTTATTATTTTACGAGAGATACCACAGAATCTTATGGAATAGGGATGGTAGTGTCAGATAAGCGATTCCCGAAAGTTACTCGTCCAGAGAAGCTAGTGAGACCTTTGATTTATGTAAGTACTAATGCTGAAACAAGCGATTTGTATAATTCTAAAGACCCTAAGCGTTCGTTAGATAATTATTGGTTAAATATCATGCAAGGAAACCAAGGAACAGCCAAAAGAACGATCAAGTCTTTCTATCAAAGAGTAGAACAAGCCAATAGGCTTTTTACAAGCTATAAAGAAGGCTGGAAAACGGATAAAGGGATGGTATATATCGTAATGGGCGACCCAACCAGAATTACGCGTACTAAAGACAAAGAAGTGTGGACATATACACGTAATAGCCAATACTCAGAAGTGAATTTTACTTTTACTAAAAGGGCTAATCAATTTGCTGACGACCATTATGAACTACAACGTTATGCAGAATACCAATCCATCTGGTTTCCAACAGTTGAACAATGGCGAAATGGAGATAAAATTTAAGTATAAAACCATTTTGAAGAATGCTCAATTATCATTTCAATGATAAAGGAATGCAGTTCTTCAATTAATATACTATCATGAACCCACCTAAAGTTATCCCTTGGGTGGGTTTATTGTTTCTTCCCGTTTGTTTATACTACATTCTTTAATTTACCCAGCTTCCTTTTTGTTTCTGCCGTATATTCTTCCAAATGTTACCTAAAATAAATCCCCTCCGTATATTTTATAATTATTAACAGTAATTATAGAAATTCATTTTCTAAATCATTTTTTTTAGCTTGCCATTAGAGTTCCTCCTCCTTTAGAAGGAATCTTGAAGAAGTACAATTTTTACAAATATTGATAAAGCTACTTAAGATTAAGGAGAATGCCCTTGCGAATAGATGTTATCTAAATGGATGTCTTAAATGAAACACTTTATGTTTTATACAAAATCTAATGAATACCTTTTGTATAGTTGAGTACTTTATTAAAGGTATTTTGATTAAAGGCAATGCATAAGTTTTGTTTTAAATAGAAAATAACGAATAATATTTCGAATAGGACTATTTTGGTGCGTTATAGATAATATTTATATTACTATTTTGATATTGAATAATATAATTTAGATAAAATATACCGCTTAATAATTTTTTTATATGAAAATCGAAATTTGTTCTTACTTTTGACTTAGAAGAATGCAAAAATTCTAAGTTTCATCTAATTACTTGTAATTTTAATTCTTTAATATGTCTAAACGCTATCTAACTTTCATGCTATTTCTTTTTGCATTTTATCTATGCAAGAGTGAAGGTGTTTATGCTATAGACGATTCAACAAACGTTCATAAACATAATGTTTCAATAGGATTATCAATAGGTACTATTGGTCCTAGTATTGAAGTGGCTACTAATATTTCAAAAAATAATCGTTTTTTTGGTAGGCTTGGTACTAGTTACTTACAATACCAGAATCTTTTCAAAGTAGATCTTAATAGTAAATCAACTATTAATGTTGAACCTGATTTAAAATTCAACCAAATTTTCTTAGCGGCTGACTATTACCCTTTCAAAAAGAGTAGTTTCCACCTATTTCTTGGAACTAGTTATATATACAAGTTTAATGTATCGTCTTTTATAGATACTGACACGGGTATTAATATTGATGGAGTAGAAGTAAATGCGGAGGATTTTGGAGAAATCAATTTACGAATCGATTGGAATAAAATTGTACCCTTTGTAGGATTAGGCATTGGTAGGGTAGTACCTAGAAGAAGAGTTGGATTTAACTTTGAATTAGGGTGTTATTACATGGGAAAACCCAAAATCGTTAGCAATTATTTTGGTGTGCTTGATACTACTAATGCTGATGAACTCATTCCAATTATCGAGAGAAATATAAAAGACTATTCTTTTTTACCTTTTATTAATTTTAAGTTGAAGTTCAGAATTAACAAGACCAAACAATAGATTAACAGATTTTATACTTTTTAAGCATCTTATTCATCTTTTAGAAATAGAAACAAAGTCCTAAAATCAAAAATGAAAATCTTTGGATATTCCATAATGTTGATTTTTATTATAAGCTCATTATATGCTTGTAATAATCCTTTGGAAGACGTGTCTATAAAAATAAAAGATCCGCTTACATCATCTGCTATTAATTTAACCTATAAAAATGCCGTATCGACTGATACTACATTGATACCTAAACAAATAAAATTTACTTTTTTAGGTGACGATGCAGAAGGAATTGTGAGTTCAGTGGGCAATAAAAAAATTAATATTAGTCGCGAAGGTCTATTAGGCATTGCTATTGCACCAGATTACGCAAAAAGACCAGCCAATATTAAAGTAGTTGCTAGTTTAGAGGGTTATCTAACCGATATTAATTATATAACCCTAGCTAATACAGCTAATATTAATAGAACTATCAGAATGTTCAATATCAGTAACTTACCTAAAGGGATGAGTGTTGATATTAAAAAAATAGAAAGTTCAAGCGTTGAATCTACTACCACTACTTTAAAAACGAATGGGAAAAATGAACAGGTTAGTCTTGTTTTAAATGCTGGCACAAATTTGTTAGCACAAAATACTGAAAAATTATCAGGACAATTCACGTATACATTAACTCATTTTGAAAATATAGCAAGAGATTTTGTTCCTTCTAATTATACTATTTATCAGGCAGTTGGTCTTGATAATAAAGAGATATCACCATTTGAGTTAGTTCCTTATGGCTTCTTTTCTTTAAAAGCCATGAACGAAAAGTTTGATGAAGGAAGCAACCTTTCAAAGAGTACGAGCGTAAGTATAGAGATTAGCAATAATAGTTATCATACTAATGGGCAAGCCCTAAAAGAAGGAGATGTCATACCATTTTGGGGTTATATCAATAATGTCTGGAAAATGTTAGGTAATCCCGCCATTAAAAAAAATAGCAATGGTAAATTGTATGTTAGTGCAAACATAACAGCTTTGACGTACTATGCACTAGGTGAAATGATTCCAGTTTGTGTTAAAGGACCAACAATTAAAGTTACTAGTTCCAATAATGGATTAGATATTTATCATTATTGTCGTTTAATTGAAGTTAGTTCAGGAAAGAATATTGGAGATTTATATATTAGTTTGAACAATGGTGCTGTATATCCTTTGGCAGGTAGAAGAAAGAATACAGTATATTTGCAAGTATTTAACTTTAATAATCAATTTGGAGGCGATTTATCTAAACCAATTTTTCAGTCTCAGCCATTTGATTTGTGTGACGAGAAAACAATACCAGTTAACATTGTTGCTCCTCCGCCACAGCCAGTCAATGTAGAATTGATTATAGAATGCCCTAAAGGACAAGTTGTAAACGAACCAGCAGTACCAGTTAAAATTGATATTCAATTTCAGCCTCAAGGAGCAGCAGCGAATGATTGGAGAGATTTGATGACCTTAACCAGAACTCAACGCTCTGGTAGTACTTATAAATTAAAAGTAGGCGGTACTTATTCAATTAGAGCCTCACCAAACCCAGCACAAGGCTGGATATTTTACAAAAGAGATACATTGATTAAAGATGTAAATTATCGTTTCTATATTGATAACAAAGAATTTTGTAAGTAGGGTGAGTGTCTGGACAAGATATTTTGATTGAAAATAAAAATATATGTACATGATTTTATCTAATAGAATAATTTGTTTTATTAAAAGAGGTTTTGCAAATTGTTAATTGAATACAGTTATACGTACTTTTACATAAAATAAGCATTTAATCAAGATTAATTTAGCATACAAATAATTCGCTTACAATACTAAAAAATATCCGATTTGATGAAAATTTTTACTAAACTGTCAATCTTCTGGTTATTAGTACTCTGTTTTGCTTTTCAAGCAAAAGCACAGATAGTATATGAACCTAATTATAAAACAGTTTATGGGTATCTATCCAGATTGGCTCAAAAAGGAGTAATAGACTTAAACGACGTCACGCTACCCTTGCCTAGAACATATATTAGTGGCAAGTTGGACTCTCTAAATAATCATCATGAGTTATTGGCAAGTTTGGAAAAAGAAGAATTAGTCTTTTATCTGAAAGAATATACCATTGAACGCAATCTGACCAAAGAAATAGAAGCAGATAAAGCCTTTAAAAGTATTTTTCATACGAATGAAAACGATAGATTTAGGGTTGCGGCTTATCAAGACAAGCAATTCTCATTTAATCTTCAACCAATTGTTGGTTATCAATTAGAAAACATCAATAGTACGACTATTAACCAGCGTTGGATAGGAGCTTGGATGTATGGTTATTTAGGAAAGAGTATTGGTTATAGTGTTGATTTTCGTAACAACCAATTGAATAATTTATTTCCTGGATATGACTACTTAAGAAACTTTAATGCAGAACCGGGTAGAATAGGAGATTTATTAGTGGGAGGGAAAAGATTCGATTATAGTACCATTAATGCAGCTATTACAGCAAAATGGAAATGGGGAAGTGCTACTTTTGGTAAAACTGCTTTGAATTTTGGTTATGGAGTGGGTGGAAAAATAATTTTGTCGGATAAAGCTCCGTCATACCCACAGGTGCGATTAGATATTAATCCAGTAAAATGGCTATCGTTTACTTATGCACATGCTTGGTTAAACTCTAATTTGATTGACTCATCGTCAATTTACAAAACATCTGTTAAAGGAAGCAATCAATTTGAATATCGTGGTAAATATTTGGCTTTTCATGCCTTAACATTTAAACCACTAAAAGGATTAAGTCTTTCAATAGGAGAATCTGCTATTTATAATGATAATGTTAAAATTGGTTATTTAATACCAATTGCTTTATTTCAAGGCATGAATCATTATCTGGGAGAAGCAACTAGTGGACAAAATGCCAGCAATACAATATCTAACTCTCAGTTTTTTTTACAATTTAGTTCAAGAAATCATATTCCTAAAACACATCTATATGCTAGTTTTTTTGTTGATGAAATAGAATTTTCATTAACTGGAGGAAATGCTATAGAACGTAATAATAGAAACCACACGGCCTATCAAATAGGAGCAAGTGTAGCAGATTTTCCTATCAATAATTTGCACTTAACACTTGAATATTCTAAAATACAGCCTTTTACGTATATCCACTTTATACAGGCACAGACTTTTGAAAGTAGTAATTATAACTTAGGACATTGGATTGGACCTAATGCTGACCTACTTTTTGCTCAGTTACATTATAGAGTCATAAGAGGATTAGATGTTAAGTTTATTTATAACTATATCAGAAAAGGAGCCATAGGAACAGGAGCACAGCAGGTAGATTTTAAGACAAGTTATCCTTTTTTATGGGGCACTGGTAATAAGTATAGCTATATACAAGCACAGCTTCAATATGAATTTATACATGATTTATTTTTTAGAGTAAATTATCAAAGTGACAATAACCCAAGCGTTACCACTACAGAAAAAAATAGTAGTATATCAATGGCTATAAATTATAGTTTCTAGTACAAATCCAATTAAACAATCTTATAATAATTTTCAAAATATCATCTTCACTATCAATTCTATGATGAATATGTTTATTAAAACAAAAAAAGTTAAAAACTTTAAACTACTCTTAGCAGCAGTTGGCTTTTCGCTATTTTTCGCTTCTTGTGTTTCCACAAAGAACGTTACCTATTTTCAAGGGACTGATCCTCTAGATTCAGTACGCTATTCAACATTGAAAGATATTACGCCCTTGATTCCTAAAATTCAACCAGATGATATTTTAGCAATTACGGTTAGTTCACTAAGTGCAGAATCAAATGAAGTATTCAATTTTCAAAATGTTACGCCATTAATTACTTCTAACTTCCCAGGAGGTCTTAGTAATGGTATGGTCAGAAATCAGCCACTCGGATATCTAGTAGATCCAGCCGGGAATATTGAAATGGCTTTAATCGGGAAAATACACGTTGCTGATTTGCCCTTAGAAGAAGCTGGCGTGAAAATAAAGCGTGAATTAACGAAGTATCTGAAAGAGCCTACAGCGAGTGTAAGATATTTAAATCAAAAGTTTACGATTATAGGTGAAGTAAACCGTCCTGGTATTTATAACCTTCTCGATAATCACACATCATTGCCTGAAGCACTAGGGGTGGCTGGAGATTTAACCATTTTTGGTAGAAGAGACAATGTAATGCTAATGCGTACTACAGATGGTAAAAGAGAAATCATTAAGCTAGATTTGACAAAACGTGACGTCTTAGAAACGCCATACTTTTATCTTAGAAGTGGTGATGTATTGTATATAGAAGCAACTAAAGGTAAAATTACTTCATCAGACAGGACTTTGCAGTTGATTCCTATTGCTACTGGAGTAACGACTACGTTAGTATTGTTATTAAATTTATTGTTTAAATAATAGGAGATTTTTTTAATAAGGATAATTAAAGTTTTGAAATTATGATGGATAATTCAAATGATTTTATTGAGAGTAATGAAAGCAGTTTCGATATAAGAAAGTTCTTTTTAATGTATATCAGGTATTGGTACTGGTTCGTGTTTTCGTGTTTGATTGCATTAGCTGGTGCGTATTTTTATCTTCGTTATACTGTACCCATTTACAGAGTTGGTGCAGTGTTATTGATTAAAGATGAGAAAAAGGGGATAGGTGGCAATGATATGTTAAAGGAACTAGAGATGTTTTCTGGCAACAAAATTGTTGAAAATGAGATGGAAGTCTTAAAGTCTCGTACGCTTATTGAAAAAGTAGTTGATGACTTAAACCTAACGGTAGCATACTACCAAAAAGGAGAAATTAGACCTTACGATCAGATTTTCAAGAACTCTCCATTATGGGTACAGCATGGCGAATTGACTAAGCTAGCTTATCAAGAGCCATTGTTTATTAAAATTCTTAATAGACAAAAATTCGAGTTGCAAAATAAGGCAGGAGAACCAATAGGAACGTTTGCTTATAGCCAGAATATTAGAAGCAAGTATGGTGCTTTTCGTGTTTTCTTGAATGATTCTCTTTATCGTACTGATAATGATTTAATTAAAATTAATTTTTATGATAAAAATTATTTAGTTGAACAGTATCAGAACAATATCAAGGTAGAGTTATTGAACTTGAAAAGTACAGTTTTAAAATTGTCGTTGGAAGATGCTTCACCGACAAAAGGAAAAGCTGTATTATCAAAACTCATTGAAGCATATACCTTCTCTGCATTGGCTGATAAGAATATGGAGGCTACGGCTACCCTACAGTTTATTGACCAAAGATTAAGATTAATTACAGGAGAATTAGGGGATGTAGAGAAAGATGTAGAAACTTATAAAAGTTCACAAGGTATCACTGACTTGAGCGTTGAGGCTAATTTGTTTTTAGAGAAAGTGAAAGAGAATGATACTAAAATGAATGAAGTAGATATTCAATTAAAAGTATTAGACGGTGTTGAAAACTATTTAAGAAGTAGCCAAACTGGTACTGCTCCAGCGACTTTGATGGTAAATGACCCTGTATTGATTGGATTACTAGGTAAATTAAATGAATTAGAGATTCAAAGAGAAAAATATGCAAGAACTACAGAAGCAGCCAACCCTTTGTTAGGAACTATTAATACTCAAATTGCTAATACTAAAGCCGCAATTAGAGAAAGTATTTCTAACCAGAAACAAGGATTGTCAGTTACTCGTAGTAGTTTGAAAGGATTGAACAACCGTTTTGAATCTTCAATCCGTACGATTCCTAAAAAAGAAAGAGAGTTTGTAAACATTAAAAGACAGCAAGGAATCAAAGAAAGTCTTTTCTTGATGCTTTTACAAAAGAAAGAAGAGACCGCAATTTCTTATGCATCAACTGTGACGGATAGCCGTTTAGTGGATGAACCTTATAGTGACCCAAGACCGATAAAACCCAAAGGTAATTTTATATACCTTATTGCATTATTAATAGGTATTATCATACCAGCAGGTGCAATTAATCTAAAAGAATCTTTCAATGATAAGATTCAGTCGAAGGGCGAGATTGAAAGTACAACAGGAATTTCAGTTTTTGGTGAAATTGGTAAGAAACCAAAAGAAATGAAAGACAATATTGTTGATATGAAGAGTACGAGTTTCTTAGCAGAACAATTCAGAACACTTCGTACCAATTTACAATATGCAGCTGGGGGTGTTAATATTGATGGTAGAGGGAAAGCCATATTATTGACTTCATCAATTGGTGGAGAAGGTAAATCTTTTGTGAGTATTAACCTAACGTCAAGTATTGCCTTACTAGATAAAAAGGTTATCGTACTTGAACTAGATTTACGTAAACCAAAAGTTTCTGAGTATCTAGGAGTATCTCGTGAAGTAGGTATATCAAACTATTTGATTGGTCAGGCGAATATTGAAGATATTATAAAGCAAAGTTCATTGCATCCCAATATGTTTGTTTTGCCTTCGGGTCCTATTCCTCCTAACCCTTCAGAATTATTGTCAAATGGAAAAATGGCTATTTTGATTGAAGAGCTTCGTAAAAAGTTTGATTATGTAGTATTGGATACTCCTCCAGTAGGGCTAGTAACAGATTCTACCATATTGGCAGAATATGTAGATGCAGTATTCTATTTGATGAGATACCAACATACTCCTAAGTCATATTTAAGAGTTTTAAAAGACTTAAAAGATAAAGGTAAGTTCAAATCGCTAAATATTATCTTTAACGGAGTCGATTATCGTAACTCTAAAGAATATGGTTATGGCTACGGTTATGGCTATGGTTATGGTTATGGCTACGGTTATGGCTATCATGGAGATACAAAAAAACCAACGTTCTGGGCTAGAATTAAGGATAGCTTTAAAAGCTAAGGTTTATTGAAAATATTTAAATAAGGAACACACATAATATGAAGATAACTGCCGTAATACCAATTAGAAAAGGATCTGAAAGAGTAAAAGATAAAAATGTTAAACCATTTGGAGGAGATACTTCTTTACTTGAATTTAAAATAAATGCGCTAAAACAAGTTAAGGAAATAGATGAAATAATAGTAAACACCGATTCAGAGGCTGCTATTGAAATGGCCATCAAACATGGCGTAGGTTTTCATCAAAGAGAGGCATTTTATGCATCATCAGAATGTCCTGCTAATGACTATTTTTGGTACTTAGGGGAACATACGGAGTGTGATATTGTTGCCTATACGCCTGTTACTTCTCCATTTATTAAACCAGAGACTTTTAGTAAATGTATTAATCAATTTGATGATGCTCCTAATAGAAGTATCGTTACGGCTAGTATTGTTAAAGAATTTTTATGGAGAGGAGATAAGCCTTTGAATTTCTCTCTTGATAAACATCCTAAGAGCCAAGAATTGACAGATGTTCAAGCTATTAATTTTGGTTTATGCTTACTTCGTAGAGAAACGCTTGTAAAATACAGAACTATAATCGGACCGAATCCTCAAATATATACTGTTTCTCATGTAGAGGGTTTAGATATTGATACACCGCTAGATTTTTTCATTGCGGAACAGGTTTATAGTAAAATGAAGGAAGATTCAACGTTGTTTTAACAGCAAATTTTATAAGCAGATGATAATACGCTCAAAAGCTCCTCTAAGATTAGGACTTGCTGGAGGAGGAACAGATGTTTCTCCATTTAGTGACTTACATGGTGGATTAATACTGAATGCTACAATTAATTTATACGCATTTTGTACAATTGAAGAGGTAGAAGGGAATGAAATTATTTTAAATGCCCCCGATATTAATCAGGAAGCACACTATCCAGTCGCATCATTTCTGCCAATTAATGGAGACTTAGATTTAATTAAAGGAGTCTTTAATAGATTAGTAAAAGACTATAACTTTCAACCTGTTGCTTGCAAAATTACTACTTATTCAGATGCACCTCCTGGAAGTGGTTTGGGTTCATCATCTACAATGGTTGTAGCTATACTTAAAGCATTTGTTGAGTGGCAAAGTTTGCCTTTAGGTGAATACGAAATTGGTCGTTTAGCCTATGAGATAGAAAGAATTGACTTAGGATTAAGTGGAGGAAAGCAAGACCAGTACGCCGCAGCATTTGGTGGATTTAATTTCATGGAATTCTACAAAGATGAAAAAGTAATAGTTAATCCGTTAAGAATAAAACGCTGGATAATCGATGAGTTAGAGGCATCAATGATTCTTTACTATACAGGAGCATCACGTTCATCTGCTAAAATTATCGATGAGCAAAAAAAGAACACTACAGATGGAAATGTAGTAGCAATCGAAGCTATGCATAGAATCAAGAGTAGTGCGATTGAAATGAAAGAGGCTTTGTTGAAGGGAGAAATAAAAAAATATTCAGAAATTTTAGGGAGTTCATGGGAGAATAAGAAGAAAATGGCAAGTTCAATCTCAAATAACGAAATTGATAAGATATTTGAGATTGCTATTAATGCTGGGGCTATTACTGGAAAAGTTTCGGGAGCTGGTGGTGGCGGATTTATTATGTTTGTTGTTGATCCAGAGAAACGAGTTAATGTAATAAATGCATTAAATAAACTAGAAGGTAAAATTGTGAGTTTTAATTTTAGTGAAGGAGGGTGTCATGGATGGAAAATTTTTAATAAATAACTAATCAGAATAAATATAATTGAAACTATGAACTTGAATCTAATTAAATCCCAAATAGAAGGATCTATTTCTACAAAACAAGCATTATTATCTGATGCTCAATTAACAGGTTTAATTGATGAGGTTGCATCTGTAGTTGTTGCAGCATATAAATCTGGCAATAAAACAATGTTAGCTGGAAATGGAGGTAGTGCCGCTGATGCCCAACATATTGCAGGTGAATTTGTTAGTAGATTTTATTTTGATAGACCTGGTTTAGCTTCTATTGCTTTAACAACAGACACTTCGGTTTTAACAGCTATTGGAAATGATTATGGCTATGAAAAACTATTTTCCAGACAAGTACAAGCTCAAGGTAAGCCTGGAGATATTTTTATTGGTATATCAACTTCTGGAAATTCGCCAAATGTAATTAAAGCACTAGAGACATGCAAAGAGATGGGCATAATATCAATAGGATTAACTGGTGAGAAAGGTGGAGCAATGGCTGATTTATGTGATTATTGTATTAAAGTGCCATCTAACGAAACCCCTAGGATTCAAGAAGTACATATTTTAATTGGACATATTATTTGCTGTATAGTTGAAGAAGAAATATTTGCTGAATACAAACCTAAAAAATAAATAATATGGATGTAGTGGTATTAGCAGGGGGGTTAGGAACACGGTTGAGAGGGGTGATAAAAGATATGCCCAAACCAATGGCTATTGTGAAGGATAAACCCTTTTTAGAACACCTTTTAAACTGGGTAACTAAATACCCGATAAATAAAATAATATTAGCTACTGGATATAAGTCAGAAATAATTGAATCATATTTTGGAAATTTTTTCAACGGTATTCCTTTAGAATATTCAATTGAAGATACGCCTTTAGGTACTGGGGGAGCAATTATCAAGTCTCTTTCAGTTTGTTCTTCCCAAAAAGTATTAATTATTAATGGAGATTCTTATTTCCCGATTGATATAAATCAAATGAATGAGTTTTTTAGCTTCCATAATTCTAAATTTACAATAGCATTGAAAAAAATGTTTGAATTTGAGAGATATGGATCGGTAACAATTGATAATCAGAGTTGTGATATTATACAATTCAATGAGAAAAAATATTGCTCAGAAGGTTTAATTAATGCGGGGATTTATCTAATTGATAAAGAATTCTTACTTAAGAATTCTTATCCTGAGAAGTTTTCATTTGAAACAGAAGTTCTTGAAGTAGAATCTAAATTAGGCAATTTAAAAGGACAAACTTTTAATGTTGATTTTATAGATATAGGCATTCCTGAAGATTATAAACGTGCTGGAGATTTTATAGTATAGTTATTATTTTAAATAGAATTATGGTAAAAGCACTTTTTTTGGATAGAGATGGCGTAATTAATGTAGATAAAAACTATGTTTATAAAATTGAAGATTTTGAGTTTAAAGATGATATTTTTGATATCTGCTTAAAATATCAATCTCAAGGTTTTTTGATTTTTGTGGTTACTAATCAAGCAGGAATTGCTCGGGGTTATTATTCAGAGAATGATTTTTGGATTTTGACAGATTGGATGTGTAATAAGTTTCTAGAAAAAGGTATTAATATAAAGAAAGTTTATTTTTGTCCTCATCACCCTGAATTTACGGGTGAATGTTTATGTAGAAAGCCTAATCCAGGGATGCTCCTCAAAGCTATAGAAGAATATGATATTGATATAAATAGCTCTGTAATGATTGGTGATAAACAAACAGATATTGATGCTGCTAAGAATGCAGGGATAAAAAATACTATATTGGTTTCATAGATTGAAGCTTACATTAATTAACTTCTGATAAAAAGAAAGTATGATAATCGAAGAAATAAAAAACTTAATTAAAGTCCATTTAAATGAGATAATGAGCCTTAGAAATACAAAGACCTTAAAGGCTGATGGTAGTTATGTATCTCAAGGGGACTTATTGTGTGAAAACTTAGTGAAGCAATATATTAAGGAGAATTTCTCAGATTATGCACTTGTATCTGAAGAATCTCCAGAAGAAAATACTATTAACTGGCTAAAAGACAAAGTCATTATTCTTGACCCAATTGATGGCACTGAGAATTTTGTTTCGGGTCTTAAAGAATGGGGCGTAGCAATTTGTGTATATGAAAATGGAATTCATAAAGAATCTATGCTAGCGCTACCAGAGCTGGACTGTTATCTTAAGACAGGAGATACTTTTGAGCGATTTGAATCAAGAATCTGTGGAATTTCTTCTAGTTTGACCAAAGAAGATTTATTAAAACTTGAGCCTGGCTTTGAATATAGAATTATTGGATGTGCTGTTTACAATATGTATAATGTAGTGACAGGCTCATTTTTTAGTTTTGAAAACCCTAAAGGAGCAAAAGTTTGGGATATCATTCCTGGCTTAAACTTAGCCTTAGAAAATGGTTTATCAGTAGTAGTCAATAACAAAGAATATAAAGGTGAACTTCTTAGTCCAAACGAGAAATATAAATTCAAAATATTAAACAAAAAATAGGAATATAAACGACCTATCCATTCAAAAGGATATACAGTAGCGTATTACCAAGATAGTTTATACAAATGTTTGAATATAGACTTTGATTGATAAAGTAGGTTTGATATAGAAGATACTGCTTACAAATATTAATAATTAGCACACTATTATGAAAAAAAGGTTAGACTTAATTCAAGTTTTTAGGGGCTTGGCTTCAATGTTAGTTGTATTATATCACTTAGTTTCTACGGGTGAAAAATATTTTTCTACTAAGCCTTTTAATGGTTTCTTTGAATTTGGTTGGGTTGGAGTTGATTTTTTTTTTGTGTTAAGCGGGTTTATTATCATGTTTATTCACTACGGTGATATTGTTAACAAAGGAAATTGGCGTCTTTTTCTAAAGAAACGAGCTATTAGAGTTTACCCAATTTATTGGATAGTAGCTACAATAACCTTTGCCATGTATATGATTTTAATGCATGGGAATATGAGAGATGAATTTATCTTCAATATTCATTCTGTTGACCATTGGATATATTTAGTTAAGCAGTATTTATTGGTTTATCAAGAAACGTATTTTGTTTCTGTTGCTTGGTCATTAACTTATGAAATATTATTCTATTTAATATTTGCCTTATGTATTTTTGTAGGCCTTAGAATAGCTAAATATATTGTTGGAATATGGATTGTAATGATTGCTTTAAAATCTATCACACATGCAGCCATATTTTCTAGTTTTGTATTCGCACCTGGTAATTATGAATTTTTGTTAGGTTGTTTGGTAGGATACCTTTTTTATAAAAAACAATTTATAAGTATCACAAAAGCCTTAGTATCGTTTAGCGTGATTTTAATACTATTCGTTCTGTATTTAAACTATTTTGATTTGACCTCTAATATGTTGATATCAAAATTGTTTTTTGGTTCATTATCAGCGTTAATAATTTGGGTATGTGCATCTATAGATTATCAAAAAGTATATAATGCAGCCAAAATTAAATTGTTAGTAATTATAGGCGACTCTTCTTACTCTCTATATTTAATTCATCCAATTATACTTTCTACACTATGCAGAGTGTTTGCAAAAATTAAATTTCAAACAGCGTATTCTTCTGCCCTTAATAATATGTTGTTCTTGATTATTTTTATTTTAACTGTTTTCGCAGGTTTCTTATTCCATTTTTTTGTGGAAAAAAAGGTGCTGGCTTATCTTTCAAAGAAGTAAGCTCGGAGATAGTATAAATATTGGTATAAATTTATTTTGAAATTATGGTACTAATTTTGCTAGAGATATGCAGAAGGAATTGTGTACCATTTAGTTAACATTCATTTTTAACTATTGTTTTAAAAAAATAGGTAAGATTTTATTACTTCTATACCTGTGATTCAATCATAAGAATTGTCAATAAGATGATAATTTAATTCATGAGACTTGGCAAAAGAAGTAATAGACGTACGATATAACACATTATAACAAATTATAAATTCTTCAAAAAGTAAAATTATGGAGGCATTCTCGACCCAAATCAGAAATATATTTTCAAAATCTAAGACCGATAGAGTTTATGTACTTGGTAAAGGAGCAAGTTTAGGAAAAATTGCCAAATCTCAATTAGAAGATGGAGTTGTTATCAATATTAATGATTCAGAGCGTTTTTATGCAGGAGATATCGCTTTAGTACATAGTTTGTGGGCTTATCAAAGTATCAAAGAAAATGGCTTCAAGGCTTCTTATTATATCTCTGATAAGCAAATGCCAGATTCAGTTCCTAGTATGCAAGTATCATATTTCCCAGATACTTATGAAACAACAGAAAGTTATTTGTTTTCGGCACATGGCGAAGAGCTTTTTATTTCAGATTTCTTGTTCCTTTCAGCTATCCGCTTGGGAGTTGTGATGGCAAAAGAATTGAATAAAAAACTTGATATATATTTCTTAGGTTTTGATTTTGGTAACGATTCTAATACTACGCTAATTGAAGATTATTCTGGGCATAGTCAGCAATTTAGAGATGCGGTTCTTCGTACACAAGAAGATACCTTTATCAGAATCAAATCTTATATCGAGACTGATGTTCCTTCAATCAATCTTCTTCATGTTGGAAGAAAACCTTATAGTGATATTTCTATAGGATTGTTTAACCAAGGAAACTTTAGTGATTTTGCTGAACATAAAAGTAATAATGATCTTTATTTAGGCGTAAAAGAAAAGATTTTTGCAGGTATTCCAATGGTTGTGGCTGAGCTTACTAATAATCATATTGGTGATGAGAAGCGTCTGAGAACAATGATTAGAATGGCGAAGGATGAAGGAGCAGATATTATTAAAGTACAAAGAAGAGATGTTGATTCATTTTACAGTGAAGCTGAATTAGCAAAACCTTATAAATCTCCTTTTGGTAATACATTAGGTCATTATCGTAGATCAGTTGAATTAACAGATGATTTATTTAAGGTACTGATTGATGAATGTAGAAAGAATGAGATTTTCTGGTTTACATCTGTTTTAGATAAAAACTCTTACGAATATATATTGCAGTATAATCTACCGCTAATCAAGCTTCCAAGTACAATTTCTAACCATAGAAATTATCTTAAGCACGTGGCAGATACCTTTGATGGTGATATTGTTGTATCAACAGGGTTTACGGATAAAGAATATGAGGAATTTGTATTAAATGAATTTACTACAAACAACAGATTGCTTTATCTTTTACAATGTACTTCTTCGTACCCTGCACCACCAGATGCTTGTAATATTGCGGTAATTCGTCACTATAACGAAATACGCCACGAGCGTTTCCCTAACATTATTCCAGGTTACTCTAGTCACGATGTGGGAGCATTAGCTTCTCAGATGGCAATAAGTGCAGGGGCTTTGATGATTGAAAAGCACGTTAAATTAGGTAACCTTGATTGGGTACACTTTGATAGCGTTGCATTGGATATTACTAAAGGAGAGTTAAGACAATTTGTTGAAGATGTTAAAAAAGCGACTATTATATGTGGAGAAAAAGAAAAGAAAGTTCATGCTAAAGAACACCACAAATATGTCCCTAATGATAAAAGTAATTAAACATAAAGAGGGTTCTCTTTATTTCAAATAACATAGATGTATAGATTGACAGCAATCTATACATTTATTAATCTTACTAACTGCTAATTAAATATTATATATGAAACTATTATTTGTAATCCTAACCAGTGCCTTATTATTAAGCTGTACTGAAGATTTATTACTAAGTCAATCTCTTTTGGATACTAAGGTAGAGCCAAGTATGGCTATCTACATTGGTAATGAAATAATCAAAAGTCAAAAGACTATTTCAAAAATTGACGCAGAGGTATATGCGCATGATTCAAAACTTTTGATTCATAACGGAATAGGTTATTGTGCTTATTACAGTAATCATACAAGTACCAATGAGGGAGCAGGTGGACAATCCGTTAGGCTATCCGTTTTTGATATCAATAACCCTGTTGCTACCAAAAAAATATATGATGTTTTTGAAGAAAGCCATGTATATGGTACTGTAAAACTAGATAAAAATACACCTTGTTATACGCCTGTTTTGTTTAAAACAGCAGATGGTAAGATTCGTATTTTATCTAAAATATATGTTAATCAAGTTCAAAAATATTATTATAGAGATTTTACTCCAGAAACAGCAACTTTTACCGAACCTCAAGTTTGTAAAATAGGTAATAGTAATTCTAAAGAAGTGGGTGATTTTGATTTATCTAATGTTAAAGGACAAATAAAAAGTGCATTTAATAATAATTACAAGTTGAGTACAGATTATATGTTTGCTACATCTGATCCTATTATTACTAATGAAGGAACGTATATAGGCTTAACACTAGGTAAATTTACAGAAGACTGGAAAACAGATGAAGGCACTACTGTTATTATGAGAACTAAAGATGCTGGTAAATCATTTGAATTCATAGGAACACCATATCCTATAAATGTAGTGCCAAAATATAATAAGCAAACTGTTGAAGGAGCATTTCTATTTAATAATAATAATGAAGTGTTGATGCTAGGTAGAAATAGCATAGCAGGAATATTATTAACAAAAAGTATCGATGGCGGAAATACTTTCAATGCGCCGTATTCTCTTAATGACAGTTGTTCTTTTAAAACTATAGGCAGTAAAATGAATTTTATTAAAATTAGAGATGGTTTTTTATCTATTTGGAATACCTCTGAGAATTTTGGAAAGTTCAATGTAAGAACAGTACTTGAAATTCGATATGGGAAAAACAGTAATATATGTGGTAATGAAGTCAAAATTGTCATTAAAAATGAATTTGGTTGTCATTATCCATGTATTTACAAATATGAAGATAGCTATTACATTACCTATACAACAGATACACGTCGTTTAAATAAAAATAGTACTGGTGAGATTGTATTTGCCAAACTTCCATTTTAAATAATTTGGATTTCATTATGAAAAAAATTAAAAATTTAATTCCTTCAAGCGTTAAGCAAGCTTTATATCTTTGGAAGGATTCTTTAGAATGGTTTTTCTTGAATAGAATTATTTCCTCTTTTCCATCTCAAAGAATAAGGATTGCTGTGCTTAATTATATGGGAGCTACCATTCCCAAATCTACAGCTGTTTATGGTGGAAATGAGTATAGAAACCTTAAAGGACTTACAATTGGAGAAGGAACTGCCCTAGGTCATAGATGTATATTAGATGCAAGAATGGGGTTAGAAATCGGTGAAAATGTATGTTTTGGTACAGAGGTGATGATTTGGTCCCTACACCATGATTATAATGATTTGCATTTTAAGGCAGTGGGTGGAAAAGTAACCATCAAAAAATTCGCTTGGCTTGGCTCAAGATGTATCCTCTTACCGGGTGTAACAATTGGAGAAGGAGCAGTAGTTGCTGCGGGCGCAGTTGTAACAAAGGATGTTCCAGCTTATACCGTAGTAGGCGGAATCCCTGCAAAGCCAATTGCCAAGAGAGAAGAAAAAGAATATGATTATTCGCCGAATGGCTATAAGTTACATTTGGTTTAAATTGATGAATTGAAAACTATAGAGAACTATGCTGGATGATAAGAATTATAAATATTATCAGATTTTAAAACAAAAACTTATTTTTTTTAATGATGGCATCGACTTTAGTAAAGTTTTGGCTCATGACGTAGCAAGAATTGCTTTTAAACAAAGTGATTCAGTCGTATTTAGAGAGATATTATACAATTTTAGTTCTGAAATTGATTTTACTCATCTAAGAAAAGCTATGGAAAATAACAGATTTGTATGTTTATATTCTGTTGATAGAAGTGATTACAGCCATCAAATAGCACAAACGTTTCAGGGTATTGAAAAATATGAAGCCGTATTGTTAGGAAAGTTGCCAAGAAATAAAATATTCAAGCCTTTCCGAATATTAAAAGCTATTTTTTTTACTTTGTTTAAAGTTGGTATCGGCAAAGAAAATCTTAGTGCTATCTTTTTTCTGGCAAGTAAAATAGTATCTTATAAGAATAGCCAAGAATCATTAAAAAAACAATTTGAAGGTTTTGATTATACAGATAAAACGTATGTTTCATTCAACAGTGCTTATACATTTGAGAGCCTAATTACTCAATTTTTTAATATTGCTCAGTGCCCAACGATATCCCTTTCTCATAGTTTCTTTGTGAATTATAAAAAATTTATCCCATTAGATATTATTAATGCTGAATGTATTACCGCTCAGAAACTTCTGGTTTGGGGAGAAACATCCAAGCATGATTTGAAAATAACGCATAAAGTACCAGAGAATATCATCGAAATAGCGGGCAATCCAAAGTATGATAGAAAACCGATTAGACTAAAAAATACATTTCAGAGATGCGTTGTATTATTAGGCAGGAAAATTTATGAGGATACAAATATTGACATTGTAAAAGTGCTGAAAGACTTCCTTGCTATTGAACCTAACGTACAATTTGAGCTTAAATTACATCTATCGTTAGATAAGACGTTTTATGAAGGATTATGTGAAGGAAGTAGTATTACTGTAATAGATGGTAAGGAATCCCTAGTTGAATTGTTTGAGAACAAAGGATATGATTTTTCTATTGTTAATAATTCTACAGCATATTATGAAGCATTATATTATGACTTGATTTGTTTTAGATTTCTACCTTCTGAAAATGAAGAATTTGTTGGTATGGACGATCATTTTAGTGATGCAAATACTTTATTAGAAAGAATTAATTTTTTCAAGCAAGCTGATTTGACCCAATTAAATGCCTCTTTAGAACAACTGTTAAAAGACACTATCGGGATGGGAGTTAATAGGTATAAAGAGATACTAGAGGGCTAGTAAGTAGTAATAAAACTTTGCACAATGAGTAATATAAAAAATATTTTTAGTGGGGTGGCATGGAGTCTTATTTGTAATGTTACAAATGCTGCTTACGGTTTTTTTTCAGTACCACTTTTGTTGACCTATTTTGGTAAAGAAAAATATGGCTTGATAGGAATCGCTATTTCAGTGAATATCTATCTAAAAATCCTTGATATGGGATTTTCATCAGGAAATGTAAAGTTTTTCTCTTCTTATCTTGTCAAGAATGATTATGATGGACTAAGAAAATTATTCCAATCTAGTTTATTATTTTATCTGGTAATCGCTTTTGTGAATGCCTTAGTGCTAGTTGGTTTGAGCGTGTTTTCATCTCAAATATTTCATTTAAGCGCTGCAGATGATGAAATTTTTAAGCAATTAATATATATTCTTATTATCACTTCCTTTCCTGTTTGGGGAGGAAATGTAATGGAACAATTATTACGTTCTAATGATTTAGTGGGTTGGCAACAAAGAATATTATTGTTAACTAAAGTGGCTCAGTTAGTAGTATTATTCCTTACTATTTATTTAAAGCTTAACATTATTTCATTTTTTGCACTTAATACTTTGTGTTCAGTTATAAATATTCCTTTTTATGCTAGCAGAATCAATAAATTAAATTTAGGAATATCCTTTTTGCCAAAATATTATAAGCAAGCTATGGCTGAAGTATTGCCTTATTGCTTAAGTATTTTTTCTTTTGGTATATTCCAATTTTCTGCTAATTATCTACGACCAGTATTTTTAGGAATAAAGTTGGGTTTAACTAGCGTAAGTGATTATAGGGTAGTAGAGGGTATTGCCAACTTGATTTTAATACTAGGTTCTAGTTTTGTTGGGGTTATTTTACCGCATGCTACCAAAGTGAGAGAGTTGGGGGATAAAGAAAGTGAGATGAAAATAGCCATGGATGGAACTAGATATATTACTATTTTTCTAGGCCTAATAGTTTTCGGATTTACGCTTTCTTCCAAAGAGCTTATTATTTTGTATGTAGGAGAGAAAAATGCCTATTTAGTACCATGGCTTAATTTATGGGTGTTTTCATTGTTAGGACTACATAACTCAGCATTGTCAAGCTTAGTATTGGTTAGTAATTCTTTGCGAACAATTATATATATGTCGGCATTTTCAACGATATTCTCGCTTACACTTGCTTGGTTTTTGATGGATAGTTTTGGGATGGGTGGAGTTATCATTTCATATACCTGTTATGTAGTATTTCAAGTAGCTTATTATTACATTTATTATTATCCAACTAAATTGAAATACAATTCATTTAAGATATTTACTGAATCATTCCTATTTCCCATTGCTGTAATTGGTTTTATTGGAATAGCAGTAAAATGGATTTTCTCGATGCAGACAATAAGTAATATATGGCTACTTATCATTGTAAAAGAATCTGTTTTTGCGCTAATTGCTTTAGTGGTTATTTATCAATTTTTATTTACAAAAAGTGATAAAGAATATATAATTGCTTTTGTTTCTAAATTTTTGAAGAAAGATTTAAAGTAGTTTTCGCATTTGTTCAAATCTTATTGCGTTTTATTTAGATTAAGATTAATAATAGAATAGTTAAATTATACAAAAATGGAGGCATTGCTTATACAGTTATTTGCGTTTTTCATCGTATTTCGCATGTACAAAGCCGAAGGTGTGGATAGACTAGCATGGTTTATGTTTGGTATACTGTTTATCTCGGATAATTTTGTAATGTTTCAAGCATATCCAACTACCTCATCTAGATTTTTTATTTTTTTTTTATTTTTAATACAATTAGTAAAAAGCAAATTTTGGGTAAAAGTAAAATACTTTCCTTTAAAGGCTAGTATATCGTTAATACTCATAGGTTTTTTGATTATTGCTTTATTTGACTCAAGACTTAATCTTAATCTTGTTAAGATTTTAAATAGAAGTTTAGGCTATTTTTTTGATAATTTTTTCGTAATGGTACTAACGTTTATGTTAGTAAGAGACATCAATGATTTTATAAAAATTTATAGAATTATCTTATTCTTTTTCCTTGCCTTTGGTGTATATGGATTGTATAACTACGTAACAGGGAATAATTTTTATTCAGCATTTGTCAGCCATGCTTTCGGTTTTGTTGACTACGCTGAAGTATATACCTCTGGCCACGATGGGCGATATAGGATTACCTCTTTTACATGGCACCCGATTTACTACGGTTTCCTATTAACAATAGCCATCCTCATGAATATTTTCTTGTTAGGTAACCTATCTTTCAAGAAAACAAATAAGAACCATTTTATAGCCATCATATTCATTTTGATAATCAATTTGTTTATGGTTAACTCAAGGACGCCTTTCTTTGCATTCTTAGGAGGGGCTGCGGTCTATTTTATTTGGGGACTAGGGTTGGGTAAGAAAATACAAATTGCCTTTATTACAATTTTTGTGATGAATTTAACGATTACTTTCATCCCTCAAGTAAATGATTTTGTAACTAGCTCTTTTGATACTTTTTCTAGTAAAGGCTCTAAACTTGAAGGTAGTTCTGTGGAACTTAGAAATTATCAGTTAGCTTCCTCTGTATTGATTTTTAACAAAAGCCCAATAACAGGAAATGGGTTTTCATACATAGAAGAAAATTTAGGATTTAAAGGGAAAGCAGAAGATAGAGCCAGTGACTCATCTTTTGCAGGATTTGAAAGTTATCTCTATAAACTTTTGATTGAACAAGGCATTGTAGGGATGGTTACTCAACTAATCTTTTCAATCGCGCTTATCTTATATTTAATACGTAATTATCTGCTTGCTAAAAGTAGTTTTGCTAAGAGACTTGCCATACTCACCTTGGGGATGTTCTTAAGTTTTCTATTATTTATATTTGGAACAGGTGACTTAGGAACCTTTAAATTCTTTATGGCTATTATAGGAATAAACATAAAAGGATTAGAGTATTTTAAATATGCAGATAGAAAAAAAGATGATTTTCAGTCGGAAAAGTTGATACCTGTATAGTTGACTATAGAAATAAAAAAACAAATAAGCCAATGTATATTCAATTGAAAATTGGATAATTCTGTAAACAAATTTATACAAATAGATTACAAGTAATATGACAGACACACTAAATGAAAATACTTTAGCTATTGTTATACCAGCGTATAAACACAACTTTCTGAGAGCAACCTTAGAATCTCTTAATCAACAAACCAATAAAAACTTCACGGTATACATAGGAGATGACAACAGCCCAGAAAAATTGTGGGATATCGTTGCTGATTTTACCACTTTACTGAATATTAATTACAAAAAATTCGAGGAAAATTTAGGAGGTAAAGATTTAGTAAGTCATTGGAATAGGTGCATCGAGTTGGTAAAAGAAGAAACGTGGATATGGCTTTTTTCTGATGATGATTTGTTAGGCTTAAATTGTGTTGAAACCTTTTATAAATATATTGATAATAACCCAGCAATCGAATTAGTACATTTTCCTGTCAAGATAATAAACCAAGATGGCGTTGAAATAGAAAATTTCGGACATTCCAAGGAATTCCCACCTGTACTCACAAGTGCTGAATTTTATGCCGAAAAAACCAAAGGAAACATCCAAAGCTTCGTAGTAGAATATGTATTTAAACGTACCCTTTTTGAACAAGAAGATGGATTGGTCAATTTTGATTTAGCTTGGTGTGCTGATGATGCCACTTGGGTAAAATTTTCAAGAAAAAGTGGTATTTATACTGTAGAAGGAGCATACGTTTATTGGAGATATAGTGGACTAAATATATCATCTTTAACGGGTAATCTTTCTGTACTACATAGAAAACTAGAAGCCAAACTGAGTTATGTATCTTGGGTTAATGCGTTTTTTAAAAAGCATGGAATCACACACACACTCGATAAGGTTTCATTAACAAATTGGTTTTTGCTTGAGGTTAAGGAAAATCGACAATTACCGATTCTGAATCGTTTGAAAATAACATACCATTATACAAATCGCTTATTGGGTATTTTAGGTGCTTTTATTTCTTGCTTATATATTTTAGCTTTTTCTGCAAAAAAAGGATTATTATTTGTGAAATCAAGCTAGAAATAGATAAAGTAAGTAAGGATAAACGGCTATGTGATTAAGCATCACATATAAAATCAAGAATAGCCTTTAGAGTATTAAAAATTATAATAGATTATGAAAAAAACGCTTTTAATAACAGGTGGGGCAGGGTTTATTGGTTCTCATGTGGTTCGGTTATTTGTTAATAACTATGCTGATTATACCATTGTTAACCTTGACAAATTGACTTATGCTGGCAACCTTGAGAATTTGAAAGATATAGAAGACAAGCCTAATTATATCTTTGAAAAAGGAGACATTGTTGATGCAGACTTTATCAATCAATTATTTGACAAATATCAATTTGATGGTGTGATTCACTTAGCGGCCGAATCACATGTTGATAGATCAATTGCAGAACCAATGGCTTTTGTAATGACCAATGTAGTGGGTACTTGCAACTTATTGAATGCTGCTAAAAACGCTTGGAAAGCAACTGGATACGAAGGAAAACGTTTTTATCATGTTTCTACCGATGAAGTGTATGGAGAATTACATAATCCAGAAGACTTCTTTACAGAAACCACTCCTTATGACCCACGTTCACCTTATTCAGCTTCAAAGGCTTCTTCTGACCACTTTGTAAGAGCTTATGGCAATACCTATAAATTACCAGTAGTCATCACCAATTGCTCTAACAACTATGGACCAAACCATTTTCCTGAGAAACTATTACCCCTCATGATTCACAACATCTTGAACAATAAACCATTGCCAGTATATGGAAAAGGTGAGAATGTAAGAGATTGGTTGTTTGTGGTGGATCATGCAAGAGCTATCGATACTGTTTTCCATAATGGAGTACTAGGTGAAACCTATAATATTGGAGGTTTTAACGAATGGAAGAATATCGACATCGTAAAGTTGGTTTGTAAAACCATGGATAGCAAACTAGGCAGACCAGAAGGTACTTCAGAAAAACTAATTACTTATGTAACCGACCGTGCAGGTCATGATTTAAGATATGCCATCGATGCTACCAAAATCATGAAAGAACTGGGTTGGGAACCCTCTTTACAATTTGAAGAAGGACTTGATAAAACCGTAACATGGTTCTTGGATAACCAAGAATGGCTTGATAATGTTACCTCGGGGAATTATCAAGAATATTATAAAAAAATGTACTCTTAAATTGCTTTAAGCAATAGGCTATGAGCAATAAGTATTTCATGATGATACCATTGCCTGTAGCCTATCGCCTACAGCCTAAAGCTATAAGAAAGATATGAAAGGAATTATTTTGGCAGGCGGTTCTGGTACACGTTTGCACCCTCTTACCCTAGCCGTTAGTAAGCAGTTAATGCCTGTTTACGACAAACCGATGATTTATTACCCGCTTTCTATTTTGATGTTGGCGGGCATCAAAGAAATATTGATTATTTCTACCCCCCATGATTTACCTCATTTCAAGAAATTGTTAGGAGATGGCTCACAGATAGGTTGTAGATTTGAATATGCAGAACAACCCCTTCCTAATGGATTAGCACAGGCTTTTGTGATTGGAGAAGAGTTTATTGGTGATGATAAGGTAGCCTTGGTATTGGGAGATAATATTTTCTATGGTAGTGGTTTGAGTAAGTTATTACAAGCCAACAATGACCCCGAAGGTGGGGTAGTATATGCTTATCAGGTACATGACCCAGAGAGATATGGGGTAGTAGAGTTTGATGATGATTTCAATGTGCTTTCTATTGAAGAGAAGCCAGTGACTCCTAAATCAAATTATGCGGTACCAGGTTTGTATTTCTATGACAATTCAGTGGTAGAGATTGCCAAGAATATTGCTCCTTCACCAAGAGGGGAATATGAGATAACGGATGTTAACAAAGAATACTTGAAGCAAGGGAAGCTGAAAGTTGGTGTGTTGAACAGAGGGACTGCTTGGCTGGATACAGGAACATTTGTATCATTGATGCAGGCAGGACAGTTTGTTCAAGTGATTGAAGAACGACAGGGACTAAAGGTAGGTTGTATCGAAGAGGTAGCTTACAGAATGGGATTTATTGATGAGGTGCAACTCAAGAAAATAGCTGAACCGCTGGTAAAAAGTGGATATGGAAAATATTTGCTCGGGTTGTTAGGTTAGTGCTTAACTGTATTTTAAATATTATTTTTTCTGAAAATTATCAGTGCCCACAGCACATAAATATGTATTATGAAAGTATCTAATGCAGTGCTTAAAGATGTTTTAATCATTGAACCAAGTATTTTTGGGGATGCACGAGGGCTATTTTTTGAGCCTTTCAATAGTATTACTTGGGGCGAGAAAGGTTTGCCAACCAATTTCGTTCAGGATAATCAATCATTTTCTTATAAAGGAGTTTTAAGAGGCTTGCATTTTCAAAAGGGAGATTATGCGCAAGGTAAGCTTGTTAGAGCAATCACAGGTAAGGTACTTGATGTGGCCGTAGATTTACGTCCTGATTCACCAACTTTCAAGCAATGGGAGTTTTTTGAACTTGATGCACAGTCGAATAAAATGGTGTATATCCCTGTAGGTTTTGCCCACGGATTCTTGGCTTTGGAAGATAGTATTTTTGCTTATAAATGCACAGCAGGCTATAATAAAGCTTCTGAAGGAGGAATTCTTTGGAATGATCCAGCTCTTAAAATAGAGTGGCCAGTAGAAAATCCAAATGTATCTGACAAAGATATGATTCTTCCTACCCTTGAAGAATATTTAGCACAGGCTTAATCTTACTGTATGAAATGGTATTGATAAGATTGTCTTATTAATGCTAAGAATAAAGACCTACAACGCTTGAATTAGGTGTACTTAAATTATATTAAAAGATTCTGATATGAGTATTATTATATTTGGAGGTGTTGGCCAGTTGGGGCAATGCATCAATAAAGTAGCTGAAAGCCAAAATATTGAAGGAATTATCTATTTAGATGAAATTGAAGGTAATATTTTGGATGTGGAACTTTTAGAGAACCTATTTACCAAGCATAAACCTTCGTATGTTGTTAACTGTGCGGCTTATACGGCTGTAGATAAAGCAGAAGACGACGTAGATTTAGCTAGAAAAATCAATAAAACGGGTGCTGCTAACCTAGCAGATGCTTGTGTGGCTCATGGAAGTACATTGATTCATGTTTCAACGGATTTTGTTTTTGAAGGAAACCTTCCCAAAGCTTTATCTGAAGAAGATGAAGCTACGCCAATAGGAATGTATGGTTTAACGAAACTAGAGGGAGAACAGGATATTATTAACAAGATGTCTAAGTTTTTTATCCTCCGCACTAGCTGGTTGTATTCAGAATTTGCCAATAATTTTGTAAAAACAATGCTTCGCTTAGGAAAAGAAAGACCAGAATTAGGCATCATCGTTGACCAAGTGGGTACGCCAACATATGGTGTAGATTTAGCTGCTTGTATTCTTCATATCATTACTACTCAAAGCAAAGATTACGGGTTATATAATTATAGCAATGAAGGAGCGATTTCATGGTATGATTTTGCACAAGCAATCTTTGAGCTAGGAGAAGTATCTGTAAAAGTTAAGCCGCTAAAAACGAGCGAATATCCAACGAAAGCTAAAAGACCAGCTTTCTCTGTGATGGATAAAACTAAAATTAAGCAAGTATTAGGAATTGAGATTCCTTATTGGAGAGATAGTCTGAAGGTTTGTATAAAAGCATTAGCTTAGTACGCGTATCGTCTTTAAGAGAATAGTTAAAATAGAATAACGTAGTAAAATATTACCTCTAACCACTTCCGATAAAAAACTAATTATTGTTTCAGTTTTTAGTCTCAGTACACATCCATCTTGGCATTTTTCTATGCTAAATGTTAGCCAGTTTTCTATAGGTATTGCTGTGATGCAATGTCCGAAATGGTTAGCGTAATTTTAGCATCTAGTCTATTTTTGATTGCTGAATTACAAGCAAATAGTAATGATAAAATGGACTCCTACCAATAAAAAAAAGGAAATTGGATTAGTAAAATGCTGGTTTGTCAAGTTTTTGATAAAAAAAGATATAATTCATTTTAAAAAACTAGTCTTTATTCGAAATAAGAAATATACAAAAACTACATGAATTATTGATAATTGTTTATGTTAATAATAAAATAATTCTAAGAATAGGATATTTTAAATATTAATTGAAATAGTATTCAAATTCAGTATTTTATTGCGAATTAATCAAAAAAGGCTTCTTTTTATCCCTTCTTGTTAAGAATTAACGGAATGTTTGTCTTTAATATTGATTAAATAATAACTTTGAAATTTGTATTTTTTTTAGAATATACCTAAATTTGATAAAGAATAAATTTATATAGGTCATATAAATACATAATACTGATTTTATAAAAATTGAAATAGCTGAGTTATAGTAATAAATAACAAAGTTTGATTTTATATAAGGTTTTAAGAGATTTTTGTAATCTATAAATATTGTAAGTATTAGTCTTGTTTTAGATGAAAATTATTAGCCTATTTTAAATACATGAGATATTATAGGTGCTAGCCTGATGAATAGTAGCTTTTATATATAATAAATTATAAATTTTATGAAGAAAAAAATTATCTATTACACACAGGTTTACTATTTAGATTCAGCCTTAGAATATATTCAAGTAGCCAGTAAGGATTTTGATTTTCATGTATATATTGAAATAACGCCTCATGCGCTGAAAGCGAATATATTTAATATTGATGCTGATTTGACAGAATATCCTCTTGTTATTCCTGTAGAGTCAGTTGTAAAGAAATGGGATATAGAATATATTTCAGCATACTTGAAAAATTGTAAATCATGTCAATTTCTCAATTTTAGTTCTCCTAAAAGTTTAGATGTAGACTCTGTGTTCCGAGCTACCAAATCAATAGCAGGGTTATATAAATTACATGCAGATTTTGTTCATTTGGATGATTTTTCAATGAGACAAATAGGGATGCTTCCTTTTTTCTTATTGAAAAAGAATAGTTTAATATTGGATGTCCATGACCCTAAACCACATACTGGTGAAAAAGATATTAAAAAAGTTATTTTTTCTAAGATACTCTATAAACTGACTTCAAAGTACTTGTGTTTGTCAGAATACAGTACCAATATTTTGAAAGGAATATTAGTAGGAAAGAAGGTATATACAATCAAGTTTTTGCCTTGTAGCGTTTATCAACATTTTATCAAAAAAGATTCGGAAATCAAAAAAGAATACATCACATTTATCGGTAGAATTTCACCATATAAGGGTATCAACTTGTTTATTGATGCTATCAAAAATATTAAGGATGATTCAGTGAAATTTATGATAGCAGGCAAGCAAATAGTTGGATTTGATTTGTCCAAGGAAATACCTGATAATATGCCTAATCTGGTTGTAAGAGAGAAGCATTTAAGTAATGAAGAGTTTGTTGATATTGTTCAACGTTCTATGTTAGTAGTTTGTCCTTATTTAGATGCCACACAAAGTGGCGTAGTAATGACAGCCCATGCTTTAGGATGCCCAGTAGTAGTAACTCCTGTAGGTGCATTGCCAGAATACGTTGATGAAGGGAAAAATGGTATTGTCTCAGATGATATGAGCCCTGAAAAACTATTAGAAAGTATCAATAAAGGGTTAAAAGAATTTAAACATTTAAATCAATCACCAGACGATACTTTGTGGACAAAGTATGCAGCGTCTAATTTAAAAGTAATGCATACGCTCTATAGTTGAGAATCATTTTAAGATATTAATTAAATTCAGATGAAGAAAAAAATACTTTTTTTAGCGCCAGGGCTTGTAGTTGGTGGGGCAGAGAAGTTTTTGGTATCGTTAATGAATCGCTTGGATAAAGAACAATTTGATATTGTTTTGGCTGTTTTGAGCGATAATAATCCCTTACTTAATCAAATAGAAAGTGGTATTCCTGTTAAGGTATATTCGCGTAAATCAAAATTTGATGTTTCACCTATCGTTGAACTTAGAAGTTTATTAAAAGAAATAAAACCTGATATCGTATTTTGCTTGGGTTTATTCCCTTTTTTCTTCCTTCAATTAGCTAGCTTATTGATAGGTTCAACTTTTAGAAAATTAATTTCTTACCATTCTACTGTATATCATACTAAGAAAGACGATAGATTGGCAAGAATGTATTTTAAAATGATTGATAAGGACACTCATGTTATTCCTGTTTCAGAAAATCAACGTGAGTACACAATAGATAGATTTGGGGTAGCTGGCAACATATTTACCACAATCCATAATGGAGTAGATGTTGATTTCTGGACTAACTGTCCTTCTCAAGCAATAAGAGAAGAAACAAGATTGAAATATGACATACCTTTAGAGGCAAAAGTTGTTGTACAAACTGCCGCTTTCAGACCCGAAAAAAACCATGTAGCGGCTTTAAAAGCATTACATGTAATTAATACGAAAGAGAATGCAGAGAAACTTTACCTTTTATTAGTGGGAGATGGGCAATGTAGAAAAATTATTGAGAATACCATTGAGGAATTGCAACTCCAACCTTATGTTCGAATGGCTGGAATCCAAAGAGATGTTCGTCCTTTTTATTGGTGTGCCGACTTCTTTTCATTGACTTCTTATAGTATCGAGACGTTCTCCATCGCAGCCTTAGAAGCAATGTCGACAGGCTTACCTTGTGCATTAACAGATATTGGAGGTGCCAACGAAATGATTGTATCGGGTAAAAATGGACTATTATGTTCGCCAGATTACGAAAGTATTGCAGAGGTTTGGGAACAAATGATGAATACTGCCTACAATCCTATTGATATAAGAAGCTATATTCAATCAAGATTTAGCGAAAAAGGTATGGTAGATGCCTATACGCGATTCTTTAAAAGCTAATAAAATAACTTTATCTATTATCTCAAATTTATCATTTTATAAATTAGTAAATTAACTATGAGTGTTATCATTACAGCTCCAAGCTTAGATCCCAATTTAAATGTTAGTGGCGTTTCTTCAGTCGCTAAATTTATTATTGATAACAACAAGGCCTACAAATACTTTCATTTAGAACTTGGTAAACGCGATAATGAAACAAGAGGCTTAGGGTGGGGCTTACGTATTCTAAAAGCATTAGTGACACTTTTTATACAACTGCTTACGGGTAAAGCAAATATCGTTCACTTTAATTATGCCCTAAGCAAACCTTCTATTATTCGTGATACTCCTTTTATTTTTGTTACTAGATTATTTAACGTTAAACTGATAATACATTTACACGGAGGTGAATTTTTAATGAAAGAAAATCCTCCTCAATGGATTAAACGTTATTTAGAATACGTGTTAAATGGAAACGAGAGTAAAATTGTACTGAGTGAATTAGAAAAACAAGTTGTTGAAGCAAAATTTAAAGCTAAAAATGTATTTGTTCTGCCCAATTGTGTAGATTTAGGGGAAGCTCAAAGTTTTCAAAAAGTCATTAATAATACTGCCCCTTTAAAGGTATTGTTTATGGGGAGAATAACCATAAGTAAAGGAATAGAGCAAATTGTAGATGCCTTTAAACTACTCAAGAATGAAGGGATTGCTGTTGAATTTAGTTGTGCAGGAAAAGGACCTGAGGCTGATATTTTTATTGGTGAAATGACTAATATTTTGGGGGATAAATTTATTTATAATGGCGTAGTAAAAGGTGCTGGCAAGATAGATCTCCTAAAAAAATGTGATGTTTTTATCCTTCCTTCCTTGTTTGGTGAAGGTCTGCCAATGGCGTTATTAGAAGCAATGTCTTTTGGACTTGTTCCTATTGTGACAGACGATGGTTCAATGAAATTTACAGTTGATGATAAAAAATCAGGCTTTGTAGTAGCAAAAAAATCTCCAGAAGAAATTATGCAGGCTATAAAGAGTTTAGCAAATGACCGCATCCAGCTCGGAAATATGTCTAATGAAGCGCAAAAAAATATTTTCACTAATTATAACCCTGAAGTGTATATTCAAAAACTAGATGAGTTATATAAAGGGAAATGATAAATTTTTATTACAAAGACTTACTGTACTAGGACATAGTGCTCATCAACCCTAATAAAACCTAAGTAAATCGGAAAAGAGTTATGGCTCAACAAAAACTTATTAGCATTAATATCACCTTAGGTAGCTATCAGCAGATTGTTGCTGATATCATCTCTTTGGCTAAAAAAAGATACTCCTCTTATGTATGTGTAGCCAATGTTCACATGTGTATTGAAGCGTATAATTCTAAGGAGTTTGCAAATATCGTTAATTCAGCAGACATTGTTACTGCGGACGGTAAACCGCTGTGTGTAGGCTTAAAATTGATTAATGGAATAGATCAAGAGAGAGTGGCAGGTATGGATTTAACACCGTCTCTTTTGAAAGAAGCAGAATTGAATAATATTAAAGTATTTTTGTATGGTTCAACAGATGAAGTGCTTGATAAAATACAAAAAGTAGCAAAAGAAAAATATCCTAATTTAGCAATTGTCGGTGCGATTTCACCACCATTCAGAGTATTATCAGAGGCAGAAATAGCCAATGATATTAATACCATCAATGATAGTGGTGCAGGACTTGTTTTGGTAGCACTAGGTTGCCCTAAGCAAGAAAAGTGGATGTATAGCATGAAAGGTAAAATACAAGCTGTCATGGTTGGAGTAGGAGGGGCATTCCCTGTTTTTGCAGGAATACAACCAAGGGCTCCTAAATGGATGCAAGATTACAGCCTTGAGTGGTTACATCGTTTATCACAAGATCCTAAAAGGCTTTTTAAAAGGTATTTTGTTACTAATTCCCTTTTTATATCGCTTCTTATTAAAGAAAAAATACGTACTATATAATTTTTTAACAACATATTGGTATTCAATAAATGGAAAAAGACTCCAAAATATATATAGCAGGTCATCGAGGAATGGTGGGTTCTGCTATTCTAAGAAAATTACAAAATGAAGGTTATGAAAATTTTGTATTAAAAACGTCTAAAGAGTTAGACCTCAGAGACCAACAAAAAGTAGCTGAATTTTTTGAAGTAGAAAAACCTGATTATGTTTTTTTAGCGGCTGCTAAAGTAGGAGGTATCGTTGCCAATAATACTTATCGTGCAGATTTCTTATATGAAAACTTAGCGATTCAAAATAATATCATTCATAGTGCCTTTGTTAGCAAAGTAAAGAAGTTAATGTTTTTAGGGTCTTCATGTATTTATCCTAAACTTGCTCCTCAGCCACTTAAAGAAGAATATTTACTTACTGGTCTTTTAGAGCAAACCAATGAGCCTTATGCCATTGCTAAAATTGCGGGTATTAAAATGTGCGAAGCTTATCGTGCTCAATATGGATGTGATTTTATTTCAGTAATGCCTACTAATTTGTATGGACCGAATGATAACTATGATTTACAAAACTCTCACGTATTGCCTGCCATGATTCGTAAGTTTTATGAAGCGAAGGAAAACGGCGTTGAGCAAGTAATTTTATGGGGTTCGGGTTCTCCTATGAGAGAATTTTTATATGCTGATGATTTAGCAGCAGCCTGCGTATATTTAATGGAGAATTATTCTGAGCCAGAGTTAATCAATGTGGGTACAGGAATAGATGTGACTATTAAAGAGTTGGCTAATACGGTAAAAGACATCGTAGGCTTTGAAGGTGAAATCGTTTGGGATAGCACTAAACCAGATGGCACACCAAGAAAATTGATGGATGTATCTAAATTGAATGGTAAAGGCTGGAGACATACCATAGAATTGAAAGAAGGAATCGGTTTAGCCTATCAGGATTTCTTGGATAACCATGCAAAACTAAGATTATAGATTGTATAAATTATGGTTGTTGTAAGATGCAACAACACTCAACATATATCTTAAAAATACTTTAAATTTTATTTATTACTAACACTGATAAATTTATCAGTAGCATTAACACAACGATTATGAAAAAAGCCCTTATTACTGGTATAACTGGACAAGATGGAGCCTATTTGGCAGAACTACTATTATCAAAAGGATATGAAGTACACGGTATTAAACGTCGTAGTTCATTGATCAATACTGCACGTATCGATCATTTGTATGAAGATTTACACGAAGACGGTGTTAAATTTATCATGCATTATGGCGATTTGTCAGATTCAACTAACATTATCAGAATTATTCAAGAAGTACAACCAGACGAAATATACAATTTAGGTGCAATGTCGCACGTAAAAGTTAGTTTTGATGAACCAGAATATACTGCTCAAGTAGATGGTATCGGTACATTAAGAATTCTTGAAGCGGTTCGTTTATTGGGATTAATAGAAAAAACTAAAATCTATCAGGCTTCTACTTCAGAGTTATATGGTTTAGTACAAGAAGTACCTCAATCTGAAACAACTCCTTTCTATCCACGTTCTCCTTATGCTGTTGCTAAGATGTACGGTTTCTGGATTACTGTTAACTACCGTGAAGCATATAATATGTTTGCGGTGAATGGTATTTTATTTAACCACGAATCTCCATTAAGAGGTGAAACATTTGTTACTAGAAAAATTACTAGAGCGGTATCTCAAATTGCATTAGGACAACAAGAGAAATTATATCTTGGAAACTTGGATGCTCAACGTGACTGGGGTCATGCGAAAGATTATGTTGAAGCAATGTGGTTAATCTTACAACAAGATGTTCCTGAAGACTATGTAATTGCTACTGGTATCACAACAAGAGTTAGAGAGTTTGTTAGAATGGCATTTGCTGAATTAGGTATCGAAGTTGAGTTCTCTGGAGAAGGAGTAGACGAAATCGGTACAATCGTAGCTTGCTCAAACCCATTGTATCAAGTTGAAATAGGTAAAGTTGTTGTAAACGTTGATGCTCGTTATTTCAGACCAACTGAAGTAGAATTGTTGATTGGCGACCCAACTAAATCAAAAACTAAATTAGGATGGGTACCTAAATATGATTTGCCAGCTTTAGTAAAAGACATGATGCAGTCTGATATTAAATTATTTACAAAATAATTAAGCAGAATTTAAGACTTCTTTGTCCTAAACGAAGTCTTAAATTTTACTATATTACTAGTAGAATCGCTAACGTATTTGATAATACGATGAATATAGAATTGTTTATCAATATGGATTTTATGAAAATATGTTGCTCAAAAAATATACGAACACTTTATGTAAATAGCATAGTTAATTGACGTATAGAAAAACAATTGCGCTTAAGTAAGGAAGAAATAAGCTTGATGCAATAAGGAGGCTTTTGCTTACTTATTTTATATGAGCAAGATGCTTTTAATATTTAGATTCCTTGTTGAAGGAATAGTGAAGTGTAGGGTGAGCTTAAATTTTGACAAATATAACTAGCGTATTTAGGCAAAAGTTAGTTATATTTTTATTGAGAATTGATATAAAAAAGCCACCAATCATAAATGAATGATTGATGGCTTTTTTTCTAAGAACTTTTATCAATTCTTTAAAAATTAATAAAATAAGTCAGTGCTGCCAAAAGGATAATTAATGTAATTCTTCCCCATATTTGAAGTGTGTATTTAGATTCATTGCTCATAATGTAAGGAGGTTAAGATACGTAAAGAATAAATGAAATGTTAATCATATCACAAAATTACAATATTTGAGTTAAATTTATCCTAAAAGATTCACCTATTTATTAAACGGTATGTAGAAGGTTACTTGTTTGTAAATATTCCAATATTTAATTGTTTTTTAAAACGGTATTTTTAATTGTGATTTTATTATTACCAGTTGACGTTCATAATTCGCTAACATCCCCCAAAAAATATAAACTATTATGCCTCAAAGTATAAGTAAAGTAAACTATTTCAGGTTGTTGTCTGATATTATTTCTATTATATGTGTTTTTGTTTTTTCTTCATTTATCACAAAACCTGAATTAGAAAAAAGTGATAGTATTCTATTATTATTACTTGTAATAGGTTGGTATTTTTCTACTAAAATTTCAAATACCTATGATGACTTTAGAACTGAAAGATATATAGGTGAACTACTATTAATTTTTCAGAATGTATTAGTACAGTCTGTAATAGCAGGACAAGTTTTGTTTATACTGAACCGTCATGAATATACTAGAAGATTTATCTTTGCCTATATTGTGATTTTGTTAATTGTATTAATTATCAAGAATTATATTATTAAAAGAATCCTATTTTATTATCGGCAAAAAGGAGGAAATATCAAAAATGTGGTATTTGTTGGTTATAATGAAATTACGGCCAATTTAATTACTCAAATTCAAGAGAACCCTCATTATGGCTTTAGAGTAATTGGGATTATTGCCAAAGAAGAAGAAGTAAATGATATTGGTGGAAATACTTATTTAGGAGACCTCAGGAAGTTCTTGTCAATGAACGAAAATTATAAAATTGACGAAATCATTATTACTACGGATGAAATTAGTAATAGTTTAATGCAAGAAGTTTTTATGGTATCTGAAAAAAGAGCCATCAGAACTAAAATTGTACCAAGCTATATTACGTATTATCCAAGTAGATTGCAATTCAAATTTTTTGGTAATTACCCACTGATTACGTTTAGGAGCGAGCCATTGCAAGAATATCATTGGAGATTAGTAAAAAGAGTATTTGATATTATATTCTCGTTACTAGTGTTTATTTTCATTTTTTCTTGGCTGTTTCCAATCATTGCTGTTCTGATAAAACTTGATTCTAAAGGACCAGTATTTTTTAGACAGTATAGATGGGGAAAGAATAATAAAAAATTCAAGTGTTTCAAGTTTAGGTCGATGAGACCCGAAAGTAAAGATGTAACTGAAAATGGAACATTTAACCAAGCACAGATGAACGACCCAAGAATTACAAAATTAGGTCAGTTTTTAAGGTCATCGAGTTTGGATGAATTGCCACAGTTCATCAACGTATTATTAGGCGATATGTCAATTGTAGGGCCTAGACCTCATGCACATGAACATAATATACGTACGAAGGATGAAGTAGATAGTTATTTAGTTAGGCACTGGATTAAACCAGGTATCACTGGCTGGGCGCAAGTAAATGGCTACAGAGGAGAAACAAAGACGCTGGAACAAATGGAGCAAAGAGTAAAATATGATATCTGGTATATTGAAAATTGGTCGCTAGGCTTAGATTTCAAAATCATCTTCATGACAGTCTATAATGTGATTAAAGGCGAAGATATGGCTTATTAATATCATCCCATATTGCACATCATTTATTAAGGCATGGTAATTATCAATAATTACTGTGCCTTTTATTTTTATAAAAATTATTGTAATATTTTAATTTATTGTATTGTTTATTTTGTGAATAGGTAGTTCTAACGTAAATTTAATATCGAAGAAATACATTTGCTTAATTAGTTAATATTCAATGGGTTAAAAAATAGGGTTGAACTGGAAAATAAAGGACAATGCTATTTATTAATAATTAGTTCTTACAGAGCTATTATAAATATACCGTTTAATAGATTTTTTTGTGACTATCCAACATAGATTGTAAATTTGTAGCAAGGTAATTCGGTCAATAGCACATTAAACATAAATTTATGATGAAAGACTACTTTGGAAGAGAAAATTATTATTTACGATTGCTTACTGATATTTTAGTGTTAATGCTTTCTTTTTACTTGACTTCAGTAGTCAGTAATCGTAATAATTCTATTCATGATAGAGAGGTTTTCGTGCTTTTAGTAATAGTTTGGTATTTTTCTAGTAAAATAATCCATGTTTATGATGACTTTCGTACACTCAAATTTATTGACGAGTTTTTGTTGCTAGTTCCTGTTATTGCTATTCAAGCATTGGTATTGATTCTGTTTTTATTCTTCCTAAACGATAGAGATAATGCGCGTAGATTTGTACTAGAGTATTGTGCAATGCTTTTCGTTTTTCTTTCTATCAAGAAATACCTCTTAAAAAAATCTTTTGAGTTCCTGAGAAGAAAAGGAAGGAATACACGTAATCTTTTGATTGTCGGTAGTTCAGAAATGGGCGTTTCCTTTTTTGATTTTGTAAAGAACAATACTCAATTTGGCTATAATCCTATCGGTTTTATTGATGAAACCAAATCCGTATACTTAAACGGGTTATACAAAGGAAATTTTGATGAAGTAGATAAAATTATCATAGATAATCAGATAGATGAAATTGTGGTAGCAATGCCACAGTTTAATAAGCAACAATTAGATAAAATCATTTCAGCAGGCGAAAGAAATGCTGTTAGGACTAGAATCATCCCTGATTATTTTAAATTTAGTTCTAATAAATTTAAAATGGGAATGTTCGGCAACTTCCCGATGATTACAGTAAGGGATGAACCTTTAAATCAATTACATTGGAGGCTCATTAAAAGAATAATAGACCTCTTTTTCAGTCTACTATTATGTGTGTTGATTTTTTCTTGGCTTTTCCCAATTATTGCGTTGCTTATACGCCTAGAATCAAAAGGGAATATTTTCTTTATTCAGGAAAGATGGGGTAAGAATAAAGAAATCATACGATGTTTGAAATTCAGAACAATGTTTATTGAAAGTAAAGTAGTGGTAGATGGTAAGTTTCAGCAAACTACTGAAAACGACCCTAGAATTACAAAAATTGGAAGAATATTACGTAAAACCAATTTAGATGAGTTGCCACAATTTTTAAATGTAATCGGAGGGTCAATGTCGGTCGTAGGACCACGCCCGCATGCTTTACAACATAATATAGAAAGCCAAGCCCTTATTAATAATTATGCTCTCCGTAACTGGGTAAAACCTGGTGTAACTGGTTGGGCTCAGGTGAATGGATTAAGAGGAGAAACTAAAGACTTTAGTTTGATGCGTAAAAGAGTTGTTTTTGATATTTGGTATATTGAAAACTGGACTCCTTGGCTAGATTTTAAAATCGTGATTATGACAGTCTATAATATGTTCAGAGGCGAAGACATGGCTTATTAATATTCATCAATAGCTCAAAACATTAATCAAAAAAGCAGTCAGAAATTAATTCCTGACTGCTTTTTTGATTTTAAAATTCTGGATGCTTAATGGTTCAAACAACCATTAAACTTTCTCATTAAGATGCCTTAATTTAGAGAGTTTACTAAGAATAGTTTTAGATTGTAATAATTTATTCAGAATTCTTACATCGTCAGGTCTGTGTAAATCAGTCCCCATAAACTCATAGAGATTCATGTCCAACAATTTATTGGCTATTTCATTAGCTTTAGGCCCGTATTGATTGACCAATGACATCAGGTTCAATTGTAAATGGCATCCTAATGCTTTCAATTCTTCAAACTTAGCAAGGTTTTCACTTAAGTATAAGTATCGCTCTGGATGAGCAATAATTGGGCGATATCCTTTTGTTCTTAAGTTGAAAATAATAGTTTCTAAGTTAATTGGGGCAGCTACAAAAGAGAACTCCACCAATACATACTTATCTCCGAAAGTTAATAAATTATTATTTGCTAATAATGTTGAAAATTGTTCATCAATTTTGTATTCAGCTCCCACTTCTATCTCAATTTCTATTCCCGCTTCCACCAAGGCTGCTTTTAAGATAGTCAAACCTTCGTTGATGATTTCAGGCGTATTAGGATATACTTCTGCCATGATGTGTGGCGTAGTTATGATTTTAGAGAATCCTAATTCCTTTAATTTTTGGATACAAGCAATAGAGTGTTCAATACTAGAACATCCATCATCAATGCCCGGTATAAGATGCGAATGAATATCTGTACCAATAAATGAAAAATCTACTATTTTAGGAGTATCGGATGATTTTTTAAAAAATGAAAACATATCTTTTAATTTGAGCTATAAGCTTTACGCCATAGATAATTAAGCTATAAGCTTTTTTGTTTTAAATTTTGAGCGAAGAGTCTTATTCTGTAAGGCTTTTAATTGTTTAAACACTTCTAATAATATTGTTGAAGTTTTAAATAACGTTCGTTTCTGTGCCATAATGAGCTTATGACATATTTATTTTAGCTGTAAGCTAAACATTTATGCTAAAATACCATAAATCTTTGATAATAACGTGAATGCTATATGTTTGTAAATGTTTTTTCTTTGTATTATCAAATTATTATTGAAAAAAGAGAGTAGTTTATGATTTTTTCTACTTGTTAATGCGATTATGCATGTATTAATCTTAAACTATTAACATATTTTTTATGAAAAACAGATATTTAGTACCTTTTATTTTATTGACTACTTTGTTTTTCCTTTGGGGATTTGCACATAACTTAAATCCAATATTAATTCCACACCTTAAGAAAGCTTGTCAGCTTACAGATTTTCAATCTTCATTAATTGATGGTTCTTTTTTTATTGCATATTTTATTATGGCCATCCCTGCGGGTATGGTAATGAAGAAGTTTGGGTATAAAACGGGTATTATTGCTGGTTTACTTTTATTTGCAATAGGGGCATTTTTATTTATTCCCGCCGCTAATACGCGTGTTTTTACTTTTTTCTTAACAGCCCTGTTTGTGATAGCAAGTGGCTTGACTTTTTTAGAAACCGCAGCAAATCCATACATGACAGTCCTTGGTGAACCAGAAGGAGCATCACAAAGATTGAATCTTGCACAGTCATTTAATGGGTTAGCTGCCACGATTGCTCCGATATTAGGAGGGCAATTTATTTTATCTGGAAAAACGTTAACCAACACTGAAACAGCTTCAATGACGGCTGAACAAATGAGTGCTTTTCTAGACGGCGAAGCTGCAACGGTAAAAATTCCTTATTTAATAATAGGTATTGTAGTATTAGTTGTAGCGGTTTTATTATATAAAAGCAAGCTACCAGAAATTACAGAAGCAGGGCACGACATTGAATTGCCAACAGGAAGCCAATCTATTATGCGTCACAAACATTTAGTTTGGGGAATAGCAGCTCAGTTTTTTTATGTTGGGGCGCAGGTTTGCGTATCTAGTTTTTTTATTCGCTATTTAGGTAAGACTGCTAATATCGATGAAATAACGGCTTCGCGTCTACTAGGAGCTGCCTTGTTTTGTTTTATGATTGGTCGATTCATCGGTACTTTTCTGATGCGTTATATCAGCCCTAATATCCTTTTGGCATTGTATGCTTTAATCAATGTTGTGCTTTTAATAGTAGTAGTAATCTACGGCGGAATGTTATCGGTATACGCTTTAATTGGCGTTGAGTTCTTTATGTCGATTATGTTCCCAACTATTTTCTCATTAAGTATTAAATCATTAGGCAAGGAAACAAAAATAGGGTCATCATTAGTCATTATGTCTATCGTTGGGGGTGCTATCTTCCCGTTAATTATGGGTAGAATTTCTGATATGATGAGTATCCAAGTAGCATATTCTGTACCATTGGTGTGTTTTTTCGTCGTGTTTTATTTCGGTTGGAAAGGTTCAGAAGTTAAGAGTTAAAGTTAATTAGATTAGGAAAAAGCGTGAGTTGGTCTTAATCTGTTTACAGATTAAGGTGATATTGTATGCAGTTTAGGTATATGATTTATAATCAAGCATAATTAAAAATATAGGAATTAGTGAAAACAATTATTCTAAATCAACCTGGTGAGTTTCAGTTAATCTCAAGGGAAATAGATGATAAGTTGGCGGATAATGAGGCACTTATCAAAATTCATAAAATTGGTATTTGCGGTACAGACTATCATGCTTTCAGAGGAAAACAACCATTTTTTTCGTATCCACGAGTACTTGGTCATGAGTTGGGTGCTGAAGTGGTTGCATTAGGACAAAATGTTGATACTGAACAATTGGCAATTGGTGATAAGGTTTCTGTTGAGCCTTACTTGAATTGCGGTACTTGTCAGGCATGTTTAAATGAAAAGCCTAATTGTTGTGAAAACCTGAAAGTAATGGGCGTACATACGGATGGAGGAATGTGTGAGTTTCTAAAGATTCCTGCGCATAAACTACACCGTTCAAAAGTGTTAGGTTATGAACAATTAGCACTAGTAGAAACGTTGGGTATCGGCGCTCATGCTGTGCAGAGAGCCAATGTCACTAGCAATGATATTGTGTTAGTCATTGGTGCAGGACCGATTGGTTTATCGGTAATCCAGTTTGCTAAATTACATCAAGCTAAGATTGTGGTGATGGATTTTAACCAACAAAGACTTGATTTTGCTAAGCAATTGTTTGATACAGATGTATCGGTACTAGCAAAAGAAGGATATATGGCAGATGATTTAAAAACCACATTAAAGGGTGCTTTGCCAACGGTCATTTTTGATGCAACGGGCAATTCACAGTCTATGATGAAAGCCTTTTCTTATTTAGCTTTTGGTGGGAAATTGATTTTTGTGGGGTTATTTCAAGGAGATGTTACATTTTTTGATCCAGATTTCCATCGTAGAGAAATGACACTTTTTGCTAGTAGAAATTCTCTTCCAGCTGATTTTAAAATGATTATTAAAAATATGGAAGAAGGAAATATTCAGACCCAAGCTTGGCTTACGCATGAAGCTCCTTTTGAAGAATTACCAAATGTCTTTGAATCTTGGCTAGACCCAAGTTCTAAAGTGATTAAAGCAATGTTAAGCGTGTAAGCTTTCAGATTTCGGATTTCGGATTTCGGATTTCGGATTTCGGATTTCGGATTTCGGATTTCGGATTTCGGATTTCGGATTTCGGATTTCGGA
>NZ_JBWKOV010000003.1:0-298831 GCF_059416265.1 Arcicella sp. GW821-FHT09D11 | reverse complement strand
GATTAATATAGACTTACTAAGTTACAAAAAAACTAATTCAAGGGAACATAATAATAGCTGAAATCAGAGACCTAAGTTTCTAAAATTTAATCCGAAATCCGAACCTGATGACCGATACCCGATGACTGATAGCCAAATCCAAATCCGACAGCTGATGACCGATAGCTGATACCCGACACCCGACCGCTATACCTTCGCAACAGACGAATCTCTAATAATCAATTCTGTGTATAGTTTGAAGGTCTGGTAAGTTTGAGGAATCCTTGAGGGTTTTCGCTCGATTAAATCTAGCAATAACTCAGCCGAACGCTGACCCATTTCTAAGGATGGTTGCACTACTGTCGTCAAGGCTGGCTCTAACATAGAGGCAGCCTTGAGGTTTGTAAAACCAACCATGGCTATTTGTTCGGGGATGGTAATATTTTTCTTTTTCAATGTAGCCAAACAACCCAAGGCTAGTCTGTCGCTTACTGTTAATATGCCATCTGGAGGATGCTTTTCGGATAAAAGCTCATCAATGAATATTTCTATGTTTTCTAAAGAGTAATTAGAATACTTAATCAGCGCGTCATCTACAGGAATTTCATATTTGTTCAATGCTGCGATATAACCTCTTACTCTTTCTTTAGTAATCGATAAATAAGGCGAGCCAGAAATATGCGCTATCCGCCTTCTTCCTCCACGGATAAGGTGTTCGGTAGCAGTGAAAGCACCTTCAAAATTATCAGAGATTACTTTATGCGTGTTTATTTCATCAGACACCCTGTCGAATAATACAATAGGCATTCCTTTTTCATTAAGTTCTTTTAACTGTGAAACATCATTGGTTTCGCCAGCTAATGAAATTAATAATCCATCTACCCTGCGTGAAGCAATGTGTTTGAGGTTGATGTTTTCTCTTTCAAAAGACTCATGGCTCTGAAAAATAACGACATGGTAACCTCTGTTATACGAAATGGCTTCAATCCCATTGATTACTTGTGAGAAAAAAGGGTTATCAATTTCAGGAACAATTACTCCAATCGACCTGCTTTTGTTTTCTTTCAAACTCAATGCAATTGGATTTGGTCTATAATTATACTTCTCAGCATATTCAATGACCATTTTTTTAGTATCAGGATTAATTTCATAGCTTCCTCTCAAAGCCCTAGAGACTGTAGAAGTAGATAAATTTAACGCCTTAGCAATATCTTTGATAGTAATCAGTTCCAATGTTTTGTTCTTTGATTTGTACAATTACAAAAGTATAATTTTTTTATGGCTAAAAAATAGGGCAGACTACTAAAATCTATTAAAAATCTCAAATTGTATTAAATAAGTATAAAAAAGATTATTAATGAGAACGTTCCCGATAACGTTTGCATAAAAATATTCAAATATTTACTTGAACGCTGTACTTTTAAAGCATACGTTTGTTCTGGGTTTGGTGGATAGTTTTTCTGACCAAATAGTTTAAATCTTGGAATAATTAAAAAAATAAAACTTATGAGTTTATCATCATTATTTAGTTTAGAAGGTAAAGTGGCTTTAGTTACTGGTTGTGACAGAGGTATTGGAATGGGAATGGCATTGGCATTGGCCGAAGCAGGAGCAGACATCATTTGTGCAGCCCTTACCCTTGAACCAGAAAATAGTGAAATTGAAAAAGGAGTGAGAAGTTTTGGCAGAAATTTCACTGGTTACAATGTAGATTTAAGTGATAGAATTACCCTTTATGCTTTTATTAATGAAGTGAAGGCTAAACATCCACAAGTTGATATTTTGATTAATAATGCTGGTATGATTTTGAGAAATCCAGCAGCAGAACACTCTGATGAATATTGGGATAAAGTTTTATCAATCAATTTAGATGCTCAATTTATCTTAGCACGTGAGTTCGGTAGAGATATGGTAGCGAGAGGTTCTGGTAAAATTATTTTCACCGCTTCTTTACTAAGTTTCCAAGGGGGTATCAATGTACCAAGCTATGCGGCTTCAAAAGGAGCAATCGGTAGCGTTGTTAAAGCTTTGGCTAACGAGTGGGCTTCAAAAGGTGTAAATGTAAATGCTATTGCTCCGGGTTATATCGCTACAGATAATACTGCTGCTTTAAGAGCTGACCCTGAAAGAAGTAAATCTATCCTAGACCGTATTCCAGCAGGACGTTGGGGAGAACCAACAGACTTCATGGGTCCAGTAGTATTCTTGGCTTCTGAAGCTGGTGCTTATGTAAACGGAACTATCGTTGTAGTAGATGGTGGCTGGATGGGAAGATAGTCATCCTTTACAATTATATTATTCAATTAATAAGATTTAATAACATGGAAAGTAGATACGAAAGTAGCCCCAAAGAAGTGGCTAGTATGAATACGGAAAGCTTAAGAGCTAATTTTTTAATCGAAAAATTGTTCGAGGCTAACCAAGTAAATCTAACTTACACACATTATGATAGAGTAATTACAGGCGGAGTGATGCCTGTAAATGCTGTAGTTGCTTTGCCAAACTATGATGCGCTGAAAAGTGATTATTTTTTAGAAAGAAGAGAACTAGGCATTATCAATGTTGGGGGCGATGGTAAAATCACCGCTGATGGCGAAGTATTCTTGATTAATAAATTAGATTGTTTGTATTTAGGGAAAGGTGTTAAAACGGCGTTTTTCGAAAGTATCGATGCGGCTAATCCAGCACAATACTTTTTGATTTCATCACCAGCACACCAATCGTATCCTACTCGTTTGATGAAAAAAGAAGAAGCTTCACCAGTAAATTTGGGAAGCAACCAAACTTCAAATGAAAGAACGATTTATAAATACATTCATTTGGATGGTATTCGTAGCTGTCAATTGGTAATGGGACTTACAGTGTTAGCAAATGGTAGTGTTTGGAATACAATGCCTGCGCATACGCATGACCGTAGAATGGAAGTATATTGTTATTTCGATATTCCTCAAAACCAAGCGGTTTTACATTTGATGGGTCAACCGCAGGAGACTCGTCATTTGTTTGTATCAAACCACCAAGCGATTATTTCACCACCTTGGTCTGTTCACTCAGGTTGTGGTACAGCTAACTACTCATTCATTTGGGCAATGGCAGGTGAAAACCAATTATTTACTGATATGGATTTTGTAGAGATTCCGTCTTTACGATAATATTTTCTATCTCTATCATATAATTTAAGTAGTGATTAGTAAATAGTGATTAGGGATTCAAATTTCTAATTATCAGTTGTTTACGATAAATGAAAGCCTTGCTTAAATTATATGATAGAGATAAAATACGATGACATTAAGTCATGAAAGTTTACTTAAGTACTCTATGTTAAAATAAACGACGTTAGCGTGTGAATTAAAGTATTATATATCAGGGTTTTAAATTGCAATGCGGGCAACTCAAAATTCATCACTCACAATTCACAACTCTTACTCATACTCAACAATCTCTATTTACAATGAAAAAAATACTTTGTCTCATATTATGTGTTGTTCTTACGGCTTTTAAAAGTACAGACGAAAAAATGACGGTTTTCCTCATTGGGGATTCCACTTGTGCTGATAAACCTCCAGTTGATAGTCCTGAAACTGGTTGGGGAATGATATTACATAATTATTTAACAGAGACAGTCCAAGTACAAAATCATGCTGTAAATGGTAGAAGTACTAAAAGCTTTATCAACGAAAAACGTTGGGAGGCTGTAACAAAACAATTAAAAAAAGGAGATTGGGTATTAATTCAGTTTGGGCATAATGACCAAAAGATTGCTGATAGTACTCGTTATGCGGCACCACAAACCACATACAAAAATAATCTTATCAAATTTGTCAATGAAACTAGAGCAAAAGGTGCTAATCCTATTTTGATTACACCAGTGATGCGTAGGAAGTTTGACACAAACGGACAGTTTGTAGACCAGCATGGAGAGTATCCTGCTGCTGTAAAAGCTGTAGCAAAAGAATTAGGTGTGCCATTGATTGACCTTCATGCCAAAAGTAAAGCAACCATTGAACAACACGGAATAGAAGGTTCAAAGAAATTATTCATGCACTATTCTACAGGATTTTACAGTAAATTTCCTAAAGGAGTAACTGATGATACCCATTTTTCAAAATATGGTGCATCCGTAATGGCAAGTTTAGTAGCTGAAGGAATACTTGAATCAGGAGTTGAATTAAAGAGTTTTTTAAAGAAATCAGAGTTTCAAGAGAAGTACGAATTTGAATTGCCAAAGTACTATACGCCCGTATTTAAAAAGGATACGTTTAATATTATCCGTTATGGTGCAAAATCAAATGGAATTACTTTAAATACTGAAGCCATTAATCACGCAATTACAATTTGTGCAGAGTCGGGCGGAGGTACAGTTTTAATTCCAAGTGGCTTGTGGTTGACAGGCCCAGTTGTGTTGAAATCAAACGTGAATTTACACATTACCAAAGGTGCAGTAGTACAATTTAGTAGAAATATAAACGACTATCCGATTATTGCAACAACGTGGGAAGGAGAAGAAGCCTACCGTTGTCAAGCACCAATTTCAGGGGTTGATTTAATAGATATTGCTTTAACAGGCGATGGTGTAATAGATGGTGGAGGAGATGCATGGAGAGCCATCAAAAAAAGTAAGCAAACAGATGCTCAATGGAGTAAACTAGTGAAATCTGGGGGTGTTTTAGATGACGCTAAAAATACATGGTATCCAAATGAACAATCAAAGCAAGGTGCTGTGTTGGAAGGAGGAAGTAAATTGTCTAACGGAAAAACAGCCAAAGATTATGAGGTAATTAAAGGCTTTTTAAGACCTAATATGGTGAGTTTAACACGTTGTAAATTTATCTTGTTAGAGGGACTACATTTTCAAAATTCGCCAGCATGGACGCTCCATCCATTACTTAGCGACCATATTACGATGAGAAATGTGGATGTTAAAAACTATTGGTATGCTCAAAATAGCGATGGTGTAGACTTGGAATCTTGTAGAAATGGTATCATGGAAAATTGTACTTTTGATACGGGTGATGATGGCATTACGATTAAATCGGGCAGAGATGAACAAGGCAGAAAAAGAGGTGTACCCACTGAAAACTTTATCATTAAAGACTGTAAAGTATATCATGCACATGGAGGATTTGTAATTGGCTCAGAGATGTCTGGAGGGGTGAAAAATATGTATGTATCTAATTGTACATTTCTGGGTACAGACGTAGGCTTACGCTTTAAAACAGCAAGAGGTAGAGGCGGAGTTGTTGAAAAAATATATGTCAACAATGTGCAAATGACAGATATAGCGGGTGAAGCAGTATTATTCGATATGTATTATGCAGGTAAAGACCCTGTTTCTTTGAATGGAGATTCTGATGAATTGCCACAGATGGAAGCCAAGCCTTTGACAGAAGCTACGCCACAATTCAAAGATTTTTATGTAAGAAATATTAATTGTTTGGGTGCCGAAACAGCAATAAAAGTAAGAGGTTTACCAGAGATGAGCGTTAAAAATATTTTAATTGAAAATGCAGTATTTCAAGCAAATACAGGGTTACTTTGTATTGAAGCAGAAAATATTTTGTTAAAAAATATTACTTTGATAACAAAAGATAAAACGACCATGCAGGTACAGAACAGTAAAAACGTAACTCTTGACGATATTCGCTATGAAAATGCTGAGGTACTATTAAAAATTACTGGAGAGCGAACGCAAGGGGTTAAGTTATTAAATACTGATGTTTCAAAAGCTAAGAAAGAAGTAGAATTTGGGAAAAAAGTATCTAAAAACATTTACAGTAATAAAAAATAATATGCTATCAGTAAAAGAATTAACCTTGGTGTCTGATGAACAGGTAGCTTGGGAAGAACTCGGCGGAGGAATCAAAAGAAAAGTAATGTCATACAATGATGACATTATGTTGGTGAAAGTAGCTTTTGAACAAGGAGGCGTAGGAGCGATTCACTCACATCCCCATTTACAGATTAGCTATGTTTCAGCAGGTGCTTTTGAGATAACCATCGGCGAAGACAAAAAGATATTAAAAACAGGCGATGTTTACTTTGTACCATCAGATATACTGCACGGAGCAGTCTGTTTAGAAGCAGGTGAATTAATAGATGTCTTTTCACCCATGCGCGCAGACTTTGTATAGATAGTTAGTGATTTAGTGAGTGGTGATTTAGTGATTTTTGGATAGTTAGTGATTTAGTGAATGGTGATTTAGTGATTTTAAATAGTTAGTGAATTAGTGATTGTTTTTCTAACACTACAAATCTCTTTATTCTTAAACCCTTTAGTCTAATGTCTTTTAGTCCTAAAGTCTAAACATCCTAAAGTCAAAAGAACAACAGTCTAGCGTCTAATGTCTTTAAGTCTAAAATCCTAAAGTCAAAAGAACAAAGTCTAACGTCTAGTGTCTTTAAGTCTAAAATCTTTTAGTCCTAAAGTCTAAACATCCTAAAGTCTCAAAAAAGAATCAAGCATTATTAATATACATAAAATGGTTGGGTTGTAAAGTTTGCTACCCAACTACTTTTCTCTATTAAAGATTTCTAACATAATGAATACTTCTCAAAATCAAATAAACCTCAGTAAAGGCAATGTAGCACTTCCTGAATCTTTGTTTAATTTACCTGAAAAGGTATTACAGTTTGGAACGGGCGTACTGTTAAGAGGCTTGCCAGATTACTTTATTAATAAAGCTAATCAGCAAGGAATTTTTAATGGTAGAATTGTAGTGGTAAAGTCAACCGACGGAGGTGATGCCGAAGCTTTTGACCGCCAAGATAACCTTTATACTATTTGTGAAAGAGGCATTCAGCAAGGAAATGTTTTTGAAAAGAATACTATTTCATCAGCCATTAGTCGTGTATTATCAGCTAAGACTGAATGGGATGCTATTTTGGAATGTGCTAAAAATCCAGCGTTACAGATAATTACTTCTAATACCACAGAAGTAGGTATTCAATTGGTGCAAGATGATATTAAACAGTCTCCTCCAATCTCATTCCCGGGAAAAGTATTAGCCTTTCTTTATGCTAGGTTCAAAGCTTTTGAAGGAAGCAAAGAACACGGAATGGTGATTGTTCCGACGGAATTGATACCTGATAATGGGAAAAAACTAGAAGGCATTATTTTCGAGCTTGCACATCGCAATGCTTTAGAGTCTGAATTTATTGATTGGTTAGAATCATCAGTAACCTTCTGTAATTCATTAGTAGATAGAATTGTGCCAGGGAAACCAAGCGCGGCTGTAAAGGCAAATATCGAAGCAGAATTAGGTTATAAAGATGATTTATTAATCGTATCAGAAGTGTATCGTTTGTGGGCTATTGAAGGAAATCAAAAAGTTAAAAATATCCTGTCGTTTCATCAAGCAGACGAAGGCGTAATTATTGAGCCCAACATTGACTTGTACCGTGAATTAAAATTACGTTTGCTCAATGGTACCCATACACTTAGTTGTGGTTTAGCATTTTTAGCAGGCTTCAAAACAGTAAAAGAAGCTATGCAAGATGAAGTAATGTCTGCTTTTGTCAATAATTTGATGTTGGCAGAAATAGGACTAGGCATTCCTTATAAAGTAGATGAAAAAGTAGCTCAACGCTTTGGCATGCAAGTAATAGATCGTTTTCGTAACCCTAATCTAGACCATCAGTGGTTGAGTATTACGGTACAATATACGTCTAAAATGAAAATGCGAAATATCGCCACGTTGTTGAACTATCACAAAATCTATCAGTGTGTTCCTGAATATATTGCTTTTGGCTTTGCGGCGTATTTATTGTTTATGAAGGCTGTCAAAGAGGAAAACGGTAAATATTATGGTATTCATGAAGACGAATATTACCAGATTCAAGACGATAAAGCTGATTATTTCTTTGCGAAATGGGCTAAATTATCAAGCGATGAGTTGGTAATATCAGTTTTGAGTGATAAAAACCTCTGGGAAACAGATTTAACAAATATTACAGGCTTTGCTGAAAGCGTTACAGCGTTTTTAAATCAAATGATTGAAAAAACAATGAATGCTTCTTTAAAAACATACCTTAATAAAGGTGAATTGGTTGAGTATAGTAAGGCTTAGTCTTACTTTTAAGTTCAAAATATTCTGTGTGAACTCAAAGAATTAATACTTTAACCAATCATCAAATATTCATCGTGAAAAGAAACGTTTTAAAAATTCATCCTAACGACAATGTGATTGTCGCTTTAACAGATTTATCGAAAGGTCAAACTGTGGAATTGGATGGCCAGACTTATACCCTGACGGAAGATATTGCTGCGAAACACAAATTTGCTACTGAGGATTTTGAAGTAGGAGCCGAAATTAGAATGTATAATGTACTAGTAGGTAAGGCTCAATCACCAATTCTGAAAGGAGGTAGTATCAATATTTTCAATGTGAAGCATGCTGTAGATTCTTTTGAATTGCGCGAAAACCACGCTGCATGGCAAGCACCGTCGTTAGCGGCTTTTGAAGGTAAAACATTCAATGGATATCACCGCCCAGATGGTAGCGTTGGTACGGCTAATTATTGGTTAGTAATTCCATTGGTATTTTGTGAGAATCGTAACATTGAAGTACTTCGTGAAGCTTTGGTAGACGATTTGGGCTATGCTCGTACGCATGATTACCAAAATCAAACGCATGATTTGATAGCGTTGTACAAAGCAGGCAAAACAGTTGAAGAAATTTTGCAAGCTGATTTACAAGCACAAGGAGAGAAAGATGCAAAACAAAAACTTTTCCCAAATGTAGATGGTGTAAAGTTCTTGTTACATGATGGTGGTTGCGGAGGTACTCGTCAGGATGCTCAAGCACTTTGTGGATTATTAGCAGGTTATATTACCCATCCCAACTGTGCAGGGGCAACGGTATTGAGTTTAGGATGCCAAAATGCACAAGCTAGTATCTTACAAGAAGAAATTGCAAAGCGTGATGCTGACTTCAAGAAACCATTATATATTTTAGAACAACAAAATATAGGTACTGAATCTGACTTGATGGCTTTGGCTTTGAAACAAACTTTTGTAGGTTTAATTCAGGCAAATCAAAATTCACGTCAGCCAGCACCATTAAGTAAATTATGCATTGGTTTAGAATGTGGAGGTTCTGATGGTTTCTCTGGCATTTCAGCCAACCCTGCGATTGGTTATACTTCTGATTTGTTAATTGGTTTAGGAGGCTCTGTCATTTTAGCGGAATTCCCAGAATTATGTGGTGTTGAGCAAGAGTTAACAGACCGTTGTTTGAACCCAGAAGATGCTAAATTGTTCAGCTATTTGGTAAATACTTATAACGACCGAGCTAAAGCAGTAGGCTCAGGTTTTGATATGAACCCATCACCGGGGAACATCAAAGATGGTTTAATTACAGATGCTATCAAGTCTGCTGGAGCAGCCAAAAAAGGAGGTACTTCGCCAGTGACCGCGGTATTAGATTATCCAGAACCAGTAAAAAAAGCAGGTTTAAATCTTTTATGTACACCGGGTAATGATGTTGAGTCGACAACTGCCGAGGTAGCATCAGGCGCTAATCTTGTTTTATTCACTACAGGCTTAGGTACACCAACAGGAAATCCTATTGCGCCTGTAGTTAAAATTGCAACAAATACGAAATTGTATGAAAAGATGTCGGACATTATCGATATCAACACGGGTACAATTATCGAAGGTGACGAAACGATAGAAGAAGCGGGAGAACGTATTTTAAACTACGCAATTAAAGTAGCTAGTGGAGAAATTGAAGTTTGTGCCGTTAGAAATGGACAAGATGATTTTATTCCTTGGAAACGTGGAGTATCTTTATAGGATTGAAAATTGAGTATCGAGGATTGATTTTCAATATCTTTTAATATCAATCCTCGCTTATTTGAATTCTCAATACCAATTTAAAATTTTTAACAAAATGCTGTACACGAAAACATTCTTAGACGAGGATTTCCTTTTACAAACTGCAACTGCTAGTAAACTATACCATGAGTTTGCTAAAGAGATGCCAATTATTGATTACCATAATCACTTACCACCAGACCAAATTGCGAGCAACAAGAGCTTTGGCAATTTAACACAAATCTGGTTGTATGGCGACCATTACAAATGGCGTGCGATGCGTGCGAATGGTATCAACGAAAGCTATTGCACGGGCGATAAGTCTGACTATGAGAAGTTTGAAAAATGGGCTGAGACAGTACCTTATACGATGAGAAACCCATTGTATCACTGGACTCACCTTGAATTGCAGCGATATTTTGACGTTCACGAAATTTTAAATCCAGCTTCGGCACGTAAAATTTTTGATGAATGTTCAGAAAAACTACAATCACCTGAATATGCAGTAAGAGGATTGTTGTCAAAAATGAATGTAAAAGTTGCCTGTACTACAGACGACCCTTTAGATTCATTAGAATATCACCAAGCGATTAAAACTGAAGGAACACTGGATACGAAAGTATTACCGACGTTCCGTCCAGATAGATTTATTTTAATTGATAATCCTAATTATGCTTCATTTATTGAAAAATTAGGAACATTGGTTAATGTAGAAATCAGTACATTCTCGGCTTTAGTTTCGGCATTAAAAACGCGTGCAGAGTTTTTTGCTTCAATGGGTGGCAGATTAGCTGACCACGGTTTAGAGCAAATTTATGCAGTAGATTTCACCGAAGAAGATGCCAATAAAGTTTTCCAGAAAACAATAGCTGGACAAAGTATCAGTGCTGACGAGGCTTTATTGTTTAAATCGGCAATTTTACACAGTTTAGGCGTAATTTATCATGGATTAGGTTGGACACAACAGTTCCACTTGGGAGCGTTGAGAAATAATAATTCAAGAGCAATGCGTTTGTTAGGGCCAGATACTGGTTGGGATTCAATCGGAGATTTTTCTCAGGCAGCTTCTTTGTCTAAGTTTTTAGGTCGTTTAGATGAATATGACCAATTGGCACAAACTATTATTTACAACCTAAATCCACGTGATAACGAATTGATGGCAACCATGATTGGTAACTTCAATGATGGTTCTGTAGCAGGTAAGATTCAGTTTGGGTCAGGTTGGTGGTTCCTAGACCAAAAAGATGGCATGGAAAGACAAATGAATGCATTGTCGAACATGGGCTTATTGAGTCGCTTTGTAGGAATGCTAACAGATTCAAGAAGTTTCTTGTCATTCCCACGTCATGAATATTTCCGTAGAATTCTTTGTAATTTATTAGGGAACGAGATTGAAAATGGCGAATTACCAAACGATATCGAATGGATCGGAAAGATGGTTCAGAATATCTGTTACAATAATGCCAAGGATTATTTTAAATTTTAAATAGAAGTAAGCTTTAAGCAATGAGCTTTTGTATCATAGAAAATCTCATATCTCATTGCTTAAAGCTCATAGCTGATAAATCATGAATAAAGTTTGTTGTTTCGGAGAATTGTTATTGCGTCTTTCACCAAAAGCTGATGGAGTTTGGATACAAAATGCTTCAATGCCTGTGTTTGTAGGTGGGGCAGAATTGAATGTCGCTACTGCTATAGCTAACTGGGGAATTAATACTAGTTATTTCACAGCACTACCTGAAAATTCTTTAGCAAACGATATAAAAAAGTATATAGCAGATAAAGGGATTGATACTTCGGTAATCAATACGTCTGGAGAAAGAATCGGGACTTACTATTTGCCACAAGGAGCTGACTTGAAAAATGCTGGCGTAATTTATGACAGAGCGTACTCGTCATTTTCAGTATTAAAAGTGGGTCAGGTTGATTGGAAGGAAGTATTGAAGGATGTCTCTTGGTTTCATTTTAGTGCCATTAGTCCAGCCCTTAATCAAGATGCAGCAGATGTTTGCTTAGAAGTATTAAAAGTAGCTTCAGAGATGAATATTACTATTTCTGTAGATTTGAATTACCGTTCAAAACTATGGAAATATGGCAAAAAGCCAACAGAAATAATGCCTGAATTAGCACAATATTGTGATGTAATTATGGGCAATCTTTGGGCAGCGAATACCCTATTGGGGATAGATATTGACCCATTGTTATTAACAAGCCTAGAAAAGCAGGCTGATTACGATTACCCTGCACATGGAAAAGCAACTTCTGAAGCTATTCAGGCGAAATTTCCTAAGTGCAAATTTGTAGCCAATACGTATAGATTTGATCATCAAAAAACAGGCATTGAGTATTATACTACTCTTTTCACAGAGGGAAATCAATATCAATCACCCGTATTTTTTGCTGATGCTGTAGTAGATAAAATAGGAAGTGGAGATTGTTTTATGGGTGGATTAATCTATGGCTTATCCCAAAAACATGAGCCTCAAGAAGTAATTAATTTTGCTGCTGCTGCTGCTTATGGGAAACTCCAAGAGTATGGCGATGCTACTCAACAAAAAGTAGAAGCAGTAAAGCTGATTCTTGAAAATTATCTTTAGTTATTAAGTTGTCGAGTGTTGTTTATCATAACAAGCTTGCATCTCTTGATATAACCTATTTGTTTAACAATTAATATTGGCTTTTATGAAAAATGAAAACTTAGCTTTACCTGTTGGTATTACTTTAGATCGGTTCATTATGCGGAATCAAGAAGCATTTCAATTTGCTTCGGGGGAATTGTCGCAGTTATTGAGAGATATTGCTTTGGCAAGTAAAATTCTGAATCGTGAAATCAATCGTGCCGGATTGGCTGATGTAACAGGGCTGTTAGGTTCACAAAATGTACAAGGTGAAGCTCAGCAAAAACTGGATGTCATTGCTGATATTCGTTTTTTACGAGCGCTTAAGAATGGAGGAGAAGTTTGTGCCATCATTTCTGAGGAAGAACCTGAAATTATCCTGACGGGAAATAATCATGCGAAGTATGTTATCGCTATTGACCCGCTGGATGGTTCATCAAATATTGATTCTAACGTGTCAATTGGTACAATTTTTTCAATTTTTCGTAGAAAAACGCCTATTGGTTCAGTCCCTTCCATGAAGGATTGTATCCAGAGAGGTGATGAACAAGTAGCGGCTGGGTATATTTTATATGGTTCTTCAACCATCTTAGTATATACTACAGGCAAGGGTGTAAATGGCTTTACGTATGATAATTCTTTAGGAGAGTATTTCTTATCTCACCCACAGATGCAAGTAAACCAGAGCGGTACTATTTTTTCATGTAACGAAGGGAATTTCTATGACTTTCCAGAATGTATTCAAGAGTATTTGATTGAATGTAAACAAAAAAGATATTCAGGCAGATATATTGGTTCATTAGTTGGAGATTTTCATAGAAATCTTTTAAAAGGTGGAGTATATTTGTACCCCCCAACACGTCATAACCCTGACGGAAAATTAAGGTTACTTTATGAATGTTTACCCTTGGCTTTTATTATTGAACAAGCAGGAGGAAAAGCATCTGATGGAAAGCAAAGAATTTTAGAAATACAGCCTCAAAACCTTCACCAACGCTCGCCTTTATACATTGGTTCGTCGAGCATGGTAGAAGATATTGAAGAGTGTACTAAAGCGACTGAAAATCAGTTTTCATAGAAAAAATATGAATTTTAAATGATGTTGAGTAAGTTTTAGTGTTTGACTAGTTTTAAACATATTTCAAGAATCAATTAGTCCAAAAAATCTTAAAAATTATAAACAAGCATGGCTTTTTTTCAACCCAAAATATTAAATCAATTACTTGCCGATTTCCCAGTGGTGCCAGTATTTTATCATGAAGAAATTGAGTTAACTCAAAATGTAATCAAAGCATGTTACGATGGTGGGATGCGCGCTTTTGAGTTTACTAATCGTGGAACAAAGGCTTTAGACGTTTTTAAGGCGATTTATCCATTTATTCGTGAAAACTGTCCAGAAATGGCATTAGGGATTGGAACAATTTTTACGGTTGAACAAGCCAAAGTTTTTATTGATGCAGGGGCTGATTTTGTCGTACAACCAGTCATTACGCCAGAAGTTGGTGCATTTTGTCAGGCAAATGATATTGCTTGGTTTCCTGGGGCAGCTACTTTAAATGAGATTTACGCAGCCACACAATTAGGCGCTGAAATTGTCAAGATTTTTCCAGGGAATGTAGTGGGTCCTGGTTTTGTAAAATCAATGAAAGGCCCAATGCCGAATGTAAAAGTAATGGTAACAGGTGGTGTAGAACCTACTGAAGATAGTTTAAAACAGTGGTTTTCAGCAGGTGTTACAGCCGTTGGGATGGGTTCGCAATTATTTCCAGCTAGTTTATTGGCTAGTGCAAAATTTGACGAATTGACTCATACTGTTGAATCTTTGATGAAATATGTTGAAGACTTAAAATCAAAAAAATAAAAATTTACTAAATTAGCTTACCTCAATTTTTTTAACATTCATGGAAAACACCCTAGGGAAGTATCGTTGGAGAGTAGTAGCATTGCTTTTTTTTGCCACTACAATCAGTTACCTTGATAGACAAGTAATTGCGTTATTAAAGCCGACATTAGAAAAAGAATTTAATTGGACTGAAAGTGATTACAGTAATTTGGTAATGGCATTTCAGGCTGCTTATGCAGTGGGATTAATGATTTTTGGCGGAGTTATCGATAAGATTGGCACGAAATTAGGATATGCTATTGCAGTAGCTTGGTGGAGTACAGCAGGTGTATTAACTGCTTTTGCTGGAAGTACTATCGGTTTTGGAATGTTTCGTTCTTTATTAGGGTTAGGAGAAGGTGGAAACTTTCCTGCGGCTATTAAGAGTGTAGCAGAATGGTTCCCTAAAAAAGAAAGAGCTTTGGCAACAGGGATTTTTAACTCTGGGGCAAATATTGGGGCAGTAGTAGCACCAATAATGGTTCCTTTTATATTAGCAAGTTTTGGGTGGGAAGTAGCGTTTATTGTTACTGGTGGCGTAGGTTTTATTTGGTTAATTTTCTGGTGGATTGGCTATGAAATCCCAGTTAGACAGAAAAAACTTTCAAAAGAAGAACTATTGTTCATTCAGTCTGATAATGAACCAGATACTTCTCATGAAAAACCTGTAAAATGGATTACTCTGTTAGGTATTCGCCAGACATGGGGATTTATTTTTGGAAAAATGCTTACTGACCCAATCTGGTGGTTTTTCCTTTACTGGTTGCCATCTTATTTCTCAGAAACGTTTAATTTAGATTTAAAGAAACCAAGTTTAGAACTTATCGTTGTATATACAGCAACTACCATCGGAAGTATTGGTGGAGGTTATATCTCAGGATATTTAATCAAGAAGGGCTGGCCAGTATTCAAAGCACGTAAAGCAGCGATGTTGAGCTTTGCCATTGCAGTAATTCCTATTGTTTTTGCACAATATTGTTCAAACATTTGGCAGGCTGTAGTGTTAATTAGTTTAGCAGCAGCAGCTCACCAAGCTTGGAGTGCTAACATTTTTACGACAGCATCTGATATGTTTCCTAAAAAAGCAGTAAGTTCAGTTGTTGGTTTAGGGGGAATGGCAGGGTCAGTAGGGGGAATTTTATTCCCATTGATAGTAGGACAATTACTTGATACATATAAGGCGCAAGGAAATATCACTGCTGGTTATAATATCATTTTTATCATGTGTGGCTGTGCATACCTATTAGCATGGGGAATAATGCATTTGTTTACACCAAGAAATGAACCCGTAGTCATTTAAAATATTAAATTGGATAATAGTAGAGTGTTTACAGGTATCGCAGCTAATGTGATACCTGTTTTGTTTTATAACATTTCCATTTTTTCACTATTGCTTCATCTGCTGTTTTTATCCTTACAACAGCAAAGTAGGGCTATATATCTAATCTAGTTTTAGGAAATAGTAAAAGTCAATACAAAGAAGTATTTTGCATTAAATTACATTTCAAACAAACTTCATAACTAAATATGAAAAAACTATTTCTCTTATCGGGTTTATTGTCGGTTTCATTATGGACTATGGCCCAAAATACTTACCAAAACCACACACAGCTTTCTTCAAGACTCAAAGCATTAAGTTCAAAGTTTTCTTCCAGTATTACTATTCAATCAATCGGTAAAAGCAAAGGTAATCGTGACATCTGGGCTTTAACCATTGGCAAAGGAAACACCACTGCTAAACCAGCAATAGCCATTATTGCAGGCGTAGATGGAACACACTTGGCAGGGACAGAACTAGCCATACAAATGGCCGAAAAACTAGCCAGTGCAAGCGGAGACTCAATTGCAAAATTATTGGATTCAAAAACATTTTACTTTATTCCAAGTGTAAACCCTGATGCTCAAGAGCAATTTTTTGCGAAAACGAAATTTGAAAGAGGAGGGAATGATACGCCAACAGACGATGACAGAGACGGTTATTTGAATGAAGACCCTTTCGAAGATTTGAATGGCGATGGTATTATCACTCAGATTCGTGTTGAAGACCCAACAGGGACTTTTATTGTAAGTAAAGAAGACCCAAGGGTATTGATAAAAGCCGACCCAGCCAAAGGAGAAAAAGGAAAGTATTTATTACTAACAGAAGGCACGGATAATGACAAAGACGGTACTTTTAATGAAGACGGCGTAGGAGGAGTAAACATTGATAAGAATATGACCTACGACTATCCAATTTTTACAGCTGGTGCTGGTGATTTTGCTGCTTCAGAATCAGAAACTAAAGCGTTGTTGAGTTTCTTATATAAAGCCACTAATGTTTTTGCAGTATTAACTTTTGGCCCAGCTAATAACTTAACAGAAGCTCCAAAATTTGACAGAAGCAAAACAGCTAAAAGAATTATTACAGGAATATTAGAAAAAGATGCTACTGTAGGCGAACAAATTTCTAAACTATACAATATTCAAACAGGCTTGAAAGATGCTCCCGTTTTGCCACAAACCAAGGGGAATTTATCACAAACTGCTTATTTCCACGTAGGTAAATTCAGTTTCACAAGTCCAGGATGGTGGGCTCCTAAAGTACAAGCACCTAGAGACTCTACTAAGAAAGAAATAGCTACTGCTAGTAAAGTTTTGGACAATGAGGACGTGAAATATTTAAAATGGGCAGACTCACAAAAATTAACGAACGTATTTGTGAATTGGCAGTCGATAAAACATCCTGATTTTGCTAATAAAAATGTTGAAGTAGGAGGTATTGCACCGTATGCAAAGCTAAACCCACCTATAAATTTCCTGACAGAATCTGCTAATAAGCATGTAAAGTTTGTAACGGCTTTGGCAATGCAAATGCCAGAAATACAGATTGTAGATGTAAATGCTGAGGCTGTTTCAACAGGGCTAACTAGGGTGACTATTAAAGTAATCAATACAGGTTTATTACCGACTTACGCAGAAATCGGTGACAAAGTTCGTTGGGTGCAAAAAGTAAAAACTGAATTGAAACTAACAGGAAATCAAGCCATAGTTTCAGGGAAGAAAATAAACCTAAGAAGTGCTTTAGGAGCAGGTGAAACCCAAGAATACTCTTGGTTAATCAGTGGCAATGGCTCAGTAGGTATTGAGGCTGGTTGCCCAACCACAGGTGTAAAAACTATAAATGTTAGTTTAAAATAACCAACTAGTTATTAAAGCTGATAGCTGTTAAATATTAATTTGAATAAAATCCAATGAAAAAATATATCTTTTTAGTCCTTTTAACCTGCTCATTTAGTGCTTTTTCACAAGAAAAAATTCAAAATGACGACCTAACTGGTTTAAGAGCGATTGGCTCGCCAGCGAACCCAAAAGTAAAAATGGCTTGGAATCATTACAATGATTACTCCATGATTACTAAGTTTTGTCAGGATTTAGCCAAGGCATATCCAGATTTAGTAAAAGTAGAGTCGATGGGAAAGTCTTTTCAAGGTAGAGACATGTGGGTGCTAACAATCAGTGATACTAAAACTGGCAATGTAAGCCGTAAACCGGGTTTTTATATTGATGGTAATATTCACTCGAATGAAATTCAAGGTACAGAAGTGGCGATGTACACGGCTTGGTATTTAGTTGAAAATTTTGCGAATGTAGCATTTATCAAACAGCTATTACAAGACAAAGTATTCTATATTACGCCGACTATTAATCCTGATGCCCGTGAAGATTTCTTGAAAAATCCTAATAATGCCAATTCGCCACGTTCGGGAATGATGGCGATGGATGATGATGGCGACGGACAAGCCGATGAAGATAAATATGATGATTTGGACGGCGACGGAAACATTGTAATGATGAGAAGACGTTCGGCGACGGGTCGTTGGAAAGTAGACCCTGAAAATCCACAAAGAATGGTTCCTGTAAAAGCAGATGAAAAAGGCGATTATGAAATGCTAGGATACGAAGGCATTGATAACGACGGAGATGGGTTAATTAACGAAGATGTATTAGGATATTATGACCCTAACCGCGATTGGGCTTGGAACTGGCAGCCTGATTATGTTCAACGTGGGGCATTGTTCTATCCTGGTACTTTACCAGAAACGCAAAGTATCAAAAACTTTGTTATGAGTCATCCAAATATTGCAGGGGCACAAAGCTATCATAACAATGGAGGAATGTTTTTGCGTGGGCCTGGTGCTGAAGAAGATGCTCCCTTTTATACCACTCAGGATGCATTAGTATATGATTATTTCGGAAAGATTGGCGAAAAAATGAATCCAGGGTATAAATACTTTGTGATTTATAAAGATTTATACACTGTTTATGGTGGTGAAATCGATTGGTTTGCTTTAGGAAGAGGTATTTTTACGTTCTCAACTGAATTGATGACGTCTTATAAATTGTTCAATAAAGTAGGTGAGGAAGGACGTTTTCAAAATAATGAATTTGAAGAATTTAGTCGCTTGATGCTATTTGGAGATGCCTATGTAGCTTGGAAACCTTTCAAGCATCCACAGTATGGTGATATTGAAATTGGTGGTTCAAAGAAAAACTATGTTAGGGCACACCCAGGTTTCTTATTAGAAGAAGATGCTCACAGAAATATGGCATTTACCATTTTACATGCTTCGCAAATGCCGAAACTAGATGTGTTAGAAATTAAACAAAAGGCTTTGGCTGGCGGTTTAACAGAAGTAACGGCTACAATTGTGAATGAAAAAGTAATTCCAACACACTCGGCACATGATGTAAAGTATAAAATTGAACGTCCTGATTTTATTACATTAAAAGATGCCACAGTTGTGGCTGGAATGATTGTTGAAAATGAAGATACTAATCTTACGAAAGAACAGCTAAATAATCCACAAACAATATCGGTTCCGAGTATTCCAGGAATGGGTACTGTAAAAGTACGTTGGATTGTTAAAGGTAAAAGTAATAAATTTACGGTTGAAATCGATAGTAAGAAAGGAGGGCTTGTTTCTAAGACCTTATAACATAATTACCTACAATGGAAAAAATTAGATCTACAACCGTACTGGCGGTGGTGCATAATGGAGAAGTAGCAATTGGTGCAGACGGACAAGCGACAATGGGAAATACCGTTGCCAAAAATCATGTGCGCAAAATCAGAAAAATGTTGGATGGAAAAATTGTAACAGGTTTTGCAGGTTCAACGGCAGATGCTTTTACATTGCTAGAGCGTTTTGAAGAAAAGCTAAATGCTTATGGTGGCAATATGAAGCGTGCTAGCATAGAATTAGCCAAAGATTGGCGTACTGACCGCTATTTGCGCAAACTAGAAGCCATGATGATAGTTGCCAATAAAGAAGAAACTTTGATTATTTCGGGTACTGGCGATGTATTAGAACCTGAGAATGGCATTGCTGCCATTGGTTCTGGTAGTAATTATGCACTTTCGGCTGCTTTGGCAATGCGTAAGCATGCGGCTCATTTAAGTGCAGAAGAAATCGTCCGTGAAGGCTTAACAATTGCAGCTGATATTTGTATTTATACAAATCATAATTTTATTATTGAGAAGCCAGTTTAGGCTGTAAGCAAGCACAAAAATTATAAAAATCAGCGCAAATCAGCGTATCCAATCAGCGAAATCTGCGGGTAAAATTAAGTTATATAAGTTAGCTTACAACTTTTTACCCGCTGATTTATGGAGATTTAATACGCTGATTTTCGCAGATTAATTTTTCGCAGAAATCAGACATCCGAAAGCTTAGCGCCTAAAGCCTACTGCCTATAGCATACTAAAACAATCATAAAAAATATCAATTAACCTGTATATTGAAACCTTTTTTTTATTAATCTTGTATTCCAATAGAGTAAGTATTTAAAACTTTAAATTGAATAAAACTATGTCATTAAGATTAGGAGATATTGCACCCGACTTTACAGCGGAAACAACTCAAGGAACAATTAATTTTCATGAATGGATTGGTGACTCATGGGCTTTACTTTTTAGCCACCCTGCTGACTTTACACCAGTTTGTACAACTGAATTAGGAAAAACAGCATTATTAAAAGGTGAATTCGAGAAAAAAGGAGTTAAAGTAATAGCTGTGTCAGTAGATGATTTAGACTCACATAATAAATGGGTACCAGATATTGAAGAAGTAAATGGTGTGAAAGTGAATTTCCCTATCATTGCTGATTCAGACCGTAACGTTGCTACGTTGTATGATATGATTCACCCAAATGCTTCTGAAAAAGCGACAGTTCGTTCGGTATTTATCATTGGGCCAGATAAAAAAATCAAGTTGACATTAACGTATCCTGCTTCTACAGGACGTAATTTCCAAGAATTGTTAAGAGTAATCGACTCGCTACAATTAACGGCTAATTACCAAGTAGCTACTCCAGCAGACTGGAAAGATGGTGAAGATGTTATCATTACACCAGCAGTAAAAACTGAAGATGCAGCGGCAAAATTCCCTAAAGGTTTTACGATTGTTAAGCCTTATTTGAGAACAACGCCTCAGCCAAACAAATAATCGACAATGATTTTGTAATTCATTGCATAGAAAAGGCAAGAAGATGAAATATCTTTCTTGCCTTTTTGTATTTTTGTAATATGAATTCTTTAAAACTACTCAAAAAGCGCTTCCGATTACTCCCTCGATTTGTCAGGATTGTACTTATTTCTATCCTATTGCTCTTTTTGTCTTTTGTTATCTATATCAATCTTCGCCCTAATCCTAACGAATGGACGAAAGTCTCTAAATTAGGGATTACAGTGCCTTTACGCTACAAAATTCATGGCATTGATGTGTCGCACCATAATGGCGTGGTGAATTGGAAGGAAGTAAAGAAAATGAAATTCTCGGATGAGAATTTAAAACTTGGCTTCTGTTTTCTGAAAGCTACCGAAGGAATGAGCCATGCCGACCGTCAATTTGAGAGAAACTGGGAACACGTAAAAAAGAGTGGTTTAAAAAGAGGGGCTTATCATTTTTTCATTACTTGGCGTGAACCCGTGGGTCAGGCGAAAAACTTTATCAATTCTGTGGATTTGGAGGAAGGAGATTTGGCTCCTGTATTGGATATTGAACAAAATTCTTTGAAACCCGACAAGCAAATTATCAGTGAGATTCAAACTTGGTTAGATATTGTAGAAAATCATTATCACAAAAAACCGATTATTTATACCAATCCCAACTTTTATAAGAAGTTTATCAAAGGTAATTTTGATGACTATCCGCTTTGGATAGCTGATTATTCAAGGGAAACGTTAAAAGGATATAATTCAAATCTATGGTTTTGGCAACACAATCAGCGTGGTTGGTGCGAGGGCGTAAAAGGTACGGTTGACTTTAACGTTTTTCTGGGTAATCGAGAGGATTTAGAAGCGCTATGCCTATAATAGGTTTATAAGCTTGTTAGAAACTATCAAGAATAGTCTTTGCATAATTTTTGGCTTGGTTCAAATTTGCAAATTCTTTCATTTGTTGACGATTACCTATGATTTGCTTAGTCGCCAGAAGTATTTCTAACTTTGTTAAAAGGTCATCTTCAATCGTTTCATCTATAATCAATCCCAATTGTTTTTCAGCCGTAATTTTGCCCATTAAGCCGTAGTTATACGTAATTAAGGGCTTTTGAGCACTAGCAGCCCTTACCATAATGGCACTCATGCCAATATGTTTTTGGTAGAGAGCCAATACATAATCTGCTACTTCAAAAAAAGATTGAATATTTTCGTCTGCCACAAAATCGTTGTGAGTCACCACTTGTACTGTTTTCTTTTGGGCTAGTTTGGCAAGCTTTTCTTCAAAAACCAGTTTCTCATTTATATCCCAAGGACCAACAACTAATAAACAAACGTTTTTGGCTTTTTCATCCGAAAGTTGGGTCAGAGTATCCATTACCTTTGCGATACCTTTTCTATCATCTAAATGACCAAAAATTAAGAATACTGTTTTCTCGGGAGGGATTCCTAATTCTTCTTTTAAGATATTTACAGGTTGGGTACTTGGATAAATCTGTACGGGGTCTGGTAAAAATTTCACTTTATACGTTTGCCAATTGTTTTGAATAAATTCGACAGCAAAAGGGTCTAAACAAAATAACGTATTTAAAAATTTACGATGAGTAATGGCTCTGAGTAGTAAATATTTTCGCCAATAATTAATTTTTTCTTTGATAGAATAGACAGGATAATTAACCAATGTTGGGCGAAAGAATATTCCTGAAATAGGACAAGGAGGAGTTGGTTCTGTAAAACAAGCTAACTGAAAATGGTCAAAATACATCATAAAGATGGATTTAGCTTGTAGTTCTTTAGCGTACTCACAACAAATAGCCCATTCTAATTTGGCTCGTTTGATAACATTACTTTTAACCTCTTGCCAATTGTTAAAAGCCTGTTCTGAGGTACTTATCCATTTGATATTGGCGGATGTAGTCTTTTGAATGATGGTCGGGTGTTTTTCAAAAAAATCTGGATTCACCAAAACCGCTAACTGAAAATCATATTGCTCGGTCAAAAAATGTAAAAGCAAGTGATATAAATAGCCTGGATGATGCCCGCTAGCATCAGGTTCAAAGATTAAAACAGTTTTTTGAAAACTCATAAGTTAATAAGTAAGTATTACAAAACGCTTTTGTAAACATTTAGTGTTTGAGTCGCGGTTTTTTCTGCCGAGAAGTTTTGTTGACGAATAAACCCCTTTTGAACTAGACTTTTCCTAAGAGATTCATTCTCGATAATTGCTGTGATTTTATCGGCAATATCTTCTTTATCACTAGGATTGAAGTATAAAGCGGCGTCTTGAGCTACCTCAGGAAAACATGAAGTATTGCTTAACACTACTGCACAACCACAAGCAAAAGCTTCAAGGATTGGAATTCCGAAACCTTCGTATAATGAGGGATACACAAAAGCGATGGCATTTTGATATAAATAAAACAGGGTATCGTCGCTCTGAAAATTAAAATGCTTTACTTGTGCTTGTAAGTGTAAGCTATCAATTAATTCATTTTCCGTTTTGTTAAAATCCCCTCCGCCAGCACAAAGTAACTGTACATCGGGATGTTGGTGTAATACAGAAGCGATAGACGTTACGAAGCCAGTAAAGTTTTTATAATCATTGCGTGCACCTACGTAAAGTAAGTATTTCTCAGGCGTTTTTACTTGAAAACCTTCTGGTAATTGATGATTTATGAAAGAAGAAGAATGGTAAATTACTTCAATTTTTTCGGGTTTTATCTGATAAAACTCTAGTAAATCCGCTTTAGTATTTTCAGAAATAGCAATGATTTTTGCGGCCTTGTTCAGTAGTTCTTGTTTCTGAGCATGACTAGCATTATCGATGTGATTCAAATTAAATCGCTCTTTAATACAGTCGTGGTAGGTAAGTACAAAAGGCTTTTTCTTGAGATGATTTAAGTAATAATTATGAAAGAAAGTAGGATGAAAAACGTCAAATTTACCTTTTTGTAGTTGAACAATACTATTCAAACGGTTTGTCCTTGACACCAGCATATTGGTTGGCATAAAACCAAAAATATGCTTAAATTCATTTGGTCGACGAACAGAACTATTTTTTAAATATTCATTGTTTGAAAAAGGTAAAGATAGCTTCACACCAACACCCATGTCCACTAGCGACTCCATCAAATCATGAAAATAGCGCGCCACCCCTCCATATCTTTGTCCCGTAAATGCCTGATGATCGTATAGTATTCTCATATTTATTTAGTGATTGAGTGAGCTTTTCGCCGCAGCGGTTGTGATTGAGTGAGTTTTAGGTTGTGATTTGAGTAACATAACTTATCAAATCACAACCTATTCAATCTTTTAATAACTTCAATCAAAGTTAAAACTCATCTTAATCAATGCTCAACTCTTAAATCTTATAGCTCAAAACTATTTGCTAAAAGCTATCTACTTTTCTCAAATCTCATAGCTCACTACTCAAAGCTGTTTGCTCAAAGCTAACTCATCAAAGCCTCAATTTCATCAGCTTCAATCGGAATGTTTGCCATTAAATCAATGTTTCCATCTTCAGTAATCAGGATATTGTTTTCCAAACGAATCCCTAATCCTTCTTCACGAATATAGATGCCAGGCTCTATTGTAAAGACCATTCCAGCTTCAAAACGACGATATTTGTTCCACACATCATGAACATCAAGTCCTAAATGGTGTGAAACACCATGCATGAAATATTTTTTGAATAATGGGGACTCTGGATTTTGTTTTTCTACGTCTTCACGCGTAAACAAGCCTAAGCCTATTAATTCTTCTTCAATGAATTTCTCAACAGCTTGCTGATATTCATCCCACAAATTGCCTACTACTAAAATAGATTTTGCATATTTGAATGCACGCAACACCGCATCATACACTTGACGCTGACGAGGCGTAAATTTACCATTTACAGGAATCGTTCTTGTTAAATCAGCATTATAATTTCCGTATTCTGCCGCTACGTCCAATAGAATGACATCGCCATCAAGACAAGGGCGACTGTTTTCAATATAATGCAAAACACAAGCATTAGCCCCAGAAGCGATAATAGGCTGATAAGCAAAACCTTTAGAACGATTTCTTACAAATTCGTGCAATAGTTCAGCTTCAATTTCATATTCAGTAACGTTAGGTTTTACAAAATTCAGAAGTCTTCTGAATCCTAACTCTGTAATACGCATGGCTTCGCTCAACTGTTCAATTTCAATAGGATTTTTAATAACCCTTAATTGGTGCATCAACGGAGCTAGTCGTTCAAATTTATGCAAAGGGAAATGCTCTTTTGCCCACAATATAAATTTGGCATCACGTGTCTGAACAGCAGAATGGTTACGAATATGTTCGTTTGAATTCAGATAAAGATGTTCTGCTTCAAAAACCAAGGTTGTTAAAACCGCATCAAATTGGCTTATCCAATAAATGCTTTTTACGCCTGATACTTCACGAGCATGCTCTTTCGTATATTTATAGCCTTCCCAGATGGCAATCAGTTCAGAAGTTTCTCTCAGGAATAATATTTCTTTATGAGCAGGATTTGGGCTATCTGGAAACAATAAAAGAATAGATTCTTCTTGGTCAATACCTGAAAGATAGAATAAATCAGAATTTTGTTGAAATCCCATCGTTCCGTCTGCATTGGTAGGCATTGGGTCGTTGGAATTTAAAATAGCAATAGATTTAGGTTTTAAAAGTTGCGCTAAACGTTCACGATTTTCAACGAAAAGCGAGTTGTTGATGGGTAAGTATTTCATATAAAAAGAGTGTTATTTCTGGCACAGGTAAATAATTTCATCTTTAGGCAAGGCAAAACGTTTGATTTGGTCTGGTGGCATATTAACGCCAAATTTATCTTCGGTTACCTTCCAACCACCTTGTTCCAAGCGTTTGTTATAATCTCTTCCATAAATTCTGAAATGGTCGTCTTGTTTAAACAGACGTTCACGTTCTTTAGGGTCAGTAATCGTTTTGTCCTCAAAGGTAGTGGCTAAACTCCAATCTTGGGGCGATTGCATGATTGCCCAACCCGTAGGCTTTAATACTCTTCTCATCTCGCGCATACATTGAATATCATCATTCACGTGTTCAAGTACGTGATTACAGAATACTACATCAAAAGTATTATCGGCAAAGGGAATATGGTGTAAATCCATTTTTACTTTTGCCAATGGCGATTCAATATCAGCAGTGATATAGTCCAAGTTTTTCATTTTTTCGAAACGATCAATGAAACAATACTCAGGAGCAACGTGTAATACCTTTAATTTCTCAGTAAAGAAATTAGTCTTTTGCTGTAAATACATGTACATCAAACGGTGGCGTTCTAAAGCCAGACAGTTCGGACATAAAGCATTATCTCTGGGTTCTAAACGCCCATAGGGTACAAATTTTGAAAACTTAGATTTACAAACTGGACATGTTACTCTAGTGCCTCTTAAAAAGATGGCGTAGATTTTCATCACTAAGTGAGAAACTAATTGCAGGTATTTACGTGGAATGTTTCTGAGTGTCCAGCTAATAATTGATTTCATAATTAATCTTAAAACGGTTTAACCTTCGTTTTGAATGAATATATGTGATAAAATAAAAAAAGGAATGATTGTTCACACAAAGGTAAAAAATCATTCCCAATTTCTGATTAACAAAAGCTAAGAAGCATTGAATACTATATTTCTCTAATCCAGATATTGCGGAAACTTACTAAATTACCGTGATCTTGTAAAGAAATAGGGCCTTTTTCATGAACAGGATTAGTTGGCTGTCCGATATAATTTGTTGCACCTTGAATTTTAGTATGGTTTTGTACAATCACTCCGTTGTGAATCACTGTTACATAAGCAGGCGTTTCAATACCACCATTAGCTGTAAAGCGAGGAGCAGTATAGATAATGTCATAAACATTCCAATCACCCATTTTAGAGGTAGCATTTACTAACGGAGGTGTTTGTTTGTAAATTGAACCTGCTTGACCATTTCTATAAGTACGGTTTTGATACGAATTCAACACTTGAACTTCATAAATACCATTCAAAAAAACGCCACTGTTACCTTTTTGTTGACTTTTCAAGGTTTCAGGTTCAATAGGTGAACGCCATTCGATGTGTAATTGGCAATCTCCAAAGTGTTTTTTTGTTGAAATACCACCCGTCCCTTTTGCTACTGTGAATATTCCATCTTTTACATCCCATTTGGCTGCAGAACCATCTTTCGCAGATTCCCAACTATCTAAATTTTTTCCGTCAAATAAAACTATCGCATCAGATGGAACAGCTCCGGGCGTTACTACTCTTACTTCTGGATCCCAGAATTCGGTAGCTTCTGGTTTATCTGGATTTTTTTGAGTAAAACGGAAATCTTGTGCATTGGCAGAATTCATTGAATAAGTAGCCAAACTAAGGCTTAAACCCAAAATAAATTTCTTGTTGATCGTCATTGAATTATAGTTTATGTTTATTTTAATTTTAATTTGCGTAAAATACGATATTCTGCTTATGCTAGCATAAATTTTGATTGAGATTTACTCAATAATGCAATATTCAAGAATATCTTGCGAATTAATACTTTATTTATGAAAATTACTCAAAGAAATTGGATAAAATTAGCTTTTCTGTGTGGATTTGTGCTTATTATGGATGTAGCCAATGCAGAAAAAGCTAAACAAACAGGGCTAGACTTGAATGTAATCTTGAAAGATAAGAAAATTCAACTTGTTAAAACCCAATTGCTTAAAGGCTGGACAATGCGAGCTAATGGAAGTAATTTTTATATTGAAAGAAATAATGATATTTTTTTGCCACAAACTGCCCTGAAAAGTATTGATACCAGAGCTAGTGTTGTGACAAAAACTGTAGGCAAGAAGAAAGTATTGATGATGAAAACAAAGGCTTATTTTATGATGACTGTTGAAAAGAAACTTCCTTCTGACAAAGTAGCCATTTTAAGAAATAGTACAAAGGGAGTATATCAGACAGATAATTATACAATAATTTTGTGGCAAGAGCACGGCTTTACTTACTCAAAAAATACGATTCCTGATAACTTAAAAGATGAATTTCAAACGATTGAAACCTTGATAGGAAGCAGTTGGCAATGATTTTCTATTAAAAAAATACCCAACCCAATATGAAACCTGATATTCCTAAAAAAGCACCCGGTCAAAAATTAGTAAAAAGAATGCCCTTACGCACCAAATTTATTTTGTGCGCTATTATTGGCTTGCTTCTTTTTAGTTTTGGAATTTCTGTGGTAGGTACTGCTTCAACCATCAGAGCAGAACCTAATGTTGTTTTTTTTAGATGGTTTATTTGGAGTCTTTACGGCTTAATCATTACAAGCATAGGATTAGTCTTTCTAGGGCAAGCTATCCGTTTCAGGGTATTAATGGATATGAACAAGCGTTTTAGTCGCCAAGAGAAAGAGATGACGAAACAAATTAAGAAGTTGAATCATCTAGGAGAAGTATTGCGTGGTAAAGAAGATAAAAAAGCTAAAGGTAACAAAGAAGATAAAAAGGAGTAAAAAAAGAAAACCCCGTCAGTATTGACGAGGTTTAGATCTCTTAGAAGAAATTGTACAAATTACTTCGCAGCCTTCGCAGCAAACTCAGCTTTGATTGCCTCAATATCTACCAATTTAATTTCGGGAGTTTGAGTCAAATGCTTAATCGCATTGATTTTGTTAGTGGCTATAGCCTTGTTTCTTCTGTCTTTTCTTTTTAGTCTTGTAACAGCCATTGCGAACAGAGTTTTAAATTGAGGTGCAAAATTAGGAAGAATATATTTTTTAAACAAACATATAGGCAATTAATATGCTGTAAGCGGTGAGCTTTAAGCTATGAGCCGTAAGCTTGAGGCAAAAAATCTAGTATCTAGCGTCCTAAAGTCATCCAGTCATCCAATCCAAAAAGAAATAAAACCCACGAAGTTTCCAAATACTTCGTGGGTTTTGTAATTTTGCCGTTCAGGATAATCCTGTTAATTTTCACGTTCTTGGGTTTATAACCCAAATTTTATGCTATGAAACCAAGTTTAGTAAAAGGTACGCGAGATTTTGGACCAGAGAAAATGGTTCGACGTAATTATATTTTTGATACTATTAAAGCCGTTTTTCAACAATTTGGTTTTCAGCCTATCGAAACGCCCGCTATGGAAAATCTTTCTTCATTAATGGGAAAGTATGGTGAGGAAGGAGATCAATTATTATTTAAAATATTAAATTCAGGAAATTTTTCTGAAAAAATTACACAAAAAGAATTAGATGAAGGTGCTAAGAAATTAACGTTAAAGATTTCTGAAAAAGGCCTAAAGTATGATTTAACAGTTCCTTTTGCACGTTTTGTAGTGATGAATCGTAACGAATTGGCCATGCCATTCAAACGTTATCAGATTCAACCTGTTTGGCGAGGTGACCGCCCGCAAAGAGGTCGCTACCGTGAATTTTATCAGTGTGATGCCGATGTAGTAGGGACTGATTCCTTGGTTTGTGAAGCCGAAATCGTTTTGATGATTCATCAGGTATTCAAAAGCCTTGGAGTTAACTTTTCATTAAAAATCAATAACCGTAAAGTACTTACTGGCCTTTCGGAAGCTATTGGTGCCGCAGGACAAGAAGGAGCGTTGGCTGTAGCCATTGATAAATTAGATAAAATAGGCAAAGAAAAAGTTTTAGAAGAATTAGCCGAAAAAGGCTTTAGTCAAGATGCTTTAGCCAAATTAGACCCAGTTTTTGAAATATCAGGGACAAATCAAGAGAAATTTGTCAAGCTTTCAGAATTATTACAAGATTCTGAAACGGGTAAAAAAGGAATAGAAGAATTACGTGCCGTATGGGATTTGTTAAAATCTTTCGGACAATCTGAAGAAAACATTGAACTAGATATAACCCTTGCTCGTGGACTATCATATTATACAGGAGCAATTTTTGAAGTAAAAGCATTGGATGTACAGATGGGTTCTATCTCTGGTGGAGGTCGTTATGATAACCTAACAGGAACTTTTGGTGTAGAAGGTCTATCAGGCGTTGGTATTTCTTTTGGCGTAGATAGAATTTACGATGTATTAGAAGAATTGAACCTATTCCCTGATAATAATTCAGTAACTACTAAATTATTATTGTGCCATTTTGGAGTAAATGAATTGAATTATGCTTTACCATTGTTGCAAAAAGCCCGTTTGGCAGGCATCAATGCGGAGGTTTATCCAGATGTTAGTAAAATCAAAAAGCAACTAGATTACGCCGATAAAAAGCGAATCTCTTATGTCTGTATCATCGGTTCAGAAGAAATGGAAACAGGAAAATTGACACTGAAAAATATGATTACAGGCGAGCAAGAAAAACTTACTTTTGAAGAGATAATTGCCAAATTACAGTGAGCTTTAGAACGGCATTGATGAATTTATTATTCATCAATGCCGTTTTTAATTGATTAGCTTATAATGTTCTAAGAATATTATTATTTTTGAGAAATTGTTCAGCCAAATCCATACAAACAACCTCAAAATGAAAAACACACTAATAATTTTTATTCTTAACTTCTTCTTTTTTAGCACACTTGCTCAAAGCCCATCTGGTGAAATAGACCCAATTCAAAAATTTATTGAAGTAAATGTTCAAATCCCTTTTAAAGCACGTGTAGATAATGTTACGGGTCACGTTGCCGTTCGTATTGTTTTAGGGAATAATAATTTACCCGAGAAGTACGAGATTGTACAGAACCTTTCAGAAGAGTGTGATGCTGAAGCCCTAAGAGTTGCAAAGTTAATTAATCCTAAAAATATTGTAGATAGGTTAAAAGGTAAGAAAGGTATAACAGTTCAAATACCTTTTTTTGATAGATCTAATCTTGTTTATAACGAAGGTTATTTAATAGGGTACTATGATCAGGATAAGAAACCCAATATTGGCGATAACAAGCCTGAGTATGTGATGAGATATCCAGTTGACTCTCTCACAGGAAAGATTCAAGGCAATGTGGAATATTACGTCTATGAAGGGAAAAAGCTTCAATTTTATGATATAGCCAAGCTTAAGATTGATAGTTCAGATAAGCATACTCCAGAAATATATGAGAAAGAGTCAGACAAGTTGAAAGTTTATAGGGTAACTGCAATGAATAATTCAAACTTCCCTAATGTAAGCCAGAGTTATTTTGAAAATGGGCAAATAGCTTACGCTAATTTTGAAGATGAAAGCTATTCATATTATCCTAATGGAAGAGTATCAATATTTACCAAAACGATTAATGACGGTAATGTAAAGGCTACACAAAAAATAAAATGGTTTGCAAATGGTCAGATAGCCTCAATTGTGAATAAAGTTGAAAAACAGGATAATGAAAGGTTTATAGCTGTTTGGGATACCTTGGGTAATCAACTCTTAAAAAATGGAGAAGGTATATGTCAATTATTTTCAAAAGAATATGATGGCTCTATTTTTCATACAGGTTTGATTAAAGACGGATTTAAAGAAGGAAAATGGGTTGGAAAAGATAAAAATAATGAAACCGTCTATGAAGAAAATTTTGAAAAAGGAAAATGTGTAAAAGGTGTTTTATTTGCAGGGGGACAAACTTTTGAATATACCAATCCTGAAGTAGTTGCAGAGTTTGAAGGTGGTTTTCCTAGTTTTGCAAAACATCTTCAGAAAAATTTAAGATACCCTGTTGATGCACAAAAAAGTAATACGCAGGGTAAAGTTTTTGTACAGTTTATCGTGTGTGAAGATGGTACTCTGTGTGACTTTAACGTTTTGAAAGGAATTGGCGCTAGTTGCGATGACGAAGCGGTAAGAGTCCTCCAACTTTCAAGTGGAAAATGGAAACCTGGAAAACAACGTGGAAAAGCTGTAAGAAGTAAGTTTACTTTGCCAGTTAGTTATGTGTTAGGGAGGTAAATTAGAATCCATAAAAAATCCCGTGTGATTTGTCTTAATATCATACGGGATTTTTTATTCTTTCAAACTATCTCCAAGCCTTATAAGCATTAATCAATGCATTGGTTGAAGAATCATGTGAAGTGATAGTCTCTTCGCTCGTAAGCTCAGGTAAAATCTTATTAGCCAATTGCTTGCCTAATTCTACACCCCATTGGTCAAAGCTGTAGATATTCCAGATGATACCTTGTACAAATATTTTATGCTCATACATCGCTACCAAACTACCTAATGTACGTGGCGTTAATTGTTTGAATAAGATAGAGTTCGTAGGACGATTTCCTTTGAATACTTTAAAGGGTGCTAATTCAGCAATTTCTTCGTCAGATTTTCCTGCTTTTTTAAATTCAGCAACTACTTCATCTAATGTTTTACCATTCATCAAAGCTTCTGTTTGTGCAAAGAAGTTTGATAACAATAATGTATGATGGTTACCAATTTGGTTATGAGAAACGGCTGGTGCTAAAAAGTCGCAAGGGACTAATTTTGTGCCTTGGTGAATCAATTGATAAAAAGCATGTTGACCATTTGTGCCTGGTTCTCCCCAGATAATAGGGCCTGTTTGATATGAAACCTCTTTGCCATCACGACCTACATATTTACCATTCGATTCCATATCTCCCTGTTGGAAATAAGCCGCAAAACGGTGCATGTATTGGTCATAAGGAAGGATTGCTTGGGTATCTGCTCCAAAGAAATTATTATACCAAATGCCTAATAAAGCTAAAAGTACTGGAATGTTTTCGCTGAAATCTGCTGTACGGAAGTGCTTGTCCATGGCATGAGCACCCTCTAGTAATTCAACAAAATTTTCAAATCCGATTGATAAAACGATTGATAAGCCAATAGCCGACCATAATGAGTAACGTCCACCAACCCAATCCCAGAAACCAAACATATTATCAGCATCAATGCCAAATTCAACAACCGATTTTTCGTTAGTAGAAATTGCCACAAAATGTTTGGCAACATCTTCAATCGAACCACCATTTGCCAAGAACCAGTTACGAGCCGAATGAGCATTGGCCATGGTTTCTTGCGTAGTAAATGTCTTAGACGCAATCAAGAAAAGGGTAGTAGCTGGATTTACTTTTTTCAACACTTCGGCAATATGCGTACCATCTACGTTAGAAACAAAGTGTAAATTCAAATGATTTTTATAAGGCTTCAAGGCTTCTGTAACCATTACAGGGCCTAAATCAGAACCTCCAATACCAATATTCACCACGTCAGTGATGGCTTCGCCAGCATATCCTTTCCAAGCACCAGAAATTACTTTTACAGAAAAACCTTTCATTTTCTCTAAAACAGCATTTACATCAGGCATGATTTCCTTGCCATCTACACCAATAGGAGCATTAGAGCGGTTTCTTAGGGCAACGTGCAACACAGCACGCTTTTCAGTTTGGTTAATTGTATCGCCAGTAAACATTCTTTCGATAGCATCGTCCAATTCACATTCATTGGCCAAAGCCACTAAGATAGCTTTTGTTTTTTCGTTGAGTATGTTTTTAGAATAATCCACAAGAATGTCTTCAAAACGAATTGAGAATTTATCAAATCGTTCGGCATCATTTGCGAAGAGTTCTTTTATAGAAGTAGCATCAATTTCAGATTTGTGCTTTGTCAGTAAAGAAAAAGCATGGGTTTGGTCGAAAGGAACAGATTTTAACATAATTGCTTTTGTTATTTTTAAGTAATAATTTCTGGTTATACTCACAAAAGTACAAAAGACTGCTGAATTAGTAGAGATAAAGCCTTTAGGATTTTGTTAAGAAGATAATTAATGTTAGGATAAAAATCAAATGGCAGTGCTTTATTGATAATGGTCACCTCATCTGTGAATTACATTATCCAAATTGCCATTTTGTTAAGCTTTAATTTTAATTCTTAAATATTTGTAAATGTAATTTACTGTAAATCAATGCGTTGTTGTGGTGTTTAAGAAAAGAGTTAAGTCTTTATTCAAAAAAAGACGAAATACTTCGCTGAAAATTCTCTAACTTTGTATCCCGTAACTAAGGGTTGCGGAACTCCATTCTTCCTCTGTACAATTTTTGTACACATCCTCTTAGAAAAATTCAAACTTCAATTTTATTACAATGTCAGGTAAAGGGCAACCTAAAACCGCAAAATATATTTTCGTTACGGGCGGTGTAACTTCATCTTTAGGAAAAGGAATTATTGCTTCATCATTAGCTAAATTATTACAGGCTAGAGGGCTATCAGTAACTATCCAAAAATTGGATCCATATATCAATATTGATCCGGGAACGTTAAACCCTTATGAGCATGGTGAGTGTTATGTAACCAACGACGGAGCGGAAACGGATCTTGATTTGGGTCATTATGAGCGTTTTTTGGGCGTGCCTACTTCACAGGGAAATAACATTACCACTGGTAGAGTTTATTTTAATGTAATTACAAAAGAACGTCGTGGTGATTATTTAGGAAAAACTGTTCAAGTAGTTCCGCATATCACTGACGAAATCAAACAAAATATTCTTTTGTTGGGTGCTACTGGGCAGTACGATATTGTCATTACTGAATTAGGAGGTTGTGTGGGTGATATCGAATCTCTACCTTTTATCGAGGCTGCTCGTCAGTTAAAATGGGATTTAGGAGAGAAAAATACGCTTTTCATTCACCTAACATTAGTACCTTATATCGCTGCTGCAGGTGAATTGAAAACTAAGCCAACACAACACTCAGTACGTGCTTTGTCTGAATATGGAATCCAGCCAGATATTATTGTTTGTCGTACAGAACACCCAATTCCACAGGAAATGCGTCGTAAAATCGCTCTTTTCTGTAACGTTTCGCCAAATGATGTAATCGAAGCGATGGATGCAGAAACGATTTATGATGTGCCTTTGTTGATGCGTAAAGAGAAACTAGATCAACGTGCTTTATATAAATTAGATATTTATAATGATAAAGACGCTGACTTAGAACAATGGAAGAATTTCTTAGGCAAACTTAAAAACCCAACAGAACAAATTACAATCGGTTTGGTTGGTAAATATGTTGAACTGAAAGACTCTTATAAATCTATTTCTGAAGGATTAATTCATGCAGGTGCTGTCAATGAAACGAAAGTAAATGTAGTTTGGATTTCTTCTGAAAACTTAGTAGAAGGCGATTATCGCAAGAAACTAGAAAGCCTTGATGGTATTTTAGTAGCCCCAGGCTTTGGCGAAAGAGGTATCGAAGGTAAAATCAACGCTGTAAAATATGCTCGTGAAAACAAAATTCCTTTCTTTGGTATTTGTTTGGGTATGCAATGTGCTGTAATTGAATATGCTAGAAACGTAGTTGGTTTAGAAGATGCTCACTCATCTGAAATGAACAAAGAAACACCATACCCAGTAATTGATTTGATGGAAGAACAAAAATCTATTACGAACAAAGGTGGAACGATGCGTTTGGGTGCATACTCTTGTAAATTAGAAAAAGGCTCTTTAGCACACCATGTATATGGTAAATTGAACATTCAGGAGCGCCACCGTCACCGTTATGAATTCAATAATGCCTATTTAGAACGCTTTAAAAATGCAGGAATGGTGCCAACAGGTATTAATCCAGATTCTGGTTTAGTAGAAATTGTTGAATTAAAAGACCACCCATTCTTTATTGGTGTACAGTTTCACCCAGAGTACAAATCGAATGTAGCAAACCCTGCTCCATTATTTGTTCACTTTGTAAAAGCTGCTTTGAAAAATGCTATTCCTTTGATGAAAGCAAGTTCTAAGTAACCTTTTATCATTTAAAATGATTTAATAAAAGATAAGTCGTAATTTTGCACCGCTAAAGTCAAAAGCTTTGGCGGTTTTATTTGATAGAAAGTTTTTACATTTCGTTCAGGTTTTTTAGGAAAATAGATACTTAGAGAATAAAACCGACAACAATTAAAGATAACCGATGAGTGTATAACCGCACAAAACTCGAAAAAAGACAAATTTACTAAAATAATGATGGACAAAAATCAAGTAACGGGGCTGTTGTTGATAATGGCGATGTTGCTGGGATACCAGTTTTTCCTAGCCCCTAAGGTTGAACCTGAAAAAGCACCTGAGAAAGCTAAAGTAGCCCAAACTGCCACTGTACATAAAGTTGCAACGGTGGATTCAGTTGCTTTAAAAGCTGCCGCTGGCGATTTCGCATCGGCTGCCATAGGTACTGCACAAGAACTTGTTTTAGAAAATAAAGACATTAAAGTAGTGTTTACTACTTTAGGTGGTAAGGTAAAACAAGTATTATTAAAGAATTACGAGACTTACAATTCATTTGCTAGCCAGAAAAAAGAACCTCTTGTGATTTTTGATGAGGCTTTTGATAAAGTAACTTTTGACCTTCCAACTACAAAAGGAAATGTTGATTTGAATAAATTGTACTTTACTACTGCTTCTAAAGGTGGAGTGGTTGCAGAAGGACAATCGCAAAAAGTTAGCTTTACTTTAAACTTAGCCAACGGACAAAGTATCGAACAGACTTATACACTAGGCGGAGAAGGCTTTTTGTTAGACCAAGATGTGAAGCTACAAGGTTTGGATGGTTTGTTGAAAAACGAATCGGCTAAATTAAACTGGATTGAAAATGTTCGTCCAACCGAAAAAGATTTAACAGAAAACCGTAAAGCTACTGTCAATTACCTATTGAACGAAGATGAAGATTTTGATCAATTGGCAGAAACACCAACGGGTTCAAAAGAAGAATCGTTAGATAAGCCTTTGAAATGGGTTTCATTCAAGAAAAAATACTTCTTATCGGGCTTTATTACTAAAAATGCACCGATTCAAAAAGCACAGATTGTAGCTACTGCCAACGAAACTGATTCTGTTAATATCAAGACATTGAGAGCTAACATGGATTTGGATTTGGCAGACTTAAAATCAGGCAAAGGAAATTATCAATGGTATTTTGGTCCTAACGATTATAATATCATCAAAAACGTAGCACCAGGCTTTGGGAAAAATGTAAAATTGAGTTATGATATTTTCTTGCCAATTACGCGTTATGTATTCGTTCCGCTTTTTAATGTGTTAGAAACAGTATTCAGTAATTATGGTTTGTTAATTATTGCGTTAGTATTAATTATCAAATTTGCGTTATTACCACTTACTTATAAGTCGTATGTAAGTATGGCTAAAATGAGAATTTTACAGCCAGAATTGAATGCTATCAAAGAGAAAGTAGGTGATGATGCAGCAGCACAACAGCAAGCACAAATGAAATTGTATGGCGAAGTAGGCGTAAGCCCACTGAGTGGTTGTGTTCCCGTCTTAGCCACGATGCCAGTATTGATGGCGGTATTTATGTTGTTCCCGAACTTGATTAACTTGCGTCAGCAATCATTCTTATGGGCAAATGACCTTTCTACTTTCGACTCTATCGCTACTTTACCGTTCAGTATTCCATTGTATGGTAACCACATCAGTTTGTTTACCTTATTGATGACGCTCTCAAGTATTGCTTATGGTTATTATAACAACCAAAATACGCCAGACCAAACAGGACAACCGATTGACATGAAGAAAATGGCTTATGTTACGCCAGTGATATTCATGTTCGTAATGAACTCTTTACCTGCTGGTATGAGCTTCTATTATTTTGTTTCCAACTTAGTAACTATCGGACAACAAATTGGTATTCGTAAGTTTGTAGATGAAGATAAAATCAAAGCAGTTTTAGAAGAAAATCGTAAGAAAATTGCTGCAGGCGGTGTGAAGAAATCTCGTTTCTCAGAATACATTTCTAAGCAAATGAAGGCTGTTGAGGAAACACAAAAAACTCAACAAACTGACCCTAAGAAAAAGAAGAAATAGTAATATTTTAGTATAGTAAAAAGGCTTATAAAATTGTCGTTAAACAATTTTATAAGCCTTTTTTATTTATAGGAATCACATTTTTGTGGAGGAAATAAAGACGTATAAAAATAAAATGCTACAACACCAATGTTGTAGCATTTTGAAATTATTAGTTGCTTAGGTTTGGGTAATTTTATCAAAATAGCATTTATAACATATCATTAAAAATGCTTTACTCTTTTAGGTAATTAATAGAACTAATCTCAACATTAATACATCAATTCATCAGTTGTTACCGCCTTAGGGTTAGCTCCATATTCATTATCATAAGGTTCTCCTTCAGTTACTAAAAGTACTAGTAACCATATTGCCCCTGCAACTGGTATGAGCGAAACCAAAAAATACCAACCACTTTTTCCAATATCGTGTAATCGCCTAACAATAACAGCAATACTAGGTATAAATATAATTAGCTGATAAAGCAAAGACACTATATAAAAAACAAAAATGCCGCCTATAAAACCGTAAATTGCCATGCATATAATAGCAGCTATAAAACAAAAAAGGGTGTTAAATAACATGAAATACCAGTATTCACTTCTTCTGGCTCTGCCGCTAAATGTAGCATAGTTTTGTAAAACTTGTAAATAATAATTCATTTGAATAGTATAGATTTTGTGTTTTTTCTACTCGTTTGGCTTTTCGATTCCGCCCCGTTTTATGATGGTCTCTGGGCTCCATGGGTTATAGTAAAATTTTGTAATGTATTATAAATCTTTATACTGTTCTACTTCTTCTTTAGGGTTTGTACCATATTCATTTTCGCCAGCGTTGCCTTCTGATACTAACAGTACAAACAACCACACTAACCCTACCAATGGTATAAATATGATTAAGCCAAACCATCCACTTTTTCCGACATCGTGAAGTCTTCTAACCAATACTCCTAAAGCGGGACAAAATACAGCTAATGAATACAAAAATGTAATAGGACCATAACCAATTAAGGGCATCGCAATCCGAAAAATATGGTCTGCTATGATAGCTATAAATGAAAAAATTAAGTTGACAAATATAAAATTCCAATATTCGCTTCTCCTAGCTCTGCCGTTGAAAGTAGCATAGCTTTGTAAAGCTTTTAAGTAGTAGTGCATATCGTTTTTTGTATTTGATTTATTACTCGTTATGTTTTTTAGTACACCCTGTTTTTATATTGGGTGCTTGCATTCAGCGTCTGTAAAATAAAAAAGTTAATGATGCGTATATAAAATAAGCGCTAAAATTTTACCTACGAAAGGAGGTATAAATTGAGGGAAACAGGCAAGTGAAATAGGAGTTTACTTGCGATAGATTTAGACTATTCTTGTCTGTTTAATGAGTAAATACATTGCTTTGTAATTTATAAGTGTTAGAAAATGAATAACATATTGCTACTATGTTATTTTATATTATAAACATAGCGAAAATCTTATTCAATAACAAAATTATTTTTACGCTTATTATAGGCTAATAATAAGCGTAAATGCTATCACGTTTTAATCACGCTACTCAGGATACAAATTATTAGCTTATTAGCTCATTTTCTTTATCTTTGTTAGGTATCAACATTCATCAATAATCCTTACAATACTCTATGAAGCTATTTTTGTTAAGTATTTTGCATATCCTGACTTTATCAAATAAACCTGATTCGCTTGAAAATACTCCTTCTCAAGAACGATTTCAACAATATGTTAATGGGTTAGCTACTACGCCGTTTATGGCTAATGGGATGGTAGGAGTATGCATCAAATCAGTAACAAATAATAAAGTTTTAGTAGAATATAATTCCCAGAAAAGTCTTGCTCCAGCCTCCACATTAAAACTAATTACGTCTGCTACCGCATTATCAACCTTAGGGGAAGATTATACCTATACTACTAAGCTGGATTATAGCGGACAAATTACAGATTCTATATTAGTTGGTAATATTATCATCAAAGGTGGTGGTGACCCTTCTTTCGGAAGTGGACGAATAGACAAACAAATGGACTATAAGGTTTTGTTTGAGACATGGGCACAAAAAATCAAGGCTTTAGGAATTAAGGAAATTAGAGGAAGGGTATTTGCTGACGGGGGGGTATTTGAAGAAAATGTATTGCCCGATACGTGGATTTGGGGAGATATAGGTAATTATTATGGTGCTGGGGCTTATGGATTAAATATCAATGAAAACTTATTTTATGCTACTTTCAAACCAAGTACTTATCTAGCAGAGGCTCCGTTGGTTAAAACCAATCCAGACCTACCATATTATCAGAAAATCAATAGGGTACAAACAGATAAGCCTCATACGGGAGATCAAGTAAATATATACAGTACGCCTTATCAAGATATTTTAGTGATGCAAGGCTATGTACCAGCAGGAGATACCTTTTCAGTAAAAGGCTCTATTCCTGACCCGCCCTTGTTTGCAGCATATTTCTTACAGAAAAAATTGGAGGAATTAGGCATCAAGGTGTATGAAAGTCCGCTATCATCCATGGAAGTAAGTAAAAAGAGAATTACTTTTCAGAAGTCATTTCAAACGATGAATATTGCCAGCTATTCGTCACCAGCCCTTAAAGAACTAGCAAAAGCGTGTAACTACCAAAGTATTAATTTATATGCGGAGGCTTTTTTGAAAACCTTTTCGGTATCTTATTCATTCGGTAACACTACGAAAGATGCCGTAAAAGGATTGAAACAAATTTGGCAAAACAGGGGACTTAATTTATCGGGCTTTAATGTAAAAGATGGGAGCGGTCTATCACCTACGAATAGTCTTACACCTGCCAACATGACAGATATTTTGAAAGCGATGTACACTGAAAAATCATTTAAATCATTTTATGAGTCTATTCCTGTGGTCGGCGAATCAGGAACGGTGGCTCATTTAGGGAAAAAATCAAAAGCTGTTGGCAATGTAAGGGCAAAGAGTGGTTCAATTGAAGGCGTAAGAGCTTATGCTGGATATTTTACGGCGAAAAATGGCGAATTAATGTGCTTTTCGTTAATGCTGAATAAATATAATTCAGATTATGGGTCAGCGACAAAAGAGTTAGAAAAGTTAATGATGATGATGGTGGAGTTGTGAAAATTAGTTGTGAAAATTAGTTGTGATTTAGTGATTTAGTGAGTTAGTGAGTTAGGAATGGTGTAGGACAGTAAAGTTACTAATTAGGTATTATATTAAGTGGGACTAAAATAAAGAATCCGTTATCCATTAATTGTCAGCTTATTACTGATAACAATTAGTGGATAACGGAAATAGTTAATCAATAAGATTAATCTAATTTCAAAACAGCCATAAATGCTTCTTGTGGAATTTCTACGTTTCCTACTTGACGCATACGTTTTTTACCTTTTTTCTGTTTCTCTAATAATTTTCTTTTACGAGAAATATCACCACCATAACATTTGGCAGTTACGTCTTTTCTCAATGCCTTCACCGTTTCACGAGCAATGATTTTTTGTCCGATAGCCGCTTGAATAGCAATATCAAATTGTTGTCTTGGTAACAATTCACGCAATTTTTCACATAGACGTTTTCCCCATTCATAAGCTTTGTCGCGGTGTACGATGGCAGAAAGAGCATCTACTTTTTCACCATTTAACATTACGTCTAATTTCACCATTTCGCCTTCTTGATAGCCTTTGTATTCATAATCCAAAGAAGCATAGCCACGCGAAATAGTCTTTAATTTATCGAAGAAATCGAATACAACTTCTGAAAGTGGTAAGTCGAATTGCAATTCTACACGGTCGGAAGTAAGGTAAATTTGGTTAGAAAGAACACCTCGTTTATCCAAACACAATTTCATGATACCACCTACATAATCAGATTTAGTAATGATTTGTGCTTTGATGATTGGTTCTTCTACGTGGTCAATCAAGTTTGGTTCAGGTAGTTCAGATGGCGCTGATACCCATAGTTCTTCTCCATTTGTTAATTTAACATTGAATTTCACCGAAGGAACAGTGGTAATTACAGTCATGTTAAATTCACGCTCTAAACGTTCTTGGACAATCTCCATGTGTAGCATTCCTAAGAAACCACAACGGAAACCAAAACCTAAGGCCATTGATGTTTCTGGTTCCCATACTAAGGAAGCATCGTTCAATTGAAGTTTGCCCATTGCATCACGCAAATCTTCAAATTCAGTAGTCTCAACAGGATAAATACCTGCAAAAACCATTGGTTTTACTTCTTCAAAACCATGAATAGATTCTTTACAAGGACGGTCACGGTGCGTAATCGTATCACCTACTTTTACTTCTTTGGCTTCTTTGATACCAGAAATCAAATATCCTACGTCTCCAGCCTTGATAGATAGTCTTGGCTCTTTTTCTAAACGAAGTGTACCAATTTCATCTGCAAAATATTCTTTCCCTGTAGCAATGAATTTTACCTTATCACCTTTTTTGATTTCACCATTGAATACTCTAAACATTACTTCAATACCACGGTATGAGTTAAATTCAGAGTCGAAGATTAACGCTTGGAGTTCAGCGGAAGGGTCACCTTTTGGAGCAGGGATTCTTTCGACTACAGCAACCAAAATATCTTCGATACCAATACCTTCTTTACCAGAAGCATGGATGATTGAATCGCGGTCACAGCCTAATAAATCTACAATTTGGTCTTTTACCTCCTCAGGCATTGCCCCTGGTAAGTCAATTTTATTTAATACAGGAATAATCTCTAAGTCATGCCCTAATGCCAAGAAAAGATTCGAGATAGTCTGAGCTTCAATTCCTTGGGCAGCATCCACAATAAGCAAAGCACCCTCACAAGCAGCAATTGATCGTGAAACTTCATAAGAAAAATCCACATGACCAGGTGTATCAATCAAATTAAATACATATTCTTCTCCTTTATAAGGAAAATTCATTTGTATCGCATGCGATTTGATTGTGATACCACGCTCACGCTCCAAGTCCATGTCATCCAGTAATTGAGCTTGCATATCCCGTTTTTGTACAGTATTTGTAAATTCAATTAATCTATCAGCGAGTGTACTCTTTCCGTGATCTATATGGGCAATAATACAAAAGTTACGAATGTTTTTCACGTTATTTATTTTACGGTATTGATTTATTTCATGATGCTGTATAACTTACTCGCCGTAATACAGGTTTTGCTTATACATTTTACAAAATTACGTCCTTAACTTTGAAAAAGATAATAACTAATTAGAAAAGAGATAAGAATAAAACTTGTTTAAGTATTTTTTATCTAAATAAATCAAAAAAGTCATTAAAACTTAAACCGCCATGAAAATTACTCCTGAAATTTTCCCTCTCGTGGAATACCTCAATAAGTTTGTGGTACTCTCTGAAAGGGAAGTAAAATCATTTTTGAGTAAAGTACAATACAAAACTTGCAAGAAAGGAGACATCCTGCTTAAAGAAGGAGATGTTTGTAATGAAATATATTTCATTTTGCAGGGAACGCTCAGGGCTTATACTAAAGTTGCTGGTGAACACAATAGAACCTTCAATTTCGCCTTTGATGGAACTATCTTTACAGAGCAAGTAAGTTTTGCATTACAACAACCTTCGACAGACTATCTAGACGCCCTAGAAGATTGTAAATTATTATATATTACTTATGAACGGCTAACATGGCTTTTTGAAAAATTCCATGGTTGGGAGCGTGCAGGTAGAATTATCAACCAAATATATTTTTGTGATGAAAGAAATAGAGTACGTTCTTTTATGCTCGATGACGCCACATTGCGCTATAAAAAACTACTTATTGAATTCCCAGCCGTTGAAAAGAAGATTCCTCAACATATTATTGCCTCTTATCTCAACATTACCCCACAGTCGTTGAGTAGGCTAAAAAAAGTGCTGTAGCGTTTGGAGTTGAGAATGGTGAGTTATGAGTCTTGAGTTGAGTGTTGACTATAGTATTTTAGGGGAAAGATTGCTCATTACTCAATATTTAAAAACTCCTCACTCAAAACTCACAACTAAGAAACCACCCACTGCATCATTAATCCCGTTAAATAACCACAATAAGTACCTAGCGCATACCCTAGAATAGCGAGTAAGACACCTACTGATGCCAAAGAAGGGTGAAAAGCTGCTGCCACTACCGAAGCAGAAGCTGCCCCACCAACATTAGCTTGTGAGCCAACAGCTGTAAAAAAGTAAGGTGCTTTGGTAATGTAAGCAGCAATCAACGTGAAGCTAGCATGCAACAACATCCAGATAATGCCTACTAGAAAAAGCTGTGGTTTTTCTAAGGCTGCAAAGATGTTCATTTTCATGCCAATAGTAGCTATTAAAATAAATAAGAATATCGACCCAAATTTAGAGGCTCCTACATCCTCAATTTGCCTTGCTTTAGTTTGCGAGAGTATTAAACCAAAGATTGTCACTAAAGAAATAACCCAAAATGAAGACGAAGTAAGGCTGAATTTTTTAAGATTAGGATAATTGTTTTCTATAAAAGGGACTATTATATCCGCACAAGCATGAGCCAGTGCGGTAGCTCCAAAGCCGATAAATAGTATTAACAGTATATCTTGTACCGTCGGATTTTTGGCGTTTTCTTTGGCTCTCTTTTCAATTTTTATTCTTACATCATCTACAGCACGTGTATCTGCACGAAACCATTTGTCTATTTTAGTGGCGTGTCCCACACCATATAGCAATAACGCTAACCAAAGCTCGGCTGTAAGTACATCAATGGCAATAGCCTGAGAGAATATTTCGGCAGGTGGGTTAAATACTTCTCTCAATGCCGTTTGGTTAGCACTTCCACCAATCCAACTTCCTGCTATCGTGGCTAAGCCTCTCCACGTTTCACCTGCTACTGTTTCGGGACTAATCATTTTTACTATCCAAAGCGAGGCTGGACCGCCAATCATTACACCTAAAGCTCCTGCTAAAAAAACAATAATAGCTTTTCCACCCAATTGTTTCAAGGCATCAAAATCAATACTAATAGTGAAATACAACAAACAGGCTGGGAGTAAATATTTTGAGGCTACATCGTATAACTTAGAGTGTTCACCATCAACAATATTAAAGGCATTTAGTAAGCCCGGGACAAAATAACAAACCAAAATACTGGGAAAGAATGTATAGAAACGTTTCCAAAAACGATTTTCGAGGGATGAGGTATAAAAGGTAAAATAAATGATACCCAATAATAATCCGAAGATTATGGCATCGTTTGTAATAAATGTTTGTTGCATGATGAGGGGAGATAATATTCAACAAATTTAAGTTCTTTTCGTAATTTGCAAGATTATATCAGGATTTTAGGATAAAGGACTTTAGGAATAATGACTTTAAGATAATATATTTTAAATTAAGTAATCAATGATAATGGTTTTGGGATATATAAAATCTGAAAAATAGCCAGAATCTGACAGCTGAAGACCGAAAGCCGAATTCATAAAACATCTCATGCAAAGCCCTAAATTTAAAATATATTCCTCTTCTGCTGGTTCGGGAAAAACCTATACTTTGGCAAAGGAGTACATCAAATTAGCTCTTAGAACTACTTCTCCTTTTTATTTCAATCATATTCTGGCTGTTACTTTTACCAATAAAGCTGCGGGTGAGATGAAAGAGAGAATCTTAAAATATCTTCATCAATTTTCGAGCGACGACCCACAAGATCAAGAAGATTCAAATGGAATTTTTAACCAAATTTTAGATGAATTACAACAAGAAGGAATAGATATTGATGAGGATGAATTACGACTCAGGGCTTCAAAGACTTTCAAGCATATCATCCATGAATATGCTAATTTTTCTGTTTCTACCATAGATTCCTTTGTTCAAAAAATAGTATCAGCTTTTACAGAAGAATTGGATTTTCCCTTCAACTTCGAAGTAAGCCTCGATTCTGAAGTATTGCTTGATGCGGCTGTGGAGCAATTATTACAAAAAGTAAATACCGAACATTTCGAGCAGATTACGTTGTCTATCCGAAGCTTTGCCATGGAAAAAGCAGATGAAGGCAAATCTTGGAATGGCTTGGCGGATGAATTGTCTATTTTTGGCAAAAACCTTTTGTCTGACCAACACCAAGATGCTATCGACAAAATAGCAGATTTAGAAGCGGAGGATTTTTTACTGATAGAAGAACAGCTAAAAGCTTTCTGTGAACACCTTGAAACTAAGATTAAAACCATTGCTCAGATAGCTTTAGAAAGTATTGCATCAGCAGGTATAGATGTAATGGATTTTTATCAGAGCAGGTCGGGTGTAGGGATTTTTTTTAAGAAATTGGAAAGCGACGTTTTTACTACGGCTAACTCTTATGTCAAAAAAGCAATTGACGAAAACCTTTGGTATTCAAAATCTCAAAAAACTGGTATTAAAGTTATTATTGATGGAATTGCCGATGAGTTAGGAATTTACCTAAGTAGCGTTTTTACAATTCAAGAAACTGAAAGAGCAAAATATGTTCTTTTTAAAGAGATTCTTAAACAGACTAAAAAACTAGCTTTACTCAGTCAGCTAAAAAAAGAGATTGCCTCGATTCAAAGCGAAAGTGGGCAAATTCACATTTCAGAGTTTAATAGGAAAATCTTTGAAATTGTGATGAAAGAACCCATACCGTTTGTTTATGAGCGATTGGGCGAAAAATATAACCACATCCTGATTGATGAATTTCAAGATACTTCTACACTACAATGGCATAATTTCTTGCCTTTGGTTGAAAACTCTTTGGCCAATGGACATTTCAACTTAGCCGTAGGCGATGCCAAGCAGTCTATCTATCGTTTTAGAGGAGGAGAAATGGAATTGATTGTGCATTTGCATAAAGACAATCTGGAAAGATTGATAATAGGAAATGAAGACAACGATTTTTTGGTGGAAAGGTACGCTAGTATCCGTCCATACCTTAAACCCGAAAACCTAAGTACCAATTATAGAAGTACTCAGGAAGTAATTACGTTTAATAACGACTTATTTAACTTCATTAAGGCATCTCCCGAAAATGAAAGCATTGCACCATCCTTACCGATGGTCTATGATGAATTCTTTGCACAGCAAGTGCCGGCAAATCCCAAAATGGGCGGGCATGTAGAGATTGATTTTATGCAAGGAGAAAATGAAGATGAATTGATGTTCGAGCGTATTATGGCATTGATTGAGGAGGCACTAGGGGCAGGATATAACTACGCAGACATTGCTGTATTATGTAGGAAAAATAAGCATGGTAGAATTATCGCCAATGCCTTGAAAGATGCCAATATAGATGTAATATCTTCAGATTCTCTTAATCTAAATGCTTCAGAGGCGGTTAATTTAGTCGTTTCTTTGATGAAAGTAATTCAAAATCCTGATAATACTTTATCTAAATACGAGGCAATTTATTTGTTCTATCGGGTAGTGTTGAACAAAATTCCTGATACTGATGATAATCAGATTATTAAACAGTCTATCGAATCAGGAGATATTGCTTTGTTTTATCAATTGATTGAAACACAAGGATATTCATTAGAGTCTTTTGCTTTACAACAAATGGCTTTGTATGAAATTGCGGAGAAAATCATTAATACTTTCTTCCTTTTTGAACATCATAAAGCCTTAGATTTCCTCTTTAGGTTCTTGGATGTTATTCTGGAGTTTCAGACTAAAAAGAGTACTCACCTTACCGATTTTTTACAGTTTTGGGAAATAAAAAAGGAAACGCTTTCTATTTCTACACCAGAAGGACAAGCGGCTGTGACTGTAATGAGTATTCACAAATCTAAAGGATTAGAATTTCCAGTCGTAATCATTCCTTATTGCAATTGGAGTACTGATACTAACTTGAGAACACAGATTTGGGCAGATTTACCAGAGGAAAATGAATTGATTGTTGTTAGTGGTTCTATAGAAAAAACTTTAAAGAATGCCCCGCTCAGAATATCCAAAGCATTAGAACAAACTTTTGTAGTTGGTCAATACAAAGCCGAAAAAGAAAAGACCTTTTTAGAAAGCTTGAATATGCTGTATGTAGGATTGACACGCCCTACTGATAGACTTTATTTGATTGTAAAGAAAAATGTGAAAGATTTTGGCAAAACAGTCGGAAATCAGCTATATCAATTTGTCAACTGTCCATTTATTGAAGAAGGAGAGAATCATTTTGAGGTTGTTTATCAAGGAACACATAAGCCGATAAAAGCTACGAAAGAGAAAAAGGAAGAGTTGATTGAAATCAGTGCAATCACCAGTTTTGAACGGAGCAATAAAGTGAGACTACGGCAAAGTGCTGAACGCCTTTTTGACTTAGAAACCTTTGAGAAAAGTAAAGATTATGGCAATAAAGTGCATGCTGCCTTTGCCAAAATAAAAACGTATCATGATACTGATTATGCCCTACAAGAAATTCTTAGAGAGGGATTGATAATTGCTTCCGAGATAGAAGGACTAAAGCGAACCTTGGAAAATATCATGGGTTTGCCCAATATCAAGCCACTTTTTGAGGTAGCCGAAGAGTCTATCAAGAATGAAAGGGAGATTTTGATGCCCAAAGGCAAGCCTCTTCGTCCTGATAGAGTAGTAAGACTAAAAGATAAAATCGTGATTTTGGATTATAAAACAGGCTCAAAATCTGAATCTCATAAAACCCAAGTACGACAATACATGAATATTTACCGAGCGATGGGGCATGTCAATGTAGAAGGAATATTGGTGTATTTGGAAGAAAAAGCGAAGGACGAACAAGTAGTGGAGGTCTTTTAAAAAGGTTCAGTTCACCATGTTTTATCGCTAAGTAGGAACTTAAGTCCTACTGATTAACCATAAGTTTTTAAATCATTAATAATCAGATATTTATCTCTAGCGAGGGACTTAAGTCTCTCGCTAGAGATAAGAGCTTCAACGCTTGGTTTTAAAGACTATTTATGTACATTTAAGCTAATTTGATCAATAATAACATTTCCATTTCAACTTTTTAAAAGATGTGGGTAATCAGTAGGACTTAAGTCCCTGCCTAAGAATGAAGGATATAAGTGGTAAAAAATGATTTAACTACTAAATCTCTAGTGTAAATACATTATACGTATTATATTTGTTCAATATAATTTCTTAATGGCGTTATACGTTCATCAATAATTTAAACTAAAATTCCTCTTCATGAAAAAACTATTTTTCACAGTTTTATGTGCATTACCTTTATTAACAAATGCACAAAGCCCTGCAAAACCTACTATTCAAGTAAAAGGTACGATTAAAAATGTTAAAGATACGATCGATATCGTATATGCTACGTATGCCGCGAATGGCAAAAGAGTAACAGATAGTTCTTTGGTTGCTAAAGGGGCATATTCTTTCAAATTGTCTCTGACAGACCCTACTAGGGTACAATTCACCGCAAAAAATACAGCGAACAAAAAAGCTAAATTTGCTCAAAGAAATACAGCAGCTATTTTCCTGGAGCCGGGCATTATTACTGTAGCAAGTGTAGATTCGTTTTCAAATGTTAGCGTGAAAGGTTCAAAATCGCATATCGAGTTTGAAAAATTGAATCTTGCTTCAAAACCTTATGAAAGTAAGCTAGAGGCACTTTATAAAAAATACTCAGAGTATTCAAAAAATAAAGAAAAAGCGGCGATGGATAGGGTAGAAGCTTCTATTGATTCATTGGATGAAATACAGAGAGAAAACGTATATGGTAGCTATATTAAGAAAAATCCAAATTCGCCAGTAGCACTTTATTCATTAAAGACTTTTGCAGGATATGAAATCATTGTAGAAAAAGTAGAACCTCTTTTTAATTTATTGCCTGCTACTTTAAAGGCGTCACCAGCTGGGGTTGAATTTAAAGAAAAAATTACGACAGCTAAACTTACAGGTATCGGAAGAGAAGCTTTAGATTTTACGCAGAATGATACATTGGGTGTACCTGTAAAATTATCTTCACTAAGAGGTAAATACCTTTTAATCGACTTTTGGGCTAGCTGGTGTGGACCGTGTAGAAGAGAAAATCCAAATGTGGTAAAAGTATTTAATGAGTTCAAAGACCAAGGTTTCCATATTATCGGGGTTTCTTTAGACCAACCAAATGCGAAAGAAAAATGGTTGAAGGCTATCCATGATGATAAATTAACTTGGACTCAGGTTTCTGACTTACAATTTTGGAACAATGAAGTAGCTAAACTATATGGTATTCAGGCTATTCCACAAAACTTATTATTAGACCCTAATGGTAAAATCATTGCTAAAAACCTAAGAGGGGAAGCATTAAGCAAAAAATTAGCAACCATCTTTAGTAAAGAAAATGCTACAAAAGATGAAAAGCCAAAAGGCAAATAAACATAAATTATCCCGAACTTGAATTCATAAAGAAGCAGTCAAAAATTAGTTTTTGACTGCTTCTTTTGATTTATATATACTAATTATAGTTCCGTTAGGAACACTATATCGGTAGGAAGATCAGCTTGCTAAGACCCCTTCGAAGCCCCATCGGGGCGAAATATTTCGCCCCGATGGGGCTTCGAAGGGACTGCTTTTATCAATTAGGCTACTAATATATCGCCTCTATGAGGCTATTTTGTTAAACTTCTCTATTTTAGATGAGCTATGTTTTATTCTGGATTGTATCGTTTTTAAAGAAATAAAAGTTTGTTAGTTCTTCAATAACAATACATCATCAACATAACAAAAAGCATTGGCAGCACCTTCTGCTTCAAAGCCAATTTCTATCTTCCCATTTTTGATGACTATGTTTTCAATCTTAATCGTTTTCCAGCTTGTATTTTCTTCTTTAAACGTAACCTTAAAAGTTTTGTCATTGCTAGTAGCATACATTTCAAGTTTATCAAAGCTACTACTATTCTTTATCTTGGCAATTAAGGTATAACTACCTTTTTCTAATTTTACAAAAGGAGAAGAGGTTATTACCTGATATACCTTTCGCTTGAAATTTATCTTATCACTGATAGCAAGGCTTTTCTCTCCAATAACAACTTTCCTTTCGTTTTCGCTATTATTATGGTTCAAAATTGGTGAGCTAGTAGTGTCAAGGCTAATTTTATTACCTGCTATATCTGAAGTACTCCAACCTGTTAATTGCAATTGTACTGGTTTGACGAGCGATGGAATAGTTTTCCGGTCTGCTTCAAAACTACCATTTTTTGCATAGTTGTTGTCAGTAGCCACATTCCATTCACCTGTCGTAGCATTTAGATTCCACGAACTAAGCGAATTAAAATGAGGTACACTTCCATCAAATGAAATCGGAAACCATTGGTTATACCCCAAACCATTGCCTGCGAAATTGGCCCATCTATCACCACAGTAAACTACAGTTTCTTGTTTAGTACCTTTGATGGTATAGAAAAAACCTGTTTGTGTAACATGTGCATAATCATCGGAAGACCCATTCATTACCAACATCCCTTTTTTAGTCTCATAAGGCCCTCTGATGTCATCAGCTACTAGGTAGTAAGCCAATGAGGCATCCCAACCATATATATTAGAAGCATTGAGGTAATACTTCCCTTTATACTTAAACATACAATTCCCTTCACGGTTTTCTCCCTGAAAGACTTCCTTACAATCCAATAAGTTAACCATTCCCTCCTTAATGCCAATTTCAGAAACATATATCTTGTTTCTGCCCTTGCCATAAGAATAAATAAGATACGATTTTCCAGTGTCTTCATCCGTAAATACTGTTTGGTCACCCGTGTTTGATGTGCCAATCATCTCCTTCATATTTATTTGTTGATGCCAAGTAAATTGTCCCGTTGGCGTATCACAAACAGTAATCAATACCTCACTGCCATGCTGAACAAACATTGCATATTGATGTAACTCTTGAATATAAGCTACCCCTAAACGACCAACCCATGTTCTACGTTCACCATCTTTCTTTTTTAATTCATCTCGGGTTAGCACATCACTCTCAAAAGTCCAATTGACCAAGTCTGTAGAACTATAACAGGTTACAGATTCAAACGTAGCAGAAGGGAGTGTAACAGATGGATTGTTACGATAAGTATCAGCTTCTTTGTAATGAACACCATACCAGTAATATTTTTTTTCTTTGGTGAGGGGGTCTGTAAACTTAAAAATACCTCCTCCTTGACTGTTGATAGGTTGTCCGTCTTTGGTATTCCAAAATACATCATTTTTGATATTAAGTGACTGTGTATTAGCTATATACCCCATAAATGAGAACAGCAAATACAGCATAACTGTAAGAGAATAATTATATCTTTTTTTCATGTTTAATTAGGTAATTTCTTATTGTTTTCGTGTAATCTTTCGGGTATTAAAATGTTGAATTTTAATACTCATGCCAATATAAGAAATTACTTGTAGGAGCAACTCCTGTAGTTACCCGTTATTGTACGAGTATTTTACCAAGCAATATTAAAGCAGTAAAGGCATAAAAAAAAGCCACTGCTGATGCAGTAGCTTTAGTATTATCGATGTTATATAAACATTCTTAGTTTTTTCAACAGACTATCCAACTGAACCTTCTAAAGATACAGCTAAAAGCTTTTGAGCTTCTACCGCAAATTCCATTGGCAATTGGTTTAATACTTCTTTCGCATAACCGTTTACAATTAAGGCTACGGCAGCTTCAGTAGAAATACCACGTTGATTACAATAGAACAATTGGTCTTCACCAATTTTAGAAGTAGTCGCTTCGTGTTCTACGGTAGCAGTTTTGTTCTTAACTTCAATATATGGGAAAGTATGCGCTCCACAACGGTCGCCCATCAATAGGGAGTCACACTGAGAGAAGTTACGAGCATTATCTGCACGTTTCATTACTTCTACTAATCCACGATACGAGTTATGAGATTTACCAGCCGAAATACCTTTTGATACAATTCTTGATTTGGTATTTTTACCAATGTGAATCATTTTTGTACCAGTATCTGCTTGTTGCATATTATTGGTAACTGCTACTGAATAAAACTCCCCAATAGAATTATCCCCTTTCAAAATAACAGAAGGATATTTCCATGTAATAGCCGAACCTGTTTCTACTTGTGTCCAAGAAATCTTAGAATTTGCACCATCGCAAATACCGCGTTTGGTTACAAAGTTATAAATCCCTCCTTTACCTTCTTTATCACCAGGATACCAGTTTTGTACCGTAGAGTATTTTACTTCTGCATTTTCATGGGCAAAAATTTCAACTACCGCTGCGTGTAATTGATTTTCGTCACGTTGTGGTGCAGTACAACCTTCTAGGTAACTAACATACGACCCTGCATCTGCCACAATTAAAGTACGTTCGAACTGACCAGTCCCAGCAGCATTAATACGGAAATACGTAGAAAGCTCCATTGGGCAACGAACACCTTTAGGAATATAACAGAATGAACCATCCGTAAATACAGCAGCATTTAAGGCAGAAAAGAAATTATCTTTTACTGGCACTACTGAGCCTAAGTATTTTTTGATTAGTTCAGGATGTTCTTGAATCGCTTCCGACATCGAGCAGAAAATGATGCCTCTTTTCGCTAAATCGGCTTTAAAAGTAGTAGCTACTGAAACCGAGTCGATTACGGCATCTACTGCAACATTCGATAAACGCTTTTGTTCGTTTAATGAAATTCCTAATTTTTCAAAAGTAGCACGCAATTCTGGATCAATATCATCTAAAGATTCCAATACTTTAGCTTGCTTTGGAGCTGAATAATATTTAATTGACTGATAGTCAACAGGAGTATAATGCACGTTAGACCATTTCGGTTCTTCCATTGTTAACCAAGTACGATAAGCACTTAGCCTCAAATTAAGCATCCATTCTGGTTCATTTTTCTTTACTGAAATCAATCTGATTACGTCTTCGCTCAAACCTGCTGGCACTTCGTCCGTTTCGAAGTGACTTTCAAAACCATACTTGTATTCGGAGGAGGTTACCTCCTCTAATATATCAATTTCTTCTTTTGCCATTGCTGTAGGTAGTAATTATCCTACAAAAATAAGCCAAAAAATCGAAGAAAAGTTCGCCTCTTCAGAATTTTCCTAAAAAGGCTTTTATAAATCTTTGATTATTTATGCTTAATACCTATCCTTTGTAGCTAAAAGGGACTGAACGATTGATGCTTTCCTCTAAAGAAATAAAGGTCTCTGTTCGTTGTATACCCTGTACTTTTTGGATTTTATCATGCAATACCTCTCTGAGGTGTACAGTATCTCTACAAACAATTTTTGCAAAAATAGAATAAATACCCGTTGTGTAGTTTATACTTACTACCTCTGGTATTTTAATCAATTGTTCGGCTACTTCTGCATATAACGAACTCTTATCTAAATAAATACCCAGAAAAGCGGCAATGTCCCACCCTAATTTGGTATGGTCAATCACCAATTGTGAGCCCTTTACGATACCAGCCTGTTCCATTTTCCCCATCCTTACATGGACGGTTCCACCAGAAACATTGATTTTTTTGCCAATTTCTGTATAAGGCATGGTGGCGTCTTGCATCAAAAGACCTAATATTTTTAAATCAGTTTCGTCGATTTCGACATTCTTTTCCATAGCTTAAGTATTTAAACTCAAATAAAATTTAAAATTTCATAAAAAACAACACTTTCAAAAAGAAATTATTAACAAATTTTAAATAAATCACTACAATAATTGAATAGAATGTAAATTTTAAGTTTTTTTTATGTAAAATTTGTAAAACATTAAAAAGGTACATAACTTTGCATTGTCAAGTTGAAAGAAACACAATGACAACCACACTGTAGGGTGATGAAATTTGGCAGACGTACCCTCCTGTCTCGGGGGTGGTGAACATGAAATAAAGTAAGTGTAATGCCCATCGCAAGATGGACTGGGGTTGACCACCAGACTTTGTACTTTACCTAATCACACCGTGGAGGTTCGAATCCTTCTCCTACAGCCAATTATTTGATATATTTTGAGGATAAATTTTTGTCAAAGCACAATTTTATTGTTACCTTTATTCTCAAATTATCAGATTGACTACAAGATATCAAGTAGTTTTATTTGGTTTTTAGTTTGTTGATGAAGTGTAATTCAAAAAAGCAGTCTTTGTAAGTCTGCTTTTTTTGTTTTTAAACCATTCCAATAAAAAAATCCATAGCATTTCTCAATACTACGGATTTTTTAGGTAAGTATTTACACTTAAAGAACTTTTTTATTTACTCCAATACTCCCACCTTTAAATAACTAGCTGCCGCTTTCTGATGATATACTTTTTGGGTAGCATTCTGGTAGTCGCTCGGTACAGCTTTAAAAATATCCATGAACTTCTGAGGGTTTCTATCAGACCAAGGAAAACATGAGCTTTGGATTTGCACCATTATTTTATGTCCCTTTTTAAAAGTATGTAATACGTCCTGCAACTCTACCTTCACATTGGTTACTTGATTGGGTACAAAAGGCTTCGGTTTAGAAATATTATCACGATATTTCCCTCTAATAATTTCAGAACGCACTAATTGTTGGTAGTTTCCATATACTATATTTGGTTTTTTCGGATTTTCTGGTGTGTCTGTTGGATACACATCAATTACTTTTACGACCCAGTCGGCATCAGTCCCCGTAGTAGATACTTTAAGCATCGCCTCAATTTGTCCAGAAAGTGTAATGTCTTTTTCAAGGACATTGGTTGAAAATGATAGCACGTCTGGTCGAGCATAGGCAAAACGTTGGTCTTCCACCATATAATCAGCAGAAAAACCATCATTTATGTTCGCCGAAAAAGGTACAGGATGATTGGGGTCTGAAAGATAAGTCGATGATGATTTTTCTACAGTTGGAGCAGTAAATGATAATTTGCCATTAGGGTGGAAATACAACAGTTTCTCTTGTGTCCCTTTAGCAGGATAGGTATCAAACGAACGCCATTTGTTAGTACCCGTTTCAAAAAGAGTAGCCTCTGGCAAATCAAGCGGTTTAGAATCATCAATCAAATAATGATGAAAAAACTTAGCCTCAATGTTTTCTTGGTAATAAGGTGATACCTTTGAACCAAAATCTACATCAGCAAGTGTTTGTCCAGATGAACCAGCCCAACCGCCATGTACCCAAGGACCTACTACAAAAATATTTTTGATAGTAGGGTTTTGCTTTTCAATAGCCTTATAGGTATTGAAGGTACCGTATAAATCTTGTTCGTCATACCAGCCACCCACAACCATTACTGCGTGTTTGATGCCTTTTAGATGAGGTAAAATATTTCTTTTCTTCCAATGCTCGTCATAGTCGGGATGGTCAAAGTTATCATGATAATATACATTGCGTCCTTTATAGAAACCATCCTCTGAGTTTTTGGTCGTTTTTACCTCATTCAAATAAAAATCATATCCATCAGGATTGTTCGTCTCAAAATATACTGGTGGGCGAGTTGTAGTAGGTTTGGTTTGTTCTTGAAAGAAATTATAAAAACCAAAATTGGCCGCTATCATAAATGCTCCGTTGTGGAAAGCATCATCACGCCAAAGGTCAGCCATAGGAGCTTGCGGAGAAGACGCTTTGAGGGCTGGATGTTCTGAAATAGCCCCAGCAGAAGTAAAAAAGCCTGGATAAGAAATACCCCATTGTCCTACTTTGCCATTATTATTACTGATATTTTTGATAAGCCATTCGATTGTATCATACGTGTCTGACGACTCGTCGATGTCGGTTTTACCTTTCTTTATATCAACTTGTGGCGTCATTTCTACGAATTTGCCTTCCGAAGCCCAGCGTCCTCTTACGTCTTGATAAACAACGATGTAATTACTTCTTAACATGAATGGATTAGGGCCAATTCTTTTTTTGTATTTATCAGTACCGTAAGGGGAACAAGTATAGGGGGTTCTCTGCATCAAAATTGGGTACTTTTTACTTTGGTCTTTTGGGGCATAAACTTGGGTAAAAAGTTTGATTCCATCACGCATTTGAACCATAAATTCCATTTTTTGATAATTTTCACGAATATAGGCACTGTCTTGAGCAATGGTAAAGGGATATGGCGAATCTGATTTTTGAGCGTAGCTAAAAACAGGAATTAGCAATAGCCACAAGATAAGTTTTTTCATTATTAGACTTGTTGAGTAAGAAATATGAATGATTTATTGACAATTTACAGAAAAGCCGTCAAAAGCTAAACTGGATTCCGTAATTTTGCAGTCCGTTAACAATTTACCTAAATCAAAAACAATCAGTATTAATAATTTTTAGGAAAAGTTAGCATTGTGGACTATAAATAACTGACAAGTGACTCAAAATTTAAGAATTGCCGTTCAGAAATCTGGACGCTTAAGTGAGGATTCCCTCAATCTTTTCAAAGAATGCGGAATCAAGTTTGATAATGGAGCAGGAAAGTTAAAAGCAACTTCTTCAAACTTCCCAGCAGAATTTTTGTTTCTTCGTGATGACGATATTCCCGGCTATGTAGAAGATGGCGTAGCTGATATCGGTATTGTTGGACAAAACGTTCATGTAGAAAGCAATAAAAATGTTTCGGAAGTAAAACTATTAGGTTTTTCTAAATGCCGTTTATCAATTGCCATTCCAAGAGGAGATGAATACAAAGGCATTGATGATTTAGAAGGCAAAGATATTGCAACGTCGTATCCAATTATTTTAGGAAGTTATCTTAAAGAACATGGTGTTACTTCGCATATACATGAAATATCAGGGTCAGTAGAAATTGCTCCAAGCATTGGTTTAGCACATGCAGTTTGTGATATTGTTTCATCGGGAGGTACATTGTTGAGCAATGGGTTGAAAGAAGTAGAAGTAATATTCCGCTCAGAAGCCATCATGATTGGTTGCCCAACACTTTCAGCAGAAAAACAAGACATCCTGAATCAGATATTATTTAGAATTGACGCTGTTCAAAGAGCAAAAAATAACAAGTATGTTGTGTTGAATACCAAAAACGAGAACATCGAAGCCATCAGTAAATTATTACCAGGTATGCAGTCGCCATCTATTATTCCATTGGCACAAGCAGGTTGGTCGGCGATGAGTTCAGTAATTAACGAAAATGACTTTTGGCAAAATATCGAAAAACTCCGTGAAGCAGGTGCAGAAGGTATTTTAGTAATGCCGATTGAAAAAATGATTTATTAGTTTCCATGAAAATTATAAAATATCCCAAAGAGTCTGATTATCAAGCCTTACTTACGCGCCCAACACAGGATATTGCTGTGATTGAGCAACGAGTAGCCCCTATTTTGTTTAGAGTAAAAACCGAAGGCGACAGTGCTCTTCGTGATTTTGCTTTGACTTTCGACAAAGTAAACCTAGCATCCATAGAAATGCCTCAAGAGGAAATTGAAAAGGCTGCTGATTTACTTTCCGACGATTTAAAGCAAGCCATCCATCAGGCTTATAGCAATATTCATAAATTTCATGAGGCACAAAAAACGGTTCCTGAAAAGATTGAAACAATGGAAGGCGTTACTTGTTGGCGAAAAACAGTAGGCATTGATAAAGTTGGGGTATATATTCCCGGAGGCACAGCCCCATTGTTTTCAACGGTATTGATGTTGGGTATTCCTGCACAGATTGCAGGATGTAGAGAAGTGGTATTATGTACACCATCCAACCACCCAGCTATTTTGTATGCCGCCTCGCTTTGTGGTATTACCAAAATTTATAGGATAGGAGGGGCGCAAGCCATTGCTGCGATGGCCTATGGAACAGAGTCAGTCCCAAAAGTGTATAAGATATTTGGTCCGGGCAATCAGTATGTTACTGCTGCCAAAATGTTGGTAAACAAAGAAGGTATTGCTATTGACATGCCTGCTGGGCCATCAGAAGTAGCAGTTTATGCTGATGATACGGCTAATCCTGCTTTTGTAGCGGCTGATTTACTCTCGCAAGCAGAACATGGAATAGATTCACAGGTATTGTTAGTCTCGACTTCTGAGAACATCATTAATGAAGTGAATAATGAGCTAACAAAACAATTAGCTGAGTTGCCAAGAGCAGCATTTGCTTCGAAAGCTCTTGAAAACAGTCAGGCTATTTTGGTAGAAAACCAAGAGATTGCCCTTTCATTGTTGAATGAATATGCTGCCGAACACTTAATTTTATCGGTAGCCAATGCCGAAGAAGTATCTGAAAGTATCTATCAGGCAGGGTCTATTTTCTTAGGAAATTATACCCCTGAATCTGCAGGAGACTATGCTTCTGGCACAAACCATACCTTGCCAACCAACGGTTATGCAAAAGCATATTCAGGCGTAAGTCTGGATAGCTTCGTGAAGAAAATCACGGTACAGCATATTACGCAAGCAGGCATTAAAAACCTCGGAAAAACAATTATTGAAATGGCTGAGGCAGAATCTTTGGATGCTCACGCCAATGCGGTAAAAATTAGAATGTAAATTATTTTAACTATGACTTTTAACTTACAAAGTATCGTTCGTAAACATATTCTTAGTCTTGCTCCATACTCTTCTGCTCGTGATGAATATACAGGTAAAGAAGGGATTTTTTTAGATGCCAACGAAAATCCAATAGGCTCGGCTACGCCCGAAAATTGGAATAGATACCCAGACCCTTATCAGTCTGCTATTAAAGAAAAATTAGCGCCAATAAAAGGCTGTCGTGCTTCGCAAATATTCCTTGGTAATGGTTCTGACGAACCCATTGATTTGATTATTAGACTGACTTGCGAGCCAAAAGAAGATAACATCATCATACTGCCACCAACCTATGGAATGTATGAAGTGAGTGCATCTGTGAATAATGTACAGATTCAAAAGATTGATTTAACAGAAGATTATCAATTGGATGTTGATGCCATCATTGAAGCAATTAATCCGAAGACGAAATTAATTTTTATTTGTTCCCCGAATAACCCGACGGGTAATATCATTAATCGTGAAGCTATTTTAACGATTATTGATAATTTCGAACATGGCTTAGTAATCATAGACGAGGCTTATAATGATTTTGCGGATGAACCTTCATTTATTCCTGAGTTGGATAATTTTCCGAATGTAATGGTGCTACAAACTTTCTCGAAAGCATGGGGACTGGCATCTTTGCGTTTAGGGATGGCTTTTGCGAATGAAGAGCTAATAAAACTGTTGAACAAGATAAAATATCCTTATAATATAAACGGACTTACACAAAAATTATTAATAGAGAATATTGCTAATACTGATTTCGTAACAAATTCCGTTAATACGCTAAATCATAACCGTAAGCTATTAGCAGATTCATTAACTGAGTTACCCATTGTCGAAAAGATTTTTCCATCGGATGCCAATTTCTTATTAGTGAAATTCCAAGATGCAAAAGCTGTTTTTGATTACTTAATAGAACAAAAAACGATTGTCCGCGACCGTTCAAAAGTGAAATTATGTGATAATTCTTTAAGAATTTCAGTAGGTACTACCGACGAGAATGCTCATTTGATGGGTCTTTTAAAAGCTTATAAATCATAAACTTATTTCTTATGAAAAAACATGCTTTAGCCTTTTTCTTGATTTTAGTAAGTTTCACAGGCTTCTCACAATACAAAACGTGGGCAATAGGTGGAAAGCTAGGAGACCCGTCGGGTTTAACGATTCGTCATTATTTAAATAATGATAAAAATGCGATAGAGTTGAACGCAGGTGTTTATGGAGCACTTTGGGGATTAAGAAGCCCGTACAGAGATGGTGCTTTTGATGGAGCAGGTGTATCATTTAGTGGACTTTATCTTTGGCATCAAGAACTTGGTAATAGTGGTCTGAGAAGCTATTATGGTTTTGGTGGACAAATTACTTCTCGTTCTTATACCTTGAACAATAAACAAATTCCTAATACAGGTATTGGTGGCGTCGGAGAAGCAGGTGTAGAATATGGCATTCCAGATTCCCCACTAACGATGTTTGCTGAATTAGGGCTTTATATAGAACTAGTTCCTGCTTTCTTTTATACACATCCACAAGGAGGTTTTGGCATAAGGTATAATTTTTAATAAAATTGCCTATCCTCTTTGTATCGTAAATTCTTATTGGATACTTTTGCAAAGTATTCTTTTGGGGGGTTAGCTCAGTTGGCTAGAGCGCTACGCTGGCAGCGTAGAGGTCATGGGTTCGAATCCCATACTCTCCACAAAAAGACAAATAACGCCATTGGCTTTCAATGGCGTTATTTTATGTTTATATTTAGGATTAATATCAAGTTTTTTAAATAATCTGTAGATTATCATTTTATAACAATTAAATATTTCTTAAATCGTTGCTTTAAAACATTGATAACCTGTTAAGATTTATTACAATATTTTTTAATTTCCGATGATATTGCATGATATGCAGTCATTAAGCCTAACCAAAATTTTAAAAAGTTAACTTCTGTGTATTCTCACAGTCAAATTTTCTATATTTGTTAGTAAACCTTTTACAATTAGCAAAAAAGCATAATGGACAAACCAACAATCGAGATTTTAAAGAGTAACAGGGACGCTATCATCAATGCATGGGTAGCAAAGCAAAAAGAAGAAGAAGGATATTTTAATGTAGATGATCAGCTTAAAGATTCTAAAGAACTTGTAGACTCATTCCTAGGCGCATTAAATACTACCACACTTGAGGACAAAAATGCCAGCGGGTTTGATAAAGTAAATGAAGTGCTTATGGGCATATCTGTTTCTCGTGCCAAGCAAGGTTACACCTCTAGAGAAACTGGCTTTTACCTTTTTACCTTCAAAGAAGCCCTTTTAGAAGTACTGTACAACAACGTTACAGATCCTGCAAAACTTTACGCTGATAGCCTTAAAATTAGTAAGATTGTTGATAACATGAGTGTGTTAACTTTTGAAGGGTTTATTAAAGGGCGTGAAGACATAATATCAAGACAAACGGATGAAATAACAGAGATTTCTACGCCTGTTATCAAGGTTTGGGACGGAATTGTTGCGCTACCGATTATCGGTACGCTTGATAGTGCAAGAACACAAGTTGTAATGGAAAGTCTTTTACAACAAATTGTTGAAACAGGTAGTACGATAGCTATTCTTGACATTTCTGGTGTTCCAGCAGTAGATACACTTGTGGCACAACACCTTATAAAAACCGTGAGTGCTACACGTCTTTTAGGGGCAGAATGCATCATTAGTGGCATTAGACCTGAGATTGCCCAAATAGTAGTACATCTAGGGATAGACCTTTCTGGTATTATTACCAAATCAACCCTTGCAAGTGCGCTCAAAACAGCGTTCAATATGCTGCAAATTCAAGTTATCAAAAAGAAATAATTAGCCGAGTATAAACATTATGGAGAGAATTCCTATTTTAAAAATGGGCGATTTTTTGTTGGTAACAATACAGGTAGACTTGTATGACCAACTGGCAGAGAATCTGGAGACAGACCTTGTGAATTCCGTTAAAAAATACGAATCAAAAGGCGTATTAATAGATATTTCTTCCGTTTCCATTATAGACTCCTTCATGGGGAGAATATTAGGAAATATCGGTATGATGTCTAAAATCATGGGCGCAGAATCAGTAATCGTAGGGATGCAGCCTGCGGTTGCTATTACTTTGGTTGAATTAGGATTAACCCTAACGGGGGTATCGACGGCACTTAATGTAGAAAAAGGGATGGACCTATTGCGTTCTAAGATAGAATTAAGTGACAACCAAAGCGATGATGATGACTACTACGACGATACAGAATAGAGAAGAATTTGTTGTTGTCCGAGAGCAGGATGTAATACCTTTCCGCAATAAAGTAAAAGATGCTGCGGTAAAGATTGGTATGGGTATTTTGAATCAAACTAAGCTTATAACTGCTGCAAGCGAACTTGCACGTAATCTCTTGAAATATGGTGGTGGTGGTGCGGTAAGTATAGAGTCGGTTAATAACGGTCGAGAAAATGGTATTCGTTTAGTCTTTAGTGATAAAGGCCCAGGTATCGCTGATATTGATTTGGCAATGAGAGACGGGTATAGCAGTGGTAAAAGTCTTGGGTTAGGCCTTCCGGGAACAAAAAGGCTAGTAAATGAATTTAACATACAATCTGCGGTCGGGCAAGGCACAACGGTTACAATAATTAAGTGGAAGAATGGATAATGTGTTTTACAGTTATAAGGTAGAGGATAAAAGCTATGTGTCTTTTGTAAAACGTGAAATACATAACCTTTGCGTTGCTAATGGCTTCAGCCAGCAGAAAACGGGAGAAATTGATATTATAATTTCTGAACTTTCTTCAAATCTTGTAAAGTTTGTAGGAGAAGGGGAGTTTTTATACCGCACAAGTACTGATATTAAAGGTGATTTTTTTGAGGTTTACTGCTTAGACAAAGGGCAGGGCATCAGCAACCTTATACAAATGATGAAGGATGGTGCCTCTACCTCACAGACCCTTGGTCAGGGATTAGGAGCTATTGAGCGTTTAAGCTCTGAATCATCGATTTATACCCTAAAGGAGTGGGGAACGATTGTCTACTGTAAAGTTTATAAAAATCCACAAAATACATTTGCTAGGAAAGAAAGCATTAAGTTGGGTGCAGTGAAGGTAAATATGCCGGGCGAAACCACTTGTGGCGATGGATATGCGGTTAAATATATAAATGGTGGAATTATTTTCTTTTTAGGTGATGGATTAGGTCATGGCAGTCATGCCCATGAGGCAGTGAGTACGGCAATTGCAGCATTTAAAGCCTGTCATGAAAGAAGTCCTGTTGCTAACCTACAATATATTCACCAAGAAGTAAAAAAGACACGGGGATTAGTAGCTACCATTGCTCACCTCGATTTCAAAGCGGAAAAATGGTTTCTTTGTGGAATAGGCAATATAGCTACCTCAATTTATACTGGTTTAGAGGGAAAAAACTATACGCCTTACAACGGCATAGTAGGCCTAAATATTCCACGTACTTTGACCGATTCTGTTGTTGAATTAAGCAAATACCAAACCCTTATTATGCATTCTGATGGCTTGCGGGGACGGTGGAACTTGAATAGTCTGCCAGGGATTTTAAAGCATTCTCCAGACATTATCGCTGGGGCGCTTTATAAAGATTATGCTCGTGGTACAGATGATATGTCTGTACTGGTTGCCAAAGTAAATTTATAGGATATGAAAGAGATTATTCGCATTAGCTTAGATAACGAAATGGACCTGATATTGGCGCACAAACGCAGTATAAAACTGGCCGAATTGTGTAGCCTCTTGGCTTCCTCTCAAACACGTTTTGCTACTGCGGTATCGGAAATTGCAAGGTGTGCCATTGCTAGCGGACAGGAATCTTATCTTGTTTTGGGAATAGACTCATTGAATGGAGGCAAAAAGGAAATTGTAGCCATATTGTATGATAAAATAGATTTAGCAGGATGTAATCCAGAAGCTTTTTTTTATGCCAAAAAGGTGTTAAAAGATGTTACTGCACACTATGAAGATGATGTTTATTCAATTACGTTAAGAGCCAGAGTACCTTATTCTGGACTTTTGTCTGAAAAGTGGGTTAATTCTTTTGTAGAATATTTTAGACAAGAACCTCCTATCTCACCTTATGATGAAATACGGAAAAAAAATATACAACTAATTGAGTTGGCCGACAGGCTCAGCGAAAGTGAAAACAATTACAGGCAACTTACTGATACGCTACCATTTATTGTTTTTTCGGTGTCAAAATCAGATAAGATATTTGTTGCTAACAAAAATGCTGAAAATATTTTAGGAAGTAATTTTAAAGAGTTTACTCCAGCTACTATACATCAAATAATATATCCTAAGGATATAGACCAAGTTATTAAGGCATGGAATACTGCTAAGAAAAAACTATCAGTACAGAATGTGCAAGCACGTATTGTTTCTGGAAAAGAGGCAATATGGTATCAGATTTCAATAGCACCGCATAATGATGAGAGTACAGCAGGGTGGATTATCAGCATGGTAAATATTCATGCCCAAAAACTTGTTGAAGAAACCCTGAAAGATAATAATGAATTAAAGGAAGCACAGGAAAAACTGAGACAGTCTAATGACGAACTCCAGAAAAAGAATAAGGAACTAGAACAGTTTGCCTACATAGCAAGTCATGACTTGCAGGAGCCACTGCGAAAAATCAGGAATTTTATTTCCCTTGCTCAACATAATCGTTCGGATGTAGATAAGCAAAACCTGTACTATTCCAAAATCAATGCTTCAGCTGAACGGATGTCTCAATTAATAATTGATGTTTTAGGTTATTCAAAACTTGCTGTAACATCCGAGACATTTGAATATACAGACTTAAATTCGGTGATATCCGATGTAATTAATGATTTTGAGTTTTTATTAAGTGAAAAAAAAGCAGAATTAACCGTTGCTCCTATGCCTTCAGTATTGGGTAGTCCAGTACAATTAGGTCAACTGTTTTACAACTTAATTAGTAATTCTCTGAAATTTTCAAAAGAAACGCCAGTAATACACATATCACATGAAGTTATAAATGATAGTGGAATTACTTTGAATAAAATTGTTGTAAATGATAATGGAATTGGTATTGAGCCACACCATGTAGACAAAATTTTTACTATTTTCAAAAGATTGCATCCACAAAGCATGTATCCTGGTACAGGAATAGGGCTTGCATTATGCAAAAAAATTGTTGAAAATCATGGTGGGAAAATTGAAATTGATAGCAATGGTGATGATGGTACTAGTGTAATTGTATATTTGCCTTATGTAGCGTAGAGAACGATTGTAGCGTATTTAAGTTTATTGTTTTAGCATTCGTTCTATGTATATACGTTGCTTAGTCAAAATTATAACCATCCAAATCGCTCTACTAGTTTTTCTTTTTGACTACGTGCAACAGCAATATTTTTCCCGTCAGACATGATTAGATAATTCTTTTCTCCCTTTACATACCTTGCAATTTGGTCTAGGTTAACAAGATATTGCCTATGCACTCTGAGGAAATTTCTTTCTTCCAAAATATCCTGTATACTTTTCAATGTTTTCGATACAAGATACTGCGTGCCGTCTTGCAAAAATATACGCGTATAATTATTATCTGCTTCACAATAAATCACTTTGTTAATCTCCGTAAATATTACGCCATTTTGGTAAGGGAGGGCTATCTTATCTGGCAATTTATGCTCATTAGTATCAAATTGTTGCTTCAACAAATGTAGTTGTCGCTCATCTGTTTGTGAAGATAACATGGCTTTGCTTACGGACGCCTGCAATTCACGAGTATCTATGGGTTTTAATAAATAATCTAATGCGCTATATTTGAATGCCTTCACTGCAAACTGGTCATAAGCTGTCACAAATATCAACTGAAAATTGAGATGTCCTACGGCTTCCAGTAGTTCAAATCCATTCATTATCGGCATTTCAATATCCAAAAAAACTAAGTCAGGGGCTAATTCTTTTATTTTTAACAAGCCTTCCTTACTTTGAGTACATTCAGCCAATATCTGCACTTGTGGACAGTACAATTTCAATTGCAGTGCCAGCAACTTTACATTATCTAGTTCGTCGTCAATGATGATGGTTCTCATAATTAAAAAGGTAAGTCTATACTCACTTTAGTACCACAGGCTTTACCGTATTTATCTTCTAAATCTATGATGCTGATAGTTGTTTGAATATTGTATAACTGGTTGATAATCAGTAGTCTTTCAGTCGTCATTTTAAGCCCGAAAGATTTATGTTTAGTAATAGATTTACTTTTATATTCCGCTGACTTTTTCCTACCTACTCCATCATCTATTATTTCAATATGCAATAAATTTTCTTGTGGTTGGGTGATGTTAACACTTACTGCCCCCCCAATATCCTTATGCATCAGGCCATGCCAGATAGCATTTTCTACATAGGGTTGTAAAAGGAGCGGAGGTACTTCTATGTAAAAAGCATCGATATCGTCTGAAATGTTGATACTAAAATGGATTTTTTCTTTAAACCTCATAATTTCAAGTTCAGTGTATAAGGCTAGTGTTTCCAATTCATTTTCTAAGGTTATTTTTTCAGCCAGAGAGTTTTCAAGCACTCGCCGAATCAATTTGGCAAAGGTTGTAAGGTAGTTAGAGGCCGCTTCCGTATTGTTTTCTAAGGTATACAACTTGATGGAGTTTAAACAATTAAAGATAAAGTGCGGATTCATCTGTGCCCTTAGGGCAGTCATTTCTGTTTCGGCTAGTTTCTTTTCAAAAGCAATTTCCATCTTCTGAAGTTTCTGAGCTTCCAACAAATTATGCTGTCTATTAATCTCAACCGTGTGTTGTTTTACTTCTACTTCTAAGCGAGTAGCATAATCTGTTTGCAATTTGTTCTTTTCTTCTTGCATTAGTTTGCTACGGTATGCCAACGCAAAGCCAAAGCAAATGGCTTCTCCTACTACGCCTAGCATTCCGAAAATTGGAGGAAAATTGGCAAACATCATAAGTTTTGGATTATCCACATCAATGAATAAATAATAACTGAAATTAGTTACGATGATTAATAAGAAAAATAAGATTAATAAACCTGTTAACAGATATTTTTTAAGGACTCCTTTACTGATGATAATGAGGTATATTAAATAGATATTTACAAGAATATTAGGGATAGGCTGTATATAGAAATAATAGTTATCGGCTAATATAAAACGCCTGAAGTAATTACTAATGATTTCCTCTATTGTTTCTACAATGATTAGCCCTAATAATAGTTGAAATACCCGCCATTTTATAGGATGATATTTAGGGATTTCTAGCATATAAGCAATGAATAGGGCATAGAAGAAAACAATTCCTGAACTTAGGGGAATATAAAGATTGGTTTTAAGCGGGTCAAATAGCTCAAGACTGAACCGTTGGTCTATAATGATGAGCCATACATATATAGCACATCCTACATAGGCTATATAATAGGCAATAGCTTGCTCTTTGAAAAGTACAAACTGATAACAGGCATTAATAACCATAAAAATAAGGCATCCGAGAGCCATAGCCATCACCAAGAATAGATAGGAAAGGTTCGTGCTATTTTGTTGGTAATTTTTTAAATAAGCTACAGGAGTGATTAATACTGCTTTCAAAGGTGTTAGGTAATGTAAGTGTTCAATCACCTGTACATAATAGGTATTCGTTTGCTTTGGCAACACAACGATTTCCATCCCTTTAGCACTTGTAGTGGTTTGTTCAAAGAAAAAAGGCTTTTGACCAAGATGCTCATCAGTATATAGCTGTGTTCTGACATGACTATTACACATAAAAACCATGTTTAAGGTATCCGTGTAACTAGTGTTCTGTACCTTGAATTTCATCCAATTCACAATCAAAGGTTTGCTAACTACCTTTAACTGCATATATTCTTGAGGTAATGGAATAAATCGATGTTTTTTTATCGCAGCAAAAGATAGTGTGTCTCTAGCCGAAGCATCATAAAAAAGTGTTTTAGATGAAATATCAACCACTGTATTCGTTGTAGGTTGTCCTTTGAATACGACAGGTCGCTGTACTATGCTGGCGGTGTGTGTCAGCATTGATAGAAAAAAAGATATCAGCACAAATAGCTTCATAGAAGGATAGGTCTAGCATTAAAAATACAAAAAAATAGGCGTTTTCTTCATATCTTTTAGTGAATGACCATTTTTTTTAGGGAATGGTAATATTCATCTACAATTCAATCTCCCTCAAAAAAAATACCGCTCCCTCATAATACCCGCTATTGGCGATATACCATTTTAAAATATGATTTACAAAACAGAATTTTAGAAGATGGTACCGAAAACTCCTTGTATAAAATAACAATCTAAACGCTTATAATCATGCTAAAAAAAACGTTTCGATTTCTGGCGAATATACTACTTGTGTTTTTGCCGTTTTTCCCAGTGTTAGAAAACTTTTTCTCTACGGTAAATCATGAGAATTTTCCTTCTTATCTAATGGCTTGCGGTGCGTTGGGCGTATTTATATTACTATTGTTATTTTTTCTTTATAATAGTAGTGATGAACTTAAAAACAAACATAAGTTAGATACAGCTACATGGCTATTATGCATCCTTGGTATGATGGTAATGGTGCCACTACACATGGGTCCACCAAAAGAAAGTGAAGCTTTATTAGCCTCCGCTATAGAAGAAAAATTCAGGTACATAATGCTCCTATTAGCCATTATCTTGTTTGTCGTGGCAATAGTCTTTGTCATAAAACACTATTGGTCAAAACTGACTGTACTAGAAAAGGCTATATTAATACCATTGCTTATAACAATACCTATTTCTATTTGGGATAATTATGATTCTATGATGTTCAGTACAAAGCTAAATGCTTGGATAGCCACAGGAAAACCTGCTGTCGATTTTTCCCCGAATTATGATTTTCACCATACGTGGAGGGCTGTAGGACGAATATTGTTGTATGTAGTTGCAGGATGGTTAAGTATTATATTGGTTAGGCGATTTGCTATAAAGAGATGGGTAACTGTTATACTAATTTTATTTTGTATAATAGGAATTGGTTGCTGTATTACCTTTCTTTTCCATGGATTTGCATTTTATTTCCCTTTTATGGTACCTGCTATTGCTTTGGCTCCGTCATATTGGTTGGGTTTAGCATTGTTAAATAGATTCCATGTTGAAGCTAAATAAATCTTCGCAATAATAGGGTTATATCTTAATTCTAAATGCGTTTTAATACTTCATAAATACAAAACCTATAGACAATTTCCTAATAGGTGATTACGAACATTATTGTATAAACAAAACCGCTGTATAATTCTATACAGCGGTTTTTTATTAATTTTATTGTGCTACTCAAAAAAAATGCTCATTTTTGTTTTCATTGTTTGACAATCTCAATGAAAAGGATTTGTATTATTATTGCCATTAAGACAAGTAGTTGATAATCAGCAATGTTTTTATCAGAGTGTTTGTCTTTGTATAGAGTCAAAATATACCTTAATAGTAAGCATAGTCAGCCTATTATGTTTGATTACAAATCATTCGCGCTATTATTAATATATGAATCTTAGAAAAATATATTGGCTAATGCAAATCTCAAGTTGGCTACTCATTGCCATGATGGCTTTGAAATACACCATTTTAGAGGAAGCTAGCTTTACCCTTTCATTCGAATATTTCATCTCGGTATTTGTGTATGGTCTTTTTACCACACATACTTACAAACTAGTTGTTGATAAATACCAAGTAGATGAAGCCCCCGTACAAACTTTTCTATTGTTTCCATTAATAGGCAATATCATTATAGGTTTCTTGTTTTTTATTTTAGATGTTCAGTTCACATCAGCTGATGTGATGAAAAATGAATACAAAAATTTTGGTGATTATTTTAGTTTATTCGTTGATGATATTTGGGTGACAACGCCTTGGTTTTTTTTCTTTCATATCCTTCGGTATGTAACACAGAAACAGACCATGAATGAGAAGATGATTTCGATGGAAAAAATGTTGATAAAATCGGAATTAGAAGCTTTGAAAACACAATTGCATCCTCATTTTTTTTTTAATGCTTTAAATAGTATCAAAGCATTAATGGTGATAGACCATCATGAGGCTCGTGAAGCAGTAGACCAACTTTCTGATTTATTACGTTTATCCCTTAATATTGGGGGCTCGCAATTGGTGAGGGTTGATGAAGAAATAAAGCTAACCAAAGCCTATTTGTTTTTAGAAAAAATAAGGTTTGATAAAAGACTTAAGTATCAATTTAAGGTAGATGATAAGCTAAACAATAAGATGATTATTCCTATTTCATTAAGTACGCTTATCGAAAATGCTATCAAACATGGTATTGCAAAAAATAAAAATGGAGGAGAAATTATTATTCAAATCTATGAAGAAAGAGAAAGTTTACTGATAAAAGTTAGTAATACTGGAAGTTTTATTGCGAATGATACCAAACGAACTGATGGGGGTATTGGACTGACCAATCTGAAAAAACGATTAGAATTACAATATGGAGGCGAAGGCTCATTGCATATTGAAGATATAAATGGGAATGTAGTTTCAACGATTTTAATTCCAATGTCAAAAACTAATTTTTCTTAACCTTACAACGACTAAGGTTAAATATTTTATTTTCACTCAAGAAGCACTTAAATTGCATGATACTCAACAAATTTTAAAACAAATATGAAAAAATTACTATTGTTACTATCATTTTGTAGCCTTTCGTTATTTACACAGGCACAGAAACTGACAGTCGCCCAATTGGATTCTATTTTCGTTCGTGAAAACTATGTTAAAACTCAGTACGAAATAGAAATGAGAGATGGTGTAAAGCTTTTTACCAATGTCTATACTCCCAAAGATGCCTCTTCCAATAATCAATATCCTATCTTATTAGCACGAACTTGTTATTCGGTAGCTCCATACGGGAAAAATGATTATCCATCGGTTTTATCTTATTCAAAGTATTTGATGCGTGAAAAATTCATTTTCGTTAATCAAGACGTTCGTGGACGCTGGATGTCTGAGGGCAGTTGGACCAATATGACGCCACATATCCCAAACAAGAATAGTAAGAAAGATATTGACGAAGCCACGGATACGTATGATACAATAGACTGGCTAGTGAAAAATTTACCGGGTAACAATGGTAAGGTAGGTCAATATGGTATTTCATATCCTGGTTTTTATACCATAGCTGGGGCTTTATGTGGGCATCCTGCCTTAAAAGCATCTTCTCCGCAAGCACCCGTATCTGATTTCTTTTTTGATGATTTCCATCACAATGGAGCATTCACCATGGGGTATGGCTTGACTTTCCCAGTTTTTGGTTTACAACATCCTAAACCAACTGATAAATCTTGGTATGATGAGCAGTTCCCGAAGATAAAAACATTGGATGGTTTTGAATGGTACAAAACAATGTCTCCTCTAAAAAACCTTGGAGAAAATTATACTAACAATTTCTTTTGGCAAGAACATGTAGAACATCCTAATTACGATGAATTCTGGCAGAAAAGAAGTATAGTACCACATTTGAAAAACATCAAAAATGCCCCTGCTATCATGGTTGTAGGCGGTTGGTTTGATGCAGAAGATTTGTATGGACCATTGACGATTTATAAAGCCGTTGAGAAAAACAATCCTAATATTTATAATTCAATTGTGATGGGGCCATTCGGTCATGGCGATTGGGCGCGTGAACGTGGTCACCATTTTCACTCGAATGTTTATTTTGGAGACAGTATCTCAACATACTATCAAAGAAATATTGAGCTTAAATTTTTCAAACATTTTTTGAAAGATACCGGCGATGGCAAAACAGATTTAGCTGAAGCAACACTATTTGATACGGGTAAAAAGGAGTGGAGAGAGTTTGCAGAGTATCCTGTTAAGAATGCTCAAAAAATAGATTTCTACTTGAGTCCTAATGGTAAAATTACCACTGGTACTGAGGCTAAAGGATTTGCAGAATTTATCTCTGACCCTTCAAAGCCTGTACCTTATACAGAAGACCCTAAACAGATTTTAGGATTCAGTCCAAGAAACTACATGAGCGAAGACCAACGCTTCGCAGCACGCAGAACGGATGTATTAACATTTGAGACAGATATTTTAACGGAAGATATTACTTTAGGCGGTGAGATTATGGCTAATCTTAAAATTTCGACAACGGGTACAGATGCAGATTGGTTTGTAAAATTGGTAGACGTATACCCTGGAAACGAACCTAATAGCCCATATACACCAACCCATATTACATTGGGAGGTTATCAGCAGATGGTAAGAAGCGAAATCATGCGTTCTCGTTTTAGGAATTCATTTAGCAAACCAGAGCCCTTAGTAGCAAATAAAATCACTGATGTTAATTTTCGTTTGCAAGATGTGTTGCATACTTTCAAAAAAGGACATAAAATCATGATTCAGGTGCAGTCCACAGCCTTCCCGTTGTTTGATATTAATCCTCAGAAATATGTAGATAATATCTATAAAGCCAAAGAAAGCGATTTCCAAAAAGCTACACACCGCGTATATGGCAACAGCAAAATTTCAGTAGAGGTATTGAAGTAGACTTTTGGGGGACTAGAGACTTTAGGATTAAGGACTTTAGGAATAAAGATAAAAATAAATCAAAGCGGTTGTTTCTGAGGAGGCAACCGCTTTTGTTTTTTAGTTGCTAGAAATCTGGAAGAAGTGAAAAATAATTTATTGCCAAAATAGTTTCTTTCTTAGAAAACAACAGTGCTTTTGTATCTTTGTTAGGCACGTTTATCAAATTTTACTCAAACTCATGTCCACAAAATTATACAGCTACCTATTTTTTTTCCTCCTATTGTCAAGTTGTTCAAGTAATAAAATCTCAAAGTCTTCTTCGACTTTAAAACCTACGTTTAACGTTGTAGAAGATAGCCTCAATTTATTCGATGTTTCCAGAAAGCGTTCAGTATCAGTGGCTTTGTATATGCCTAAATCAGATAAAAAAATCAAGCACTCCAAAGTCGTAATCTTTAGTCATGGTTATTACCAAAATAGAGGAGGTTCTAATAAAGCATATTCCTATATCACTGAAAAGTTAGCTTCCGAAGGCTATTTTGTTGCCAGTATTCAACATGAATTACCCACTGATGAATTGATTCCAACTAGTGGAGTTCCACAAATTGTGAGAAGACCCTTTTGGGAAAGAGGGGCTGAAAATATCCGTTTTGTAATCAATGAATTAAAAAAGACTAATCCAACCTTAGATTTCAAGCACGTAATACTTATCGGGCATTCAAATGGCGGAGATATGTCAATACTGTTTGCACACAAATATCCAAATTTGGTAGAAAAAGTAATTTCTCTGGATAATAGAAGAATGTCTTTCCCTAAGGTAAACCAACCCAGATTATACACGCTTCGTTCAAGCGACCAAGTGGCAGACGAAGGCGTTTTACCCACACCCGAAGAGCAGATAAAATATGGTATTACCATTATCAAACTGAAAAATACCATACATAATGATATGGACAACAATGCAAATACAGCACAACGAAAAGAAATTAATGATTATATTTTGAAGTTTTTAGAGTGATTTAATAATTATGATTAATACTCTTATATGTTTTCTATAGATATAAGATTAACCTTGAAATTTATGGAATCGTTATACACAGAAAATCAAATATTTATCCCTATAATATCAGATTATGGATTTAAGGCTACTTTTGGAAATGAAGCCAATACTTTGTTTCTAAGAAAAGCACTACAAGCACTTATAAAATCTAACTCACCTATCATTGAAGTTAAATTTGATAAAAATACTTTTGAAGGCATTACTCAAGATGGTAGAAGCGGTATTTTTGATTTAGCTTGTACTGATGAAAGTGGAAATCATTTTATTGTTGAAATGCAATATGGAGATGCACCTTATTTTGTACAACGAATGAAATTCTATGCACTACACAAGTTTAATTCAATGGTAAAAAAAGGTAAATATGATTATGGAACACTTCCTAGAATATACTGTGTCGCTATTTTAGCGAACAATATTCTCCCATTTTCTGATTATCATACGATTGCTAACTTAAGAAATGAAAATGGAGAACTTTTTGATGAACAAATGATGTTTGTTACAGTAGAATTAGATAAATTTGTTCTGCAAGAGTCTGATTGTCAAACTGATTTAAAAAAAATGATTTATACGATGAAAACGCTCCATACTGTTACGAAATCCACTCAATTTCCTGAGTTTTGGGATGAGGAGTGGTTAAAAGTTGCTATTGATGAATTGGATAGTCGTAAAATGAGTCCAGACGAAAAGGCTTCATTTGAAATGTTAATTGCTAGAAATGCTGAAGCTGTAAAAAATGAAAATAAGAAGATAATTGAAGCCGAAAAAAGAAAAACAACTTTTTTTGTAGAAAGTCTATTAACAAAAACCAATCATACAATTAATCAAATAGCTGACATAGCAGAAGTTTCTGTTGAATTTGTAACTAATATTCAAAAAAAGCTTTTAGAGGGCAAATAATTACTCTGGTAAAATAATATATGTTTACAAAAGACCTCTGTATCATAAGCAGAGGTCTTTTTGTATATTTGCCAATAAGTCTTTGTTACTTCATCCACCAAACCTATCACAGCAAACATGATTAATTATAATCCCAAAGAATGGTTTACATTCATTTTTAGAATCCACAAAAGCGATACGGTACGTCAGCTAACACCTATGATGATTAGTTTGTCTATTTATGTGGCGCTCATTGCTTTTTTAGAAATAGAAGTATTTAAATTAAGTGAAAATAGCCATATCAAAAATATCACCATTCTGCATGGAATGCTAGGCTTTGTAATCTCTCTTTTATTAGTTTTCAGAACGAATACTGCTTATGAACGCTGGTGGGAAGGAAGAAGAATGTGGGGAAACTTAACGAATACCTCCCGAAATCTAGCTATGAAAATCAATGCTGTTTTACCTGCGGATGATATTGCGAACAAAACATTCTTCAAAGAGCATATCGTAGAATATGCTTTTGCTTTAAAAAGACACCTCAGAGGTCACCAGAAAGATAGTGAAGTATTTACTTCTAAAATATCTCTCCATCACGATTTACATAAACCCAACCATATTGCTAAATTGATGTTTGTCCGAATAAACGACCTCTATCATCAAAAAGTAATAAGTGGTACGCAACTATTATTTTTGAACGAAGAATTTCGCACATTCACTGATATTTGTGGTGCTTGCGAGCGTATCAAGAGTACGCCGATTCCGTTCTCCTATTCAGTTTTTATCAAGAAATTTATATTTTTTTATGTTATGTCGTTGCCTTTTGGCTATGTCTTTAGCTTGGGTTATATTGCCGTGCCAATCGTTGTTTTTGTGTTTTATGTATTGGCTAGTTTAGAATTGATTGCAGAAGAAATTGAAAATCCTTTTGGGGTAGATGATAACGATTTGCCATTAACGACGATGTCTAAGAATATCCAAAAACATGTTGGCGAGATATTAAATTAGCCTAGTAATCCCTAGCAAGGTACTTAAGTACCTCGCTAGGGATTACTATTAGCTGGCGACTTAAGTCGCCAGCTAATAGTAAGAATTAGTTTTAAACTATGCTCGCTTGATTAATAACTGTTTCTTTTAAATCATCGCAACGTCCTTGTAAACCTCCTGTGTGTACAGCAACGATATTAGCATTTTCAGGAAAGTATCCTTTCTGAATTAAATCATAGATACCAAACATCATCTTGCCAGTATACACTTGTTCAAGCATGATATTAGGATTCCTTTCTTCAAAACCTTTGATGAAACTAATCAACTCAGGAGTAGTTTTGGCATAGCCGTCAAAATGATATTGTTCATTTAATTCAAACTCTTTTTCAAAAGGCAAAAGCTTTTCAATCTGCCCTTTCAATAAACCCTTACCTTTTAGCGAAGCAAAGCCTATCGCTTTAGTATTTTCTCTTAATCCACTGACGATGCCTGCTATTGTACCACCTGTGCCTACTGCACTACAAATATAGTCGGGGTTAAGTATTTCATAAATTTCATCAACCATCTCATTGACGCCCTTTATCGCCAAATCATTTGTGCCACCTTCTGGCAAAACATAAAACTTCTCTCCATACTGTCGCGTTAACCTATTCCTAAAATTATAGTCGAGTCGGGTAACAAAAATTAATTCCATACCACAATCATGAGCAAACCTTAGCGTAGCATTTGAATCAGGTGTAAGTTCGTCTCCACGAATAATGCCTACTGTTTTAAACCCAAACTCTTTACCAGCGGCGGCTGTTGCGTAGATATGGTTTGAATAGGCTCCGCCAAAGGTTAATAGCTGATCAAATCCTTGTAATTTGGCCTCAATTAAATTAAATTTTAGTTTCCTCCACTTATTTCCCGTTACTTCTGGATGAATTAAATCGTCTCTTTTTAAATAAAGTTTTACCTTAAATGAGTCAAGTATAGGATCCTTTATTAACGCTAAAGGAGACGCGGGTAATTGAAACATGGCGGTATTTGTTTAAATTTGGTTTTTAATGCCAAATATATGCAAGAAATAGAAGACGAAGAAGAAGAATTATATCAGCACCACCGATTTGAGGTTGACAAAGGACAAAGTATATTAAGGATTGATAAGTACCTTATGTCCCGATTACAGAATGCTTCTCGCAATAAAATACAAGATGCTATCGAGACTGCTGCGGTAAGAGTAAACGATGCTGTAGTAAAAGCCAATTATAAAGTAAAGCCTTTAGATGTTATCACGGTTTTATTACCAGAACCACCTCGGAATACAGAAATTATCCCACAAAATATTCCTTTGGATATTGTTTATGAAGATGATGAGTTATTAGTCGTAAACAAACCAGCAGGCATGGTTGTGCATCCTGCACATGGCAACTGGGAGGGGACTTTAGTTAATGCCTTAATTTACCATTTCCAAAATTTACCTACCCATCGTAATGGTGAAATCCGCCCAGGATTGGTACATCGTATTGATAAAGATACCTCTGGTTTATTGGTAATCGCCAAAACAGATACAGCAATGACGCATCTGGCAAAACAGTTTTACGACCATAGTATCGAGCGTACTTATAATGCCTTAATATGGGGTGAGCCTAAAGCAGATGAAGGAACAATTACGGGGCATGTGGGTAGGAGCTTAAAAGACCGTAAAGTAATGGCTGTTTTCTCGGATGGTTCAATGGGAAAAGATGCTACTACACATTATAAAGTATTGAAGAAATTACGGTATGTATCAGTAGTTCAATGTAATTTAGAAACTGGAAGAACGCATCAAATTCGGGTACATTTCAAGCATATCGGGCATCCATTGTTTAACGATGCTACTTATGGTGGCGACAGGGTATTGAGAGGAACGGTATTCTCTAAGTACGAACAGTTTGTAGCGAATTGTTTTAAAATGTGTCCTAGACAAGCATTACATGCAAAATCGCTAGGATTTATTCATCCAAAAACGGGCGAATTTTTACAATTTGATACAGAATTACCAGAAGAAATGCAACAAGTAATCCAGAAATGGGAGACTTATGTAAATAATGAATAAACAATTAATCTAACCAATTTCCAATGTCAGTCATTATCAGAAAAGGTATTCGTGAAGATGTACCAGTGATGTTTGAGCTAATCAAGGAGTTAGCGCTGTATGAAAAAGCCCCAGAGCAAGTAACGAATACCGTTGAGCAGATGTACCTTGATGGTTTTGGTCAAAACCCTATCTTCGGGTCTATTGTAGCGGAAGTGGAAGGCGAAGTAGTTGGTCTAGCTTTGTATTATTATCGATATTCTACTTGGAAGGGTAAACGATTGTATTTGGAAGATTTGATTGTTTCTGAAAAAATGAGAGGGAAGGGTTTAGGCGAAAAATTATTAGAAGCTACTATCCAACAGGGTAAAGACGATGCCTGTACGGGCGTAATGTGGCAGGTATTAGATTGGAACGAACCTGCCATTAATTTCTACAAGAAATTTGGAACAAAAATGGACGGCGAATGGATTAATGTTCATTTGGATTTTTAAAATAGAAGTAAGACTTAAGACACAAGACGCTAGACACAAGATGTAATTTATCTAATCAGTTTCCATACATTTTGTCTTTTAGCTTATTGTTTCTTTAAGCCGTTAATCTTACTTCTTAAAATCTTTTTCCCAAAGTCTTGAGTCTTAAATCTTGTGTCTTTTATCTCTAAAACAAGTGCAAAAAACCTTCAACATTTCAATAGATACTGGTGGAACTTTCACCGATTGTGTAGCATCTGATAATGATGGAAATCAATACCGCTATAAAATCCTTTCTAATAGTTCGCTTCGTGGTGAAATTATTGAACAAATCAATCTACAGACATTCAAAGTAAAATCTTCTTGGTTTTTAAAAAGAGATATTCTAGTAGGATATACTTTTAGTTTATTCAATCATAGCTTTCAAGCTCAAGTGGTGAGTTTTGATATTGAAAGTAATACATTGACTATCAATCAACCATTACCCGAATTATTGGATAGTCAAGTATTGAGTTTTGCTTTAACAGCCTTTGAAGAAGCCCCTGTACTAGGAGCAAGGTTGATAACACAAACAGGCTTGAGAGAAGCATTCCCGCCTATTCAAATTAGGATAGGTTCAACCAAAGGAACGAATGCTTTATTGGAAATGAAAGGAGCGAAGACGGCTTTTTTTGTAACAAAAGGATTTAAAGATTTATTAGTGATTGGCAATCAATCTCGTCCAGATATTTTTGCGTTGAATATTGTTCGTCTTGCGCCACTTTATAGTGAAGTAATCGAAATAAATGAACAGATTGATAAAGATGGGAATATCCTTGAATCGCTAAATGTTTCTACGCTGGAAGAACAAGCTAAACGACTTAAAAATGAAGGTATCTTGGCAATTGCAGTATGTTTGAAAAATGCTTACCGCAATAATATTCATGAAAAGCAATTAAAAGAAGTATTTTTGAAATACTTTAAATATGTAAATATCTCTACAGAACTAAGCAAGCAAATCAAGTTTTTGAACAGAGCAGAAACTACAGTTGTCAACGCTTATCTTTCTCCCATTATCAATACCTATATCAATAATATTAGCGCGCAGATTCCTGATAAGCATTTCAAGGTAATGACCAGTGCTGGGAGCTTAGTAAATGCACATCATTTCCATCCCAAAGATAGTTTACTTTCTGGTCCTGCTGGTGGCGTAGTGGGGGCAGCATATATTGCAAAAGTATCGGGATTTGAGAAAATTGTCACTTTTGACATGGGCGGAACCAGTACAGATGTAGCTCGTTATGATGGCAATTTCGATTATCAATTCTCACAAAAAATTGGCAATGGACAAATATTCAGTCCGTCGTTAGCCATTGAAACAGTTGCCGCTGGTGGAGGGTCAATTTGTTCTTTTGATGGCTTTAAATTAAGTGTAGGACCAGAAAGTGCAGGTTCTATGCCAGGGCCAGCATGTTATGGAGCTGGGGGTGAACTCACGATTACAGACGTAAATTTACTGCTAGGTCGATTAGATATTCAACAATTTAGCATTCCCGTTTTCCCTGAAAAAGCGGCTGAAAAATTACAAGAATTATGGGCTAAAATTGCTGAAAAAACGGGTGTACAACCCGAAAAAGAAGAAATTTTAGAAGGATTTAGAGCCATTGCCAATGAAAAAATGGCAGATACTGTTCGTAAAATATCCATTGCCAAAGGATATTCCATCCATGATTATGCCCTAGTAGCCTTTGGTGGGGCAGGTGGTTTACATGCCTGTGGTATTGCTAATTTATTGAATATTAGCACTATTCTTTTACCAAAAGATGCAGGTTTGCTTTCCGCTTTTGGCATTGATAAAGCACAAGTAGAAAGGTTTTCGGAAAGGTCTATTTTAGAGATTTTTAACGAAAAATTAAATGACAACCTGACTGAATTGTTTAAACAGGCTGAGGATGAGGTAGTTGCTACTTTGAAAAATGATGGCGTAGAAGCTTCAACAATTCGTTTTAAAAGTCATGCTTTGTATTTGCGTTTTAAAGGTCAAGACTCAACAATAGAAATAGCGTGGCAAAATTTCGATGCTATTTTAGCCACTTTTAAGGCTAAATATACAGCCATCTTTGGACATTGGATTGATAATAGAGCCATTGAGCTAGAAAGTATCAGGGTGAATGCTTATGAGTTTTCTGAGGAAGAACTATTGGAAGAAACAGCAACATTTGAAGAATATTTCCCACAGGCAAATCATTCAGTAGAAGCATTTTTTAATAAACAATGGCAAAATGTACCTGTTTATTTTAGAAATCAGTTAGACAACGGAGCCATCATTAAAGGCTTTGCTTTATTACTCGACCCCTTTAGCACGACTGTCATTGAACAAGGATGGACACTGAAAATTGACAATCATGGAACGGCTATTATTCAAAAAGAGGCAATAGAAGTTGTTGAAAATGAAATAGAGAATCAAGAGACACAGCTAGAGCTTTTTACCAATCGTTTTATGACGATTGCCGAGAATATGGGCTTGTTACTTCAAAGAACCGCCCTCTCTGTCAATGTCAAAGAAAGACTAGATTTCTCTTGTGCATTGCTAGATGCAGAAGGTGAATTGATAGCTAATGCTCCCCACATTCCTGTACATTTAGGAAGCTTGGGTGTATGCGTAAGAAGTGTTTTAAAGTATATCAACATCGATAAAGGCGACGTAGTAGTGACAAACCATCCAAAATTTGGAGGTTCACATTTACCTGACATTACATTGATATCTTCGGTATATTCTTTTGATAATCAATTGATTGGCTATGTGGTTAATCGTTGTCATCATTCCGAAGTTGGTGGTGTGCGTCCCGCTTCAATGCCTCCTTATTCTAAAAATTTAGCAGAAGAGGGCGTAGTAATTCCACCGATATATTTGGTAAAAAATGGAGAAATGCGTTGGGATAGTATCAAAGAATTGCTTTTATCAGGCGAGTATCCTACACGAGCCATCGAAGAAAATTTAGCAGATTTAAATGCTGCTTTGGCTGCCAATCGAAACGGAGAAGAAGCTTTACAGGCTTTGGTTCAGGAACATAGTTTATCTAAAGTTCATTTTTATATGAACCGTTTGAAAACGTATTCAGAAAGTAGGATGCGTGAAAAACTGCAACAATTTGGACAAGGAATTTATCAAGCAGAGGAATTTTTGGATAACCACGAACCTTTAAAAGTACAGGTAAATATTCAAGAAAATAGCTGTACAATTGATTTTACAGGAAGTGCCAAAACAGACTCTGGTAACTTGAATGCTAATATTGCCATCGTAAATTCTGTAGTCATTTATGTGTTAAGGTTATTATTGAACGAAAAAATACCTTTGAATGATGGCATTTTGAAGGCAGTTACATTAATAATTCCCGAAAAGTCAATCTTAAATCCTGATTATCCCGACAATCCCAAAGATTGTCCAGCCGTAGTAGGAGGGAATGTAGAATTAAGTCAAAGGCTTACGGATACTTTACTCAAAGCATTTGGCATTGTAGCTTGTTCACAAGGAACGATGAATAACTTCTTGTTCGGCAATAAAACCTTTGGATATTATGAAACCATCTGCGGAGGAAGTGGGGCAGGAGATGGTTTTGATGGTACCTCTGGTGTACATACGCACATGACCAACACAAGGATTACCGATGCTGAAATCATGGAATTACGATACCCTGTTTATCTCAATCGCTTTGAAATTCGTGAGAATTCAGGAGGGAAAGGAAAATACAAAGGGGGTAATGGTATTATACGAGAAGTTACTTTTTTAGAAGATGTTGAAGTTTCTCTACTGCGTCAGCACCTCAGTACTCAGCCTTTTGGATTAAATGGCGGAAATACAGGAGCATCAGGTAAACATTTATTAACTAGAACTGATGGAACTGTTACGGCAGATAATGAAATTACAGCACACGCAGGAGATAAACTAACCATTTGGACACCAGGTGGTGGAGGTTTCGGAACAACATAATTAAATTATGACTTGAAATAACATGATTAGTAATTGGGTATGTTGATTTTTTTGTCAACCTATTTTAGGCAAGCACAACTAATCACCAATTACTAATCACCAATCACTACATTACAATGATTTACGTTTAATAAAATATCCTTTATTCACAAACCTGCCTTTTTCTCGCGAGATAATCATTTGAGCAGCTCTTTTTCCCATCAAGGCAAAATCGTTTGAAATGACCGATACACCTTCTGCCAGAATTTCTTTGATGGGCGTATCATCATAAGACATCAGTCCAATATCACTACCAAGTTTCCAGCCTTTTTTATTCGACCAATTGATGAAGCGAACCAAATCATTTTCTCTGAAAACCAGATATGCATGGTCTTTTTGAAGGTGTTCTTCCTCTTCTAAATCAGAAATAATTTCATAAGAAATGTTGTTTTCATGACAGAATCGCTCAAAACCTTGAATAATGCCAACAGGCGTATATTGAAAACTTTTGCTACTAAGCACCAATGAAAAGGTTTGATACTTTTTGATTAGTTCTTTGGCTTCATTTAAACCTGCATAGGTATTATTCTTGAAATCTTGATACAAGATGGCATAATCTGTCCCAAAACTTGGCACATCAATATCCAATATTAATAGTTTTTCTTTAGGTATTTTTTGAAGTACGTTCGTCACATCTTGATTAAAATGTGGCATCACAATATAGAAATTGTAGGAACCCAAATGGTTGAGGATAGTATTTTCAAAAACCTTTAAGTTGTGATGATGAAAGAAAATATTAATCGTTACATTTTCTCCTAATTCTGCTACCAAGCTATCGTACAAAATCTCCTTGTAAGGTGTAAGGGCATCAAAAAGCACAAAAATATTTAGCTGACTCCTTGTGTCAGTATTTGAAACATAAAATCCTTTACCGTGGTGCGATGTAATAATTCCTTTTTCTCGAAGGTCATCATAAGCTTTGGCAACCGTCATTCTGGCCATGCCAAAATTGTGCGATACTTCATTGATAGATGGTAGTTGCTGACCTCTCACTAACTCACCTTCTTCAATTCCGTTGATAATGTATTCAATTAGCTGTTGAAATTTAGGCTTGCTAGAGTGGGCATCAATTTGAATGCTGTTTTTCATTGAATCTATTTCTTTCTATTTGAGGTAATTAAGGCAAATTAATAATATTTTTTTGGTGTATTAATAAACTATTGTCTTTTTCCTGTTTTAACTCAAATTATGGTTAAAAAATTTTGAATCGATAATTTTTTTTTTAAATTTGTAGTGGAATTAACTAGCATAGTATAGCATTGTTTTAATGTAGATTTAAACATTAAAACGAGCTTCAAGATATAAATGTTTCATTACTGCTTTTAGTGATGATTGAATTACAAGTTTTGTTTATAAAAATGGTTAATGGTGTACAGTGTCTGTCGGAGACATAACTTTGTCTCCGCAGGCAATTGTCTTCTAAACAAACTTGCTTAAAGATGCCTCCTATCTCTGAATATTTAACTTCTAAACTACTTGTTTTCAAGTAGTTTTTTTTTGTGCTTTAGCGTTAATATTGTTTTTTGGATATAAAATTTCATTTTATAATGAATTATTAATTAATATTAAAATAATATCCTTTTTTTTGATGTTAATTAATATGAATAATATAAATTGGCATCAATATCAGAAATACCAGTCCACATACTAACAGCGTTTTGATATGAAGTTTTTAAAAATCCTTTTGTTATTGTTGCTAGTTAGCTTCAAATTCATTGCTTCGCCAATGAATTCAGAAGATGCTATGCACAATCACTTCATGAAAAGGCATCTTTTAAAATCAGCTCATGACACTTCTAGAACACAACTATGTGATACTGAAATTAATGAAAGTGAAGAAAGTTCTGAAGACACCAAAGAATTCGATTTATCAAAAATTGCCTTCACTTTTAGCGAGTTTTTTACGTTTAAACTATTTGTTTTAAAGCAAACATACCTTACTTCTTGGATTTTTAAATCTAAAATTCATTCTTGCTTTCCGCTTTTTGCGTTATATCTCAATTTCCGTATTTGATCTCTTTTTTGCCAGAAGCATCATACTGATGCCTTTCCGTTTGTTTACATCATCGCTTTGTAAATCATCTGGCCATTTTTCATTACCATTTTCTTTAAAGTTTGCTCAGCTTATTCGATTATTCCGATAATGTTGTGTCATGCTTGTATTTAAACTTGATTTTAATCTTGATTGCTATAACCACTAATCAAAGATGTTGGAATTTGAGTTGCTTATATTTTGTGCTTAAAGGTTTACTTTCTAGCCAATAAAGAAATATGCTTATACGAGTTATTACAAGTTTTAATTAAATCTTAAAGTATTTGTATGAAAGCACACGATTCATCTTTTGATGAGCACGAGGTTCTTCATGAGCTAAAGCACTATTTACCTGCACAAGCTCCGTTGAAAGACTTTGTTCATCATAACACACTTCATGCGTTCCAACAGCTGAAATTTTATAAAGCCTTGAGAAAGGCATCCAAAATATTTGGATATAACGTGTTCTTGGGTTTAGACGAATTCAGAGCATTGTATCAATCTAATAGAATTAGTTTGCCAATTCTTGAAAAAGTTATTGTTGAAAGAATGGGGGAAGAGTTTTTGCTTGATTGGAAAGAGAAAGTTCTTCAAAAAACGTATGATACAACCTTAACTCCACGCATTGGTGCTTTAAGAGCAAACTGGAAATTAGTACACCATATTGATATGGATTTGTTGGTTCATCCAATTTTATTCAGAATCCTTTGTAGTTTTCTTGACCAAGGGATTTCAATCTGGAGTTTCCCTAATATTCATAAAGGGTTTTTAGCTTCCATCAGAGAAATGGAGCGAAATACCTTTACGAGTTTTTTTAAAACTGAGCGAGCAAAAAATATATTATTAAAGGGTAATTGCAAAATTGAAGACTTACTGAAGATTATTGTAGGTGACTCATCGCTGTATAAGCAATATCTTTTTGATCAGCAATTTGCACACCAAGGCTGGTCGGGAATGGTTTCTGTAGTGGAAGATATGCCACAGACATTACTTGACCTCAAGAAAATCTCAACACATGATTTAATCGTTTTTGAATTATTATTAGAGATAGATGCCCTTGATTTTAAATTTGGACAAAACTGGGTTCCTCTTGGTAGTGCTGCTAAAGAAAAAACGAAAGACATTTTTGCAGAAGTACCTGAGAGTGAATTGAATCAAGTCCTTTCAATTTGGCAAGATGCTTTTGAGTGGACTTACTACGATCAAGTATTAGCAGGTATCCAACTCGAAAAAGGAGATAAAAGAATCATTGAGCAAAAAACCTTTCAAGCAATATTTTGTATTGACGACCGCGAGTGTTCTATTCGTCGTTATCTTGAAAAACTTGATAGTAGTTGTGAAACATTTGGTACACCAGGCTTTTTTGGCGTTGAGTTTTACTATCAACCAGAACACGCTAATTCTTATACCAAACAATGTCCCGCACCTGTTACGCCCAAATTCTTGATTAAAGAAGTAGGTTCAAAAAGCAAGCAGGCGAAGGATGCACATTTTACAAAACATACGCATTCGTTATTTAGTGGCTGGTTAATTTCCCAAACACTTGGTTTCTGGTCTGCTATGCGTTTGTTTTTGAATATATTCAGACCTACCACCAGTGCCGCTGCTGTTTCTTCATTCAAACACATGGATAAAGAATCGAGCCTAACGATTGAACATAAGCATGACCACACCCATCCACGGAAAGATGAACTTCAAGTAGGTTTTACTGTGGCTGAGATGGCCCAACGTATGGAAGGTTTGTTGAAGAGCATTGGATTAGTTAAAGATTTTGCACCTGTCGTATATATCGTAGGGCATGGAGCAAGCAGTGTAAACAATACTCATTATGCTGGTTATGATTGTGGTGCTTGTTGTGGCAGACCTGGTTCTGTAAATGCCAGAGTCGCTAGCTTTATGTTGAATCATCAAGAAGTAAGAGCAATATTGGCTATCAAAGGAATCGATATTCCAGATACAACGCAGTTTGTAGGAGCTTTGCATGATACTACGCGTGATGAGATTCTATTTTTCGATGAAAATGAGCTTTCAGAAAAAAATAAAGAAGGTCATACAAAAAATGAAACGTTTTTTGTAAAAGCCCTTGATTTCAATGCTAAAGAACGTTCTAGAAGATTTGAATCAATCGATACTAAACTAACGGCTGGAGAAATTCATGAAAAAATACGCACAAGGTCGGTTTCGCTTTTCGAGCCACGACCAGAGCTAAATCATGCTACTAACGCTGTGTGTATTGTAGGACGAAGAGAATTATCGAAAGAATTATTCTTGGATAGACGGGCCTTTATGAATTCATACAATTATCAGGTTGATTTAGAAGGAAAGTTCCTATTCAATATCTTGAAAGCGGCAGCACCAGTTTGTGGAGGAATTAACTTGGAATACTATTTTTCAAGAGTCGATAATCAGAAACTAGGGGCAGGTTCAAAACTACCACACAATGTGATGGGTCTTTTTGGAGTAGCCAATGGCATCGATGGAGATTTAAGACCAGGGTTGCCAAGTCAAATGATTGAAGTACACGACCCAATTAGAATGTTATTCATTGTTGAACATTTTCCTCAAGTTGTTTTGGATACTATCAAAATATTGCCTGAAACTTATGAGTGGTTCAATAATGAATGGGTACATCTAGTGGTAGTAAACCCTGAAACCAATGAAATGTTCAGATTTCATAACGGGCATTTTGTTCCTTATCAGGCTGTTAATAAAAAAATTGATTCCGTTACCGAGATTGAACCATTGATAGAATCGCACCAAGATAATTTTCCAGTTTATTTAATAAAATAAGAATACAAGATGACTTCGATACTTCAAATTTTTATTCTTATACCAGTTATAGGTTTTATTATAAGTTTATTAATACCTGCAAAAAAAGAAGGAATTCTCTCGCGAGTGGCTTTTTTAACGGTGGGATTGCACTTAATTAGCTTTATTATATTTTCGGTTTTTTGGCTATTTCATGGTCATGAGACGCTTAATTTAAAAGAGATTGTATTGTTTAAATCGAAAGATTATGAGTTTCTAATTGATTTTTGTTTCGACGAGATTACGGTAGTGTATTTATTGGTAGGTGCATTTTTAACTTTTCTGGTGACGATATACAGTCGATATTATCTTCATAGAGAAGAAGGGTATAAACGTTTTTTTAATACTATTCTGTTTTTCTATGTAGGTTATAATGTAGCGATTCTCTCTGGAAATTTTGAAACCCTATTTATAGGATGGGAAATATTAGGAATATCATCATTCTTATTAATTGCCTTTTATAGAAACAGGTATTTGCCCGTTAAAAATGCCATCAAAGTGTTTTCAGTGTATAGAATTGGTGATATCGGATTGATACTTGCCATGTGGGCAAGTCACCATTTGTGGCATGAAAACATTACTTTCTTGAAATTGAGCAATTATGAATTAGTACACGAGCATATACTAAGTCATAGTTTCACGGGCGTATTTATTTCATTAATGATTTTGGTAGCCGCAGCCGTTAAGTCTGCTCAACTGCCTTTTTCATCATGGTTGCCAAGAGCAATGGAAGGTCCAACGCCTTCAAGTGCTATTTTCTATGGTTCACTATCGGTGCATTTGGGTGTATTCCTTTTATTAAGAACATTTCCTTTTTGGGAACACCAAATCTCTGTTAGAATATTGATTGGTCTGTTAGGGTTGACAACCAGTATCATAGCGTCATTAATTGCCAGAGTACAGTCGTCAGTTAAAAGCCAGATTGCTTACGCTTCCATCGCCCAAATTGGACTGATTTTCATTGAAGTAGCAGCAGGATTTGAAAGCTTGGCATTGTTTCACTTTGCAGGAAATGCCTTCTTAAGGACATACCAATTGCTTGTTTCACCATCAGTAGTGAGTTATATGATTCGTGAGCAGTTTTATAATTTCATTCCACGCCAACATACTATTGAAGATTCTTTCCCTAAAAAAGTAGAATATTCTATTTATGTGATGAGCTTGAAAGAATGGAATTTAGATTTATTCATGGATTACATCGTTTGGAAGCCCTTAAAAAATGTAGGTAGAAAGTTAGACTTCCTAACAATCAATAAACTATTGTTGCTGTTTATTCCTACTTATGTTGTTGGATTGGTGCTATTGTACAACCAAGAAAAGCTTGCGCTACAATTGCATGAATATTTGCCTGGTTTGTTTTCGCTAATTGGTTTTATCATGGTCTTGAAATCTTTCTCAGAAAGGAAAAGTCCTAGGATGAGTTGGCTATTAATCATCATGAACCATTTCTGGATTACCCTTGCCATTTCATTCAACGAGCATTTTAAATTAGAAGAAGCCATATTTTATTTAAGTGGCATTATCATAATGGGTGCTTTTGGATACTTCACTTTAAGTAAGTTGAAATCTATCGAGAAAACGCTCGACTTAAATCGTTTTTACGGACACGTTTACGAACATCCAAAATTTGCGATGATGTTTTTGTTGGCTTGCTTGGGGCTAACTGGCTTTCCTATCACGTCAACTTTTATTGGTGAAGATTTAATTTTCAGTCATATCCATGAAGATCAAATTTTCTTAGCATTTTTTATTTCGTCAAGTTTCATCATCGGGGGTATTTCTGTGATAAGAGTTTATGCCAGAATTTTCCTCGGCCCACATATTAAAACGTATCATGAAGTACCTTATAAGTCTTCATAAAAAAGAAATCAAATTCAATCTCAATAATTAATTAACCATTGAATCACGTCACTAAAATTCTTTAAAATATTATTTCAAAATGGAAACAAAAACAAAACTAACTGCTCCTCTTGATGGGTTAGCGGGATTAAAAGAGAACTTTTCAACCGATGCGGTCTCTGGCTTTATTGTATTTTTACTAGCCCTTCCTTTGAGTTTAGGGATTGCTAAAGCCTCAGAGTTTCCTCCTATTATGGGTTTGGTTACGGCTATCATTGGGGGTATCGTAGTAAGTTTATTAATGGGCTCTAGATTAACAATTAAAGGTCCAGCCGCTGGCTTAATCGTAATCGTAGCAGGTGCAGTAAATGAATTTGGAGGGGGCGAATCAGGTTGGCATTTAGCATTGGGTGCGATGGTAGTAGCAGGTATTGTCCAAATACTTTTTGGGGTATTTAAGTTAGGTAAACTAGCTGACTTTTTCCCACTTTCGGCTATTCATGGTATGCTTGCTGCTATTGGTTTAATTATCATTGCTAAGCAAATACCAGTATTATTAGATGTAGCACCAGCTTTGACAAAAGGAAAAGGGCCATTAGCTTTGATTGGTTCAATCCCAACATTTATTGCACATCTTGACCCTAAAGCTACTTTGATTGGCGTTGTTTGTTTAGCCATTATGTTAGGCTGGCCATTTATTAAGAATCCTATTATCAAGAAAATTCCTGCTCCATTAGTAGTGCTTATTATTGCGATTCCTGCTGAATTAGCAATGGATTTCCAAACTACTGAACCTGCTTACGCTTTGGTACACATTGGTAACTTGATGGAAAATATTAAAATCAATGTAGACTTTTCAGGTATTTCTCAAACAGGATTATTTATTAAATATGTAGTAATGTTTGCTTTGGTAGGTACGTTAGAATCATTGCTTACAGTAAAAGCCATTGATATGTTAGACCCATATCGTCGTAAATCTGATACTAACAAAGATTTAATCGCTGTAGGTGTTGGTAATACTTTAGCTGCAATTTTAGGAGGCTTACCGATGATTTCTGAAGTAGCTCGTAGTTCTTCAAACGTTAATAATGGCGCTAAAACTCGTTGGGCAAACTTCTTCCACGGATTCTTTATTTTAGGTTTTGTTTTGTTAGCATCACATTTAATTGAGCTTATTCCTAACACTGCTTTAGCAGCCATGTTGATTACTGTAGGTATTAAATTGGCTCATCCAAAAGAATTTATCCATACTTTCAAAATTGGTAAAGAGCAATTGTCAATCTTCTTGATTACTATTTTCTTTACTTTATATGAAGATTTATTAGTAGGTATTGCAGCAGGTATTGCTTTAAAAATCATTATTCACTTAGTGAATGGTTTACCAATTAGTTCATTATTTAAAGCACCGACCTTGGTATCTTTTGAAGGAGATGAATATTTAGTAGAAATCGATAAATCTGCTGTTTTTACAAACTATTTAGGAATTAAAAGTAAATTAGATGCTATTCCTGCTGGTTTTAATGTAACGATTGATTTAAAGAACACAAAATTGGTAGATCACTCTGTGATGGAAAACTTACATCACTTTGAGCATGATTATGTAGAAAGAGGGGGTACTGTTAAAATAGTAGGTCTTGATAATCACAAGCCTGTTTCTGGTCATAGGTTGGCCGCTCGTAAAGCTTAATATTCACATATTTTGTTATAATTAATACTGAGTGACATTTTGTCGCTCAGTATCTCAAAACAATCTTTTATTATTCTAATACCATGAAAAAATTACTTTTTATAGTGGCTGGACTAGTGTTGTCCTATACAAGCTTTTCTCAGACTTATAAAGACGGAAAATTATATTTGAATCAAGATGGTTCTCAGTTTTTAAAAATGACATTATTGAATCAAGTTTGGCTTCGTCATAACGAAAACAATCCTGGTTCCACAACAAATGGTTTTGATAAATCTTCGACTACTGATATTGGTATTCGTAGATTAAGATTACAATTGTTTGGACAAATCACCGACCGTACTTATATCTATTTACAAATAGGTGAGAATAACTTTAATGCGTTATCAGACCGTAAGCAGGGTTTCTTTATCCATGATGCGATTGGGGAATATGCAGTAGTAAAAAATAAACTATCACTGGGTGGAGGTTTGACAGGATGGAGCGGGTTAGCTCGTTTTGCAGCACCATCAGTAGGAGGACAATTAGGCGTAGATGCCCCTCTGTATCAACAAGCAACTAATGATGTAACCGACCAGTTTCTTCGCAAACTAAGCATTTATGCTAAAGGAAAACTAGGTTCATTTGACTATAGAGTAGCTTTATCAGACCCAATGGCAATTCAAAAAGCATCAGGGTTTAATGCGGCTACAGCTTTAACAAAAAATTCAAACTTTGCCACAACACCACCAAAATTTCAAACCCAGGGATATTTTCAGTACCAATTTTGGGATAAAGAATCTAACATGAATCCTTATACAGTAGGGACTTATTATGGTTCTAAAAAAATCTTCAATATTGGTGCTGGATTTATCTATCAACCAGATGCGATGTGGCATTTAGCAGATAATGGCAGAGATACGTTGAAAACGGCGATGACATTGTTAGCAGTTGATGCTTTTTATGATGCGCCTATCAACAAAGAAAAAGGAACAGCTTTGAGTGCTTATTTAGCACTGTCAGACTATAATTTCGGTAAAAACTATATACGCCAAAGCGGTCCGTTGAATCCAGCTACGGGTAATGCAAATGCTAGTGTGTTGAATGGTGCAGGAAATAATGCCCCATTGTATGGAACAGGGCAAACCGTTTATGGACAAGTAGGCTATAAAATGGCCAATAATATGTTGGGCAAAGCAGGTACTTTGATGCCTTATGTGAGTGTTCAGTATTCTGATTATGAAAAATTAGCTGACCCTATGGTATTTTATGATGCGGGTATCAACTGGTTGTTTACAGGCCATACTTCTAAGCTAACATTGGCTTATCAAAGTCGCCCAGTCTATACAAGTAATTCAGCAGGTGAATATCATTCAACTGACAGAAAAGGCGGTATTATTATGCAATATCAAGTATTTTTTAATTAAGTGTTACAATATTTTAGTTTGTATGTGGTTTAATATTGGATTGGGTTATCGGCTTCGATAACCCAATTTTGTTTTAATACTTTAATCTTTTATCCTATTTGTATCAATCGTAGAACGAAAATGTTTTAATTTTGGTTTTTGAAACTAAACCCCCTATGGATACCAAGAGTAAACTACATATTGCCTTTCAGACCTTTTGCTTGGTTTTGTCCTTGCATTTTGTGGCATTAAATGTAGGGGGAATTTATTATTTAAAGCTTTTTCTACCAAAAGAAAAAGTAGTCAGCCTACTAAATAAAGCCGAAACCGAAAAGAAAGCAGATACAGATGCTTCAGATGATGTACCTGAATCGGATGACATTAATGATTATAAAGTTATTTGTGTCGTTGAGTCTCTTTCCATCTTTTTGAATAACATCACTTTAAGTGATGATGCCTATTCCTCAGCATTAACACTTTTCTCCGCATATTCTTCTCGTACGCTCCGTGGTCACTATGATGTGATAATCCAGCCTCCGCAAGTATAAAATCTCTTTTTTGATGGTATAAGATTGAATGTATTCTATAGATTAGGATTACTTAATGCTATACCTTATTTGGAAGACTCTCCAAGAAAAACAGATTTTTTAAAAACTACTATGTTAAAATTATGTCAAAATTTAAATATTATCAATCGTCGTTGCTATCAACTGACTGGAAATCTGGTATTTCTGTCTTTCTAGTAGCATTGCCTCTTTGCCTAGGAATTGCCCTAGCCTCGGGGGCACCACTTTTTTCAGGTTTACTCTCGGGTATTGTTGCAGGAATAGTGGTATCAGTTTTATCAGGTTCAGAAATTTCAGTAAGTGGGCCAGCCGCTGGCTTAACCGTAATTGTGGCAACAGCCATTAAAGATTTAGGCTCTTATCAAGGGTTTCTTGTAGCCGTTATTTTAGCAGGAATTATTCAAATAGGCTTAGGATATTTAAAGGCTGGGAAGTTCAGTGCCTATTTTCCAGAGAGTGTTATCAAAGGAATGCTCGTTGCGATAGGAATCGTAATTATATTAAAACAAATTCCACATGCTTTGGGCGACGACCAAGACTATGAAGGGGAATTTGAGTTTGAACAAGTTGCTGACCACCAAAATACAATCACAGAATTGATTCGTTCTTTCATCGATTTCAATGATGGAGCCCTCATTATTTCACTTGCTTGTTTGGCATTATTGATTCTCTGGGACTATGCTTCCAAGAAAAACATCACTTTTTTCAAAGTATTTCCATCAGCCTTGGCTGCTGTAGCTTTAGGGGTAACGATTAATGAGATGTATGCGGTTTTTAAACCAGAATACTTTTTAGGAAATTCGCCTGCTCACATGGTTTCGATGCCTATCTTCAAAAATTTCCAAGATTTTAAAAATGTATTATTATTACCAGACTTTTCATTTTTAAAGAATCCGCATATATATACAGTAGCGCTTACATTGGCTATTGTAGCTAGTTTAGAATCGCTATTAAGTTTGGAAGCAGGGGATAGTATCGACCCACAAAAACGTATTTCGTCTTCGGATAAAGAATTGATTGCTCAAGGTGTAGGTAATACCATCGCTGGATTTTTAGGTGGACTCCCTGTTACATCAGTAGTTGTTAGAACTTCGGCCAACGTATATGCTGGTGCAAAAACAAGGATGTCATCAATAGTTCATGGAATATTATTATTAGCTTCTGTGGTATTAATTCCTGCCTTCATGAACAAGATTCCTTTGTCAGCTTTAGCCGCCATCTTATTAATGGTAGGGTATAAATTGGCTAATCCTTTTGTATTTAAAAGGGTTTATAAAGAAGGTTATGACCAATATATCCCTTTTGCTATTACCATTATTGTCATTATTTTCAAAGATTTACTTTTTGGTATTTTTATCGGAACATTCGTAGGGCTATTGTTTGTAGTATTTACCAACTTCCAATCAGTTATTTCTGTCATTCGTGATGGCAATAATGTATTAATCAAATTCAATAAAGATGTTTCGTTCTTGAATAAACATAGAATTAAACAAACCTTAATGAGTTTAAAAGAAGGAGATGAAGTATTGGTGGATGGTTCAAGAGCTAATTTTATTGACCATGACATTTTTACATTGCTTTATACCTTTAAAAATAGCTCGAAGAGCAAGGGTATAGAAATGGTATTTAAAAAAGTAAATCGAAAAATACAAGGTGATATTAACCAATATCATGCAGAAATTGAATCACATTAAAAATATTAAAAATATGAAAGAATACAAGCAGTTGCTTTTAGCCAATAAAGCATGGGCAAAAGAGCGTTTAGAATTAGATGAAGAGTATTTTAACATACTTTCTAAAGACCAACAACCAAAGTTTTTGTGGATTGGTTGTGCTGATAGTCGAGTACCCGCTGAAGAAATTACGCATGCACAACCAGGAGAAGTATTTGTGCATAGAAATGTAGCGAATCTGGTAGTACATACTGATATTAATTTACTTTCGGTATTGCAATATGCAGTTGAAGTACTACATGTAAAACACGTAATTGTTTGCGGACATTATGGTTGTGGTGGCGTAAAAGCTGCTATGGGTCCAAGTGACTTAGGTTTAATTAACAAGTGGTTGAGAAACATCAAAGAAGTTTATTATAAACATGACACCGAGCTTAAAGCTATTGAAGATGAAGATGCTAAATTCAGACGTTTGGTAGAATTGAATGTAGAAGAGCAAGTGAAAAACTTAGCCAAAACAACGATTGTACAACGCGCTTGGAAAAACTTTGAATTACCACATTTGCACGGATGGGTTTTTGATATGAAAACTGGTTTAATCAAAGAAGTTTTAGAAATTGAGGCTGGTTCGGAAGTAGACCCAATTTTCAAATATGAATTTCATACCAATGAATTAATTACCAATAGTTCAATTCATTAGGTTAAATCAGGATTATAAAATACTTATGTTACCTTAGCTTTCGGAAAAGAAAATTCCGAAAGCTTTTTTGTGTCTTAAGTAATCAGATCACTATTTACAACTTATTCTAAAACTTGACTATGAAAAAAATACTATTGGCTGGGCTAATCCTTTGCCAACTAAAATCATTTGCCCAAACGCCCGCAGAAAATTATCAAGACGACCCCGCTTCTATTGAACAAACAGGCGTTCCGAAAGGAGAAGTGTTGAAGTTTACCTTCGAGGATTCTAAAATTTTCCCCGGTACCTTCAGAGAATATTGGGTGTATGTGCCTGCCCAGTATCGCCCTGAAAAACCCGCTTGTGTATATGTAAATCAAGATGGAATCCAATGGAAAGCACCTACCGTTTTTGATAATTTAATTCATCAGAAAGCCATGCCTATCACCATTGGCATATTTGTAATGCATGGAAGAGTAAAAGCTGAAAACCCAGAAATGGCTAATGACCGTTTCAATAGAAGTTATGAATATGACGGTTTAGGAGATAATTATGCACGGTTTTTATTAGAAGAACTTTTGCCTGCTGTTGAAAAACAAAAGACGAGTGATGGTCGTGCGATTAGGCTTTCAAAAAGTGGAAATGATAGAGCTATAGGAGGGTCAAGCAGTGGAGCAGTTTGTGCTTTCACGGCCGCTTGGGAACGTCCAGATGCTTTTTCAAGAGTATTTAGTGCTATCGGAACTTATGTAGGCTTGCGTGGAGGAGATTCGTATGCTACCTTAATTCGTAAACATGAACCAAAGCCCATTAGAATTTTCTTGCAGGATGGTGCTAATGACCTTAATATTTATGGTGGAGATTGGTGGAAAGCCAATGAGACGATTGAAAGGGCACTGACATTTTCAGGCTATGAAGTAAATCATGTTTGGGGTGAAGGCGGACATAATGGTAAGCAAGGAACAGCCATTTTCCCAGAGGCGATGCGTTGGATTTGGAAAGATTATCCTAAGCCAGTTTCCAAAGGCAACTCAAAAAATCAAGTTTTGAGTGATATTTTAATAGAAAACGAAAATTGGGAATTAGTAGGAGAGGGCTATACTTTTACAGAAGGTACGGCGTCTAATCCAGCAGGAGAGGTATTTTATCAAGATATTCCTAATTCAAAAACGTATAAGATTGGTTTAGACGGGAAATTACAAACCTTGAACCTAGATGCTAAAAGAGGTAGCGGGACAACATTTGATGCCGATGGAAAACGCTATGTAGTAGCAGGGGGTACTAAACAAATTTTAGTGTATGATACCCAAGGAAAAGAATCGGTATTGGTGGATGACCAATCGGCGAATGATATTATTGTTGCCAAAAACGGTAATATTTATTTTACATCGCCCAACGGCATTGAAAAACCGAGTAAATTATTCTTGCTACGACCGAACGGTGAAAAATTAGAATTGGATGAAGGTTTGAAATATGCCAATGGACTTTGTCTTTCACCAGACCAAACACTATTATATGTTACAGAATCTACTTCGCATTGGCTATGGGTCTATCAGATTCAAGCAGATGGAAAATTAGCTTACAAACAAAAATATGGCTGGCTACATGTAAAAGATTCAGATAATAATGCTTGGGCGGATGGTTTGAAAGCCGATAATCAAGGAAGAATTTATGTGACGACTCGTGCAGGGATTCAAGTGCTTGACCAAACTGGTAGAGTGAATGCAATCATTCCAGTACCTACTGGTCAACCTTCCAATATTTGTTTTGGGGGAGCAAACTTTGATACGATATATGTAAGCTGTGTCGATAAAGTGTATAGAAGAAAACTAAAAACACGTGGTGCGAATGCTTTTGAAAAGCCATTCAAGCCAGCACCGCCAAGATTATAACATATTATAAGCCGTGGATTATTGCGAGTAAGGTTTAGCAATGATTCACAGCTTGTATCAATCTTTCTAATTTTTCTGGATCAAGTTTGCCATCAGTCCTTACGCCACTGCAAATATCAACTCCATAGGGCTTAACAAAGTCTATCGCTCCACGTATATTCTCTGGATTTAATCCACCTGCTAAAAATACAGGAATAGATACCATCTCTACAATTTGTTTACTAATATCCCAATCGTGCTTTCTGCCAGTTCCTCCCAATTCCTTAACTGCTAAATTTGGATTGCCCGAATCTAGCAAAATTATATCAGCCAATGATTCATACATGTTAGCTTCAATCAGGGATTCTTCCCCTGTTACGTGTATTACTTGTATGAGCTTGATATTAGGCAGATTAGCTCTTAAAATCGGATAAGCTTCTACAGCCACTGCATCTACTAATTGAATACAATTCGTACCAGTAGCCCGTTGATGTGCGATTATTTCGTAAGGGTCAGTTTTGGGCGTTAATAAGAAGCTATCAATGTGTGGAGGAATAATAGTAGCAATTTTTTGAATTAAATCATCGTCAATTGTGCCAGGACCACTTGGCATTTTTGCTACTAAACCCAGTACATCTGCCCCTGCGTCAATGGCTATTTGTGCTTCTTGTTGGCTACTTATACAACATATTTTAATTTTTGTGCCCATTATTCAAAAACCACTTTGTTTTCAATTTCTTCATTCATAAAAAGCAATTTTACTTCACTGTCGTATAGTGCATTAAAGGCAAAATGTTTCTTTTTTAAGATGTAATCGTAAATAAAAAAGTCAGTTTTAGGTGTTGGGAAACTATCAATGTGTTGAAAATTATGCCACTCTAAAATACCTTCATTGCAAACAGAAGGCTCAAAGAAGTCAACTTCGGCCTCATAAATAAAGCTCATCCAATTATATTTTACTGGTGATGTTTCCACCAATGTGCCGCAAAATCTCATTGCGGGTACTTTTATACCTGCTTCTTCCCAGACCTCACGAATAGCTGCATCATAAGGGTTTTCAAAAGCATCTACTTTTCCACCTACGGGGACGTAAGTATCTTTGTTTGGTTCATTGAATCGTTTTAGCAATAAAAAGTTAGCGCCATTTCTCAGCACACAAATTACAGCTACTCTTTTTAAACCTTCCATGTGCTATTCAGGTATTTTGGTGGTTAAAAAACTTCCTAACAAGCCTAAAATAATTAATGAAGCAAGGGCTATTTTTAATGAAAAGAATTCAGAAAGATAACCAATCATTACGGGACCAATTAAGAAACCTGCAATACCCAACGTAGAAATGGCAGCTAATGCCACACCAGCAGCCATTGTTTTTGAATGACCAGCTTCACTATAAATCAGAGGAACAATAGTAGAAAGTCCTAAGCCCGTAATGCCAAAGCCGATAATAACCGTAAAAGGTGAAGGAATAAAAATAGCAATTGACATTCCGACAAATACTAGTAAGCAATTAATAAGAAGGGTTTTTCTAAGACCAAGGGCTTGTAAGATTTTATCTCCAAATATTCTTCCTACTACCATGAGCACAGAGAATGCCGTAAACCCTGCCGTGGCAAAACCATTGGGGTTATCCATGATTTGTTTGTAATAAAGTACACTCCAGTCGGCCATTGCACCTTCGCATAACATACCACAGAAGCAGATAATGCCTAAAATGATTAAAGACTTATCAGGAATAGCGAAAAGGGGTTGATTTTCGTCTGACTTATGGTCGTTTTGTAATAAATACGAAAATGAAATAAGTCCAATCAGCAAGTCGATACTACCAATTGTTGCCAAATGTTGAAAAGTAGAAATACCCTGTTTGGCAATAATACCCCCTAAAGCCGCTCCAAGCATAAAACCTATGCTAAATACTGCATGAAAAGAGGACATAATAGAGCGTTTCTGTAGTTTTTCTACACCAACGGCTTGTACGTTCATGGCAATATTTAGTAAGTCGCTACCAAAACCAAAAATAAATAAAGAGATACCGAGGTTTATTGGACTAGCCGAAAGACCAAGCAATGGAAGGGAAATAAAATAGAAAAAGACAGCAAATAAAGTAATTTTTTTACTGCCGAATTTATGAATAATCACCCCTGCAATGGGTAATGCCGTTAAGCTACCAATAGGCATGGCAAATAATACTGTTCCCAAAGCAGCATCACTTAAATGTAATAGTTCTTTCATATCTGGAATTCGTGATGCCCATGAGGCAAAACTAATTCCACATAGAAAGAATAAAGCATTGGTAGCAATGCGAGCATTCCTTCCAATGTTATGTTGAATAATAGTAGTTTCCAAAGTGTTAATGCGATTATTATGAACTTGCTAAAAAGCATAAAGGAGCATCTTATAACAAGATACTCTCAATTTCTTTCCAAGAATGTACTCTTGTAAATTCTTTTACGTGTTGATTATGGGCGGCATCAAATAATAGACCTTTTCCTTCAAAATTAATGAGGTTTTTTTCATGATCATCAATGATATAATCAGCTTTTATCATCCATTTATGACCACAAAAAACAGTATGCGACCAGCCAATGTATGGAAAATATTTATCCAACCATTCTAATTTCTCTTCCATTGATAAAGGAAACTCAGTAGCTGCTGATACAATAAATATTTCGTGTTTGGCATGAAGCTTTTGAACAACCTCTTGCGCACCCGGAATTAATGGAATATCTGCAAAAAAACCTTTTTCCCAAAGCATTCCACGCACCGTAGTGTATTGTGCATAATAAGCCTTATAAACTTCTGGCTGTGTTAAAATTTGCTCACGAGTAAAATTTGTTCCTAATTTTTTATTCGTTTCGTTTAATAATTTTAAACTTGTGTCTGCCAACACATCATCCATGTCGATTAAGATTCTCATAAATAATAATATACTGTTTTAGTTTATACTGTAATTTCAATTCTGTTATTTTCAGGGTCTAGCACCACACTTTCGTAGTAACCATCGCCAGTTGTTCTTGGTTTACCAACAATAGTAAAGCCTTCGTTTGCTAACGTTTCTGTTAATTCATTTACTTTTTCTATACTACCAACAGCTATTGCAAAGTGTACCAATCCTTTTGTTTGAAGTAAAATATCTTTTGGAATATCTACTACTGATGGTGAATACATAATTTCTAAACGCGCTCCTTTTGTAAAACTTAAAAAATAAGATTCAAACCCTGTTTTGATATTGACATATTTTTGATTGGCTGTTGCTCCGAAGAAACGACAATAGAATGACTTCATTTTTTCCAAGTCAATCGTCCAAATAGCGATGTGTTCAATGCTCATCATGCGGTTTTTAAAATATTTAGACAAATTTACCGCAATAAACCGCATATATCAAAATATAATTTATTAAATTTGTGTAATATTCCGAATAAAAACGAATTAAACCGCAAATATGCTCAGGGAAGAAAGATTACAGGTCATCTTGAAGATGTTAGAAACTAATCAAAGGGTTTCTTCGGTTCAATTGGCAGAAATACTTAATGTTTCTGATGATACCATCCGTCGTGACTTAAATGAATTAGCCGAAGACGGGTTGCTGAAAAAAGTACATGGCGGAGCTATCCCCAAGGCGACAAGCCCTTATAAGCTAAAAGAGAGGATTCATATAGACCACGAAGAAAAGCTGATTTTAGCCAAAAAGGCTCAAAGTTTTTTTGTAAATGGACAAGTAATTATCCTTGATAATGGTTCTACTAATATGGAGGTAGCTAAATTAATGTCTCCTTCTTTAAAAGTCACCGTTTTTACAACGAGTATTGCGATTGCCCAAATTCTTTGCGAACATCCAAATATTGAATTATTTATGCTAGGGGGCAAGGTATTTAAAGATGCGCAAAATACGTATGGTACTGAAGTAATAGAGTTGTTAAGCAAAATCAGAGCAGATGTTTTATTGATTGGGGTATGTGGAATTCATCCAGAAATTGGCGTGACGATTCCAGATTGGGGCGAATGCGTAGTAAAAAAGAAAATGGTTGAAGTATCAGCCAAAGTAATTGCATTGATTACCGCTGAAAAACTAAATACAGCAGATAGTTTCGTAGTATGTCCTTATGCTGATATTGATGTAATGATTACTGATGAGATAATCACTGAAGAACAATTAGTAGCCTACAAAAGGCTTGGGACTGAAATCCAATAATTAAAATGATAAAAAAATCCCTACAATTGAATCATTGACAATTGTAGGGATTTAAGTTTTGGTCTAAGGTTGTTTTTCCTTGTGCATTTTTCCTTCGCCTTTATTGAGCTTGTTGAACAACATCGCATTAAAAAGTTGCTCCGTTTTGTATAATTCAGATACCTGACGAACATTAAGGACTTTTAGAAATTTCGACATATATTCTTTTTCTAAATCAACATCCTTTTGTTTGAGATTTAAAATTTCTTTTAAATCAGATAAGATTTTATCTTCAGAGCTAGTCGTATTTCTACTTTCAGTAGTAATCTGTCTGATACTTTTTCTGATTTCCCAGCGCTTGGTATCGAATTCGTTGTAAACTACCCAAAAACCTTTGGCTTGGTCTTCACTTAAATTTAAGCGGTTAGTGATTAAACCAACTTTAGCGGCTTTTATTTTTTCTTTGCCTTTTAATGGCTCGTCTTGTGCTTGCGCTTTTACATTTAATGAGAAGACAAAGCAAATTAAACTGATAATAATGGCTGATTTTTTCATGCGTGATATTTGATTAAATATTCTCTTCTAAGTTGTCTAAATCGATACTTTGTAAAATATCTTGTCTATTTATTTTTAAATTATCTAATAATTCAGAATCATTACTTGTTTCTTCAACCTCTACCTTATTGTTTGTTTGAACATTTTCAAATTGTTCAGCAAGGTCGGTTTGGTTAATATTCTGTTGAATTAGATAATTAATGATTTCTTGATTTTGTACTTCAGCAAGGGCTTCATTCCCCAACGCATCTTGTTTTGGCATCCAAGTAAAGTATCCTAAGATAGCAATAGCAGCACAAGCGGCTACACTTGCCCAAGTCCTTTTCATAGACCAAGTAACTAAAGGAATGGTTTTAGATTTGGCAGAAGTTTGCGATTGTATTAACATCGGAAGCTCATCAAAGTAATTGTCAGGTACTTTGAAAATATTCTCACGTGGTAGTTTTTCTATGTCAAACTTATTATTTTCCATTGTTTTAATGATTATACTGCTTTGACTGTCTTGGTCTGTAATGGTTTAAAATGATTTTAAATTTTTTTAAAGATTGAAATCATTTTATTATAGTATTGAATTTTTAAGGTATTCTTCTACTTTTTTTGCTGCTAGATGGTAAGATGCCTTTAAGGCACCCACCGAAGTACCCGTAATTTCGGCTATCTCTTCATATTTTAATTCATCATAATATTTCATGTTGAATACTAATCGTTGCTTATCGGGCAAAGTGAGTAAAGCTTTTTGAAGTTTAAGTTGTATTTCATCTCCAGAAACTAAATCGCTATCTTGTAGTTTATTAGATAGTTCTTCTGTGATATCATTAATTGGTAAAAAGAAGCGTCTTTTTTTCTTACTAAGATGGTTCAAACATTCATTTGTTGCAATTCTATATAACCATGTAAATAATTGTGAATCACCCTTAAAATTTTCAAGACCTTTCCAAGCTTTGATAAAAGTGTCTTGGGTGAGGTCATTGGCATCGTCATGGTCTATGACCATTTTACGAATATGCCAATATACTTTCTGCTGATATTGACGTACCAGTAAATTGAAAGCATAATTTCGGCTTTCGGGGTTAGCAAATTTTTCTAATAATTCTTTATCTGTCATTTTTAGGCATTTGGCTTAGAATGCTAAATGCAAAATAGGCACAAGTCATAAAATAAAAAAGGCAAAAGCCGAAAAGAATAGTAATTAGCGTATTTATTTCTTCTAATTACTTATACTTATTCGCCTTTTGCCTGATAATATGATAAATTGAAAAAATTAAGCTTGTTTGCGAGCAATCGCTTTCAATGCTTTTTCAACAATTGATGCTGCATTTAAACCATATTTTTCCATTAATTGAGCAGGAGTTCCTGATTCACCGAATGAATCCTCTACGCCAACGTATTCTAATGGAGCAAGGTGTTGTTTGATTAATACTTGAGCGATAGAATCACCTAAGCCACCTGCAATTTGGTGTTCTTCAGCAGAAACAGCACAACCAGTTTTGCGAACTGAAGCTAAGACAGCTTCTTCGTCCAAAGGTTTAATTGTGTGAATATTGATAATTTCTGCATCGATACCTTTTTCAGCTAAAATTTCACCTGCTAAGATAGCTTCCCATACCAAGTGACCAGTTGCAAAAATACTTACATCTTTCCCTTCGTTTACAGTCCAAGCTTTTCCGATGATAAATTCTTGGTCTGGATCAGTAAAGATTGGTACTACTGGACGACCAAAACGCAAATAAACTGGACCTTCATGTTCAGCCACTGCAATAGTAGCAGCTTTAGTTTGGTTATAATCGCAAGGATTGATTACTGTCATGCCTGGAAGCATTTTCATCATACCTAAATCTTCAAGAATTTGGTGAGTAGCACCATCTTCACCCAATGTCAAACCAGCGTGTGAACAAGCGATTTTAACATTTTTGTGTGAATATGCTACCGACTGACGAATTTGGTCATACACACGACCAGTACCGAAGTTAGCAAAAGTAGTAGCAAAAGGAATTTTTCCACCGATAGTTAAACCAGCAGCGATACAAATCATATTTGCCTCAGCAATACCAGTTTGGAAAAAACGCTCTGGATTTTCTTTGATAAAAGCATCCAATTTCAATGAGCCAATTAAGTCAGCACAAAGTGCTACAACATTTGGGTTGGTTTGTCCCAACACTTGCATTCCAGCACCAAAGCCAGAACGAGTATCTTTTTTTTCTGTGAAAGTATATTTTTTCATGTTGAATTTCTATGTAAATCAAAAGCTGTTAAACAGTATTTGATAGATAAATTGAGCAATAATATTAAACTTTGGGTTAAGTTAGATTAATAATCTCCCAAAGTTTCAGGTAACTGCGCTAATGCCGCAGCTAATTGCTCTTCGTTTGGAGCAACTCCATGCCATTTGTGTGAACCCATCATGAAATCAACACCAGCACCCATGTCTGTCGTCATTAAAATCATTGTAGGCTGTCCGTTTCCAGAAAATGCACGAGCTTCTGCTAATACTTTCACTACATCGGCCATGTCGTTACCATTCATTTTGATAACATTCCAACCAAAGGCAGTATATTTAGCACCTAAGTCACGGTTGTTCATAACCTTATCTGTAGGACCGTCTATTTGCTGACCGTTATAGTCAATAATTGCTACCAAGTTATCTACTTTATGGTGTGGAGCATACATCGCTGCTTCCCAAACTTGACCTTCGTTTTGTTCTCCGTCACCCATTAGTACAAATACCAATGAATTATCTTTATTTAATTTTTTTGCTTGAGCCGCACCAATCGCAACAGACATACCTTGTCCTAATGAACCCGAAGCAATACGAATACCTTCTAAATGTTCGTGTGGAGTAGGGTGACCTTGAAGACGTGAATTTAATTTACGGAAAGTTGCTAATTCAGCCGCTGGAAAATAGCCAGCACGTGCTAATACTGAATAAAGTACTGGTGAAATATGTCCATTTGATAAGAAGAAAAGATCTTCACCAATTCCGTTCATATCGAAAACTTTGTTTCCAGCTTCATCTGATTTTAAAGTCATTTGGTCGAAGTAAAGACCTACCAATAAATCAGTACAGCCTAAAGAACCGCCTGGGTGCCCAGACTGACAAGCGTGCACTTGACGTACGATGTCACGACGTACTTGCGAAGCAACTTTTTGTAATTCAGTAATTTCCATTTGTGTTTGATTAATTTTTGTAATCTTTTATAAGTCGTTTTTCTAGTTAATTATGCTTCAATAATTTGCGAGGTATGCTCTTTTGTCTTTACTTTTTCAATAATATCAGTAATGATGCCCTTTTCATCGATGACGAAAGTAGTTCTGGCAGTACCCATATAGGTTTTGCCATACATCGATTTTTCTACCCACACACCGTAAGCTTCTACTAGTTGATGGTCTTCATCCGAAAGTAAGGTAAACTTTAAATCATACTTTTTGATGAATTTCTGATGAGCCTTTTGTCCATCTACACTCACCCCAATAATCTCAAAACCTTTGGCACGCAAGGCAGGCAAGTTTTCGTTTAAATTACAAGCCTGAGCCGTACAACCAGGAGTATCATCTTTTGGATAAAAGTATAACACTACTTTTTTACCTTCAAAATCCGACAACTTAACCAAATTGCCGTGCTGGTCTTTTTGTTCAAAATCTGGTGCTTTATCTCCGACTGCTAATTTCATTTCTATCTATTTTATAAAGACAATTTTCAATGATTTGACTATAGTCTTAATGCTTTTTCTTTTTCTTCGTCCCTTTTTTGGCTTTCGCCTCAGCCTTATGTTTTGTTTTGCCCTTCTTTTCTTTCTTTGTTGCTACAACTTTCGTATGTTCGTCAACTTCAGTGACAAATGAACTTTTATTACCTTGATTATCTTCTAAATCCAAACGAAGTTTACCAACGAAATTTTGAGTAGAATCTGCTTTTACTGTCCAGAGTAATGCTCTTTTTGCATCATAATCTGTCAAGATATAAGTATCATTCAGATATGTTTTAAAGCTTTTGATACCCGAAAGATTATCATAAATTCTAATGGCTACATAATTGGGGCTTTTACTTACAAAACTTGCTTTGGGCGGAATCGTATCAGTTAATAGTGTAAACTGACCTAGTAATCCAGCTTTAAATACAATCCTATCAGAATTCCACTTGCCTCCTAAAAACCTTCTTTGATTTCGCGAAGTATAGTACACCGATGTCTTTTCGGGTAAACTTACTTTAGTATCAGGCTGGAAACTTACATTGATTGAATTACGAAGCGGTATTGTAGGTTGTCCAATTTCTATACGATTAGCAATCGTATTTGTTTCTAAATAAAGCGTATCATACAGTGTTTTAGTATCAAAAATGATTGAAAGTTTATCTGAAACATAGCTACTTGCTTGATTGGGAAGAATAGTTTTCTGTAAGTTTAGAGCCTTCTCTACACTATCAATGCGGATAGATTTAGGTAAGCCTTTCTTCAAGTCCCAAAGATACACAGCTTCATTGTTTTTTACATAACTTATTGCCAATTCTGTCGATGATTTTTCAAAATTTAAAATAGCTATCGAATTGACTGTCTTCAAGTTGCGTGCTTTAATGATTAAGGTATTATCATCAGTACTATAATTAATATTTACAGGCAATTTATTAGGACTAGCAGTAACTGAACTTTCAGGCTTTTCGCCTCTTATCGTAAAACTCAACGTACTTCCATTTTCATAAGCATCCCATATCTTAATACTTACTTGATGTGTTTTACCATCTTGTAAATTAAGTTTTCCTTTGCTCAAAATCGCTTTGTACACTGGCAATTCCTCATTTCCATCATCTTGGAACAATTTCTGGATTCTATGCCCTATTGTTTTTTCATAGGCGTAATCGGTATGCACATTAATATCATGCGATACTGCATTGGGAAATTGCTCAAGATGGAAGTAATGAATCTCTTGCCCATCTACTAGAAGCTCCGTACAAGTCAACCCATTAGAATTATGGGTATCATTCATTTTATCAACCGCCATCAATTCCAAACCGATTTCTCCAACTACCGAAACATTGGCATTAAGCGTATAAGTACCATCTGACTTTTTGATAGGGATAAAAGCCTTTCTACCAAACTCACCATTCACTCTTGCATCTGTACTCAGCGTTTTGATGTACAATTGCTGAAAAATAGGAGGGGTGTTGTCTTTTATCTCTGAAAACCCAAAATTCAGAGGATTCAGAATATTATTATTTGCATCCCTTATTTCAAAGTGTAAATGTGGCCCTGCTGACCCTCCTGTATTGCCCGAATAGCCAATTACTTGTCCTTTTTTTACGACAAACTCATTGGGTGCAGGCTTTAACTGAATCTCAAATGTCTGGCTTTCTAATCTTTTTTTCTTAACGTAAGTCGCTAATGGCTCTACAAATTCTTTTAAATGCCCATATACAGAAACATATCCATTTGGGTGGGTTAAGAAAATAACATTTCCATAGCCAGAAGTTTGCACCCTGATTTCAGAAACATAACCATCAGCCGTAGCCTGAACGGCTAAACCTTCTCTTCCTTGAGTTTTAATATCAATTCCAGCATGAAAATGGTCTGCACGCAAATCACCCATTCCACCTGCCAAATAGTTTTGTTGCTTGGGATTGATTGGAAAGAGAAAATAATCTTTCGGATAAAGAAGCTTTGTTTTTTGAGCTAAATTCTGAAATGAAAAAAGGCTACAAAACAGAAAGATTTTTAATTTCATAAATTGATGCAACGTAATTTTCAATAAGGATAATACGATAAAAGATGAAAATTGAGTTACAGTTTACTTGATTTCAAAAGATAGCATTTCTTTGCCTTCAATAAATGCACTTAATTTATTGCCGATTTTTACTTTGCCTACGCCAGCAGGAGTACCAGTAAAGATTAAATCGCCTGTTTTCAAGGTGAAATATTTTGAAATTTCCGCAATGATTTCGTCAAAATTCCAAAGCATCATCGAAGTGTTACCTGTCTGACGCGTTTCTCCATCGATTTCTAAATGGAAATTTAAATTTTTTAAATCAGGAAATTCAGTTTTTGAAACAAACCCAGAAATAGGAGCAGAGCCATTAAAGGCTTTGGCTTTTTCCCAAGGCAATCCTTTTTCTTTTAATTTTGACTGAATATCTCTTGCCGTAAAATCAATACCAATGCCTATTTCTTCATAGTATTTATTGGCAAATTTAGCCTCAATGTTTTTACCCATCTTATTGATTTTCAAGACGATTTCTACTTCATGATGAATGTCGTTTGAAAAATCAGGATGATAAAATGCCTCGTTGTCTTTTAGGATGGCTGTATCTGGTTTTATAAAAACTACAGGTTCAGACGGTCGCTCATTATTTAATTCGGCAATATGTTCAGCGTAATTTCTACCAATGCACAAAATTTTCATTTCTTTTCGTTTTATGAATTTTTTACAAAAATACCCCTAAAATATAGAAATTTAGAACCTTTTTTAGATTTTTACATCTTAATTCTAATTTGCTATATTCTTTATGCTGTGTTGGTATGATTATTTAATACTAATTTTACAGCAGAAAATCAGTATCTCTTAATCCTTTTCAGAAAATGAAAAAAATCGTTTTGTATGGAGCAATTCTCCTAACATCAATATGGGCTTGCACAAAAGTGCCCATTTCAGGTCGTAGTCAATTATTATTAGTTTCAGATGATGAAATGAATGCCATGGCTTTAACTAGTTATAAGCAGTTCTTAGATACCAATAAAGTAGTGGCTGCTAATACTCAGCAAGCTGCAATGGTTAAAAGAGTAGGTGATAAAATTGCGAAAGCTGCCCAAGCATATTTCGATCAGAATAATGCTCCAGAATATCTAAAAGGCTATCAATGGCAAACTGAACTAGTACAAAGTAGCCAAGTGAATGCTTGGTGTATGCCAGGAGGTAAAATGGTAGTATATACAGGTATTTTGCCAATTACACAGAATGAGACAGGTTTAGCTGTAGTAATGGGGCATGAGGTTTCACACGCCATTGCTAAGCATGGTAGCGAAAGAATGAGCCAAGGAATGCTAGCGCAAGGTTTGTTGTCAGCAGGACAAGCAGGCTTAGGAATTGCGATGCAAAATAAACCTAGTGCAACACAAAATTTGTGGAATAGCGTATTTAGTGTAGCTGCACCAGCGGGAGCTCAAATAGGAATGTTGGCATTCGGACGTAATCAAGAATCAGAGGCTGATCACTTAGGATTAATATTCATGGCCATGGCGGGATATAATCCAGAAGAAGCTGTTGCTTTTTGGGGAAGAATGGCAGCACAATCTGGCAGTGGTTCTAAACCTCCCGTATTTTTGTCGACTCACCCTTCAGATCAACAACGTATTGCTGATATAAAAAGACTTTTACCTGAAGCCACACAATATTATAATGGCACTAAAGGTGGAGTAAAGAGAAACTAGTATTTCACGATTGATGAATCATTAAAAAGGCGAAGAATCTTAGATTCTCCGCCTTTTTAATTTACGCTAATATAAGATTACATTGCTGCTAATACTTCTTCAACTTTAGTAGCTGCATCTTTCAATAAAACAGCCGAGAATACTTTCAAGCCTGAATCATCAATGATTTTAGCTCCTTCAGCAGCGTTAGTTCCTTGTAAACGAACAATGATTGGTACAGGAATATCACCGATAGCTTTGTAAGCTTCAACAACACCAGTAGCAACACGGTCGCAACGAACGATACCACCAAAAATATTAATCAAGATAGCTTTAACGTTTGGATCTTTCAAAATGATACGGAAACCAGCTTCTACCGTTTTAGCATTAGCTCCTCCCCCAACATCTAGGAAGTTGGCAGGCTCACCACCAGATAATTTAATGATGTCCATAGTAGCCATCGCTAAACCAGCTCCGTTTACCATACATCCAACGTTACCATCTAATTTTACGTAGTTCAAATCGTTCTTAGATGCTTCTACTTCTAATGGATCTTCCTCTTCAACATCACGCAATGGAATAAAATCTGCATGGCGATACAAAGCATTATCATCCAAATTTACTTTAGCGTCAACTGCTAAGATTTTGTTGTCTGAAGTTTTCAACACAGGGTTGATTTCAAACATCGAAGAATCAGTTTCAACATAAGCTTTGTAAAGAGAATTGATAAATTTCACCATTTCTTTGAAAGCGTCACCTGATAAACCTAAAGCAAAAGCAATTTTACGCGCTTGGAATGCTTGTAAACCTACTCTTGGATCAATCCATTCTTTAATAATTTTTTCAGGAGTATGTTCTGCTACCTCTTCAATGTCCATACCACCTTCTGTAGATGCCATGATTACATTGCAAGCTTTACCTCTATCCAACAAAATAGAAATATAGAACTCTTTTGGCTCAGATGGGCCAGGATAATAAACGTCCTCTGCAATTAAGACCTTATTAACTTTTTTACCTTCTGGTCCTGTTTGGTGAGTAATCAATTGCATTCCCAAAATCTGTTCTGATTTTTGGCGAACTTCATCTAAATTTTTAGCAAGTTTTACTCCACCACCTTTTCCACGCCCACCGGCATGAATTTGGGCTTTAATTACGTGCCACTGTGTACCAGTTTTTGCCGACAACTCTCGGGCAGCTTCTACTGCCAGTGCTGGTGTATCGACTACGATGCCCTCTTGAATACGGACACCATAACTTTTCAAAATGTCTTTACCTTGATACTCGTGAATGTTCATTTGATACAGTTTTTTATGTCGAAATTAATTCGTTTGCTAAATTACTTACAAACAATTTAATTAAGCGCTTTTATTTGGTAAATATTTATAGTTTATCAACTTTTTTGAACTCCTAAGAAAGTAATTATTCAAGACAAATATAGTAATTCCACATTTTTTATCGTTGTTTTGTTTCAGCGAATATTCATTGAAAAAGAAAAAATGTTAGTAGTTAAAAATATCACAAAGACCTACGGAAACTTAAATGTTTTGAAAGGTATTGATTTACAGATTAATCAAGGAGAAGTAGCATCTATTGTCGGAGCTTCTGGGGCAGGGAAAAGTACGCTCTTGCATATTGCGGGTACACTCGATAGACCTGATACAGGACAAGTATTTATTGATAATACAGAAATTACTAGCTTGAAAGATAGTGCTTTGGCTAAATTTAGAAATGAACGACTTGGCTTTATTTTTCAGTTTCACAACCTTTTAGGTGAATTTACAGCCCTAGAAAATGTTTGTATGCCTGCGTATATTGGAGGGAAAAGTAAAAACATTGAGCAGAAGGCCGAAGAGCTTTTAGTATTGTTGGGCTTGAAAGATAGGATTCACAATTTACCTTCGCAGATGTCTGGTGGGGAACAACAACGAACTGCCGTTGCACGTGCATTGATTAATTCGCCATCAATTATTTTTGCGGATGAACCTTCAGGAAATTTAGATTCAAAAAATGCACAAGAATTACACGAGCTTTTTTTTAACCTCCGCGACCAATTTAATCAAACGTTTGTCATTGTTACGCATAATGAAGAACTGGCCAATATGGCGGATAGAAAATTAGTCATGCAGGATGGCTTACTATTGAGTTGATTAATGAGGACTTGTTTTAACCCTCATTTTATTATTCTATTGGAATACCCACGGTTTAATCATGGGTATTTTCGTATAGTACTGGATTAATAGGAGTGTTTATTATTTCGCCAACTTTAGCACCGGGACACCAAGTTTTCCAATCGGCTTCTTGATTTTTATTATTAGGTTGTTTCAGAACCATGTCTTTATCCATATAAATCATGGTCATCACTTCCCGCATTTTATCCGTTTGGTTAGCCCCAGCTCTATGAAAAAGCCAGCCTGAATGAAAACTCACTTCTCCTAACTCGAATGGTTCAGTAATTTGTTGAAAGTCTCCCAACCTTAATTTTTGCTGGATTTCTACCTCGCTATCATCACTTATTGCTAGGTTTCTGCCTTCTTGCATCAAATGGCTTTTAGCACTGAACTCTAACGGACCCATCTCTAACGGGGTTTCCTGTAATGGTATCCAAGCCGTAACGGTTTTATCACTTGCCAAAGGCCAATAATATTGGTCGGCATGCCAAGGAGTGAAACCTCCGTGAGGTTCTTTAAAAAGTGCTTGGTCATGATATATCCTAACCCCCTCTACTTGCATTAAATCGCTAGCGATTTTTGCAATTCTTTTACTGAATACAAATTCCTTAATGGTAGCACTATGAGTCCAAATATTCATGATTTGTAAGAAAGCTTTATTATAAATATCCCTTTCGTTAAGCGGCAAATGCATGGTATTTAGTTCACGTACTTTTTCTCTTATGACAAGATTATAGAGATTAATTATATCTTTATTAAATACATTTTTGAGTTTTATATAGCGGTATTCTTGGTAAAACTCAATTTGTTCTCGACTTAAATTGTAAGGCTCTTTAAGAGCATCCAAAACGGATGTGGCGATTTCAAACATTACATTAAGGTTTTGTATTCAGCAAAGAATTGACTTGCAAAGCTATTTATAATACAAAAAACTATTCGGCACTAAAAATTCAAAACATAACACTATATTGAATTTTAAAATTTATAATCATAACTTTAGGTAAAAAATAGTGTTTAGATGAAAGCAATACTGGAAGATTTGAGTGCAGATGCCTATGTGAATTCATTCAGAATTAACCAATACAGCACGCCACATTTTGAATATAAATGGCATTATCATCCTGAATTTGAGTTGACACTTATTGAAAGTGGTGTAGGAGATAGATTTATAGGGGATTCTTTTGAACGTTTTCAAAAAGGAGATTTGGTCTTGATTGGTCCAGATTTACCCCACACATGGATGAGTGATAAAGAAAAAAACATAGTTTCAGCCGCGGTAGTCATACAATTTTCCAGTCATTTTATTGAACGTTTTTTAACCCTGAACGAATTTAATCAATTGAAAAAAATATTGACTATTTGTGGTCAAGGTTTGTATTTTCCTAAACCTACAAATGAAATTATCCATAAAATGGCAAATATTAGTCAAACACAAGGGATTGCAAGGGTTAACGCTTTACTGGAAATATTTGATATGCTTACAGTATTGGAGTATCAAGTATTAGCATCTCCGTTTTTCCAACCTATTAAAAATGAAGAAAATGAATTAAGGATTAATACAATTTTTGAGTATATGTTAAGGAATTCATCAAAAAATATGTCGTTAAAAGATGTTGCCGATTTAATTCATTTATCAGAGAGTGCGTTTTGTAAATTCTTTAAAAGAATGACGGGCAAAACTTATTCTGATTACTTAAACGAAATTAGAATAGGCAAGGCGTGTTTATTATTGACAGAATCAGATAAGACAATCGCTGAAATAGGTTTTCAAACGGGTTTTGAAAGTATTACTTACTTCAATAGAGTATTTTTAAAAAAGAAAGCCAGAACACCTAGTGAATTCAGGAAGGTAAGCAGAAATAGGATAGAAGTATTGGCATAAAAAGCCGTCAATTCTTTAGAATTGACGGCTTTTTATATGCTAAAGCAAGCTAGGTTATGTTATACTACAGCAAAACTTGACACATTTTTAGCTTCTAGTACAGATTGTCCCATCAGGTAAATATCAGCAGCACGAGCAGCTTCTCTACCTTCTGAAATAGCCCATACTACTAATGACTGTCCTCTGCGCATATCTCCAGCAGCAAATACTTTATCTATTGCTGTTTGATAGTTATAGGCCTTTACATTGCCTCTTTCGTCAAATTCTAAACCTTTTTCTTCCAATTGTGCTAAGATACCTTCACGTTGTGGATGTAAGAAACCTGCTGCAATTAATGCTAACTCAACAGGAATTTCACGGTCGTTTTTATGAACTTGATGAGCTTTACCATCAATCACTTCTAATGCAATGTCTGCAATTTTAAGGGCTTTTAGGTTACCATTTTCGTCACCAACAAACTCTTTTACTGCGATAGACCAGTGACGGTCAGCTCCTTCTTCGTGCGACGTTGAAGTACGCAACATCATTGGCCAGTTTGGCCACGGAGTATGCGCAGCTCTTTCCAATGGAGGCATTGGCATTACTTCAACCTGCGTAACAGATTTTGCTTTATGGCGGTTTGAAGTACCAACGCAGTCAGAACCAGTATCACCACCACCAATTACTACCACATTTTTATCAGTAGCATAAAGATCTCCCATAGAATAAGGCATACCCATGTGGTTTACTTCTCGTTCTATACCAGATACTCTTTTGTTTTGTTGTGATAAGAATTCCATAGCAGGATACACACCTTTCAAATCAGAACCAGGTATTCCTAATGTTCTTGGCACTGTTGAACCGCCTGAAAGAATGACTAAATCAAAATCTTCCAACAAATCGTCAGCCTTGATGTCAACACCAACATTTGTATTCGTTTTGAAAACAATTCCTTCTTGCTCCATTACTTCAACACGACGTTGAACAACCCATTTTTCTAATTTGAAATCAGGAATACCATAGCGTAAAAGTCCACCGATTCTATCAGCACGTTCAAAAACAGTGACAGTATGCCCAGCTTTGTTTAGCTGTGCCGCTGAAGCCATTCCTGCAGGACCAGAACCTACTACTGCTACTTTTTTACCTGTGCGTTTGGTAGGAATGTTTGGTTTTACTAAACCATTACCGAAAGCGTATTCGATGATAGATTTTTCGATATACTCAATCGTTACAGGAGGTTTATTGATACCTAACACACAAGCAGATTCGCAAGGTGCTGGACAAATACGTCCTGTAAATTCTGGAAAATTATTGGTAGAAGAAAGAATCTCATACGCATAAGCCCAGTTTTGATCATAAACTGCATCGTTGAATTCGGGAATAATATTGCCTAGCGGACAACCACTGTGGCAAAAAGGTACCCCACAATCCATACAACGACTTGCTTGAGCTTTTACTTTATCCGTAGTAAAATCAATATCTATTTCTTTATAGTCTGCGACACGTTCTGTTACGAGTCTTTTCTTTGGAGTTTCTCTAGTAACCTCTAAAAATCCTGTTGGTTTTCCCATTTCTTTAATTTGAAAATTTGAGGATTTGAAAATTTGAAATCAACCTTGTATAATTTTTTCTATAGTGATTGATTTTGGGATGCGTCAACTCAAATTGATTTGAATTGACGCATTTTCAAGTTTTCAAATGATATTAATGTGCAATTTCTACTTGAATATCTTTGTAAACAACATCCTTGTTTTCTAAAACCTCTGCCACACTGATATTGCGTGAAGCAAGTGCTTTTTTGAAATCTTGAGGCATTACTTTTAAAAACTGTGGTAGAGTAGTAGCCCAATTATCAAGAATCGTTTTGGCAGTATCCGAATCTGTATATTGTAAATGTTGTTCTACATACATTTTCAAGATATTTTCATCTTCAACGGTCAATTCTTCAATGGCTACCATTTCTGGGTTTAATTTAGGAGCAAAATCTCCTTTTTTGTCCCAGATATAAGCTACTCCACCAGACATACCCGCACCGAAGTTTCTACCAGTTTCGCCTAAGATAACTACTAAACCGCCCGTCATGTATTCACAACCGTGGTCGCCAATACCTTCTACAACAACTTTAGCACCCGAATTTCTTACACAGAAACGTTCACCAGCCATACCTCTTAAATATGCCTCGCCAGATGTTGCACCATAGAATGATACGTTACCAACTACGGCATTTTCAGATGGGTTGAATGTTGCTTTTTTACTAGGATATACAATTAGTTTAGCTCCACAAAGTCCTTTTCCGATATAATCGTTAGAGTCTCCTTCTAATTCAAATGTGATACCATTTACAGAGAACGCACCAAATGATTGGCCAGCAGTTCCGTTAAATTTCACATGGATAGTGTCGCTAGGTAAACCTTTTGCACCGTATTTTTTCGTGATTTCGTTTGAAAGCATCGTACCAATCGTACGATTCACGTTAATCACACTTAATTCACCCGTTACTTTTTCTCCACTTTCAAGGGCTGGTTTGGCAATTTCCAACAATTTCCAATCAATCTGGTCTTGTAAACCATGGTCTTGATCTTCTTGTTTGTATAATGCTACATCCAATGACATTGGTTGTTTGTACAAGATTGGTGATAAATCTAAATGTTTAAGTTTCCAGTTGCTTAAAGCTTCTTTCATTTCTAATCTATCAGCCTGACCAACCATTTCGTTAACCGTTCTGAAACCTAATTCAGCCATGATTTCACGGAATTCAGTTGCCAAGAACGTAAATAGATTTACTACGTGGTCTGGGTGTCCAGTATATAGTGCTCTTAAACGTGGGTCTTGCGTTGCTACACCTACTGGGCAAGTATTCACATGACATTTACGCATCATGATACAACCTGCTGTCACTAGGGCTGCTGTTGCCACACCGAATTCTTCAGCACCTAATAAAGCCGCTACTGCTAAATCTTTACCAGTTCTGATTTGTCCATCCGTTTGAACAGTAACACGTCCACGCAATTTGTTTCTTACCAATGTTTGGTGTGCCTCTGCTAAACCAAGTTCCCAAGGTAAACCAGCATGACGGATTGATGAAAGTGGAGATGCTCCAGTTCCTCCATCGTGTCCAGCAATCAAAATATGGTCAGCATGTGCTTTTGCTACACCCGCTGCAATCGTTCCTACGCCTGCTTCTGATACTAGTTTTACTGAAATTCTAGCTGCACGGTTAGCATTTTTCAAATCGAAAATTAATTGTGCTAAATCTTCGATAGAGTAAATGTCGTGGTGAGGAGGAGGAGAAATCAAACCAACCCCTGGAGTAGAGTGACGCGTCTTACCAATCCAATCATCTACTTTATGACCAGGTAACTGTCCACCTTCACCAGGCTTAGCACCCTGAGCCATTTTGATTTGTAGTTCAGTAGCATTCGTTAAATAATGCGCCGTTACACCGAAACGTCCAGAAGCTACTTGCTTGATAGCAGAGTTCATAGAATCTCCGTTTTCAAGAGGATTAAAGCGGATTGGGTCTTCACCACCTTCACCCGAGTTAGATTTACCTCCGATACGGTTCATCGCAATGGCCAAAGTAGTATGGGCTTCATACGAGATTGAACCGAATGACATCGCACCTGTAGCAAAACGTTTGAAAATACTTTCAATCGGTTCTACTTCGCTAATATCGATTGATTTACCTTTCTTGAATTTAAGCAAACCACGTAGAGTCATCGCTTTTTCAGATTGGTCATCAATTAATTTAGAATATTTTTTATACTGAGTATAGCTATTAGTCTTCGTTGATTGTTGTAAAAGGTGAATAGTATCAGGGTTGAACAAGTGGGCTTCACCACGTTGTTTCCATTGATAAATACCTCCAACTTCCAATTTAGGATTAGCCACTGGTAACTCAGGGTAACCGTTTTTGTGTTTGATTAAAGCTTCTTTAGCAATACCCTCTAAATCGATACCACCGATTCTTGAGATAGCACCTGCGAAATAAGTATCAACTACTTCTTTCCCTAAACCAACGATTTCGAAAATCTGAGCACCTTGGTATGATTGAAGTGTTGAAATACCCATTTTAGAGAATATCTTCAATAATTCACCATTAACAGCCTTGATATAATTAGCCTGTAGTTTTTCATAAGGGTAATCTACTTGTAGAATACCTTTTTCCTTCATACCATTGATTGTCTCAAATGCCATGTAAGGGTTTACTGCCGAAGCACCAAAGCCAATCAGTGTAGCGAAATGATGTGTTTCCCAAACATCACCAGCTTCTACAATCAAGCCTGTTTGGGCTCTCTTGCCTTTTCTGATTAAGTGATGATGTACAGCACCTACCGCCAATAATGATGGAATAGGAGCATGTGAAGAATCAACACCACGGTCAGTTAATAAAATGATAGCATATCCATCATCAACGGCATCTTCCGCATATTGACAAATTCTGTCTAACGCTCTTTTTAATTGACCTTTTTCTCCCGTAGCACGGAAAGTAGTATGGATAGATTTCGTTTGGAAGTTTTTGTGGTCTATCCAACGAATCTTCTCTATTTCACCATTTGTTAAAACTGGCTGACGAATTTCAATCTGACGGCAATGCTCAGGAGATTCTTTCAACAAGTTTTTCAAACCACCGATGTCTGATAAAAGCGACATTACTGTACGCTCACGGATTGAGTCAATTGGTGGGTTGGTTACCTGAGCAAACAATTGCTTAAAGTAATAAGATAAATGTTGAGCTTGGTCTGAAAGGATAGCCAATGGCGTATCTACACCCATTGAGCCTAACGCTTCTTTACCCGTTTCAACCATTTGTGAAAGAATTACTCTTAAGTCTTCAGTAGTGAAACCGAATACTTGTTGACGCAATAATAATTCACGTTCAAATGGCGTACGGTATTCAGCACCTGCGGCTGGTAAATCTTCTACTTTGATTTTATTCGTTTTCAACCACTCTCCGTAAGGATTCTGTTGACAGATTTTTTCTTTTAATTCATCGTCAGGAATAATACGACCAGCTTCCATGTCTACAACAAACATTTTACCTGGTTGTAAACGACCTTTTGATACAATTTTAGCAGGATCAATATCCAATACACCCGCTTCAGAAGCCATGATTACGAAATCGTCATCAGTAACCCAATAACGAGATGGACGTAACCCATTTCTATCTAATGTAGCCCCAATCATTTTTCCATCCGTGAATGAAATTGAAGCAGGACCATCCCAAGGCTCCATCATGGCTGCGTGATACTCATAGAAATCTTTCTTGTATTGCTCCATTTGCTCGTTGCCGTCCCAAGCTTCAGGAATCAACATCATCATCACGTGTGGAAGCGAACGGCCACTCATATACAATAATTCGATAGCATTATCCAAAATGGCAGAGTCAGATTGTCCTAATTGACAAACTGGTAAAATCATGTCCATTTCTTCCTTAGTGAAGTGCTCTGATTCAAACAATGCTGATTGAGCCTGCATCCAAGCGGCATTACCTTTTACAGTATTAATCTCACCATTGTGACCGATAAAACGGAATGGCTGAGCAAGTTTCCATTCAGGGAAGGTATTTGTTGAGAAACGTGAGTGAACAATTGCCAAAGCAGAAGTAAATTCTTCACGTTTTAAATCATCAAAATATCCTGGCACCTGCATTGTCGTTAACATACCTTTGTAAATGATAGTATGAGCAGACAATGAAGCAAAGTAAAATTTATTATCTAAACCTTTAACTGTTTCGTTGATGATACGAGCCGTGTACTGACGGAAAACATACAATTTCCTTTCAAACTCCATTTCATCCGTGATGGTAGCTGGACGTTTGATGAATAATTGCTCCATTTGTGGTTCTGTATTTCCAGATTCCGCACCTAGAATTTCAGAATTGTCACATGGAACTACACGATAACCCAAAATTTCTAAGCCTAAGCGTTTGGCCTTTCGGGTAATGATTTCCTTACATTCTTCACGAATTGTCTTGTCTTTTGGAAAGAAGGTCATACCTACTCCGTATTCACGGGCAGCAGGTAAATCAATACCTAAATTTGTACATTCTTCCAAAAAGAATTCATGAGGAATCTGTAATAAAATTCCTGCACCGTCACCTGAGTTAGGGTCACAGCCGCATGCACCACGGTGGTCCATTCGAATGAGCATCTGGATTGCATCCGTAACTACCTTATGAGACTTGCGTCCTTTCATGTTTGCTACGAAGCCGATTCCACAAGCATCATGCTCGAATTCTTTACGGTACAAACCTTTATTGTCGAAATTAGTCATGGTAATGGGTCTGTTTTAAATTTACTAACAGAGAACTTGAGATTATGTTAGTGGCAATTGTTTTGCTATAATATTGAAAAATTGTCAGTGAAATAGAGTATAATTTGTAAATAGTAAAATTGAAGTAAGATATAATATTTACTAAAACTTTATGGAAAATGAAGAATGTATTGTTATCTGTTTCGCTATTACAAAGATATACAAGAAATTCTTTGGAAAAAATAGCATTTTGCCGAATAATCATCTGAATGATATAATTTCAAGAATTCGTAAAATTTAATCTTAGTTAGATGCAATTTTTTAAAGGTATTCCTTAAAACATTGTTTTTTGAATATGATTATTATTTTCATAAAAATAAGGCTTTTTTAATCTTAAATTTTATGTTTTTACAATTTTGAATCATTTATACGTTAAAATTTAATTGAAAATATATCAAAATTTCATTTTTGTTTAATTTATAAGTTTTTTGTAAAAAAAATTACTTTTTTGTTCATTAATCACTTAAAAAGCTTCAAAAACTAAAAATGTTTAATCTTGTATCGGAATATTTTATCCTAATTGCTTGGCTATTAGCCTATTAATTCTATAGTGTTAAAATGATATAGAAATTTTTAAAACGATATAAAGATATTTAAATTTTAGCCTATTTACGAAGCGTCTTTTTTGTTTGTTCAGGCTTTTAATAATAAAAAGCTGTATTATGTATATATTTAACGTAGCTATAATTCGTTTAGAAGTCATTAACAAAACATATTACAATAATATAACTGAATTTAACAAAAATTGAAGGAATTAAGAACAACCTTTAGCACTTAAATATTGTCAGTAATATTATAGAATACTTTGTTAATCAATGATTTTGTAAACCTCCTGTTTAAAATAATATGAAAAAAACTATACTCTTAATTATAATCATTTTCTTCTCGTTTTTTCAAGTGCAGGCCACCCACATCGTTGGGGGTGAAATAGATTTACAAGTAGTGAAGAATGAAGGAGGTTTCACCCACAGGTTGAACCTTAATTTGTATTTTGACGATATTAATGGTCAAGTAGGAGCAAAAGACGCTATTATCACATTAGCTGTTTTCAGGAAAAGAGATAACTTATTCATGGGGCGTGGGGATTTATACATTGTCAGCGATAGTTTAATTAGCTACTCTAATCCAAGCTGTGTCCAGAATAATTCTGTAAGAACGCGGCTAATGCGTTACAGTAATTTAGTGTATTTAGACCCTGATAGGTATAATGATCCTGACGGCTATTACTTTGCATGGGAACGTTGTTGTAGAAATAATATTATTACTAACATTCAAAATCCAGAAGCTGCTGGTTCGGTATTTTATTTGGCTTTTCCTGCTCAGAAGCAAAACGGAAATGCATTCACTAACTCATCTCCAAAATTTGGCAAACTTACTGGTGATTATATTTGTAGAGGACGCCCCTTTGTTTTTGAATTTGGCGCTACTGATGCAGATGGAGACAGCCTAGTTTATTCTTTAGTAACGCCCTATAATGGCTATTCAAGCACACTGGCTCCTAAGCCAGACTTGCCAACAGGAAGTAGCAATTATCCGCTTGTGCGCTGGCAAACAGGTTTTGGTGTTAATAACATGATACCTGGGCCTCAGCCGCTAAGAGTAAATGCCAGAACGGGACAACTGACTGTAACGACGGATTTATTAGGCTTATATGTGTTTTGTGTGCTAACAGAAGAATATAGAAATGGCAAGAAGATAGGAGAGGTGCGAAGGGACTTTCAGTTGAAAGTGATAGACTGTCCGACAAATAATCCTCCTCAAAGCTTTTTAAGAGAGAAAGGGAAAGGTGTTTTTACGGATGTTACTCAAACCATAACAATGAAGGCTGGAGACAAGAAATGCCTAGATTTTTTGGTGACTGATTTAGACCCGAATCAAACATTAAACTTAAAGATTCAGCCAACTAATTTTACGGGGGCATTTACGTTATCCCCAACATCCATTCGTACCAATACTTATAAAGATACGCTAAGGGCTGAATTATGTTTTGATGAATGTACGGCTAGCTTTGATGGCAAGCCATTACTTTTTGATTTAATAGCCTCAGATGATGGTTGTCCGCAACCTTTGATAAGTACTTTAAAAATAAAGGTAATTATTGAACCAGCCTTGAACAATAAACCAACCATTTCTACAGATTTATTAAATAGAAAAGGCGAAACTGTCATTAATAATCTCCTGAAATTTAATTTATTCGGGCAAGATATTGATAATGATAATATCATCATTACGGCCAAAGGAAGAGGGTTTAATCTTGCTGATGTGGGAATGAATTTTGGTTCTGTTACGGGACTAGGAACGGTTAGTTCTCCTTTTACTTGGACGCCGCCCTGTACTGCCGTCAGAGCTAATGATTATATCGTAGATTTTTATGTTATCGATACACGATGTGGTAGAAATTTAAAAGATAGTATCTCCGTTAATTTAAAGGCTTTACCAATTGATAGCCGACCACCCAACGTTGTGACTTCTTTAGCCAAAAACGAGATTGAAATTATATTAGATGGAACCGATGTTCAACCTATTAATTTTGATGTTACTTCGCAAGACCCCGATGCTGACCCTATAAAATTGTATGCTATAGGCAAAGGCTTTGATTTATCGAAAATAGGAGCAGTATGGACAGATAAAAATGGTGTAGCAAAAATAATTAACCCTTTTGCATGGAAAATAGACTGTAGTTTATTGAATGGAAACGATCAGGCAAGTTATGTGATTAATTTTATTACGGAAGATAATTCCTGTAGCCCCAATAGATTTGATACAGTATCGGTGAATGTAGTATTGAAAAGTAAAATTGTTGATTACCAGACTTTTAAGCCAGTAAATGTCTTTACGCCCAACGGAGATGGAAAGAATGAATACTTTACCCTGACAGACTTACCTGAGAATAATTGTTTTGAAAAATTTGAATACATCCAAATTTTTAATCGTTGGGGGTCGATGATTTATGAATCTAAAGAGAGGGATTTCAAATGGTCTGGTGGAGAGCACGCTTCTTCAGAATATTATTACTTATTGAAATTCACTAAACGAGAGTTCAAAGGATGGGTCAATCTTATTCGGTAATTAAAGCCTGATATTAATATCACGTATTTTATGGGTTTCACCTTCTACGGCTAAATAGGTGTTCATAAATACCTCACGAGCTTCTGCTAGATGAGTATCCAATTCTTTGTATCGTGAAGAATAATGACCGATAATAAGCTTGCCTACGTGTGCTTTTTTGGCAATCAAGGCAGCTTGTTTGGTCGTAGAATGATTGGTTTGGATAGCCCTTGGTAATAATTCATCCAGAAAAGTAGCTTCATGATACAACAAATCTACATTTTTAATGATGTCAATAATGGCTTCGTTATAAAGCGTATCAGAGCAAAATGCATAGCTACCACTTTTTAAAGAAGGGATAGTATAGTCTTCATTTTTATATTTAATACTGCCATCATCATTCAAAATATCTTCCCCATCTTTCAATCGTTTGATTTGCTCAAAAGATAAATCTGTGGGTCTGGTAGTCTTAATAATTTTTCTTTTTTTCCTTCTTTCTTGAAACAAGAAACCACAACAAGGCACCCGATGAATTAATGGGATGGTGGTGATTTTTACGTGTTCGTTCGTAAAAAGTAAGTACGATTTTTCTGTTTGTGTTTCGGTAAAATGTATTTTAAAATTTAAGCGAGTATCAGAATACTTTAATTGGATAGTAATGATTTCTGCTAAACCTTTCGGTGCAAAAATCCATAAATCTTCTATTCTACGATGCATATTTAATGTAGATAAAAGTCCGATTAATCCAAAGAAATGGTCACCGTGGAGATGGGTAATAAAAATATACTTGAGTTTTGTAGTCCTGATTTTATAATGAAGTAACTGATTTTGAGTGCCTTCTCCACAGTCAATCAAATAACCATCCTGCTCAATCTGTAAGTGATGAGCCGTTGGGTTTCTCGTTAAAACGGGTGTGGCAGAGCCTGTGCCTAAAATGGTTAGTTGAAAACTCAAATTATTTGCGGATTGTGTAAATATTGAAATTAATATTAGTGTAATAATTCAATATATTGATTTATGTGCAAGAGGTCATTCCTACAAATGACCTCTTGTATATGATATTAATAATCATCGTCTGAACCGCCTTCACTGTATTCACCGTGATCGTATTCATCATCTTCATCTGATTGGAAATCATTTTCCAATTCATTCAAATATACCGCATCTATTGCTTCCTGAACCGTAGGCATTACGGTTAATTCTTCAATTTTAGCGGCATCTAATTGATCAATTATTTCATCATTTTTTGTCACGATAATTAATAAGCCTAATTCGTTCAGGCAGATTTTATTGGCTTTACGAATAACAGAAATGCCATGACCGTCTAGCTCAATAATTTGATTAAATTCAATAATGATATTACCATAGCCTTCTCTGAAAAGCTGGCGAACGATTTTCTCTAAATCAGTATAATTTTCCTGCGTTAAAGCAGTTTCTTTAAGTTCGATTAGAGCATACTGCTCATTTTTTTCTACCTTAAATTCCATAAATTGTTGTAATTTCTTGTTTTACTTCCTACAAAGACTTTAAATAATTGTTCACATTTTCCTCAACTCTAACCAAAACATCTTCAGAGTCATCTTTAATGAATTTTTTGCCAGTTACTTGTTCAAAAAGTTCAATGTAACGTTCTGAAACCTGATTTACCCATTCGTCCGTCATTTCAGGAATAACTTGACCATCTTTACCTTGAAAACCATTCGCAATTAACCATTCACGCACAAATTCTTTAGAAAGTTGCTTTTGTGCTTCATTATTGTTTTGGCGTTCTTGGTAACCTTCGGCATAAAAATAGCGAGAAGAATCTGGTGTGTGAATCTCATCAATTAAAGTGATTTGATTATCCTTTTTCCCAAATTCATATTTAGTATCCACTAAAATTAATTTTTGTTCGGCTGCCATTGCTGTTCCTTTTGCAAAAAGAGCAAGCGTATATTTTTCAAGCTGGCTGTATTCTTCTTCAGACACTAAGCCTTGGGCTAAAATTTCCTCTCTTGAAATATCCTCATCGTGCCCTTCATGAGCTTTCGTAGTTGGCGTAATAATTGGCGTAGGCAATTTGTCGTTTTCCTTCAAGCCTTCTGGCAAAGTTACACCGCATAAAGTACGCAAGCCTGATTTATAAGTACGCCAAGCATGACCAGCTAAATAGCCCCTTACGACCATTTCAACAGGGTAAGTTTCACACTTCAAGCCCACACTTACGTTAGGGTCAGGACTTGCCACTAGCCAATTTGGTACTACATCTCTGGTTGCATTCAAAAAGTGTTCTGCAATCTGGTTAAGTACTTGGCCTTTAAATGGAATCGCTTTAGGTAAAACTACATCAAAAGCTGAGATACGGTCTGAGGCAACCATTACCAACAAGTTTTCAAAAGAATATACATCACGTACTTTTCCTTTGTAGAAACCTGTTTGGTTCGGAAAATTAAAATTAGTGTTTTTAATTACTTTCATTATGTTGTTTTGCGTGTTTAATCACGCTTATTTAAAGTCTGTGTCGTTAAATAATTTTTACAAAATTATCACAAACTTTTAGAGATTACATCCTTTCAATCACAATTGATGAAGCCCCTCCGCCACCATTACAGATACCCGCGGCTCCGTATCGTGCATTTTTTTGTTTCAAAATCCAAATCAATGTAGTTACTATTCTGGCACCCGATGCTCCTAGCGGATGTCCTAACGATACAGCACCACCATTAATGTTTACTTTTTTGTGTGGAATATCCAATATTTTTTCGAATGCCAAAGGTACAACTGAAAAAGCTTCATTCACTTCAAAATAGTCAATTTCTTCTTTAATTAAATTCGCCATTTTGATAGCCTTTGGCAGTGCCACAGTTGGCGTAGTAGTAAAGAATTCTGGTTCTTGTTCTGCATCAGCCATTCCGATAATTTTTGCAATCGGTAATAAGCCCAGTTTGTCAGCTTTCTTTTTCGACATTAATACCAATGCCGATGCACCATCACTTAAATTTGAAGAACTCGCAGCCGTTACAGTACCTCTTTTTTCAAAAATAGGTTTTAAATCAGGGATTTTCTCAAATTTAACCTTTTTGTATTCTTCGTCTTCTGTAATAAAAATACTGCCTTGTTTGGTTTTTACTTCTACAGGAATGATTTCGTCTTTGAATAAGCCATTTTGTGTAGCTTCGGCAGAGCGTTTGTATGAGTCAATGCTGTATCCATCCTGCGCTTCACGGCTAATGCCATATTTACGAGCAGTTCTATCTGCAAAAAATCCCATCGCACAGTTTTCATAAGCATCAGTCAGACCATCTTTCTCCAGACCATCTACCAATGCTGATGAACCATATTTATAGCCAAATCTTGCATTGGGAACATAAAAAGGTGCATTTGACATACTTTCCATTCCACCAGCCACTACAATATCAGCTTGACCGAGCATAATACTTTGTGCCGCCAACATGATAGACTTTGTTCCTGAAGCACAAACTTTGTTAATAGTAGTACATCTAGCCTGTGGAGATAAGCCCGCACCCAAAGCCGCTTGACGAGCAGGCGCTTGGCCAATATTAGCAGAAACTACATTCCCCATTAATACTTCCTCCACGCTTTCGGGTTTAATGTTTGCTTTTTCAACAGCAGCCTTAATTGCGATACTTCCAAGTTGAGTAGCCGAGAGACTCGATAATACTCCTCCAAAACTTCCAATCGGTGTTCTCACAGCCGACATAATATAAACTTCTTGCGTATTCATAAAATTGGTTCTTACCAGTTTTGTTTTGTTATTAATTTATTAGGGTTCTTAGTATTTACTTGACGTTGCTGAATGTATTGGATTTCGCTACTTTTCATAGCATCCAATATGGTTTTAGCTTTATCAACAGTTAAGCCATAATTTTTTAATGTTTTCAGTAGTTCTTGTTGACTTTCATTTTTGGCGACTTCAACATTTTCCTGAGTAGGAGGTTTAGGAGGTGTTTTTTGAGTACTTGGTGGTGGAGGCTTAGATGTTGACTCTTGTTTTGGCTTAAATCTTCTTTTCAATAATTCGTAATTAAACCTTGCGATATTATTTTCTGGCATCATCACTAAAGCTTTTTTGAAAAGAGTCAGCGCTTTGGCAGTGTCTTGCTGATTACAAAATATCAAACCCAATTGTACTAACGTAGTGGAAGTAAGTTTGGCTTCTTTTAACCCACTTAATCGAGCATATATTTGACGAGCAGCCAGCGTGTCTTTAGCTTCAAAAAGAGCGTGTGCATAATTTAAAGATACTTCGGGAGGTGTAAAAATGGATTGTTTAGATAAAATAAGATATTGGTTTGCCGCTTCACGATAATCCTTTTTTCTAAATGCAATCATTGCTTCGACTTTTGCTCTATTTCTTGTATTTACTTTCGAGAATGAGCCATTGTCAAGTATCCAAAGAAAAATATATAAAACAAATTGATTTAACAAGGTTGATTGATTTTAATAATTTTATGTGATAATAATAGATTAAACTTAATTAATAGCATAAAGTTTAATCGGCATTAGTTTTAAAAAAAAGTATTACAGCAAAATTATAATTGAAATGTCCTAACAGTAAAGAAAACGTCAATTCCTAGCAAAAATAATGCAATGATTAGAAAATAAAAATATTTATTTACAACAACATTAATTTGCTGATTATTTGAAAAAGTACTTTTTATTTGGCTGATTTCGGTAATTAACGCTGTCAAACTATTAGATATACTGCTTATTTCTAAGTATTTACCTTTGGCTTCATTGGTGATTTTTTTCAAGGAAGTATTGTCTAACTTTGTAATAACGATATTTCCATCATTATCTTTTTTGAAAGAATTTCCTTCTTTTATCGTAGTTCCTTTAGTAGTGCCGATGCCAACGCAAAAGAAATTGATACCATTTTGTTTAATTTGCCCAACAATGTTTCTGTCATATTCATCCGAAAACTCGCCATCACTCATCAACACGATTGTCTTTGATTTATTCTTTGACTTTGATTTTTGTAATCGATTATAAGCCATTTCAAGGGCTGGATTAATCAACGAACCTCCACCTAACAATAAACTAGTATTGATTTTGGGCACAAACAGGCTTATTGCATTTTTATCAAAGGTAAGAGGTGATAGTAAAAATGGTTCTTCTGAAAAAACAATAATACCAATTCTGTCATAAGGAAATTGGTTAATTACCCTGTTTATTTCAAATTTTGCTTTTTCAACCCTACTAGGCTGTATATCAGTTGCATCCATTGATTTGGAGACATCTACAAGGAAAAATATTTCTCTGTTTTCTGCTTTTACGGCTTCATTCAACTCTCCAAACGAAGGATTAAGCAACGCAAGTATCATTAAACCGAAGTAGGCTGATCTTAAAAAAAACTTCAAAATACTTGAACGTGCCGTAGTTTTGAGTCGCCTTGCTATCCAAAAGACACGCCCTAAATAAATTAAGTACAATATAAAAAATATAGCGATAAACCAATATTCAGTTTTGCCTAGCCCTGAGTTTACATTCATTTTATGAGGAAGTAAAAAGATAATTGTCGTTTACCTCACTAGTAATTTTCTGATTAAAATTACAAATAAACCGAAAATACTGTACCAAGCAAAAAAAGGTAAAATCATTTTGGTTAATCCTAAACAAAGCAAAGTACAAATTATTAATAATTGAAAACCTAGCCCTAGCAAAGAAAGTAGACTCATAAACCATTTTGGAAATTTCTTTACAGAAAGAGCAGGTTTGTCTAATACATAAACCAGCGCATCAAATACTAAATACAAACACAGGAATGCAATATGTAAAATATTTGCTATCTGCTGATTTTCATAATGATAGCTAACAGGTTTCCTAAATTCAAGGATACGACTGGTTTCATCGTTGTTCAAGCTTCTCCTCAAAATTACATAATAATAGTTATAAATCGAACATTGAAATTCAATGCCAAAGAAAGCCATCATGAAAATTACCTTCGAAGAACTTTCAATCGTAAGAATACTAAATAGAATAAGTAGATTAATGATAAAATCAAAAATGGAGTCAAGATACCTTCCAATAATTGATGGATGTTTGGTAATTCTGGCAATTTCACCATCGACAGCATCCAAAATATTTTTGAGCATCAAGAAAATTGCCGCCAAAATATAATGATTTGTCTGGATACAATAAACACAAATGATACCAGCCAATAAGAAAACAAAAGTTACTTGAATGGCGTTTATTTTTAAATTCGATAAATGATAAGCTAAAAACGTAGCAATGGGGCGTCCGTAGTCTGAGAAGTCAATAAATTTATCGTCAATCGAAAGCTTAGGCATAATTTATTGGAAAGTACTTATAAAACAATATAGGTAAAATACGCTATTGAATCAATAACTAATTTTTAAACTATTTGTTATTAAAAGTACTAATGTTACATTATCAGAGCCTCCATTAATACAAATGAAGGCTCTAATAATGAAAGCTTTGCTTTATAGTTTTTCGTAATATGCTAAAGTATTAGCGACATCACTCCATTCCTTAATCTTTTCTTTTTTTAAGTACTCCTCTATCTGAGCAGGTTTATCATTCAAAATAGCCAAAATAGCTTTTTTGTCTTTTTTAGCTTTAGCCATCGTGCCATCTGCTTTCAAGATATAATAATTAGTATTATGTAAAAACTTCTTGGTTTTAGTAGCGGAATTATAAGGCTTTTCTTCATACATTACTGCATTTTTGTAACACAGCAATTTAACTTTACCATCATACAATACTTCATAAAAAGTATTATTTGTTTGGCTGTCAACAGCGGGAAAACCTCTTCTGAAAGTAGCATTGAAAATAGTAAACTCATCAAAAGCATTAGTCACTACAAAAGTTTGGTCATCTCTTAAAAACTCAAGTGCACCCGTAGCAGTATTTAGCCTTAATGCATTATAGGTAACAATAGCACCATTTTTCAGTTTTATACTACCGGCGGCCCATTCTTCGGGAAAATACGGATTCCCTTCTATTTCAACAGAATTGTTCGATAGTACAGGTTTTCCATTAACATCTTGTAGAAAATTGCCAGAAGCATTTAAACCTTGGGCATTTGTCGAGAGTACTTTACAGAGAATGAGTATTATAAAAAGTGTTTTTTTCATTGTGTTGTGGAATTTTCAATTGAATAATTAAACTTAACGAAATTATCAATTTGATACAAATATTTAAAAATCAGATTTGAACAATACTTACAACGATAGGTGGATGCTATTATTAGAAATAAGCTCCTAATTTTTGTACCTTTGCAAAACCAAACGATATAGACTTTTGGAAAACAGTAAACAGTTTTAGAAGATGAAAGAAACGGATAGAAGAACAAATGAACGAAATCCAAAAGATACAAAAAAAACAGAACGCCATTTTGAGGTAAGTGAATCAGGAGAATTGTTGACTTTTTTGTTGGACAAGATGCCAAATAAAAGTCGCCATAATATAAAATCTTTTTTAAAAGATAAGCAAGTGTTGGTTGACAATAAAGCCATCACACAATATAATTACGTACTGAAAGTAGGGCAAATTGTTAATATTAAAAGCTCTAAAGCACCAGAAATACAAAAGTATAAAGGTCTTACGATTATTTATGAAGACCAATATTTAATCATTATTGAGAAACAAGAAGGGTTTCTGTCAATTGCTACTGAAAAGCAAAAGCTTTATAATGCCTATAGTACGCTGAGTGACCATGTAAAAAAACAAGACCCTGCGAACAGAATATTTGTAGTACATCGCCTAGACCGCGAAACGTCGGGTTTGATGATGTTTGCTAAAAGCGAAAGAGTACAGAAACTTTTACAAGAATCTTGGAATGAAACAATTCAACAGCGTACGTATTTGGCTGTTACCGAGGACGTTATAGAATACCCATTAGGGACTATTCGTTCGTATTTAGTAGAAAGCAAGGCGTTGACTGTTTATTCTACTTCAAATCCAGATATAGGAAAAGAAGCTATTACGCATTATGATACCCTAAATACTAGTGAATTTAATACGCTAGTAAAAGTGAATTTAGAAACGGGTAGAAAAAATCAAATCAGGGTGCATATGAAAGATATTGGACATCCGATAATAGGAGATGAAAAGTATGGTGCTAAGACCGACCCAATCGGGCGTTTGGGACTACATGCTTGGGTATTATCATTTGTACATCCGATTACCGATGAAGAAATGTATTTTGAGACTGAAGTTCCTAAGAAATTTTTGAGTTTGTTTTAGCCTTTGGTTGCTATGGAATAATTGAACATACGAGCGTGACACTCTTTTCTATTTTGAGTATTTAGAGGGGAATTATTTATTTTAGAAAATAAGTAATTCCCCTCTTTTTTTGTTACCAGTATTACATTATGTTTGTGTAAAGCTAATACATGATTACGTACTACAGATATAACACCTAAAAACCATGTCTTAGCTTGCTAATTTGCAATCTGCTGTATATATTATCAAATAGTTAAACCTCATAAAAATGAAAATTTCGACAATCACTACCGCTCTTTTCGGCTGTCTAACTTTGTTGACTGCTTGTAACAACAGTAAGAATACATCAAATACTGTTTTTGATAAGTTTGCTCCTACTACTAAGGAATACAAAAATGAACTAGCATCAATAGTCAAATCAAATCCTGAGGAACTCCATTACACTTTTAATAAATTCATTGAAAAAGATGGTAAAGAATATCTTGATATTCAAATAAAAGGGGAGGCTTTTGAAGCAACAGGACTTGTGTTAGTTAACAGCTGGAATAAACTTGAAGAAATAAAAAGTACGAATGGACTAGGATATGCAGGAGCAGAATTAAAAGGGCTTGAATTAGCTGTTATACCAAGACCGTCTGGTGCGGATTTAGTTTATAAAGACTTGGAGGAAATAGTTGACTAAGTAAAATATAAATAATTAACCTACGACCAGCATAAGTTTATAGCATATTTTTATGCTATAAACTATACTAATTAGCAATGTATAGATGCCTACTTTGAGTAAACCTTAAACATTCTACGCTTTATCCTCACGTAATTAATTGCATATTGCCAGCTCCTTATTTTTTAAAATCACAAGCAACTAAACTCATAAAATGAATTATATTTTCTGTCTAAGAAAAGGTGGTGCAACAGCACTATTTTATTTCTTACTATGTTCCGCCATTGCGCAACAAACCACTAACCCTAGAATAAAATACAATTTTAATCCATCATGGAAAATGTTTGTCGGCGATGATTCCTTGGCATCAAAAGTTGTATTTAACGATGCTTCATGGAAACCAGTAACACTGCCACGCGCTTTTAATGAGGATGAAGCTTTTAAAGTATCTATCGAAAAACATTCTACAGGGATTATTTGGTATAGAAAACACTTTAAGATTGATGCAAATCAAAAAGGAAAGAAAATATTTTTAGAGTTTGAGGGTGTTAGACAAGCAGGCGAGTTCTTCCTCAATGGAAAGCCAATTGGCATGAGCGAAAATGGAGCCATGGCTTTTGGTTTTGATATTAGCAATGATGTAAAGTTTGGGGAAGACAATGTAATTGCTGCAAGAATTGATAACGCTTGGAACTATCACGAGAAGGCAACGAGAAGTGGATTTCAATGGAATGATAAAAACTTTAATGCTAACTATGGAGGTATTACCAAGAATGTTTATTTACATGTAGCCGATAAATTATATCAAACATTGCCTTTGTATTCTAACCTCAAAACAACAGGCGTATATGTGTATGGGAAGGATTTTAACATTCCTCAAAAATCAGCTACAGTTACTGCCGAAGCAGAAATAAAGAATGAATATCCTGACACCAAAACCTTTCAATATTCGGCTTATATCGAAGATGCGATAACGGGTAAAAAGATAGCATCTGATTTCAAAATCTTGAATGTTACACTCGCGCCCAATGAAACCAAAATTATCAAAACAGCATCGCTCATCAAAAACTTGAATTTTTGGAGTTGGGGCTATGGCTATCTTTATAATGTATATACGTCTATTAGTGTTAATAATAAAGTAATTGATGTTGTTAAAACTACAACAGGTTTTAGAAAAACAGCTTTCACTAATGGTGCCTTGACCTTGAATGATAGGGTATTACATTTAAAGGGGTATGCACAAAGAACAAGTAACGAATGGCCAGCGATTGGGGCATCTGTACCCGCTTGGTTGAGCGATTACAGTAATCAATTGATGGTAGAAAGTAATGCCAATTTGGTAAGATGGATGCACATTAGTCCTTGGAAGCAAGATGTAGAAAGTTGTGATAGAGTAGGGCTGATTCAAGCCATGCCAGCAGGGGATTCAGAAAAAGATGTAGAAGGCAGACGATGGGAGCAACGCAAGGAAGTAATGCGTGATGCCATTATTTATAACCGAAATAATCCAAGCATTATCTTTTATGAATCTGGCAACAACCAAATTAGCGACCAGCACATGAAAGAAATGAAAGACATCAGAAATTTGTATGATGCAAATGGAGGCAGAGCTATTGGAAGTAGAAATATGTTAGCAAGCAAAGAAGCGGAATATGGGGGAGAAATGCTTTATATCAATAAAAGTGCAACAAAACCCATGTGGCAAATGGAATATAGTCGCGATGAAGCCTTGCGTAAATATTGGGATGAATTTTCACCACCTTATCATAAAGAAGGTGAAGGACCTACGCATAATGGACAAGACGCAAGTACATATAATCGTAATCAGGATACTCAGGCAATAGAAAATATTACTCGCTGGTTTGAATATTGGAAAGAAAGACCAGGGACAGGGAAGCGTGTGAATGGAGGAGGCGTTAACATTATTTTCTCTGAAAGTAATACGCATCACCGTGGGGCAGAAAACTTTAGAAGGAGCGGAGAAGTAGATGCACTACGCATTATCAAAGATGGTTTTTATGCACATCAGGTAATGTGGGACGGTTGGGTAGATGTAGAGAAACCTCGTATACATATTATAGGTCATTGGAATTATAAAGAAGGTGTTACTAAAAATATCTATGTGATGTCGAGTGCCGATAAAGTAGAATTGTTTGTAAATGGTAAATCGTTAGGTTTTGGCGAACAGAATAATCGTTTCTTGTATACTTTCAAGGATGTCGCTTGGAAGTCAGGAACTATTTCAGCCATTGGATATGATGCAAAAGGTAAAAAACTTTGTGAAACCAAACATGAAACAGCGGGAGCACCTTATGCTGTTAAGTTAACGCAAATTAATCCATCAAAATCATTGGTTGCCAACGGAGCGGATTTAGCCTTGATAGAAGTAGAAGTAGTAGATGCGAATGGAAAGCGTTGCCCAACAGCGTTGAACGAAATACAGTTTTCTTTATCAGGTGAAGCTGAATGGCGAGGAGGTATGGCACAAGGACCTGAGGATAACTATATTCTTTCTAAAATATTGCCCGTGGAATGTGGCGTAAACCGTTTCTTATTACGTTCAACGCTTAATGCAGGTAATATTATTGTGAATGCGGTTTCGAATGGACTAAAAGAAGGAAGTGTCTCTTTAAAATCTGTACCTTTTGAAGTAAAAGATGGCTTGGCATTACAATTACCATCACATGGTTTACCTGCTAACTTATCAAGAGGGGCAACACCTTTGTCTACTTCTTTTACGATTGATAGAAAATCATTAGAAATTGTCGGTGCCATTGCTGGGGCAAACCAAGATAAAGCAGTATCAAGCTATGATGATAACGAAGCCAGTGCTTGGGTAAACGATGGCAAATTAGGTACTGCATGGATTGAATATGAAATTACCAATGCTAACGCTATCAATGAAGTAACCTTGAAACTGAATAACTTTAGAACGAAAACGTATCCTATCCGAATTTCAATTGATGGAAAAGAGGCATTCAGAGGAAACTCTACCCGCAATTTAGGTTATTTTACAGCCAACTTTAAGGCCATTAAAGGAAAGAAAATTAAAATAGAATTGATTGACCAAGTAGCGGAACAAGAAGATAATACAAAAGAAGTGAATGGCAAGAAACTAGATGATGGAGTAGCCAGTAAAGAGGCTGATGCCAAAGGAGGTTTATCTATTATTGAAGCAGAGTTGTATGGACCTGTTAAGTAAAGAATAAATTATTTGAGTTGTCCAGAGGATAAAAACGCTTGGAGGAAGATACCTTCAAGCGTTTTTTATAGCTAAAATTAAGTTATGCCATCCCTACGGGATTCTTTAGGGGAAATTACATTTTTTCTACCGATATACTGTCTCTACGAGACAAATAGAATAGATTAAAATATGAGGGTAAAACAAGAAAATTTCAACAAATAAATCTCGTTAAGGATTAAAATCGAGAAAAAACAAGAAAATTTCGACAAATAAATCCCGTAAGGGATTGAATATCGGTAGCAAAAATAAACAATAGACTGTTTAAAGTCCCGTTAGGGATGACATAAAACATACGTTTGATTATTATCTTCCTCTAGTCGTAGGTTTATCTACGACTCCAAAGACAAAAGAGCGTCACGCTCATCATATAAAAAAAGGTCAACATTGAATTAATCATCTACGACGATTATCAGTTGAATTAATAACGATGCCTGAATCAACTAAATTTTAGTAGGTATTCTTTCTCAAAACCCCTAAATTTGCACTTTCTTTAGTAATTCAGCTATTTTGTTATCACTTTTTGTGAAAATAGCTGACAAACAACTATCAATCTGCTATCACCATGATTCATTTCTTCGGGAGTCACTCCAGCACAGTTTATGCCGTGCAAACGTATGCCATTATTTCAGATGAGGATATTCAAAAACTCTTTTGGCTTTTCAATAGTAAACAAGACCATGCTTTTACTGTCGTAAACCAAGAAAATGCTACTTTGGAAGCAGTTTTTGTAGGTCCACGTGCAGCAATGATTACGCCGTGGAGTACTAATGCTGTTGAAATTACTCAAAACATGGGTATCGAAGGGATTATTCGTATTGAAGAGTTTAAAGCAGTTGACGAAGATTTTACAGAATTTGACCCGATGTTGTCGCAGAAATATACACAACTGCATCAGGAAATATATACAATTAATATTCAGCCAGAACCAATTATTGAGATTGAGGATATTGCTGTTTATAACAAACAAGAAGGACTTGCTTTAAGCGAAGAAGAAGTAGGGTATCTGAATGGTTTAGCAGAACGTTTGGGTCGTAAATTAACAGACTCTGAAGTATTTGGATTCTCACAAGTAAACTCTGAACACTGTCGCCATAAAATATTCAACGGTACTTTTGTGATTGATGGCGAAGAAAAACCAACTTCACTATTCAAATTAATCAAGAAAACTTCTGAGACCAACCCGAACGATATTGTTTCGGCCTATAAAGATAACGTAGCCTTTATTAAAGGGCCACGTGTTACACAATTCGCGCCAAAATCAGCTGATAAGCCTGATTTTTACGAAGAAAAAGAATTTGATTCTGTTATTTCAGTCAAAGCTGAAACACATAACTTCCCAACTACTGTAGAGCCTTTCAATGGTGCTGCAACAGGCTCTGGTGGTGAAATTCGTGACCGTTTGGCAGGTGGACAAGGTTCGTTACCTTTGGCTGGTACAGCAGTTTATATGACTTCGTATTCTCGTTTAGAGGAAAACCGTCCTTGGGAAAATGCCATGAACGAACGTGAATGGTTGTACCAAACACCAATGGACATTTTGATTAAAGCTTCAAATGGGGCATCTGATTTCGGAAATAAATTCGGACAACCATTGATTACGGGTTCTGTGCTTACTTTCGAGCATGAAGAAGAAGCTCGTAAACTAGGCTTTGATAAAGTAATCATGTTGGCTGGTGGTATTGGTTATGGTAAAGAAAGCCAAGCGAAGAAACAAAAGCCAACGGTAGGGGATAAAGTAGTGGTATTGGGTGGTGAAAACTACCGCATTGGTATGGGTGGTGCAGCAGTATCTTCAGCAGATACAGGCGCATTTGGCTCAGGTATCGAATTGAATGCCATTCAACGATCAAATCCAGAAATGCAAAAACGTGCTGCTAATGCCATTAGAGGTTTAGTAGAATCAGAACATAATCCAATCGTTTCTATCCACGACCACGGTGCAGGTGGACACCTAAACTGTTTGTCGGAATTAGTAGAAGAGACTGGAGGATTGATTGACTTAGATAAATTGCCAGTAGGCGACCCTACACTTTCGGCAAAAGAAATTATCGGAAACGAATCGCAAGAACGTATGGGCTTGGTGATTGGAGAAAAAGATTTAGAAACTCTTCAAAGAGTAGCCGACCGTGAACGTTCGCCAATGTATACTGTCGGAGATATTACGGGCAATCATCGCTTTACTTTCGAATCGAAATCAACAGGTGCTAAGCCAATGGATTTTGCGATTGATGATATGTTTGGTAGCTCGCCAAAAGTGGTAATGGCAGATAAAAACGTAATACGTAATTACGCAGATTTAGCCTACTCAGAAGCACAAATTCCTGCTTATCTCGAGCAAGTATTGCAATTAGAAGCTGTAGCTTGTAAAGACTGGTTAACCAACAAAGTTGACCGTTGTGTAGGCGGACGTGTGGCAAAACAACAATGTACAGGGCCTTTACAATTGCCATTGAATAATGTTGGTGTAATGGCCTTGGATTTCAAAGGAAAAGAAGGTATTGCCACAACGATTGGTCACTCGCCAGTAACGGCTTTGATTGACCCTGTAGCTGGTTCTCGTAACGCTATCGCCGAGGCATTATCAAACATTGTTTTCGCTCCGTTGAAAGATGGTTTAAAATCAGTTTCGCTTTCGGCTAACTGGATGTGGGCTTGTAAAAACGCAGGGGAAGATGCACGTTTGTATGAAGCCGTAAAAGGTTGTTCTGATTTTGCCATCGAATTAGGAATCAATATTCCAACAGGAAAAGATTCGCTTTCGATGAAACAAAAATATCCTAATGATGAAGTAATTGCACCTGGTACGGTTATCATTTCGGCAGGAGCCAATTGTTCAGATATTACAAAAGTAGTTGAGCCAGTATTACAAAGAAATGGGGGTGCGATTTACTATTTGAACTTGTCTAAGGATAGCTTTAAATTAGGAGGTAGCTCTTTTGGACAAATTTTGAATAAAATTGGTACTGATGTACCAACCATTCAAGATTCGGCTTATTTCAAAACAGCATTTAATACCTTCCAAAACTTGATTAAAGCTGACAAAATAGAAGCAGGTCATGACATTGGTAGCGGAGGTTTGATTACTACTTTATTAGAAATGTGTTTTGCTGATGTAAACCTTGGGGCAAATATAGACCTTTCTGATTTAGGCGAAACAGATACTGTAAAAACTTTGTTCAACGAAAACATTGCTTTAGTATTCCAAGCAGATGCTTCGATAGAAGCTGTTTTTGCTGAAAACAATATCAACATTGTTAAAATTGGTGAAGTAGTAGAAGGCAATAGTTTGACAGTGAAAAACAATGAAGTATCATTCGATTTTGCCGTGTCTGAATTAAGAGATGTTTGGTATAAGACTTCGTTCTTATTAGATTCAAAACAATCGAAAAACGGTACAGCTTTGGCACGTTATACAAACTACAAAAACCAACCATTAACGTATACGCTACCAACACAATTTACAGGAAAGTTAGCTGATAATCGTACACTTGCTACTCGCCCGAAAGCGGCAATCATTCGTGAGAAAGGTTCGAATTCTGAGCGTGAAATGGCAAATGCCATGTACTTAGCTGGTTTTGACGTAAAAGACGTACACATGACCGACTTAATTGCTGGTCGCGAGACATTAGAAGATATTCAATTTATTGGTGCTGTAGGAGGGTTTTCTAACTCAGATGTATTAGGTTCTGCAAAAGGTTGGGCTGGTGCTTTCTTGTATAACGAAAAAGCCAATACTGCTCTTAAGAAATTCTTTGCGCGTGAAGATACCCTTTCAGTAGGGATTTGTAATGGTTGTCAGTTGTTTATGGAATTGGAATTGATTAATCCAGACCATGAAATACACGGCAAAATGCACCATAACGAATCGCATAAACATGAAAGTATTTTTACGTCGGTGACTATCCAGAAAAACAATTCAGTAATGCTTTCTACTTTAGAAGGAACTACTTTAGGGGTTTGGGTATCGCATGGAGAAGGCAAGTTTGTATTACCTTACGAAGAAGGGAAATATAGCATTGTAAGTAAATATGGTTATGAAGGCTATCCAGCTAATCCAAATGGTTCAGATTTCAATACAGCGATGATGTGTGATGCCACAGGTCGTCATTTAGTAACAATGCCACACATCGAACGTTCAACCTTCCCTTGGAACTGGGCAAACTACCCAGCTAATCGTAAAAACGATGAAGTAAGCCCTTGGTTAGAGGCATTTGTGAATGCTAGACTTTGGATTGATGCTAAGAATAAATAGAAATAAAAAGGAAGCTTTCGGGCTTCCTTTTTTGTTTGGAGTATATCTTAATTAGTTTTTGGTTTTCCATGAAAAAAATACCAGAAATTATTCAACTTGAAGTTTGTGTGATTACTATTGGTAGTCCTAAAAATGTAATGTTTATCTTTCAAGATTATAATTACAAATAAAGTATTTTATTGCACCAATATGATTTTCGAGAGACTTTGAGAAACTTAAAGCTTTTCTAACCAATCTGGATGCTCTTTGTCTTAATGTTCCATTAAAACGCTCAATATAAGCAGTCAAACCACTGTCTTTACCAACGCCATAATGTTTTTCTTTTCCAAAAGGCTCTATATAGGCTTGCCAATAGTCTGAAAAAAAGCCTGTACTACCTTTGAAAATAGCTGGTATTTTTTCATAAAATAGCTGTGCATCTTCTGCTGAACGTCCTCCTACGTGAAAGGCTATAATTTGCCTATTAATAGGGTTAAGAGCAAGCCACAACCACTGTTTATTACTCTTCTTCCCGACAAAACTCCATAGCTCGTCAAGTTGAACGCCATAAAACTCCACCCTCACACTTCTCTCTTTCCTATACAATTCCGTTACTAACAAATCGTTATTCTCAATATCAACCAAATTGTCTTCAAAAGGGCTATTTTCTTCTATAATTACCTCAATTTCTGAGACTTGAACGTATTCCTGTAATGCAATCGAATTTTTTTTATAACCTCTATTCTGCCTATTTCTTCATCCATCCTGTCTGCTAAGTAAGCTTCAATATCAGGCAAAGTCAAGTCAGCATTCAAATCATCCGGTAAGTTTTCATACAACTTTTTGATATAGGCTAAAAGCCATTGCTCGCTCACATCGCATACTCGACAAATACCTGATAAGGAGATGCGCTCTAAAAGCAATTTGTTGATAAGGGTTTTATCAGATTCCGATACAAACCAATCTTGACCACCTTCTACAAATTGACGGTTGCAACTATGACATAAATAGTTTTGTTTCCCATAATGGGTATGACCATTCTTCTTCGTTGTTACACTACCACAATGACTACAATTCATTTTACCTTTTTTATCACAAAGATAAATAAAGCATTGCATTTACAGGACTACCTACTATTCTTTATCTTTTCACGTATTGGAGTGATTTCAGTTAAACAATTTTCAGTGTGTGTATCGTAAGAACGAGTAGTGGTAATAATATTTTTATTATTTTCTTCAATTTGGAGTACTTGATTTTTTATCACTTTCCAATCTTTTATAAAGTCTTCGTTTTTTGCACCAGGCATATTTAAATAATCTTTTATTGGTTCTGACAAAGTTTTATAGATAGTCCATGCATCTGATTTTGACTCATCAGCAAGCCTATCAAAGGAAGTAATTAAGCTTTTTGAAAGTCTTGTGAACTCATCATTAGTATTGTTTTGTACCGACTTTCTTAATTCAATTATTATTACTTCAAAGTTAAGAAGTAATTGTTTTTTCGTTCATAATCATTGATAGTTCTTGTCTCTATATCTTCTAGTGTCATTTTTACTTTTACTCCAATAGAATCATAATGATTGAATAAATCTAATATCTGCTCATCATTATAAAATGACTTATAGCTGTGAAAATAAGCCTCTTGGTCTATTTTTTCATTAATAACTTTTAATATTTCCGTACTTGAGCCTACCCTAATTTGGGGAATATTAAATGGATTTTCGTTCAGTTCCTCATTAAATTTTTTAAATGCAGATTGATATTCCTGAAGCATTTTATTAGCCTTTTGGCAAACTGAGTACAAATAACTCATTCTATCAATATTAGCTTTTTTCTCTTTATCTACCTCTTGCTTTTTGTCCCAATAAAGTGTGAGAACAATGCCTATTATTGAAAGTCCTGAAAGAAAAGAGTTAAGAACTCCATACATATCCCCGAATGTTCCTCTATCTTCATTCGTAAATTGGCTATTTTCAGCAATACACACCGAGGACATAAAGTATTCTAATACGGATGGAAAAGTTACTACAAGGATTAATATTGCAGGAATGATTAAGAATAAGATTGGTTTAAATAAATTTTTCATTTAGATTAAGTTTTTATATATTCATAGCAAGTGAAATTTCATCATCAATCAAATCGAAATTTTGAACATAAGTTGCTAAATCTGTATCAATCCATGTTAGTAAATTATAAATCTCATTTTTTACCTGATTGGCTTCTGTAAAGTCAATATTTGTACCATTAAAGCAAATTGGTTCGTTGTGATAAATTCTATTCCTAAATTCTCTAATTTTAGTTAGTTTTTTAGTGATAATATTCCTATTGATATGTTTAGGTTTGTTATTGAATATCTGAATTACACATCCACCTATAAGTTTGAAGTGATGTGTTTCAAAAAGACTTGTCCAAAAACCAAAAGATTGTTCCGCTATTATTTTTCCTGATGTTACAGTTACTTTTTTATTTGTAATTGTTTTCTGTGCTTTTTCTATTGATTTTTTTAGGTAGAAATTAGATGCCATTAAACTTTTATCGCTCATAAAACCATTTTTTTGATTTATTATCCAATCAGAATCACCAAAATGAGTCGATATACTTATATCAATGCTGTTCCGTAATACTATTTCAAAGAGATTTAATACTGGATAAAAAGATTTTGCAACGTTTAAATTGGCTCCATATAATTCTTCAGCTCTCAGGGCTGAATGATTGGTCGCTTGTAGAAAACGATTGAATCTTGTCGGTGATAGATATTGTTCAAGTTTATTAATATTCATATTTCAAAGGTGGCTTGCATTTTTATAAAGTTAGTATTATATTTACAATGTAATGCTTAATCAAGCCTCTTTCTTAAAGTTAATATTTTAAGAAACGTAATTAAGTGAAAGACTTAAAGCCCGTCGGTTACCGATGGGCTTTTTTACGTTTAATAAATATATTAACTACTTTAATCACTTCATCACCACCCCACTAGACCCTTCCTCAGAAGGAAATAACTGAAATATATTTCTTGGAAAAAGCCCTTCTTCGGTGCGATGCGAAACGTATAAAATGGTGCTTTCGCTTTCGTTGGCAAATTTGTTGATTAAGGAAATAACTAATGACGTATTATGGTCGTCTAAACCAGCAATGGCTTCATCTAAAATCAACAACGGTGGATGTTTTACCATCGCTCTTGCTACCAAAGCCATGCGTTGTTGACCCGCTGAAAGCATAAAGAAGGGCTTCTTCTTGAGCTTATCCATCTCAATCAACGCAAGCCATTGTTTAGCTAGTTTTATCTGTAAATCAGAAGGTTTATTATACAAACCAATCGAATCATAAAAACCTGACATCAACATTTGCTCTAATGTATGACTGGCTGTAAACAAGTCTGTCATGGCAGGGGTAACGTAACCGATATTATTTTTAATCGACCAAACAGTTTCGCCTGTGCCTTTTCTTCTACCAAAAAGGGTTAAGTCTTGCCCGTATCCTTTTGGGTTATCCCCTGTAATCATCGATAGCATGGTGGTTTTTCCTGAGCCATTTGGACCAATTAAATGCCAAAATTCATTCTTATGGATTGTCCAAGTAATGTCTTTTAGGATATGTTTTTCGCCATAACTTACATCTACTTTATTGAACTTAATCAATTCAGGATTGGCTAAATCATAATGCTTGATAGGAGGAGGGATTTCTCCTGAAAAAGAATAAGTCTGTGTATTTCTATATGCTTCAAGAAATGTTGGAAGGTCTTCGTGCAAAACCAATTGATTATTTTGCTCGATACTTACCACAGTTTTGATAAATGGTAATAAATCTCTTTCACGATTTACCAATTGTATCAAAGATGTATGGCTACTGATTTCACACAACATTGCTAATAAAGATGCTTGTGCTTCAACGTCTAAATTATCAAAAGGGTTATCTAAAATAAGGTAATCAGGTTTTTGAGAGACTAGATAATTCAATAATGCTTTCTTCTGCTCACCACTAGACATCGACTTTAAACTCCTGTTCAAGTGTTTTGTTACAACCGTAAATCCATGCCTGTTTTCTTCATCAATGTATTCATTAACTGTAAGGCTTGAAAACAGCATCCCTTCTAAGGAATTCAATTCGGCAAAAATATCCTTAGCTTTTTGAGATAATAACTGTTGAATAAATACTTGTTTATTGGCACTGTTTGATAAAAATATTGCCCAATGTTTGGTGATTCCCATAAAATAAACCGCTTGATTTTGAATATTTCTGCTAGAAGTAAAGGTCTTTATATTTAGGGGAAATAAAAAACTCCTCAAAAGCATTGCTAATGAGGAGTTTTTTTAAGTGAGGAGTGTTGAGTTTCGAATGTAGAGTGACATATTTTATTAATATTTAATTCCATCCTTCAATCTCAAAACTCTAAACTGATATTTTGAGTGTTGATTTAAAAGTTTAGAATGTAGAGTAATATATTTATAAATATTTAACTCCTCACTCTAAACTCTTAACTGATTTTACATCATTAACTCAAAACTGATTTTACATCATTCCACCCATTCCGCCGCCACCACCGTGTGCGTGTGGAGCTTCAGCAGCTGGTTTGTCAGCAATAACACATTCAGTAGTCAATAATAAACCTGCGATAGAAGCAGCGTTTTCTAATGCTAAACGAGTTACTTTAGTAGGGTCAATGATACCCGCAGCAATCATGTCTTCGTATTTGTCTTCACGAGCATTATAACCGAAGTCACCTTCGCCAGCTTTAACAGCGTTAACAACTACTGAACCTTCACCACCAGCGTTAGCAACGATAGTTCTCAATGGAGATTCGATTGCCTGACGGATAATGTTGATACCAGTTGTTTGGTCTTCGTTGTCACCAGTTAAACCGTCTAATGCTTTGATAGCACGGATTAAAGCAACACCACCACCAGCTACGATACCTTCTTCAACAGCAGCACGTGTAGCGTGAAGAGCATCGTCAACACGGTCTTTCTTTTCTTTCATTTCTACTTCAGTAGCAGCACCGATGTAAAGAATAGCAACACCACCTGACAATTTAGCCAAACGTTCTTGCAATTTCTCACGGTCGTAATCAGAAGTAGTATTTTCGATTTGCGCTTTGATTTGGTTAACACGAGCTTCGATACCATCTTTCGCACCAACTCCGTTTACAACAGTAGTGTTGTCTTTGTCGATGATGATTTTTTCAGCTTGTCCTAAATATTCAATAGTAGCGTTTTCTAATTTGAAACCACGTTCTTCAGAAATTACAGTACCACCTGTTAATACTGCGATGTCTTCTAACATAGCCTTACGACGGTCACCGAAACCTGGAGCTTTAACAGCAGCAACTTTCAGGGCACCACGGATTTTATTAACTACCAAAGTAGCTAAAGCTTCTCCGTCAACATCTTCAGCAATGATTAACAAAGGACGACCAGTTTGAGCAACGCCTTCTAATACTGGTAATAATTCTTTCATTGAAGATACTTTCTTCTCAGAAATCAAGATGAACGGACGCTCTAATTCAGCTTCCATTTTCTCAGTATTAGTTACGAAGTATGGAGATAAATATCCACGGTCAAACTGCATACCTTCTACTGTTTTAACTTCAGTTTCAGTACCACGAGCTTCTTCAACAGTAATAACACCTTCACGACCAACTTTGTCCATCGCGTCAGCAATCATTGTACCGATTGTAGCATCCGAGTTAGCAGAGATAGTAGCAACTTGAGCAATTTGTTGTGAAGTTTCGATTGCTTTAGATTGAGATTTCAACGAAGCAACAACAGCAGTAACAGCTTTGTCAACACCACGTTTTAAATCCATTGGGTTAGCACCCGCAGCAACGTTTTTAGAACCGATAGTGTAGATAGCTTGTGCTAATACAGTAGCAGTAGTAGTACCATCACCAGCTTGGTCAGCAGTTTTAGAAGCAACTTCTTTCACTAACTGAGCACCCATATTTTCAACGGCGTCTTCTAATTCGATTTCTTTCGCTACTGAAACACCATCTTTCGTGATTGAAGGTGAACCAAATTTCTTGTCAATGATTACGTTACGACCTTTTGGTCCTAAAGTTACTTTAACAGCGTTAGCTAAAGTATCGACGCCTCTTTTCAATTTATCTCTAGCGTCTGTGTCAAAAAATAATTCTTTTGCCATTTTTTTTAATTTGAAAATTTGAAGATTTGAGGATTTGAAAATGAAAATATATATTCATTTAACGTTTTCCAGAATCCTATTTTTTTGTTTTACTATATTAGCGTAAACTCAAAGCTTACTGCTTATAGCTTAAAGCCACAATTAAAGAATTGCGAAAATATCGCTTTCACGCATGATAAGGTAATCTTTACCTTCTACTGCAATTTCAGTTCCTGAGTATTTACCGTACAAAACAGTGTCGCCAACTGCAACTGTCAATGGCTCATCTTTTTTACCAGAACCTACTGCTACAACAATTCCTCTTTGTGGTTTTTCTTTAGCAGTGTCAGGAATGATAATTCCAAATGATGTTTTTTCTTCTGCGGCTGCTGGTTCTACCAGAACTCTGTCAGCCAAAGGCTTGATACTAACTGTTGACATTGTTTTTTTGATAAGTTATTTTTTGTATTTGATTTTTTAGGTAAATGTTGAATTTAAATTTGACTTTCAAAGCACATTCATGAACTCTTAATCAAACCAATTCGAGCTTCAACTTCACAAATTTAATCATATTTTGTGCCATTGTCTGAAAAACGGTAAAATTGTCAGGTTTTGATACTAAATAAGAATTTTTGTATATAGATGATTTACTATTTGACAGGCTTTAAAATATTTTCCAGAAATCTTGGCATTTTCATGAAAATTATTAATTTTAAGTATTCTAATAAAGTGCCGTCTGTATTTACTTTTTTAGAATATTGCTTAATAATAATCCTTCACTAAATGATGTCGCCTATGAAAAGCTTAGAGAAAGATTGGCTAACCACTGGACTCATTGATTTTGAGTACAAAAAGTATGTTTTACTGGCATATTTGCAACAGGTTAAAAGTAATTTTAAAAGTAAGAAGTTATACCCTGACTTACGAGACTTACAGTATCATTACGATTATTCTATGTATTTCAAAGATGGTATCACTCAGATGAGCATTCAGTTCCCAAAGAGAATCAAGGGCGTTAATCCTGAAAATTTGAATTTGGAATATGAGTCATCTCACCAACCAGAGAGTGAGTATTTATCCGAGATACAATCTATCATGGAATATGCCTTGCCTCGCTTTAAAAATGCCTTAAGCGAAGGTGAAAAAATTGTAGAGGAAGTACAGAAGGATATTCAGATTGCTCCGATTGGGATTTTACCACTTTACAAAAATGATGGCTATTTGTTATTGCATGAGCCATGTATCAACGAAACACGGGTGTATCAATACAACCTAACCATTTTTGAAAACAAACACGAGCGTTTGAGAGGACTAAAAACTTTTTATGTAGAAACCATCAAAAAAAGTACGCTAAGTACTTTTGAGAACATCAAGCTAGATTTAGTGAAACGGTACAAACACCTTCCTAATCCTGCTACGTATTTAGTAGAATCAAAATATGTATTGCCACTGGAAGAAACTTTTTTGCCAATTGCTAAAAAGAAAGTAGTAGAAGTGGTTACGAACTAAAAAGGGGAAATTCAGCTGAATTTCCCCTTTTTAGTTCGTAACTATAATATTATTTTTTTGAAGTATCAGTTGGGTTTGTTCCTAATGCAGGTGCTGCTGCTGGAATACCTGCTTTTTTAGAAGCCGCTTCAGTGTTTACTGATTTATAAGCTTCAGTACTTTCTGTAGGAGTGATGAATTTTGTAGCTAAAACCAATAGTGCAATAGAAATGGCACCTCCCCAAGTAATTTGTTCCAAAAGGTCTCCTGTACGTTGAACACCAAACATCTGGCTTGCACCAGCAGTTCCGAATTCTCCAGATAAACCACCACCTTTAGGGTTTTGAACCAATACTACAAATACTAATAACACTGCAATGATGCAAATAACTACGATAATTGCTCCGAACATCTTTTATTTAATTTGAAAATTTGAAAATCTAAATATTATTTTTTACGCTTTTAAACGAGATTACAAGGCTTAAATGATTCCTGTAAATTTAAAATTCTGATAGCTCCTGAATTTTGGATGCAAAGTACGCCTTTTTTTCTGGGAATTTCAAAATTAATTTCTCATAAACTCCTATTGCTTTTTCTTTTCTACCCTGCATCGTCAGAATTTTTGCATAGCTCTCCGTAATAATGCCTTTGTCTAGCTTTACACTATTTGATGACAAATCTTCCTGTTTACCCATTGCTTCTAATTGACTTTTACTTGATCTTATCAAGCCTGGGTCTTTCAGTAAGAAACTATCAATAATGTTATTTTGTAATTGTTGTTTCTGGGCAATTTCATTCAGCAGTATATCTTCAGCCACAGTCGAATAACTCAGGAATTCTTTATCTGAAAGCACTTCTTGCTGATATTCTTGTTGTTTACGTTTTTCCTCGTCTTCTTTTGCTTCAATAATATTTTCCAGTTTCCGGATATAATCTGAATCAAATTTAGTAATGGTAGGTACATTTGAATGGTTCACAAAAGTACCATTCATAATGCGACGAAGGGCATTTCTACTAATAGTATAAGCAGCAGCTTTTCTTAGTTTTGACTGTTTCTCAACATCATTATCGTCATAAGCTTTGGCTAATAACGTATAGGCAAGCTGGCAATAAGGATAATTCTTAATGGTTTCCTCAAGTCCATTAATTTCAAGCGCTGAAACCTCAGACGGATTGGCAACAAGATATGTAAAGGTTTCTTTGGTCATTTTTCTTTTTTAAGACTTTAGGGTTGTTGGACTTTAGGACTTTGGACTGGAGGACTTAAAGACTTTAGACGCTAGATTTTAGACTTAAAGACACTAGATTTTAAGACTTTAGGACTTTAGGATTTTAGAACTTTAAGATTATTGGAGTTTTTAGGTATTTTAGCTTCTAAGATTAGAAGGGTTTTGATTACAAGACTTTAAGTTTATATGAAGACTAGGTTAATTATAAGTCCTATAGTCAAAGATTCAAAAAAGCCTAAAGTCGATAAACCTTATACCTAAAGTCTTTTAGTCTAAAGTCTTCAAGTCTTACAGTCCAAAATCCTCAAGTCCAAAAACTACCATTCCCCCGCCGTCTTATTAAAAATATCTAGTACAATCTGGTCAAGAATCTTTGGGATTAAAGTTCCCTGAACAGCCGTAATCGTTTGCGTTTGCGGAAAGTCTTGATAGAACGAAAACTCCTGATCATAGTTTTTGTTTTCGTCTTTTGCATTAGTAAACTTCACTTGAATTCTAATCGTCAATCTGTTTAATCCTCCTTTGTCATTAGCAGTAGGAGCTTGTGCTTCAACTTCAAAACCCGTAATAGCTCCTTCAAACATCAAGTCAGGATTAACATTTGTCATTTTCAAAGAAGTATTTCGTTGAAAATACTCTTTGAGTTTTTCGTTGAAAGTCAAACTTAAATTGGCAGGTCCACCAGCCGTTTGAAAGGCAAAGTTTTGAATTTGAATCGTTTTTAAAGTAGGGTCAATACTGTTACCTTTAAAAGAATAACAACCACTCAGTAACACAATGCTCAATGATAAAAGTGCTACTATACTGATTTTCGAGAAGGCCTTTGAAAAATATTGTTTACTCTTCTTCGATATCATATTGTTTGATTTTTCGGTACAATGTTCTTTCTGAAATTCCCAAATCTTGTGCGGCATATTTACGCTTGTTTTTATTTTTCTGTAAAGCCTTGATAATCATGTCTTTTTCTTGTTTTTCTAGTGAAAAAGATACCTCCTCGGCTTCGTGGGTAACGTCTATGAACGCATTTTTATTCTCAGGATTGTTATTTCCTAAGTTAATAATTGTTAATTCGTTATCGGGCTGATTGTTCGAAAAATTATTGACCGATGGCAATGTCCTAGGGCTTGCAAAATCTGGCTGATATGGGAAAGAACGCTCTTTGTCGATATTCTGAAAAAGACTTTCATTTTGTTTTAGTATATCAGGGCTCACTTCACCATTTTGTAGGACCTCTAAAAACATCTTTTTTAATTCAGTAACATCTTTTCGCATATCAAAGAGAATCTTATAGAGTAACTCTCTTTCTGTGAAATTATCATTTTGTTGAGCCTCAAAATCTCGCCTTACCAAACCATTATTCCCCATCATCTTGCCATTGTTCATCTGAAGATAATGCGCTAGCTTTTCACCATCCACCGTTCTATCATCCGTTTCAAGGATTGATATTTGTTCGGCAAGGTTTTTAAGTTGTCTGATGTTCCCTGGGAAACGTTGCGTTAACAAAATCTGTTGCGCATCAGAGGTAAGCTGAATAGGTTTGATTCTATATTTTTCGGCGAAATCGCTACTGAATTTTCTGAACAACAATTCAATGTCCATTCCTCTGTCACGCAAAGGTGGTACAAAAATCGGTACAGTATTCAAACGATAGTACAAGTCTTCTCTGAATTTTCCACGCTCCACGGCAGTCATCAAATTGATGTTAGTAGCAGCTACTACACGTACATTCGTTTTCTGGACTTTAGAAGAGCCCACTCTGATAAACTCTCCGTTTTCAAGCACCCTCAGCAAGCGTGCTTGAGTCCCCAAAGGCATTTCGGCGATTTCATCTAAGAAAATAGTACCGCCATCAGTTACTTCAAAATATCCTTTTCGGGCGTCGATAGCGCCTGTAAATGCCCCTTTTTCATGACCAAAAAGCTCTGAATCGATAGTGCCTTCTGGAATAGCCCCACAGTTTAGGGCAATGAATTGTCCGTGTTTACGGGCAGATAAATTATGAATTATCTTAGAAAATGATTCTTTCCCAGAACCGCTCTCACCTGTAATCAGCACTGTCATGTCCGTTGGTGCCACTTGCGACGCTACCTCTATGGCATGATTTAATGCTGGCGAATTGCCGATTATACCAAATCGGGCTTTTATCGATTGTAATTCGGTAGTTTGCATAGTTGAATGAGTTTTGGGTGTAAAATGAAATGTATCGTTCTCAGATATTTTTCATTACACTACATCTCCAAACAAAGTAGCCGACGAACAAGAAGTAATTATTACATTGACATAATCACCTTTTTTGTGATTGCCTTTTGGTAAAATCACCATTTTATTTTGGTCGTTGCGTCCTTGTAAGAAATCTTCAGAACGTTTCGAGTCACCTTCAATCAATACCTTTTGAATAGTACCTACCGACATCTGGTTGCGTTCAAGAGAAATCTGACGTTGAAGAGCGATGATTTCAGCCAGACGTCTTTGTTTTACATCTTCTGAAATATCATCTACTAATTTTTTAGCGGCAGGCGTGCCTGGGCGCTCTGAATAAGAAAACATATAACCGTAGTCATAACGAACGTATTCAATCAGCGAAAGCGTTTCTTGGTGTTCCTCCTCTGTTTCCGAACAGAATCCTGCGATGATATCTTGTGAAATACCACATTCTTCTCCTAATATTTCACGAATTTTATCAACACGATTGATATACCAAGCACGGTCGTAAGTACGATTCATCAATTTCAATATTCTACTGCTGCCGCTTTGTGCTGGCAAGTGAATATAGTTACAAACGTTTTCGTATTTTTTGATGGTATAAAGTACTTCGTCGGTAATATCTTTTGGGTGTGAAGTTGAGAAACGAACTCTTAACAATGGATTAATCAAAGCAACTCTTTCTAATAATTGAGCAAAGTTTACTGTTTCAGTGCCATCTGCCGAAGCCCATTTGTATGAATCTACATTTTGCCCCAGTAGCGTTACTTCTTTATAACCATTGTCTAATAAATCCTGACATTCTTTTAAGATAGAATACACATCACGTGAACGCTCGCGACCACGGGTGAATGGTACCACACAGAAAGAACACATATTGTCGCAACCACGCATGATAGAAACGAAGGCCGTTACTCCGTTCGAGTTCAAACGAACAGGCGATATATCAGCATAGGTTTCTTCTTTTGATAAGAAAACATTGATGGCTTTGTTGCCTTCTTCTACTTCTTCAAATAAATTGGGCAAATCACGGTATGAATCTGGACCCGCAACGATATCAACGATTTTTTCTTCCTCTAAAAACTTCGTTTTCAGACGTTCAGCCATACAGCCCAATACACCTACTACTAGGTTAGGGCGTTTTCTTTTGATGTGCGTGAAGTTCTTTAAACGATTTCTTACTTTTTGCTCAGCATTTTCACGGATGGCACAAGTATTTACCAGAATTACATCCGCTTCTTCAAACTGAGAGGTAGTTGCATAACCATTTTCTTGTAGAATTGACGTTACAATTTCGCTATCCGAGAAATTCATTTGGCAACCGTAACTTTCAATATAAAGCTTTTTTTTGTTTTGTTTTCCTATTTCATCAATGGTAGTGCGTGGAAGATCTAGGGTTTCTTTATCTTCTTCAGTAAGTATTTCTAAATTTCTCATATCTTTTTGTTCACAAGCTTTGCTAAAAATGATTGAGCAAACGTGAATATTATTTTTGGACTAATGGAATCACAATCTGTAATGAAGGGCAAAATTACGAAGAAATATTGTTATGTCTGACAGAATGTCAGTAAATTGTTGTAATTAAAAAGGATAACCAATTCCAAAGTTTAAAACCAAAGGATTTCGATACGTTGAAGGCAATTTTTCGCTTGGTTTAAACAATACCCAACGATTGTTTTCTGGTAAGGATGGGTCAAGCATTCTTACTGCCCAGTCTAGGCGCAATACAAAAAATGATAAATCGACACGGATACCAAAACCAGTGCCCACCGCAATTTCTTTGTAAAATCTATCAAACTGAAAATCACTTCCTGTAATCCCCTCTGTATTTTGTCCTTTAAAACGCCAAACGTTTCCTGCATCAATAAAGAAAGCTCCATTGATGTTATAGTCGCCATAAAACCTTAAAATTTTAAAACGATATTCAGCACTGGCTTCTAGCAAAATACTACCAGGTTGGTCAAAATTCCCTTGTGCCGACCCTGGGCCTAATCCTCTGGGTTTCCAAGCACGCAAGCTGTTTGGTCCCCCTACAAAAAAGTTTTTTTCATAAGGAAGTCCTCTTTCTGTACCATAAGCATACGCTAGTCCTGTGTTGACTTTATAAACGAAAATAGAGCTTCCTGTGGGGTTAATCGTGAAGTATTTGCGATAATCGACGTTGATTTTTAAGAACCTGTAAAACTGTAAACTATCTCCAAAGATATCAGAAACAAAGCCTATTTTGCCTTGTGGGAAAAAATTAAGCGTAGTTCCACCAGACTCTAACAATAGTCTTAGGTAATTACCTTTGGTAATTTGTCCATAAGGATTATCAGTATAGGTATAGGAAGCACTGATACTTGATACAAAAGATTTATTAAAGCTTCGTCCTAAATTGTTTCCTGCATATCGTTGAAGGCTATCCAAAAAGTTTTTAAAATCTCGAGCCTGCTGATTATTCGGATACGAAGTAGAAAGTAAGTTTAAGTCAATCAATGAAACCTGCCAAAACTTATTAGGCGAAGGTCGCCATAAATACGTTTCGTTGATTTTGAAATTTAGTCGATTGTATTCTTGCCTTCCTACAAATTCTACACCACCCCCTAAACGAGTTTGTGGTGTGTAGTCATTCAAGCGTTGGGCTATAAAATTAGGGGCTAGAATTTTAGGAATAATAATGGATGAGTTAAATCCTAATTCCAGATTCCTACTGACGATATCAGGACGAATAAAACCAGCTTGCGCCTCAAATCCGAAACGGAAGTTGGTTTCTAATGAACTCGCACTTCCTCTAAGATTCCTTAGTTTGAATGATGTATTAAAGAATGGGCCTAATACCAACTTATAAATACTACCGCCTGTTTCCGCTGTAAATTGGTATTTATCCAATGGTTTAGCATAAATAGTAGCATCCAATACGCCTTTTGTCGTATCAAAGTTTACTCTAGTAAACTGAAACTGGTCAAGTCCGTATAATTTCTTCTGAGTCAGCAATACTTTTTGAAGGCTGTAGTGTTCATTCGGGCGAATGTCTATTTTAGTATCTAACAGTTTTTCAGAGAATCTTTTATTGACAAACAAATACTTGATATTATTAAAAACGACAGTATCAACTTTTGAATTGGGAATATTCGGAGACGTACCATCTGAAATAAATGTTACCTTGTTTAAGAGATAAGATTTATTATAATTTGGGTTTTGAGGAGGACGGTCAGGATTGGGAATAAACGTAATAGCCGCTATTCCTTTGGTAATGGCCGTATCCAAATCATTGATTCTAATGCTTATATTATCTTTTGTAAAATGGTAATACCCATTATTTTTTAGCAATTCTTCTATTCTGGCTTTTTCAGCATTATAGGTTTCTACTTCTAAACGATTTCCATTTTTCAACAGACTTTGTTTTTGATTTTCCTTCAAAATAGCATAAATCGCTTTGTCGGGTGTAACCAACGAATCTGTTTTATAAAAAGGATAATAGTTTCCTTCGTTTACCAGATAAGTAACTGCAATGCTTCTTTTTTTAAAGAAAAGACTATCCGCCTTATAACTCACCGAATAGTTGAAAAATCCGTGGTTTTTGTAATAAGTTTTTACTTTTTCAACATTTTTTTTGGCGTCTTCTTCATAAAAATAAGAAGGAGGCTCGCCAAAAGTACGCATGCCCCAGTTTCCTTCGTTGATTTTTTTGGTAAGTTTTTGTGCTTTACTTTCTTTCTTTTTTGATAATTGTAAAAACTCTACAGAATTATTATCTATCTTATTTGCCTCACGGTCGAAATCCTCGTTTAACTTTGTTAGTTCGTTTTGCCATTTTATTTTCTGTTTAGGGTAATTTTGAGCAAAAAGTTGATGAAAATACAAACCAAGCGTAAGGGGAGTTTTAAGGATTCTTTTGTTGGGTCTTTGTGGGAGTAATGCTTCTAGTTTTTCGGTAGTAACAATTTTATTTCCTTTAAAAGCCTGTGAGTACAACAAAGGTTCGGTAAGAGTGCCTTTTGGTGAACATCCTGATAAATAGATGATTAACGAAAATAAGGAGATATGGAAAAGCGTTTTTTTCAAGGATAATAATGATAAATAGATTTTATAAATAATCAATAATTTTTAGACTGATGCTATCAAAAAATCAAATTAAATACATTAATTCTCTGCAACAAAAAAAGTTTAGACAAGAGCATCAATCTTTTATTGTAGAAGGAGCAAAAAGCGTACTCGAACTTATTCAATCTGATTTTGAAGTAGAATCACTTTTTGTAACCGATGATTTCTACAAAGAAAACGAAAGCCTTTTAGAGAAACAACCACTTCGTGCAGAAATTGTTAGTCAGGCCGAATTAGAGCGAGTAGGTTCGTTCAGCTCCAACAATGCTGCCTTGGCTACTGTCAAAACGAAAGGCAATCAAGAATTATTTGCCCAAGCAAATGAATATGTATTAATCTTGGATGATATCCGTGACCCTGGCAATCTAGGAACGATTGTCCGTGTGGCTGATTGGTATGGTATCACAAAAATTGTTTGCTCTAAAGAAACAGTTGATTTTTATGGACCTAAGGTAATATCCTCAACGATGGGGTCGTTCACCAGAGTGGCTATTTATTATACCGATTTAGTCAATTATCTGAGTAATAATTCCTTAAAAGTATATGGTACTTTTTTGAATTCGGCTAATGTGCATACTACCCAATTTGCAGAGGCTGGTTATATCATTATTGGCAACGAAGCTAACGGTATTTCGACTGAAGTAGAACGCTTGGTAACAGATAAAATCACCATTCCTCGCTTTGGTGGAGCAGAGTCTTTGAACGCAGGAATTGCAACCGCAGTTATTTGTGATAATCTTAGGCGATAGAAATATTAAAATCAGAGGTTTTTTTATGAATTTATGTAGTTTAATCGGTTGATTTTCAATATTTTATTTAAATTTAAATGCTGGTAGAATCGGTAACGATTTGTTAATTATTTACTAACCAGTAAAAAAATCATTTTTGTTTTTTTTGCATTTATATAAACTTTAAGGCTATGTTTTGGTACGAAGACGAAGTAAAAAGATTAGAGCAGGAGCGTTCGAAATTACCATATCAACCTAAAACGGCTTTTTATGGAAGCTCAACGATTACGCTGTGGGAAAGTTTATATGAAGATTTTAAAGATTTTTCTCCTGTTAATTTAGGTTTCGGAGGGTCAACATTGGCTGCGTGTGCTTGGTATTTTGACAGAGTCTTTGCTGAGTTTAACGAAATCAATTCTGTTATTATTTATGCTGGAGATAATGATTTGAGTAATAATCGTCATCCAGAAGAAATATATCTTTTTCTTTTTCAATTATTTGATCTCATTCAAAAACGCTATGGAACGATTGATTGTGCGTATGTATCGATTAAGCCTAGCCCACAACGTTGGTACTTGAATGATCAGGTAAAATATACCAACATGATTATTGAGAAAGAAATCAAAAAACGAGGAGACCAGCTTTACTATATAGATATTTACGACCAATATTTGAATGATAATCATCGCCCTGATTCAAAATTCTTTGAGTCAGATGGTTTACATTTCAATAAGATGGGTCATGATATCCTGAAAGATAAATTAATTGAGCATCTTTCAGCACTTGTTTTGCAATAAGAAAAATAACGAATGCTGATCACCATATCATTTATTCTTTATGACTATCAATATTATATTACCTTATAATCCTTCTGAATCAAATATAATTTCTAAACCTAAATTTTAGAAAATAATGAAAAGACAATATCATAAATGGTTTAGTAATTATTTGCAAAAAGATATGGAAATGCTAGTCTTTGGTCATGCAGGGGCAAGGGTTTTGTTTTTTCCAACACGGGGTGCTCGCTTTTATGATTATGAAGATTGGCGTGTGATTGATGCAATTAAGGATAAAATTGAAGCAGGTTATTTACAAATCTTTTGTGTAGATAGCGTAGATGCTGAAAGTCTTTATAGCTCAGAGAGTTCGCCAAGTTATCGTATTCAGAGGCACATGCAATACGAAGACTATATCATCAAGGAAGTATTACCTTTTACACGGCAACTCAATCCAGATATGACCATGATTTCGGCAGGTTGTAGTTTAGGTGCTTATCATGCCATGAATGTGGCAACAAAATATCCTCAGTTTTTTTCAAGGGTTGTAGGAATGAGTGGGCGTTTCGACCTCACGTGGCAGGTGGGCGTTTTCAAAGATTTATTTGATGGCTATCACGATGAAAATATTTACTACAACAATCCTGTTCAATTTATTCCTAATCTGAATGACGAAAAAATACTCACTGAATTAAGACGAATGGAGTTTATTTTAGCCATTGGTCAAGATGATGCCTTTCTTGAAAACAACAAATACTTCAGCGATATTTTGTGGAGGAAGGGAATAGTGAATAAATTGTATGTATGGGATGAAGAAGCACACAAAGCAAGATATTGGCGAAAAATGGTGCAGCTTTATTTATAGATGTAAGACTTGAAGACATAAGACGCTAGATTTTAGACTTTAGGATTATGGACTTTAGGACTTGAAGATGTTGACATTCGACTAAAACATATAGGACTATAAATATTAGACGTTAGATTATTAAATATTGGATCTAAAGGACATTGCTAATATCCCTTAGTCCTGTATTTATCCAATATCCTTAAGTCTAGCATCTTATGTCTTCAAGTCCTAAAGTCCATAATCCTACAGTCTTCCAGTCTACTCCTGATGTGCTGCTTGGTCTTGTAATCTATCCGTTAAGTCATCTCCCAAGTATTTATCAATTAAAGTATGCGCTAGATAAATCAGTGGGGTTAACAAAATAGCTACAATGAATTTATACAAATAAGTATTTAATGACGTAGAAAGCCATTGTTCTACTGTCCAGTTTCCAAACAATACAAAAGCGATACCGATTACTACAAAACTATCAATCAATTGAGATACCAGCGTTGAGCCTGTAGCACGAAGCCAGATTTTTTTGCCATCCGTTACTTTCCTAATTGCATGGAAAATATAAGCATCTAACAATTGACTAATCAAAAATGCCGTCAGTGAGCCAGTAATAATTCCTAAGCCTTGTCTAAAAATCTTCCCAAAGGCATAATCAATATTAAAATTATCGTCGCCCTTATTTACATCAAGCCAAAAAGGAGCAGGGGAGAGCAGCGTAGCCCCATAAATGATAATGAAACTATAGGCGATAAAACCAGCAGCCAGATACGACACTCGCTTTACGCCTCTTTTCCCGAAATATTCATTGATAATGTCAGAAGTAATAAAAACAAAAGGCCAGTTTAATGCCCCAGCAGTCTGATTAATATCCCAAGTACCCAAAAAGGTTTGTAAATGAAGTGGTTGAAAACCAAAAGTAGCTTCTACCGAAAAGATTTTTACCCCTATAATTTCGGCTACGATAGCATTGGTGAGGAAGATACCAAAAAAGAAAATAAATAGTTTGTTTCTCTTAGAGCTAAGGACGGGTGTTTTAGAGTTCATTTTGATAAGAATGAATATTAAGGAAAATATTGAAAGCCTTGAATGCAAAAAGAGGCTAGATGTTTGAAGCACCTAACCTCTTTACGAAGATAACAAATTATGTCAAAAATTGTTGAGAATCAATTTGCTCAGCATTACTTTTTACGATGATTTTCAAAATGAAGCGCAATTTTGTTCATCGCTATTTCAAGTTGTTCCAAATGCGGTAAAAAGACAATTCGGAAATGGTCTGGTTCTTTAAAGTTAAAGCCACGTCCACCTACTACCAAAATGCGTTGGTCTTCTAACAAACTCAATACGAAATCGCCATCATTTTTGAAATCGAATTGTTTTAAATCTATTTTAGGAAATAAATACATGGCTCCCTTCGGACGCACACAACTAATGCCTGGGATAGAAACTAGTTTTTCATGCGCCAAATTCATTTGTTTATATAACCTACCCGTAGGAATTACCAAATCATTAATAGATTGATAGCCTCCTAAAGCAGTTTGAATACCATATTGTGTAATCACATTGGCACACAAACGCATAGAAGCCAAGAAGGTAAGCCCTTCAACATACGATTTTGCCTTATGTTTTGCACCCGTCAGAATCATCCAACCACCACGGAAACCCGCAGCACGATAATTTTTAGACATTCCGCCCATTGTTACAATCAAGGTATCTTCAGACATCCCCGCTGTAGAATGATGGATAGTGCCATCAAAAAGGATTTTGTCGTAAATCTCATCAGCAAAAACAATAAGTTTATGTTTTTCTGCCAATCGGACAATTCCTTCTACAATTTCTTTGTCATAAACAGCCCCAGTCGGATTGTTCGGATTTATCAAAACAATTCCGCGTGTCTTTTTAGTGATTTTGGATTCAATATCTTTTAAATCAGGATTCCAGTCTGACGCCTCATCACAAACATAATGCACAGGAGTACCCCCGGCAAGCCCTACAGAGGTTGTCCAGAGGGGATAATCGGGTGAAGGTATCAATATTTCATCATTCGGATTCAACAGGGCAGTCATCACTAAACTAATCAGCTCGCTTACACCATTACCAATATATACATCTTCAATTTCAATACCTTTTACACCACGACTTTGATAATATTGCATAACGGCCTTTCTGGCGGCGAAAAGTCCTCGAGAATCGGCATAGCCTTGTGCGTTGCGAATATTCATGATGATGTCATGAATAATTTCCTCAGGGGTTTCAAAACCAAATGCCGCCGGATTGCCAATATTCAACGAAGTGATTTTATAGCCTTCACGTTGTAGTTGAAGAGCTTTTTCGTAAACTGGCCCACGAATATCGTAGCGTAGCGAATCAAGGCGACTACTTTTTAAGATTTCCATGCAATATTATTGTTTCATTGTTGATTGAAAACCATTCAATTAATTATTAGGGTTACAATTGTCTGGTTTCCAATTTTAAGTTTGCAAAGGTGATAAAAAATAAGCAAATACACTTAACTGAAAATCAAAAAAGGTTTATTGAAAGCCAAGTTGTTTCAATAAACCTTTATGAAAAGAAGTTTTTTGTATTATTTTACCGTTTCTCAAACCATTGTTCAAACAAAAAACCAATGTTCGTTTTATCAGAGGTATAATTTAGTTGAACGAATTTTGCATGAGGGTTTGCTTCTAGGAAAACACCTCCTCTGATAGAAGTGTGCGGAGCTAGCGTAGTAGCTTTAAAGTTCTCGTTAATCCATGTATGCTGTTCATTGCTGAGTTTATCCATTCGTGAATAATAATGCTCATGGTCTGCGATACGTTTAATTTGTGCTACTTGAACGATGGTTTCACCAACATTAGCAGTCCGCCAAGCTCTTTCGGGGCTTTTATTAGAAGAACTTGCTATCATGGCTATAATGTCCCCAATAAATAAAACCGTGTTAACCGTTTTAGCTCTTTTGAGTTTTGTTTCCTCATAATTCATTTCTTCACGTACTTTTCCAAGCTCTTCTTCGGGTTCTATGGCTTGATAGCTAAAAGTATACTTTCCATCAGTTGAAACAAGCTGTTGTTTATTGATATCAAGCGGAAGGGCGTTGAAGTCTTTTGGTGAAATGGTCAGCGGTTCGTCTGTATTATTAAATAACTCAACATCAAAAACCATGTATTTCTGATAGCGACCGTCATAAGAGGCTACTATTTTTACACCATTATTTTCTTGTTTAACGATTTCTTTGCCTGCGTCAACGATACTTTCTTGTTCAATAGGACGCATTTTCATGATATTTACTGATGAACATGAAATAAATAAACAGGCAGATAATAGTATGAGGAGGTATTTGTTCATTTTTAAGTCAATATTTTAAAAGTTATTTACAGAACATTGACAGACAAAATAAAGTTTTCCCCTATTGCCAAAGATGGGTTTTTATAAAAATGTTGTTGTGAGAGCGAGAAATTGGAAAAAATATTAATTTTTTTAGGGTTATAAGAGGGTAAATAACCTTCTGATTCTCAATTCTGTATCAGAAAGTTAGCATAAAAGGTTAAAATTATTTCAATTTTTTTTGCAAACAGGCTTGTTTTATTAAAAAAAATAGGCGTACCTTTGCATCACCTAAACACAACGACAGTATCACAAGCGATACAAAATGTGTTAAGGAGAGTTGCCTGAGAGGCCGAAAGGAGCCGTTTGCTAAACTGCCGTACCTCACAAGGGTACCGAGGGTTCGAATCCCTCACTCTCCGCTTAGAAGTATTAATTTTAAGCAAGGGAATATTTTCGGGGTGTAGCGTAGCCCGGTATCGCGCTTGGTTTGGGACCAAGAGGTCGTAGGTTCGAATCCTGCCACCCCGACTTTTAAATGTGTTAGTTTGAAGATTTGAAAATTTGAAAATTACATTTCCTTGATTTTCAACTTTAAATAATCTCAGATTAACACATTTTTTTTCGGTTCCATAGCTCAGCTGGATAGAGCAACTGCCTTCTAAGCAGTAGGTCTCAGGTTCGAATCCTGATGGAATCACTTAATTATAAAAAACCGCTTAGATTCGCTTTCTAAGCGGTTTTTTTGTTTACGAAATACTTTCGATAACACAAACTAGTCCTATGATTCTTTATAAAAACCTACTGATTGTCGCTACAGTAATTTTGCTGTTATTTTCAATATTAAGTATTTATTACGGAATCATTTCTCCTCCGCCATTAGTCACTTATACTACCGACGAAAATTTCATTAGTGAGTCAGGTGTTTTTCTTTGGTACGGTTGCACTCCCCGAACATTAGAATGGGCAGGCATCCCAAGTATTTTTATTGCCTACTTCTTATTTATTTTTCAATGTATCATACATATTATTACCCATTTTTCAGAAATACATCAGCTTACAGATATTTTAAAAGTATTTGATGATAATGCGTACTATTATTTGAATCATCGCGAAGAATTTATCCTTTGGGAGCGTGGTGCACAAATAGTAATAGTGGGTATCATCTTTTTTATGATTATCCGTTTCATTATTAGGTCATCACATTTTTTATTAACCAAAGAAACCAAAATCATACTAGTATTTCTATGCATCTGCATAGAAACAATCTGGGTTTCAATGGCTGTGATTCGACCAGAGGCTATTTCAGGGAGCTTGTTTATTTACTTAGTACTCAGGATTTTATTTACAGAAAAAATTACGCCTCAAATTGCTACGACCATATTTATACTTTTTGTTGCTACAGTTGCTCAGCGATTGATTTTTTTATTCATGACTCCGTTTATCATCGGAAGTTTAATTGTTCATTTACGTGCACAAAAAATCTCTTTTAGAACCTATCGCAACTATTTTTTAGTAATATTATTTGCTGTCTTTACTTTGATACCCTTTATCATTACAGATACCTTCGTAATATTGAAGTCATTTTTTGGGGTGATTTTTATCAAAATGCACCAAAGTCCGATGCAGACGTATTTTAATTATTCATTTATTGTGGACTTTTTGGCAAGTCCCGTGAATGTGATTTTTACTATCTGTGCCATTATTGGAACATGGTTTTTATTAAAGGTTTATCCTTCTAAAATAATTATTCTTTTATACGTGGGTAATTTATTGTTGTTTTTATTTACCTCTTTAAAATCAGCACAACTATATTATTCTCATCTTTTCCCTGCCACCATGATGTCTGTAATTTTAATAGGCTTTGGTTTTATAGGGATTATTCACACCCAAAAAGAAGCTATCAAAAACAAATTAATGCTTATCTTCTGTCTGTTATTAGTGATAAATTCAAGCTATGGCGTATATTACAATAACAAAAAGATGAATGCAGAAGAGGAAAATCTGGCTGATGCCATCAGTTGGGTAAAATCTTTAGATAACAACGACACAATTGCGTTAGAATTAGATTTTGATGGATTTATTCCAAAAAATTTAGCCTGTTTGGAAAGAGAGAAAAAAGCGAATATTAGCGAAGCTTACAAAATTGATAAACTGAGCAAACTCTTGAAAGTGTCAATCACTGATTCTTTACAAAGAATACAAGCCATGCCAGTTATAGCACAGGCTTTTGCGAGCGAAGATGAAAAATTGATGGATGTAGAATATCAAGTATTGTTAAAAAACATTCAGTATGATACTTCAAAGCGTTTTAATACATACTATTTTTTCGATACAAGCAGTATGATGAGCCACTGTATGCTTCGTGAAAAAGCATATCAGCAATTTGGACAAAACGAGTATCATTATATCATTACCACCAAAAAGTTGAATCAATACCAACCCATTAAAGCATTTGAAAAAGACGGAGGCGTAAAATATTGGGTGTATGAAAATAAAGGTTTTAAGAAAGTACTAGCTGAGTAACAGCTTAGATTTATTATTTTTGTAAATATGAAAGAGTACTTCAATTTTAAATATAGTCGTCAATCTTTAGGTTTGTTCATAGTATTTATGGGAAACCCATTGATTTTCTTTTTTAAAGAATACTTAGGCTTTGGTGGTAGTTCTACTTTTACCATCGGGAGCTTATTTATAGGCTTACTATTATTGATTTCCCCAGGCGACCTCTTTAGGAAATTTTATAAACCTAATATCCCTATTACGAGGGTCGCGATGTTTTTCTTAATCATCTCATTGCTAGCTTGTTTATTCTATAATCCTTTTTATGGATATGATAACGACCGTGCTGCCTTTACCCGAGATATAGGGAACTTCATTTTTATTTTCGCTTTCTATTTCTTGATAGTCGGCGTATCCAATGAAGTAGCCAATTATTTTCTACCTATAGCGCTTGTATTTACTTTTTTCGGAAGTGTTTGTTTAATCTATTCAATGGCTACCAACCCTTTGTTTATTATTGGACAAAGAGCAACGGTAGTCTTTGGAGATGGAACAAGTACAGCCAGTGGAAACCCCCACGTGTATGCAAGAAATGCATTTGCAGGCGTGTTTGCTTCGTATTTCTTCTTAAAGTCAAGAAATATACTTTGGAAACTATTTGCTTTCTTTAACCTCATTCTGTCATTAGTAGTATTAATTCTAGCACAAGCAAGATCTATTTTACTTGCTTTCTTATTTTCTGTAGCGTTGTTTGTCTACTTCAATGTTGGAAAAGATACCGTTAAAGTATTTTTTAAGGCCTTATTCAAACCCCTTAATCTAATTTATATCGGTCTGTTTATTGCTGGCTTGCTTTATTTTATCAGTACGCAACAACAGATTATAGATATTATTGATTTATACTATAATACCTTCTTAGAGACTTTTTCAAGAGCATTACTAACAGCTTTCGGACTTGAGGATGAAAAAAACCTCGATATGTCGGCGATGGGTAGGGTTAATAATATCGATTTAATTATTTTTCTCTTTTCAGAAATTCCCTATGCCTTTATTCTGGGTGGAGGATTTAGATTCTTTTATGTAGATGTACCTGTTATTGAAACCTTTGTAGATTTAGGAATTGCTGGTGTAGTATCATTTTGTTTGATGAACTATATGATTTTTAAAGAAGCTGTTTATACATTAAAATGGAAAGTAAATCCATTTGCTTGTTTTGTAGCCTATTTCTATATGACCTACTTCGTCGGGATTTTTACAGGGGGAGAACCCTACGGAACTTCCTATTGGTTTATATTCATTGTGGCCATTCGCTTCTTGGGAATAAAATATATCAAAGAAGAGCCTGTAGACGACTTGAAAGAAAATGAGCTTGCTCCTTTAGAACCAGCCGTTAAGTGATACCCATAAATACCGTTAATTTCTATTAATAATCGCCAGCAAACAAGGCTTATAGCATCGTGGAATAGATTCCTAAGGCTAATTTGCTTCTTAAAAAATGAAGGTTTTAATTGTTCATAATCAACTTTGGGCTCACTATAAAGCGATTATTTTTAATGAATTGCAATTAATTTCAAATCAGGAAAATGATTTTGGATTATTAGTTTTGCAGTTAGCTAAAATTGAAAAAAGCAGGTTGAAATTTGATGATACCAGCCTATTTAAGCATGAATATAATTATGAATTGCTTCATGATGGCGTGCTTGAAGAATTGGGCTTAAAACAAAGAATATTAGGTATTTTAAAGACAGTCAGGACTTTTAAGCCAGATATTGTCAACCTAACAGGTTATTATGATATAGCATCATGGTTTATCTTATTGTATTGTAAGTTAAAAGGTATCAAAACGGTGCTATCCAATGAATCTACAGGAGGAGATCATCATCGTAGTTTTTTAAAAGAATCGTTTAAATCGTTCATCATCAAACAATTTGATGGGTTCTTTAATTTTGGGCAATTATCGAAAGAGTATATGTTAGCTCTAGGAGCTAAACCTACCCAAATGCTTGTGAACAGAAATTGTGTGGATAATCAATTACTCCGAAAAATTTACCTAGAAAATTATAAAGACAGGAATAAACAAAAAGCTATATTAAATTTACCAAAGCACAACTTTATTTTTGTTGGGCGACTGATTGAATTTAAAAACTTATTCAAGCTCTTAGATGCCTTTAAGATGGTTCAGGGAACTACTGCAAGACAAGATTGGGGCTTAATAATACTAGGAGATGGAGATTTGAAAGCGGCTTTACAACAATATGTACATGAAGAAACCATTCATCAGGTTTTCTTTTTTGAAGGGGTAAATTGGCAACAAGTACCCGCATATCTAGCCCTGAGTGATGTATTAGTCTTGCCAAGTTATTCAGAACCTTGGGGATTAGTAGTCAACGAAGCCATGGCTTGTGGTTTACCCGTAGCGGTTTCAAATAAATGTGGTTGTGCTAATGAATTAGTAAATGAATCTGTCAATGGATTTACCTTTAATCCAAATAGTGTAAACGAAATATCTGAAACATTGATAAAGTTTATGAATACCGAACTGGATTTATTAAAAATGGGAGAGGCCTCTCAAGATATTATCCAGACGTATTCACCCAGTAATGTTGCCCAAGAAATGTTTCATGGATATAAAAGATTATGTCATCCAAAAAAGTAATTAATTCAATACAATTTTTAAGAGGTTTTGCGGCTTTTGTGGTAGTTTTTTATCATATTGGAGGCTACATAAAAAAGAATTTTCCTGTTAGTTTTTTAGGAGATTTTTTTGGTTTTGGCTTTGCGGGTGTCGATTTATTCTTTGTAATAAGTGGGTTTATTATTCATTTTACCAGCAAACAATATTTAGACCAACCAGCGTACTTTACTGAATACTTAAAAAAGAGATTTTTAAGAGTATTCCCGATTTACTGGTTTGTCATGACAGGGCTATTCTTGTTAGGATGGCTCATCAGTAATGTTTTGAATAAAGATGTGTTTAGTACTGCTTATCCTCATACATTTTCAGCCTATTTTCAAACCTATTTCCTTGTCCCTTTTCACTTTGCTATTAATCCAGTTACGTGGACACTCAGTTTCGAGCTTTTCTTTTACTTATGCTTTTCGTTATTGATACTTTCTAAAAAGCTATGGTTTATTCCCGTGGCTATATTGGTGGGTTCTGTCGTGAATATGATAGTTGGCAATAACTTCGATAGCAGATATTTCAATTTTGTTTTTAGTAGTTATAACCTTGAGTTTTTCTTTGGATTCTTGATTTGTGGATATTATGAAAAAATCAAACTGAAAAATATAATCTCGATATTGATTTTAATTTTTGCTCTTATCATTATCGTGAGCTTTGGTTTCGAAATTAGTGATTTCGACTACTGGAAACGCGTGTTGGTCTTTGGATTTCCTTCAGGGCTAATTCTGATTGCTTTGTTAAATTTAGAAGCTAATAAGGCTATCATAATCCCTAAATTTACTATTTTATTGGGTGATGCATCCTATGTTTTGTATCTGATACATTTTCCGATGTTACTTTTGTTGAATAAAATTCCATCAATCATTGGAAGTACTTTATCTGTCAACCAAACTGTTTATTATAACTATTTAATAGGTATCATGATTATCATAGTGAGTATTGTGATACATAAAATGATAGAAAAGCCACTTTCTAAATACTTGATGAATTTATCAAAATGATAAAACCTGTGAAGATTTTAAATATCTGTGCATATTCTTGGGATATCGGTGGCCCCCCAAAAATTATTTATGACCACGCCGTAGAACAAATAAAACTAGGAGCGGAAGTAACAATTTTGACGCCATTTACCGAAGGACAAAAACTATATGAACTACCAGAGGGTGCTAAAATAGTAGTTTGTAAAAGACATTGGCTGGCTAGATTTTGGGCAGAATTTTCTCCTGAATTATTTTTTTGGATAAAAAAACATGGTAATGAGTATGATATTATCCATATTCATGGACTTTGGCATTTTGCAGGACTAGCGCCTTATTTAGCAGGCGTTTCTACCACAAAATGTATCACGATTCATGGTTTGTTAGACCGCTGGGCATTGGCAAATGGCTATTGGAAGAAAAAGCTTTTTGGTGTACTTTTTCAAAAAAGAGTATTGGATAAAACCGAACTGATTCAGATTAATAACCTGGATGAACAAGAAGATTTAAAAAACTTTTTAGGTCATATTCACCCAAACGTGAAGATTGTGCCAAATGGGATGAATTTGAGTAATTTCAGTGAATTACCCCAGAAAGGAGTTTTCAGAAAAAAGTATCAGCTTCAAAATGATAAAAAACTGATATTGTTTTTAAGCAGAATAAATATTAAAAAAGGGTTAGATTTGCTTCTGCCAGCTTTCAAAGAAGTTTTGGCTACCAGAAACGATTGTATATTAGTATTAGCTGGTCCAGACGACGGCTATTTGACTGAAACACAAAAATTTATTGAAACGGAATCTTTGCAAGAAAATATAAAACTAGTAGGAATGCTAGTGGGCGACGATAAATTAGCTGCTTTTGCAGATGCTGATATTTTCACGTTACCATCGCATTCCGAAGGATTTTCGATTGCGACCCTAGAAGCCTTAGTTTCAGGCATTCCTTCGTTATTATCTGATAGAGTAGGCTTTGGAGAGAGTATTCGTGAAACAAACGCTGCTCATTTAGTTGAGCTTAATACCCAAAGTATCGTAGAGGGACTGAATAAAATGCTTGATGATGAAAAGTATCGCGAGTATCTGGCCAATAATGGAAAAGCGTTGGTCAAAGAAAAATATGATATAGCATTGGTCGCTAAAAATTTATTTGAAGAGTTTAAGAAAATTGCTAACAAAAATTAATGCAAGATATTTCCGTCATCATCCTAACTTTTAATGAAGAAAAACACATCAAAAGGTGTGTAGAATCTTTGTTGGCTTTTACTGATAAAATATTCATTGTAGATTCAGGTTCAACCGATAAAACTGTCGAGATTGCTGAATCACTAGGTGCGAAAGTAGTACAGCGTCCGTGGGTAAATTATGCTATTCAGTTTAACTACGGGATTCAGCATAATCCATTCAATACCACATGGTTGATGAGGATGGATGCTGACGAATATGTGTTGCCAGCTTTGGCAGCGGAAATTAACCAGAAATTATCAGAGACAGCTCCAGAGATAGGAGGGATGTATATTAAAAGGAGAGTAATATTTTTTGATAAATGGATTCGTTATGGTGCATATTACCCTATCTGGTTATTGAGAATCTGGCGAAGCGGACAAGGGGCTTGTGAAGAAAGTTGGATGGATGAACACATTACGCTGACTAGTGGGAAAACTATTCAAATGGAAAATGATATTGTTGATCATAATTTGAATAACCTTACATGGTGGACCCAAAAACATAATTTATATGCTATCAGAGAAGTAATAGACTTGCTCAATATCAAATATAATTTCCGCAACTTCGAATCGGTTGAGCCTAATTTTTTCGGTTCTCAGGAACAAAGAACAAGGTTCTTGAAAGTGAAGTACGCTTCTATTCCGCTGTTTATTCGTCCTATCATTTACTTTATCTATCGCTATATTTTTAGATTTGGTTTTTTAGATGGCAAACAAGGGTTTATTTGGCATTTTTTACAAGGATTCTGGTATAGATTTTTAGTGGATGCTAAAGTGTACGAAGTATATCATCGTGTCGGAAAAGATAAAAAAGCGATTGAAAAATTCTTTAAAGATGAGTTTAATAAAGATTTAACAAAATGAAAACAACCGACTTATCTAAGTACGATAATTCTTGGTACAAACCTGGCAATTTTTTCCTAAGAACGCTCTGGCATATAGTAGGTTCAATATTCATTAATTCTAACATCCCTTTTCCAGTATCGTTAAAGATTTCTGTCTTAAAATTGTTTGGAGCAAAAATTGGCAAAGGTGTAATGATAAAACCTCAGGTATCAATAAAATATCCATGGTTTTTAGAAATTGGTGATTTTGTTTGGATTGGCGAAATGGTTTGGATTGATAATCTAACAAAAATAAGTTTGGGGAATCATGTTTGTTTGTCGCAAGGCTCCATGTTGCTAACGGGAAATCATGATTATACAAAGAGTACCTTTGATTTAAAAGTAGCTGAAATACATTTAGAAGATGGCGTTTGGATAGGGGCAAAATCTGTCGTATGTCCGGGGGTAGTAGCAAAATCGCATTCAGTTTTATCTGTAAACTCTGTTGCTACTAAAGATATGCAACCTTATATGATATATCAGGGAAATCCTGCTAAAGAAATAAGACAAAGACACATCAAAGATTAAACCGTTTGGTGCTTTTGTATTTTAATTGTAATTTGACTACCATTAAACCCTCCAACGTAAATTCTATTAGTATAATGCTTAATAGGCTTGAATAATTTTGAATGTATAATAGCAATGAATAATTCTTTTTGGACATTTTACAATAGTAACCTTTTTCATGTCATTGTTTCAACAGTGGTTGCTTGTGCTACATCAATTACAGCCATTCCTGTTATTATTAATATTTCGACACTTAAAAACTTAATGGCAAGTCCGATTGAAAGGAGTTCCCATGAACAAGCTACTCCTACTTTAGGAGGTGTGGCTGTATTTGCTTCGATGTTAATTAGTTACTTTCTATGGGAAAATCCCGACGAAGGTCAGTTGATACACCTTTCTATTTCTTCTATCGTTATTTTGTTCTTTTTAGGCGTAAAAGATGATATCCTGATTTTGGCTCCAAAGAAAAAAATGTATGTGCAGATTGGTGCTTCGCTATTAGTAGTAGTGCTTGGAGATTTAAGAATAGAAAACCTTTTTGGTATTTTTGGTATTTACTCTGTACCTTATATCTTCAGTTTACCCCTTACTGTCTTTGTCTTTATCGCGTTGATTAATGCTGTAAACCTAATAGATGGTATTGATGGACTAATGGGAGGAATTGGGATGATTGCAGGCGGATTGTTTGGAATTTGGTTTTATTTAAACGAACACTATGCGTTGGCTTGTTTGGCAGCCTCAATGGCTGGGGCATTGCTAGGGTTCTTAAGGTTTAATTTTTCAAAGACATCCAAAATCTTTATGGGCGATACTGGCTCATTGATTGTAGGCTTTATTTTAGCTCTTTTCGCTGTAAGATTTATTCAGTTAAATGTTCAATATCGCTTCGACCCTAACAGTACTTTTGCAGCACCCATACTAGCTATTATCGTATTGGTAGTGCCTATTTTTGATACGTTAAGGGTATTCATTATTCGATTGAAAAACAAGAAATCTCCTTTTGTAGCGGATAGAAACCACCTTCATCATCTTCTGATTGATAGTGGCTTAAGCCATTTTCAAGCGTCGCTAGTACTTTGGTGTTTTACAATTATTTCTACGTTACTATTTGTTTTTATTAGCAAGAAAGCCGAAAATACTACTTCGCTTTACTTATTATGCTTATTGTTTGTCGTTTATATGACCGTAGCACATTTACTAAAAACAAATAACCAAAAACGTTTATTAAAACTCAATAAAGGAACTAAATCGGAAATGGAAACTGAAAAACCAGAGACAGAAGAAGCATTAAAAGCTTAATCTCTATTTAGTTTTTTCGAACTTTCTTTTATCTTTTGTCCAATTCTGTCTAGCACTTTTTTACTATTGTCCAATTGATCACTTACTGACAAATCTCCATTATTATATTTGTCCTGTAAGTCTTTTCTAATAGCTGTCCATTTGTCTTTTTGTTCCAATAAAGCAGTATAGTTCTGTTGTTCTTTTGAATAACTGAAAGGCTTTGTCTTTGGCTTAGTAGTAGCTTCACTAGGGCCAGTACTTTTAGGCTCATCAAAGGTAGATAAATCAGACTTTGATGTTTCTAATTTGTTCGTACTTTGGTTAGGCTTTGATTCTTCAAAACTATTAGGAGAATCTTTTGATGTTTCTGTGGGCTTGCTATTTTCAAAGTCATCCACTACTACCTGATTATTTTGGATAGGTGGTAATGAATCTTTTGGCGTTACATCAACAGTATCTTCAACAACTACTTTAGTTTCTTGACGATTAAAAAGCGTTGAAACATCAAAAGTATTTTTCTTGCCATAAGAATAAGCCAACAGCCCCACTATTGCTACAACAATAGGGATAAATAAGTATTTATCATTTGATTTAGTAATGAACGGATTGTTGTCATTAGAAATCACGGGAGTAACTATCTTTTTCTGATCGATTACTTCCAATACTATTACATTGTGTACATTATATACACTGTAAGGAGTATCAATATTAGCGATTTTTAATAAATTCAAACAAGCATCTTTAGGGCCTATGCTATTATGAAGAATTTCGTCAATCTCATCTTCAGATATTTTATTCATCAGCGATTCTCCGCAGATTAATATTTTATCCCCTTCCTCTAAGTGAAAAGTGATGATTTCTAATTTAGAAGGTTTGGCCAAATATTGTAATTTTTGACCTCTGCGACTGATATAACAATTTGTATCACTTATCCAGTTAATGAGAGAAAGGTCTCCGAGTTCCCAGAAAGCTTGAAGTTCGTGGCTTGGATTCGACTTTTTGGCTAATTTATTAATGGATCTCTGTATTTTTAAAATAGAGTTCTCCAAAGCCCGATAAGTTTTATCCGATTCATTTAATTCAGAAGGATTTGTCATGATTTTGGTATCCATTCAATAAAAACTTGAAAAACTCAAAATATCTTTTATAATGGTGTTCAAAGCTGAAAATAGTACGTTGATAAACTATATTGTTTGTTAGAAAATTTAAGGCAAAAATAATGCCAATAAAGGTTTTTTACAAGCTAGTTTAAGCTAAGACTATTATATAACTAAATTAATTTCGTTATGTTAAGATTTTTTAAATTTAAATAGTTCATCCATCGCTTTGGGTACTAATTTCTGTAAGGTTCGCTCGTTCAAGGAGGTAATATAATGAATCGTCATTTGCTCTCTAAAAGATTTAACGCCTTTTGAATACTTATGATCATGAATGATATAAGTAGGTTTAGCATTGATGGGGAAATACTCTAAGCCCGTACCCTCCTTAAACAAACATAGTGTAGCTGTTAAGGTAGAGGCAATATGTGCAGGGAAAGAATCTAGCGTAAGGGCGCCGATTGATTCTTTCAGTACAGGAATCATTTGTAAAATGGATAATTTACCCACTGCATCAATAATTTTTCCAGGATGTTTTTTTTCGAGTTCAAGCATTAGCTTGCTAGAATACTCTGTAAGACCACATATCATAATTTGAACATCTGGTCTTTTTTCTAAGATATAATCGCTGATTGTTATCCAAAATGTATTCGAGAACATCCTGTTTTTAGTACCAGCTTCTGGAAAAATGATAAAATAATCTTTTTGGATGTCGAGTGTATTTTTCTCGTCAGCAGGCATTAATAAAATGGGTTCGATATTTTTACCCGTTTGTGCAACGCCTAAACTCCTTAAACTCTGAATCTGTTGATCAATCGAATGGAAGGGTGTAGGAAGCATATAATACTCTATATCTAGTAAACTACCCATTCCTCGTGTACCAAAGCCTATTTTCTGTTCAGCATTTAAAAATGGTAAAAGTAAATTAGCATTATAACCAGAATACCTAAAGTCGAAAGAATGAGAATAATATAGATTTTTATGTTCAGCTAAAAATGTCTTGATATCATTTACATATAATTTGAATTTTGCAAAAATCGAAATGGCACTTCTGTTAGTTCGATAATGATTAATAAAAAATACTTTGTCGTATAGAGGGTTATCTACAATTAAATTTTTACACCAACTTCCTGCTACTATGTGAATTTCAATATGTGGATGCTTATTTTTCAGCGCATTTATCATATAACTCATCATCAGCATATCGCCTAGGTGACCAAAATTAAAAAGTAAAATTTTGTTGGGTACAATATACTTATTATGTTTACTTTTTCGGAAAATAAAAACAAAGAAATCAACAAATAAGTCTAATACTCTTAGTCTTAGCTTAGTTGGTCTATTTCCACAATACTCTCTTTTTAGCATAATGTTTTATGAACAGGGGTTAGATTACTACCGAATAGTACTTATTTGTCCGAATTGATTAATTCTACTACTTTCCTAAAGGGCAATTGTAATGCTTTTCTTACTCTTTTATAGCGTTTTACTTTTGGCGGTTTAATATAAAAGCAAGGAATCTTGATATAATAATCATTAAAGTTTTCTTTTAATTTATTGGCATAGTCTTTAAAAAGAGGAACGATGTCAGGTCTTTTTTCAAAAGTTGAACGATCCTGATATTTTGAAACGCTATCGGGTTTACTTAATTGATAACCACTATAATGGAAAAAAATTAAAGGCTCGTTGTTACTAAAGAAATAGTCTCCATTTTTAGTAATCTGCCTCTCGTGAAGATTCCAATAAGCAACATTATAGCCAGGGTGTTTTTCAATCAATACAGCATTTTTATAATAAATAGGAACGAAATTTATCCAGAGTTGGTCTACAAACAAGCCATTGCACAAATCTATTCTACAATCATTTTTAAGGCGTTCTTTCCACCAGTCAATCATCTCCAAACTTTCCTTGCTTCTAGCAACACCAATAAAGCCTAAATTATAAATACCCGTGTTTAGATGTGCAATTTCTTTAGTATCATAATCATCGAGAATCGGCGATGTGATGTGTGGAGTAACTACAATGCTTTTTGTTTGTAAGCTTTCTGTTAATTTACTTAATTTTTGATAAACTATAATATCGGGGTCAAAGTAAATAACATTATTGATATCTTTTCTATGTTTGAAAAAGTAGTCAAAGTAAAAAGGCTTAACGGCAGTATTAAGTTCAGTAATGTCATAATTTTCGCACATAGCATCCAAACAATCAATACCAATCTTATTAATCTCTAGCAGCTGAAAAGGAGGAGTTTTTTCAGTATCTAAGCTTACCTGATCAAGCCTATCCACTAATCCAATTACATATTCTATATCAGGGTTAGTTTTTTGTAGAGACTGCCCTAATGTTTGGGCTTGTGCAAGATAATTTATGGAACAAATTGTAAAGGCTAGCGTCATAGTTATTTCAAAATTTAAGCTACTACTATAGTAATAAAGTTTAGAGATAATTTAAATGTAAGGATAAGTGTGTTTTTTGAGGAATAAACTTAATTTTTCTAATATTTTATCACAAATAGCATTTTAATGCTATTCAAAAAGATAATATTTTCGAAAATAAAGTTACGACTTTATCATTAAACAGACTTAAAATATCTTTAAGATGGTTAATAAAATAACTTAAAACCAATCTTCGGGCTTATTTTTTGTTTCAATTCTTTGCTCTAAACTATCGGGCAGTTTCTCGAAAAAATCAATACCAGTTAATACTTCAATGGAATCAATGCTTACAGCAAACGATTTAATAGATTTTTCAGAGCCTTCGTTTGGAATGACAAAGGCGATAGCTTTTTCATTTTCGGGGTCGTAAACTATTTTATAAAAATGTGTAGGAACAGCTACCAAATTGGTTCTACCAATTGTTTTAAGCCCTTTTTTCAACACAGGCCCCGTGATGATAATCAATTCATTTCTATGAATAACCCACTGACGAATTTTGCTTTCTAAATTACTCCAAATTCCTCGATTAAAATCGGGGGTTTGTGGGGACATATTCGACATATAGAAAGTTTCGTCTTCCAATGCCTTATCATATTTAAAATCCGCCGCAGGACATAAGTGTCCACGGTCGTAGCCAGAACGTGAATAATCACGCGTATGTGCCGAACCTGTTTCAACGAGGGGGTCTTCTATAAACTCATTAGAACGCGTAGCGTTGCCGTCAACAGCGTCTTTAATTAAACGATGTAAAACCCATGAAGCTTGTTCATATTCTTCACGATAATTTAAAATAAAGGCTGTATGACGAACAATCTCTTGATTGAGTTTTGAAGAAGGAATATAATCGTCTAAACTACCGCCATCACTATTTTGTGGCTTACTTTTATTATCGCCAAAAAGCTTGTCTTTGATGGTTTCTAATACAGAGCTTTCAATTTTATCTTCTATTTTTTTGGATAAATTATCTGTAATTCCGCCAGACTCTTTGTCTGTTTCCTCCTCATTATCCTCCTGTTTGGTTTTTTCTTTTTCGGATGACTTTTTCTGAGTGGTGATTTTCTGAAAATCTTTTTGTAGTGATTGTAGGGGTGCTGGCTTTCCTAGGTAATACAGAACAATGCCAAGTAGGAGTAGGAAAAAAAGAAATTTGATTTTGCCCATGATTTTAGGTATGGTTAAGCACCGTTTTAGATTATTAATAGAGAAGCTGTTTAAACTTTCCCTTTCGGATTAAACTAAGTCTTTTAGAATAGCTTGTTCCAAAATTTACTCAACGTAGCGATGCTATGCTTCGCAAATTTTGAAAAAATCAATTCAAAAATACAATACTTTCACCTCAGAAACGGAAAGTTTAAACAGCTTCAGATTTTTGAAAACGCTCAAATGAAATTTACCATTACATTTTTAGTAATTTTGTTTTTCAAGGAAGTACACAAAGGTGGCTTCGATAAGAATCAATGTCAAAAAAAAATATAATAGTGATTGGGGCTGGTGCCGCTGGTTATTTCGGTGCAATCTCGGCCGCTGAAAGTAATCCTGATGCGAAAATAACACTTTTAGAAAAAAATAGGACTGTTTTAAATAAAGTTCGTATCTCTGGTGGTGGGCGTTGTAATGTTACGCACGCTTGTTTTGATAATAAGCAGCTCGCTAAGTTTTATCCAAGAGGAGGGAGCTTTCTCAAAAATTTGTTTACTCAGTTTAATGCCAAAAATACCGTTGAATGGTTTGAAAAACAAGGTGTTACACTAAAGACAGAACCAGACGGTAGGATGTTTCCCAATACTGATAGTTCTGAAACAATTGCTAGGTGCTTAGAAGAAAAAGCAAAAAAGGTAGGTGTAAAAGTAATGACCTCTACAGGAGTGAAAGCTATATTAACCAATGAAAAAACAGTCACAGGTGTTGAATTGCTTAGTGGCGAAACATTGCCTTGCGAGGCGCTATTGATAACTACTGGTGGAAATCCACAAAAAACTGCTTACCAATGGCTAGCTGATTTAGGTCATCAAATTATCGAACCTGTTCCTTCCTTATTTACGTTCAATGTTCCAGATTCTCTTTTTACTGAACTTTCAGGGGTGAGTGTTCAGCATGCTTCTGTAAGAATTGCAGGAAAAAAGATGCAACAAGAAGGTGCTTTATTGATTACCCATTGGGGTTTTTCAGGACCAGCCATTTTAAAACTTTCGGCATGGGGAGCTAGAGAATTAGCCGAAGCAAATTATGATTTTACTGCACTGATTAATTGGAATCCTGAGTTTTCAGAGAACCAAATGAGAGAAAACTTTTTATTGCAAAAAAAGATAAGTCCTAAGAAAATTATTCAGTCGAACCCACAGTTTTCAATACCCTCACGGCTTTGGAAAAAACTTTGTGAGCTTTCAGATATTGATGAAACCCTTCGTTGGATAGATATTGCTAATAAATCAACCAATAAATTAATTGAATACTTGCTGAATTGTCCTCAGAAGGTGAAAGGGAAAACTACTTTCAAAGAAGAGTTTGTTACTTGTGGAGGAATAAGTTTAGCCGAGATTAATCAGCAGACGATGGAAAGCAAGTACATTAAAAACCTGTTTTTTGCAGGAGAAGTCTTGGATATTGATGCCGTAACAGGAGGCTTTAATTTTCAGGCTGCGTGGACGACGGGCTATGTAGCAGGCAAAAATATGTAGGTAAATCGTAAAAGAATAAACAGTTATTTCAACATCAGCTAATTTATACCAATGAAGCTATTTAAATTTTCCGTTTCTTAGGTGAAAGTATTGTATTTTTGAATTGATTTTTTCAACATTTGGGAAGCATAGCATCGCTACGTTGAGTAAATTTTGGAACAAGCTATTCTAAAAGACTTAGTTTAACCCGAAAGGGAAAGTTTAAACAGCTTCAATATGTATTATCAACAAATAGTAAAAACCACTGAATTTATTCAGCAACAAGTACCTGATTTTAATCCTGATTTTGGTATTATTCTTGGCACAGGTTTAGGGGCTTTGGTGAACGAGATAGACATCATAAAGAGTATTAACTATGCGGATATTCCACATTTTCCTGTATCAACGGTTGAGTTTCATCAAGGCAAACTGATTTTTGGTAAAATTGGCACGAAGCATGTCATTTGTATGCAAGGACGCTTTCATTTTTATGAGGGCTATTCTATGAAAGAAGTGACTTTCCCTGTGCGAGTAATGCAACAATTAGGCGTACGCCAGCTAATCGTTTCAAATGCTTCGGGAGGAATGAATCCCGCTTTCAAAGTTGGCGACTTGATGATTATCCAAGACCATATCAGTTTGTTCATGCCTGAAAACCCACTGACAGGCAAACACATTTCAACTTTTGGTGACCGTTTCCCTGATATGTGCGACCCGTATGATTTATCTTTAATCAACAAAGCTGAAGCTATTGCACAATCATTGAATATACCAGTTCAAAAGGGAGTTTATGTGATGGCTTCTGGTCCACAATTAGAAACCAGAGCAGAATATAAATTGCTGAGAATGTTAGGCGCTGATGCTGTGGGGATGTCTACAGTTCCTGAAATAATTGTGGCACATCAAATGGGAATAAAATGTTTTGGGATGTCTATCATTACCGATATGGGTATTCCTGAAACCCTGCAAAAAGCAAGTTTGGAGAAAATTATTGCTGCTGCTAGTAAATCAGAACCGATGATGACGAAGATAATCAGTGCGTTAATCAAAGAATCCTAAAACTAAATCCGTGTTCTGTGGCAAATAGAACATGGGTTGTATTCTGTGTGCCACAGACCATGGATTCGAACACGGATTTAGGTTAAAAGTCATGCCGTGAGTAGAATATTTCTAACCCTTTCTATTAGTGGGTGACTTAAGTCACCCACTAATAGAAAGGAAGATATTTCCATTTTCAGATAATCTCTATTACATCTCTAATTCATCTAAAAATAACTGATAAGCCCCTTTCAATTCTTTCAAAGCTTTTTCATTGCCCAGTTTCTGGGCTAGTGCTATGCCATCAGTATAAATTTTTTCTGCTAAATCCGTTTCTCCAAATTCCGAAAATAAAGCCCCTGCATGATAATAAGTAGGGAGATAGTCTGGATGATTTTTCAAGAGGAACAAATAAATATTACCTGCTTCTGTAGCATCTGATTTCAACAATTCAGTTGCCAATGCATAGTGATTAAAAGGGTTTTCAGGTTCTTCTTCCAGAAACTGTTTTAGTAAAGCTAATCTGTTAAATGACATTTGATAAAATATTTATAAATAATAGTATGCTTGCATACTATTATTAAAACTTTTCGTTATTATTGTGATGAAATAAGGAATACTACAAATTAAACCTTTAAAAGTTAAATTTATCATGTAATTCTTGAAACAAAACTCAAAAGATTAACAAAATAAACGATATACAATGAAAATTTTAGTTTGTGTAACAAGTGTACCCGACACCACAGCGAAAATTTCGTTCACGGACGGAGATACAAAATTCAATAAAGCGGGCGTAACCTATATTACTGGACCCTATGACGATTATGCACTTTCGCGTGCAGTAGAATTAAAAGAACAACATGGTGGCACTGTAACTGTGCTAAATGTGGGTGAAGCAGATGCTGAGCCTGTAATCCGTAAATGCTTGGCAATTGGTGCTGATGATGCTATTCGTGTGAACAGCGAGGCAACAGATTCTTATTTTGTAGCAAGCCAAATTGCTAGTATTGCTACTCAGGAAAAATACGATTTAATTTTGATGGGACGTGAGTCAATCGACTTCAATAGTGGCGTAGTGCATGGATTGGTAGCAGAAATGTTAGGAATTCCTTCTTTGTCACCTGTCATGAAACTAGATATTGAAGGTACTACAGCAAAAATCACCCGTGAAATAGAAGGAGGGAAAGAAGATTTAGAAGCTAGTTTGCCCTTAGTATTGGGCTGTCAGGAGCCTATTGCAGAATGGAAGATTCCGAATATGAGAGGTATCATGACCGCAAGAACAAAGCCTTTGAAAGTAGTAGAGCCAGTAGGCGAAGGCTTAACAAGTACAGATAAATATCAATTACCTGCACCCAAAGGAGCTTGCAAAATGATTCCAGCCGAAAATGCTGAAGAATTAATCACGCTATTAAAAACTGAAGCAAAGGTACTTTAAGCAATGTTATGCTTAGTGAATTTATCTTCTTATCATTAAAATCTGAAATACAATGTCTGTTTTAATATTCACAGAATTAGATAATGGAGCGATAAAAAAATCTTCGCTCGAAGCCGTTTTTTATGGCTCAGAACTTGCTAAGTTACAAGGTACTTCTGCTACGGTGTTGGCCATTGGCGAAGCATCTGAAAGCGAACTAGCGAAGGCAGGTAACTTTGGTGCAAGCAAAGTACTTCATGCCAATGATGCTCGTTTAGCGGTTTCAAATATTCAAGCTTATGCCTCTGTGTTGACTGAGGCCGTTAATACTGAAGGTGCTGATATTGTTGTGCTAGCAAAATCATCGTTGGGAGATGCCGTTGCTGCTAGGGTAGCAGGCAAATTAAAGGCATCAATCGTTTCTAATGTAACGGCGTTGCCCAATTTAGCGAATGGTTTTGTGGTAACTAGAAGCATTTATACAGGTAAGGCTTTTGCTAGTGTGTCACTGAAAAGTGAAAAAAAAATCATAGCAATTAAGAAAAATGCAGTGAGTCCTGTTGAAACGGATGCTTTGGCTACCGTAGAAGTATTTGCACCAGCATTAAATGATGGCGATTTTGGTGTAAAACTAATTGAAACTCATAAAGCATCAAGCACTATTTCCTTACCAGAGGCCGACTTAGTAGTATCTGCTGGACGTGGATTGAAAGGCCCAGAAAACTGGGGTATTGTTGAAGACTTAGCGAATGCTTTAGGGGCAGCAACGGCTTGTTCAAAACCTGTTTCTGATTTAGACTGGCGTCCTCACCATGAGCACGTTGGACAGACGGGTATCAAGGTTTCTCCTAATTTGTACATTGCTGCTGGTATATCAGGAGCTATTCAACATTTGGCGGGAGTTAATTCATCAAAAGTTATTGTGGTGATTAATAAAGACCCAGAAGCTCCTTTCTTTAAAGCAGCAGATTATGGTATCGTAGGAGATGTTTTTGATATTTTACCGAGACTGACCAAAGCCGTTTTAGCATCAAAATAAGTAACTTTACAAGGATTATTTAAAAGACCTGTGAAATTTAAATGTCACAGGTCTTTTATTTTGAATGAATATCCAGAAAACTTTTTTAAATTTATCGGGGTTTATATCTTTGTTACTTGCTAATGAAAACCCCAATTATTAAAAGCATATATTTGTAAAGTGGAAAAAATAAAATTAGAAATATTAGGATTGTCTCCTAGTTCATCTCAAACGGGTTCGTTCGCATTGATATTAGGAGAAGAGTTTGGTCCCAGAAGGTTACCTATCATCATTGGCATGTTTGAGGCCCAAGCAATTGCCATTGAAATTGAGAAAATCGAGCCTAATCGTCCGATGACTCATGATTTATTCAAAGCGTTTGCTCGTACTTTTCATTATTCTGTGAGTGAAATTTCAATAACCGACATCAAAGAAGGTGTCTTTTTCGCTAGAATTCATTGTACTGACGGTATTAAAGATACTTATATTGATGCGCGTCCATCGGATGCCATCGCTATTGCTTTACGTTTTAATGTACCGATTTATACCTTTGAAAATGTATTGTCGGAGGCAGGTATTTCTACCAACGAGTCGTCGAAAGACCCTTTAATTGATGATATTGAACCAGAAATTAAGCCTAAAAAGACTTTTGGAGAGATTTTGAAAGAAAATCCAGTGGAACAGCTTAATAAAATGTTGCAAGAAGCCCTTGCTAACGAAGAATATGAAAAGGCTGCGAAAATTCGTGACGAACTAGATAAAAGAAATTAAACAAAGGATTCTAAAAAAAGCCATCTGAAAACCTCAGATGGCTTTTTGTTAAAAAGCGTTAATTGGCTTTCATTGCGATATAAAAATCGTAAATTTGTTTGTAATCTTTGCCTCAAGATGATATGGCTAAAATAAAGAAATTAGGAAGTACGCCGAATGTAATGGTCGTTATTAGCTTAACCATCGCACTTTTCTTAATCGGAATGTGTGGTTTATTAACGCTGAATGCTCGTAAATTGGCTGAATTGGTAAAACAAAACGTAGAGCTACAAGTATATTTAGATGACGATTTAACTACCAGCAAACTTGATTCAATCTACAAATTGTTGACAAAAAAAGAGTTTGTTCTGCTGAAAGATAATTCTCCTCAAATTAATTTTATTTCTAAAGAAGTAGCAGCTAAACAATTTATTGAGGAATCTGGAGAAGATTATAGAAAACTATTAGGCGATAATAATCCTCTTCATAATCTGTATGCTGTAAAAATTAAGCAAGAGTATTTTAATGATGTCAAATTAAAAGAAATTAAAACAGCACTAGAAATAATTCCTGGCGTTCATGAAGTAGCTTATGTTGAAAATTTTGTAGAAGAGGTAAATAAAAATATTTCAAAAATATACCTCGTACTTTCAGTTTTTGTGATGTTGTTGCTGTTGATTATCATCATTTTAGTCAACAATACCATTAAACTATCATTGTATTCTCAGCGATTTTTAATCAGAAGTATGCAATTAGTAGGAGCAACAAATGGTTTTATTCGCAAACCATTTATCATAAAAGGAGCTTTGCAAGGGCTTACTAGTGGATTAGTGGCAAGCTCATTGCTTATTTTGCTTCAACAACTAGCTGTTCGTAAAGTAGAAGGTTTGGTGCTATTACAGGAAATGGATAAAATGATTTATTTATTCTTGGGTATCTTGATTATTGGAACGTTGATGGGTATCCTAAGCACATTCCAATCTGTTGAAAGATATTTACGATTATCATTAGACGAGCTATATTAAGCATTAAAAAAATACAAAATCAACTTTCATTTGAAATTCAAAATAAAAATATAAAATGACTAATAAAGATAAACTCCCTTTTGGAAAAACAAACTACTTAACCATGTTGCTAGGAATAGCCATTATCCTTATCGGATTTTTTATCATGAGCCAAGATAAAGAAGAATTCGGTTTTGGGTTTTTGGGCTTAACACTAGGGCCAATTATTGTATTGGCAGGTTTTACGATTGAATTTTTTGCTATTTTAAGAAAATCGTAGTTAAGAAAGATTTATATATAAAAACGCTCTTTAACCAATAAGTTAAAGAGCGTTTTTTATGTTTCCTTAGCAATGCTTCTTAATTAATATTCATCATTTTTAAACAAACAGGATTAGGTACCGAAATCTCTTTTCCAGTTGATGTTAGGGTTCCTTTCAAAGGATTGCGCTCAAAAATGGTAATATTATCACTATCCTGATTGGCAATTAAAACAAATTTACCTGTAGGGTCAATGATAAAATTTCTAGGTTTTTTACCTAAAACAGATTGATTCGTGATATAAGTAAGTTTACCTGTTTTAGGGTCTATCGCATAAATAGCAATGCTATCATGGATTCTGTTAGACCCGTATAGAAACTTGCCATCAGGCGAAATATGAATATCTGCACACGATTTTCCCCCCGTATAATCTGCTGGCAAGGTTGAAATTGTTTGAAAAGCCTTAAGTCCTCCCTTTTGATAGTTAAAACCTGTTATCTCTCCGCTTAACTCTTGTATCACATAAGCAAACTTTTTGTTGGGATGAAAAGTAAAATGTCTTGGTCCAGTTCCATCCTGTACTTTTGTAAAAGGAGGGTTTCCAGCAGTTAGTTTTCCTGTAGTGTTGTCTAATTGGTAAGTAACAATTTTATCAGTTCCCAAATCTGGTACAAATACGTCTACATTATTAGGAGCAATATTAATAGAATGCACATGGGGCTTTTCTTGTCTGGTTTCATTCACTCCTTTACCTTCATGTTGTATCGTCTGAATGGCAGTACCTACGCCTCCATTACTTTCTACAGGCAAAACACTTAGGCTACCAGCCCCATAATTCCCCACAATTACCCATTTTCCTGTCTTATCAACAGCCACATGGCAAGGTCCTGAACCATTAGCTGATTGTGTACTCAATTGATTTAATATGCCTTTTACTTTGTCAAACTCAAAAGCATATACGGCACCACCATTGTTAAATTCGCCTACTGAATATACATATTTTTGGTTGGGAGAAATCGCTAAAAAAGCAGGGTTTTTCAAGCCTTTAGCAATACTGATGGCTTGGTAATTTCCAGTTTCACTGTTGAATTTATAGACGTAAATTCCTTCGCTTTTTCCTGAGGTATAAGTACCTACCAATAAATAAAATTCTTTGGGTGCTATGGGTTTAGATATTTTAGTAGCAAAAGCAAAGGATTGAAATAGTACAAGCAGTACGAATAAAAACTTAGTGCTGATTTTCATGGAGAGAAGATTTAGGATGACTAATGATAATTTTTGAAAAGATAAGTATTTTTTGTTTTTTACTTATAGAGTATTGTAGGGATTAATTTTTACTCAATTCTGATAAATTATGTTTCAAGATGGCGTCCTGCTAGGATAGTGGGGTGTTTTTTCTACAAATTTTCGAGATAATCTTTGGTACAATAATTTAAAAAAGAGATTTGATTAAAATATTAACAACAATCGCATGAAAAAACTATTATTCAGTGCTTTTATACTCGTTTTATTGGGTGTAAGTACTTCTGTAAAAGCTCAAGGGCAATACAAATCAGCGTTAGGTATTCGTTTAGGTAATACTAATGGTATTACATTTAAAACTTTTGTAAACGAAAAAAGTGCAGTAGAATTGATTGGCTCATTCCGTTATGAAGGTTTTGGTTTAACAGGTCTTTATGAAGTACATGGCAGGGCTTTTAATTCTAGAGACTTTAATTGGTTCATTGGTGGTGGTGGTCACGTGTATGTTTGGGGTGATAATCGTCCAGGATTTTTAGATAGAAACCAAACGACCGTATTAGGTTTAGATGGTATCCTTGGTTTAGAAGCTTATGCAAGAACAATTCCTTTAGCAATCAGTTTAGACTGGAAACCAGCTATTAACATCGTAAATTATAGTAGTTTCTGGGCTGATGAAATCGCTTTGTCATTCAGATATACGTTCTAGAACAATATTTATTATACAAAAACAAAAAGCCCTACGGAAGCGTACTTCGTAGGGCTTATATATATAGCTAGTTTGTTTCCTTAAATTTCTACTTCTATTCTTTTTTTGAAGCCTTTTCGATGCTCATCAATAGGCATTACTATTTTCCATTGATTGTTGTAATATCTGGCAACGATATTATCTAAATCAACAAAGTTGGGCAACATAATATGACCCATCGTTTGTGGTACAAAGTTCTGTGCTTCTTCTTCCTCCGCTTTTTTCAAAACTGGTTGCAAAGCATATAACCACAAAATATTGTCTTCTACATCCATTTGCAAATGGTCTGCACTCAAACCTGCTACTTTTACATATACTTCAAAAGCTTCATCTGTTAGATTTACTTCAATAGTTGGCTCAACTCTGCCACCGTTAAGGGTATTGTTAAAATCAATGTCTGCTAGTATATTTTTCGGAATTTCTATTTTATAGTTCTTCATCTTGTTGACGCTTTAAAGGTTAAAACAAATTTGTTGAATGTCTTTACTATATCCTTTCAAATCTTATACCAGCTGTTTTGGTAAGACAAAATGGCTTGTTTTGAATAATAGGCAAGACATTTTGTCTAGTATAGGTAATTTTCTACAATAAATAAGTCATTTAGCATACAAATAGCTTAATAGCATTTTTATTTGCTACTACATAGTATGTAACTTTATGATTCATTTAAATGATAACTTCGATGACTTACCCTGAATTTAAGGCAACACTAACTCATCCAACCCCACCGACCTCGGTTCATGAATTGTTAATTGCACTTTGGTATGATGCGAATGAAGATTGGGAAAAAGCTCATGAAATAGCCCAAAGCAATGAAGGTTCAAAAAAATATGATCAATTGCATGCCTACTTACACAGAAAAGAAGGGGATAATTGGAATGCCAAATATTGGTACACGCGTGCTAAATCAACTGTTTTTGTAGGTTCGCTAGCTCAGGAATGGGAAATGTTAGTAAAGGAGTTTTTGACTCTATAAGTTTTGCCTACCTTTGTACAAAATATAAACTAATGCTATGTACGGCTGTTTGATGAAGATATTCACCTGAAAGTCGGAGATTTATATATATTAATTATGACCAAAATTACCCAATACATCGAGCAAGCCAAAGGCAAAACGCTATTTTCAATTGAGATTATTCCGCCAGTAAAAGGGGAAAGCATACAATCGTTAATGAGTAATATTGAGCCTTTGATGGAATTTAAACCGCCTTTTATTGAGGTAACGTATCATCGTGAAGAATTTTTAGAAAAAATTGTGAACGGTCAGATAGATAGAATTCCTATTCGTAAACGCCCAGGTACTGTCGGTATTTGTGCTAGCTTGATGAATCGTTTTAATGTTGATGCCGTTCCTCATGTGATTTGCGGAGGTTTTACGAAAGAAGAAACAGAAGACTTTTTATTTGATTTACATTATTTAGGCATTGATAATGTATTGGTACTTCGTGGCGACCCTGTGAAGGGTAATCCAGCTTTTACACCTGAAAAAGGAGGGCATGCCTATGCAAGCGACTTACTGCAACAAGTAGTAAGAATGAACAACGGAGAGCTTTTGCACGAAGAAACACAAGCTTCGCCAACCAATTTCTGTATCGGAGTGGCAGGTTATCCAGAAAAACATTTTGAAGCTCCCAACCTTAATACAGATTTTGCTTACTTGAAAAAGAAAGTTGAATTAGGGGCAGATTATATCGTTACACAGATGTTTTTTGATAATCAAAAGTATTTTGATTTCGTAAAGAAATGTCGTGAAGAAGGAATTAATGTGCCAATTATTCCAGGGTTAAAGCCTTTGGCAACAAAAAAACAATTGACAGTGTTGCCAAGAATTTTCCATTTAGATATGCCCGAAGATTTGGTAAAAGCAGTAGAACAATGCCAAACAGATAAAGATGTAAAACAAGTAGGGATTGAATGGTGTATTCAGCAATGTAAAGAATTGATAGCTTTTGATGCGCCAATCTTACATTTTTATACCATGAGTAAATCTGAAAGTACAAAAAAGATTGCAGCAGCAATTTTTTAAATTAAATTTTAGCAGTAATACGGTATTTTTTGAAGAAGAGTCTTTTATACATAATAAGACTCTTCTTTTTGTTTAGTCCAGATTAAGTTATTTTGAAAAAATACACTATTTTTGATAGAACGAATGAATCCTCTTTTTCAATAATATATAATATATCCATATCAGTCTTATTTGTTGTGTCAAAGCATTTATCAAAATGTTAGGTATAATAGTGGGCTCTTCACAAGTAAAGTGTTATGAATCATACATTTACTAAAATTCTTATCTCTCTTTTCCTTAAAAGAAACCTCTTTCTGAGTTTTGCTTTTTTGTGTTTTGGCTTAACATCTTTATTGTATGTTGTGATTGAAAACGACAAAGGCAATACATTTGAAGAAAAGTATTTATCTGATATTCAACATAAAGTCAGCAAAGAAATCCAAAAATCAAACCTTGATTTAGATAAAGTAAGCAGTATCATCAATAATCTAAAAGAACTTAGATTTGGTTCATTGTTTACCAAAACCGAATACCCATACTTTATCTTTAACAACGGCAAGCTGATTTTTTGGTCAGACAACCAATTTGTTCCAGACTATTCATTAATCAAAGGCAATTATACTACAAAAGGAATATTGCTAGAAACTGGTAAATCAATTGTAAATCGCAGAGCCATATCAGCGGGGAAGAATAATATTGAAATCTTCTCAGTATTGAATTTGTATTATTCAAATGAATATAGGGTAAATGGACTAAGAGAACAATACAATACAAAAATTTTCAGAACAGACGCCCAAGATATTTCCATTACGCCTTCTTCCAACAATCGCCTTAATATTTATACCACATCCAAGCAATTCTTATTTTCCATTGCTACTGAACAAGGTGACAATTTCCAGATTTATATCATTTCAGCCTCAGTAATTGTTAGTGGTTTGCTGTGTGTATTTTTTGCAATTATTTACTTATTTACTTGGCTTTGGTATTTAAACAATAGTCATCGACATGGGTTAGCATTTGTTATTTTAATAGGATTCCTGATAGTATTAAGAAGCATTTCGCTTTTTTATTCAATCCCTTTTTCACTTTACCAATCAGACCTTTTTAATCCTAAGTATTTCAGTTCGTCTGTTTTGTCGCCATCGTTGGGCGACTTGATTATCAACTTACTGATTTTTGTTTTTATATTAATTTACTTAGTGAACTATTACTACAAAATGAGGGCTTATTTATGGTTGATGAACTTACCAAACCTTATTAAGCAAATTACTACTGTAGTATTATTGATATGTAGTTTTTGTCTTACTCAGTTTATATATGGGCTTTTAGGCGATATTTATGAAAAATCCAACAATGAACTTAGCTTGGCTTTAAACATTGATATTTGGGAAAAACCTTTGGTGTTGTTTTCATTATTGGCCTATGTATTAATTGCATTGATTTATTTTTTAAGCAGTCATTTCCTAGTTATCCTGATTATTAAACTAAACAGACGCAACGATAGATGGATGTATATTTCCTTATTGATTGCTTTGGTATTTACTAGTCTTCTTGTTTTGATTTTCTCAAACTTCAGTATTTTTGTTTTTGGACTTTACAGCATTTATTTGTTTGTTCTTTTTTACACGTCATTTCCTCGCTATTTATATACTTTCCGTTATCAAACTTCTATTTACTTCTTTTGTGGGGCTTTAGTTTGTGCAGGCATAGGCAATTATGTGGTTTATCAAGAAAATATTCAGGAAGATTTCAACCATAAAAAACAGTTTGCTAAACGTTATTTCGATGAAAATGATGAAAAGGCTGAGTTTCTTTTAAACAAGGCAAGCCTTTCAATCAGTAGAGATTCGGCTATTATTGATTTAATGAAGTCTGACTTTCTACCAAAAGAACAAGTAGGCAACTATGTAAAACACAATTTGCTGGATAATTATTTTTCTTATTACGATGTTCAAGTTTTTGTGTTTGATAGTACTGGCAAGTCGCTTGATAATAATGATGAAATAGAAAATTATCAGACTTTCGAGAAGATGTTTAGGTTGCCAAAATATAGCACAAAAAATGAAAAAATATATTTTGTAAACGACTTAGAAGCTTATGCTAACAAACAGTATTTTAATTTCATCCCGATTCTGAATAAAGAAAATACATCAGCGGGCTATATTATTCTGGATTTAAAGCGGAAAATTCAGCTTTCTAATGATATTAATGATGAATCTCCAATTTTTACGGGGACGAAGCTAAAAGCCAATGCTTATAGTTTTGCAGTATATGAAAACGGAAAAATTTTAAAAACTGGCGGAGAAGGCTTTAACTATGAAGGGAAATTATCTAGCGATGTGCTACAAGGAGAAGAGATTTTCCAAGATGGCATAGAAGAAAATGGCTACAAGCATATTGGTTTTGTTAATAACAAAGGCAAAGCAATCATTGTTTCTTCAGAATCGCAAAGTATTGCTTCAATCTATGCCAATTTCTCATTCTTGTTTTTGATATTAGTTTTTACCATCATTATCGTCATCTTATGTTATGCCTTACACTATGGCTTTTCGATGATGAATATCAACATTGCCAGCAAGATTCAAATATACCTCAATATTGCATTTTTATTACCCTTGATTTTGGTAGTAAGTATCACCCTGACCATCATCAGTGCCAAGTTTTCGGAAAGTCAGCAAGATGGTTATTTGAATCAAACAGAGAGCATAGGCATTAATTTAATGCCCGCAGTTGATAGATTCGCTCAAGGCAAAATGAGTAAACAATTTTTATCTGATACGATTAATAGCATTTCTACTAGTACCAAAAAATACATAAGCGTTTTTGATACTAAAGGTCATTTATTGGCTAATAACAAACCATTCAGTTTTGAAAATGGATTCCTTTCTAATTATATCAATCCAATAGCTTATATCAAGCTGATGGAAGAAAAGGACTCGAAAGTGATGTTGGATGAAACCATTGGCGATTTATCGTTCAAGACTTCTTACTTAAAGCTAAAATCAAATGAGGGTAAGTTGCTCGGGATTGTTTGTATACCATTTTACGATTCAAAAACATACTTTACAAAAGAGGTAAGTTCCGTAATTGGCTCAATGCTAAATACGTTTACTACCATTTTCTTGATTTTACTATGGTTTTCGTACTTAGCTTCTAATGTATTGATTGTTCCGTTGCAAATGATTGCCAATAAATTACGGAAAGTAGATTTAAGCAAGCCAAGCGAGCCACTTTCATGGCGGTCGGATGATGAAATAGGCGTTTTAGTAAAAGCCTACAATGAAATGTTGGTAAAACTTGAAGAATCTAAAGTAGCGCTCACAGATGCGAATAAGCAATCTGCATGGCAACAAATGGCTAAACAGGTGGCTCACGAAATTAAGAATCCACTTACACCCATGAAATTGTCTTTACAATTGCTTTGGCGTAAGCTCTCAAGAGGAACAGAATTAGATTTAGCGCAAGTGAAAGACCAAATAGAATCGTTAACAGGGCAGATTGATAACCTTTCCTATATTGCTACTTCTTTTTCAGATTTTGCCAGATTGCCAATTCCTAAAAGTGAGGTATTTGATTTTGCCCATGAGACCAGAAAAGTAGTGAATTTATTCACAGATGATTCTCAGTTAGAATTAAGAATGATTGTGCCAAATAAAGCCGTAAAAGTAATTGGTGACCGTCAGCTAACAGGGAATATTATCAAAAACCTGATTATGAATGCCATTCAATCAGTGCCTTCCACTAAAACGCCCGAAGTAATGATTGTGGTTGAGTTAGGCATTGAAGCCGTTACTTTCAGCATTCAAGATAATGGGGTAGGGATTCGGGAAGAACACCGTGGAAAAATATTTATGCTGGACTATTCAACGAAAACCCAAGGCTCGGGTGTTGGTTTGGCCTTAGCAAAATGGGTGGTAGATAATGCCAAAGGAAGTATTTGGTTTGAAACTGTAGAGAACCAAGGAACTACCTTCTTCTTTACCTTGCCATTAGCCCCTTAATATTGATTGAAAGATGAAGTAAAATACTTTTACTTCATCTTTCCTCTTTTTACCAAATACGATGTAAGGATTTGTTCAAACCCTTCAGCAATATCAGCTTCAATAAAATCAATTTTATATTGTCCGCAACGCAGTTTTAATTCTTGGTAAAACTGATGCAAAGTTTTCTGATAATCAACCTTTACTTGAGCAGGATTCAACTTGATGGTTTCGTTGGTTTCTAAATCAATAAATTCATAGGGACGGTCATCGAATTCAAAGTCAGATTCTGTCTTTTTATCTGTCACATGAAAAATCAATACCTCGTGCAGGTTATGTTTCAGGTGTTGTAAAGAAGAAAAAATCTTTTCTGAATTATCAATATCATCAAACATATCGCTGAAAATGATTACTAACGAACGCTTATGAATGTTTTCAGCAATCTGGTGAATTACCGACGCCACTTCCGTTTTTTTATGTTCTTTAGGTTTTTGAAGTAAATTTTCTAAATCCAAAAAGATTTTATGGATATGCGAAGGCGTTGATTTGACAGGCGTTTGAATCTCAACAGCTGAGGAGAAAGTAATTAAGCTAATAGCATCTTTTTGTTTTTGAAGCATATATGCCAAAGCCGCTGCTGCCATAGTAGAGAATACAATTTTGCCATTATTTTTCTCTGGATAATACATCGAAGAAGACGTGTCGATAATTAAATGACAACGCAAATTTGTTTCTTCTTCATATCTTTTAGTGTAAAGTCTATCCGTTTTTGCAAATACCTTCCAATCTATATGCCTAGTACTTTCGCCATTATTATACAAACGATGCTCTGCAAATTCCACCGAAAAACCGTGAAATGGTGATTTATGAAGACCCGTAATAAAACCCTCTACCATTTGCTTGGCTAAAAATTCTATATTCCCATATTGGCGTATTTGTGTTAAATCCATAAATTATTTTAAAACTTTGTTGAGTGAACTAACATTATTTAGTTGGCTTTTTAGGAGTTGCTTTCGCTAATTTCCGCGCTTTGATTCTTTGCTTAGAAAGTTTCCTTAAATAAGAATTTACCTTTAAACGTCGATGTTTGAGGTTTGGATATTTTCTTTTTTGCCAATTTTTTTTGAGGCGATAATAGCGATGATATTTTAACTTCGTTTTCTGATAAAATTTAGGCTCAAAATGCGGAGGGGCAGTCAGCCTTAGCGAGTCGAAAGGCTCTAGCATAATATCTCCGTCAAAGCCAACCACTTTTAAACGTACTTTTGTAAGCCCCTTATTCGTCATTTTTAGCCACTTTGCTGGATTTTCAGTTAAGTCAATAATCCTTCCAGGCTTAAACGGACCGCGGTCGTTTACTCTTACAATTACAAAACGTTTATTGGCAAGATTTGTTACTTCCAGCATCGTGCCAAAGGGCAATGTCATGTGGGCAGCAGTGTACTGATTTCGTTGAAGTATTTCACCCGTCGAGGTAGGTTTATTATAGAAATACTGAGCATAGAATGAAGAAATACCAAAAGATTCATCCCCTAATTTTTGTGCATGGGCAACAGAACAGAAAAGGCTGAGAATTATGATAATTCCTAGAAGTGGTTTTGACATTTTGTGTGATTTAGTGGTTTTAATTTAGTGGCTTTCTACACATTATCTACCAAAACTGGAATACGAAATTAGCCTTTTTCGGGCGAAATAAAAATATAAATTTTAAGCATATAATATTGGAATTTACCCATAAAGCATAGCATGTATAGCACAATGATTTTTTTGTTTTAAGAATCAATCGTTTTGTTTTCAATATTAAATTAGTCGATTTAACTAATAATTAATGTGAAGATGTAGAAAATAGAAATTATTTTTCATGATTAACTTTTGAAACATTCAGAAAATTTATATTTTTACCAATCCGTAAACCCTAAATTGTCATAGCACAGTGGAAGAAAGAGAAAGAGAAGAATTGTTTTCGAAACGTATCAGAGCAGGAAAGCGAACGTATTTTTTTGATGTGAAATCGACCCGCTCAAACGACTACTACATTACTATTACAGAAAGTCGCCGTTATCAAAAAGATGATGGTTTTGCTTACGAAAAACACAAGATGTTCTTATATAAGGAAGATTTTGATAAATTTGTTGAAGGCCTTCAAGAAGCAGTTGACCATGTGAAACATGAACTTTTGCCTGATGTAGATTTTACTCAATTTAATCGTGAAGACGAAGATACTGTGGGCGGATTTGGTAGTGATTTGAAATGGGAATAAACGAATGAAAGAATTTATAAGCCTCTGAAATTTCAGAGGCTTTTTTGTTGTTGTACGATTAAACTTGTAACTTTGTATAAACCGTTTGCAATGTCATTATGGAAAGAATACTTAAAAATATCGAATTAGAGCGCGCCGCAGAAATCGCTTATGATAGTTTGAAAGAAAGCTCACGCAATGAGATTGAAAATTCTTTAAAAAGTGTATTGAAAAATAACGATCAACAAAACATTGAATTATTACCTGTAGCAGGCGACCCCAAAGAGTATTATATAATGAATGTAGGTATATATAAAGTCATTTTTGAACGAGAACCAGATATGCTTCATGTTCATGCTATTCTTAGTGGTAGTTTTGGGAGATAGAAATATGATAGTTGATGAAAGATTTTAAAGAAATTAATATTGACTGGAAAGCAGTTGAAAAAGAATTGCTTACTTTAGAAAACCTATTAACCAATTATAAAGAGTTAAAAGAATCCTCTCAGGTTTTGCCTTTTTTTAAAGAATCCCCCAATTTATCTGCATTAATTGGTAAATTATACTTCCCTGATTTGGTTGAAATCAACAGAATTTCTTATGAGTTTGATTTTTTCGGTGACTTTAAAGCTGATTTGGTTATCGGTGATTCTGTAAAAGCATCCTATGTTTTCATTGAATTTGAAGATGGAACATCAGACAGTATTTTTAAGAAAAAGAAAGGTAAATATCAAAGAGAATGGGCAAATAGGTTTGAGCATGGATATAGTCAAATAGTAGATTGGTTTTGGAAGTTGGATGATTTAAAACAAACGACATCTTTTGAAGGAAAATTCGGTGCACGTATTAGTAGCTATAATGGAATTTTAATTGTTGGTAGAACAACATCATTAGAAAACTTAACAGATAAACAAAGATTTGATTGGCGTAGAAGCCATACAATTATTAACTCTAAAAAGATTCACTGTGTTACTTATGATGAGCTTTTAGAGGATTTAAAGAAAGTGATAAAATTTTTTGCAATTAGTAAATAAAAATAAATGGGTCTTCAATGTGGAATCGTAGGTTTGCCTAATGTTGGGAAATCTACTTTGTTTAGTGCAATTTCTTCAAATAAGGCGGAAGCCGCTAATTACCCTTTCTGTACAATTGAACCTAACGTAGGGATTGTAACAGTACCTGACGAACGTCTTAATATTTTAGAAAAATTGGTAAATCCTCAAAGAGTGTTACCAACCGTAATAGAATTTATGGACATTGCAGGGCTAGTAAAAGGAGCTTCGCAAGGAGCAGGGTTAGGTAATAAATTCTTGGCAAATATTCGTGAAGTAGATGCTATTCTACACGTAGTACGTTGTTTTGCTGATGATAATATCGTTCACGTAGAAGGAAGAGTGAATCCTGTATCGGATAAAGAAATTATCGATTATGAATTACAATTAAAAGATTTAGAATCGGTTGATAAAAAAATCCAGAAAGTAGAACGTGCTGCCAAAGCAGGCGATGCAAAATCGAGAGCTCAATTAGCCATTCTTCAGCAATATAAATCAACATTAGAAGCGGGTAAATCTGCAAGAACCGTTCAGGGCTTAGAGCCTGATGCTAAGTTTGAAGCAATTGGTGACTTGTGCTTATTGACAGACAAGCCTGTAATTTATGTAGCCAATGTAGATGAAGCATCAATTGCTAAAGGAACAAACGAATACGTTGAGCAATTGAAAGCTGCTGTAGCCGAAGAAGGTGCAGAAGTAGTAGTAATTTGCGCGGCCTTAGAAGCACAAATTGCTGAAATGGAAGACGAAGACGACCGTCAGATGTTCTTAGAAGAATATAATCTTACTGAGTCTGGTTTAGATAAGTTAATCCGTAGTTCATATTATTTATTGAACTTAATTACTTATTTCACAGCAGGCGTTAAAGAAGTACGTGCATGGACAATCCAGAAGGGTTGGAAAGCACCTGCGGCTGCAGGCGTAATTCACTCTGATTTTGAACGTGGTTTCATCCGTGCGGAGGTAATTAAATTTGCTGACTATCAACAATATAAATCTGAAGGAGCTTGTAAAGAAGCAGGAAAATTATCTGTTGAAGGAAAAGAATATGTTGTAATAGACGGTGATATTATGCACTTCCGTTTCAACGTTTAGTAATACTAAGTGTTATAAAAAAGCCTTGCTAACAATCATTAGTAAGGCTTTTTTATAGCACTATAATTTTAATACTACAAATTCAACTCTTCTATTTACTTTCCTTTCTTCATCGCTTCCTTTCTTGACCAATGGTCGATTAGCACCATAACCAACTGCTTGGATTCGCTTGGTCGAAATGCCTTTTTGAACCAAATATGTTTCGCAAGCATCTACTCTTTCTTGTGATAATTCAAGGTTAGCATCGGCATCACCAATGATGTCGGTATGGCCTTCTAAACGAATTTCCATCTCTGGATTATTCTGCATCATCGTCACTAGTTTAGTAAGTTCTGAAAAGGATGCAGGCAATAAATCAGATTTTGATACTTCAAAATAAATATTTTTTAATGCTATTTTATCCCCAACTATAATAGGTGTAAGATAAATATCTTTACTGAATTTAGTTTCATTGGTAATTTTAGATAAATCAACAATGTCATTAACAGATAAATAGCCTTTAGCAGAGGCAGTGTACGTATAAATTTGCCCTTTTTGTAACCCCATTCTATAAATACCAGTACTCACAAAACTCTGTACCGAATCTATAATTTGTTTGCTGCTAGATAATTTATAGTTGATAGTAGCACTAACTGGCTTGTTGGTCTTTATATCTCGCACGATGCCTGAAACTTGAATGTTAGTAATTACTGGCATTGGGACAGGAGTATTTTCTACTTCGCCTAATTTTCCACTTTTAGGTTTTGTTTTAACTGTTGTGGTACTTTTAGGAAGCGTTTTAGTCGGAGAAACAGGAGGAGCAGGGTTGGCTTTCGGCTGTGTTGGCTGGGTGACAATGTCTATTGGATTGCTAATTCGTAAGCCATATACATTCCAACAAGTAATGTAATCATAATCGTTACATTCAAATAAATCGAAATCTTCCAAGCCTTTATCTAAGCGTTCAAAATACACAACAAAATTTATTTGGTCACCAGGTACTGTTTTTCTACCGTAAACCTTTACATTTTGCCCTGCAACAAGCTGAGGAATGCCTTCTGTTTTGATTAATTTAAATGACCTTGCACCATTGGCTGCAATTAATTGAGCAGTTGACTGAAAGGCGATGTCTTCGTGTCCATCATTGACTAATCTCCCGTTCCTATCATATTGGGGAGAATTGTTATTTCTATAGGCCACATACAAGATTGTATATTTATCAGTAATGCGAATATTGCCGATAGACACATTTTTATCAGCGGCTCTACCTGTTGAGGTAGATGGATAGGAATCTCTTCCCGATGGCGTTTGATTACGCTCTGTAGGATACTGAGTACCTCCGCCCGAGCTTTGTGGGTAACTCCCGCTCTGACAACTTTGGAGTATAACCAACGATGCAAAAGCCCAAAGTAAGTTTTTCATTTGAATATAAATTTTATAGCAAGATAATAAGCAAGTAAGTAAACGTAATTATTATAAATTTTAAATGAAAATAGCTTATTGATTTTTAATCAATACATATCCTACTAGAGCATCAGCACGTGCACCAATGGGGCGGTGATAGATTAAAATTTCATAAATATTTTCCGTTTGCGAGTGTGTTCCTTCTAGTTCCGACTCACTTATATTTCCTTGGTCGTCTTTGGTGACATATAGATAATTATAGATGCCTTGTTTCAACTGGATAAATGCCTCGTAAGCCTGACTTTCAGGGACATAATGCATTTGGTTTACCTCATTTAATTGCCAATCGTTGAACGCACCATTGAGATATACTTTTTTGTTTGCTAAAGAATCAGTTTTCAACAGGAAACTTACCCGAACATAATCTGACTCCGTATCGCCTCGATTGGTTTCATAATTATCAATTACGTACATTCCATTAAAATCATTTGTAGCAACATACGCTAAGCCATTTTGTGGTTTTTCGGGACGAATTTCTATGATGCTTTCTCTTTCTCCTTGTACAATCCTAGCAATATTTACTAGTTTTTGTTGCGTACTTCTGCCATCAAATATCCTAAATTCGTTACTGCCTTCTAATTGGTTTTCTCCTTCAAAAAACTGATAATCCATCTTACGATTATAAGAATCTATCATAAAAGGTTTAAGGTTTGTCAGTGTTTTGTTATCTCTAAAGTTCTGACGAATAACAATTTTAAGGTCTTGTTTAAGATCAATGATTTCGTAACCACTATAATTTACACTAAAGTTAATTTGTTGGTGAGTACGCCTTCTTTGAACATTATTCGGGAAGGTTACATTGCCAGCTACACCAATTCGGTTTTGGAAAACCATAAATCGATGCGTAAGCATGATATCATCTTCATTACGATTCTTATAAACCATTACCAGATAATTTCCAGCTAATTTGGTTTTAGGAATCTCCACAGCAAAATGCGTATAAGGAATTTTAGTAGCAAATGAATTTCTATAATCATTAATCGGGAAATCGTTGAATTCGGTGAGGTATTCAATATCGTTTAATACTGAAGGTGTCCAATCTGCATTACAATGAAATATTTTCACCCTGAAATTTTGAAATTCGGGTGCTAAACAGTCGAATTCCAATTTTAAAATTTGATTTTCTTGTAAATTGATGACTGGTGGATTAAGGGTCTCTTGTGGGGTTTTAGTCGTGCTCAATGACGGAAATAATTGTACAGTACGTATATAAGGTTCATAGATATAATTATCATAAATAACCTTTTTTGCTTGATAAGTGTTCTTCTTTTTCTGAGCAAAAAAGGCAAAAGGAATAAATAATAAGCATATAATCGATAAAAGTTTCATAGAAGAGTAATGTATGGAGTTGAGCGTATGAGCGAATTGATATTAGCTATTTGTAAATAATAAAACTAACGGATAGTATCTTAAAATATTCTGCAATAGCCTAAAGCAAAAAACGCAGGAAAAAGCATATTAGCTATTTTACCTGCGTTTTTATGATGAACGGAATGCCATTATTTTACTGAACTAAGCTTTCTACTTCTTCAATTTCCAACATTACTTCTTCCCAAGCATCATTTACTTCTTCCAATTGATTCAGGATTTTTTGATAAGCAATGTTTTCACGTTTCAACGCTTGTGCATCATTATAAATAGCAGGGTCGGCCAAAGTCTTTTCTTTTTCGACTTTCTCTGCTTCTAATTTCGCAATCAAGCTTTCTGTATCTGCTAATTTCTGATTCAGTTTTTTCAGATTTTTCTGTGCTTCTTTTTTAGTAAAATCATCAACAGGTTTTTTCTCTACTACTTTTTCAACCGTCTTTTTAGGGGAAGTTTCCTTACTGAATTCACCATTCATTCGACGTTGTTCCATCCAAGTTTCATATTCATCATAAGTACCCGGATATACTTTTATCTCTTCATCTTCGATATACCAAATTTTATTAGCAATCTCTGAAACAAAGAATCTATCGTGAGAAACCACTACGTACGTACCTTCGTATTGCTGTAAAGCCTGAATCAAAATGTTCACCGACATCATGTCTAAGTGGTTGGTAGGCTCATCTAGTAACAAGAAGTTGGCTTCTGAAATCAATACTTTTGCTAAGGCAACCCTTGATTTTTCACCTCCCGAAAGTACTTTGATTTTTTTGAAGGCATCATCTCCCGAAAACAAGAAACAGCCTAAGATACTTCTTAATTCAGTTTCAAGTTTACCCGTACCTGTCATCTTCAACTCATCAAGCAATGTATTATTTACATCCAAGCTTTCCAATTGGTGTTGGGCATAAAATGAGTCAATTACATTATGTCCCAATTTACGTTCGCCTTGAAACTCTTCAGAACCATCAATAATTCTAAGAACAGTAGATTTACCTTTACCATTGGCACCAATCAAGGCGATTTTATCACCTCTTTCAATGACAGCATTGGTATGCGTCAGGATTCTTTTAGGACCGTAAGCTTTGGTGATGTCTTCAAGGTGCATAATAAAACGACCCGGTTGAGTTCCAAAGTTAAACTTAAAATTGACTTTCGCATTTTCATCCAACACGTCATCAATAATATCTAATCTTTCTAATGCTTTTACCCTTGATTGTACCTGACGAGCTTTTGATGCTTTGGCTTTAAACCTTGAAATGAACTTTTCAGTTTGTTTGATAGCTTGTTGCTGGTTTTCGTATGCTCCTTTTTGTACTTCGTTTCTCAAGGCTTTTTCTTCCATATAGAAAGAATAATTACCCGAGTAAGGAATCAATTTTGCACCTGCCACTTCAACAATCGTCGTTACAGTGTTGTCCAAGAAGAATCTATCGTGAGAAACCACAATGATGGCACCTTCATAAGTATTGATGTAGTTTTCTACCCACTCAATAGACGGTAAGTCCAAGTGGTTGGTAGGTTCATCAAGCATTAATAAAGATGGTCGTTGTAAAAGCAATTTTGCTAGCATTACGCGCATTCTCCAACCTCCAGAAAACTTTTGTAGGGGTTGGGAAAGCTCTTCGGTACTAAATCCTAAACCTTCAAGGATAGCTTCTGCTTCTGATTGAATGGTATAACCACCCAACGCATCAAATTCATCTTGAAAACGTGCCAATTTATTTACGTCATCGTCTTCAAAATCAGTTTCCATTTTATGTAAAACCTTATCGATTTCTGCTTGAAGGAAATTCTGACGTTCAAAAGCTTGCATTGCTACCGAAAGGATAGAATCGTCGCTTTGATATGAAAGTAAGTCTTGATTTAAAAACCCGATGGTACAGTCGCCTGATTTAGAAATATTACCACCGTCGGGTAAATATTCACCATCAATTATACGAAGTAAAGTAGATTTACCAGTACCATTTGCCCCGATAAGACCGATTTTGTCTTTAGGCTTAATATGTAAGTTCGCCCCATCATACATTGGGCGAGAACCGAAATAAAACGAAAGATTATTGATAGATAACATACTACAAAGATAATGAAAAATAGCTAACGAGCAGTTAAATGGAGCTATCGAAAGCAGAATGGTATCAATTTATCCACTTTTGTGATTGATTTTATTGTAAAATAATTGATTATAAACGTTTTAGCTAGGATAATTTGAAGCATGATAAAGTCTTATGATAGCATAAACACTTAGTTTCTGAAAATTAATATACAAAAAAAAGGATGGCTTTCGACCATCCCTTTTTTGTATATTAATTAACCTGTGCTTTTCCTCCGCCTAGATAAGGGCTTTTTAAAAGCTTATCTACCCCTTCAAAAGGAACTTTTGTTTTGTTATAACCAAAAGTAGTAGCCAGCGACTGTGTTTTATTATTATCACCCATTACCATATCAACGTCTTGCATCGTCATTTGACAAGGGTGTTCATAACCACAAGCATGAGTTATTTCAAGAATTTCTTTGTTCAATGTTTTTACATAATTATAAAAACGCTCACTTTTAAGAGCTGGGTCTATACCCGCTTGAAGCCAAGGGCTAGACGTAGCAACTCCTGCTGGACAACGATTGGTATGACAAACCTGTGCTTGGATACAACCGATAGACATCATGGCTTCGCGCGCTACGTTAATTAAATCGCAACCCATCGCAAACGCCATCATAGCTTTTTCAGGAAAGCCTAATTTGCCCGAACCAATAAATACGATTTTATCAGCTAATTCATACTTCTGGAAAATCTTATATACTTTGGTAAAGCCATAGTTGAAAGGTAGCGACACATGGTCTGCAAAAGCATGGGGTGCAGCTCCCGTACCACCTTCGCCACCATCAATGGTGATAAAGTCGGGTCCTTTACCAGTTTTTACCATGTATTGAGCCAATTCTTCCCACATTTCTAACTTTCCGACAGCCGACTTTATCCCTACAGGCAAGCCAGTTTGGTTAGCCATTGCTTCTATAAAATTAACCATTTCTGGAATGGTAGAGAATTCAGAGTGAAAAGCTGGAGAAATGGCATCTTTCCCTAAAGGAATGTGCCTGATTTCTGCAATTTCCTTCGTGATTTTGGCCGCAGGGAGCATACCACCTTTGCCGGGCTTAGCACCTTGAGAAAGCTTCAACTCTAATGCTTTTACGAATGGATTATCGGTAGTCATTTTTATTAATTTTTCCATCGAAAATTTACCATCATCGTCCCTTACTCCGAAATAAGCTGTTCCGATATTTACGATAACATCCGAGCCATACTTATGATAAGGTGATAATGAACCTTCGCCAGTGTTATGATAACAGCCAAATTTTAAGGCGCCCTTGTTTAAGGATTCAACAGCTTTGGCCGACAATGAACCGTAGCTCATACCAGAAATATTTACGACCGAGTAGGGCTTATAAGGACGTTTCCTTTTATGATATTCGCCTATTGTTTTTGAACATGGTACAGCGCTTGGGTCTTTTTGATTAGGATGGTTATCCGCTAACTTATGTCCTAACATGGCATGTTTGATAAAGATATACCCTGCCGAGTTGAAGTCTTGATCTGAACCAAAGCCCTGTAAGTTGTTTTCTTTTTTGGATGAAGCATATACCCATGCTCTTTCACCTCTGTTAAAAGGAAGCTCCTCACGGTTATTTGCTACGATATATTGCCTTAATTCTGGACCAATTTTTTCGAGCATATAACGTATATGACCAACCACAGGAAAATTATGCTGAATAGTATGGCGGTTCTGCAACAAATCACGAATAGCTAGAATTAGTATTGCAATGGGGATGATAAGCCACCAAGAAAAACTTGAAAAAATATTTGCCAAAAACATAGATGATGAGATTGAATTAAAAATTATTGAGATTGATGGATACGCAATATAATGATAGCAAAAACAAACAAACGTTTTACAATCAATAACTAAATTAGAAGCTTTATGTTGTGTGTTAAATATTGATTTTAAGGATTACTTGCCAGCGATACGCCACCCGATACAATCATTTTCATGACATCAGACGCTGGAAGGTTCAACAAAGTAATATTTGCGCTTGGAACAATAAATACCTCACCCGAAAAAGCATAAGAATGCGGACAGTAAACAATGACAGAGTCTTGAATATCTAAAAAAGATAAATCAGTCTGAGTAATAAACCCTAGTTTTTGAATACCATTTTCTTTGTTGAATATAATTTTCACAGGTTGATTGAATTTCTTTTTATCACCCACAAAAGCTCCAATAAGGTCTTTTAATGAAAAATAAATCAAACCTACCAAGGGAAGTTTGGAAACCCCTTCTTCTAATATTTGAATAAGAGGCAAAGAAATAAAAGTTGACCCCAAAAAACCAACAATCATGATGATAGCCACCATAATAACTAATCCCGTTCCTCTGAAATAAAAATAAAACTCTTGGTCTAATGAGTTCAGCAGGTTGAAAATAATGTAGCCTGTTATATAAACAGGGGCTAATAAAAATAATCCTTTTACGAAATAACTAAACAGTTTGGCTGTGATACGTTTTATTCTGAACGACATTTTTTTACTTATTTATATGCTCAATATTTACTGGTTAACGCTTTCTTAAGAAGCTAGGTTCTTATAATTGGGTGATTGAATAAAAAATATTTCAATACCTTCAATTTACTACAAAAGTAAGTATTGAATGATATTCTACCGATTTAAAGTAGTTTATTTCATCGATAATATACAAAATTTTGAATGAAAATGATAGAGACCAATCATCAATGCTAAGGCAGATATTTTATATTCCTACCTGATATTTCTGCTTTTTACTTGAAAAAAGACTTTCATCGAACAATTATTTGTAATTTTGTGCTCCTCGGATATCGACAAATAGGTAAAATTATTAGAAAATAATCTCAATTTCATTCATGATTTACGAATATAGCTCCCTACAAAACTTTATTAAAAATGTATTTCTTTCGATAGGATGTTCGGAAGACGATGCAGATTTGGCATCAAAAGTATTGATTTCTGCCGACCTCCGCGGTGTAGATTCGCACGGAACAGCAAGATTAAGTGGCTATGTTCGTTTGTATGATAATGGAAGATTGAATCCTAAGCCAGACATTAAAATCATCCATGAAACGCCTTCTACGGCTGTGATTGATGGTGACAAAGGTTTAGGCTTAGTAGTAGCACCTAAAGCGATGCAAATTGCGATGGAAAAAGCGAAGAATGTGGGTTCTGGATGGATTTCTGTACAGAATTCAAACCATTTTGGCATTGCAGGCTACCATGCTATGTTGGCTTCTGACAACGATATGATTGGTTGGGCTATGACCAATGCCGCCCCTTTGGTAACACCAACTTTTTCAAAAGAGAAGCTTTTAGGAACCAACCCTATTGCGGTAGCTGTTCCTGCACAGAGGAATCCTGCCTTCGTAGCAGATTTTGCTAGTACAGCAGTGGCTTATGGTAAAATGGAAATTTTACAAAGAAAAGGAGCCGCCGCACCGATTGGCTGGGTACAAGATAAAGAAGGGAACCCTACGGATGATTCAAACGCTGTTAAAAACGGAGGAGCATTATTACCGTTAGGTGGCGACCGTGAACATGGTTCTCATAAAGGCTATGGTTTGGGTGCTATCGTGGATATTTTTTCTGGTGTATTATCAGGAGCTAACTTTGGCCCTTGGGTGCCGCCATTTGCAACAGCAGGGTTTATGACTGCTGGCGAGCAAGTAGGCAAAGGAACTGGACACTTTTTAGGAGCCATGAGAATAGATGCTTTTCGCCCAGCTGACGAATTTAAAGCTGATATGGATAAATGGATTGACCGTTTTCATGCAGCCGAAGCAGTAGAAGGCAAGAAAGTATTAGTGCCAGGTGACCCTGAAAGAGAAATTGAAGCAGAACGTAAAGCAAATGGTATTAATCTATTAGAACCTGTCGTAAAAGACCTGCAAGCGTTGGCCGATAGATTTGGAATTGAGTTTTAAGGTTTAGATAATATTGGTTTATTCATTTAATAGTTAAATATAATAACTTAACATATTTCATTGAATGTTATGAAAAATAATAGCTCCAATCAAAAACCAAATATTTCTCGTCTACCATTTTGGGATGTGAAGTATGAAGATTTGGATTATGAGAAGGATAAGTTTTTTATCATTGAAAAAGTGTTAAATTATGGACTATGGGACGATTTTGTTGAATTGGTTAAATTCTACGGAAAAGATACTATTAGAAAAGAAATCATAAAATCAGCATATTTAAAAAAGGATGTCTTAAATTTTGTATGTGAATATTTTGATTTAAAACGAAAACAATTCAAATGTTACAATCGCAGACAGTCGAGCCAAGAACTTTGGAACTTCTAAAAAAAATAATGCAAATACCTGATTTAAAAGATTTTGTATTAGTTGGGGGTACAAATTTATCTTTAAGGTTAGGACATCGTTTAAGTATCGATTTGCATTTATTTAGCAACAAAATTTTTGACCCACAAGAAATTAGTGATGTTCTGATTGATGTCTTTCCTCAAACAATAATAGTATCACAAAGTAAAACAATGTTATTTTTATTTATTGAGACCATAAAAATAGATATTGTATATATTCCTCAATCATATATTCAGCCTGTTGAAGAAATTGATGGTATTAGATTGGCATCAATTCCAGATATAATTGCAATGAAATTAAATGCTATTGCAAGAAGAGGAGTAAAAAAAGATTTTTGGGATATAGCAGAATTATTGGATTCATATTCTGTTGCTGAAATGATTGATTTCTTCAAAATGAAATATGTTAACAATGATATTTTTTCAATACTTCGCTCAATGATGTATTTTGAAGATGCAGAAATACAAAAAGACCCCGACCCATTAAAAAAAATAACTTGGTCAGCTGTAAAGAAGAAAGTAAAAACAGCAGTAAAACAATATATAGATATTAGGACTATAAATAGTTAGTTAAACAAAAACAATCATTTAAAAACGCTTGAGCGTTATTTCATTATCATTACAATGCAACAAAACCATAAATTATTACGCTACTTCTTTATCGCTTTCGCTTTGTTTGCGACAATGTTTTCTTATTATGTCTGGCAAATCACCAAAACGCCTAATTATGAAGTAGACCAGAAAAAAGGTTTTGCCCTTTTGATTCCTAAAGGAGCAACTTTTGAAACTGTTTGGGATTCGTTGAGCAAACATAAAATTGTTAAAGACGAACTTTCATTTAAGTTTTTAGCCAAATTGTTGGAATATAAAGAAAACGTTCGTGAAGGACGATACGTCATCAAGGCTGATATGGGTAATTATGAAGTAATCAAGAAACTTCGTTCTGGTAATCAAGATGCTATCAAACTTACCTTTAATAATATTCGCCTAAAAAAAGATTTGATTCATAAGATTGGTAATCGCTTTGAATTTGATTCTACTGCGCTTGCTAGTATGCTAGATGATTCAGCAGTGGCACAAAAATACGGTTTTACGAAAGAGACCATCATGTGCATGTTTTTGCCAAATACGTATGAAGTATATTGGACTACTACTCCTGAAGAACTGATGAGTACCATGAAAACTTGGTATGATAAATTCTGGACAGAAGAGCGTAAAAGAAAAGCAACAGAAATTGGTCTAGACCCTATCAGAGCGCAAATAATGGCTTCAATTGTGGAGGCTGAGACTAAAAAAGCTGACGAAAAGCCACGAGTAGCAGGGGTTTATATGAATCGCTTAAAGGCTAATATGCCTTTGGGTGCAGACCCAACGGTTGTGTTTGCTCACCAAGATTTTAGCATTAAAAGAGTAACCAAAGCACTTTTGCAAATCAATTCGCCTTATAATACTTATCGTGTAGTTGGGTTGCCTCCAGGGCCTATTAATTTACCAGACTTGGCTTCTATTGATGCAGTATTGAATTACGAACATCATAACTATATGTACTTCTGTGCAAAAGAAGATTTCTCTGGCTATCATAACTTTGCTGAAACCTTTGCAGACCACCTTAATAATGCGCGTATTTATCAAGAAGCACTGAACAAATTGAACATCAGAAAATAATCGTTTGTAATTAATTATTTCATCAGCAATGTATCAACACGAATATCAGTACAGAGTTAGATATGCAGATACTGACCAAATGGGCTATGTTTATTATGGGAACTATGCACGGCTTTATGAAATTGGTAGGGTAGAGGCTCTCAGGAGCCTTGGCTTTAGCTATAAAGCGATGGAAGAGTCTGGAGTGATGATGCCTGTTTATGAGAATACATCAAAATATATTGCCCCAGCGCTATATGATGATTTACTGACAATTCGTACAACCATCAAAACTATTCCTGCTGCTAGAGTAGTTTTTCATTATGAAATTCTAAACAGTAAGGGCGTGTTGGTACATAAAGGAGAAACAACGTTAGTTTTCGTGAAAATGGAAAATAATAGGCTTACTACGGCACCTAAAGAATTGTTGGAACGATTGAGTGCTTTCTTTGCTTAATCGTTAATTAAAAATCGCATAATGCTAACAAAAATACAACATACACAAGCATACAATCGATTTCGCCTTTTCTTGAAGCGTTATCATTTAGAAAATGTAGCTAATAGTGTTTACCAAGTCTATAAAGTTTTAATTAAAAAAATTACCCTATTTGATATTGATGTTCGGGCAGCAGCAGTAGCTTATAATTTTACATTAGCCATATTCCCGACTATCATCTTTCTGTTTTCATTAATTCCTTATATTCCTGTTAATAATCTTGATTTAAAAATCATATCATTACTCTCAGATGTATTGCCCAAAGGAATTTTTCATGAAGCCCAAGAAACTATCATTGAGATTGTCAGTAAACCACGAGGAGGAGTACTTTCGTTAGGTTTTATCTTTGCTTTGTATGCCTCTACGAGTGGTATGATGGCTTTGATGCGAGCCTTCAATATGACCTATAAAACATCTGAAAAACGTGGATTTATCAAGGCAAGGCTGATAGGAATCATGCTAAACTTTTTATTGACGTTTGTATTAATCATCGCAATAGTGGTTTTAATTGTGGGTAGAGTAATGGTTGATTTCCTTTTTGATGAAGGTATCATGAACCGAGATATTACTTTTTATGTGCTTCAACTCCTTACTTATTTTGTAATATTCCTCGTTTTTTTCGTAACCATCTCCATCATTTATTATTGGGCACCTGCTATCCATAAAAAATGGAATTTTATCAATGCGGGTTCTATCACTGCTTCTATTTTGACAATCTTAATTTCTAACTTATTCTCTTATTATCTATCCAATTTTGCTACGTATAACAAACTTTATGGCGCTATCGGTACCTTCATTGCTTTAATGGTTTGGTTGTATCTGGTAGCATTGATTCTTATTCTAGGGTTTGAAATAAATGCTAGTATTACTGAAGCCTTACATTCTTCAAAAGAAACGGATACTTTAATTGATTCAGAGACATAGATTGTGTTTAGAACTACCTATCTTCTATTTTGAAATTCCCGTAACTTGCTATATCAGGAATTAATTACTGGTAAAAAATGTTAAAGTTTGAACGAATGATAACTAAATAGAGGGTAACAGCGTTAATAGTTGTCTATTCTTCAAAGAAATAAAACCTTAGTTCAGCATTACACCATTTTATAATGGAATAGTTTTTTTCGTTACATTAACCATTAAAACAATCTATAAGAGCGATGGCGGAGTTTATAAAATTATATGAAAAAGGCACCGATATGAAAAAGATAAACCATATCGTAAATTGCCTAAAAGATGGTGGCGTAATTATTTATCCAACCGATACAGTTTATGGAATGGGTTGTGATATTCATAATACGCGTGCAGTAGAAAGGATTTGTCAAATAAAGGGCATCAAGCCTACTAAGAATAATTTCTCGTTTATCTGTAATGATTTAAGTCATATTGCAGATTATGCCAAGGTATCTAATGCTGGCTTTAAATTAATGAAAAAAGCTTTGCCTGGCCCTTTTACATTTGTATTAGAAGGCAACAATAAAGTGCCTAAAGTATTATCACAAAGTAAAAAAACGGTTGGTATTAGGATTCCAGCGAATGAAATTCCAAGGTTGATTGTAGAAGAACTCGGCAATCCTATCATCACAACGTCAATTTATGATGATGATAATATTGTAGAATATTCAACTGACCCTGAATTGATTTTTGAAAAATTCCAAAATCAGGTCGATATCGTAATTGATGGGGGCTATGGAAATAACATACCTTCAACGATAGTAGATGCTACTTCGGATGACTTTGAAATTATCAGACAAGGTCTGGGAGATTTATCTCCCTATCTATAACAAAAAAGCTTGCCTAATAGGCAAGCTTTTTTGTTGGATAAAATACAATCAAGGTGTTATCTCTTGTTTCTCTCTTTTATGTTTCCATCTCCTGTGTGACCATAAGTATGATGATGGATTTTGTTTTATGGAAGCATCTAATGTCTGAACAAAACGCTCAAGAATTTCATTAGGAGCGAGGTGATCATAAGGAGGACTTACAATCTCTGAAAGATTCATATCATAGAACCCTCTTCCTTTCCTGACAAACTCCATAAAAATTACTGGATAATCAAACTTGCGCGCTATGCGTTCTGGCCCAGTAAAAAAAGCAGAATCTTGATGCAAAAAGTTGGTCCAGTAGGCTGATTTCAAATGACTAGGAATCTGGTCGGCTGCCAAACAAATCGCTCTTGGTTTATCTTTCCTTTCAATGGTAGCTTTAATGGTATCCTTTCTTTCAATTAAAAATGCCCCAAAGCGACTTCTGATTTCGTAAGTAAGCTTATCGAAGAACGGGCTACTAAGTTTTTGATAAACAACATCTAACTCAACCCCTTGTAAGCTAACAGAATGAATTGCCCATTCCCAATTACCTTGATGCCCACCCACGAAGATGATAGGTATGTTATTATCTAAATACTTTTTTACAACCTCAATATTATTTACTTGCACACGCTGTGTAACCTCTTCTGCTGAAATACTTAATCCTTTAAAAAACTCAATAAAAATATCAGCTAAATGGTGATAAAATCCCTTGGCAATTTCATGGATTTCCTTTTCGTTTTTATCAGGAAAAGAATTTCTAAGGTTTTCAAAAACTACTTTTTTACGGTATTTCAATATGTGAAAAAGTAAAAAATAGGCAAAATCAGAAATGCCATAAATTAACCAAAATGGTAAAACCGAAAGAAATTTAAAAAAAATCATGTTTTATTTTGCGAATTTGTATTTTTTCTTGATAAATAGAATGATTTTAACATAAAAATTTGAAATTAAATCATTCTGCTGTATTTTAGGGAAATGATAATTGATTTACAATATTTACCCAGTCTCGAATATTTTGTATGCTTACTTCAACACGAAACCGTTGTTATTGAAGCACACGAATATTACGAAAAGCAAAGTTACCGAAATCGTTGTATAATTCAGACAACTAATAAGATTGATACGCTGTCTATCCCAGTAAAAAATGGCAATGCGAAGGTATTGATTCGAGATTTAAAAATAGAATATCATCAAGATTGGATTCGCCGACATTGGGGTGCAATACATTCAGCATACGGAAAATCACCTTTTTTTGAATATTATTCAGAATATTTTAAAAATATTATTGAAAAAAAACCTGACTTTTTGTTCGATTTGAATCTAGAACTTCTGTCAATTTGTCTGAAACTTTTACGTCTCGAAAAAAAGATTATATTTACAGAAAAATATGAAAAAAATGTAGAGAACGATTTGAGAAGTAAAATTCATCCAAAAATAGCGTTTTCTACGAATGGAATTTACAAACCAACTGCTTATCGACAGAACTTTGGCAGTGAATTTGTACCTAATTTATCTATCTTAGATTTGTTATTTTGTCAGGGAAGTCAGTCTTTAAAGATACTTCAAAGTTCTATAGAAAATGAACAAAGATTAATTAATTAACGTTTAAGATTTAATTTGGAAGAGATTTACTGAAAGTAATTATTAAGAAAATAACCAGAGATTACCTTCAGCATCAGAGTAAAGAATAATTGGATTTTTCCTGTCACTCTTAACGGTCAACTCTGACGCTCTATAACGCTATAACTCAACAACTCTAAGCATGGAGGCAAAATTTTCAAACAGAGTAAAAGAGGTTATCTCGCTCGCACGTGAGGAGGCAATCAGGCTTGGGCATGATTACATCGGGACGGAACATCTAATTTTAGGAATGATCAGAGAAGGCGAAGGCATTGCTCTAGATTTAATTAAAAAGTGTGGGACAAGCCTAGATGATTTGCGTGTTACTATAGAACAAGCTACTAAGAGTACGGTTCGATCTACGTACACTATCAAAAACAAACAAGACATTCCGCTTTCAAGACAATGCGAAAAAGTATTGAGAGTAACGTACTTGGAAGCAAGGATTTTTAAAACTAACCTTGTTGGAACGGAACATTTGTTGATGGCTATTCTTAGAGATGAGGATAATTTAGCCAAACAAATTCTTGAGAAGTTCCAGATACATTATGAATTAATTAAGGATATGGTGGAATATCAATCAAACCCTAATATCAAATCGGGCCCATCTGACACAGATGATAACGATGATGATGCAAGAATGTTTGCAAGCGGAAACGCAGCTGGAGGAAGTTCTACCACCAATAAAGGAACAGAAAAATCTAAAACACCTGTATTAGATAATTTCGGTAGAGATTTAACAAAAGTAGCGGAAGCGGGTAAACTAGACCCAATTGTTGGTCGTGAAAAAGAAATAGAACGTGTTGCTCAGATTCTTTCACGTAGAAAGAAAAACAATCCAATTTTGATTGGTGAGCCTGGTGTGGGTAAAACAGCTATTGCTGAAGGACTAGCACTACGAATCGTTCAGAAAAAAGTATCGCGTGTTTTATTCGGTAAAAGAGTTGTTACCCTTGATTTAGCTTCTTTAGTGGCAGGTACAAAATACCGTGGTCAGTTTGAAGAAAGAATGAAAGCGGTAATGAACGAGTTGGAGAAATCACCTGACGTGATTTTATTCATCGACGAATTACATACTATCGTAGGTGCTGGCGGAGCTTCTGGTTCATTAGATGCTTCGAACATGTTCAAGCCTGCTTTAGCCCGTGGTGATATACAAGTTATCGGTGCTACTACTTTAGATGAGTATCGTCAGTACATTGAGAAAGACGGAGCATTGGCTCGTCGTTTCCAAACAGTAATGGTAGATGCTACTTCTATTGAAGAAACAATCGAAATCTTGAATAACATCAAGGATAAGTATGAAGACCATCACCATGTAACTTATACTGACGAGGCGATAGAACAAGCAGTGAAATTATCTGAACGTTATATCTCAGATAGATTTTTACCTGACAAAGCTATCGACGTGATGGATGAGGTAGGAGCGAGAGTTCATATTTCAAATATTACAGTACCAGAAGATATTGTTCGTTTGGAAGAAGCCATCGAAAATATCAAGAAAGAGAAAAATGCAGTAGTTAAATCGCAGAAATACGAAGAGGCTGCTCAGTTACGTGACCGTGAAAAACGTTTGTTAGACCAACTTGACCGTGCAAAACGTGATTGGGAAGAAGATACTAAACGTCGCCGTTATACCGTATCAGAAGAAAGCGTTGCTGAAGTAATTGCACAAATGACTGGTATCCCAGTGAACCGTGTAGCTGCTACAGAAGGACAGAAACTTCTGAATATGAATGAAGAGTTACAAGGTAAAGTAATCGGACAGAATCCAGCCATTGCTAAACTTGTTAAAGCGATTCAACGTACAAGAGTTGGCTTGAAAGATCCTAAAAAACCTATCGGTTCATTTATTTTCTTAGGCCCAACGGGGGTAGGTAAAACAGAATTAGCGAAGGTATTAGCTACTTATTTGTTCGACAAAGATGATGCTTTAGTAAGAATCGATATGAGTGAGTACATGGAGAAATTCAGTGTATCTCGCTTGGTCGGAGCCCCTCCGGGATACGTTGGTTACGAAGAAGGCGGACAGTTAACTGAAAAGATTCGTCGTAAACCTTATGCCGTAGTATTGTTGGATGAAATTGAAAAAGCTCATCCAGATGTATTTAATATCTTACTTCAAGTATTGGACGATGGTATTTTAACAGATGGTTTGGGTAGAAGAGTAGATTTTAGAAATACTATTATCATCATGACGTCAAATATCGGAGCAAGAGATTTGAAAGATTTTGGTACAGGTATTGGTTTCTCTACTAAAACTAAAGTTGATGGTCTAGATGATGCGATGAAAGGAACGATTCAGAATGCTTTGAAAAAAGCTTTCTCGCCAGAGTTCTTAAACCGTTTGGATGATGTAATTGTGTTTAATTCACTTGAACGTGAGCACATCCACCAAATCATCGACTTAATGTTGAAAAAGCTATTCATTAGAATCACAAACCTTGGCTATACAGTTGAATTGACTGAAAAAGCAAAAGACTTTATCGCTGAAAAAGGATATGATTCACAATATGGTGCAAGACCATTGAATCGTGCTATTCAACGTTATTTAGAAGACCCAGTAGCAGAAGAAATATTGAAAGGTGATTTAGCCAACGGAGATGTAATCTTAGCAGATTATTCTGGCGAAGGAGATACGTTAACACTTTCAAGAATTTTGGCGCCAACAGCAACAGAAGAATAAACATTAGTTTTCAAATAGATACAAAAAAGGTCGGTTCATTAAATTGAATCGACCTTTTTTAGTAAATCTATAAAAATGTAAATTGAGATTATTTTATTTGTTATTTTTGAGATGTAAACAAACTAAAGTCATGACAGTTTTGATAAATATCATAGCCAATAACATGAGAATAATTAGGGATAATATGCATTTATCTCAAAAAGAGGTAGCTGAGAATATAGGGATACCTGAAAAGAAATATGATAGTATTGAGAAAGGAAAAGTAGAACCATCATTAGCAACACTTGAAAAATTTACGAATTATTTTGGTATTTCTATGGCAGAGCTTTTTCAAAATAATATAACTATTGATAAACAAAAACCTTTGGAGATTCCGACCTTTAATGCTATAAAATTTAAGACAAAAGGATTTAAGTTCAACAGAGAAGAAGCAAATGCAAGATAATGGCTGTATTTATAGATACTAATATTTTGATTTATGCCTATTCTGATGACGAACCTGAAAAGCAAATGATTGCTCAAAGGATATGTAGTCTGCCAGACAGGTGGATTTCAACACAAGTAATGATTGAGTTTAGTAATATAGCACGAAAAAAGATGAAGATGGATTGGAGTGATATTACTTTGGCGTTGCTTGAACTTCGTAGAAACTTTAATATTTATGTCACTACGGATATTACTATCACCAAGGCTTCAATATTGACTGATACATATCAATTAAGTTGGTTTGATAGTTTGATTGTTACAGCTGCATTAGAGACAAAGAGCTTAACTCTTTATTCTGAAGACCTCAATAATAAACAAATTTATGAAAATCAATTAACTGTTGTTAATCCATTTGTATAATTGAAGAAGTCGCAATATATAAATAGATTATTAGTTTAAAGATGAATGATTTATCTAAAATCATTTTGAAGAAGAACCATAAATAATGCCAAATAATAATATATCTCAATCTGGAATATTTTTTTCTTGTACTGAAAAATCATTCTTAGTAAAAGAACATACTGTACCAGTGCATGTGCTTACGCATATCTATTCGGGTAAATTATTAGTAAAAGAAGCTGATAAATCGTACTTAATTAATGAGGGTGAAACAGTGTTGTTTGCTAAAAATCAATTGGCAAAAATTACGAAATACCCAAGTGATGACCAACCATTTAAATCTATCTCTATTTTCTTTACTCAAGACTTTCTTCAACAATATTATACGCTTCATTTAAAGGCTGAAACGACCATAACGCAACCCAAGGTTTTATTATTCAACAAGCATCCGTTATTGGATAGTTTGTATAATTCTATCTTGCCTTATTATGAGATGGCAGAGGGCTTACCTCAAGCATTGCTTTCGTTGAAATTAACGGAAGCAATGACCATTATCAGACAAATCAGTCATACGGTTGATGGCATTTTAACCGACTTTGCCGAACCAGGGAAAATAGATTTAGCAGAGTATATGCAAAAGAATTTCTCCTTCAATATTCCTACCGAACAGTTTGCTTATTTAACAGGAAGGAGTTTAGCTTCATTCAAGCGAGATTTTCAAAAGAAATTTAATACTTCTCCCCAAAAATGGCTAGTCCAAAAAAGATTAGAACAAGCCCATTACCTCATTGCTGAAAGAAAACAAAAGCCTTCTGAAGTATATTTAGAAGTCGGTTTCGAGAATCTTTCTCATTTCTCTTATGCCTTCAAACAATTTTTTGGCTATAATCCTTCTTCCATCTCATTGAGCTTCTCAGCAAACAATCTCTGAGCTTTTCACCAAAGTGAATCTTTCTGATGCTATCTATCTTTGTATCGCAATCAATGTTAAGATACGATATAAATAATAGCCTTTAAAAATCAGAAAAATGAATAATCAAGTAGTTTTAATAACGGGAGCTTCGGCAGGGATGGGAAAAGAAACGGCGAAATACTTACGTCAAAAAGGATATATTGTTTATGGTGCTGCCAGAAGGATAGATAAAATGGAAGACTTAAAACAATTAGGGATAAAAGTTTTGTCAATGGATGTTTCAGATGAAGCATCAATGGTAAATGGTATCAACCAAATCATACAAGAGGAGGGACGAATAGATGTATTGATGAATAATGCTGGCTTTGGCTCTTATGGTGCTGTAGAAGACGTAACCATCACTGACGCAAAATATCAATTAGAAGTCAATGTTTTTGGTTTGGCTCGCCTTACTCAATTGGTGTTGCCTTATATGCGCACCAATCGTTTTGGCAAAATTGTCAATGTAACTTCCATAGGTGGTAAAATGGCAACGCCATTGGGTGGATGGTATCATGCGAGTAAATTTGCGGTAGAAGGGCTAAGCGACAGTTTACGCATGGAAGTAAAACCTTTTGGGATTGATGTAATTCTGATTGAACCCGGAGGAATTAAAACAGAGTGGCAAGGAATAGCGAATGATAGCATGAGAAAAGTATCGGGAAACACTGCTTACAAGCATTTGGTAGAAAAGGCCTCAAATGTTGGTGTAAAAGGCGAAAGCAATTTTCATGAGCCTGATGTGATAGCACATTTGGTCTATAAAGCCATTCAAGCTAAAAAACCTAAGGCTAGGTATAGTGCGGGCTATATGGCAAAACCTATCTTGTTTTTGAAAAAGGTTTTATCAGACAATCTTTTCGATAAGTTAATAATGAGCCAGCTAAAATAAATAGCTAACATCTTTTGCTATAATAAAAAAACGTACCGACAATCAATTGTCGGTACGTTGCAAAATTTCTTTAATTACTTCTTGGTCTTTGGCTATTTGAGCTTTTAGGGCATCTAATCCGCTAAATTTCTGTTCGTTTCTTACTTTCGAAATAAACTCTACTGTTAGTGTTTCACCGTAAATTTCTTTACTAAAATCAAAAATGTTAACCTCAATCGTCTGATATGTTCCATCAACTGTTGGGCGATTACCAATGTTTAGCATTCCTCCAAAAGTTTCATTGTTATAATGCACTTTTACAGCATATACGCCATCTGTTGGTATCAGTTTGGCAATTTCTCTTACTTGGATATTGGCCGTCGGAAAACCGATGGTTCTTCCCAATTGTTTGCCTTTAACGATAAGGCCTGTAATAGCATAATTTCTACCCAATAGGTGGTCGGCCGACTGAACGTTTCCTTCTAATAATGCTTTCCTGATTTTAGACGAGCTTACAGCTACATGATCAATATCCTGACGCGCTATTTCTTCAATAGAAAAGCCATATCTTGAAGCATTGGTTTTTAAATAATCAAAACCACCTTCACGATTTCTACCAAAACGATGATCGTAGCCAATTACGAGTGTTTTGGTACCAATCGCATCAATGAGAATCTTTTGAATAAATTCCTCCGAAGAAAGTTCAGAAAACTCTCTGGTAAAAGGAATAATCAAAAGGTGTTGTACGCCATTTTGTTCCAAGAGCTCAATCTTCTCGTCGAGCGTTGAAAGTAGTTTGATAGCTTGGGTATCAGAAGAAATTACACTGCGTGGATGAGGGTAAAAGGTAATCACTACGCTTTCTCCCAGCGTTAGCAAAGCAACTTCATTCAAGCGATTTAATATTTTTTGATGTCCCAGATGTACACCATCAAAGGTGCCACTTGTTACAACTGCATTCTCTAATTTCTTGAATTCTTGTATTCCGTGATAAACTTGCATTTTTATATTAGCTCAGTTATAAGTCCTTTTTATTGATAGGATTGCCAACAGAGTTTTATTCTTTACATTAATACTAAAACCTTAATTACCAATAATTAATCAACTTTCCTTTGCTCAATAAACGCTTGAATGGTAAGTGCGTCTTTTACGTCAAACTCACCAATTTTTTCTCTTCTCAGTGAACTTAAATAAGCACCTGATTGGCAAGCTGTCCCGAAATCTCTCACTAAACTTCTGATATAAGTGCCTTTCGAACAAACGATTGAAAATTGAATTTCAGGGAAATTACTACTGTCAATTTCAAACTTTGATATCTCTACTTCTCTTGATTTAATCTCAACATCAGCATCCGTTTTTCCTTTGCGGGCTAATTCGTACAATCTTTTACCATTTACTTGTATGGCCGAGTAAATAGGAGGTATTTGTAAAATTTTTCCTTGAAATTTACTTAATGCTTCTTGAAGTACCGCTTCGTTAATATGGTCAATAGGAAATTCTTCGTCAAACTCCGTTTCTAAGTCGATAGAGGGCGTTGTTTTTCCTAGCACAAAAGTACCAGAGTACTCTTTTTGTTGAGCCTGAAAAGAATCAATTTGCTTGGTCATTTTGCCAGTGCAAAGAATTAATAAGCCCGTTGCCAAAGGGTCAAGTGTACCCGCATGTCCAATTTTTTTAAAGCGACCAGCAAATTTTAATTTCTTTACAACGTCAAAAGAAGTCCAAGTAAGGGGTTTATCAATCAATAAAACCTCTCCAGGGTCTGGAGAGGTCTGATTTGGGTTCAATTTTATAGTTTCTTGATTCATTTTTAATGAGAGCCAGTAGTCGCCAAAACTAGGATGACGATTCCGACAATGATGCGATAAATACCAAAATATTTAAAGCCATATTTATTTAATATTGTGATAAAAAATTTGATAGCTAAAACAGCAACGATAAATGCTACAAGATTACCTATACCTAAAAGCTTAACTTGTTCTTCTGAAATACTTCCTTCGTCTGAGATAAATTTCAATAATTTATAACCTGTCGCGGCTGCCATAGTGGGTACTGCCAAGAAAAAAGAAAATTCGGCAGCTAATCCTCTGCTTAATTTTTGTTGCATACCACCCAATATTGTTGCAGCACTTCTGCTCAAACCCGGAAACATAATGGCTAAGCATTGGTACGTTCCAATTTTGATAGCCGTAACATTCGTAATATCTACTTCTTCGTTAATGATTGGATTTTTGAACCAATTATCTACAAATAATAAAATAATACCACCCACCAACAATACTGTAGCAATGAAAACTGGATTTCCTAAATGCTCATCAATCAAATCGTCAAATAGTTTTCCGAAAATCAAAGCAGGAACAACTGCCAAGGCAAGTTTTACATAAAATTGCCATTTTGAAAAATCCAAAAACTTTTTCCAGTACAACACCACAACAGCCAAAATAGCTCCAAATTGAATGCAAACTTCAAAAAGTTTGGTGAATCTGTCATTTTCAATACCTAAGTAAGAACTCATCAATACCATGTGTCCTGTAGAAGAAATTGGAAGAAACTCTGTTAAACCTTCGATAATAGCAAGAATAATTGCTTGAATTGTTGACATTGATTTAAGGGGTATATTATTCTAAAATAAATTTACTACTGTAAATCTCTTAATTATTGTTGATTATCACAAGATAAAGCCCTTTATTCAGGGTCGATAAATCTAAAGAAAATAACTTTTGATTCAATATGATTTTCTCAAATGTTTTATTTCCTAAAAAATCTAAGATTGGTACAACGTTTGACTATTGAATAATTACGATAAGTATAAGAGATACAACAAGAATGCTTTATCAAGCATCTCAAACAAAAACACTTCATTACGCTATTAATCGTAGCATAATGAAGTGCTTTTTTAGACAATAGAATATACTAATCGTTTTTAATACTTAACTGATTATCAAGAATACTCTTCCAGTCTTGATATATTTCTTTGTAAGTATTGGCTTTTGACGTATCGGGTTCAATCACACCAATTTTTTCCATATTCACGAAGGCATCTTTAGGGTAAGCAAAATATTTAACTCCAATACCTGAACCCAAAGCTGCGCCTTTTGCACCATCAGTATCGTATAATTCAACGGCAACACCCGTAACATTTACTAAAGACTGTGAGAAAACATCACTTAAAAACATATTAGCCTTACCTGCTCTAATAACAGAAGGAGATGTGCCATTTTCTGCCATAATATCCATTCCGTATTTCAAAGAATAAGCGATACCTTCTTGGGCAGCACGAATAATATGTGCATTAGTATGAGCATTAAGATTCAAACGTTGGAAAGTAGCACCAATCACTTTATTTTCTAATACTCTTTCAGCACCATTCCCAAAAGGTAAAATTCTTAGTCCGTCGGCTCCTTCGGTCACACCAGCAGCAAGAGAATTCATTGCTTGATAGCTTAATCCACTAGCTACGTTATCACGAACCCAACGATTCAGAATACCCGTACCATTTATACATAAAAGCGTTCCTAATCGATTGGCACCGTTTAATTCATGGTTTACATGGGCAAAAGTATTTACCCTTGATTTTGGGTCGTAGCTTACTTTATCAGAAACAGAATAAATTACGCCCGACGTTCCCGCTGTAGCCGCTACTTCTCCTGGGTCTAGTACATTCAATGAAAGGGCATTATTAGGTTGGTCGCCTGCTTTATAAGTCACAGGAATACCGGCTTGTAGACCTAATGCATCTGCAATAGAGCTTTTTACCTCGCCATGATTTGAAAATAAAGGACGAATATCAGGTAAAATAGTTGAAGGAAAACCATAATATTTCATCACGTCTTCGGAAACGCCATTTGTTTGGAAATCCCAAAAGATCCCTTCTGAAAGGGCAGAGTTTGAAGTAGTGATTTCGCCTGTAAGCTTCATCGCAATAAAATCACCAGGAAGCATAATTTTATAAATTGAACCATATACTCTCGGTTCATTTTCTTTGACCCAAGCCAATTTAGAAGCAGTAAAGTTTCCTGGAGAGTTAAGTAAATTAGCCAAACTCTTTTCATGACCAATTTTGTCAAAAGCTTTATTGCCTATTTCTACAGCGCGACTATCGCACCAGATGATAGATGGTCTTAAAACATTCAGGTTTCTATCAACAACGACCAATCCATGCATTTGATACGCTATACCGACCGCTTGAATATCTTTAGGATTATATTTACCAGATGAATTACATCTTTGAATGGCTAATTGAACACAAGTCCACCACATCTCAGGGTCTTGTTCTGCCCAGCCATCGTGCGGAGAAGAAATGGTGTTTTCTGTATCTGGATATTGGGCTGAGGCAACTAGTTTGCCTGTTGAACCATCTACAACAGATGCTTTAATGGATGAGGTACCTAAATCTAAGCCTAAAAGTAACATAGTCGAAGTTTGTATTTATTGAGATTATTTGGCAATTTTTATTGATTACCTTGCAACAAAAATATATAAAAAAATATAAATGTTCTATACTGTTCTAGTTATATTTTATTTTTAATCATAAATTAAACCAAAACAGAAAATGGAAGAACGCTCACCAGTAATTTCAATAAAGAACCTACAGAAGAGCTATGGCGATCAAAAGGTATTGAAAGGGATTAATCTTGACATTTATAAAGGCGAAATCATTGGTTATATTGGGCCAAATGGTGCTGGGAAAAGTACTACGCTAAAAATTTTAATTGGTATACTGGGCGATTTTTCAGGCGAAGTGTCAATTCTTGGCTACGACGTTACTAAAGATGCCATGGAAGTTAAAAAACGCATTGGGTATGTACCCGAAAATGCGATGCTTTATGAAGTCTTAACCCCAATGGAGTATTTGCTTTTTATAGGAAGATTGTATCACCTTGAAGATGCGCAGATAGAAAAACGAGCAAAAGAATTACTTGGTTTGTTTGGACTGAGTGATGTGGTAGATACAAGGATGAGTACTTTTTCAAAAGGAATGCGCCAAAAAGTATTGTTGATTTCGGGTTTAATTCATAATCCTGAAATTATTTTCTTAGATGAGCCTCTTTCTGGACTGGATGCCAACGCTGTAATTTTGGTGAAAGAGATTTTGGCAAAACTAAAAGAAGCAGGCAAGACTATCCTATATTCTTCACATATTATGGATGTTGTAGAAAAACTATCCGACCGCATCGTGATTATCAATAAAGGTGAGGTAGTAGCGAATGGTACTTTTCAAGATTTAAAGGCTCAGGGTTCGATGCTTTCCTTAGAAAGTGTCTTTGGTAGCTTAACAGGTGCCAATGAAGAAAACCAAACCCGTGCTGATGATTTTATTCAAGCTTTATCCTCTCAATAATTATGACAAAGTTTATTCTTCGCACACTTGATAAACTTCAATGGCTTTTTAAATGGTTATCTGTCGATTACCCTTCTTTAAGAGCCATCGTGGAGGTAAAGCTTATTGCTGAAAACCGTAGAGTACATGGATTACAAAGAAACCAACAGCAGAAAAAGGAGCAAAGCAATACATTCTTGAAATCATTACTGCTTCAAGCATTTTTTAGCTTGTTGTATGGTTTAATGATACTTTTTATTAAACAGCCTGTCTATTTAGTAATGATGATAAGTTTTGCTTTCATCATGTTTATGGTGGCTTTTAATATGATTTCAGATTTTGCTGAAGTACTTTTTGATACAAGCGATAATATTATTTTATTACCAAGACCAGTTGATGGTAAAGTAATTTGGATGGCTCGTTTAATTCATATTATTGTTTTTTTAGGAGCATTAACCTTAGCCAATTCCTTTGGATCAATCATCTTTACAGCCTATAAATTCGGCTGGCAGGCGGGGTTACTTTTTATAGGCTGTGTGGTACTACTATGCTTGATAACTATTTTTCTAACGAGTATTCTGTACTTATTACTTACCAAAGTGGTATCTGAAGAAAAACTAAAAGATATTATTGGTTATGCCCAAATTGCCTTTTCAGTATTCTTGGCAGTAGGGTATCAGTTTATCGCACGAACTGATAAATTAATCGGTACAACGACACAAGAAATTGTCATTAAATGGTGGCACTATATAACTCCTCCAGCATGGTTTGCAGGAGTGATGGAGGCTTTTATTGAAAAGCACTTCGAGTTGCCTTATATCATTTTTACTGCCCTAGTCCTGATTGTACCTTTTGCGTCTTTGTATATTATCAATAATTATTTATCACCCCTGTTTGCCAAAAGTTTGTCTGGTTTAGGCACGCCATCAATTATCAAGGATGAGCGACAAAAGCCTGCGACAAAAAACAATTTGTTGCATATACTTTCAAAAGTTTTTACGAAAACTACCTTAGAAAAATCAGCTTTTGAATTAGTCTGGATTATTACTGCACGTGACCGAAAGTTTAAAGTGCGTGCCTATCCGATTTTTGGGATGTTGATTTATTTTATGTACAATTATCTTAGTCAAACCGACAAAGAAGCTTTTAATGTATTGATGGTGTTGTATTATGCCATGTTTATCATCTGGATTTTTTCACAGCAAATCTATATTTCTGATGATTGGAAGGCAGCATGGGCATATCGAGTGGCACCACTGATGCAGCCAGGGGAGATTTTGTTAGGAAGTCTAAAAGCTGTTTTAGTGAAAGTAGGCATTCCTGTATATATCATTATCGGGACTATCGTGATTTATAAATCTGGCTTTGGTATGATTGACGATATCCTTTTTGCCATGGCAAGTACACTGCTCTTTATTAGTTTAAACGTTTTTGGAGGCGAGTTTTCATTGCCATTTTCAATTGAAGTAGTGAATGGAAAAGTAAAAGGGAGCCAATGGATGAAGTTTTTATTCTTATTTTTTGTGGCACCAGTCTTAGGTTTTTTACATTATTTCATTGCTAAAACAACTTATGGGCTAATAGCGCTAACGCCCATCTTGTTAATCATTGCTTTACTTTTATTGAAAGAATACCGAAAAATAAGCTGGGAAAGAATTAAAGAAGCGTAAAATCATCACAAAATAATAGGTAAAATTTAGCGTTAAAAAGTACTTCAAAAATAATACTGGATTTTTAAAAATATGCATTTAGGGATGTTTGATGAGTTTTTCTGTAATTTTGACATGCTCTTATCAAAGAGTACTCAAAATCCTTAACCTACCAAATAATTATAAACAATGCCTATACTTTTAATAGTTATTTGTTTTTTATTATTAGCTATCCTAAACTATAATAGTTTAAACAACACTAGTGTCTTTACATTAATATTTTTTGCGTTGCCTTATGTGTATGTCAACCCTAAAAAACAGTAGTGCCTATCAGGTAGTTTATGAAAAAGACTTTGGGATATGTGCCTTTATACTTAAATAAGACTAATATCAAAATACTGAGAGATTCAGTTATCTCAAAAGCATACTATACAAAAGATAATAAAATTTGGAGCCTAAAGTCAGGACAAAGCTATTCTGAAAAAGTAGAAATTAATAAGGTATTAGCAGAGGCGGGTTTCTATAATGAAGATATAATGACTGTTTTTACAGGAACCAGATTTGATAAGTATTTCTTTGGGAATGTATCTCAAAATAATGATTTAGTTAAAATTGCTGAAATATTAGATAGAATTGAAGGAGACAAAACCATTGGTATCGTTTATAGAAGCCATACAATGTTGGTTTATCCTTTTTGGAAACTCTCTCAAACTAATCAAGGAAACAATACCTTTGAATACATTTATTATTCTAAAGAGATAAGAAATGTTTATAATAAAAATAAGCCTTATGACTATATTGTTTCAACGGTTTCTCCGAAAAAACTAGCCATTTCAGAAAATGATATTAAAAAGATATATCGACTGCATGAGTACTTCTTGATAGAATTATCAAAGCCTTCAACAAAAACTTATTATTGGGAAGAATACAAATTTAAATGAGTTACTTTGGGTAAATTTTGCGGAATTAAGGATGTTAAAACTAGAGAATATAGTTAAAAAATATGATGATAAAACAGTTGTTGATAATGTTTCAGTAGAAGTACAAGCAGGTGAAATTTTAGCAATTGTAGGAGAGAGCGGTTCGGGAAAAACTACTTTTTTGAATATCATTTCAGGAAACATAATGCCTGATGACGGAAAATTATGGTTAAATAACGAGCCAGTCGATTTATATTTTAATAGATTAATCAGAGACTTCCCTAATATCAAGCTAGTTCCGCAAGATTATAGATTAAAACCTGAACACAAAATTTGGGAAAATATAGACCTTGCTCTTACTCAATATACCCTTGAATATCGAAAAGAAAGAGTAAAAGAGTTATTAGCACTTTGTGGGATTACGGCAGTAAAAGATAAAAAGCCAAGGGAAGTGTCGGGTGGAGAAAAGCAAAGAACAGCTATTGCGCGTGCCATTGCTGAAGAACCATTAGCCTTGCTGTTGGACGAACCTTTTAGCAATTTAGATTCGATTAATCGTACAAAATTGCGGTCAAAAATTGTTGAGATTATCAAAAAAGAGCTGATTGCTTGTGTATTAGTAACGCACGATTTGTTAGATGCTTTTTTGGTAGCGGATAAAATTGCGATTATGCACCAAGGGAAAATCTTGAAAATAGATACGCCACAAAATATATATGATGAACAAACTGATGAGTACATCCAACATTTTGTTCAGAGTGCCATTGAGCCTATCAAAGTTTTTCAGGAGCGGTATGTTTTATGAGCTATCACCATCATAACTCAAATGAAATACCTTCAGATTCTTTCTTGTCAGCATACAAAATAATCTCTTCTTTTTTACCATTAACAGTAAAACGAATGGCAGTAGTATTTGCCCCTTCGCTACCAGTATTATTGGCAAAAACTGTTAAGATATTTTTCTGATTAGAGTTGATTCTCAAAGTCACAATCTTAGATTTCTTTGTAAGTAAATGCTTCTCAAGGATGTATTGCCCATTAAAACAAACTGAAATGATGTCGCCATCTGCATTTTCATGGTCAAAAAGTTCGATGTTTAATAGTTCATTACCTACTTTAAAATGATGCTTTATTTTTACTCTTCGCTCCATTTCGCAGTAAATTTTATCAGCTTTCCTACCTAGATATGGTTTTGAGAGAGTTTTGATAGGAAGGTTATAAGAGATTTGAAACCCGATGTAGGCACCACTTTCTAAGGCTGAAGTTGAAGCGACCACTTGGTTATTAGTAATGCCCGAATAGGTATTGGACACCAGATGTTGCAAGGGAATACCCACCCTGATGCCCATATTCAAAGAACGCATATCATTGGCAGGTCGCCAATAGGTTTTACCAATTTCAAAGAAAACCATGTTTGATTGCTGATTGACAACTTTACTTTCTATTCTAAAGCCTTGTCCGTTAGCCACCCAATCTTCGCTTTCTTTGGCAGATTGGCTGAGGAAATTCATCGTTCTGGCACCTACTTCCAAATAATTTCTTACTTCACCGAGCGCCCTTCTTCCTCTCGACTTAGAAGTATACGTTAGACTTGCAGAAAAACCAGAATAACTAATGGTGTTTTGCCAAATGCTTGATTCTTTGCCATTTATTACAAAATGATAAGGGTCTTTAATCGAATAACTACTTGGAGCGCAAGTATAATATGCACCAATTTCGGTTTTGAAAATTCTGTTATTGCGTAAAAGCTTGGTATAGTTAATGCCCAAATCAAAAGAACCAATCAACCCATAGAGGGTTGTTTTACCATCTTTATTAACACTAGAATTGATAGGCAGGGCAGTAAATGGAAAAGGTGTATAAGAAAATGCTCCTTGCTGATATCCGTTTGTGATAGAATTACTTTGTGGTAACCCAAAGGTAAATAATGTAGCCGAAGGATGAATGCTAATAGTACTGATGCCCTGTTTATTAGAGATTTGAGCATCAAGAACATTAAGCCTTAATAGACACAACAAAAACACAGTAAAGAGCTGTAGAGCACAAGTTTTCATCCATTAAGTAAGTTTGAGATTATTCAAATTAAATAAAGCTATAATATTTTAAGTTATCCATGTGAAATAAAGTGCTGTATGTCAAAACTTTAAGTCTTCGTAGAGAACCGCTCAAAGCTCACCACTCAAAGCTCCTAGCTAATAAAACCCTATTTAATTCTTTCAGGATTTTCATTCACAAAAGCTCCCCAACCTTTTTTTGTACCCTTGTTCGTTGCCATGATGCTAGTACCATGAAAATGATGACAAACAGCAATACCCAGCGCATCGGTGGCATCAAACATTTTGGCATCTAGTTTCATTTTTAGCAACTGGTCTAACATATGGGCCACTTGTTCTTTGGAAGCATTACCATTGCCCGTCACCGATTGCTTTACGGTCTTAGGGGAATATTCTACAATTGGTATTTCACGAGAAAGCGCTGCCGCCATCACTACCCCTTGTGCTCTGCCCAACTTTAGCATCGATTGTACATTTTTTCCGAAAAAAGGTGCTTCAATAGCCATCTCATCAGGCATGAATTCTTCTATCACCGAGATGATTCGTTCATATATTTTCTTTAACTTAATTTCCTGCGTGCTATATTTGCTAACATTGATAACGCCATATTGTAAAACCTTTATTTCATTGCGTTGAACCAATATCACACCATACCCCATAAAACGAGTACCTGGGTCGACGCCTAAAATTATTTTTTCTGTATTATTTACCATTTCTTAGCACAAAAATTTCCGTCTCTGCTTTATCTTTTCATGCAAAATACCAACGAAACAAATCCTAAAACAAGCATTTTATCTGAAAAACTATTTTCATTGTTCAAAACATTGCTTTTCGTCGTGATTGTCTGGATGCTATACAAGGCTTTTGATAAAAAACAGCAAAATATTGATAGTTTGCTGTTGGAATGCCAAAAAGCTTTTGTTGTAAAGAATCTGTGGAAAGGACTTTTGTTAATACTATTAATCTTTTTTAATTGGGGGTTTGAAGCCAAAAAATGGCAACAGTTAGCCCTGAAAGTTGAACAGATTTCGCTAAAAGAAGCCTTCAAGGGAGTATTGATGGGCTTGTCCTTAGGATTTATCACCCCAGCGAACTTAGGAGATTATGCAGGAAGAATGTGGAAGTTTAAACAACAAAAAAGAGCAGAAAGCATAGGGGCTATTCTTTTGGGCAATGGCATACAATTTTACATTTCTTTGCTATTTGGTACCTTGTCTTTTGGGTATTTTTTGGTTACTAATAACCAAATCATGATAGGCATTAATGGCATCATTATGCTTTTATTAATATTGAGCTTGCTACTGGGCTTTTTTGCGTATTTAAAACGACATTTATTTTATCTTTTTGTACTAAAAATACCTTATTTGAAAAAGTTCGCACACAGTGTGAAAATCCTAGAGTATTTTAGTAATGAAGAGGTGAGAAAGGTTTTTCTATGGGGACTAATGCGTTATTTTACTATCTCGCTACAATTTGTATTGGTCCTATTGATTTTTGAAGTCAAGTTGAATGTAATAGATTTATGGACAATCTCATGTTTGATTTTTCTGGTTAAAACCATTGTTCCTGCTATTAATTTCATAGGCGATTTAGGGATTAGAGAATTTTCTGCCATCTACTTTTTTGGTTTTTATCAAGTAAATCATGCGGCCGTTATTACCGCCACTTTTGTCCTTTGGTTTATCAATATTCTGTTTCCTGTATTAGTAGGAAGCATTTTAGTGTTGAAAACAAAGATTCTTTAATAGTTACTAGTTAACCAACAACCACAAACTAAACTATGCTCTTATTTATCATCTTGATGATTACCGCCTTTTACTTTATTTTCAATCTGATTTTGATTGTCGTTTGGAAAGAAATGAGGGCAAAACATAAAATACCTCCTGTTCAGAGAGATACCAAACTCACTGTGATTGTGCCTGTAAGAAACGAAGCTAATAATATTTTACAGCTACTTCAAGACCTTAATCAACAGACCTATCCTTTTGAAAACTTTGAAGTAATTATTGCCAATGATGGTTCAACAGATGATACTGAAAACATCGTGTTGGCATTTCAAGAAATCGCTTATTACGAACTCAAAGTGTTAAACCTATTGAATGATAGTAGTGCTTCGCCCAAAAAGAGAGCCATTCAAAAGAGCATAGAAATATCTTCGGGGGAATTATTAATTACCACTGATGGCGATTGCTCTGTGTCGCGTGATTGGCTCAGTTCAATCCAGCAGTTTTATGAAACAAAGCAAGCTAAGTTAATCAGTTCGCCTGTCACATTTACAGAAAAAAACACCTTCTGGAATACGATTCAAATCATAGAATTTGCTAGTTTGATAGGGTCTGGTGCATGTGCGATGTATCTGAAAAAGCCCAATATGTGCAATGGTGCCAATTTGGCTTATACGCGCGAAGTATTTGAGGAAGTAAATGGTTTTGCAGGAAATGAAATGGTGGCCTCAGGTGATGACGAATTTTTGATGCACAAAATTGCCAAAAAATACCCTGATAAAGTGTTTTTTAATCCTGATGCGGATGCAATAGTTAGCACAACGTCGCAAGAGGATTTATCACACTTTTATCAACAAAGACGACGATGGGCAAGTAAATGGAAACATTATGATAATTGGCAGGTATCGGCTTTGGCTATCTTCATTTTCTTGGCTAATCTTAGCGTATTAATCGCCTATTATTTGATAAATGAATATTTGGGTATAGGTATTTTGCTCCTAAAATTTTCTGCAGAGTTTTTCTTTTTATCGTTAGTCGTTACGTTTCTGGGACATCGAAATAAAATCATTTATATTCCTTTTGTGCAATTATTTTATCCATTTTATGTAGTCTTTTTTGGACTATTAGCACAAGGGAAAGGATATCGTTGGAAGGGCAGAAAATTGCAGTAGAAAAACTTGAAAAAGAGCTTTAAAAGGTACAATGAAAATATACTTTTAAATAAACCCATGATGAAAAATATAGCTTTCTTAATAATAGCTAGTATTGTTTTTGTTAGTCAAACTTTCGCACAAGCTCCTACACAAATAGATTCAAATTTTGATATTTATGTTTTAATGGGACAGTCTAATATGGCTGGCAGAGGTAAGATAACAGAGGAATATCAAAAAGAAGTTAACCAAAACATATTTGTATTAACCAAAGACAATACTTGGGCTGTTGCCAAGCATCCACTTCACTTTGATAAGCCCCAAATAGTAGGCGTAGGCCCTGGATTACAATTTGCTTTAACGATGCTAGAGGCCAATAAAACTAAAAAGATTGGACTAGTACCTACCGCAGTAGGCGGAACATCAATTAATCTGTGGAAACCCAATGCTTATGATGCTAGTACAAAAACACATCCATTTGATGATGCTGTTCGTCGGATAAAAGAAGCCATGCAGTATGGGGTAATAAAAGGCATTATTTGGTTGCAAGGAGAAACAGATGCTAGTCCTAAAAAATCAGAAAATTATGAGGTTAAATTTAAGATGATGATAGATTCAGTGAGGGTATTGGTGAATAATCCTAAACTACCTGTTGTATTGGGCGAGTTAGGGCAATACCGTCCTGAATATGTTCAATTTAACCATGACTTATTAAAAACAATTCCTTCCACCATTCCTTATACTGCTCTAGTATATTCCAAAGGATTAGTTCATAAAGGCGATACTACACACTTTGATGCTCCATCTGCTGAAATGTATGGGAAACGTTTTGGGAAGGCAATGATTAAGTTGCAGAAGAAGAGTAAGTAAGACTTCTATCGGTTGATTTATATGCTTAGAAAGCTTTAAATTGCACAAAATCTACTTTACAACTAAGACACAATTCCATGTTTATCCATAAAACCAATTTCTTGATGCGGGCTTTTTATCCAGATTTTGTCTGGAAAGTAAAGAACGCAGAAAAAGCAATTTATCTTACTTTTGACGATGGCCCTATTCCAGATGTAACAGCGTTTGTGTTGGATGAATTAGCTAAATTTCATGCGAAAGCTACATTTTTTTGTATTGGTGATAATATCAAAAAACATCCCGAAGTATTTAAAAAAATTGTTGTTCAAGGGCATTCCATTGGTAACCATACCTTTAACCATTTAAAAGGGTGGAAGACTGAGGATGAACTTTATTTTCAAAATTTTCAAGAATGCGAAGCCATTATTGAAACAAATGACTATTATTCTTTGGCTCAAAACGCGGTGTTGGCAAAGAAAAAATTTCGTCCGCCTTATGGACGTATTAAGAAAAGTCAGGCTAAAGATATTTTACCAAGTCACGACATTATTATGTGGGATGTACTTTCTGGCGACTTTTCTAAGGATTTATCACCAGAGAAAGTCTTGCAAAAAACGATGCAGTATACAGAAAGCGGTTCGATAGTATTATTTCATGATAGTATCAAAGCCAATAAAAATATGTCTTATGCTTTGCCAAGAGTATTATCACATTTCTCAGAAAAAGGTTTTACTTTTAAGGCATTATAAAACGAATGTCATATTTACCTTTCCTGAATGAAGATTTCCTCAAGACCAAATGTAACTATCTGGATTGCGGCCAGAAATGAAGAAGATACTATTTTGAAATGTCTTCAATCGATAGCCAACCTCCATTATCCTCAAGAAAACCTGCAAGTATTAATTGGCAATGATCAATCTGAAGACCAAACCAAAGCTTTGGTTGAAGATTTCATTAAAGAAAAATCACATTTTCAACTTATTGATATTCAGAAGGTAATTAATCACCAACGTGGTAAAGCGAATGTATTAGCAAATTTATACGAGTATTCAACAGGTAAATATTTCTTGATTTGTGATGCTGATGTGACTGTAAACCCTGATTGGGTAGAAGGGATGATTGCTAATTTCGAAGCTAATGAAAATATTGGTCATCAAGTAGGAATTACTGATATTAAAGGCACTAATCTGTGGCATCATTTCCAGTCTATCGACTGGCTTCATGCACTTACATTATTAAAAATAGCCGCAGATTTAAAAATTCCTTTAACAGGTTTGGGCAATAATTCAGCCGTCACTCGCAAAGCTTATGAAGCTACAGGGGGCTATGCCAAAATTCCTTTTTCAATTACAGAAGACTTTGCTTTGTTTCATGAAGTAGTGAATAAAGGTTTTGGGTTTAAAAATACGATTAACCGAGCAGTGTTTAATCAGACACTCCCGATGATTAATTTGAAAGAATTTCTTCATCAAAGAAAACGGTGGATGGTCGGAGCGTTGCAATGTCCGTGGTGGATTGTGACGTTACTTTTTCTACAAGCCTTATTACTTCCAATTTTACTAATAGTAGGCTTGTCTTTTTCTTGGCAATTGGCAGGTATCTTATGGCTGATAAAATGGCTTAATCAAAGTATTACTGTTTTACCAACAATTTTAAAATTAAGGCGATTTCACCTGATAAAACACTTAATTTTGTATGAAATCTATGCAAATTGTTGGCAATTAACCATGATTCTATTTTATTACTCACCCGTGGCGGTAGATTGGAAAGGAAGAATTTATAAGTGAGGAGGTTCTTAGTTTTGAGTAAGTGAATTGTGAGTGATGAGTTGTCATTGCTTAACTCAGGCTACTTATTTTGACAATGTAATTTATCCCTAGGGAGGGACTTAAGTCCCTCCCTAGGGATAAATTAAGAATATTAATTTTAGAACTTTCAAGCCTTTTAAAAAACAAAGCTTATTGCCTACAGCTTAAGGCTTATAGCTAATCCCAAGAAAACAATATAATGAACAATTTATCATCAACATTACAAATCATTGAAACTCACGCACATATTTATGACGAAACCTATTTAGAAGATCGTGACCAAATGCTAGAAAAAGCCTTTTCGGCTGGTGTTTCGCAAATCTGGATGCCTAATTGTGCTGCTGAAACAATTCAAGGAATGATGGCGTTGGCAGCACAATATCCTGAACAATGTTTTCCGATGATGGGGCTACATCCATGTTATGTAAAAGAAGATTTTGAGAAAGAATTAGCCATTGTAGAAGAATGGCTGAATAAACATCAATTTATCGCTATCGGTGAAATTGGGATGGACTTATATTGGGATAAAACCTTAGTCAAACAACAAGAGGAGGCTTTTTTATACCAATGTCAATTAGCAAAAAAACATAATTTATGGATTGATATTCATTCAAGGAATGCCTTTTGGGAAACTGTAGCATTGATTGAAAAAAATGCAGACCCAAATCTAAAAGGAATTTTCCACTGTTTTACGGGAACGTTAGAAGAAGCCCAAAAAGCCATTGAATTAGGGTTCCTTTTGGGAATAGGAGGAGTAGCTACTTTTAAAAACGGGGGACTTGATAAAATTTTGCCTAACATAGATTTAAAATCAATTGTGTTAGAAACAGATGCCCCTTATTTAGCGCCTGTACCTTACAGAGGTAAAAGAAACGAACCGTCGTACCTAACGATTATCGCACAAAAAGTAGCGGATATGATGGCTTGTAGTGTAGAAACAGTCATCGAACAAAGTACAAAAAATGCTATTAATTTATGTAATTAATGGGTGTTTATTAGTAACGGAATAACCTTCAAAACCCTTTACTATTAGCTGGTGACTTAAGTCACCAGCTAATAGTAAAGGATATTTTATTAAAGAATCCTTCATTGTATAAAACTTATATTTACCATTTATAATTCATTCAGCAAACATGTATAATATTATAAAAATCAACACGAAAGCTCATGGCAAAGGCGATGTAAAAGTACTCGTTATTTATACAGGAGGAACTTTAGGAATGGTGTATGATGCAAAATCTGATGGTTTAGTACCATTTGATTTTGCTCAGATTCCTGAAAATTTGCCTGAAATGGCTCGTTTAGATTTCGATATTTCAGTACTTACTTTTGATAATTTATTGGATTCTTCTAACATGAATCCCACGGTTTGGATTACTTTAGCCAAAATCATTGGTGAAAAATATCATGAGTACGATTCATTCGTAATTCTCCACGGAACGGATACGATGGCTTATACCGCTTCGGCTTTGAGTTATTTATTAGAAAATCTCAACAAGCCTGTTATTCTTACGGGAGCTCAGTTGCCTATTGGAGTAGCTAGGACAGATGCTAAAGAGAATTTTATTACAGCCCTTGAAATTGCAGCCGACCGAATTAATAATGCTCCTGTTATTTCAGAGGTATGTATATATTTTAATTCAATATTATTAAGGGGCAATCGTGCAAGAAAAAACGAGAGTGTTCAATTCAATGCTTTTGAGTCAGAGAATTATCCAGTTTTGGCAGAAGCAGGCGTGAAAATTGAATATAATAAGCCTTATATCAAGCACCATCATCCTAATGCTAAATTAATTGTGCATGATTGTTTGGATGAAAATGTAGTAATCTTGAAAATATTTCCAGGAATCTCTGAAAAAGTAGTTAGAAGCATATTGGGTATTGAGGGATTAAAAGGTGTTGTGATGGAGACTTTTGGTTCTGGTAATGCACCAACCGTACAATGGTTTCTAGATTTGATGAAGGAGTTTATCGACAAAGGAATTATTATTTATAACGTATCTCAATGTAATGGTGGCAGAGTAACGCAAGGGCATTATCAAACAAGCCAGTATTTACAAGAAATTGGGGTAGTAAGTGGGGCAGATTTAACGACCGAAGCTGCTATTACCAAGTTGATGTATGTATTAGGACAAAACACTTATTTTGCGGAGAAAAAGAAGAATTTGAGGTATTCAATAGCAGGAGAAATGTCTTAATAAATAAGAAATCTGTAATTTTTAGACAAAATTTTCTCGCAGCTTGCACAGATAAATACCGCTGATTTACGGAGATTTTATGATAATTTTTCAGCGTAAATCAGCGCTATTTATCTCCAAAAATCAGTGGGTAAATAATATTTTATCACACTAACTAGTGTGTAATATTATTATAAATAGCATCCAGAATCTTTACGAAAGTTTTGTAGTCTTCTTCTGATAAATCACCCCAGCCTTTTCTTCTTACTTCTACAACCAGCGGAAAAGCTTGCACAAATATTTCTCTGCCTACATCTGTTAACGTAATCATAAATCTACGACGGTCGTTAGTAGCCATTTTTCTTTCGGCAAATCCTTTTTTTACCAATAAATCAATTATTCTGGTAACTGTCGGAGCATCCTTCACGGTCATTTCTGCCAATTCATTCTGACTAATACCAAATTCTTCGTGTCTTTTGATATGATCTAATAAAACCCATTGGTCAACAGTAAGGTCAATATTGGCATCGTCTAATTTTTTTTGAAGAGAAAGCCTGATTTTTTTGATAGTAGTATCTATTTTAAAAAAGTAAGCTCTGGTATCAGCAGGATTTGTAGTCATTGTACAATAAAAAATGAAGATTGAAAAGAAGTCGATAGAAAAAACATTTCTCTACTTTCAAATGAAATAAGACACTAATCAACATATTGGTTTTAATTAAACTAAGTAGTCAAAAGTACAGTTAAATTTAATTCAAAATACATTTGTAATAATCAATTTTAGCTTTTTTTACTTTTTGCTTTTTCAGCTTGGTAATAACGATACATAAAATCATAAATAATCAATTCATGAAAACGCTGATTATCTGCAATAGAACGATTGACGGTCATGTGAATAGTATCGCTTAAGAATTGAGCGACCTCATTTTCATTTTTAAGTTTTTTTATTTCGCTAACACAGGCTTTTATCAGCTCACTTTTATGTTGAATGCTTTCAAAAAGAACAACATATTCCTCCTCAATTTCTTTGGCTAAAATTCCTTCAATCGTTTTTCTATTTTCTCTAAAACGCTTATCCATTTGCAGTTTCAGATGCTTATCCACCTTGAATTCTTTTGCAAAACTATCTTTAAGATGAGTCATTAAACCAAGTTTTTGATTCAATGAAAACTCAAAATCATTCAAATAAGCATCTATTATTTTAATAGTAAACTGCCAACGGATTTGTTCTCTTTCGTCGCCCCAAGTTTGTTCTAATAGCTTTACAATCGCTTCGCTATCGTGGAAAAAGATACTTTCAGCTAAAGCGATAGCATCGGCTCCATATCTTTCAAGTTCTCTTTGATAGGTATCAAACTGAATTTTTCGGATAATTCCTTCTGTTTCAAGATTTGTTAAGGCTTCATTTAAGGCGATAACTAGCTTACCTAAATATTGTAAATCCGTAAAATGGAACCTTACTCTGATATGATTGTCAGGGTCTAGATAACGAATAAAAAACCATTTATCTATTACCTTTTCTGCGAAGAATTGTTCTACCAACGGTTTTATGACTTGTGTCAAAATATCATCAGCAGCTTTTACCCCTGAATATATTTTTACATAAAGCCATTCAGAGCCTAAGGAAAATTTACGTCTTGGGTCATTGTTCGCTTTTTTGATAGGAAGAATACCTTCAAAAACAGTTTTCTTATTGATTAAAGATGCAATAAATTGATTCGTGAAAGTCTCCCCATCTTGATTAATAACAATATCACTTGCTGTGTTGAACAAAAATTCCTTTAATTCAATGTCTTTTCTATTTTTAATAGTATCCAACCATGTTTGCACACTCAACAAATTATCAGTGTTTACTAAAAGCTCATTATCGAAATCTGCTAATACAAAGCGAGTCGGTATTGCCCATTTTTGTGTGAAATCTTTGAGGGAAGCTAATAAATTATCAGGAGAGCAACTGATTAACTCCTGATAATCTTCTTTCTCAAATTTCCATGTGGCAGATTCTATGATAATATTTTTAAATGTGATTCTTGGTAGAAATTTAGCGTTAGGTACTACATTTTTCCAAGAAATATTAAAGGAAATAGGTATATTTTGAGCCTGTAAATCACACAAGAAATAATAAATGGGTAACGCATTTAGCGAATAGCTATGAGCATTACTTAATCTAGGAATAATTTCTTTATTAAGTCGTTTTGATATTAACTTGATTTTCTTTTGGCTGTAATTAACAGAAACCATTAAGTCTTCCAGCAAAATTTGATTTTGCTCGGGCAATGATGATTTTGCTAAATAGGGAATTTCGTAAGGCCAGAAAACGGGATGAAGTAAAATATTGCCAATCCTGTTTTCGGGTAAATGCACGATTTCTGCAAAGATTACCTCAGGATTAAGTGCTTGTTCCTTCTGTGCAATCTCTTTTGTAATATTAAATATTTCAGCATCAGTATGTGCAAACCTGCCTAATAAGCTCATGGCAGTGGCTCCTCCTAATTTTTCAAGATAAATAGGATATTGTTCGTCACCTGTTAATCGGAATATTAATGAAGTAGAACTTGGGACTTTATAGTTTTTTTGTTGAAAATGCTGTAATTCCTTCACATTCAATGCTATCTCATAAGCGCCCTGTTTATTTGCTACTAAATATTGCTTGAAGAGGTATTGCTTAAAAGCATTTTGACGAAGTACTATTTCATCTTTTTCGATACTCGGCATTTCAAAACCATTGGCAATGGGGGTATAATTGCTTTTTCCCGTTTGCCCATAACCTATGCCTGTTTCAGTATCAAGGGCTACCAAAAGAGGAACTTCTTGCCCTTCGTATCGGTCATAAAACTTTTGAATGAATTCTTCTTGCAGTGGATTGATAGGCTTTTGACCAAGCTGAAACAAAACCTCAGCAACTTCGCTTAGTTGTTCTTGATAAGTAAAAGAAAGCTTTTTTTGATTGAATACCTTGACCAAATCAGTCTGAAATAGTTTCCCATCTTCAAACGGAACATCCATTTGCTTAATCAATGCGATGATTTCCTGATAAGCAGTTATATCATTTGATTGATGAGCGTCTATGTTTTTTAGCTTTGCTTCGATGTTTAATAATATTGGGCTATATTGTTCTTCGACCTTAATATTTTGAAGAACTTTCAACATTTGCTGGGTCAATCCTTCGCCTGTAATGGCTGGTTCCAACTCGTTAACCAATAGTTGAGCATCCACCAATTGCTCTATGAAGTCGGTTGCTTCTTCTTCCGAAATATCATCATCTATTAAATAGGGTACAATATCCTGTATTTTAGCACCTCTTTTACAAGTATCTAGCACTAAAGTGATGTATTCAGACCATTCAAAAGCGGTGATTTGATGCGTTCTACGTCCTTCAATATACTTATATTCTATGTAGCGTATTTCACTACCAATTTGGTAAATACTTGAATTGGGATAATACTTTAAATGTTTTTTGATAAGCGGAACTTCTGATAAACTTTGTGCCAAAGCACCAGCATAATGCATATCTAAACGAGTACTTCTCTGCTTTTCAGAGGCTAGCTGTAGGTTGGTTTCTTCATCCCATTCAACGACAGAGCAACCTGCAAAGAGACCAAACGGAGTACATCTACTACTCATTCTGCTGTAATATTTACTGATTGAATAAGCTATTTTCTGGGCTTTCTTAGGGTCTGATATTTTGTCATCTTTCCAGAGTAGTGCTTCATGATAGAGGACTGGTGAGGCTAGGTAAAGTGCTTCTGAAAAAATAGGAAGATTGATTAAATCTTTCAGAAATGCTTCTGAAACATCATCTATAAATGGTAGTGATGGTGTTCTGACAATAAGTTTTTTCAGAAATTGATACGTATTTGACATTAACTGTTTATTACTGGTTTGACGTTACCATCAAAATTAATGTTTAATGCCTGAAATTTTATTATTTATTTATAAATACAACAACATACAGTAGGGACGAATGCAATTCGTCCCTACCTATTTTTAATACTCTTGGCTCATAGGATGAATCATCAATTCATCAATCACCACATGTTTAGGTGCTTCTAGGATATAAGTAATCGTATCAGCCATATTTTGAGAAGTTAAATATTGCGCTTGATATGGGTCTCCTTCTGGACGCGTATGAAAATAAGTATCCACCAAACCAGAATACACTACCGAAACCTTGATACCATCTTTACGAACCTCCTTACGAAGAGCCATAGAAAAAGCATCTTGTGCATATTTTGAAGAACAGTATAAAGAACCACCATCAAAAACACGCTTGGCAACGTCTGATGCAATATTGATAATATGCCCTTCGCCAGCCGATTTCATAAATGGAACAGCCTCTCTACAAAACAGGAAAGTACCCTTTACATTGGTTTCATAAATAGCATCCCATTCCTCTGTAGTTATATCTGTAGCCTGTTTAAAAACGCCAAAGCCAGCGTTATTAACCAAGGCATCGATTTTACCAAAAGTGCCAATGGTAGAAGCAATTGTTTCTTTTACAAAAGCCTCATCACCTACAGAACCTACAAATATTTCAGCCTTTGCACCCTTAGCTTCTATTTCAGTTTTCAACGTACTAAGTTCAGCCTTACTTCTTGCTACTAAACTCAAGTTTACCCCTTTATCGGCTAACAATAAAGCTAATGCTCTACCAATCCCTTTACTTGCACCAGTTACTAAAATGGTTTTATTTTGAAGTGACATAATTTGTTTTTGTTTATAAGAATTATAGTTAAATATTTCATGCTAAGTTGATAAAATTAATAGAAGCAATAATTCTTCTTATCCTTATTTTGAATAATATTTTGATGATTAACAAAACCTCCAAACATTTCGCTATAATGTTCCCCGCAAAATGTAAGTTTCCTATCCGAGTATTAATATGGTTGAGTTCAGGGTTTTAAGATGAAAAAACTGCTGTGACATAAAATTATTTTGTTACAAAGTGACCAATTTACAGGTATTTTCTACTAGTAAACAACTAAAAGGAGTATTTTCCCATACCAAAGAAGAAATTTTTAGTGAATTTAATGAATTGACTAATCTGGTTTTTAAGCAAAAAATATTACATTCAACTATATTTGCTAAATACTTATAATCAATTAATGCAGAGTATATCATATCTTAAATCGACCCATGAAGAATAATCCTAAAACTTTAACCGCCTGGACAATGTACGACTGGGCAAATTCTGTACACTCTCTGACCATTACCTCCGCTATTTTCCCGATTTATTATCCTATTGCAGCAGTAATGTTGCCATCAAAAAGCAGAACCTTAGATTTTTTTGGATTTCAACTCGAAAATACCGTTTTATATTCATACGCAGTTTCAGTGGGTTTTTTATTACTAGCATTTTCTGTTCCCTTAGTATCGGCCATCTCTGACTATACAGGCAACAAAAAAGCGTTCATGCGTTTATATTGCTACCTTGGTGCTATTAGCTGTATGTTCATGTATTTTTTTGTGGAAGGGAGCTATTATTTAGGCACTTTTGCTTTCTTATTTTCAATCGTGGGTTGGGGGGGAAGTATCGTTTTTTATAATTCTTATCTACCCGAAATCGCTACGGAAGACCAATACGACAGGCTATCAGCCAGAGGTTTTACCATGGGATATATCGGTAGTGTGATATTATTGATTCAAAACCTTACAATGGTGCTAAAACCAGAATGGTATGGTGGGATTACTGGGGGAGAGGCTTCAAGAATTTCATTCCTGACTGTAGGTATTTGGTGGATAGTATTCGCTCAATATTCATTTCATTATTTGCCTGATAACGCTGTTGCTCAAAAACATGGAGGAAACTGGATTTTTAATGGGTTTAAGGAATTAAAAAAGGTATTTCATGAATTAGAGAATTTAAAAAATACCAAGCGTTTCTTGAGTTCTTTCTTCTTTTATAATATGGGAGCACAGACTGTCATGTATCTTGGAGCATTGTTTGGTAGTGAAGAGCTAAAATTGCCTTCTGATGCATTGATTGTAACGGTACTATTGATACAACTGGTTGCTATTGTAGGAGCGTATCTTTTTGCGAAGATTTCTGGCAACATTGGTAATACTAAATCGCTATCTATCATCGTGGTTTGTTGGGTAGTTATTTGTATTGCTGCCTATTTTGTTACTACCCGTGATCAGTTTTATATTTTGGCAACGGGTATCGGGTTTGTAATGGGCGGAATACAGTCGCTTTCACGCTCTACTTATGCAAAACTAATTCCAGAAGGAACGACAGACACTGCTTCATACTTTAGCTTTTATGATGTTTGCGACCGCCTTTCAACAGTAATTGGTACGTTTATGTTTGGCTTGGTCAATCAGCTAACAGGTAGTATGCGTATGAGTGTACTTATCCTCACAGTTTTCTTTATCATTGGTTTAGTGATTTTATCAAGAGTGCCTTCTCAGAAGGTTTATCGATAGCTATAAGCTATGAGGCTTGAGCAATAAGCTTTGAGCTGTAAGTAAGTCTTAAGCTATATTATGTAAGTTCAAACTAAAGGCTCATAACTCATTGCTCAAAGCTTAGAGCCTATAGCTAAAAATGTCATCTCCCCGACAGTTTTGGACAAATAATAGTTAAATATAGATTAGCTCGTAAACTATATGCTTCCTTTTTTCGTAATTAAAGTAAATACATTAAAACATAGAATAAGGAAATGAAAATCATCATCATAACATTAATTACTTGCATGTCAATATTAACGAATTGTACCGCACAGGAAGAGTCGTCAGGAGTTACTCACCACAAATTTACTGTAGTGAAAACGGATGCTGAATGGATGAAAATCTTAACGCCAGAGCAATTTAAAGTAACCAGAAGAAAAAGTACTGAATTAGCATGTTCGGGAGCATATTGGAAAAACCATGAAAAAGGAATTTACAAGTGTGTATGTTGTAAACTCCCCCTTTTCGACTCACAAACAAAATTTGAATCTGGAACAGGTTGGCCATCTTTTTATAAGGCTATCCACAAAGATGCGATTTTGGAAGTAGCCGATAATAGTTTTGGCATGGAAAGAGTAGAAATATTATGTAGTCGTTGTGGAGCACATTTAGGACACCTTTTTGAAGATGGACCTAAACCAACAGGTTTACGTTATTGCTTGAACTCTGTCGCGTTAGATTTTGAAAAAGATGAGAAAGTGAGTAAGAAGTAGCTTTGAGCTTTCAGTTGTGAGCTTTGAGCTTTTTTATATGAAACGAGGATAGTCTGATAAATCAAACTATCCTCGTTTTGTTTTATTATGCCATACAACATCATCAAACAATCTTTTCCAAAAACACACTTAAACTTTCTTCATGGGGAACTTGTAATTTCTTACGAATTTTCAACCTAGCCGTTTCAACACCTCGGGCTGAAATATTCAAAAGGGGCGAAATTTGTTTATTACTGAAATCCATTTTTACAAAGGCACAAAGCCTAAGTTCTCGCTGAGATAATTCTGGATAAATACTTTTTAGTTTTTTAAAGAAATCATGGTTTACCTTTTCAAAATTAACATCGAAAATTTCTATAAAATCACTTCCTATTTTCTCCGAGTTTAACTTTTTGTAAATATCCAATAACTTTTTCTTCGATTCATCACTTTTTAGTAAAGTCTTAAGCTCTTGTAAATCTGTCTTTATATCTTGAAAAACCTCCGTTTTTTGGCTCAACATTAATGTATAATTGGCTAGTTCTTTACTCTTTATAATAATGTCTCTATCCAACTCCTCCGTATACTTATCAATCTGTGCTTTATCTTCTTTTAGTTTTAGCTGTTCAAGCTCTAGTTCTATTAATTTTTTAGATTTTTCTATTTCATTTCTAGTTTTAAGGTGCTCTATTTCAAGCCTTTTCTTAATAAGCGAATAGGCATATCTTAATGCAAAAATGACTAAAAAAACATACACTAAATAGGCTAAAGTAGTCTGATACCACTTTGGTTTTATCGTAAAAATCATTTTCGCTTCCGTTGCTTCAACACCTAGGAGGTTTCGTGATTTTAAGGTAAATACATAAGTGCCGGGACTCAAATTGGTGTATTCTTTGAATGAATTGTTCGTCCAGTTAGACCAATTTTTATCGGTAGGGTTCAATTTATAACTATATTGAACACCAATATTCGAGATTAATTGTGGTACAGCAAATTCAATTCTTACGATTTCAGCACCATTAGGAATATCTATTTCATTATTGGTATGATTGATTGGTAATTCATGTTCAGTTTGATCTATCAAATAACACATTCTACTAATCTGAGTAAGGGGCTGTTTTTGCTGCTTCGGAATTTTTGTGTCATATAAAAAAAGTCCATTGTGTGTACCAACAAATACTTTGTCATTATCAACAGGCAGTACTACCTCCATGCCTTTATTAAATGTTCCTTTCAAATTAAGAAAAGTATTTTTTTCAAACACTGGATTTTTTTCTGTAAAATAGCCTAACTCATCATCCTCAATAGCCCATGTTTTGTCTTTCGTTTTGAATATTTTTCGGGTATTTTTTTGTGGGTTTAAAATTGTATTTAAAGTAGGATGGAGCACAAACGAATTCGTATTTTCGTCAAATTGATAAATCCCTGTATTGGTTGTAAAAATGGCTCTTCCTTCATAATTATGGACATTGATATTAAAAGGAGAAATAAATCCATTGGTATTGGTATAGTTTTCAACGGATTCTACACGCTGATAATCGTTATCTATTCTGATTCTGAACACCCCTTTATACCCATGACAAACCCAATAAGTATTGGGGCTGGTATCTGGCGAAATATCACGGGTAGATTCATTAAATCCTTCAATTTTATTATTAATAGACCATTCCTTACCGTTCTTTTTTACCAAATAGACCCCATTATAATTTGACCCTAAATACCAATTAGGTTTATTGGCAATGGGCGTTATTTTCCAAAAACCAGATGGCGCAGAAATTTTTTTATAGGTATTATCCGTGATTTTTAAAATACCAATATTATGCGAAGCGATGATGTCGTCACCAAAACTTTGGATAGTCCATGTTTGCCCTTTTAATTGGTTAATGGCTTTAAAATCATAATTATTACTCATGATATTCTGTGGAATTGTCGAGTAAAATATGCCTTGATTGGTCGCTAAATAGATTTTCTTGTTTTTAATCAGGATATCATAAATGGAGGCTTTGTCAAAAATATTCTGATAGGATGAATTGTAGATTAAAAAATTTAAGCCGTTATTTTTTAATACCCAAATGTCACCTTTTGACGTAATAAATAGATTGATGATAGGATTATTTTTGATAATGTTCTGAAATTCAGTATTGTATGACAAAGTATTGCTTTTATAGTTGTACCACAACAATTTTGACCCTAGCGTACCTATTAAATACAAATCATCATTTTTCCGAATCCCACAGTTGAGTTGGTCATTATCGTTTACTGAAAATATCTCTTTAATAACTGCTATCTTTTTGGTTTGTGTATTCCCTAAAAAAATCTTTCCACTGCGTGTCATTATCAATATTTCATCGGGCACTTTTGTAGGTAAAATGGCCGTAGTAACCTCGTCTTTAAAATAGCTTGCAGGGAAAACAGGTTCTAACTTCTTACTTGAAAGATTTAGTGACAAAAATCCCTTTTCATAGTCTTGAATGAAATAATTATGCTCTATTTGGCTACCATACACAAATGTTTTTGGCGCACGGATGATGGTTGCTACATTTTTATTAATAACAATCAGTTCGTTGTATGACATCAAAATAATGTAATCTCCGATACTATTAGCTCTCCATATATTTTCAAAATTGCGGTTAGATAATTTCAATTGATTGACCATCGAATGAAATACATATTTTCCATAGATGTCTTTTTTTAAGGTGCCAAAGTCGTTATAACCTCCCGCATAAATTTCTCCGCTTTTTGTTTTTACTAGACTATAGATAGATGAATTGTTAGGTAAAAATATCTTTTTCCAATTGTTCCCATCATAACTGACAGCGCCTTCATAATTACCAAAAAACATGGTGCCATCATTGGCCTCGCATCCGATGCTAAAGTGCGAATCACTTTTGAAATCACTTTTTACAAAACTTAAAATAGCAGGTTGGGCATTGACAGAATTATCTTGACTTACCTCTTGCATGGCTTGTGCAAAAAGTGAATTACTACTAACAATTTGAAGATATAATATTATTAAGCTCCGAATAAGGGAGAAAATGTTTTTCATGTTTTTCTACTGATAAATTAAAGCAATCATCTTAAGTGGACACAAAGATACAATTTTATATGCAAATATTTATATTAATTATATGTATTAAAGTATTGATAATTAGGTAGATGTAAATATAAGAGTAGTAGTAACGTAGTGTTTTTTAAAATCAAACGTAATTGAAGTGTATACGTTTTTTTTAGTTATGCCCATGCTCGTCTTTAATATTGCTCTCGGTTTTTGAATAGCCCAAGCGTTAGCACGTATTAATTCGCTCTGTCGGGTTTGTTCAAAACAGGTATTTTATTCCAAATTTTTAATCTTAAAAAGTTTATGAAATTTAAAAACTACTTATGTTTATTATTGCTGAGTATGTGTACTCTTTCTGTCTTTGGGCAGTCGACAGAGATACGAGGAAAAGTAATTGATGCTAATTCAAATGTACCTATATCAGGGGTTTCCATCAAGGTAAAGAACTCTACAAAAGGTACAACTACCAATGCAACAGGAGAATACCAAATCAACGCAACGCCCAATGATATTTTAATTTTTAGCTTTATTGGGTACAAGCCTCTTGAAAAAGCAGTGGGTAATACTACTTTGGTGAATGTGAAATTAGAAGAAGACATCAAAGATTTGAATGAGGTGGTTGTGATTGGTTATGGTACACAAAAGAAAAGTGTTGTGACAGGTGCCATTTCTAGCGTAAAAGCGAAAGACCTTGAAAATGTTCCAAGTGGACGTATCGAAACGGCTCTTCAAGGACGTGTATCTGGTGTAACGATTGCTGCCAATGCTGGTCAGCCAGGTTCTGCTTCTACGGTTCGTGTACGTGGACTTACTACTTTTGATACTTACGGAGGAAACAACCCTCTTTGGGTAATCGATGGTGTAATTATCGATAATGGCGGTATTGGTTTTATCAACCAGTCAGACATTGAATCAATTGAAGTATTGAAAGATGCTGCTTCATTGGCAATTTATGGTGCTAGAGCAGCCTCAGGCGTAATCTTGGTATCAACAAAAAGAGGAAAGTCGGGTAAACTAAGCGTGAATTATACAGGTTTTGTGGGTTCTTCAGAGCCAGCTAAGCAGTTAAAATTATTGAATGCTTCGGAATATGGACTTATTATGAATGAAAAGTCTGTTGCTGCTGGTGGAAGTGTACTTTTCCCTAATCCCTCATCATTAGGAACAGGAACAGATTGGCAAGCGGCTATTTTTAATAACAGTGCTAAGCGTTCAAACCATGAGTTGAGTATTAGCGGTGGAAATGATGTATCAAGCTTTTTCCTTTCAGCAGGCACTCAAAGCCAAGAAGGGATTGTGTTAAAAGACATTTCTTCATACAGAAGAGATAACATTCGTCTGAATTCAAACCATAAGCTATCTAAATATATTTCAATAGGTCAAACCTTGGCATACTCTCACCAAAAAACGGTTGGTTTAGGTAATACCAACAGTGAATTTGGTGGCCCTTTGAGTTCGGCAATCAATTTAGACCCTATCACTCCTTTAGTTGTAACAGACCCAACAGCGACAGCTTCAACAATTTATACGACGAACCCAGTATTGAGAGACAGCGAAGGTAGACCTTACGGAATATCTTCAATTGTAGGTCAGGAAATGACAAACCCAATTGCTTATCAGCAAGTAAGACTAGGCAATTTTGATTCGTCTGATGATTTTGTCGGAAATGCTTTTCTTGAAGTTACGCCAGTTTCAAACTTGAAATTTAAAAGTACGATTGGTGCAAAACTTTCTTATTGGGGAGGCGACTTTTTTACACCAAAATACTATTTAAGTGCTACTTCGGGTGCAATAAAGAATACTTTTAGCCGAGGAACGAATAATGGCTTAGGCTGGAATGTTGAAAATACAGTGATGTATAATAAAAAAGTTAGCAGTCATAACATCGGTGTTTTGTTAGGTCAAGGGCTTTATATTGATAACATTACTACAGGGACAAGCATCACTTATTCTGATTTACCAGTGAATACTTATCCTGATGCTTCATTTAACTTTTCATTGCCAGCAGCCCAAAGAACGGGTAGTGCGTATACAGGAACCGAACACCGTGTAACATCTTTATTTGGTCGTTTGACATATGATTTCAACGAAAAATATTTGTTCACAGGTATTATTCGTAGAGACGGTTCATCAAGATTTGGAGGTAATAACAAATACGGTATATTCCCTTCATTCTCTGCTGGTTGGGTCGTTTCAAACGAAAATTTCTGGAAAGAAGATGGTATCGTTAAAACGTTGAAAATCAGAAGTGGATATGGTGTAACAGGTAATGATGCCATTCTAAACTTTGGTTATTTATCTACTATTGTTGGTGGTAGAAACTATACTTATGGAACAGGCGGAGTAGATATTATCACAGGCTTTAGCCCAAGTGCTCCTTCAAACCCAGATTTGAAATGGGAAGAAACAGCACAAACTAACATTGGTATCGATGCTACGTTGTTGAATAACCTTACGTTGACATTAGAGGTTTACCGCAAAAAGACTTCTGGAATTTTGCAAACCATTACTTTACCAGGTTATGTAGGTGCAACAAGTAGCCCTGTGGGTAACGTGGCTGATATGGAAAACAAAGGTATTGAACTTGAACTTGGCTATAGAAAACGCTTTGGTGATTTCAATTTTGCTGCCAATGGTAATGTTTCTTACTTGAAAAATGAAGTTACTTTCTTAGGAAATGGTATTTCATTTATTACGTCGGGTGCTGCTGGTTTTCAATCAATGGGGTCGATAACCCGTACACAAGTTGGTCAACCATATAATTCATTTTTCGGATTCCAAACGGCTGGCATATTCCAGAACGCTGCTGAAGTGAGCGCCTACAAAAATGCAGAAGGCAACGTAATTCAGCCAAATGCAAAACCTGGTGATTTCAGATGGGTTGATACAGATGGAAACGGGACGATTAATGATGATGATAAGAAATTTCTTGGAAGTGGATTACCTAAATATACCATCGGCTTAACTGTCAATATGGATTATAAAGGCTTTGATTGTATGATTTTCGCGCAAGCTTCAGGTGGCAACAAAGTTTTCCAAGGACTTCGTCGCTTAGATATTCTTAATGCAAACTACCAAACACAAGTTTTAAACCGCTGGACAGGAGAGGGGACATCTAACAGTTACCCAAGATTAACCAATAATGATACAAACGGAAACTTTGGAAAGCCTTCTGATTTCTATTTAGAAGATGGTGATTTTGTAAGATTCAAAATTATTCAATTGGGTTATACCCTTCCTAGTAGCATTACTAATAAAATTGGAGCACAAAAATTAAGATTATTCTTAACAGCAGAAAACCTCCTGACAATTACAAAATATACTGGTTATGACCCAGAAATTGGAGGTAATGTTTTTGGTATCGACAGAGGATATTATCCTCAGGCCCGCTCAATCCAATTTGGTCTTAATTTAAAATTTTAATGTAAAAATTATCAAAGATGAAAAGTAATAAATTCAAATATTCTCTTATCGCAATAGCAACCTCTGTACTTGCTTCTTGTAGCTCAAGCTATTTAGAAGTACTTCCGAAAGGCAGTAGCTTAGAAGCAAGTTATTATACCAATCAATCTGAAGCATTTGCAGGATTGGTGGCAGTGTATGATGTCATGAGAAAAAACTCTGGTGGTTTTGAAAACATGATTACCATGCTGAATGCTGGTTCAGATGACCACGTAGCAGGGGGTGGTAGTGCTACAGATGGACTAGGTTTGCAAACATTTTCAAACTATACGCTTAGCCCAACAACTATCCCAGCTAGTTTTTGGAGCGACTATTATCAAGGCGTTTTTAGAGCCAACTTTTTGCTATCAAAATTACCTACTATCCCAATGGATGCGTCGTTAAAGGCACGATACGTAGGCGAGGCACAAGCATTAAGAGCCTTGTATTATTTCAATTTGGTGAGAATGTTTAAAAATATTCCACTTATTACTACGCCGCTTCCTTCGTCTGAAATTTACAATGTTGTTCAGGCTGACCGTGCTGCGGTGTATACACAAATTGAAAAAGATTTGAATGATGCCATTGCCGTATTGCCTACTACTGTTCCTGCTGCCGATGCTGGACGATTGACAAAAGGTGCGGCTCAAGCTTTATTGGGAAAAGTGTATTTGTACGATAACAAATTGACGGAAGCAGCCGCACAATTAGCTATCGTTAACGGAACACCGGGAGGAACGAATCCTTATGGATACAAATTGCTTAGTAATTTTGCTGATTTGTGGGTTTTCGCAAATAAGTTCAATACTGAATCTATTTTAGAGGTTGCGCATACAAGTGCAAGTAATGCAGGTTGGGGTAACTGGGGTGCTGGTACTGACGAAGGAAATAGCGTAGTACAAATGGTTGGTCCAAGAACCTTGACTCGTCCAGCGGGTTCTACTGCACCAGCCTATTATTCAGGTGGTTGGGCATTCAATCCTATCACACAAGATTTATACGATGCTTTGAAAGATGACCCTAGATTTGCCGCTACTATTTTGGATGCTAAGGCCTTGAAAGCGGCTAAACAAATCAGTTATATCTCTGCTTATCAGGATACTGGCTATTTTATCAATAAGTTTATGCCAAAGCAATCTGACGTTTCTACAGGTTTAGGGAATGTTGAGCTGAACTTTAGACAAAATTCATATATTATCAGACTTGCAGATAGCTATTTGATGGAAGCAGAGGCTTTAGGCGGAACAGGTGCAAGAGCTCAAGCATTATTAGATGCTGTTCGCTCAAGAGTTGGATTGCCTTCTATCCCAGTTTCGTTAAATGCTATTGCTAACGAACGTCGCTTAGAACTTGCTTGCGAAGGACACCGTTGGTTTGATTTAGTAAGAACTGGCAAAGCAGCTACTGTTTTAGCGAGCAGAGGTTTCAAGGCTGGTAAAAACGAAGTATTCCCAATTCCTTTCAAAGAATTAGAAAATACTAAAATCAAACAAAATCCTAATTACTAATAATTAAGAGGTTGTCTCAAAAAAGATAAACCAAATATTCTTTATTTTAAAACCTCACCCACAGCCCCTCTCTGAAGGAGAGGGGAGCTTTAAGTCCCATGGTTTGCTCCCCTTCTCTGAAGGAGAAGGGGCTGGGGGATGAGGTTTTGGGAAGACTATTATTGGGTGAACTTCCATTTGAAACATCATCAACTATTATCACTGCCAAGTCGATTCGTTTTACAGAATCGATTTGGCAGTATATCTCTTCACTTGTCTCAGACAATTATCCCAGAAATATGCGCGCTGTTTTTCAATCTGTTATTTTATTCATGATTTGGGCATGCAATGGCAAATCGCTCAATCCTACTATTACGCCACAACAACCTGTGGTTACTACGCCAGTAACACAAAATAATCCAGTACTGAGTTATTGGCTTACTACCTCTGACCAATCTGTTTTGTTACAAAAACAAGACGATGTACAATTCTTAAAAAGTGTTAGCACTAATCCAACCATCGAGGTGGATACTACGCAGGAGTTCCAGAGTATTGATGGATTTGGCTTTACCTTAACAGGCGGAAGTGCGAAATTAATTGGGCTTTTGAATGCTACGGATAGAAATAATTTATTAAACGAATTGTTTGGCAAGGATGCTAAATCAATAGGCATTAGTTATTTAAGAATAAGCGTTGGTGCTTCTGACTTAGACGAAAAAGTATTTAGCTATAACGATTTAGCAACTGGCGAGAAAGATGAAAGCCTTGCTAAATTCAGCTTAGCACCTGATAAAGAATACCTTATCCCCATCTTAAAAGAGATTATCAAAATTAATCCTTCTATTAAAATTATGGGAAGTCCATGGTCGGCACCAGTTTGGATGAAGACCAACGGGAAATCTATCGGAGGAAATTTGTCGCCAGAGTATTACCAAGTTTATGCAAAATATTTAGCGAAATATATTGTGGAAATGAAGAAGGAAGGCATAACGATTGATGCCTTAACGCTTCAAAACGAACCTCAGCACGGAGGTAATAATCCGAGTATGGTAATGAGTTCTTCAGACCAAGCTAATTTTGTAAAGAATAATTTAGGCCCGCTTTTCCGTACTGAAAACATTAAAACTAAAATTGTGGTTTGGGACCATAATTGTGATAATCCAGATTACCCAATAAATGTCTTAAACGATATTGATGCTAATCAATACATCGATGGTTCGGCATTTCACCTTTATGCAGGAGACATCAGTGCGCTTTCAAAAGTACAGACACTTCATCCCAATAAAAACCTGTATTTTACTGAACAATGGACATCATCAAAAGGAGCTTTCGCGGGAGACTTACAATGGCATATCAAAAATGTAATCATTGGTTCAGTAAAAAACTGGAGTAAGGTTGCCTTGGAATGGAATTTGGCGAATGATGCTAGTTTTCAGCCCCATACGCCTGGAGGATGTACGGAATGCAAAGGCGCATTAACGATTACTGGCTCAAGCATTACCCGTAATGTGAGTTATTATATCGTAGGTCACGCTTCAAAATTTGTACCTACTGGTTCAAAAAGAATCCAGAGTACTACTAACAGTAATTTACCCAATGCGGCTTTTATGACACCTTCTGGCAAGAAAGTCGTGATTATTGAAAATGACAAAACAGTAGCTGTTGATATTAATGTTAAACAATCAGACAAACTAGCTACGGTTTCTTTACCTGCTGGTGCTGTTGCAACCATTGTTTGGTAAGATTATGCAAAGAGTAATCAAACCGATTGATTTTTAAAAGAAGACAATAAATGAGGAAAATATTAATAATCGCGTTTTTTCAATTAATAAGTTTTTATACTTTTTCTCAAAAGTATTTGTCTGAAATACAGGCATTTGAGAAAAAAGATTCGATTGATATGCCTCCAATGGGCAAAATCGTTTTAGCGGGAAGTTCAACGTTTCGCCTTTGGACTACCTACAAAGAAGATTTAAAAGAGTTCCCTGTAATTAATAGGGGCTTTGGTGGGTCACAGATGAGCGATTTAAACTTTTTCTTGGAGAGAATCGTGACCAAATACAAACCGAAAATAGTGTTGGTTTACGAAGGAGATAATGATTTGAGTGCAGGCGAAAGTCCGGATTCTATTTTCAGGGAATTTAAGGAGTTTGTCCAGAAAGTAAAAACACAATTGCCTAATACTAAAATCGGTTTTTGTTCTGCTCGCCCTAGTTTGGCAAGAACTCATCTGTTAGACAAACAGAAAGCCTTGAACGAAGCAGTAAAGCAATTTTGTAAGAAGAACAAGAATGTTTATTTCTTAGATATTCAAAAAGCATTTTATTTGCCCAATGGTGAGCTCATGACCGATATTTTTGTAGCAGACAAACTGCACATGAATGCGAAAGGATATGAAATTTGGGCGGAGGAAACCCGAAAGTTTTTACGAAAACATTATAAGTAGAGTGGTATTTGAGGCTTTCTATTAGCCGTTGACTTAAGTCAACGGCTAATAGAAAGCCTTTGAAATTATTTTCTTAAAAAATGTTAATTCTCTCTAACATTCCTTTTCAACACATATTTAAAAGCCGTACCGCTTAAAATATAACCAGACGTAGTAGCTGTTGAAAATACTTTATAATTTACATTCATCAGTCCGCTAGCGCCTAAGTCTTGGGCTTGTGCCACCATTCTAGCTAAGATTGCTTCTTTTTCTTGTTGATCATTTCCTCTTTTCAGCATTCTTCCTTTGTACTCCTGATTGGCTGTCAATGGAAATTCCTCCGAAATGGTCAATTTCTCCATTTCTTCAAAGTTTTCTTTAGGCTTTTCATCACCCTGCAATACGTCAATAGCATATTTGTCAGGAATTTTGAAGCCTAAACCTGTATGTTGGTCATAACCACCACTTTGGTAGTTGGGACTATAGTAAGAAGTAGGCTGAAAGGTTTTGGTTGGCTGACAATTAGTCAATAAAAATGTCAAACAAACAAAACCTAGCGTTAACTTAGTCCACTTAGATACTTTCTGAATCATAAATTAATACCTTTTCCCAAAGATGTTTACAATCATCTATAAACTTTAGATGGAGGGGATGTACTTGATATTCGTCGTGTCCTGCTTCATCATCGAAAACCGTTAGTTCGCAAAAATCATAACTACGGTCAATTACTGGACGGTCTGTAGCAGCAGGAGGACCTACACTAAACGTTTTAATACTTTCGATATTGCCAAGAGACTTTACGCCCTCTACGAATTTTTGACGGTCAGCTTCTGACAAGTCTTTCTTTAACCAAAAATTTACTACGTGAACAAACATAAGTGATTTTAATTTTGAGTAAAAATAAGATTTAGTAACCCTAAAAGTGAATAAATTATAAATTATCTTTTTCTAAAATAACAGTCATTCTTTCGCGTAGCTCATCAGATGCCTTCATTAATGGCAAACGAACATCTGAGCCACTGATTCCTTTCAATTCAAGGATTTTCTTAACACCCACTGGATTACCTTCTTCATATAAAAGAGGGTCAATTGCTAAGAAATGCCCTAAAAGCTTACGAGCAGTCGCGAAATCACCATCCAAAGCAGCATGAATCATCGTAGTGAATTGAGCAGGAATAGCATTCGCAATTACCGACATAACGCCTACGCCTCCGCAAGCAATAATAGGTACAGCCTGCACATCGTCGCCAGAGATTAATAAAAAGTCTTCAGGCTTGTCTTTATAAATTTCCATGCATTGTTCGATGATACAAGATGCCTCTTTCACACCAATAATGTTTGGATGTTCTGCTAATTTCAACGTAGTTGTAGCCGACATATTAATCCCCGAACGCCCAGGAATATTGTACATGATCACTGGCACTGGCGAGGCATCAGCAATGGCTGAATAATGAGCAATCACTCCACGAGCCCCCGGTTTATTATAATATGGACATACAGAAAGGATCGCATCTATACCAGCAAAATCAGTAGCTTGAATGGCCTTGATTACCTCTGGGGTATTATTTCCACCAAGCCCATACACGATTGGCAAATTCTTTGAATTATGCTCCTTGATAAATTCTAATATTGCTATCTTCTCTTTTGTGCTTGTTGTAGCAGACTCTCCTGTGGTTCCTTGTACTACCAAGTAATCTACACCACCGTCGCTTACGTGTTGTACTAATCTTTTTAACCCTTCATAATCAATACTTCCATCTTCAAACATTGGGGTTACTAAAGCTGGAGCTACGCCGTGGAATTTTGGTCTCATTTTTGGATTTTTTACGATTATACAATCGTCTATATTTAAAAAATTATTGGTCTGTGTGGTAATTTGAAAATTTGAAAGTGTGATAATTTGAAAATGAGGAATGTTTATTAATAAATAGTCAATGGATTAATTAATAAAAAATCTCAAATCTCATAGCTTACTGCTCACCATCTCTAAAAACTCATCTTCCGAAATAATTTGAACACCCAATTTCTGGGCTTTCTGCAATTTTGAAGGACCAGCTTCTGAACCAGCTACTAGAAAATTCAATTTTCCAGAAACACCGCTTAATACTTTTCCACCATTTGCTTCAATTTTTATCTTCAAATCATCCCGTTCGAAATGTTGAAAAGTTCCCGAAATTACAAAAGTTTTTCCTTCTAAACTGTTCCCTTCCACAACAATTTCGGTAGTTTCATGGATAAATTGTAAACCTGCGGCTTGTAAACGCGCAATATACCGCTGATTATCCTCGTCTTGGAAGAACGCCACAACACTTTGTGCGATTCTATCTCCAATCTCAGGAACCTGCAAAAGCTCTTCATAACTAGCCTTAGTGATGGCATCAATGTTATTAAAATACACTGCCAACTTTTCCGCCACTGTCGCACCCACAAAGCGGATGCCGATACCAAACAGTACTTGTTTAAAAGGAATTTCCTTTGATTTTTCAACACCCGAAAGAATATTATTAATAGATTTTTCCTTGAAACCATCTAAATTGGCTAAATCTTCTTTCGTTAAATCATACAAATCAGCTGGACTTTTGATGATGCCTTTCTGATAAAACAAATCGATAGATTCAGTTCCTAAGTTTTCAATATTCAAGGCCTTCCGTTGAATAAAATGCTCTATCTTCCCTTTAATTTGCGGAGGGCAACCTTTTTCATTCGGGCAATAATGATTAGCCTCTCCGTCTTTTCTCACTAACGGCGTACCGCATTCTGGGCAAGTAGTAGGAAACTGTACTTTCTCAAAATCCAAAGCTCTTTTACTAACATCAACACCTGTAATCTTAGGAATAATTTCTCCACCCTTTTCTACAAAGAGTGTATCACCAATGTGTAAATCTAGTCGCTCTATTTCATTTGCATTATGAATACTCGCACGTTTTACCACTGTCCCTGCCAATAATACAGGCTTTAAATTAGCAACGGGCGTAACGTTCCCCGTTCTACCAACCTGATAACTTACGGATTCTAACGTTGTCGAAGCCGACTCTGATTTGTATTTATAAGCAATAGCCCAGCGCGGAGATTTAGCCGTGTAGCCTAATGTTTCTCGTTGAGCAAAAGAGTTTATTTTAATAACAATACCATCTGTATTGAGGGGTAAATCAAAGCGTGCTTTATCCCAACGTTCTATAAAGGCAAATACTTCTTGAATATTACTGCATTTTTTCCATGTAGGTGAAACATTGAATCCTGCACTTGTCATCCAATGCAGACTTTCTTCATGGCTTTTAAAAACCTCGTCATAGGCCAAAAATTGATAGAGATAGCAATCCATTTTTCTTTTGGCTACTACCGAAGAATCTTGCATTTTAAACGTCCCAGAGGCCGCATTTCTTGGGTTCGCTAAAAGGGCTTCGCCAATATCCTCTCGTTCTTTGTTCAACGATTCAAAAGAAGTTAAAGGCATAAAACCTTCGCCTCGCACCTCAAAAACAGCAGGCATATTTTCAGCCTTTACGCTAAGGGGTAAAGTACGAAGGGTTTTGATATTTGAAGTAATATCGTCGCCTCTTACACCATCTCCACGGGTAACACCTCTTACTAATTTGCCATTTTCATACCAAACAGAAAGCGCCACGCCATCGAATTTTAATTCACAAATATATTCATAAGGCTCGTTGTCAAGTCCTTTTCTTACTCTTTCATCAAAATCAATCAGTTCTCCCTCATTATAGGTATTGCCCAATGAAAGCATCGGGAAACGGTGAGTTACTGCTTCAAATTCTTTAGAAATAGCTCCACCCACACGGTGCGTAGGAGAGTCGTTACGAACAAAATCAGGAAACGCTTTTTCTAAAGACTGTAATTTTTCAAGAAGTTTATCAAATTCAAAATCAGATACTTCTGAATCGGCAGTGACGTAATATCGATAGTTCAGTTCATTCAACCTGTCTGTTAATTGGTTGATTTCTTCCTGTGGGTTCATTCAAATAAGCTTTTAAAAATTTACCGAATTTACCGCCAAAATATAAGTTATTTTAAATTTTCGAACTAAAATTATCTTTTTTGTTCATCAATGTTTCCAAGGCTTTTTGCTTTTGTCTTTGTGTCTGAGTAGAATAAGTGGTAATTTTGCCATGAAGATTTCAAGAAATTAATAAATTTACTCTTCTGATGACAAATACTTCTAAATCGTTTACTATTGTTCAACTATTTATTCTTATTAGTATTCTTTCGACTGCATTAGTTTTACGAGTAATAAATCTTGATAAACACGGAATTTTTTTTGATGAAAAAGCATCGCTATTAGTAAGTCAGGGAATAGCGATAGAAGGAAGCACACAAAAAAACTGTTTTGCAACACCCGGAAAAACAACTTTTACGCCTAAAGAATTTTGGGCAGAAAAAGGAATACAAGATTACTTTGAAGCCAACAGACGAAGCGATATTGGCAATAGCCCTGCCTATTATGTCGTATTGCATCAGTGGACAAAACTTTTTGGATTGAGCGATTTCTCAATTCGCTTTCTTTCGGTAGTGTGGGGACTAGCCACCATATTATTATTAGCTTTTTTTGTAAAGGAGCATTTTAAGCAAACTGCCTTAGCATTGATTTGTGCCGCTTTGATGGCAATAGAACCCTTTTTTATTGCTACTAGTCAACAAGCACGAAACTACTCAATGAGTTTTTTCTTTACTTTATTGGCTACACACATTTTCTTGAAAATTATTCAACGGGAAGAAAAAGGAGTGAGCCCTATTAAGTTATACCTGTTTTATGGTTTACTATCAGGCATTTGTTTATTGTCTCATTTCCTCACGGCTACAGTTTTTATAGCGCATGGATTGTATGTGTTAATCTATGTTAGGAGACTAAAACCTTGGCTTTTCTTGCCCTTGAGTTTATTGATTGGCTTTGCCCTTTTTGGTTATTGGATTACTTATGGCGGAGGCGATTACACGTTTAGAACACTAGCCTATCAGGCAAAGGTATATTATCAAGAAGCCAGATTAGTGCCTAATCCACATGCAGGAACGATTGACCCTGCTACGCCCAAGAATGTGTTTAAGAAAGCATTGCCCATTTTTACAGATTTGTTCATTATCAGCAATGGTTTAACAAGCAAACTTGTGGGTTTCAAAAATATATTGATAGCCATCTTGATAGCTGGCTTTTCGATATTTTCAATCAGAAAATTCACCTTGAGTGGAGACAAAAAATGGTTGTGGTTTGTTATTATAGCAAATATCGTTTCGTTTTTTGTGTATACCATTGCAAAGTTTCAATATTTAGAACTAATCAACTGTATTATAATAGCATACCTGTTCTTTCATAATTTGAATAATAAAACAGCAGGATATGCTAAGCAACTATTGGTGTTTTTAGCAATTTTGGGCTTTTTCCCAAGCATTTTTTTAGTACTTGTTTCATTTAAGAATGGACATACTTTTGGACTAACCCAGCGTTATTCGGGTTTCTCGTTTCCTTATACCATTATATTTGTAGGCATAGCACTTTCACAAGTAAAATGGCGTTTAAAGCCCTTGAATATTTTTATTGGTGTGGTGCTGTTATCTCATTTATTTTTTGTGGGTCAAACCATCAAAGATTTACTGAACGATGTATCTATTAAATATAATTATAGAGTAGTAGCCAGAGATAAAAATCCTTATCCTGTAATAGCAAAATCGCTAGAAGAACGTTATCAAACAGGAGATACTATTTTGTATCCCTCTTTTATCGAAACAGTGTATGTGGCTGATACGATTGGTAAAGTAGAAGGACAGTCGAATGCTGATGCTCAATATGTAAATATGTATTTGCCAAAAGATGCGGAATACATCCAAAAAATTAATACTAAAGAACGAAATAAAATAATCTTAAAGAAAAAAGACGGACGTTTGATTGAAATTTTTGATTTAAAAGAAAAAACGTACCGCTATTAATGCATGAATAATATTTTAATTGCCCCTTCGTTGCTTGCAGCAGACTTTGCAAATCTCCAGAGAGATATTGAAATGATAAATGCCTCTGAGGCTGATTGGTTCCACGTTGATGTAATGGACGGACACTTTGTGCCGAACATTTCTTTTGGAATGCCCGTTATCGAAGCCATTAATCGCCATGCTACCAAGCCACTGGACGTACATTTGATGATTGAAAAACCAGAGCGTTATCTGGCTGAATTCAAACGATTAGGTGCTGAAAATATTACTGTTCATTATGAAGCCTGTACTCATTTGCATCGTACTATTCAACAAATCAAAGACTTAGGGTGCTTGGCTGGTGTCGTATTGAACCCTGCTACGCCAGTATCAGTATTAGAAGAAATCTTGCCAGACTGCGAAATGGTACTGTTGATGTCGGTAAATCCTGGTTATGGTGGTCAAAAATTTATTGAAGCTACCTATGATAAAGTACGTAAACTTCGTAGAATGATTGAAGAAAAAGGCTTAAAAACTATCATTGAAATTGACGGTGGCGTAAACCAAGAAACGGGACAGAAATTGGTAGATGCAGGAGCCGATGCGCTAGTGGCAGGTAGCTATGTTTTTGGTGCGCAAGACCCACTGCAAACGATAGCTAATCTTAAAAAAATCAAATAATAGGTTGGTTTAAAGTGGAAATTTTAGAAAGAGTAATAATAAAAAACAATTTTCGTTTAAATTTATCAGTTAAAATCATAATCGCTTTATTAAACCATTGATAATGAGAATATTCTTTTTGTTATTATTCTTTCTCATTTCCTTTATTGCTACTGCCCAAAAAACCTTTTGGGCTAGTAAAGTAGTTGCTTTTTCTTCTGAGTATTCAGATGCAAAAACTACTAAAGAGAATCGTGCTATACAAGCTTTAGGAAAGCCAAGCAAATTACCTCAAGTAGGCATTTCAGCCTGTGCTTGGCAACCTCTCACGCAAAATAATACCCAAGAAGAGTTCCTGATTGTAAGTTTTGATACCCTTATGCCCATTCAGCAAGTGGCTATAGCTGAGAATTATGGACAGGGAAGTATTATTCGTGTGGAAGCTTTTGATGAGTTTGATATCCTAAAAACTTTATGGACCAATAGAAGCTCACCAAGTAATGAAATTGGTAAAATGCTGAATTTGGTACTGTCAAAACCTACTCCTTATAAAGTCAGAAGCATTAAAGTAGTGCTGAACACTACCCGCACAAAAGGATGGACTCAAATAGATGCGATTGGTATTTCACAAGCAACTACCCCCATTAGGGCAGTGGTGAATGTGGCTAAAAATTTACCCGCAGCCGTTCTCAAAGAAAATCTGGGTAGTAATATCAATTCAGCTTATCGTGAAATTGCCCCTGTGATTTCGCCCGATGGCAAAACGCTATATTATACCCGATGGGAACATCCCGAAAACTTAGGGAAAGATAAAAACCAAGACATTTGGTATTCAGAACTACAGAACGATAGAAAATGGAGTATGGCTCGTCCGATGGCTGCTCCAATCAATAATACCGAGCACAATGCTATTTGTGCCATTTCGCCTGATGGAAAAACCATTCTATTGAATAATGTTTACTTAAAAGATGGTTCAATGTTGAAAGGCGTATCAATGTCTACCAAAAATGATAGAGGTTGGGATTTTCCGAAAGCCTTGGCTATTAAAAACTTTAATAATAAATCTGATTACGCCGAATATAGCTTTTCGCCCAATGGCAGGGTCTTGATTCTAACAGGACAATTCAAAGAAACCAATGGAGGGAAAGACATCTATTTGTCGTTTCAACAACCAGATGGCACTTGGTCTGAGCCAGTTAATGCAGGAAAAGTAATTAATACTGCTGAAGACGAAGGCACACCATTTATTGCTGCAGATGGCAAGACCCTATATTATTCAACAAGGGGTTTGAGTGGCTATGGAAGCAGTGATATTTTTGTGACACGCCGTTTGGATGACACTTGGCTGAAATGGTCGGAGCCAGAAAATTTAGGTGCGGGGATTAATACGCCTGAATGGGATGGATATTTTTCCGTTTCAGCCTTAGGAGATTACGCCTATTATAGCTCTCAAGAAAATTCTATTGGCGATGAAGATATTTTTAAATTTAAAGTGCCTGAGTCAATTAAGCCCGAAACCGTTATTCAATTAACGGGTGGCGTATATAATTTTGCAGATAGAAAACTCATTGATGCTAAAATAAAGGTTCAGTCGTTGACCGATGCAGATACTGTTTGTGTTTCCTTCGACCCACAAACGGGCGACTATAAATTGATGTTACCTGCCAAAAAAACGTACTCTATTTCTGCTTCCAAAAAAGGATTTATGCCATTCTCTGAAATATTAGATTTTTCAAAGGAGAATACATTTAAAGAAATAAAAAAGAATATTTTCTTATTACCAATTGAAGCTGGACAAAGAATGACGCTGAATAGTGTATTTTTTGAACAGAGTAAATTTGATATTTTGCCTAACTCATATCCTGAACTTGATAGAATAGTAGTAGTAATGAAAGAAAACCCTACGATGGAAATCATGTTGGAAGGGCATACCGACAACCAAGGTGATTGGAATGCCAACCTAACGTTATCCAAACAAAGGGTAGATGAAGTAAAAAAATACTTGGCTAATAAAGGCGTAGATATGAAACGCATCCAGACACAAGGGTACGGCTCTACTCGTCCAGTAGCAAGTAATAATTCAGAAGAAAAAAGGAAATTTAATAGAAGAGTAGAGTTTATGATTGTTAAGAACTAAGAAATCTCTACACAGTTGAATAAAATCTCTTTTCATTAGTAATTACTAATGAAAAGAGATTTTATTCTTTACAATGGTTTTAAAAAGCCTTTTTTGCTCAAAAGTGTTTTATATTGCTATATTATTTTAACAAATTGAAATTGTTTTTGTTTTTGGAAGAGAATAAATAAGGTTTTCATGAGAGGTAAAGGTTTGACCATATTTTTGTTTTTATATTCTTTTTCATTCAGTATTAATGCCCAACAAGTGTTTTGGGCTAGTAAAGTATTGGCGTTTTCATCAGAGAATACTATCCCTTTTCAGCCTTCTGCTAATAAGGCTATTCAAGTATTAGGCAAACCCAATGTTTTGCCACAGTTTGTGGCCAGTGGCTTAGCTTGGCAACCTGCCAAAAAACCACAGGTAGGTCAGGAATATATCAAAGTAAGTTTTGATACATTGATGGCCATTCAGCAAATATGTATTGCAAGGAGTTTTGGAGACGCACCCATTTCAAAAATAATTGGCTTTGATTCTTTGATGAAAGAACACTTATTGTATGTACAGAATAGTACGACTGGAGTGCATGAAAAAGGGCAGATTTTTGATATTTTTTTGCCTGAGAAAACTTCTTTTAAAGTGCATGCCATCAGTGTATTTGTAGACAGTAAAGACATTAACGACCAACCTCAATTAGATGCCATTGGTATCTCTGAATCTGCTAAGCCCATTCAAGTAAAAATTAACATTGCGGAGGATGCTCCCAAGGAGATAGTGAGGACTAACCTTGGCAAAGGGGTGAATTCAAGGCATCAGGAATTTGCTCCTGTGATTTCAAGTGATGGCAAAACCCTCTATTTTACCAGAAACTATGTCAGCTTCTTTGGTAAACCAAAAGACCAAGATGTATATTTCAGTAATATAGATAAAAATGAGAAATGGACAAAAGCACAGAATATAGGCTTGCCGATTAATACAAAGGACAAAAATGCTATTTTGGCTATTTCTACTGATGGCACAGAAATTTTGTTGATGAATAAATACCATGAAAATGGAAAGCTTTCTTCGGGAATATCTCATTCGTTGAAAACGGCTGAAGGTTGGGCTTTTCCTGAGGAGGTAAAAATAGATAATTTCTACAACCAAAGTCCCAATGCCGAGTTTACGGTATCATCCGATGGAAGAATCATGGTAATGTCTATTCAACGAAAGAATACAGTCGGAAAAAGAGATTTGTATGTTTCTTTCAAGAAAATTGATAATACTTGGACTGAACCAAAAAGCTTAGGAAAAAAGATAAACAGTATCGAACATGAAATGACGCCCTTTATTGCGGCAGATACCAAGACCTTGTATTTTTCTACACGTGGGTTACCGGGATATGGCGATAACGATATTTTTAAAAGTAAGCGATTGGATGATACTTGGACAAACTGGACAGAACCCGAAAATCTGGGTGCTGGCGTGAACACACCTTACTGGGACGGATATTTTACCTTGCCAGCATCAGGGGAATATGCTTATGTATGTTCATTTAATGGAAGTAATAAGGAAGATATTTTTAAATTAACCTTACCCAAAACAGTACAGCCAGACCCCGTAGCACTATTCACGGGCAGGGTGTTGACGAGTACCGACAAACAGCCTGTGACGGCTAGCATTGCGATGATTCCAAGGAATAAACTGCTAAAAAAAGAAGAGAAAGTATATGAGCCAGCCAACGGAAACTTCAAATTTGTGTTGCCTTTGAATGAAATAATAGATTTTATACCCAATGCGAGTGGCTATTTAGCCATTAATGAAACAATAGATTTGACAAAGGCAACTTCATACCAAGAAATCAAAAAAGACTTGTATTTATTGCCATTGGAAGTGGGAAACAAGGGTGTATTGAATAGCCTGACATTTGAACAAGGAGAAGCAAAATTACTACCTTCGGCCATGAAAGAATTAGATAAAATCGTTCAGGCAATGATAGAGATACCGACCTTAGAAGTGCTATTTGAAGGACATACCGATAATCAAGGTGACTTTCAGTTGAATTTACAATTATCAGAAAGCAGGGTGGCAGAAGTAAAGAAATACATCACTAGCAAGGGGATTTCAGCCAATAGAATTACTACGAAAGGATGGGGGCAAACTCGCCCAATTGCTAGTAATGCTACCGAAGAACGGCGTCGTTTAAATAGGAGAGTAGAATTTACGATAACCAAGAAATAATGTATTTCTTTGGGTATGCTTAAAAAACCAGCTATTTTTGTGTAAACTTCGTCTGATTTTTTTTAGATTAAAGTTTATACAGCTAAATACTCAAAGGGTTCTAATGACAACTATCATCAATAATAGCGTTGAATTATTACAAGACTTCAAGAAAATGCAGGGGAGTCTTCGGCTGAAAATTTTAAAAATGTATTTCAATGCGAATGCTGGTCATATTGGTTGTTCGCTTTCTTGTATAGACTTAATGATTGCATCATTAATGTCTCATAAAGAAGAAAATGAAACATTTATTCTTTCAAAAGGCCATGCCGCCGCCGCCCTTTATGCCTGTTTGCATGAAATCGGTGATATTTCAGACGAGAAGCTAGAGAGTTATTATAAAAACGGTACAGACCTCCCAGCACATCCAGCCCCTAATAAAGTAAAAGGAATTCCTTTTGCTACAGGTTCTTTAGGGCATGGTTTCCCCATTGCTACAGGAATAGCGCAAGCGAATAAGATATTAGAAAACAATGACTTTACTTATGTGTTGATGTCGGATGGTGAAACCAATGAAGGCACAACATGGGAAGCAGGACATTATGCTGTGGCTAATCAGTTGGATAATCTAATCGTAATGATTGACAAAAACGGGCTACAAGGTTTTGGGAATACCAATGCGGTGCTAGGCGTTTCGGCTGATGCTGAAAAATGGAAATCAATAGGTTTTGATGTCATAGATTGCGACGGGCATGATGTTGAAATGCTTTATCAAAAGATTGATTATTTAAAGAATCGTAAAAATGGACTTCCCAAAGTGATAATTGCCAATACTGTGAAAGGAAAGGGAGTATCGTATATGGAAAATAAATTGGAATGGCATTATTTACCCATGAATGCTGAGCAATACCAAAGTGCTCAAGAGGAAATTCAGACCAAGTATTTTGATTAGTATCATATTACCCAACTATATACAAACTTATTATTTCAAAGAAATTTCTTGGAAATTGAAAATTATTAATAAATGACCTACTCGGTAAAAGAAAAAATTCTAGCCCTTAAAGGACCAATTTTTGTTTATGGTGCAAGTGGATTTATTGGAGCCAATCTATTCAACGAAATTTTTAAACTTAGAAATGACTGTTATGCCTTAACACACGGTGCACAGAAAGCTTGGCGTTTGAAGTTATTGAATGTGCCAGCAGCAAATATCGTTCATTGTGATATTGTTTCTAATTATTCTATTCAAGAAGTATTTAATATCTATAAACCTAAAACAATATTCAATTTAGCTGCTTACGGGGCTTACTCTAAACAAAATAATGTAGGGCTTACCTACGAAACCAACGTAATTGGTACGGTTAATTTATTAGAAAATTTAACCTCTGATATGGTTTATATTCATGCGGGGAGTAGCTCGGAATATGGCTTTAATTGTACCGCACCCAAAGAAAGTGACGCTTTAGAGCCCAACAGTCATTATTCTGTATCAAAAATTTCTGCGGCGTATGCTATTCAGTTTTATGCGAATGTTTTTCAGAAAAATGCCATCAATTTAAGGCTATACTCTATTTATGGAGATTGGGAAGAGCCCGATAGACTCGTGCCAAAATTGATTGAACAAATCAGGTTTGGAAAACTCCCTAATTTCGTTTCACCAGAAATTTCTAGAGACTTTGTTTATATCACAGACTGTTTGGAGGCTTTCCTAGACGGAGCCTTGAAAATGTCTGCTGATATCAGAGGCAAATCATATAATATTGCTAGTAGTATCAAAACAACTATTGGAGATTTAGTTGAAATCTCAAGAAAAGAGTTTGACATCCTTGAAGAGCCATCATGGGGAAGCATGGAAAAACGCCAGTGGGATTTAGCAGAGTGGTATGGTGACCCTACAGAAGCTGAAAAAGATTTAGGCTGGACGGCTAAAACCCCTCTGAACGTAGGTTTGCGTAAATACTTTGAATGGCAAGAGATTATCAAATACGAAGAAAGAGTATTACCAGCCTTTCAAAACCCGTATTTGAACCCTGTCATTACAGCAATTATCGCTTGTTATAGAGATGCGGAGGCTATTCCATTTATGTATGAGCGATTGGTGAAAACCTTTAATGAAATGAAGGTTCGCTATGAAATCATCTTTGTAAACGACTGTTCGCCTGATAATACTGAAGAAGTATTGGAGGGAATCTGTAATAAAGACCCTAATGTAATAGGTATTACGCATTCAAGAAACTTTGGTTCACAGGCTGCGTTTTTGTCAGGGATGGAAATATCAACGGGTGATGCTGTAGTACTAATGGATGGCGATTTGCAAGACCCCCCTGAGGTAATTCCGAATTTTTATGAAAAATGGACTAAAGGGTATGAAGTAACCTATGGTGTAAGGGTACAACGTGAAATGCCAGATTGGTTACATTTCTTTTATAAGACCTTCTACAGAATCTTTAAAAATATGTCTTACATCAATATCCCAAATGATGCAGGCGATTTTTCAATGATTGACCGTAAAGTGGTAAAAGAATTAGTCAACTTGCCTGAAACAGAACAATTCCTGAGAGGTTTAAGGGCATGGGTAGGCTTCAAACAAATAGGGGTGGATTATATTCGTCCTGAAAGAATGTTTGGTGTATCCACCAACAACTGGCGTAAGAATATCTGGTGGGCCAAAAAAGCGATTTTCTCTTTTAGTTTTGTGCCATTAGAAATCATGTCTTATGGAGGAGTAATCATGACTTTGCTATCTATCTTAGGGATTATTTGGCAGATATTAGCAAAATATATATTCTTTCCAGATACTCCCTCAGGTATTTCTACAGTGATTGTTTTAGTAATGTTTTTCGGAGGAATCAACCTGCTTGGCATAAGTTTTTTAGGAGAATACATTGCTAAGATTTTTGAAGAGACCAAGAAAAGACCAAAATTCATCAGAACTCGTGTGCGCAAAGGGGTAAAAAGGTACAATACTTCAGAAGAAATAAAGAGACTAGTAGAAGAACAAAGAAAATAATTAAGCAATTGAACAAATTGCTTTATCTATAATGAGAAGAGAATTTTCAGATGCCATAGAAAAGATAGCCCTCGAGGACGAGAAAGTGGTGTTTATTACAGGTGATTTGGGGTATAATGCTTTAGAAAACCTACAAAAAACGATGGGCAAACGTTTTATCAATGCTGGAGTAGCTGAACAAAATATGGTTGGTCTGGCAGCGGGAATGGCTTACAAAGGCTTCAAGGTTTTTTGTTATTCAATCGCTCCTTTTGTAGTATACCGTTGTTGGGAGCAATTTAGAAATGATGTTTGCTTGCATAATTTACCCGTATTTTTAGTAGGTAATGGCGGAGGATATGGCTACGGAATAATGGGAAGTAGCCACCATGCTATTGAAGATTTGGCAGGACTAAGTAGCTTGCAAAATGTAAAATGTTGGATTCCTGCATTTTCAGACGAAGTAGAGCCTTTTGTAAATCAGATTATTTCTGAAGGTCGCCCTGCCTATTTGCGTTTGGGAGCTGGGAAACAGACACCCTCACTAGAAAAAGATTTTGATTCAATAAAATTATTGGCAAAGCCAAACAATGCTAAGGCAAGTATTGTTGCATTAGGACCAATAGTGGGGAATGTCATCAAGGTGTTGCAAAACGAGGACTTCAAAGATAAGTTTAACCTATTTACGGCCTATCAATTACCCTTAAAGATAGATACAGAAGCTTTTAACATCCTACAAGAAGCCAAAAATGTACTTGTGGTGGAAGAACACGTAAGTATTGGCGGATTAGCACAACAGCTTTCGATTCAGTTGTTAGAAAAAGGCATTTCATTGAACAAATTTATTAGCCTACGGGCACAAGGATATCCTGATGGCGTTTATGGAGACCAAGGTTTCCATCAGGCTCAATCTGGACTAGACGAAAAAAATATTGCTGAAAAGCTTAGATTACTATTAGCTTAATTGCATGATGCTTGAAGGTGAGTGGTCACTCACAAGTCAGAACTCTTACTTAATATGTCAGAAATAAAAAAAGAAACATATTTTTCTCAACTCGATGGTATTCGTTTTTTGGCAGTTATGTTGGTTTTAGTTGACCATTGGATGGCAGAAAGAAATCCCCTTCCATTGGGGCATCTTGGTGTAACGATGTTTTTTGTGTTAAGTGGGTTTTTGATTACCAGAATTTTAATACAAAGTAAATTAAAAGACGACCGAACAGGACGAAGCCATTGGTTTTCTGTAAAACAATTTATCATTAGACGGAGCATCAGAATTTTCCCTATTTATTTTCTGTCAATCTTTGCTTTATATTATTTTAATATTCCCCCAGTTCGTGAAACATTGGTTTGGTGCCTGACTTACAGCACCAATTTATATATTGCTATCAATCAACATTGGATGGGTACGATAGACCACCTGTGGTCATTGGCAGTAGAAGAGCAGTATTATCTTGTGTTTCCTTATCTGATACTTTTTCTACCGACGCGTCATTACCTGAAATTATTGATGATAATGATTGTTATCTCTATTGCCATTCGGTTATGGCTGTACTTCAATGGAACACCTTGGTTAGTGCAATATGTGCTGATGCCTACTGCCCTTGATTGTTTTGGTTTGGGAGGATTGATGGCATACTATTTTACGTTCAAAAAGAATGAAGTGTTTGATAAATTAGCCAATACTAAGTTTATCGTACTTAGCTTTATTGCTTATGCTATCTGTGTAGGATTAATCATCTTTCAACAAAAGGCAACAGGAGAGGTAGAGAATTTTGGGAAGGTAGTAGCTGAACGTTTTTTGGGAGCAACTTTCTGTTTTTTCCTGATTGCCAAAGCAATTGCTGAATATAAAGGCTTTTTGAAATGGTTTTTTGAACATCCTGTCATACAATACTTAGGACGCATAAGTTATGGTATTTATTTATACCACAACTTTGTTTACAACTTTTATCATACTCCTCAGACAAGTATTGTATTGAGAGGTCTTCACAAAATTCAAAGAATTTTTCCATTGTTTACTCTCAATATAGGTTTTGAATTCCTATATTTTTTAGGAATAACAGTTTTTATTGCAACATTATCTTGGTTCATTATCGAGAAGCCCATTAACCATTTAAAGAAATATTTTACCTATTAAGCACAAAAAATCAAGTTGTTAACGATAAAGTATTGTTCTAAAATCGGTTTTGTACCGATGTTTCGATATTTTTGTAGTTTGAACGCTAGCCCTAATTTTCAATCCTATGCTTTTTTTGCTTTTATAAATCAATTTATTAAATCTATTTTTACCGAAATACTGAATGAGTATCAAATTAGCCATCGTCATGCCTGCCTACAATGAACAAGATTGTATGGCTGAAGTAGTTAAAATCTGGTCGGATCTTTTAGATAGTGAATTTGCGTTAGAAGAAACTAGGCTTATCGTGGTAAATGACGGTTCAAAAGATAATACTGGTGCAATTTTAGATGGATTGCAACCACTATATCCTAAACTTATTGTTGTTCATCAAAAAAATGGAGGACATGGTAATGCAGTAGTGCATGCCTATCGCAAAGCTGTTGAATTAGAGGCCGAATATGTATTCCAAACTGATTCGGACGACCAATTCATTCCTCAAGATTTAAAATTACTTTGGGAAAAACGTCATCAATCTGCTTTTATCTTAGGGCATAGAGAAGTAAGACACGACGACCCTTTCAGATTATTCATCACCCGTATCTTAAGATATAGTATGTTTGTAGTGTATGGTACTTTTATCATGGACTCTAACATTCCTTTTAGATTAATCAAGGGTGATTTCCTCAAGAAATTGTTGTCTCAATTGCCTAATCCTGTCCCTTTTGCTCCGAATATTTTTCTGGCAATTATGGCAAAAAAGGCTGGACAAGAATTATTCAATATTCCGATAGTGCATAAAGAAAGAGCTACGGGCGAGGTATCTATCCGAAAAATGAAGCTGTTAAAAGTGTGCTGGCAATCATTCAATGAATTATTGAATTTCAGGCTTACTTTAAATAATAATATCAAAAACTTAAAATAGAACCAACAGGACAACGATGAAAGAATATGATTTTGTGATAGTTGGTGCTGGATTGTTTGGTGCTGTGTTTGCTCATGAAGCTAACAAAAGAGGTAAGAAATGTCTGGTAATAGATAAAAGGCCACATTTAGGAGGCAATATATATTGTGAAGAAGTAGAAGGCATCAATGTTCATAAATATGGAGCCCATATTTTCCATACCAATGATAAAGCTATTTGGGACTATGTAAACTCATTTGTTGAATTTAACAGATACACCAATTCTCCATTGGCCAATTTTGAAGGTGAATTATTTAATTTACCCTTCAATATGAATACTTTTTATCAATTATGGAAAGTAAAAACACCTGAGGAGGCACAGAATAAAATCAATGAACAGGTAAAGGCTTCGGGCATTACTGACCCACAGAATCTTGAAGAACAAGCAATCTCTCTGGTCGGAACCGATATTTATCATAAATTGATTAAAGGTTATACCGAAAAACAATGGGGAAGAAAGGCTACTGAACTTCCTGCATTTATCATTAAAAGATTACCGCTTAGATTTACCTTTGATAATAATTATTTCAACGATAAATATCAGGGTATTCCGATTGGTGGGTATAATAAACTTACTGAAGGTTTATTGAAAGATATTGAGGTAAGAACATCAACTGATTATTTCGAAAATCAAGAAGCATTTAAGGAAATTGCTGATAAAATTGTTTTTACGGGTCATATCGACGAATATTATGGTTATTGTTTTGGTAAATTAGAGTACAGAAGCTTGCGTTTTGATAATGAGGTAGTTAATCAAGAAAATTATCAAGGTAATGCCGTGGTAAATTATACCGAAGCTCATATTCCTTACACAAGGGTTATTGAACATAAGCATTTTGAATTTGGGAAACAGCCCAAAACGGTTATTACCAAAGAATATCCATGTGAATGGACTTCAGGTATGGAGGCTTATTATCCAATTAATGATGATAAGAATACTGAGATGTTCAAACGTTATCGTACATTAGCTTCTGAAGAAAAAGATGTGATTTTTGGTGGTCGCTTGGCTGAATATAAATATTATGATATGCACCAAGTGGTGGCGTCTGCATTAGTGAGAGTAAAAACAGTTTTTGGATAAATCTTTTTATCCATTAAAATGATAACATTATGAAAAATAAGGTAATACTTTTCCTTGCAATAGCCATTTTAGGAATTGGTAGTTATCTTTTTTTTCAAAAGAAAAATCCTTATTTAAGTACCCTAAAACGATTTGTTCCTGATAATACATTGCTATTATTAGAAACCAATGAACTTTCTGGCTATCCTGAGTCAATCGTTTTTGCTGAAATTCCTTTGCTTTCTCGGGTTGAAAACCAGTTTAGTTTATTGAAGAAAATGGGTCTTTCAACAGATGAAGTAAAAGACTTATTGAAAGGTAAAATGCTATATTTTGCTTTGTTGCCTGAAGTAAAAGCAGACTTGAATTATATTACTTATCTGCCTCTTACCCAAAATGATGCTGTTTTAGTCAATAAGATCTCCAAGCTTCAAGAAAATATCTCTGGTAGTAGAATCATTTATCATACCACCCGTGGCTATAGAATCGCAGAAGTAATAGATTCTACCACAAAATCAGTCCTGTCGTTTATCATCCAAAATGATATTTTGATTTTTAGTTCGTCAAGTATCTTGATTGAAGAATCTATCTTGCCAAGCGAAAATACTTGGATTAAAGAAATATCCAATGTGCTCAGCATTAATAAGGATGTAGCAACCACGGCTACGCATTTGAATAAGGATGCGATAAGTAAATTTATCAATAAAATATCTATCCATAAAGATAAAGGCGCCACGCAGTTTACTAAGTTGTTCTCTGATTATTTCTCTGGTTTTGAATCTGACAAATCTATTATTAGTGCAATAGGCAACAGCCCCAATGATAATTTTTTTGAGGGGCAAACTCCTAAAAAGATAGAGACCTTGAGCATGATTCCGAATACTTCATCATTTTTGTTGCATATACCGATAGACAATCAAACAAATTTTGAAGAAAATCTTAAAAAGTATTTTAACGACCATAAAGAATTAAATACCTTAAGGAATACCGTAAAGGCAGCATTCAAAGTTAATTATAGTGATATTTATCAAAACTTGGAAAGCGGGATAGTGTTTACAGGCTTTGATGAAGGCGATGAGAAATTCAACGGGAAAGCATTAATCCTAAGAAATAATAAGCTGTTAGATATCTTAAAAAATACCTCTGTTGAAGTATCTAAAGAGAAAAATGCTAATGTAGTAAGTGTTGAATACGGTGGTTATTCCATAAAATCTTTAGGTATCAGAGAATTTCCAAGCATGCTTTTTGGGGAATATTTTGCAGGCTTTGAGGAATGCTATTTTACAGAATATAAAAACAATGTCATCCTGACTAATAGCTTATCGGCTATGCAAAGCTATTTACTTACTTTGAGCAAAGGCGATGTTTGGAGTAATTCATCCAAGAATCAGGCGCTTATTAAAAAGTGTAGACCTGCCAACTTGACGCTCATTACAGAAACTAATAAAGCATTGCTAGGCTTTAATAAGTCATTGGTAAATGCATGGTCTAGTAAATTTGCTGAGAATGAAAGCGTTTTAAATCGTATTCAAGTATGTATTTTTGAAATCAATCAGCAAAAAACTTCGCTTCGGTTTTTTAAAAATTTGTCTTTATCACAGCCATCTAAAAAATATTCAAATAAATGGTTAAAACTATCAAGTATTAAGATAGACTCAGCAGCAAAACCATTTTATATAATCAATCCTTCCACTAAAAAACAAGAGGTATTTGTGCAGGATGATGATAATGAAATTCATTATATCAAAGGAAGCAAAACTGTTTGGTCATATCAGTTAGCTGGCAAATTAGTAGGGGAGATAAAAAATGTAAAAATATTGCCCACTGCCCAACAGCAGTTATTATTGGCTTGTCCTACAAAAATCTATCTACTTACTAAAAATGCAGAAGGTTTTGAGGTACATCCCATTACCAATAATACAGGCACTAGGGTGAGTGATTTTATTCTTTTTGATAAAGAAACAGATAGAAAGTTCAATACAACACTTTTTACTGCCAATGCAGCGTCTTTTAAAATAGATAAATCTTCGCTTAGTTTAAAGCTTCATTATAAGCCTGTGAGTGGACTACAATATATTTTACCTATCTCTACGGTTATTCTAAGAGGCGTTGAATATGCTATTTTGTTAGATAAAAAAGGAAAACTTACATTACAAGACGCTGATGGAAATGTGCCTAATGGTTTTCCGCTTGCTCTAAACCGTACTTTCAATGGGCCAGCGATATTAGAAGGTTCTGGAGAGAAGATTTCAATAAAAGCCCTGAGCGAAAATGGAGAATTGTTTAGTGTAAATTTATCTGGAAAAATTATTGAGAAAAAACAGTTGTTAAGACCTAGTATTGAGATTAAATTCTTTTTATGTGCCGACCAACGCAATGCCGATTGGGTAATTATGAAAACGGATGGAAAAGATGTAGTAGTGCTTGATAAAACAGAAAGTGAAATATTTACCATTAAAGAAGAAACTTATGGCGTAAAACGGTTGAAATATTATAATCTAGGCATTGGAGGAAAATACTTTGCTTTGACTAACAGTTATACAAGCTATCGTTTTTTTGATGAAAATGGGAGTTACGTAGGAGGAATGCCGCTGGTTTCTACGTCTTATCCAGTACTTACTTATTCAGAATCGTATCAAAAATTAATCATTGATATCACAACGCCTACTGCTTTTGAAAATTGGTCGGTGAAACTTCGTTAATATGCTTTTTAATTCTATTCATTTTTTAATTTTCTTTATCATCGTTACGCTTGGCTACTGGTCTTTGGGTTGGAATGGGCGTTGGAGATTACTGCTTTTTGCAAGTTGTTATTTCTACATGGTTTTTCAACCTATCTATATTTTAATCCTGTTTTTTACCATCATTATTGATTATTTCGCTGGGATTTATATAGAACAATCAAAGGGACATAGTAGGAAAATCCTCCTGATTGTCAGTTTGATTTCCAACATTGGCATCTTGGCCATTTTTAAATATTACAACTTTTTTAATACTAATATTACCCATCTCTTACATTTTATTCATGTAAGAAACCCCGCACCTTACCTCAAAATTCTGTTACCCATTGGGCTATCTTTCCATACCTTTCAGGCAATGAGCTATACCATAGAAGTGTATAGAGGCAACCAGAAAGCAGAAAGACATTTTGGGATTTATGCCCTCTATGTGATGTTTTATCCACAGTTGGTAGCCGGCCCCATCGAAAGACCCCAGAATGTGATTCATCAATTTTATGAAAAGCATCAGTATAATTGGGAGAAAGTAAAAAGTGGACTCATGATGATGGCTTGGGGATTGTTTAAAAAAGTGGTAATTGCCGACCGACTGGCTATGGTGGTCGATGCTGCGTATGGCAATCCTATGGAGAAAAATGGGCTATCGCTTTTAGTCGCTACTTTCTTTTATACCTTTCAGATTTATTGCGATTTCTCTGGTTATTCTGAAATTGCTTTGGGTTCTGCCAGAGTAATGGGCTTTGAATTGATGGAGAACTTTAAAAGTCCCTATTTTTCAAAATCTATTTCAGAATTTTGGCGTAGATGGCATATTTCACTTTCTACGTGGTTTCGTGACTATTTGTATATTCCTTTGGGTGGAAACCGTGTAGCCGAATGGCGAAAATATTTCAATCAATTTGTGGTTTTTATGGTGAGTGGTTTGTGGCACGGTGCTCAGTGGACATTTGTCATTTGGGGTTCTCTACACGGACTATACTTGGTGATAGCTGCTTTTAGAAATAAATATTTCCCTAAATTAACTTTGCCCCAAAATACGTTAGGGAAAGGCATCAACTTGATTACAACCTTTATATTAGTGATGTTGGCATGGGTTTTCTTTAGAGCAAAAAATATGACGGATGCCTTGTTGATTCTAAAGAGAATATCTTTTTCTTCGCCAAATGATTTATTACAAACGCCCTTAAATAACGTCGAAATGCTATTTTCGTTGGGGTTGATTATATTATTACTTTGGAAAGAATTGAGGTATTTTTATATCAATACACAAAGCAATATCAAGTTTTATAGTTTGGTATCAGTCTTGATGATTTTGGTGTATTACTTTGGAGTGTTCAATACCAATAATTTTATCTATTTTCAATTTTAAAGAGGCTGTCGGCTATCAGTCATCGGCTTTCGGTTTTTTTAGCTATCGGACTTTGGCTTTCAGAAGTCAGCTTTTATTAATCCGATAACTTTAAGAGGGCTTTCGGATTTCGGCAGTCGGCTTTCGTTTTTTTTTAGCTATCGGACTTTGGCTTTCAGAAGTCAGCTTTTATTAATCCGATAACTGAACGCTGACGACCGACATCCGAAACCCAAAAGCTGAAATCCGATATCCGATTACCGAAAGCTGACATCCGACATCCGAAAGCTTCATTCCTATGTTAAAAAGTATTTTAAAATATTCAGTACTCATTTTGTCCATATTTTTGTGGCTACAAGCTTACTTTCCAGCTATTTACATGAGTACCAAACTGTTTCCAGACGATTATCGGTTTGGTGATTTGTACCGCCTTTCATATTTGCCTGAGTTTAAAGAAAAAGCAGAAAATTGTCATGAAAATACACAAGCTTTAAACAACGATACTTCCAACGTACATTTGTATATTATTGGAGATAGCTTTTCAGAGGAAGCGAGAGTCAATAAAACAGATTTTAATGTTGGTAAATACACCTACATCCATTGGGCAAAAAATACCTATATTCATTTAGATAGCACTAAAAGGAATATTTTGATTTTGGAATCAGTAGAAAGGTCAGCCAAAGAACATCTCTCAAAAGATGTAGATAATTTCAGTTGTGAAACACCTGTAGGAAATGTTGAAGAACCACACTTAAGTTTTCGTCAAAAAGTAATTAGTGGCTGGGAAAAAGTATCCGCTGTAATATTTCCTCCCGGTACAGAAGAACGTCTAGAACATACCTTGTTTAATTATGATATATTTCTGTGGTTCAGAGAATTGAAAGCTAAAATGAATTTGGTTTTCTTTGATAGGATAGAACCTAAAGTGATATTATCATCAGATAAACAGCATTTATTTTATATGGAGGAGGCCGATAGTACCCACGGGCGTTCTGCTTTTTTCCCTGTTACCGATGCCATGATTGATACCTTTGTTACTCATGCTAACAATAGTAAAGAAAAATATTTGAAGGCAGGCTTTGATGAAGTGTATCTATCCATTATTCCCAACAAAGTAAGTGTACAATCGCCCGAATTAGGGAAATACAATCATTTAATAGAGCGTATTCAAAGCAATCCAGCTTTGAATGTTCCTATTATCGATACTTATGGAATTTTCAGAAAATCACCTGAAAAGTATTATCTAAAAAGTGATACGCATTGGAATTGTACGGGCAGAAATGTTTGGTTAGGCATTATCAACAAACAGATTATAGGAAAAGGCAAAAAATAAAGAGCCAGCTTTCGCTGACCCTCATCTAGCGGGATAATTAAAAGTGGTATTGCTCAATTACAACAATGTAATAAAGCTTTTGATAACAGCACCCAAACGAACGGCATCAAATATACGCTGCTCTGTAGCACCGTGAGATTTTACTGACGCTTCGTGCGAAGTAACACACATTTCACAACCATTGATGGCTGAAATAACTAAGCTTAATAATTCAAAGAATTCTTTACCAAGGACAGGGTTCATCATGATTGACATTCTGACACCTGCTGGAATATTATTGTAAGTTTCTTTATCCATAAAATGGCGGAAACGATACAATACGTTATTAGCATTCATTAAAGATACGCAAGCAGCAACCTCTAAAAGCTCTTTTTCTTCTGCTCCTTTGTTTTTTGCAAGCTCTTCCAAAGCAGTAACCAAAGTGCCTGATTTTTCGTTGATAGCTACTGATAACGCTAACAAAACGGCTTCTTTCTCTTTCAAAGTCTGTGCTTTCAAAGCGTTAGAAACATTGATTTTAAGGTCTTTGATATAACGGTGGTCGGCTGAATTTAAGCGATCAAGGAAAAGGCTTTCAAATGTTGAAGGAAGGTTTACTTCTGCCAACAAATTATTTTTAGTTTCACTAACTGTTCCGAACATGATTTTAATTTGAAGAGTTGAAAATTAAGAGGCTTTAAATAAATAAAGCCTCTTAATTAGGAAATTAAACTGATAAAGTTTCTTCGCCTTGTTTCCAGTTACAAGGACAAAGTTCGTCTGTCTGAAGTGCATCTAAAACTCTTAATACTTCGTCAACGTTACGGCCAACTGATAAATCGTTAGCACATACCCAACGGATAATTCCTTGTGGGTCAACGATATAAGTAACACGGTAAGCGATTTTTTCGTTTGCTTCTAAAATACCTAATTCTTCAGCTAAAGATTTAGAAGTATCAGCTAACATAGGGAATTTTAATCCACGAAGATCGTCATGATTGTTTCTCCAAGCTAAGTGAACGAATTCTGAATCTGTAGAAGCACCGATTAATACAGCATCACGATCAGAGAAATCGTCGTATTTTGCATTGAAAGCAGCAATTTCAGTAGGACAAACAAAAGTGAAATCTTTTGGCCACCAGAACATCACTAACCACTTGTCAGCATTCTTGTGATCTTCTGAAGTGATATCGTAAAATTCTTTTCCTTTTTCAAGAGAAACTACTGCTGTTTTTTGGAATTTTGGGAATGTTGAGCCTAATGATAACATGATTTTTTTGTTTTCTGTTTAAATAAAATATTGAAATTGTACAATTTTTAGTTCTTTTAGAAAGAAATTAAGTATTACTGCATTTAAAAAGTAATATTTCTTTTTCTTTTACAAAGTTGCTCACTAATCTCTTTGTAAACAAATTGATAATATTGATATTTACATAGATATTCCTTATAACTTCTTTTAATAACATGACTATTACACAATTAGAATATGTAATTGCCGTTGAGAATCATAGAAATTTTGTGCAAGCTGCTGATAGTTGTTTTGTAACTCAACCAACTTTGAGCATGCAAATTCAAAAATTGGAGGACGAATTGGGTGTGAAAATATTTGATAGGAGTCGCCAACCAGTAGTAACTACCCAAATTGGCTTAGAAATTATTCAGCAGGCTCGTATTACTATTGCTGAATTTTATAAAATCAAAGATGCCGTAAATTCTGGAAAGCATGACGTAACTGGCGAAGTCCGTTTGGGTGTTATTCCTACCATTGCTCCTTATCTATTACCTCTTTTTCTAGCTAATTTTCTTGAAAAATACCCGAATGTTGAATTAAAGATTAAAGAACTTACTACCGACAGAATTGTACATGGCTTAAAGAATGATGATTTTGATTTGGGTTTAATCGCTACGCCTCTCCAACAGCCCAATATTGTAGAATATCCTATCTTTTATGAAGAGTTAGTTTTATATGTATCAAAAGAAAATGCGATTTATCAGAAAAAATATGCACTTTCGGAAGATATTAATCCAAAGGAATTATGGCTTTTGGAAGAAGGACACTGTTTGCGTTCTCAGATTGAGAATTTATGTGAATTAAAGCGTAAATCTATCGGAAGAAATCAATTTGAATATCAGGCTGGTAGCTTGGAGACACTTCGCAAGATGGTGGAAAGAAATCAAGGTATCACTATCTTACCTGAACTGGCAACCATGGATTTTGATGATGAAAGATTAAAATTAATACGTCATTTTAAATCACCCGCACCTGTCAGAGAAGTAAGTTTGGTAGCACACAAAAATTTTGCAAAATTAGGCATCCTAAAAGCCCTAAAAGAATGTATCTTAGCAGCCCTCCCAAAAGAATTGACTGTGGAAAAGAAAAGGAATATCGTGGAGGTAGGTTAGAATTCTTAGATATTAGATAAAAGACAATAGACATAAGTAAAATATTTAATCTTTCTTCTCAATATTTAAGAATCTTTTATATTACATTCAAAACCTGATACTGTATTTAGCATCTAATGTCTAATATCTTGTATCTTACTACTAAATCAATCAACAAACAACAATGAAATTCATTATTACCTTATGCTTATGCACCCTAAGCTTTTTAGGATTTTCGCAGTTATTTCAACCTAAAAAAGCATATACTCGACAAGACTCGCTCAGAGGAAGCATTACCCCCGAAAGAGCTTGGTGGAATCTTCAATATTATCACCTCAGTGTAAAAGTTCAGCCCAACGATAGTACTATTTCTGGGAATAATCTGATTACCTATAAAGTATTAAAGCCCGCGCAGGTAATACAGATTGATTTACAAAATCCGATGCAAATCACAAAGGTAGTTCAAGATGGACAATCATTAAAATATAAAAGAGAAGGGAATGCTTTCTTTGTTGAATTACAAAAAAAGCAAGTGACAGGCAAAACAGAATCTATCACCGTATTTTATGAAGGTAAGCCAAGAGTTGCTCGTCGTCCACCTTGGGATGGAGGGTTTTCTTGGAAGAAAGATTCAGAGGGCAAATGGTTTATTACCACATCGTGCCAAGGTTTAGGCGCTAGCGTTTGGTGGCCATGCAAAGACCACATGTATGATGAAGCCGATAGTATGCTGATTTCTATTACTGTGCCTAAAGGCTTACAGGATATTTCAAACGGACGATTATTGAAAGTAGTAGATAATCCTGACGAAACGAGTACTTTCGATTGGTTTGTTGCTAATCCAATCAATAACTATGGCGTAAATATTAACATCGGGAATTACGTACATTTCTCAGAAAAGTATAAAGGACTAAAAGGCGATTTAGATTGTAACTATTATGTGTTGCCAGAGGACCTTGAAAAAGCCAAAGTACAATTCAAACAAGTGCCTATGATGCTCAAAGCCTTTGAACATTGGTTTGGACCATATCCATTTTATGAAGACGGTTATAAATTAGTACAAGTATCCTATTTAGGCATGGAGCACCAAAGTTCTGTTACCTACGGTAATCATTTCACTAATGGCTATTTAGGGAGAGATTTATCAGGAACAGGCTGGGGGCTGAAATGGGATTTTATTATTATTCATGAGTCAGGACATGAATGGTTTGCTAATAATATTACGGATAAAGACATTGCTGATATGTGGATTCATGAAAGCTTTACGAATTATTCAGAAAACCTTTTTACTGAATATTATTACGGCAAAGAAGCAGGAGCGACTTATGTGAAGGGATGTAGAAAACTAATTGGCAACAAAGAACCCATTATTGGTGATTATGAAGTAAATCAGGGAGGTTCTGGAGATATGTATTACAAAGGAGGAAATATGTTGCATACTATCCGTCAGGTTATTGATAATGATGAAAAATGGAGACAAATTTTGGTAGGGCTGAACAAAGCTTTTTATCACCAGACAGTAGATACCAAGCAAATAGAGAGCTACATTACCAAAAAATCAGGGATTAATTTAAGTAAAGTTTTTGACCAATACCTTAGAAATACCGAAATTCCAACTTTGGAATATAAAGTAGAGAATGGAGCGGTATCCTATCGCTGGACTACCTGTATTGATGGTTTTAATATGCCCATAAAAATAGAAAATGCTACAGGTAAGTATCAATTTATTCAGCCAACTACAACGTGGAAAAGCATGAAAGGAATTAAAGACATAAAAATTGATGATAACTTTTATGTGTATTTGAAGAAGGTATAAACGTAAAACTCTTTTCATCATCCTTCAAACTAAGCCTCCGTCTTCCCAATATAACGAAGCAAGCAAGCTTTATCACTAGCGAGGGACTTAAGTCCCTCGCTAGTGATAAGATTATCAAATACTTATGGATATGTATTGGTAATCAATAGGACTTTAGTCACCAGCTAATAGAAATGTTTGAAATGTCAATACCTCATCTCAATTAAAATCTATTCTTTAATTCTTCTAATAAACATCCTTTTCAACGAATCCGTAAATCTTTTATCGGTAGGATATTTTCTATCAGGGGTAATATTATTAAAAATAATAGCCACTAGAAAGAGAATAAGACAACCTGAAAGCACAGGCGATAAAACATAAAAATAGCCTAAGCCTTTAATTTTATCAGACCCAATCACGGCTAATAATGCCGTTGCTCCGCCCGGAGGATGAAGCGTTTTGGTGATTTGCATCATCACGATAGCACTAGAAACAGCCAGAGGAGCTGTGAGCCAAAGAATATTAGGAAGCAGTTGATAAATAGTTACCCCGATAATCGCTGAAATCAAATGTCCACCAATAAGATTACGTGGCTGTGCTAAGGGACTTTGGATAGCACCAAAAATCAACACACTCGATGCTCCGAATGAACCTATCAAAAAAATGTTGTCATCTGAAGTAAGTTGAAAGGTTTGTAAAAATGAGATGAGTCCAATCCCAATAAAAGCACCAATAAATGACCAGAAATTTTCTTTGTAATCGACTAACGTTTCTTTGTAGATAATGTACCTTGAAATTCTTAAATTTCGTTTTAATTTTTGTCTAACCATTCGTCCATTCTTAATTCTTAGCCTAAGATAGCTTGATAGTTGTGAATTGTTTTTTGGGTTTTGTTTCTTATTTACGAATCAAAATTAGTACATAAAAATGATTTTATAATTAATTTTGTAGGTATTAATACTTATAAAACTCTAAATATTAGACAAGGCCTTTCATTAATAGGTTCAATTTCTAAGAATTAAATGCTAGTATTCCTTCTTATTTCTCAAAGCAACTTTTACTAAATTTTCTTTTACCTTAAATTGTACAATTGCTGTAACTAACTCATTGGGTATTTCCTCGTTGAAACGAAAATGAATGGTTCCTTTAGCAGTCTCATAGTCATCCAATACTGTTTTAAACGCTTCAATGGCAGAAGCACCTGGGTAAAAGCCTATATGGTTTTTATAAGCAGCAAAATGGGCTAATTTCCCATGAAGTTTAAAAATAGGAATATCATAACTGATTCCTTCTTCAGCATTAGGTGTAGCTTCGGCTATTATTATCCTAAGGGTTTGTAGCTGTTCTTGTATCTTCAAAGGGAAACCAGCGATGTAATCATCAATGGTATTGATTTTAATGGTCGAGTTTTTCATAGATTGTTCTGATTACTGGTTTTTATCTAACATATTAATTTTCAAGAAAATTTAACATAAAAAAAGCCTTTATCCATCACGGATAAAGGCTTTTTTATGAATGAATTGAAGAAAATTAATTTCCCACAATGAATACAGCATTTCCAAACAATAATTTACCATTTTGCCAGAAGCCTCTGAAAATAGGGTCGTTAGCTAAGTAAACAATTTGTCCACGACCAAAATCTTGTGTCCCAAAAATCATGGAGTTTTTAAGCTTTTCTTGTGCTTTTACACCTACATAACCCGCTATTAAATCTTTGGTTTTAGTTACACCCACGTTCCAACCATCCGTTAAATATTGGAAATCAGTTGTTTCTAATACCAAGCTATAATAGTTTTTATCGTACCCAAAAGCCAATGGATTGGTATTGTCCATCGAAAGTTTGTAAATACTTCCCGGTGTTTCTTCTGAAACAGATTCTCTTTCAGCATTGCCAAAAACCTTTAATTTAGCCGCTTCGTTTTCCTTTTCTTTATCCTTTTTCTTATCCTCTTCTTTGTGTTTCAAATCAAAGCCATCTTTGCCAGCCAAAGCATTCAACGCGCCTTGTATCGCAATTAATTTACCACCAGCACGCACCCAGTCTTTTACTTTACTTAAGTTTTTATCATCTAAAATTTTGTTGTATCGGCCATCTGCCAAAATCAACACATCATATTTAGATAAATCAACGGTTCCCATCGTATTTTCACCAATAATCGTAGCAGGGTATTCAAGTTGTTTATCAAAGAAATGCCACGTACCACCAAAACCAGTAGCAGAAACACCTTCTCCTGAAACAATAGCCACTCTTGGTGGTGCTAAATATGATACATTGTCTGAGCCAAAATCTGACCCTTTAGTAGACATACCTGTAGACACCGAATAAAGATTTACTTGAAACTTGTCAGCTTCTGTTCTTACAATTTTATCGAAAGAATCGCCTAAGCGTTCGTTTCCTGTACGAGTAATGACCAAAGTACCTTCGTTATACGTTTGGTTTTCAATTTCAAACGGTTTGGCTGCTGAACGAACTTTGATACCTTTTTTCAACAAAGAAGCCAGTAATTTCAACTCGCTGAATGCTTGCCATTTTACAATATAAGCATACGGTTTTTCTATTTTTGACGTAGCAGGTACAAACTGAGGCTTTGGTGCTGGCGTAATTTTATCTTTTACAGCAAAAGCACTTAAGCCATACGCATAGGGTAACGACCATGACGTAATGTCGTAAGTGACAGAATCTTCAACCATTGTTTTAGGTTCTAACAAAATCTTTAAGAACGTAGAACGAGGTTGGAATAGGTTAATGACAATATCATCAGGGTCGATGGCAAAACCTACATTTTTATCATCCTGATAGCTATAACCTGCCGCCACTAACGATTTTCCCGCAATACCATATTGGAAGTTCTCACGGTCTAGATAATTCAAAAATTCACGTGTTCTGCTTTCGTTGCCTTTTGTTTTGAATACAAATGATTTGTATTGACCTACTGGCGTTTTTTGAGCATTATCGAAGAACTTGATAAATTCAGTAACCGTTTTGTCTGCATTGGCTGAAATGGCTTCTAAACAAGAAAACGAAGTACTTAAGTGGTGGTCGATTCTTTGTTTTAAAGTAAGCGTATCGCCATCTCTTTTAGTAACGCCTAAACCACCTCTACCGCCTCCGCCTTGTTCGTAAGTCATACCAAAGGCACCGTTATAAGTTGGGTAAGTATCACCATAAGAAGGATATAGTAAGTCAAAACGTTCTTTTGAGAAATACAACCATCCATTTTTATCAAAATCACGTTTGTTGTAATCTCCCAGAATTTTCTGGAATTCTCTTTGCCAGCTAGTAATGTCTTCGTGATATGGTTTGGCAGAAGGAGAAAAGTAATAAGGATTTTCTACACCTTGCTCATGAAAATCAGCATGAAGGTGTGGCATCCATTGGCGGTACACTGCCATTCTTTCTTGTGATTCTTTTTGTGTTTGCCAAGCCCAGTCACGGTTCAAATCGAATAAATAGTGATTGAAACGTCCACCTGGCCAAGGTTCAGCATGTTCAATTGCAGCAGGATTTGGATTATACACCGCACCTACTTTTTGATTATAGAAATTTACATAACGGTCGTATCCATCAGGGTTAATACTAGGGTCTAGGATAACCACAGTATTGGCCAAAATAGCTTTTGAACGCTCGTTACTAGGGTTCATCAACTCGTATAAGGTAAATGGAGCAGTACTTGTTCCGCATGATTCATTACCATGTACGTTAAAACTCAACCAAGCGATAGCAGGTTGTTTTTTAGTAGGCTTTCCTTCCAACAAACCAATTGACTTTAAGTTATTGGTTCTGATTTCCTCTAACTGTGCAAAATTTTCAGTCGATGCTAAAATGGCCATCATCAATGGGCGACCTTCGTTGGTTGAACCATACTGAATCAATTTAACCTGATTTGGATTTTGGCGAGCTACATATTCGTAATAACTCACTACCTGATGATGTCTTAGAAAGCGTTCGCCTTTTTTAAAGTTCAGAAACTCTTCGGGAGATTGGAGCTTGCTTTGTGCTGATGCACAGATACTTAATAGCAAAAATGCGTAAAGTAATAGATTTTTGGGCATGACTTTGAGTTTTGATGAATAGATTCAAACCAAAAATAGAAATAAAAAACTTCCTAAAAAATCAATTGTCCTTTTTTTCGCAACAAGATTTTTGTGGTACGGGGTCATAGCCACTACCACCCCAAGGGTGGCAAGATGAAAAACGTTTGATACCTAAACGAAAGCCTTTTGAAAATCCCCAGATTTGAATAGCTTCAATCATATATTGTGAACAAGTTGGTGTATAACGACAAGCATTCGGGAAAAAAGGCGAAATGAGTCCTTGATATACACGCACAAAAACAATAAGGATTTTACTAGGGATATTGGCCATTGGGTTGAATGTTTTCTCAAAGGTAAACATCCTTTTTCAAATGCTAAAAAACCAAAACAGTGTTGGCTTCGTATATCTGCTAAGATTTCCTCCTAAAATGCTCAAATGATAGGGGTTTAAACTAACGATTTTATTAATAAACGAACATATTCACTAATACACACTCCATTTAGGTTAATTACTTATTTTATATTACTGCAAAGCCCTGAGAAAATATTCTCGGGGTTTTTTGTGTTCAATGTCATTCCATTAAAGTAAGTAATTATCACGTAAAATAATAAGTATCATCAGAATGAGTAAAGTTTGATGTTTCGTTGTGTTTTTAAGGATGAAATATAAATTAGTTTTATATTGCTTTAATATCCAAAACAGCTCAACTATTTATCCGTATGAAAAAAAGAACATTTTTAAAAACATCGTCAATTATGGTAGGAGGAATCGTGCTTTCTCGCTTAGTAGCTTGTAAGTCAGAACCAAAAACGCATCTGAAAAACTGGGCTGAAAACTTAGAATACAGTACCGAAAATGTCTATTATCCCAAAAATGTAGAAGAAATACAAGAAATTGTAAAGAAGTGCGATAGCCTAAAAGCGTTAGGGTCGCGTCATTCCTTTAATACGATTGCTGATAGTAGCGAGAATCAGATTTCCTTAAAAGAGTTAAATAAAGTAGTATCCTTAGATAAAAAAGCAAATACGGTTACGGTAGAAGGTGGTATAAAATATGGAGAGTTAGCCCCTTATTTAGAAGAAAACGGCTATGCCTTACACAATTTGGCTTCCTTACCCCACATTTCAGTAGTGGGAGCTTGTGCTACTGCTACGCATGGCTCAGGCGTAAAAAATGGAAACTTATCTACTGCCGTTACTGCCTTTGAATTTGTAAATGCCGAGGGAGAAATAATCAACCTTTCAAAAGAAAAAGATGGCGAAAAGTTTAATGGTGCCGTAGTGGGGCTAGGAGCGTTGGGAGTAATCACTAAAATTACCTTGGCATTGCAACCGAGTTTTAAAATGAAGCAGGTAGTTTATCGAAACCTGCCAATGAGTGCTTTAGAAAAGAACTTCGAGACCATCATGTCTAGTGGCTATAGTGTTAGCTTGTTTACCGACTGGAAGAATAAAAATATTAATGAAGTATGGGTAAAAAGTAAAGTAGAAGAAGGCGACACGACGGAAATTCCAGCAGAATTATTTGGCGCAAAATTAGCGACACAAAACCTACATCCGATAGAAGAAATTTCGGCAGAAAACTGCACAGAACAATTGGGTATACCGGGCGTATGGTATGAACGAATGCCGCATTTTAAAATGGGTTTTACGCCAAGTGCAGGAAAAGAATTACAGTCGGAATACTTTGTCCCTATCGAACACGCTTATAAAGCCATGATGGCGATAGAGAAACTACACGAAAAAGTTAGTCCGCATATTTTTATCTCAGAAATTCGTGCTATTCAGGCAGATGATTTATGGATGAGCCCTTGTTACAAACAAACGTGTGTAGCGATACATACTACTTGGAAACAAGAAGTGGATGTAGTTATGGGCATCCTTCCGCTTTTTGAAGAACAATTAGCACCTTTTAATGCCCGTCCACATTGGGCAAAACTCTTTACAATGGACGCAACGGTTTTGCAAGGTCGAATCGGAAAGTTAAATGACTTTAAGGCATTGGTAAAAGAATACGACCCAAAAGGTAAGTTTCAAAATGAGTTTTTGAAGAAGAATCTTTTTAACAGCTAATGCCGTAAAATGAAACCATAATTCATTTTTCTGAATTTTATCCAAACCAAGAATGCATAGGCTGCGTATATCTGCTAAAATTTCCACATAAAACTATTAGTAGATATGCACTCAAATAAATTTAGACTGTTACTGACAGCCTCCGCTTTTGCTTTGGGTTTCAGTATGTTTTCCTGCAAGGATGACAACGAAAACGTGCCAGCGGTTATTAAACCAGACCAGACGTTCTACGTATTAGCAGATGGTAAGCAATTGATGAAGGTAAATGCCATGAATTCAGAAACGGTTACTGCTACCATCACTATTTCAGGTTTGTTAGCGAGCGATGCTTTGGTATCCATAGATTTCCGCCCTGCTACGGGGGAATTGTATGGCGTAAGTACCATGAATAGAATTTACGTAATTAACCAAGAAACAGGGACTGCCAGAGTAATAGGTACTACTGCACTAAACCCTGTAATCAATGGTACAGCAGTGGGTCTAGACTTTAACCCAACAGTAGATAGAATCAGATTGGTAACCAATACAGGTCAAAATTTGCGGTTGCATCCAGAAACAGGGGCAGTTGCAGCTACTGACGGCAACATCAATGGCGGTGCTAGTCCAGTGATTGAATCAGTGGCTTATACTAACAATATGGCTGGTGCCAGTAGCACGATTTTGTATGACATTGATTCAAAATCTGATAAATTATACAAACAAGACCCTCCTAATAATGGTACTTTAGTTGAAGTAGGTGCTTTAGGCATAGACATAAGTGCTTCGGCAGGTTTTGATATTAATCCAGCAGGTGATGTAGCCCTTACGGCTGTAATGGTTTCGGGTAAATGGGAACTTCATCAAGTAGATATTACAACAGGGAAACTAACAAAATTAGGCAATTTGCCAGCTGGAAATATCAGTGGTTTGGCTATTCCAACCTCACCAGTTGCTTATGCAGTGGATGAAAGTAATAATTTAATGGTCTTCAATTATACGAATATTGGTACACCCGTTTCAAAAGCAATTACGGGTTTGCAAACAGGCGAAAGTATTGTAGGAATAGATTTCCGTCCAGTTACGGGGCAATTATATGCTTTGGGTAGTACCAGTAGATTGTATGTATTAAATACTTCGTCGGGAGTTGCCACAGTAGTTGGTACAGCACCATTTGCTACTACTTTAGCTGGAACATCCTTTGGCTTTGATTTTAATCCTACCGTAGATAGAATCCGTTGTATCAGTAATACAGGGCAAAACTTACGTTTACATCCAGAAACTGGAGTAATTGCAGCAGTAGATGGTGCTTTGAATCCGGGTACACCGTCTATAACAGCCTCTGCCTATACCAATAATTTTGCAGGAGCTACCTCAACGGTTTTGTTTAATATTGATAATGTAACGGATAAATTATACAAACAAGACCCCCCAAATAATGGTACATTGGTTGAAGTTGGAGCTTTGGGGATTAATGTTGAAACTGTTGGAGGATTTGATATTAGTAGTAGAGGAGGAATGGCTTATGCAGCCTTGAAGGTTGGTGATAAATCTTCTATTTACACCATAAATCTTACAACAGGAACAGCTACAAAATTAGCAGATTTACCTAACACAGTACGTGCCTTTACGGTAGGAATAGGTTTTTAATATTTGGTATAGTTTATAATTATGCAAAACCCCAAGGGATTTCTTCTTGGGGTTTTTTGTGTTGATAGCAATTAATCACAGGTACTGTATCAACCATTCTCTAGCTTCTATATCATTTGAAAATGACTTCATCGGAATAGCAGGTTTCTTAAATTTGAAAAGAATATTCATGATAAATTGAGCCAACCCTGCTTTAGAAACCATCGCCATGGCTTTATAAACATTAGGCAATTGCTCAGTAGAAAACTGACGAGTAGCTTTATCAGGTATAGGAGAATCACACAGATAAATTAATAATGGAACAGTCTTATTATTCGTGATAGATTTAACCAAAGCAATATTTTCCGTAATGTTTTGAACCGTCCTTTTAATACTCTGAAGTCATCTTGACTTTTAGACAGTATTATGTAAAAATAAAAAAGGTTGCTGATATTTGTTTTGCGAACCATACCAAAGCAACCTTTTTATGTACTACGTACTGAGCAAAGATATAATAGAATCAGAAATAATTTGTCATTTACCTCTAAGAAAACGAGGATTTAAGCCCCAAGCACCAACTTGTGAAATCATTAATTGTATTCTTTACAAGCTCAAAACGGGTATTCAATGGCACTTATTACCTGTTGAGAGTTTATTCAGCACACATGTTCTTCACTATAAAACTGTTTTTGGGCATTATCGTCGATGGTGCAAAGAGGGAGTTTGGCAAAAATGCTGGATAGAACTATTGAAAAAATATAAGTCTTCCTTCGACCTTTCAATGGTAAATTTGGATGGAAGCCATTCGTCATGTATTCGTGGCGGCGAAGAAGTTGGCTATCAGGGACGAAAGAAGCGTAAAACAACAAATGCGCTTTATTTGACTGATAAACAAGGACTTGTATTAGCCATGTCAACGCCAGTTTCAGGTAATCACAATGATTTATTTAACATTGAGAACACTTTTGAAGAACTAACTACGATATTAGAGGATGCTACTATTTCAGTTGATGGGTTATTTATGAATGCTGACGCTGGGCGGTTCGCCGATGCGATTTGATTCGGAAAGTTTACATCAACTCTGTCATCAAAAACAAATTATCGCCAATATAGCCACTAATAAAAGGAACTCCACTGACGATAACTGGTCTCGCATCACTGACGAAGAACTCTACAAAGAAAGATATTCTATTGAAAGAACTAACGCATGAATAGATAGTTACAGGTCTCTGTTAAATCGCTTCGACACAACACTTTCAAGTTGGATGGGATTTAACTTTATAGCATTTATCATTATAGCAATCAAGAAAATAAAAAAGTCAAGATGACTTCTCTTTGAATACGAATACAAAATACCGTCGCTGTCTAGATAATAGTCCGCGATTTCACCTTTTATGAGTTCAGTGTTGGGAGGAGGAAGCATAATGTTATTTATCGAATTTAATCTTTATTGCCAACGTTCAGCTTAGATTTAGCTTTGTCAACTTTTCAAAAGTTGACAAAGCTCCAGACCGATATCTATACATCATTCCAAATCAATCACCTGTTTCCCCGCTACCAAAGAAATCGTTTTCCCATTCCAAACAAATTTCCCAGAAAGGTTAGGAGGGAGGATTACTTCGCCTTGTATACCTGTTTTGCCTTTGCGGTTTAGCTTTACAGCAATGTCTCCGTTAGGATGTGGCATTTTGCCTGAGATGTTTTCTAATGTTCCTAAAGAAGGTTGGATGCGTACTTCTTCAAAGCCTGGGGCATCGGGCATGATTCCGCAAATGGTTGCTAGAAAATCATAATTAGGCGATGCCGACCAAGCATGACAGTCGGAGCGAGTAGGGTCGGCTTGTTCTGCAAAAGTGGTTAAACCAATCTTGAGCATATCTCGCCACGGCGTTAATGTACTATAATACAAAGAAGCACTTCCCGACTTTTTGAGGGCTTGTGTTAAATAAAAACGGAAATAGAAAGTAGCTTGCGTTAAACTTGGGTCATTTAAAATCTTGTCCATAATAGCCTTTTCGTTAGCGCGTGGCACAGCGTTGGCAAGGATAGCAAAGATATTTCCATGCTGACTAAAAGCCTTTTTATCAGGCGTGTCAGCTACTTCATTTTTGGTAGCATCCCAACATTGTTCGTAGCTTGATTTCGATAGTAAATCTGCCAATGTACGATAGTAAATGGCTTTTTCTTTCTCTCCATAAGTATCAAAAATGGCAGCGGCTTGTCGCAATGTATAGGCATACTGAAAACTGATAATTGATGAATTTCCATCTGTTGCTCCATCAGGAATACCGCCAATATCCGAAACTGCATTCCATTTCCAAGGCTTAGCCCAATCTACAAACGACCACCAGTTCATCGCTCCCAGCATATTTTTTTGAGGATCTATTTTTCTTTCATACCAACCCAACACTTTTTCTATATTCGGCAAAAGCGTTTTCATAAAGGCATCATCCTTACGATGCATCCAATAATCATAAGCTATAGATACCCAAAACAACGAGAAAGTCGGAATGATTTGAGGAGTATTACAGGGATAACGGCTTTGGGTTAAGCCTTCTGATGTCATAGAATTATTGAAATCTGTCAGGGCTTTACGCATCAGACGGTCGTCGCCAGAAACATATAATGATATTAAGGCTTGGATTCGGGTATCGCCCGTATATTGTAATTGTTCATAATAAGGGCAATCAAAATAGCTTTCGCCTGCACACAAACGTGCCGTTTGCCAGCCTACTTTCCAGATGTCTTGTAGGCTTGGGTCATTGCTAGTAAAGTTGGCTTTTTCCTCAAAAGGATAGCCCGTTTTTAATCCATAAAAATCATCGATTGCTAAAGGTTGTTCTTTGGTGACAATCGTAATTTCTATGTAGCGATAGGTTCTAAACCAAAGGGGTTTGAAACTTCTTTTGGCTTGCCCATCTGGATGAAAAATATCTTGGATACCTATGATTCTTTTGCCCTCAATCTCATTTCTGTTTCCTTTCACCCATTTATCATCAATCAAAGCCTCGGCATAAGTAAAAGTAATGTCCGCCGATTTTCCTCCACTTACTATGATTTCAGGATAGGCAACGGTTTCAAATGTTTGGTCTAATAAAATAGTGGTTTTGCTATTAGCAGGAATTGTTAATGAGCCTTTCCCTTTCAACCAATTATCATGCATGGTGATGGTTTTTGTACTCTCGAACCTCCGAATAGTATTAATATTTTGATGAATTTCCTCCATTTGTGGAATAGTCCGAGGGACTAAATACCATTCTGCTCCTGAACCTGTACCCGAAATATAACCATGTTCTAGGGTTCTGGCTGATAGCCACTGACTATCATCAAATGATGGTTTTTCCCAATTGCTTGGAAACTTCGTGGCATCTACTTCTTCGCCACAGCCTACTACAATATAAGTACGTAATTTTGAACCTTCTACAGGGATAGGTTTATAAGCTTGATTTTGCAATACCTTCCAACTGTTATTGGTATTCGCAATGCTTTCCAGTTCAGTATTTCCTTGAATGATAAATCCCGTTTTATTACTCATCTGTGCAGCAGGCATATATTCGCCAAAATTCCAGACGATAGCAGCAATAGTATTTTTTCCTTGCGTTAGGTATTGTGCAATATCAAAAGTCTCAAAATTCCAGTGCATCAAATCGCTTCGGGCAGGGCCAGCGCCAATAAAATGCCCATTGACAAACAGTCGATAGCGATTATCACCAGAAACATTGATGATAAACTGACTAGGCTTTTGTGATAAATCGAAGTTTTTACGAAAATGATAGACGCCAAAATCTTTAAGACTTACCTGTTGTGGTGCTATCCAATTGGCCTGCCAACGATGATTTAATACCTTGGGACTTGCTTGTTGTGCTGAAAGTGGAAGGGTGAAAATTAAAGAGATGAGCAACGCTTGCAGTACTTTCATTGTTGTTTTTGATTGATTGTGGATAATGAAACTAAAATACGGATTTAGCTTAATATTCCTTGCCTGTTTTTACATGTTATGTTTAAATCATTTGTTATTAGTTGTTGACATAAGTCCTATTAATTATCTATATATCTATAAGTGTATGATTATCTTAATTTTATCTCTAGCGAGGGAATTAATTCCCTCGCTAGAGATAAGGATTGAAAGCTAGCTTCGTGATGTTGGTGTCACGACGCTTGGTTTGAAGAATGATTTAACTTATTTGTTATGAGTGATAGAAAAGACTTTTATACCTCATAAAACCCCAGTTTCTTGAGGTATAGAAGAAAAAATATTACGCAGTACTAGTTGGAAGTAGGTAGTATTTAAAAAATAAAGGCTCTTCCCGATAACAGAAAGAGCCTTTATTTCAATCAAAAAATACTACTTCGTCCCATATTTCTCAGCATATTTTTTGTACAAACGTTTTTGTTTGTCGTCCAAATCTACCTTGCGACCTTGAATAAATGCTTGTTCTACTTTCGCAGTACGCATATCCAATACATCACCAGCAGATACAATCAAAGTAGCGTGTTTGCCTACTTCTAAAGTACCCACTAATTTATCAATCCCTAAGATTTTTGCATTATTGGCAGTGATAAGTTTTAATGCATCTTCTTTGTCCATACCATGTCCTGCTACTGTACCAGCCACGAAAGGTAAATTACGTGTTCTCCAGTTCAGACCAATGTAAGCTAACCCTACCAAAACTCCTTTTTGCTGTAATAACTGAGGCAATTTATAAGGCAAATCAGTGTCATCGTCTACTTTATTAGGCAAACGGTGTGTTGTACCAACGATAACAGGTACATTGTTTTCTTTCAAGAAATCAGCCGCTAACAATGATTCTTCACCACCAATAATAACGATTTTCTTTACACCTTTTGCTTTAGCAAATTGTACGGCTTCGATTATTTCCTTACCATAGTCAGCAGAGATGTATAGATTTTTTGAACCATCAAAAAGACCTTTCATCGCTTCCATCTTTACATTAATTACCGCAGGACTTTTAATTTGTGCATAAGCAATCGCATCATCAAATGTTTTATCTAATTCTCTTAACAACTCATCTCTTTTATCGTTCTTTTTTGTAGTGGCTGTAAAAGTAGAGAAATCAAATTCACGTTTGAAATAACCAATCCAATTTACATGCACACCATCATCTTTCTTCAAAACGGCATCTTCCCAGTTCCAACCATCTAATTGCATAATAGAAGACATCCCCGTGATAACATCACCTTGTGGTGTTGCTTGTGTCAATAAAACGCCGTTACTTCTTACCGTAGGAATCAATTCTGAATCTGTATTATAAGCCACCAACGCACGAACGTGTGGGTTGATTGGCCCAATCTCAGCTTGGTCGTCAGTAGCGCGTACTGCTTCAATTTCAATCATTCCTAACTGATTAGCAGGAGAAATCAACCCTGGATAAACGCTTTTGCCTGCCACATCAATCACTTCAGTATTAGCTTTGTTGAAAGACGTACTAGCATCACCAATGGCTGTGATGATTCCTTTATCAAAAACGATTACACCGTTTTGAATTACTTTTCCTGCAGCCGTATGAATCGTAGCTCCTGTCAGGGCGATAGCTTTGGTTTGGGGTGAACCTGCAGCTTGGTTTTGGGCAAACATAGTATTTGCCAACAATAAGCAAACTATGCTATATATGTATTTTATGTTTTTCATTGTCTGTTCTTTTGAAAAAATGTTTTAAGTCAAGTCTATGAGTTCATGAGTTTAAAGTTTATGAGTAAATGCTAAAAATGATTTTAATCACTCATTCACCACTCACTCAATCACAACTATTAATCATGGTCATGACCTTCAGCTTGCGAAACGCCAGTTTCTTTAAATGCTCCAGTTTCTTCCGTTAAATCACCTTCAGAATTACAAACAAATAATCTTGGTCTTCTCACTTCTGGTTTCACAGTAGGAGCACCTCCTGCTTTAGCGTTCAACATCTTCTGCGTAATACGATTGCGTTCAGCAGCGATTTGCAAACGCAATTCTTTGTCTTTTTCAAGGTCGAAATACGTAGCACCGTCGATGATTACTTTTTCTGGTTTAGCATAAACCGACAATGGGTTGTTGTTCCATAATACTACGTCAGCATCTTTTCCAACTTTGATACTTCCCAAACGATTATCTAAATGCAACATTTTAGCAGGGTTCAACGTAACCATTTTCCAAGCTTGCTCTTCTGTCATACCGCCATACATCACTGTTTTGGCAGCCTCTTGGTTCAAACGACGAGCCATTTCTGCATCATCCGAGTTAATAGACGTATTGATACCTACTTTCGTCATCAAGGCAGCATTAAAAGGAATCGCTTCTTTTACTTCCATTTTATAAGCCCACCAGTCAGAGAACGTAGAAGCATTCGCACCGTGTGCTTTCATTTTATCAGCTACTTTATATCCTTCCAAAATGTGTGTGAAAGTATTTACTTTAAAGCCTAATGAATCGGCAACTTTCATCAACATGTTGATTTCAGACTGTACATACGAGTGACAAGTGATAAATCTTTTCTTGTTCAAAATCTCAACTAAGGCATCTAATTCTAAATCACGTTTTACAGGTGCAAGACTAGCATTTGCCGCCGCTGCTTTCGTTGCTTTTTCGTATTCTTTTGCTCTCAAGAAAGCATCCATCATGATTTGCTCAACGCCCATACGTGTTTGTGGGAAACGGATTCTAGCACGGTCGCCCCAGTTGGCTTGTTTTACGTTTTCACCTAAAGCGAACTTGATAAAACCATCAGCATTTGGAATTTTTAAGGCATCTGGTGCTTCGCCCCATTTCAATTTGATAATCGCAGATTGTCCCCCGATTGAGTTAGCCGAGCCATGTAACAACTGAGAAGAAGTAACTCCACCCGCTAACTGGCGGTAGATATTAATGTCTTCTGAATTGATAACATCTTCCATTCTTACTTCAGATGTAACTGATTGCGTTCCTTCGTTTACCGATAACAACGCAATGTGCGAGTGTTCGTCAAAAATACCGTTGGTTAAGTGTTTACCAGTACCATCAATTACTTTTGCACCGCTTTCCGAAAGGTTTTTACCTACTTTCGCAATCTTACCATTTTGTAATAAAACGTCTGTATTAGCAATAATACCTTCTTTCTCGTTTGTCCAAACGGTGGCGTTTTTCACTAAAATGGTTTCCACTTTTGGTTTGTCTTCTGTACCGTAGCTAGTGAAAGGATATGATAATTTTCCGATTACTGGAACTACTTTTTTAGCACTATCAACTTTAGCAGGCGTTTCTTTTAATGCTTCTTTAAAAGTAGCCACAAACGCAACTGCTTGTCCGTTAGCATCTAGTCCATCTCCTTTAAAATTCTTTCCATCAAAATAAGTACTGATACGTGTATCACCTTTATCTTTTTTAGGGTCTAGTTTGAACGTCAACGTAAAGTTTTCGCCTGTTCTAGTTACTTTAGGCGTCACTTTGATTGAATCTGTTACTACAATCTGGAAATCAGGTTTGTCAATTTTACCTGTTACATTCAATTTCATTCCACCTTTGTTACCAACTGTCAAGTCATAGTTCGCACGCACGTCGATGATGTTCATATTTGAAACCACATAACGCTTACCTTTTACCCAGTTTTCATAAATTACGTTACCGTCTTTGAAAAGATTATCAGAAGTAATCAAGAAATTGGCCAACATACCTGCTTTCAATGAACCTACCAAGTTATCCACCTTCATCAACTGTGCAGGTGTTGAAGTAATGGCTGATAATGCTACTTTTTCATCTAAACCATATTCAATGGCTTTGCGGAGGTTAGCGAAAAAATCCGCTTTCGACTTTAAGTTAGATGTTGTAAAAACAAAATTTACTCCTGCTTTCGATAAAAGACTAGCATTGGCAGGTGCCATCTCCCAGTGTTTCATTTCAGCTAACGAAACCACCGAAGCATCATAAGGGTCTTCAACATCTGGCGTAGTTGGGTAGTTTAATGGTAAAATCAACGTAGCACCTGTTGCCTTTACTTCATCAAGGCGTTGGTACTCGTCGCCCATCCCTTTGATAATGTACTGTACACCGAATTCTTTAGCAATTTTATTAGCACGTAATATTCCTAATTTATCGCCTACTTCAAATACCTGTGGAATACCTTGATTGGCATTAAAAGCATCTAAAGAAATATTGAACTCAACTTTGTTTTTTGATTTCTTAAACCAGTCTGCATCAAGGTACGTCTGGCGAAGTAATGCTACCGACCCCATCATTGAGTTGGGATAATCTTGGGTAGAAGTACCCTTAGAGAAAGAATAATGAGCCGAAACTTTACTTTTCAATAAAGCATCTTGATCGCGACCGTCACCCAACATAACAAATGCTGACGTTCCTCTTACGATTCCGTCCTGAACATGACTAACTGCTGAGCCAAATCCTGCTTTACGTAGTTCGTCAGCAGCAGGAGCGTTGATTGAAAAAACACTAGCAGCATCTACTTCTGGTAAAACTGCTTGATTCCAGTTATAAGCACCTTTTTTCTTTGATTCAAACTGAGGGTCAGCTCTAAAACCTCTTCCGCCTTCATTTTTAATTTCTGGTAATCCATAATTTGAATATGCCTCTACTAAGGAAGGATAAATTCTTTTTCCTTTCAAATCTGTCACGGTGGTTCCACTAGGAATAACGATTCCTTTGCCAACAGCTTCAATCACTGAACCACGAATTAATAAGGTTGCTCCCTCAATAGTAGTATTAGCGTCTACCACAATTGTTGCGTTGGTGAAGGCAAAAAGGTTTAGTCTTTCGTCCTGCACACCGTTGCGAGGAGAGAATTGTGTTTGAGCATGAACTATTGACCCCAACAGTAATATGTTAATGAGGGTAATAAAAAGTTTTTTCATGTTTGGTTGATTTTTGTTTGTGATAAAAATAATAAGCTCTAAAAATAGGCTCAAAATTAGAAATATCCTATTTCGCTTTTAATTTTTCGCTTAAAGAATATTTTACAGCGATTAATGGATTAGAAAAGTGATAATGGCTAACGTATAGAACTATAAATTTTAATGATGTCAATCTTTTTTAATAAAAGTTTTGCTGTAAACGTTTCCGTAAACGTTTACGGAAAAATATTCAAAAAAAACCTTGAAAAGTGATATTTATTTAATATATCTTTAAGAGAAAATTATACAGATACTCTTATTTTATCTATGATAACTACAAAAAAACTAATCGACGAGGTTGCATTATGGAATGAATTTAGGGCAGGAGACCACGCTGCTTTTTCTTCAATTTATCATAACTATGTTAGTCTATTGTACAATTACAGTACAAGTATTACTGCAGATCGTGAATTAATTAAGGATTGCTTGCACGACTTATTTGTAGAATTGTGGAAAAATCACCGAAATTTAGGTGAAACAACTTCTATTCGTTATTACTTAATGGCTTCTATCAAAAGAAAATTGGTACGCCATTTGGAAACACAACAACGCCATTTTCAACATCAAGAAGCTTATTATCTTGAAAACCCAGATTTTATTACTTCTCATGAAAACCGTTTGGTTGCTTTTGAAGAAGAACAAACTTTTAGTGATACCCTAGCGGAGTCATTCAAGTATTTAACTAAACGTCAGCGTGAAGCCATCTCTTTGAAATTTTTTCATGATATGGATACCGACCAGATATCTAGCATGATGAGGATTAACCCGCAGTCGGTTTACAACCTTATTTTTGGAGCATTAAAGATTTTAAAAGAACACATTGCCATTGAAAGACTCGCTGTAGCATGATATAAATCTACTTTTCTTATAAAGAGCCAAAATCACTCGATTTTGGCTCTTTTTTTTGTTAAATATTAGATGTGTTCAATTTTTAAAAAAAATAATAATAATTGAGTAGAAAACCGATTAAGCAAGCTTTTGCTCATAATACAAGTTTTACTTAAAATATTTATAAAATTGTTTGAGCAGAGGTTTACAAAGTATAAAGATTTTATGTCTGAAGATTTTTTATCAGACAGTTGCTTTATTGAATGGGTACAATCAGAAAATCATGAAGTAGATAAAGAATTTTGGCAAGCATTTTTAGAACGTTACCCACAAAAGCAACAAGAAATCGAACTAGCAAAGTCAATCCTGCATCGAAATGAAGACGAAAGCTTGTCGAAAGATGAGATAGCATCAATCTGGAATCGTATCAATTTATCCATTTCAATAATTAATTAATTCAATCAAATTTATTTACTAACTATCACAATTTAAAAAAAATCAAAAACACATGAGTATGAAATCTCTACTTAAATTAAGAAGTAATGTAGGTTGGGCAGTTTGTTTACTGTTCTTATCGATTACATTTACTGGTTTTGGTCAAGATCGAACAATTACTGGTAAAGTTATCTCGGCAGACGACGGTCAGGCCGTGCCAGGAGTAACAATTGCAGTGAAAGGAACAAGCAGAGGAACAACAACGGATGCTAGTGGGGTGTATAAAATTGCTGTGGGTGCTAATACAACTTTGATTTTCTCTGCAATCGGTTTCAATACCCAAGAAGCCGTTGTAAACAACCGTTCTATCGTTGATATCAAGCTTTCTTCAGACATCAAATCAATCGACGAAGTTGTTGTTGTAGGGTATGGTACACAAAAGAAAAGCCAATTAACAGGGGCTATTTCACAGGTATCAGCCAAGCAAATTTCTGAAATGCCTATCACCAACTTAGGTCAGGCATTACAAGGAAGAACTGCTGGGGTCGATGTGTCACAGTCGGGTTCAAAACCAGGTACAACGCCTAAAATCTTGATTCGTGGTCGCCGTTCATTCAATGCAGGTAACGACCCTCTATACGTAGTAGATGGTATTCCATTATCAGCAGGTTATGAAGATATGAACCCAAATGATATTCAATCACTTGAGGTATTGAAAGATGCAACCGCTACGGCTATCTATGGTGCTAGAGGGGCGAATGGTGTAGTATTGGTAACAACTAAAAGAGGAGCAGTAAAAGGCAAAACTACTGTAACGTATGATATGTACGTTGGTCAGTCGGAAGCATTGAATAAAATGAGACTTTTCAATGGTCCTGAGTTTGCGGAATATGTTAGAGAGTCTTACCGTGCTACGGGTATTTACAGAAATGCAGCAGGTAATATTGTTCCAACGGGGCAGTCGGACCCAGTAGCTGATTCAAAAGTTGCGGTATTAGGTGGTGACCCTAACGTAGTAGCTGGTTTGGCAGAAGGAAGAAGTACTGATTATCAAGATTTAATCCTTAGAAAAGGCTTCCAACAAAACCATACGATTGGTATTCAAGGAGGAAGTGAAAAAACACAATTCTATATTTCTGCTGGATATTTCTTGGATAAAGGTATTACGGAAGGGTTAGATTATACTAGAACAACATTGCGTGCCAATATCGACCATGAAATCACTAAATCAGTGAAAATCGGGTTGTCATCATACATGATGTTCAGTAATAGAAATGGTGAAAACTTAAACCCTTATAGTTTCACAATCCAGCAAAACCCACTGGGTGCTGCCTATAAAGCTGACGGAAGTATCAACTTCGCACCAACAAATGATGCCTTGTTGACCAACCCTTTAGCTGAGATTGTGCCGGGTGCGCAAGTAGATAATACTAAAAAATACAGAATCTTTAATAGTATTTATGCTGAAGTGAAAATCTTGGACGGTTTAAAATACCGTGTAAACTTCGGTCCAGATTTTACATTATCTCGTTGGGGTAGATTCATTGGTGGACAAACTAACGCAAGAAAAGGCGGAGATGCACAAGCAAGTGATGAGAGCCGTTTTGGATTCAACTGGACGCTTGAAAACATCTTGAATTATTCAAAAACTTATGGGAAACACAATTTGAATGTAACATTGCTTCAATCAATCCAGAGAGACCGTTATGAAGTATTTAATGCTAGCGTTCAAGGTGTTCCTGCTGAAACTCAACAATTTTATAATTTAGGTAATGCTGGTACTGTTGTGGGTGTAGGTAGTGGTTTAACTGAATGGACGATTAACTCTTTCATGGGTCGTGTTAACTACGATTACAACGATAAATATTTAGTTACACTTACGTTGCGTCGTGATGGTTCAAGCCGTTTTGGTGTGAATACAAAATATGGTAACTTTCCAGGAGTAGCTTTAGGTTGGAATATGAGCAACGAGCCTTTTATGAAGGATATTCAATGGTTAGATCTTCTTAAAGTAAGAGCAGGCTATGGTGCAGTAGGTAACCAAGGGGTGGCGCCATACCAAACCCAAGGTTTGTTAGGAAGAACAACTTATGCTTGGGATAATACGGGTGCTTTTGGATATCGTCCAAGTACTATTGGTAACCCTGATTTAAGATGGGAAAACTCAGCGACCACTAACATTGGTCTAGATTTCAGTTTCTGGAAAGGAAAAGTACAAGGTTCGTTAGAATTGTACCAAACTAATACAACAGATTTATTATTGTCTGACCAACTACCAGGCTCAATCGGTTTTGGTGCTGTAACACGTAACGTTGGTGAAACGAGAAACAGAGGTATTGAATTAGGATTGACAACAGTGAATGTTAATACAGCAGGTGGATTTAAATGGACAACTGATTTCCAGTTTACTAGAAATAAAGAAGCAATCGTTTCACTTTATAATGGAGCTGTAGATGATGTTGGTAACAAATGGTTCATTGGTCAGCCACTTAACTCTTTCTACGACTACAAAAAAGTAGGAATCTGGCAGGTTAGCGAAGCAGAACAAGCTGCTAAATTCTATCCTGGTGACAAAGGAAATGCATTAGGTGCAGGTGTTGGTCAAGTTAAAGTACAAGATACAAATGGTGATGGCGTAATCAATGCTTCAGATAGAGTATTGTTAGGTTCAGATGTTCCTGATTTCTCTGCTGGTTTAACAAACCGTTTTACGTATAAAAACTTCGACTTGTCGTTCTTCTTCTTTGGTCGTTTCGGACAAATGATTGTGAGTGGTTTCCACCAAGACAACAATGCATTGGCTGGTCGTTACCAACAAATCAAAGTTGACTACTGGACACCAAACAATCCAAATGCAGAATTCCCTCGTCCATTTAGTACACAAGAATTCCCACAATATAATACTACTTTAATTTATTTTGATGGGTCGTTTATCAAGTTAAGAAACATCAACTTTGGGTACACTTTCAAAGATGGCATTGCTAAGAAGTTAGGTATGGAATCGTTGAGACTTTTCTCAAGTATTCAACAACCATTCATTTGGTCAAAATTCATTTCAAAATACAATGGAGTTGACCCAGAAACATCAGGAACTTCAATCAACAATAGTATTACGCCAGCAACGAAAGTAATTACAGTAGGTATTAACGTAAAATTTTAAGCACAACATTACTGACGAGGTACTGTATAGTGCCTACAACATGTAGCTAAAGAAGTTTTAAAAAACATTAAATGACAAAAAGATGAATATCAAATATATATATAAACATGCAAGGATCTTAGGTATTGCCGCTTTAATGCTTTCTGCGCAATCTTGTTCTGATTTATTGGATGAAAAAGTGGTTTCTGGTATTGGTAATGACTACATGAATACTCCAAAAGGTTTTGAAGATGGAGTAAATGCAGCATATTCAACCCTTAGATACTATTATGGTACACAACAAGGTTTAACTATGACTGAGTATGGTACTGATATTTACGCTACAGGAGCCGATGGAGGTTATAAAGGATTCCACTTTTATGATACTCAGCTTAACCCAACCGTAGATTATATTGGAAATACTTGGGATGAACTTTATCGTGGTATCAACACTTGTAATGCCATCATTGGTAGAGCGCCAGCTTCAACATTAGCCGATGCTACTAAAAAAATAAGAGTAGCTGAAGCTAAATTCTTGAGAGCACAATATTATTTCATTTTGTTTCAACAGTGGGGTGGCGTTGATTTGAGATTAACAGAAACGTTGGCTCCATCTAAAACAACAAAAAGAGCTACTGAAGCTGAAATGTATACTGCGATTATCAAAGACTTTACCGAGGCGATTGTAGATTTACCTAATACTTCTACTCAATACGGAAGAGCAATAAAACCAGCGGCTGAAATGGCTTTGGCAAAAGTTTACTTGGCAAAAGCATATTCTGCACAAAAAGCTGCTGATGATTTTTCTAAAGCTGCCACGTTGTGTTCTAGTGTAGTAACTAACTACGGATTTAAATTATTAGACGATTTTGCAAGCGTGTTTGATGAAAATAATCAGAGAAATACTGAAATCGTTTTTGCCGTACAATATACATCAGACCTTTTGACCAACTTGACCAATAATACAGGTTCGGTGAATGGTGGTAACAACCTTCACTTGCTTTATGGTATGCAGTATGACGTACAAGCAGGTATGCAACGTGATATCGCGAATGGTCGTCCATTTAAGCGTTTACGTCCGACCACCTATTGTACAGATGTTGTATTTGGCGAAAGAGTAAACGATTCACGTTATAAGAAAACGTTTAAGGATACTTGGTATTCAAATAAGCCAGGAACGTATAGTACAGCATTTGATGATTCAAAAGCAACTGTGACTTTTGCAGCTGGTGATACTGCGATTTTTATTCCTGGTTATGAAATGACAAAGGCTGAGAGAGCTACGAAAAAGTATCAGGTATTAGTGCCAAGCAAATATTCTGAAGCATTGTTCCCTACATTACGTAAGTTCTTTGATACAAAGCGCCCTGATATGACTTACGAATCTGGTAGCCGTGATTTCTTTGTATTCAGATTAGCAGATACTTACTTGATGCTTGCAGAAGCACAGCTGGGTGCGGGTAACAAACAAGCTGCAACAGATGCCATTAATATGGTTCGTCGCCGCGCGGCATTCCCAGGTAAACAAGCAGCTATGGAAGTTACAAGTGCTCAAATGAACTTTGACCTTGTCGTTGAAGAAAGAGCGAGAGAATTAGTAGGTGAGCAAACTCGTTGGTTAGATTTAAAACGTTGGGGTAATTTCGTTGAGCGTGTACAAAAGTACAACCCTCAAGCTGCTGCTAACGTAAAACCTATTCACTTAGTTCGTCCAATTCCTCAAACTCAAATTGACCGTTCAGAAGGTGGAAATTCAGGGTTTGCACAAAATCCAGGGTATTAATTTATTAAAAGCTTGATTATAACAAACATGAGTCATCCCGAATTTTGGGTATGACTTGACAAATAAAAACCTCCTTGTTTATTTTGTGAATTACGACAA
>NZ_JBWKOV010000002.1:1158594-1222646 GCF_059416265.1 Arcicella sp. GW821-FHT09D11 | reverse complement strand
TTTGTCCCATTACTTTAAAGTTTATAACTAATTTCGATAACTTAACCGAAACTGTCAACTTATTTTAGGACAAGACAGTTCAAGTCTCTAGACTTGGAACAGCACAGTTATGCTTTTATAAGAAAAAGTAGTTTTGTAAATTTATCAAGTTATAAACCGTCAAAACATTCTCTATGAGCAGTACCTTCAAATTCAACTGGAATTATTTTATCATCGCATTTTTGTTATTTGTAGTCGAAGTACTTATTGCTTTGTATGTTCATGACCAATTCATTCGCCCTTATTTTGGCGACTTTTTAGTTGTCATACTGATTTATTGTTTTGTAAAGTCCTTTCTGGATACTCCTTTTTTTAAAACAGCCATAGCAGTTTTGGTTTTTTCTTTTACATTAGAGGTTTTGCAATACTTTGATATTGTTGCCAAACTTGGTTTAGGACATTCAAAATTTGCCAGAACTGTTATAGGAACTTCGTTTGAATGGATTGACTTAATTGCTTATACACTTGGAATTGCTTTTGTGATTTATGTAGAGAGTAGGTTCTCCACAACTAATTCGAGCAAGAGCGAAACACTTAAGTAGTTTTTTTTGCATCGTCATAAACAAACTTTATAACGACTCATCAAAATCCTGAAAGGATTCAATGTTTATAGCTAAATAATAAATTGGGAAATATGACTCCTTCGGAGTCATACAATTTTGCGAAAGCTTCTTTTCTATCTATAAACATTTAAATCCTTCGGATTTTTTATTTACTTCCTTAATATTTCAAATCCATGAACACACAAAACGCTGTATATATTGCTCAAAGTCTTGATGGTTATATTGCCGACAAAAATGGTGGTATTGCTTGGCTAGACTCTATAGCCAATCCTGATGGTGATGACATGGGTTATTATGCTTTTTTCAACCGTATAGATGCCCTCATAATGGGTAGAGTAACTTTTGAGACTGTTTGCGGTTTTGATTGCGAATGGCCTTATAACAAACCTGTTTTTGTATTGAGTAATACCCTCGCTGAAATTCCTGAAAGCCATCATGAGAAAGCATTTCTCATAAAAGGAACACTGGCAGATATTCTTTCGCAGATACACCAAAAAGGATATACTCGCTTATATATAGATGGCGGAAAAACTATTCAACAATTCTTAAAAGAAGATTTGATAGATGAAATGATTATTACAACTTTTCCTCTCTTACTTGGTGGAGGTTTTCCTCTTTTTGGTGACTTAGTACAACCCTTAGCTTTTAAAGTACAATCTTCTCAAATCTTTTTGGGCAATTTAGTTCAAACACATTTTATTAGGAAAAAACCTTAAAACTCCTTAGACATTAGAGAAGGGATTCTCATGGCATGACTACTAAGCTAGCTTGACAATTAAGAGTATAGTATCAGTCATGCTAGGAGTATATACGTTATTCTAACTTTATTGTAAATCACTATGCACCCGTGGCATGATTATTTAATTATTTTTGAATATAAGAAGTATAATATCAGTCATGCTATGAATGTAACTTTAAGGTTTGTCCTTGAGTAAAAATACCGTTTAATAAATATGGACGTTAATAATAGGAAATATTTTTAATTAAGATTATGTTTGATTCGTCATTCGACAACACTTCCAAATACCACTGCATTAAGATAATCCACTAGCCATCTCAAAAGAAATTTAAAAAAAATTGAATCCACAAACAACCTTTTCCTCAATAATTACGTATCTGAAATTAAGAGAAGTTTCTAAACTTTTAAACAAATTTAACACTGCAAACAACAATCAGCGAACATGAATACAATATTATTAATCCACAGCGTACTAGCAGTATCGATTTATTTTTTTATGCAAAAAATAAATAAAATACTTTCTCCTAGAGTTAGCATATTGACAGTTAACCTCTTGTTAGTTGTCTTTAATGTTCTTGTTCTTATCCTGATTCCGATTTGCCTTGGGGAGATATTGCGAGTGTCTTTGGGGGAAAATGAAGAGCAATCTGAAAAAAACCAATTATTGATTTTTGCTCCTCATGTCTTAAGCTTTTCAATCAACCTTTACAATTTGTTTATTGCTAATAACAAACAGTTAAGTAATGATTCACGAATTATTACTTAAGCAATGTATTAATATAAAATGATGACTGGTACAATTGATAATCTCTTAATCATTTGTACCAGTCTTTTGTTTTTAAAAAATTACTAAGGGAAATCTGCTATTTATCTTTCAAATCCTTGGTTACTTTTACATAGCCAATCACTTCATTATCATTATTATGTATTGCAGTTAAAACTACTGAACTCCAGAAGTTTGTCTTATCTTTTCTCACCCTCCACCCTTCATGATAAGACCTTCCATGTTTTCTGGCTTGCTCAAGGAATGAATTGGGAAATCCCTTTTGAATATCTTCCTCACTATAAAAAACATTAAAACTTTTACCTATTATTTCTTGAGCAGTATATCCTTTAATGCGCTGTGCTCCTTTATTCCATCTTTCAATAATTCCTTTATCATCTAATAATATGATAGCGTAGTCTTCTATTTCATCAATCATTCTATTGTTTCGTTCTTCTGATATATCCAGCGAATTTTGGACGTGCCTGATATCCGTTAGGTCGCGGGTTACTTTAATGTATCCTATCACTTCGCCTATCTCGTTATGGATACTTGTGATTATAACACTTGCCCAGAATCGCGAGCCATCTTTTTTGATACGCCAGCCTGTATTTCTAGCAACTTTGTTTAGTCTAGCTTCTGCTAATAATGTTTCTGGTAGTTTATTTTCTATATCTTTTGATGAATAAAAGTTCTTAAAACTTTTGCCTACAATCTCGGCCGATGTATATCCCTTAATTTTTTGGGCTCCTATATTCCAGTTTTCAATATTTCCGTTTACATCTAACAATAGAATAGCATAATCTTCAATCTCTTCGATGGCTTTATTAAATTGCATGATTTTGACATCCTTATTCCCCATTGATTCATTGACTATCGAACGGATTTTATTATCCAAAATGCTTGTCGCATCACTAATCATCTTTATCCATTCGTCATTTACCTCATACAAACCGTCTTTAATTAAATTAACCAGCCCCATAATTGATGTTAGTGGGTGGCGCACTTCATGAGATTGTAATTGGGCAATTTGCCTCATGGAAATATTTTTTTCTTCTATCTCCTGATTTTTTTGTAATAGTCGTTTTTGACTCAATTTTAATTCCAATAAACAAACTACTTGCTTCGACAGCACTTCTAATGTTAATTGTTGTAATTCTGTCAAATCATTGGGCGTTACATCAAATAAGCATAAAGTTCCTAGCCTATAACCACTACTCATGACCAAAGGCACCCCTGCATAAAAGCACAAATTAGGGGCAGTGTGCACTAAGGGATTAGTATCAAATCGACTATCTTTAGTGGCATCATTAATAATTAGTATCTCGTCCTGCTGTATCGCATACTGACAAAATGATGTTTCACGGGATGCTTGTTTTTGTTCTACGCCTGTTGATACTTTTATCCAATTAAAGTTTTCACCCAATAAAGTAATGAGTGAAATGGGTGTTTCGCATAATCTTGAAGCTAAATTTGTAATTTGTTGAAGTTCAGGGATGGCGTCAAAATCAAGTTGTAAGTAAGTATTTACTTCTTGTAATCTATTTATTTCATACTCATTCATAATTGTACTATTATGTGGTTTTTATATAAATTATGGGCAATTTTTCTGAGCAAAATAAATCATGACTCTTTAATTGACATAACTAATAACTAAATGATGTCTGAACGACACATTCCATAAAATTAAAACCCTAATACACCTCCTATTGTTTTGTATTGGGCATATATTGGAAAGACAACGTACAATTTATAGTAAAATTTGATGCCATTGTGCAATTTTACTTAATCGCAGATTAATTGCCGACAAAGGTAAATCTAACGCATAAAACAAAAATTGCCCACCAAAACCAAAGGCTTGATGGGCAATTTTTGTTTTCTGAATGATGTATTATTAACTCAATCTTGTCATATTATAATTAAGGTATAATCAATTATTTATCTTTAAGAACTCACCATCTTTGCTAACAACATCATTTAATATTGCATAATCTATTGCATTTGAAAGGTGTTTACGCATTTCTTCTGTTACTCTTCCAAAACCAAAAATTTTAGCTATTAAAACCACAGCATTCTCTGGTTGTATAGCAATAGAGTTTTCTACTACTTTTCTTATAGCAATATTAGTTTCTTCAGGCGATATGAAACTTAGCTTACGTGAGCTACTTGGTAATAAGCTCCTTTCTCGAATATATGGTATTAACATTTCTGTATGCCATAAAAAATCACCTTTTTTAATAATAATATTATTCCTTACACCATAGTCAGTTGCTTGAACAAGTTGCGCTCTTATGCGGCTTCCAATTTTCGAAATACCATTTGCGTCAGCAATCCTCCTTGCTACTTCTTCAAAATGTACAGGGCTCTCTACTTCTACTACTTGTTGAATCCATTTACATAATTGCCCTAAAGAAAACAAATGTAATTCTAGCTTTGTGATTTCTTGAGGCAAGATAGCTGATTGGTAGAATGGTAACAATACATTAATCTCTTTTGGCTCTTCACGAACAAGGCTTTTTAATTCTTCTATTAACTCTTCTTCAATAGCGTCACTATGTTCAATATCAATCTTTGCTTTTTCAATTGCTTCCACTAATAAACGTAGCTCTTTAACAGGATTTCTAAACCAATCTATACTCCAAACATTATATAGTTTCCAGCCCATGCCTTCTAGTACGGCATTTCTTAGACGATTACGGTCACGGGTAGATTTAGCAGTTGCATACGATTTTCCATCACAGTTTATTCCTAAAAGATACCTTCCTGGACTATCAGCATCAACTACTGTTAAATCTATATAAAAACCAGCAGAGCCTACTTTCTCTCTTATTACATATCCTTCCTTTCTTAGACTTTCAGCAACTATATCTTCAAAGGGTTGTTGTTTTTCTACAATTTCTTCAATATTTTTTTCAAACTTTCCATGTTGTGCAAAATACAAAAAACGTTTTAGAGCCCATATTCCAAACCTAGCATTAGGACCAGGATTAATATCATTTGCTGTAATGTTGGTAAATATTTCACAACGGCTTTTGGCCCTTGTTATTAATACATTTAGCCTACGTTCACCTCCTTCATTATTTAAAGGACCAAAACTCATAGGTACTTTACCGTCTTCTAATCTTCCATAACCTATACTAATAAAAATAACATCCCTTTCGTCTCCTTGAACATTTTCAAGGTTTTTAACAAAAAATGGTTCATCGTTATGGCTTCTAAAAAAACTTTCTACCTCAGGGTTTTTTCTACGTCTAATTTCCAAGGCATTCTGTATAGCCTGCATTTGAGCCGTACTAAAAGCTACCACTCCTAAACTTAACTTAGCATTTTGAAGAGCATGTTCAATAACTGCATCAGCTACTTTTTCTGCTTCTTTAGGATTAGTTCTTGTTTTTCCTTTATCATAAAAAGTATCACTTAAATGATGAAAAGCCAATCCCATTCTAGATTTAGAGCCTGGGCTCGGAAAAATCACGAGCTTATTCTCATAAAACTCTTGGTTTGATAAACTGATTAATGACTCATGTCTGCTTCTGTAATGCCAACGTAGCATACGTTGTGGTGCACTTTGAGCATCGCACATTCCTAATATACTTTGCATATCGGCAGTAACATTTTCTTCATCATCAGTTTCAGTATTCATTTTATCAAAGAAACTAGTTGGTGGCATTTGTTTTGTATCCCCTACTACAACTAATTGCTTTCCTCTTAGGATTGCCCCCAATGCATCAACTGGTCTTACCTGACTAGCTTCATCAAATATAACTAAATCAAACTCTATACTATCTGGCGACAAAAAGTTAGCTATAGACATAGGACTCATCATAATTACAGGTTTAATAGCCTGTATAGCTAAACCTGCCTCTTGCATTAACTTACGTATAGGCATGTGTCTAGATTTACGATTGAATTCATTCCTAAGAATATTAATCTGTCCGCCACCCTCTTGTTTGGGTACTCCTTCCCAATGTCTAAGCGCTACTTTTGCTCTGTTATAAAACTGATTAAGAATATCAAGTTTTTTGAATTTCTCAATAACTTCTTCATGACTAGCTCGTTCAAATTTTCTAATTGCTGGGCTATTAATCATTGCTTGTTCAATAAGAAAATCATACCATGTTTTTTGGAGAGCAGTTTTTAATTTTAAGTGAGCATCTTCCCAGCCTTCTACTACAGTTAATAAATAACTACCACCTTGTTCTTCTATATTTTCTTTAAGTACATTCCAAGAAATTGCCTGATGCATTTCAGGAAGATTATGATGCCATTTTTCTAATATATCTAGTTGCTCAGAAAATGTTTTTCCTATCAGGTTGTTGTCTTTATAATCTATTTTGATAAAAAGTGCTGATATAGCTTCTTTGTGTTTATTTAAAGCTTCTTTTAAGGCAATTTCATGAGTTATTGAAATTTCAGGAGACTCATTTCTTTCAAGAAAAGAGAGAAACGTAACGGGTATTTTCTCCTCCTGAATAGCACGATGAACAGATTGTAAATAACTTGAAGCATTGATGACAAACTGCCAATCTGTTCGTAGTTTTTGCCAATTACTTCCAAAAAGCCTAATTGCAATTGATTCCAAAGATTGAACAGTAGAAGCTAAGCGTTTCCCTTCCATCAAAGTATTAATGTATACGAGCTTAGTATCTAAATCTTCTGGCATAGAAGTATTCAACAAACCAGCTAATTGCTTAATACTTTTTTTATAATCACCAATTAAAAACTTATACCATTTATGTCCATGAGTAATTAAATTCTGTCGTATTTCTAGTAAATTTTGTTCCCATGCTTCTGGAATAAAGATAGAATCATATTTTTTATGTAATTCTGCTAGTCTAGAACCTGCTTCTAATATTTCAGAAATATCAATTTGATGATTTAGCCAAGCTGAATCATTTACAACCATATCTTTAATCCCTGGATTCTTAGATGCAAGTATAGTTATATCTATTAGCTTTATACTTGAGCTTCTATCAACAGGATTAGAGAAAGACATAAACTGTGAAATATCTTCTACCAGCTTAAATATATATTTCGTTATTTGTATCGCATTTGCTAAATATTCTTTGGTAATTTCTTCATCTCTGGGCAAAAAAATATTTAGTCCTACTCCGTAAAATAAAAGTTTTTCAGGTTGTCCTATTTTAGTTAATCTTGTTTGTATTTGTTCAGCTAGCAATTCCGCTGTTTTCATACTTGAAAGATTCCAAGACGCTAAATCTTCAATAATGATTTTAGGAAATTTATAATCTTTATTCAATTCTGAAATTTTAAGAAGTTGACCAATAACTTCTTGTGCAGATTGCCCACTTTCTGCTATTTGATTATTCACTTCGTTACAATAAGCATTAAGTTCATTAATTAGAAAACCCAAAATTCTTATTTCCTCTTCTAGATGAGTTAAAGTTGGCTTTCCTAACTCTAATACTTTTTTTAATCCTTCATGAAGTTCTCTTTTATTTGCCTTATGGCTATGCAATTCTAAACAAGCTTCCCCAAGATTAATATTATCTAGTCTTCTTTTTACAACTTCTAATGCAGCCATTTTTTCTGCAACGAAAAGTACTTTTTTACCATTCCCGACTGCATTCGCAATAAGATTAGTTATTGTCTGAGACTTTCCAGTACCTGGAGGTCCTTGTATCACCATATTGCGTCCTTCGTGAACAGCTAACATAGCTATAACCTGTGAACTGTCTGCGTCAACTACATGCAAAAGTTCATTAGCTTTCGTTACCCTATCAAGATGATGATTTTCATCTACTGATGGTTGAGGTTCATTAAATCCATTTCCAAAAAGAGATTGTATGATTTTGTTATTAAAAGGTTTTTTATTGTCTGGCCATTTAGAACTATCTAAATCATGATAAATCATAAATTTCCCAAATGAGAAAAAACCCAATTCTATTACATCAGCATCAACTTTCCAGTTTTCTTGATGGACTATACGTTGATTTATATCTTCAATATAGCTAACAATATCTAGCTCTTCTTGTTCAGGGAAATCAGGAATAGTAATATTGAAATCTACCATCATTTTAGCTTGTAATGACAAATTCATTCCAATATCAGCACCCGAATATCTTAATCGGAAACGCTCATTGGCACTTGAACGCTCTAAACTCACTGGCACTAAAATCAAAGGTGCAAATCTAGTTTCTTCTGTATTGCCTTTCTCATACCAATTAAGCATCCCTAGAGAAAGATACAATATGTTTACCCCTTGTTCTTCTATACTTGTTTTAGCAAAATAATAAGTATTAAGAATTTTAGTTTGGAGTTTTTGCTCTGTTTCATTAGTTTGAAGCTTAGTATCATTATACGCATCCTGCAATTCTGGCTCACTAAGCGATGGAAGGTCTAAAAAAGTTTCATCATCATCCTTACCCACACGACCTAAAAAAGTCATTGCCTTATTTTGCTTGACAAGAATATTGAAAATACTACTAGCTTGTTCTTGTACAATGCGTAGACCTCTTACTTTAGGTGTTTTATAATTTAATAGGGTATTTCGCATCCCAAGATCTAAAAGTTCTTTTCTTGAGGCTTCTAATTTAGGTAGTATTGTTTCTTGCATTTGTCGAACTTTATAAGTCTTTTAATTTTTAAAAAAACATTATATAATTTAATAATTTTATATGACTTTTTTGCACTTAATCATGAATTAATAATTTAGTAATTACTATATTATCACATTTTTCAAAGAAGATCTGTTCTTCATTGACTAACCTTACCATATATTAAATAAAACTAACGTACTATAATCATCAGAAAACAAAAATTGCCCACCAAAACCAAAGTCTTGATGGGCAATTTTATTTACTAAACTTATGTATTACAAACTAGTATTTGAATACTTTTCCGCCTGCTAATACTTCTTGTGTTTTCTCGTCAAAAGTAACTTTCAAGCCTGTTCTGTAAGCAGCGTTCGACATGATTGTTGCGATTGAGTGAGAATATCCTGCTTCAATTGGTGCATGGCTTTGCTTACGCGAACGTACGCATTCCATCCAGTTCTTGATGTGACTGAACGTCAATGGGTCTCCACCAGTGTTTGCTTCTGACGCCACTTTCTGACCTTCTAGCTTCATCGGTGCTAACAAATTAGCTTTCAAGCCCATTGTTTTAGCATGTCCTTCTGTTAAACCTCCAGTTGCTGAAATCTCGTTGGTATCCAAGTTAATCATACCACCGTTTGAATAATACAATTCTTTCGTTTCACCTGCTGAGTTAGAGAAACGTGAAGTAAACTGTACTTGGAAACCTGATTTAGGGTCATCTAGTGGGCCGTAATCAAATACTACTGTTAATGTATCTGCATTCGAACGACCATCTTTCCACTGATAAATACCACCGTTGGCTACTACGCTTCTTGGGTGTGGTAAACCTGTGAACCAGTGAACTGTATCAATTTGGTGACTCATCCATTGCCCTGGAATACCAGAAGAATATGGCCAGAATAAACGGTATTCTAAATATTTACGTGGGTCAAATGCTTCGAAAGGACGGTTCATTAAATAACGTTTCCAATCTACATCTGTTTCTTTCAAGTTTTTAACCAATTCTGGTCTTCTCCAACGTTCTGGTTGGTTTACGTTCCACATCAATTCTACCATCACAATCGGACCAAATTTACCTGATTTGATAAAATCTTCCGCAGCAAAGTAGTTTTCACCACTTCTACGTTGTGAACCAATCTGAACGATTTGCTTAGATGACTTCACTGCTTTTAATACCGCACGTGCATCTTCCATGGTTTCAGCCAATGGTTTTTCAGTGTAAGTATCACAACCAGCCTTTACGGCTTCTACCGTGTGTAAGGCGTGTTGGAAATCGGCAGTTGAGATAAATACGGCATCCACCATTTTAGAATCGTAAAGCTCTTCGTTGTTTCTGAACACCTTTACATCGCTACCCAATTGCTTATCTAAATAGGCTTTACCTTCTTCTCTACGACGATTCCACAAATCAGAAAGAGCCGTCATTTCAAAGTTCATTTCTTTTTGTAAAGCCTTGAATGGCCCTACGTGAGAAGATCTGTGACGGTCAGAAAAACCTACACAACCTACTCTTACGCGGTCGTTTGCACCGATAATTTTAGCGTATGATTTAGCACTAAATGTTAATGCTCCCAAGGAAGCAAAGGTTGTTTTTTGGATAAATTCTCTTCTTTCCATAGTTTATTTGTTGTTGTTTTGTGATTAGTAATTGGTGATTAGTGATTAGCATTCTAAATAAGTGATTGTTAAATAGTAATTAGTTTTTAAGTCTTGTAAAATCCATAAAAATCTACTCCCAATTTATTCTTCACTTTAAACTAATTACCAATCACTAATTACTAATCACCAAAAAATTACTAATCACTCTATTACAATGTTTTAATCTTCATATTCTTAAACGATACATTATTGCCGTGGTCTTGAATAAGGATGTTTCCTTTTTCACCAGCACCAAAGCCATTGTATTTCTCGTATTTACTTCTTGCTACTAAAGCCTTGAAAATATTACTATTACGTTCATATTCTACTACTTTGAAACCATTCAACCAATGTTGTACAATGTTGTTTGGATATACAATTACCCTCGCTTGGTTCCATTCGCCAATTTTACGTTGGAAACGCTTGTCTAATTTATACGAAGGAATCAAATCATACAAACTACTCATGGTACGGTTTCCTATAGATCCCATTTTTGCATCTGGGTGTTTTTCATCATCTAATACTTGATATTCTAAACCAATTCCAGATTTACCATTAGAATCAAAGGCTTCATTCACAAAGTATTTCACGCCTGAGTTCGCACCTTCTGTCAATTTAAAATCAAAAGTTAATTCAAATGCCCCGTACTGTTCGGTACTTACAATATCGTTGCCTGTTTCAGAACCGTCTGACGGACTAACATTGATTGTTCCATCAACTACTTTCCAGTGAATATCAGGCATTTTGTCTTGGTGAACGCCTCTCCAACCTGTGAAATCTTTACCATTGAATAATAATTTTACGCCTTGTGCTTTTTCTTGTGCAGATAAAGTATTTAACGTTAAATTAACCACTGGCTTATTATCCGTCGGACGAGGTTTTAAATTTTCAGTTTGGATTCTGATGTTTTTCCAGCTTATTTCCATGCCTTCTTTCATATCTGCATAAATAGAATGCACTTGCAAGGCGATAAAGCCTTTTGCTGTCATATCATCTACCAAATTAGCTACTGGTACATCGTTTACCCAAGTACGAATTACATTTCCGATGGCTTCGATACGATATTTATTCCATTGTCCGTGTAATTTAAAGGCTTTTTTACCTTCTGGGTTGATATTCGGAATATACAACCAGTCACGACGAGCTTCATCATAAATTCCACCCGACCATGCACGCTCTGAAGGATCAACTTCTGCTTGATAGCCGTGTACTCTACCATTTTGATAATCTGGGCTCGACAAACTTCTGAATTGAATTCCAGAATTCATACCATCAGCTACTTTAAGCTCTAGTTCTAAAATAAAATCGCCATAATCGCTTTCGGTACATAAAAATGAATTAGGAGTATCCTTTACGGTAGTGCCTACAATTTCTCCATTTCTTACACTGTATTTAGCTTTCCCTCCTAATTGCTTGAAACCTTTCAAGGTTTTTCCATCAAACAAATTAGTCCATTTTTCTTTTTGAGCAAATGACGAAAAAGATAAAATACTGATAATGAATAAAATACTTAAAAACTTTTGTCTCATTGTTTTATTATAAAATTAGATTTATTGTTATAAAGAATACAACATAATTTTTATACTGGATTTTATGAAAGAATATTGGAGGGTCTGTAGGGTATGGGAATTTTCATTGTACACAAGAATTAGACATTACTATCATATTATTAGAATGTTCATGACAAAACATTGTATTTCTATCTGGCAGTTTTATAGATGTGTATCTAAACAAATTTGCCGAACGATTCCTTTTTGTTTAATTTGATTTTCCCCAATATTAAATTTTACAGGTTCAGGGAGTTATTTAGACTAAATACAAAGTAATTATTGACTTTTAGTATTTTTAAAACTAGCTTTGTTCATTATTTATAATAAATCTAAATAAATATTCATTTTAAAAGATTGGATTAAAAAAAATGAAGATTGTTTAGCCTATAATATATGATAAATAGAAGTAGTAAACATATTCCATCAGCATAAACAAAACGCTGTCTGTAGCGCGTATGTATATAAAAACTAACCATGAAACAACAATATACTTTTCGGAAATTCATTTATGATATTCACTTATGGCTTGGTTTACCTAGTGCTATTGTGTTATTAATCATGTGTTTGACGGGTACACTATATGTTTTCCAAAAAGATATTACGCAATGGGTAGATAAAGACAAATTCAAAATTCAGCTACAAGCAGGAACAACAATACTTCCTGTCAATCAATTAGCGAAAGCCGTTGCAAAGGAGAAAAATGGAAAAGTAACCCTTATTCAGGTTCCTCAAAATGCTGATGAAGCATGGACTTTTACCATCTTACCAAAAAAAGATAAAAAATCAGACAAGGCCAGTGACGATAAAAAAGTAGCAAAGGCCTCTAAAGATAAAGCTGAAAACGGGAAAGAAGCTCCTAAACAAGAAAAAACAAAGAGCTATCTGGTAAATCCCTATACGGGTGTAATTCAAGGCGATGCCCAAACGCCTACTGCTGAATTTTTCGCTACGGCTTTAAAATTGCACAGATGGTTGTTGATAGAAAACCATGATATCGGTGGTGTTATTACAGGTGTGGCTTGTATCATGATGATTTTCCTACAAATCACAGGATTGATGTTGTGGGCACCTACCAAAATAAAAAACTGGGGAAAATTTAGTGCTTGGAAAGCGGGCTTCAAGATTAAAACAGATGCTAAATTCAAGCGTGTAAATTTTGATACACACAAGGCCTTAGGCTTTTATGCCTTTATTTTTGTTACGATAATGGCTTTGACGGGTCCTTACTTCGCCTTTACATGGTACAAAAATGCCTTTTCCCAAACATTGACTGGCAAAAAGCCTAGTCCAAAAGAAACTTCTGAACAATCTGTTTATATCAATGCCGAAACTAAACCATTGGCATTTGAGAAAATACTGGATAAAGTAAATACTATTTATCCATACCAAGGCACTACCCGCATTACATTACCCAAAGATTCGTTAGGTACCGTGAATGTATTAAAGTATAAATCTGGTTTCTTAACTTCCGCGGGTCTCGACCGTGTGATATTAGACCAATATTCGGGCAAGGTAATTGTGCTAAACAGCTTTGCACAAAAAAGCCTTGGTGAAAAAATTGTATCCTCCGCCAAGCTTATTCATACTGGCGAATTGTTTGGTACTTTCTCTAAGATATTATATTTCATCGCTTGTCTAATCGCCACTAGCCTTCCAGTAACTGGCTTCTTGATTTGGTGGGGCAGAAATGGTTATGGCGCAAAAAAGAAAACATTAATCACTAACAAAAGTATGAAAGAGACTATTTCTTAATTGGAATATAGGTTGCTTTAACTTTTACCCAATCGGCAACTGCTCCTACTCTTCTCGTTCAGAGAAGTAAATCTCATCTAGTCATAAAAACTTCCCACTGAAAAAGGTAGCAACTTTCACAGAGGCTGGAGAAGTAGTAGTTACAGATGACGTTTCATTTATTTTTTACGGTTTTTCTACCATGAAAAACCTATCACAATCGTATTTTTAACAATTTAATCACCATGAAATATTTATTACTTTTTGCGTTGTTCTTGGCATCATTAACAGCTACTTTTGCCCAAAACAATGGGAATATAACAGGACGCATTACGTCTGTAGAAAGCCTTCCCTTAGAGCTTGTCTCTATCTCTATCAAGCAGTTGAACAAGGCAACCCTTACGAATGTTGATGGACAATACCAATTTGCTAATGTTGCAGCGGGTAATTATACTATCACCATTCAGATGCTTGGTTTAGCAGAAAAAAATATTGCTGTGGAAGTAAAAGCAGGTGAAACCGCTACACTTAACTACCAACTTACTGAAGAAAATATTCGTGCCCTACAGGAAGTAACGGTAGTAGGAAGTGCTAACAAGTTTTCTCATAAAGAAAGCGTATATATAGCAAGGTTACCCCTTAAAAACCTTGAAAACCCACAAGTATATAATACCATCCCGAAAGCATTGATTCAAGAACAAATGGCGCTTGATTTAGGAAGTATCGGTAAAAATGTGCCAGGGGCAGGCATTCCGATGTTGGCAAACCAAGGTAGAGTAACGTTCCGTTCAAGAGGTTTTGAAACAGAACCAAATGCCCGAAATGGTGTAGCTGGACAGGCTTTTTCTTCTATCGACCCTGCTAATATTGAACGAGTAGAAGCTATTAAAGGGCCATCTGCTACATTATTCGGTACGAGTGTATCAAGTAGTTATGGTGGACTTTATAACCGTGTTACTAAAAAGCCTTACAATGGTTTCGGTGGCGAAGTAGGATATTTTGGCGGAAGTTGGAATTACAATCGTTTGGTATTCGATATTAATACACCTGCTAATGCAGATAAAACGGTATTGTTCCGTTTGAACGGTGCGACTACTTTTGAAAAAAGTTTTCAAGATATGGGCTTTACCAATTCGTTGAGCTTGGCTCCTAGTTTTTCTTACCAAATCACAGACCGACTGGCTTTGTTGGTTGACGTAGAGCTTGGTAAGGCAGAAGCAACTTCGGTCGTGCGTTTTAACCCTTTCACAGGAAGTAACAAAACGCAATCGATTGTAGATATGAAGTTTCCTTACAACCGTTTATTTGGGGCAAACGACCTTACCTACCAAACGGAAATGATGAATATATTTGCCCAATTCAACTATAAGATTTCGGACAAATGGACTTCACAAACGATTATTTCTCGTGCACGTTCTTCTATCAATGGATATATCTCAGCATTGAACGGACGTACAGATACAACATTGAGAGCATCCGTTATCAGAGGCTACACCGCTTTTATTGCGAATGATATTCAGCAAAACTTTATTGGCGATTTCCAAATTGGCAAATTCCGTAATAGATTGGTTGTTGGGTTAGACTATTACAATAACTCAAACTCGTTCGATAGACTTACTATCAACGGACCTACGCTTAATTTTGTCAATCCGGGAAATACGTATAAAATAACCAAACAAACGATAGACGGCTTGGCATCTACAGGAACTTTGCGTGCAGAAAACAATGGTGATAATACCTATGCGATGTATGCCTCTGATGTATTCAATGTTAACGATAGATTGATGGCTATGCTTAGTTTAAGGGTAGACCGTTATTTCAACCAAGGTGTGTATAACATCAATACGGCTGTGACTACTGGTACTTATAATCAGACTACGCTTTCGCCTAAATTAGGCTTAGTGTATCAATTGGTAAAAGATAGAGTTTCGTTGTTTGGTAACTACATGAATGGATTTTTCAATAGAAATGGCTCGGATGCACAAGGAAATCCATTTAAGCCAGAACAGGCTAACCAACTTGAATATGGCGTTAAAGCAGATGTGTTAAACCATAAATTAGTAGGTACAATTAGTTACTATGATATTCAGGTAAAGGATGTGTTAAGAATAGATCCAAAGGATGCGAATTATTCAATTCAAGATGGTACGCAAGAAAGCAAAGGGGTAGAAATTGAGCTTACGGCTACGCCATTTACAGGTTTCAACATCGTAGCGGGCTATGCTTACAACGATAGTAAATATACCAAAGCAGATGAAACTGTTCAAGGATTGCGTCCTGCTTTATCTGGCCCTCCAAGAACCCTTAATTTCTGGGTTAGCTACCGTCTTTCAAAAGGAAACTTAAAAGGTTTGGGTCTTGGGTTTGGTGGTAACTCAGGTAGTTCATCTTTCCAGACAAATACACAAAAAGCAAAGGTTATTATACCTTCTTATACCATGTTTGATACTACTGTTTTTTATGACCACAGCAAATTTCGTATAGGCTTTAAAGTTGATAACTTAACAAGCGAGCAAGCTTGGTCAGTACGTTTAACGCCACAAGCGCCTGCTAAATTTACAGGAAATGTTACGTTGAAGTTTTAGTAGGTAGCAACAAAAACTTTATTCTTCAAAGAAATAGGGTCAAACCATAATCCCTAGCGAGGTACTTAAGTGCCTCGCTAGGGATTATGATTTAATAACAATTAATGGTCACCAGAATTTCCACCAAGGTTTTATTGTCTCAGGTAATTGGTAATCATTATTCATATCGTTGTTATCATATTCGCCACGAAAAATACCCCCACTTGGCGTAGTGTTTACTTTTTCAAAGGATGCCCCAGCCAAATCATTATCAAAGGCATTAATAAAAAAGGTATTTCGATTAAAGCTGTTTTTATATTATGGGTATTTAATGCCATAGCCATAATTAGCAAAATGACAATAGCATTCAGTAAATTACCTACAAAATAAGTTTGGGGAAATAATACCAACAAACATATTGCTAATGACACCACACCTATCGGTAAAACAAAGCCTTGACTTAAACCGATGTCAGATAGCATTTTAGTTTCTTCAGGTTTCATGCTCATCGTAAGAGCAGACCATGTGTGTTTTGCATTTAAAAATACCGTAATGGCTATCAAGATTCCGCTAATGATTTTCATATTTATTGCTTTTTATTTGATTGTAACTATAACACAAAGATTATACTTTAGAAACAAAATATCCTTGCGAAAATCAAAGGAGGATTTGCGAAAAACAAAGAAAAAAGTCAACTAAACCCTAAAATTAATGGGGGAAAATGTAGTCTGACGCTTGAAAAAATTAGAGAAATGGGCTACTTCTTCAAATCCTAACGAATTGGATATTTCAGAAATATTCCAATTGGTTTGCTTTAGTAAGTATTTGGCTTCTTGGGTTATTCTACTAGCTATTAAGTAGGTTGTAGTTTTGCCAGTATGTTCCTTTAGGATAGTATTAAGATGATTCACGTGTATTGCCAAACGGTCGGCATAATCTTTAGCAAAACGTAATTGTAATTGCTGTTGTGGTGATTCAATCGGGAACTGTCTTTCTAATAATTCTATAAATAAAGAGACTACCCTTGTTGACGCATTTTGGGCTGAATATAAAGTGGTGGCTGGTTGTAATTTTTGTCCATAATGGATTAGTTCAATCACATAATTACGGAGTAAATCATATTTAAAAGCATAGTTTGAATTGATTTCCTTATGCATTTTCTTGAAAATTGCTTCTATTTCTAAATGGTCTTCGTCCGACAATTGAAATACAGGATAGCCATTTGCTTTAAAAATAGGCAATTCATCTAACACAACCCCACTTTTACTTTTCAATAAAAACTCTTCTGTAAAAACGCAAAAATGCCCCGCTTGGTCAAAGTTTACAGGTTCCCAATGATATGGAATTTTTGGTGTAGCAAACAAAAGGGCATTCTTTTCAATATTAATTACTTTATCAGCATATTCTGCTCGGTTTTGCCCACTAATCAGACTGATTTTATAGTATGCTCGACGGTTGTAAGGCATTATTTTCTTTTCCTTCATTTTTTCAAATAAAGCCTCCACATCAAATACATTAAAATGTCCAATTTCTTTACTGATTCCATCTGGCAGTAAAGTGTTGATTTCGCGATAAAATTCTTCTATGGATGTCGATTTCATATCCTACTTAATTTGCAAAATTCAAAAGTAGGATAAAAAGCCGAATACTTAAAATCAAAATATAAAGATTAGTAATACCATCATATTTGTGTATAATGATAAGTGCTTTTTTGAGTAGATTGTATAAAAAGATATTCCGAATTTTAGCATCAAAAAATCCATTATAAATCGGTTTTCTGACCGATTTATAATGGATAGTTATAGTTCTGTTAGGAAGACTATTATTAAATAAACATTCCACCAGATACTTCTATTCTTTGAGCATTTATCCATCTGGCTTCGTCTGAACATAAAAAGGCAACCACACCGCCAATGTCATCAGGCAATCCTGCTCTACCTAATGCTGTTACAGAAGCTACAAAACTATTCATGGCAGCATTGTCTCTTACACCACCTCCACCAAAATCTGTTTCGATAGCACCTGGGGCAACAATGTTGGCAGTAATGCCTCGTGGTCCTAATTCTTTGGCTAAATACCTTGTAAAGGTTTCAACTGCACCTTTCATAGAAGCATACGCGGCAGCACCAGGAATTGAAAAACGTGCTAAACCACTTGAAATATTAACGATACGTCCACCATCATTAAGTAATGCTAATGCTTTTTGTGTTAAAAAGAACACACCTTTAAAGTGTATATTCATCAGTGAGTCAAACTGTTCTTCAGTATTGTCGGCAATGGGTGTATGCAAACCAGTACCAGCATTGTTGACAAGGAAATCAAAATGAGTTGTGTTAAATGTGTCACTTAATACAGTAGTGATATTTGCAAAAAAAGCATCAAACGATTTGACGTCACCTGTATTTAACTGAAGCGCTACTGCTTTTTGTCCTAAGGTTTCAATTTCGGCAACTACTTTTTGGGCTTCTGTTACATTCGTATGATAAGTAAATATTACATCAATCCCTTTTTTGGCCATGCTTAAAGCCATGTTTTTACCTAAGCCTCTGCTTCCCCCTGTTATCAAGGCGATTTTGTTCTTTGTATCCATTTTGTTGTTTTATTTTAATGATACAAAGTTGAGACAAAAAGTAGCCATCCTGTTTGCAAAAAACAAAGTAAGGTTTGCGAAAATCAAAGATTGAAATTTACAAATGATTATTGGGAGGGAAAGCATCCGTTGTAGTCTCTCGCTTGGCGTATTGTTCTACTACGTCAGTGTGAACTGCAATGTTACATTGCAAAAATGAAATGCATTTTATAAGTTTGTCCAGTTGTGGCCTTGGCGTTACTTTCTAAAAACGCCTCACACACTGATGTAGTGAAACATTACACCAAGTGAGGAATTAGTTGTAGTAAATTCATTAAGATAGTTAACAAGTGTTTTAAAATATTAAAAATATGGGAACTTTATGCCATGTACTTAAAAATTGGGAAAATCACAATCCTGAAAAAGTTTTAGTTGATGTAGTTAAAGTTTGTTTAAAGATTGATGTCAAATTTATTTATGATAATTACAAAAAATACTTTGATGATGGTCGTTTGAGTTATACATTTATTAGCCTTGAAGATAATAAAAAGCTTGATGAAGAAGGATATAGCCCCGGATTCACATTCAACATTGAAGGCATTGATGTTAGACAAAGGGGATTAGGGGCTGATAAAAGATTTGATTTTTTAATTCCTAATAAAAAGTTATACAACCTTATTTTTATCGAACCTCTTTGGGATGAAAACTCAGAATTGATTTTTAAGTTTGCCTTTGAATATTTAAAAATTAATAAAGATGAATATTTTTGGTTTGAGGGAAACCATGCCTATTCTTTTGAAGATATGCAAATACTAAAACAGTTACCATTCAACAAGGATTGGTACTTTAATGAGGTGCCAACATCTTTTCGCTTGATGTAATACAACACTTACTCCAAGCGAGAGCAAAGGGTTTAATAAGATAATCCTCAAAATCCTTTCCTATTAGCTGGTGACTTAAGTCCTATTGATTACCCACATCTTTTAAAAAGTTGAAATAAGGATGTGATTATTGATAAAATAGGTTCAAATAGGCTTAAATCGCCTTTCAAATCGAGCTTTGGTCGCCTCATGTCACAGCCTGACTACGTGAATCTCTTATCCCTAGCGAGGGACTTAAGTCCCTCGCTAGGGATAAGAGATTGATTGTTAGTTATATACTTATGGGTAATCAGTAGGACTTAAGTCACCAGCTAATAGGAAAGAATTGAATTTAAACCGCAGCGTGTACCGCTCAAAACTCATCACTTATAATTCATCACTCAAAGCCCCACCTTCCCATCCGCCCAATATGGTTGTGTATAGATGTTTTTGCTAGATACACCTTTGTCTTTTAGTGCTTTCCTGAAATTTTGGATTGATTTGGCATTGCCCATCAAATAAAAAAATCCATTCTGCCACAGTTGCCAAATTTTATCGTCCAATTTATTTAAAGTCTCAATAGCAAACTCAGCTCTATTAACTGATTTGGGGACGGTATCCACCATCAATCCTAATGATTTTGGCACTTCTAATGATGTGTTGTCTAGTTCTAAAATACCTAGATAATTGTTTTCACTATGATTGATTTCGTCTTTGATACTTTTAAACACACTAATGCAAGATTCATCCCCAAAAAAGAATTGATATTTTGCTTCCTGTTTATAAATATTAAAGCCTCGGGGCAAACCAACGGTTACTTGGTCACCTTGTTGTATATTTTCTATAAAATGACTTCCTGGTCCATTGCTGTGAACATGGAAAATTACTTCAAATGTCCCTAAGTCACTATCCCATTTGCTAGGGGTGTAATTGCGGTAATTGGTATCATCTATTCTGATGATGATGGCTTGTCCAATTTTAAATTTCACTTGTGGAAATACTCCCTTAAACGTAACGATTTTTACGCTGGGACTTGGCATGACAGTTGAAACAACGTTTACTTTGCAGATTTTACTACTAAACGTTAACTCCATAAAGTCTCCTATTATTTTGGGTATCGACGGCATATTTTTCTTGTATTAATTCTCTTACAAAATTGATACAAAAACATCAATTGATGGTTGAATAGGCAAGGGAGATGATAGGACTATTCACGGAATTTATTCCGAAATCCAAGAGGGGTTTCTTTACTTATTTTTTTGAATAGCCTTGAAAAATAGGAATGGTCTTTAAAGCCTAAATCATAGGCAATTTCTTTTACTTCATTTTCGGTGTAATACAAAAGCCTTTGTGCTTCCAAAAGCATTGCGTTTTGTAACCAATAGGTGACAGATTTCCCTGTCGTTAAACTCACACAGTCGTTCAGATGCGTAGTGCTAATGTTTAGTTTTTTAGCAAAAAAAGAAGGGCTTTCTAAGAAGTTGTTTTTAGAAATTAACTTTTTGAAATTGGTAGTAATCAATGATGATTGATTTTTACGTTCGGGCGTAGGTGTTTCTGACGATTGAAATAAATTTGAGAAATGGTACACCAAAGCATTAAAAAGCCCATTGATAATTTGACCTTTGTATAATTGTTGTTTGATAAAAGCACTATTCAATAAAGCAATGTTCGCCATCAAGTCTTCTTGTAGTGGTTCTTCTATTTTTTTCGCTTGTTCAGAAATTTTCAAATTTTGAAAAATTTCTGAACAAAGATTAGGAATTAAAAATGGAGCAATGCTGATAAAATACCCTGCGGAACCTGCTGATACTTGTTGGACAGCATGAATCTGAAAGGGCTTCATCAAAAGCACACTTGGCGCTTCTATTTCAATATTAACGGTATCACACTCCATGATTACAGAGCCACTTGTGATGACAAAAAAAATAAAGAAATCGTCTCGATGTCTTCCCTTTTTATTATCATGAGAATCAACATCGTCCACAGACAATTTTGCGATATAAATACCTCCAATGGCTTCACTACTTTGATTAAAAACGGGTATATCACGTTTCATTTTCAATATTGTATTATTAAAATCTGCCTTTAAGTAGCTAAAGTAATGGTTTATTATCAAAGCTAAAAGGGGGTATCTGATAGCCTTAATTTTAATAACTCTAGCGCTTGGCGTAGTGGCTACGCCAAGCGTGAGTTTTTCATAGTTTAATAATCAGATGCTGAAAAGACTATTCTACTCCTTTCACTTGCATTTGTAAAGTATAAATCGATTCTGATGCCGTGATAAATAATGTTTTGCGGTCTTTGCCTCCAAAACAAATATTACCTACCCAATTAGATGGCACAGGAATATTACCCAATTTTACCCCTTGAGAATTATAAATAGTAACGCCCTTACCCGTAATGTATAAATTCCCTTGATTATCTAATGTCATTCCATCTGAGCCTTGTGCTACAAAAAGTTGTTTGTTAGATAATGTTCCATCATTATTTATCTGATACTTATACGTTTTAGAAGCACCAATATCAGCTACATACAAATACTTGCCATCGGGCGTGCCAACAATACCATTGGGTCTTTTTAGGTCAGCATCTACTTCTATGGGTTGACTAGCTCCTTTAGCTAAATAATATACTTTTTGCCCTTCGATGTCTGGCTTTTGTCTTGTCCAATAATCACGCTGATAATAGGGGTCGGTAAAATAAATCCCACCTTTGGTATCAATCCATAAATCATTCGGGCCATTGGCTTTATGACCTTTGATATTATCTAACAATACGGTTTTCTCTCCTTTTAAATTAATAGCCCATAGCTCGTTATGCTCGTCGGCACAGGAGATAATGTTACCTTTCTTATCAAAATACAAGCCATTAGAACGCCCCGATTTTTCCATAAAAAGCGTTAGCTTTCCATCAGTGCTATACTTCCAAATTTTATCATTGGGCTGGTCGGTAAAATAGATATTGCCTTTTTTATCGACTGCTGGACCTTCGGTAAAAGTAAATTGTTTGGATACTTGCACTAGCACAGCCCCTTTTTTAATGAGATTCAAAGAAGAAATATCATCATTCGACTGTGCCAACAATAACTGATTTGACAACAAGAGTACAGCAAGAATATGGCTAAACTTTATCATATATTTGGGGATTGTTTATACTAAAAAAGCAAGTTACAGATTAAGTGCTTGATTTGTGGTGAGATTTGTATGGTTTGGAGTGATTTAAAAATCAAAAAAAGCAACATGACAGGACATAATTAACGGTAAGTAGGAACTATGAAAATATTATTAAGCAAAAAATTGCGTATTTGCAGACAGAGTCTGCATTTTATCTATCGTTCCAAGTCTAAAAAGACTTGGAACAGCAAGGGGTTTTATCTTCTAAACCTCATTCAACTTTAAAAACTACAGATGTTTCATAAGGCATCTTTGAAGGACAGGTAATCGTTAATCCGTCAGGTTCAAGTTTCCAGTCCAGTTTTCCTTTGTGACCAAGCAAGGAAACTTTTTTTATCCTTTGAGCATAATTACCAGCATTTGAGCCTAAAGATTTTATTTTTATGGTAGTATTAGGTGCTGGCACTGTCATACAAAAAGCATAAAGTGCTTTGTCTTTCCCAACCGTAAACCTAAAATCCTTTTCATTAAACTTAAATTCAGCGTGTCTTTTATTTAATGCACCCCCTGGCAACATTTTCAACTTATTGTTGATGATTTCTCCTTCACCCGGAATACTCCAAGCCTTGCTACCATAAACAGCAACACCATTTCTACGTATCCAATTACCTACTTCTTTTAACATTTTCAAGCTACCTTCGTCTAAAGAACCGTCTGGTAATATAGATATACAAAGAGCAGCATTTCCATCACGTGCTATGGCTTCAATTACATATCTAATCATCATCCCTGAATCGTAAGTAAAGCCAGGAGCATAAAACCAGTCTCCTACTGGAGCTTCAGCAATCCAAGGTTGAGCAGTATTAATTTTTTCAGGAACACCAAATTCTTCTGTGTTCACTGTACCATTGGTATTATGGCGAAATTTTACGATACTGAAAGTATTAACTATTCCTCTTTTCTGTAATGTGCGGTTGTAGAAATCAGCAATTACGTGTTGCATAGCATCGGCTTTTATCCCTGTTCCTGTTCCATTCCCTGTAAAAGGCCCTTGTACAGTACCATCAGTATAAATAAAATCTGGGTCATAATGCGCTACAACATCCATCATTCGCAAAGCCCAATTAGTTGTGTACCATTTAGCATAATCAAGATGGTTTGAAAAAATACCAGCAGGAGGAGGCGACCATTCGCTATGTGCATTTTGTTCTACCCCTTTGTATTCTCGGAGGTCGATACCATAAAGCATTCGAGGGTCATAACCTTCCCACCATTTCCCTTTTCCATCTTCAAGACTAAGGTTTCCATCATAAGGAACACCTTTTTTCTCCCCCTCTTTGTCACTTCCAAAGGCTGTTTGCCACCACCACCATGTATATTCATGGTGAAAGGTTACACCAAAACGCATTCCATCTGATTTACAAGCCTTTGCCCATTCCCCTATTAAATCACGCTTAGGACCGATATTTACTGAATTCCAAGGCTGATATTTTGAATTCCATAAATCATAATTATCATGATGACCCCCCTGAATCATAAGATATTTTGCACCAGCATCTCTGTATATTTTAGTGAGTTTGGATGGATTAAGCTTGGTGGGATTCCAGTCACGCAATACTTCTTTATATCCAACCTCTGAAGGGTGTCCGTATTTTTTTATATGATTATCATAAGCCCTTTTTCCCGATTTATACAAATTGCGTGCATACCAGTCGCCACTTTCTCCTGCTGATTGTGGCCCAAAGTGAACCCAAATACCAAACTTGGCATCACGAAGCCATTGAGGTGTACCTGGGTAATTCTTTTCAATCGATTCCCATGTTGGTTCAAAAGGGCCTTTTGCAATAGGAATATTTAGCTTCATTTCTGGAAATGTTTTCCAATCTCCTAAGGTTTCACTATCAATTGGTTTTGGTTTTAAAATTGTTGGAAATGGATTCTTCTCTTGTGCATACACACAAGCAGGTATCATTAGGGAAACAAGTATTACAGATATATTTTTCATGGTTGAAGCTCAACAAGGCATTTTTATTAATGGGGCTGTCCAAAAAGTTTTTACGACTAAATATTATTCTGCGAAAGACCTCATCCCCAACCCCTTCTCCTTCAGAGAAGGGGCTTTTTGAGCTCAAAAGCTCCCCTCTCTGAAGGAGAGGGGTTGGGGGTGAGGTTTCCAACCAAAGAATATTTGGCAATGGTTTTCTTTTGGGACAGCCTTTTTTAAGAATATAACTTTAGCTAAAATTAATACCCAGGATTTTGAGTTAAGGCTTTATTAATGTCTCTTTCAGATTGAGGAATTGGCCATAATTCATTTTTCCCAGCAACAAAAGCCCTCTTTTGATACAATAAAAAGCCCTGAGCATCTACGGGATAATCTTTATAAGTAGCTGGTGAATTGGTAAGTTTCATCCCTGTAAACTGTCGGTTTAGCTCAGTTGCAGCAGTACCCCACCTCAGTATATCGTAATAATGAATACCCTCAAATGCCAATTCTACTTTACGTTCTCTTCTTATTATTGTTCTTAATAAATTAGCGTCTGTAACGGTTACTGGAGGCATATTAACAGTTGCTCTACCCCTAACCTTATTGATGGTTGCATCTAATAATGTTTGATTGATAGCATCTCCCGCTTCTACTTTTGATTCAAGATAACTCAATAGTACCTCCGCGTAGCGAATCAAAGTAAAGTTACCACCATAGTTCATCAAGTTTCCTGCAAACGTAGAATCCATGTATTTATTAATACAATAGCCACTCCAATTATATCTACTCATTCTATCAGGTGAATTAGATTCTGGTCTTGAAACATACTTAACCCCTTTAAATACGGTGCGGTCGGATATCATTATTGTTTGGTCGAGCCTTGGGTCACGATTATCGTATGGGGCATTCGGATTATACAAGGGAGATTCCTCAACCGTTTTGCCATCAATACATTCATAAGATTGTACTAATTCGTTATAGGGAGAGAACTGGTGCCAGCCTCCGTAACTTTCAGGATAAAGATATTGCAACATTACGTGTCCATAAGTATCCTCGTGATATTGTGAAGCCAAAATAATCTCATTGCTACTTTCTCCTGTTTGAATAAACAACTTTTTAAAACCACCCTGTTCTATCGAATAAACGCCGCTATCCAAGATTTTTTTATACGTTGCCGCTGCATCACTCCATTTCTTTTCTGCCATTTGTACTCTACCCAGAATCGCCAAAGCAGCACCCGCGGTAATACGCCCCATTTCGCTACTAGGACGAGTAGCTGGCAACATTGTAGCACTTTCCTTTAATTCATTTTCAACAAATGTCCATACTTCGGCTTTAGCAGTTCTGGTTATTGAATTAGCTTCTGTTACCGTCAGTAAATGTTTAGGCAAAGGGATGTCGCCAAAGTACAATGCCAGATTGAACAAAGAATATGCCCTTATAGTACGTACTTCCGATTTTAGTATATTCTTTTTAGTTTGATCAAAAGAGATTGCATCTATATGGTCTAAAAAATTATTGCATTTAGCAATTTTACTATACGTATTTGACCAAATACTGCTTGTTACCCAATACGAAGCATTCAATGTACCATCGGTAACATGATCTGGGATTAGCTCCTTTTCAGAACCTAATCCAGCCATAAAATCAAGGTAAAGCACCGCACGTGCATTCCAAAAATCCTCACCAGACCACCCTGCCCCAATGTTGTAACATCCAACTAAGGCCAGATTAGCATCCTTTTCTGTTTTCCAGAAGGTTCCATCAGAAATAGAATCAAGTGGCTGTTTATCAAAATAATCATTCTTACAAGCTGAAATGGAAAAGAAAAGTAAAAAGAGCAATCCTATTTTGAAAGGGGGCAATGTGGTATATATATTATTGATTTTCATGTCTTTCAATTGTTTAGTAAAAAATATGTCAGAATAATTTAGAATGATACATTTACACCAAAGGTATAAACACTTGTGAGCGGATAGAATCCACCGTTTTGTGCCATTTCAGGGTCCCAACCTTGGTAATATGAATTAATTGAAAGGAGGTTTTGTCCACTAAAATATATTCTGAGCCTACTTATCTTCATTTGTTCTATCAATTTATTACTGAAAGTATAGCCTAGTTGTAGGTTTTTGAGTCTTGCAAAACTTGCATCTCTGTTCCAGTAAGTAGATGATTGAATAATACCACTACCCTCGTTTAGGCTTGTCAACTTTGGATACAGCGCATTTGGATTAGGGTTTTCCATAGTCCAACGATTTTCTACTTGCCATCTCTGTATTTGCCCACCATTAAAGAAAGTAAACGCTTGGTAGTTATTCATCTGCTTTTTCCACCCTGCAAGTCCTTGAATTAATACTGACAAATCAAATCCTTTGTAATTGGCTGTAAGGGTAAGTCCAAAATTATATTTAGGAACGGTATTGCCTATAAAAGTTCTATCGTAAGTAGCATCTACCTTGCCATCAGGCACACCATCAGGGCCACTAATATCTTTGAATCTTATAAAACCAGGCTCTGCTGAATAGGGTTGTTTTGGATAAGTAGCCACATCATTAGCATCTTTAAATAACCCGTCGGCTATATAACCATAAGTTACTCCTAGCGGCTGTCCTACAAATAGATTGGCACTGATATTTTGCTGGAGACCATTGGCTAATTCTGTTACTTTGTTATTGACAATCGTAAAATTTGGCGATACTCCTAGTTTAAATTTCCCAATGGTTGTTCGGTAATTTAGACTTGCCTCAAAACCAGTATTCTCTACCCCACCAATGTTTACTGGAGAGGTACTAAGCCCTAAAGTAGCTGAACTTGCTATGCTGTAAAGCACACCCGAAGTTTGTTTTTTGAAGACTCCTAAGGTAAAATCTAGCTTACCTTTCCATAAACTTGCATCTATTCCAATATCAGTGGTAGTGGTGGTTTCCCAAGTAATATCTGCATTGCTAAGTCTGCTACTGGCAGCACCAGAAACCAATACGCCGCCAATAGAATAGTTCTGCCCAAGAGAAACAATATTTTGATAAGGGTATGTACCTACATTCTGATTACCTAATTTACCCCAACTAGCTCTTACCTTTAGGTTGTCTATCCAAAGTACATTTTTCAAAAAATCTTCTTCAGAAATTATCCAACCTGCTGAAAATGAAGGAAAATAGCCCCATCTACCTTTTTCGGGGAAACGTGAGGTAGCATCTGAGCGAATATTTGCTTCAAATAAATATCGGTCGTTGTAGATATAATTAACCCTACTAAAAAAAGAACGCATCGACCAAGCTGAGGCTGAACCCGAATTGCTCATCCCTGTAGCCGAACCTGCATTTAATTCATACAAGGTGTTGGTCGGAAAATCTTTTCGATAAGCCGACATCCCTAGGTCGTCATATTGTTCCTGAGAAACACCCCCTAATACTGTGAAGGAATGCTTATTGATTTGCTTGGTATATGTAGCAAGCGATTGAAGGGTTAATTGCTGTCCTTGTCCTGTTGATATGGTTAAATTATTAGGCCCAACCGTCTTGAAAGCATTAAATACAAAATCTGAGGCATAATCTTTATTATAGTAACTCCAATAGTTATACCCAACCTTTCCACTCAACGTAAAACCTTTGAATAGCTCCCATGCAATTTCGGTACTACCTAAAAAATATTTGTTGGTACCTTTGTAAAAAGATTCACTAGACATCCAAGCCTCTGGACTGTAATTGTCTTGATATCCATAGGTTCCATCAGATTTTTTCCCTGCAAAAATAGGTGCTTCACGCACGGCAAAGTTAATCATGTGGTTCATTCCTCCCTCGTAGTGTCTGGGCGAATGGTTTTCTGAAGTATATCCTGATAGGCTTACCTTTAACGTAAGGTTATCTTTAATTTTGCTATCGGTATTTAATAGAAAATTATACTTTGAATAGCCATTTTTAGCTACTATACCATCTTGTTGAAGATACCCTAGCGATAATAAATAACGTGTTTTATCATTGCCACCCATAAAACTTATATTATGGTTGGTCTGGAAGCCATTACCAGAAGTTAGTAGGTTTTTAAGATGTGGGACATTCGGATAATTGTCTGGATCTGACCCATTTCTAAATTTTTCAATTTCAGCATCCGTATAAGACAAACCAGCACCAGCATTCACATTTGCTTCATTTCTAAGTTTGGCAAACTCCCACGATTCAACAAAATCAGGAAGTTGAGTAGGTTTTTGCCAGCCAGCATAGCTATTGTAACTAACCTGCATTTTTCCATTTTCTCCTCGCTTTGTTTCAATCAATATTACTCCGTTGGCTGCCCTACTACCATACATGGCAGCCGAAGCGGCATCTTTCAAAACCGAAACACTCTTAATATTATTTGGGTCAACATCATTAATAGAAGTTGCTAAACCATCTACCAAAATTAAAGGTCCACCCCCTGCACCATACGAACCTATCCCTCTAATAGTAATGCTAGCACCATTATTACCGGGCTGTCCAGAACCCTGCGACACTGAAACGCCAGTGGCTAAACCTGCTAAAGCTTGGGATGATTGTGTGATGGGTCTATCTGCAATTTCCTTTGCAGAAACTGTTGAAACAGAGCCTGTTAAATTTACTTTTTTCTGAGTACCATACCCTACTACGACAACTTCATCCAAATTTAATTGATCTACAACCAATTGAACTTTCATATCGGAAGTCTTCCCTACTAATACTTCTCGTTTTTTATACCCAATAAATGAGAAAACCAAAATGCTATTATTGTCGGGGACACTAATATTAAATTTGCCCTTATCATCCGTTACTCCTCCTCTGGTTGTTCCTTTTATCGTAATGCTTACTCCCACTAAAGGCTCGCCTTTTTCGTCGGTTACGGTTCCTGTTATATTTTGCTCTTGAATCTCCAATTGAGGTTCAAGACTTTGGTCGTTTTTTTCGATGCTGACATTACTCTTCTTCAACAGAATACGTTCGCCCTGAATTTCATAACTGATGCTTAGTGGCGTGAATAGTTCTTTTAAGACATCTCTTAATTCACGATTCTTGGCCACTAGGCTAATTTTTCGTTTAGCACTAATATTCTTTGGGCTATAGAAAAAATTGATTTTCGCAGCATTTTCCAACGCTGAAAGTGCTTCCGACAATCCTTTTTCTTCGATACGCACAGTTATCTTTTGTTGCAGTATATCTTGTCCGCTTACCTCACTCGCATACGATAACGTAGTGAAGACAATAGCAATTAATATCTGTCCAGCTGAAATTTTCATAATGGATAGCAACGTTGCTAACGTTAATAGATTTTTTTTCATAAATTGTACTGTTTTTGTTGTTTTGGAAAAATTGGCAAAAATATTCCCTAACACTTCTTCCTAAGGAAGTGTTTGATTCGCGTCTAGAAGGGAATGGTATCAAGTCGATAAATGCTGAGAACATTTATCGACTTTTCTTTTTTTCAGGAGGAATTGGTAATACGTTTTTTCATAATTGAGATATTTTTTGAGTTAGAGAATTACTAATATTTGGTTAGAAAAAACAAGTCTTTTTATCTTAAAGTCCTTACTTTTCTTGTCTTGACACAAGAAAAGTAACAAAAGAAAGTCAAGAAATTCCAAACTCGCTTCGCTCAAACAGTGGAATTTCAGAAAATAGCACACGAATATTATTAAACAGTTAATTGTAAAAAAATATAGAATCTCTAAATAAAATAGTAGATGAATATTATTAACTAATTGTTTCTTAGTTATTTAAAAGTCCTAAACAAGTTATCTATTAGTAAGCTATCAATCACATCCTTTTCCAGATACAATAATCTGGGCATCAACTACTTGGTAATCTATTCCTGTAATTTTAGCAATACTGTTTAGTTTATCAAACATGGTTTCATCTGATAGATTTCCGTTGATGGTGCATTCTTCAAAAAGGTTTTCATCATAAATTATTTTAATGCCATAAGCCTTTTCTAAATCGGTAAATACCTTGGAAAGCGAGGCATTCTTATAGATAAATTCTTGTTTTTGTATGGCTGTAGTCAGTATGGTTGGTGTAGTAACTATTTTCTTCATCAATTTGGCGGTGGATGATGAGTAAATGGCCTCTTGATTTGGGGTAACCACAATGCCGTTTGCTTCTGAAAAATGAATGCCTTTTTCAACCGTTTTTGATTCTAATTGCGAAACCACCGAAACCCTCCCTGTTTTCACCACTACTCTTTCCTCTTCTATTTCGGGGTTTGCTTTAATGGTAAAACTTGTACCCAGCACTTTGGTAATTAATTTTTTGGTGTAAATCAAAAATGGTCTTTTAGGATTTTTGGTTACTTCAAAAAAAGCTTCTCCTACCAAAAACACTTCCCTTTTATCATCTTCAAAAACTTTTGGATACCTAATCCTTGCATTTTTTTCCAATACTATTTCCGACCCGTCAGTCATCATCACATGCATAGGTTGGTCAGTCGTATTTTCTTTTTCGACAAACTCCGTATCATCATTGCGGACTGATAGTTGTGGAATATCAAATATGTTGTCTGCTTGTTTTTGATAGTTCATCCACCAGCCTACGCCAATTAATAGGATGACAGATGCTGCCAATTGCCAAATGTATCTTCCCCAATTATTCGGGGTTTCTGAAACCTCCATTTCTGACTCTACGCCCTGCCATATTTTGGCGACAGACGCATCTTCATCGATGGAGGTATTTTGAATAGAGGCAAGCGTTTTTATCATTGATTTCGCCTCCATTATCATGGTTTCTTTTTCAGGATTCTCTTGTAGAAAATCCTGAAAAAATTCATTCGTATGTTTATCAGGATTTTGTACCCAGCGACAAAAAAAATCATCTTTGACAAAATCTATGGTATCGAATTCAGAGTAATTCATAGTATATGAGTGAGTTAATTATAGAATGACAAGGACAACAAAAATATATCCTATTTTTTGTATAAATTTTTACATTTAATTTATACAAAAAAGTTAAGTCCTAATAAATCAGTGATTTATCTAATCAAAAAATTAAAAATAAACAGCAGAAAATGTGCAGGGAAGTGAATAGACTGGCGTAAAGCGTATAAGGCTTTTTGGATAAGATTGCCTACAGAGGCATAATTAAGCTCCATCATTTCTGCGATTTGGGCATTCGAGAATTGATGGAAAAATTTTAAATTAATGACTTCTCGCTGGCGTTGCGATAATTGTCCGAAGGCTTTTTCAAGTCTTTCTAATTGTTCTTTTTGATTTTCTTCTTCAATCATCAATCCCTCAAAAGATGCTTCAAACAATGCTTCTACATTCTCTTCTATTTCATCAGCATGTTTAGTGAAGTCATACTTTACCGTCCGCATCAATTTGTTTTTGAGGGAGCGAAACAAATAAAACTTAATCGAATCGGTATCAGAAAGATTCTCTTTGCTTTGCCAAAGCTCTAAAAAAATATCTTGGATACAGTCTTCTACTACGGTAAGGTTTGAGGAAATCTTAAGAGTAATACCATAGTTTAACAAAGGCTTGGCATATAGTTGATAAATTTTGGCAAAGGCTTTTTTATCACCTTTTTTAAAGCTTTGCCAAAGTACTAAATCATCGCTATGTAGGGGCTTGATTGCCAAATGGATTGAAAGATTTTAATGCTTATCGCTAAGAATATATTTAATAAAACTCATTGTGTCGTGTTGACACAAGTAATAAGGTATAAATAGTAAAATATACTGATAAAATTATCATTTTTTTATATAATAATGTCAAAATAGATAATTTTTAGACAAGCATTAAAAAATAGAGCCAAAAAGTATGACTCTTTGACTCTAGCTACTATTATTTCAATCAAATTAATTTTATTTACTAGGTGTTTTTTTTATTAATCTCAAACCGTGGTCTGTGGCACACAGAACACAGCTAAATATTGATGATTTTATCAATCAAAAAAAGCTAAGTATTGTGTTCTGTGTGCCACAGACCACGGTTGTAAACTTTTATTCCTAGCGAGGGACTTAAGTCCCTCGCTAGGAATAAAAGTTTCCCATAGTCAGGCTGTGACATGAGGCGACCAAAACTCGGTTTGAAAGGCGATTTAAGCCTATTTGAACCAATTTTATCAATAATTACCTCTTCATTTCAACTTTTTAAAAGATGTGGGTAATCAGTAGGACTTAAGTCCCTCGCTAGGGATAAGTATTTGATTTCACCTTTGTTGGTATTTTTAATCCCAATTAAAATGCTCAATTTTCCCATTGAGCTTCCATTTTGTAGGGAAAGCATTTTGTTGCCAATCTAGTGGTTCACCTACTGGTAATTTTTGCGATGCCCATTTAAAGCTTTCTTTGATAAAGGCTTTTTGTGCTGTCCCTGTGGCTTCGGGCTGTGCAGAAATAAATAAAGGTGTACCACTTTTGGCGACTAATTCCATCCATTGCTTATTTTTCTCCCAAGATACCTGATTGGTCAACCCTACGCAATCGCTATCGGCTGCATAGAAAGTGCCATGTTGAACCCCTCTGAAAGCCAAAGTATTTACACCCATTTTGCGGGTTCTATCCCATTCTTTGCCAGAGGTATCATCGCCAATGCGGTTCAATTCAAAAAGCCCTGCTGATAAATGACTAATGGTATTACAGCCAATGATGTAGGTTTCCTCAGAGGCTTCTCTGATGGTTTGATAAAGCGTGTTGATAATCTCTGCATTGGTTTTAGTATTATCATACATTCGCCAGTTTGAGTCCGTCAGTTTGCCGTCTTTCAGCATTTCAAAGCCCCATTTTCCAAAGAGGTCAAAAGTCGTGAAATCGAATTTTACCATTTCATAACCCCAATTTTTATACAACTTAAAATAGCCTTTTATCCTTTCTAAATTTTCGGGAATACTGGGGTCTAGTACAGGCTTATTGATTTCTCTTCCTTTGATGAGAGGTAATACTAAGCTTTTGGCATCACTTGCACTGCCACAAAGTGGGCGTGTCCAGATACCGGGACGCATACCTGTCTTTCTGATGTTGTCAGTCAGACTCGCCATGTCTTTAAATTTGCTATTTGGCACATCCATACGGTCGCCCCAACAACAATCATTCGGTGCAGAAGGTGGACCAATAAACCAACCAGCATCTACTACAGAAAACGGACGATTGGATAAACCATCTGCCATCGGCGCCATCAATTCGGTATGCGCTAAAATCAGTTTATCAGAATTGTTGCCATAGCTAAAGTACCAATCATTGATGCCATAAACAGGTTCTTTGGGCATTCGTGCTTTGGCACACATTACACCCATAAATCTTCTAGTAGCCTGAAAAGCCGTTTCGCCAGTCTTACTTTTAAGAGTGACTATCTCGGCAGCTAATAATTTCCTATCTCCTAATTGTACGCCATCTCCTCCTGAGCGGGTATCTAACGTTAAGCTCAGATTTGTACCTGATACTTTCCAAAAACAAAAGGAATTTGCTCCTGTTTTTACGCCAAAACCATTCGTTTGCTGATGGTTATGCTCCACAAAATACCAAGGTAATATTTCTGTAGCGATAGGTTTATGCCATGAAATATCACCATAAGTACGTTCCCAATGATCATTTAAGATAACGGAGGTATCTTTTTGTGGTACTTCCCAAGATAAAGTTACTTCACTTAAACTTACTTTGGGTGCTTGAATTTCCACCTTGATACTGTCTTGTGTATTGATTAAGGTTACTACTGTACCTTGATAAGTCCACATTTGTTTTCCCTTGCCAATAAGTTTTACAGTTTGTCCATTGATGATAGCCGATACGTCGTCAGGTAAATTGATAAGTTGTTTAGTGGGTGGAGCAGTAGTAGCAAAAAGTCTATCACTGACAATGACTGATGCCAGAGACAAACCTGTAGTTTGAATAAAATTTCTACGGTTCATAAAGAATTTAAAAATGAGAGTGAATCAATTTTTTGGTTTTGTAAAGACAATCTGCTGATTAATATTTAGGGCTAAAAATCAATGCAACAAAATTGTGCAACAAATTTACTTCTTCTTAAAATAAGAAACCTTAGGGTAAACCCTAGGTTTGTTTTCTGGAATAAATAAATTTTTTCTGGCATTAATCCAGTTTTAAGGATGCGCTAAAACAAAAATCCCTCCTATTTTCATAAGAGGGATTTTTCATACGCAGTCATTCGTTTCGAACGATTCCCGCAGTCGCTCGCTTCAAGCGACTGACTATTCTTTTATTCCCGTATTCTCCGCAGGCTTTTCAAATTCGTATTCACTTCTTACCAATTTGTTCTGTGTTGGATAAATCTCATTCAAGGTATTTGCATCATAGATTCTTCCGTTTTTCATCACCATTTTCAAGGTATTTGAATTACGAATATTTTCTAAAGGATTTTTATCCATGATTAATAAATCGGCTAATTTCCCTTTTTCGATACTGCCAAGGTCTTTGTCTAAGCCCAAAGCTGTTGCTCCTAAAATCGTAGAAACTTTTAAGGCATCAAGATTTTTCATCCCTCCGCTTTGCATCGACCATAATTCCCAATGATACCCCAACCCTTGGAATTCTCCGTGACTACCAATACCTGCCAACGAACCATTTTCCACCATCGATTTCATTGATTTTGCATGTTTTTGGAACACATGTTCTTCTGGTAAAAACCAGCCAGATACCCTACGTGTTTTTTCTGCCAACTCTTCATAAGGCATAAAATACTGCATCTTTTTGTCGTGGTACGGGTTCTCGGTTTCAAAATAAAAAATCTCTGCAAACGGTCCTCCGTAAGCAACTAAGAAAGTAGGCGTTACTGCCATTTTAGAAAAAGCGATAGATTTCACCACATCGTTATACAAAGGATACACAGGAATAGCGTGTTCGTGACCAGGATATCCATCTAGCATATTAGTCATGTTCAGCTTATAGTTCAAACCACCTTCCGTCGTAGGCATCAACTTTTGGTCTTTAGCCGCTTTGATAATCCACTGACGGGTTTGTCGATTACCAGTCAAATACATTTTGATGTATTTTGTGTTGTAATATTTGCTATACTGTTTCAATGCATTAATCGCCCCTGTCGAGTCTTTAATATTATACGACCAGAAGCCAACCCCTGGACCAGTTGAATAAATTCTTGGGCCTGCCATTTTACCCGCATCCACCATATCGCTATACGTAAATACGTCGGTAGTAGCCGTTTGAGGGTCACGGGTGGTTGTTACGCCATAGGCCAAATTAGTGGCATAAATCCATACTTGGTTTTTCTGAATACCCCATTGTGGCCACATGTGCGCATGAGTATCAACAAACCCTGGGGTGATGGTTTTGCCCTTCACATCAATTACTTTGGCATTGCCCACTCCTTTCAACGTTCCGCTTTTGCCTACCGCTTTTATTCGGTTGTTTTCTATCAGTACGTCTCCGTTTTCTATGACCTCATTACCATTCATCGTAATGATTCTCCCTCCTTTCAACAATACATTTCCTGTAGGTATATCGCGTGTGAAATAAAGCTTGATTTCTACCTCCTCAGGTTTATACGTTGCATCTGCTTTCTTAACAGCTACTTTTTTGGCAACAGAATCCGCCTTTACTTTATTATCTACCTTGATTTTCACCGTATCAGTTTTCACTTTATGCAACGAATCCGCCTTGGCTTTTTCTAACGCTTTTTTAGCCGTTTTCACGCTGTCTTCAAAAGCTTTGGCTTTGTCTAAGTCAAACACAAAATGATAACGTCCTAACGACCAATGTACTTTTTTAGCATCGCTAGACCATGAAGGAAACTCTCCTCCTATTTGTGTTAATTTTTGTGCTGGGAATTGTGACGAAGCTGGGTCAGAAACAGAGATATTTACGGTCTTACCCGTTTTAGGTATCGTCATCACATAAATATCATTGTTTACTTGTGCCAAAGCCCTTTCACCATCTGGCGACATCATCACTTGCGAAGCATTCGTTGCCCTATTTACTTCCATAGCCTCGGCTGTTTTCTCCGAAATCATGCAGTTGTGTACATATTCTTCCCCTTCAATGCTCATGCCGTAGGTGGTAATACCTGTAATTTTAGCATGTACTTTTTCATCAGTACCGTCCCATTTAATAGAGATTAGTGAACCATCACCTCCACTCAAATAAATTCTATCGACGTTTTTAACAAAATGTGGCGCTCCTCGTCCCTGTGCTTTATCAATCACCGTAATGGCTCCTCCTTTGGCATCTATCCAACAAACTTCATCTTCTGAACTCGGAGCAACGGGGCCAACCGATTCTTTGAAGGCTCTCTTTTGGGTACGAATAAATACGATTTTATCATCTTTTGGCGTCCAAACGGGTTGACTGTACAAGGCTGAAACAGTCGTTAGTTTTTGCAAGTTCGCTGTACCACTTACATTCACTTTGTAAAGGTCTCCACCTTGAGCCGTCCACGTAATGAAAGCTAATTGCTTGCCATCATTCGACCACACAGGTTGTGCTTCTGTAAATTCATTATTTGTGATTCTGCGTGGTGTACCATTTGGATAATCCGCCACATACAAACGATTCAATGACGTGAAGGCTAGTTTCTTCCCATCTGGCGAAGCCACCGCATCACGAATTTGGGAAATCAAGGTTTGGGTAGTATCGGAAATTGGGTACTTAAATTCTAATCTTGGTCCCATTTCCACTTCCATATCTACCGTGAACGGAATCTGTACTGGCGTACCGCCATTAATGGCAATCTTGTAAATCTTACCTCCGTAAGATGCTATCAGTGCTTGATTGTCAGGTGTGAAAGACATCGCAGGCAATACACCCATCGTAGCAATAGATTCTTGTTCGTCTCTTTGTACTGGATAAGCCAACCATTTTTCATCCCCACTTTCCAAGTTTCTTAATACTAAGCCTGTTTTTTCTTCAAAACGTGAACCATACACCATCCATTTTCCATCACTAGATAATGTCGGAGAAAATGCCGAGCCATATCTGGAAGTAATCGTAGTGCGTTTAGCATTGTCACGGTCGTACATGCCGATTTGGTACTGTGGCATCATGGCATTGTAGTTCCAAGCACCACTTCTTTGCGAGAAATAGATGTATCGTCCGTCGGGACTTACGGCAGGGTCTATCGTTTTTAAATTAGCTGGCTGGTCGATTAACTGAACACCTCCACCACCATCTTTGTGCACCATCCAAAGTTGTACGTTCATACGTCCTTTAGCAAAGACGATATAATTACCATCGGGTGTCCATTCTGCAGCTTCAAAGTTTTGGTCACGGTCTTTCGTAACTTGTACCGTATCTTTTTTCTCAAAATCAATCACCCAAACATTATCAGAACCACTTTTATCAGAGATATAAAGCAGTTTTTTGCCATCTGGACTATACCGTGGATGGGTATCAAACGCCAAGCCTTTGGTAATGTTCGTAGCCTTGCCACCTGCAAAAGGCATGGTGTATAAGTCACCCATCAAGTCGAAAACGATGCTTTTAGCATCAGGACTAACATCTAGTGACAACCATGTACCTTCGTCGGTATTGAGTTTGAATTTACGGGTAGCCTTTAGGGGTAAGTCTTTGTAACCAACATACTTGGTCGTGTCTTTTTTGAGGGTATCGCCAGCAGTATTGTGCAACAGTGGCATTTTAGTGATTGAGTTAGCCATTCCTATCATCGCAAATACAGTGACGGCTAGGCATATCAATAGGTTTCTAGGATTAGTTTGTGGAAAAGTGATTTTCATTTTGTTGATTTAATGTTGTTGAATTGTTAAGCTAAAATAATGATTATTTTTTAGGATAAATATTTTGGAGAGGTGTTTTTTCGCACCCACTCTTTACAGACGATATAACTTAGTGCTATGCTATCGGTATTTATCCAGCACACAAAATCAATCAGAAAACGTTCAACATTTCCATTGATAAAAAACTGGGCAAGATTTTTTGATTTTAACAGGGACATAGGAGATAACAGGCATCGAAACTCTTAAGCAATATAGCGTTTTTTCTTTAAAAAACAAAATCTTTCCTCATGATTTTTGGAGAGCGAAAAGACTTTTTTTAAAAGCTTTTTCACTTTTTATAAAAAATATGCCCTCAGCTTATCTTTGATTTTTAAAAACTTAAATATCAATTCTTCAAAATAACAACAACTTTTTTCATTGCTGTTGTTGTTATTGTTTTTAATAGTTTTCTTAAGTTTTATATAGTTTTATTATACTAGCTTTGCTCCTGCTCTGCTTTAGTAGTTGCTTCTGCAGTGCTGTGGTAAAAAATGCTACAGCACTGCAGAAGCAACTACTAAAGCAAAGCTACTCCTTTTTAGCGCTCATTTCTCTTTACTTCCTTCACCATTTATTGACAAACGAACTTCACTAATTTGTTTCTTTTTGATAGGAAAAATGTAGTCTTTTTTGGGGAAAACTGAAAATTGTTTACATAACGATTATATTATACGTTGATGCGAATTTTATTACTTTCAGCGGGTCAGAATATTTTGGATACTCTGTACTACCCATGATAGAATGACCACGCACTGTTGAAGAACGCTGTTAAGTTAATTTCAATTTAACATTAATTTAATATTCAGGGAACGACCTCTTAATATTGGCTGCCTAGTTTTGTGCATCAATATGAAAAACATTAAGTACATATTTTTCTTTCTTGCTTGTATCAGTTTTCTCAAAGTTTCTCAAGGCTATGCGAAAAATGATGCAGGGGTGTCTATTCATCAGAACCAGACGCATAAAGAAAGTAAATGTGTTTCGGCAAAAGCATCAAATCAACTCCTCGAAATTGATATTGATGAAGAAGTTGATGATGAATCACAAATAGAGATTGATCAGCTATACACTTTAGCTGATACTAGCTTCAACAGCATCACTAACGCCCCAATTATTGCTAATTTTTCTCATTATTCAACTGTCTATTTTAGTAGTACAGTTAGCTTATTTATTCTTCTATTACAGATTTTAATTTAGATTCCTCTTATTTCCTTACCAATCCTTAGTGCATATATTCTATATGCAACGCCATTAATTATTTCATAAATTTCAACGTAATGAAAAAATTCCTTACTTTCCAACAGTCATTCAGACTGCTAAGTATCATGGCTATACTCTTTGCTGGAGTACAGGCTTTTGCTCAAATCACTACTTCTTCTATCTCAGGAAGAGTAAAAGACAAAACAGGTGCAGAGATTCCTGGCGCAACAGTAATTGCCACTTTCTTGCCAACTGGAGCTAAATATGGTGTTACATCAAGTACTGATGGACATTATGCCATTGGTAACATGAACCCAGGGGGGCCTTATAAAGTAGTGGTTACTTTTGTAGGATATAGCCCTAAAGTATTAGAAGGCTTGATGTTAAACCTTGGCTCTACGTCTAATATCGACTTTGTTATCCAAGAAGAAACTACCACGCTAAGCGAGGTCGTTGTAAAAGGAGAAAAAGGCGGTACCAAGCTTGGTGCAGGTATCAATTTGGGCGAAGCTCAGATTAAATCGTTACCTACTTTAAGCAGAAGTATCACAGATATGACACGCCTTACTCCGCAAAGTTCAAACAATTCGTTTGCTGGTACCAACTTCCGTTATAACAACGTGACGATAGATGGTACTATCAACAACGACGCCATTGGCTTTAGCCCATCTTTAGGCGGACAGGGGGGCTCATCAGGAATGCCGGGGAGTAGTACACGTACCAACCCTATTTCCCTAGATGCTATTCAGGATATTCAAGTTTACATTGCTCCTTACGATGTAAAAATCGGGAACTTTACAGGAGGTTCTATCAATGCTGTCACCCGTAGCGGTACAAACGATGTATCAGGTTCGGTATATGGTTTTGGTAGAAATGCAAGTATCACTGGCCCAAACAATGCTGGCGATGGTGCTAAAATACCAAGTAGCTACCATGACTACCAAACAGGTTTCAGAGTAGGCTTGCCCCTTATCAAAAACAAATTGTTCTTCTTTACTAACGAAGAAATTACGCGTCGCCAAGAGCCTCTTTTCTATGGCGCAGGCTATACAGATGCTAGTGGAAAGCAATTATCATTGATTGATGCAGCGACTGCTCAGAAAATTACAGACTTTGTAAAAACTAATTACGGGTTTGATGTAGGCGAAGCCAACAACTACAACATTTATTCAAACAGCAATAAATTCTTTAACCGTTTAGATTGGAACATTTCAGAGAAACATCAATTATCTATCCGTAATAACTACATTACGTCTGAAGCAAGTAACCTAGAACGTGACGCTGCCAACTTCCGTTTTGGAAGCATGGACTTTAAGCAAATCAACACGCAAAGCTCTACAGTGGCAGAATTGAAAAGTAGGTTTGGTAATGCTTCTAACAGTTTGATAGTAGGTTATTCTGATATTCACGATTACAGACAACCACTAAGTGGTAATGTTTCGATGCCTCAAACAGAGATTTCATACAATGGTGGAACCATCTTCTTTGGTAACGACCGTGAGGCTACTGTATTCAACATGAAACAAAAAACATTTGAATTCACTGATAACTTTACTTGGTTCAAAGGCAAGCATACTTTCTTGGTAGGTACACACAACGAGATTTATAACATCAATTACGGTTTTGTAAACTCTTGGAATGGTAGAATTGCTTACAGAACATTAGATGAATTCTTTGCTGGAAAAGTAAACCGTGTACGTGGTTCATACAACTTCACTAACAACGACCGCGACTATAACTTCAACAATCCTTATGCCAAATTTAGCGTAGGTATGTATAGTATATACGCACAAGATGAAATTCAAGTAACGGATAAATTAAAAGTATCACCAGGTATTCGTTTTGATTTAGCTTCTACAGATTCACCATCAATCAGTACTGCCACTAAATCAACACCAATAGACCCAAATGCTGGTACAACGTATACTGCTACGCCATTGGCTAAGATTGACAACAAAATCTTCGGACAAGTATTGGTTTCACCAAGAATTGGCTTTAACTATGATGTAAACGGTGATAAATCGGTGGTGTTAAGAGGAGGTACTGGTATTTTCACTGGTAAAATTCCATTTGCTTGGTTAGGCTATGCTTTCTATAACGATGGCGTTGGTTACGGTTCATTTGATGTTAACAACCTTGCTACCAAAGCAGGCGTAAACGGAGATGTATTGAAAGACGGTGCGAAAACGTTTGCTTTCAATAACGGACAAGGAAACCAAACACAAGTAGATGCTGTAAGCAACAATTTTAAAATGCCACAGGTATGGAGAAGTAGCTTTGCGGTTGACTATACGACTAATGGCTATAAATTGACCTTGGAAGGTATCTATACAAAGGTTATCAACGACTTGAAATTCCAACAAGTTAACTTGAAAGACTCTGTTAGGTATTTCAGCTATGATACTCAACACCAAATGCCAATCTATTTGTCAGGCGGTGCTACTGGTCAGAAAATCAATACTGGTTTCTCTAATGCCTATATGTTATCTAACACTTCGCAAGGGTATAGATATAGCTTAACAGCACAACTTGCTAAAACATATCCTTTTGGCTTGAACTTCTCGGTAGCATATACGTACGGACAGTCGAAAGATATTACGAACGGTATCCGTAACTCGATGGAATCTAACTGGCAGTTAAATCAATCTTTAACACCGAACGATCCTAAATTAAGTTATTCAAACTTCGATATTAGAAATAGAATTGTAGCTACAATAGGTTATAGAAAACAATGGAATCCACGCCATGCGACAACGGTATCGGGTGTAATCATTGCTCAATCTGGTAATCCATTCACATGGGGATTTGTCAACTCAACGCTTGCTAACACACCACAAGCTGCTGGTTTAGCTTATGTGTTCAAAGATGCTGCTGAGGCTACAAAATACATGGTTGACTACAAGGATGCTAACGGTAATACAGTAACAGCCGCTCAACAAGGACAACAGTTTATGGACTTTGTAAATAGCAATTCGTACCTAAGCACAAGAAAAGGAGATTTTACTGAACGTAACGGTGGACGTACGCCTTGGAACACAACGGCAGACATCAGATTGATGCATGATATTGCTGTAAACGTTGGCAAGAAAGCGCATACTATTCAGATTTCATTAGATATTATCAACTTTACGAACTTATTGAATAGGGAATGGGGTAGAGTTTATTTTGTATCAAATACTTTCAACTCGACAGCAAGTCTTGGTTTAGTACGTAAGAATTCAGGAACAAGCGCTGACCCTACTTATAACTTTATTCAGCCAAGTACGCCATATTCAATTGACCAATTGGCATCAAGATACCAAGCTCAATTCGGATTAAGATATAGTTTCTAAGCATTTGAATTAAAAACATCATATTGGTATTGTGGAAAGTTCGAAGTGCTTCACTTCGAACTTTTTTTTGGTTGCAATCACTCTTCTAAATTATTTATTCCTAGCGAGGGACTTAAGTCCCTCGCTAGGAATAAATCCTGCTCTTCGAGATGTTTCGAAGGACATCTCGAAGTATAGATAAAAAGGATGTTAATCCAAAAAAGCAACATATCGACTTCGTTGCATTCTTCTAATAAATAGCTTGGACAATCATAGATTGTCGTTTATCTGTACCACAAAGTCAGAGACTTCGAGGAGCGAGATTCAATTAGATGGTTTACTATTTTTTCAATAACTTATCAATTGCTTTAAGGATGGTATCTCTATTTTTGGCATCCTTAATGAAATTAGGAAGGCGTTCTACCATTGTAGTATGTGTCATATTTTGTCTTTCTCTTAATTTTGATGCAACGTAGTTTTTTATCTCTAACAGGTGCGACCTATTATAAGCCCAAAATAAATTCCCTCTTATCTCACATTGAAACCATAAAGGAAGGTTAAAAACGGGGTCTCCTTCTAATGAGTTTTTATAAAATAATCTATAATCATCATTTCGTGGTTTATAAGTTCGCACTATTCCACAATGTTGACAAGGAATGGTTAATTCTTCTACTTTTTCTTTATTATTAGGAATAGTAATATCTATTGACTTCCCACAATTATCACAATTTCGATTTACTCTAGCATTGTATCTCACAAGCTCTTTCGCATCTTCAGTAAATTTACAGCTACTGCAAATCAATTTACTCCTATTAGTAAATCGACCTATCACTAACGCTTCATGCAAACACTTGGGACAATGAACGAGATATTCATGTTTGTATGTCCATCTGACGTCCTTTGATTCAATATATCTTTTGTTATTTTCTTCCATTGCAGGTAATATGTACATTCACTTATGGCATGACTTCAAGTCATGTCATGAGTAATCTTATCTCTCTAATTTAAACCCCTTATCCGTGGCTGGTCTGTTGGTTGCATTGGATACCTTCCACCCTGTTCGGTACATCCAATCAGCCATTTTTTTAAGCTTCGGATAGTTGATGCTCTCTGCATTATCTTGTGGCGTGTGATAGTCTGGGTGCAAAAGACTGGTGTACATGATAGCAGGAATGCCTAGTCTTGCATACGGTAGATGGTCACTCCTAAAATACCAACCTTCTACGTGCGTTACGTCGTCCCAAGTATCATCTAATTTAAACTTAGTGCCTTCTTTATTCGCATCAAGTGCCATCGTTACCAAATCAAGGGAATTTCTGTGAGGAGGTTTCATGCCTAAAATGGCAGCACTATCAATGGTATTTCTTCCAATCATATCTCCATTCAATACCGCTACAATATTCTTAATAGGAACAGTAGGGTGTGACGAAAAATACCTCGACCCTAATAAACCTCTTTCTTCTGCCCCATGAATCACAAAAATCACAGACCGTTTGGCAGGCTTTTTAATAAATGCTCTGGCATTAGCAAGCATTGCTACATCTACACTACCGTTGTCATCGGCACCATAATAGATAGAATCATTTTTGATTTCATTTCTAATACCATGTGCATCGGTATGTCCACTATATAACAGGTACTCTGCTTTTAACTTTGCGTCTGTTCCATCAATTTTACCAACTACATTTACTGATGGATATGGATATTTAGCGACTATCAAGTTGGCTTTAATTGTAGCAGTATTTTGTTGTAATAATGCTTTCGCACTGGCATGAAACCACAAAACAGGCAAGGTAGTCGTAATATTTTCATTCACGCCTCCGTCTATGTCATACGTACCTCTTTTAAAGTTTTCAGCGGCATCTTCCCACGCATTTTCAGCTACGTCGTCTGCAATAAAAATGATGGCTACTGCTCCTTTTTTTATCAAAGGCAAGCCATACTTCGTGAAAATATATCGGTTGTATCGCCAAGTTGGTAACGACACATTCAAATTAATGCCCTTCGCATTGGCCTCAATGGCTATTACTTTGCCTTTTACATCTACTTTACTAGTATCAATATCCAATGCATTCCCTAAATACATAATGGGTGCATTTAACGAAATATTAGCCATCTGTGCCACAGCAACGTCTTTCCAAAGCGAGAAAGAGGTATTATTAATCACGACACTAGAATTATCTGCAATATGATTTCGCCATAAGGTAAAGTACTGAAAATAAGTGCCATCATCACCTGCTGGTTTTAATCCAATAGCTCTGTATTGATCAGCCAACCAAATAGAAGCCTTTAGTTCATCCAACGTTCCAGCAGAACGACCATTAAAATGGGCATCTGCAAAGGCATATAAATCTTTTTTCAAATCCTGTATCGTTATGGCGTTCAACGCTGGAGGATTATTCAGTTGTGCCAACACTGTGTTTGTCACAAGCAGGAACAAGAACAGTAAATTACTTTTTTTCATTTTCTATTTATGGCTAAGTTTTGTTAAGTAAGTATTACAATTTAAGCATCGCTTTCATTTATCACAAACAACTGATAACTAACAACTTAAAACATTATCGCAACGATAGACCGTTCACCAATCACTATTTACTAATAACTAATTAATGAATTATTTTGAATTGGCTTAAAATAAACTCTGATACGAAATCAACCCAATGGCGATTACCGCCAACAGCAAGCCGATTTTATTGAGCAAAGTGAATTTCTCTTGAAAGAAAATAAAAGCGACCAGTGCCGACCCTACAATGACACCAATATTATAGATGGGTAATACAAAAGCACCATTGTTCTGATAAGCATCAAGGGCTTTGAGTAAATAATAAAACGATAGGAAATTAGGAATGCCTAATGGAATTGCCGCTAACAGGCTCTTGACTTCTAGTTTTTCTTTACCTTGTATCATTCTGATAATCAACACAATTCCCCCAATCACGACAGAGCCTACCAAGATTGTTAATGTAAAAGGAATAGTAGTACCTGCGGCAGTAACGTATTTGGCATTGAGGTAATTAAAGGTCGTATTCGTAATGCCGTACATCGTAAATACTGCAATGGGTAACAACCAATCTGCTGTTTGTTGCTTGTTTTGATTGCCCCCTTCATCTTTTTTAAAGGTACTCAACGCTACTGCTATGACGGCTAGTACTAATCCCAGATAATTAAAGGCATCAAAACTGGTACTCGTTTTCAGGATTACTAAGCTGAAAATCACGGGTACTACCAATGACATATTATTTGCTAATGAAGTAGTAGCCATCCCGATTCGCTGAGTAGAGATACCCGAAAGCATAAAGGTAATCACAAAGCCAACGCCTAATAACATGGCTAAAATGGTGGAGGTTTCGGATAAATCTAAGTTAAGGTGCTGATTTTCTGGCAAAAACAATAAGCCTGTAATGATGCAAACTGGATAATTGAAAATGATGGTTTGAAAAGTATTGATGCCAAAACGAGGATGCAAACGGAAGTTAATCAATAATAAAACCGAGAAGATTATACTAAGTAGCAAATGTATCATAGCTGATGATGATTAAATATTTTGGGATTTATTAAACTGTTTAGGTTTGAAAACAGGTAATTACCCAAATGTAAGAATATCCATTCAAAAGCTTAAACAAATATTCTCGAATTTAATTGAGCTATGAGGTGTAAGTGATGAGTTGTGAGCCTTGAGGGGGGCAATGTCATCTTTCTCTTAGGGTGCGACTTAAGTCCTACTGATTACCCACAAGTATATAAATATATCCCTAGCGAGGGACTTAAGTCCCTCGCTAGGGATAAGAACTTCACTCACGTATTCAGGCTGTGACATGAGGCGACCAAAGCTCGGTTTAAGCCCTTGTTGGTGTCTTCACCAACAAGGGGGTGCGACAGCAATGCACCTCTAACAATTGTAGCAAAAACTAACTATTGGGCTGGAGTGTTGCTGTCGCACGAGTTGTTGGTGAAGACACCAACAAGGGCGAAAAAACACTAAAAAGAGCAAAAAAACGAAAAAAGCTCATTACTCAAAGCTTAAAGCTCACAGCTCTATCACGCTTTCTTAATCAAGTCCTCCAATAAATCTACCCACATTGGCGAGTTATTCAAGCTTTCTACCAATTGCCAATGTTGTCCGCCAAAGCTTTCAAACATTTCGCGGTATTCTTCTCCAATCTCGATAGTTGTTTCTAAGCAATCCGCCACAAAAGCTGGCGAGAATACCAAGATGTTCTTTTTGCCTTGGGCGGCTAATTCTTTGATAACTACGTCTGTATAAGGTTTTACCCAAGGGTCGCTTCCTAACCTCGACTGGAAAGTAGTCGTATATGTGTCTTCTTTCAAGCCTAATTCTTTTACTAACAAGCGAGTCGTTTCATGACACTGCGCACGATAGCAATATTGGTTCATTGAATGGATGGTATCGCAACAAGACCCAAACTTACAAGTATTACCCGTACAATCTCCTTTCTTAATTTGGCTTTGTGGCAGTCCGTGATAACTAAACATAAAGTAATCATAGTCATGTTTTGCCATATAATTACGCGCTGCATTAGCAAAATATTCAATAAACTTTGGATGATCATAAAAAGTATTGACAAAGCTTATTTCAGGAATAATCTGCCAATCTTTCACGATGCTCATCGTTTTTTCATACACAGAACCCGTACTTGCCGAAGCGTATTGTGGGAAAAACGGAACAACAACTATTTTTTTATAGCCCGATTTCTTGAATTGTTCCAAGGCAACATCCATACTAGGGTTTTGATAACGCATGGCCAATTTCACGTCATAATCTTCTCCTAACTGCACTTGAAGCATTTTCTCGATGTCCTCCCCATAAAACTTTAATGGCGAACCTCTATCAGTCCAAAGCTCTTTATATACTTTCGCAGATTTTGGTGCTCTAAAGGGTGCGATGATAAGGTTTATCAACATCCATCTGAAAGCGTAAGGGATATCTATTACCCGTCCATCCATCAAAAACTCCCGTAAATATTTACGTACATCTGGTGTATTGGGGGAATCTGGAGTACCTAAATTAACGATTAATACCCCTGTTTTAAGCTTTGCTGTCAACGATTTATCAGACAACGTGTATGGTTCTTGTACTTGCATTTTTATAAATTAAATTTCTCTTATTTACGTAACTCTTCGCTCACGAGATTGTTTGAAGACAAAATCTAAAATGCAAATTTGTTCGATTTTAATATTTCTTCCGCTCTTTTATGGATTTATTTTCGAGAAACTTTCTAATTAATTTTTCCAACCTACTGGCTTAAATGGCGTTCTGTATAAACCATCAGCACACTGAACGTACTCTTTACAATTGGCAGAACCCGCAGGGCATGCAAATATATCACCGACAATCCTTACAGGAACAGGAGCTTCTCCTGCTGGAACTCCTACGGAACGGTCTATATAAAATATCTTTTTCTTCAATGAGTGTACATCAAAAATACCGAGTATCTTTTCGCTAGTATTGGTTGTTGATTTGATATTATAACTAAATCGTGTTTCGGCAGGCACATCAAATAAAGTACCACTATTTTGTGTTTGTGCTACCAGACTTTGATAATAGTTATATGTATTTTTGGTGATAGAACGCTGTTCAAAATGAAGATAGTAGGGGCTAATATCATCAAAAGGTATGCGGGCTACCTTTCTTCCTGTAATCCTTTGTCCATTCAAATACGAATCTGAAAAAACATTCAGCTCATTAGAAAAGGTTATGTTCCAACAATCTCCATCACATTTATAATTCAAAATTACGTCTGTTGGTACTTTAGGGAAAGTACAGGTATTCTTGGTAAAATCATAGTAGCCATTCGGACAAGTCTCGCAAATAAAAGCACGTTCATAATGTTTCCAATACCATTGATAGTTATCTCCTGTAGTAGGGAAGTCTTGAAAATCTGCATAGATATTAAAACCTCCACGACGAGGGTCTCCTTTGGCATAATTGTCTTGTACGTCAAATTTAGTAATCACATTTTCTATTTCTGGAACTGGTCTCATCGTTTCAGCCGCAGAAACATACTTTTTACCATCTAACGTTTCGATAGATAAGGTATACGTTCCACCCACACGTCCAGTATATCCATCGGAAGTCTGGTAATAACCTGTAGATTTAGGGTCTGTTAAGTTTTCAACAACACCTTTTTCATCTGTTAAATAAACCTTGGCTTTTAATACTGGCAAAAAATATCCTCCCGAAATTTTATCTGAAGACATATATAAATGCACTTTATGTGGGCCGGGTTGGTCTGTCAGGGTAGCCTCTATCGTAAGAAAGCTTTTTGAAGATACTTGTACAAAGTCTGTAATTGGGGTAATACACGAGGCTACCAGTATACAGAAAAGTAAGGAAAATATTGGAAATTTAGTTTTCATGATAATATATTTCAATCTTTCTAAACGAAAGCAATACAAGTCTTTTTATAAAAATTTAAAATTATAAGTCAATGAAATCAATGGGTTAGCGAAAACACTTAACTCATAAGGTTTCAAGGCAGCACCGGCAGATTTGAAGAATACTGAATAGGCATTTTTTCTGCCATAAAGATTATACACGGTAAAAGTCCAGCTTCCCTCCCAGCGCTTTTCTTTCATACTTGGATTCGTAATTGTCCATGAAAAATCTAGGCGGTGATAATCCGAAATCCTGTCATTGTTTCGGGCTTCATACACTGGGTATCTTTTATTATCAATCTGAAAGAAACCTGATGGTGACGAAAACGGACGACCTGTATTATAGGCAAACGTAAAAGAGAAACTATGGTGAATAGTTGGCTGTACGTTCATCATAATATTCAAGCTATGCGGTTTGTCATAATTTGAGGCATACCAATTACCATCAGAAATTTGTTGGAGTTGAGGATAATCGCCTGTTACTTGTTGTAAAGAACGGGCAAATGTATAACTCACCCAACCATTCAACTCGCCTCTTTTTTTCGTTAACATCAATTCTAATCCATACGATTTGCCTTTGCCTGAAATTAATTGTGTTTCTATCGCTTTAGCCAATTGTAGGTTTGCTCCTGAAATATAATCCACGACATTCTGTGTTGAACGATAATATCCCTCTGCTGAAAACTCCCACACATTATCTTTATAGGTTTTGAATACGCCTAAAGATACAAAATCACTAATCTGAGGTTTAATATATTCATCCGCGGTTTTCCAGCGTGCCGTAGGCAGTGGCGTGGTGTTATTAGATAATAATTGAATGAATTGCTGCATTCTATTATAGCCTACTTTCAAGGTACTGTTTTCACCCAAAGAATATTTTATGGCTAAACGAGGTTCAAAACCGCCATAAGTTTTCTCTACAGCACCACTAGAAATAATTTCTTCCCCGATTTGAGATGAGGTTGTTCTTGGCTCTCCATCTAAATATTTTCGAGTAGTAGTAGGCCCTAAGCTTAAGTATTGTGCATACCTAATGCCAGCTTGTATCGTTAGCTTTTCATTGGCTTTGTATTCATCATCCACATACAATCCTAATTCTAACGATTGTTCCCTTGGCAATAAAACGCTCGAAATCCTTGATTTTATATTTTCATTCAATTTACCTGGTGAAATCTGGTAATTGATTGCGCTAGCACCGAAATTGATTTTGTGTTGCTCGTCTGGATTATAATCAAAATTTACCTTGATGTTTTTATAATCAATGCTGTTGTACAAATCTATTCTATTGACACTATCGGGTGCATACGTTCTAGTTTTATAATTACTCACTACTCCTACTACATCTAAACTCAATTTTGTATTAAAATAGTGGCTCCAACGAGCAGAAAAATTCAAATGTCCATAGTCAAACTGGGTTTGTTTTGCCACTACGTTTTCTAAACTAAACAACGAATCTACCTGATAGAAATCTTTGCTCATATACGTAGAAAGCGAAATGGTATTATTTTTATTCGGTCTGAAATATATTTTAGTTGCTACGTCATAAAAATTAGCACGCGTATTTCTCATATTATCTGGCCCAATCCATTTAAACAAAAAATCATTAAAGGATGCTCTCCCTGCTACTACAACCGATAATTTTTCTTTGATAATGGGTACCTCAACCATCGCTCTGTTAGATACTAAACCAATTCCGCCCGAAAGTTTAAATTTTTCTAAGCTAGGGTCTGTCATTTTAATATCTAACACAGAGGCCGTCCGACCACCAAAGCGAGATGGAATACTTCCTTTGTATAGCTCCAATTCACGAATAGCGTCGGAAGCAAATACTGAAAATAATCCAAAAAGGTGGGTAGGGTTAAAAATAGGAGCTTCGTCTATATAGATTAAGTTTTGGTCAACATTCCCTCCACGTACATTTATGCCATTTGAGCCCTCTCCTACTGATGATACTCCTGGTAAGGTTTGTAACGAACGGATAATATCTACCTCACCCATCATCGCAGGCAACTTCTTGATACCTTTTATACTCAGCAAAGTAACTCCCAAAGAAGGTGTCTGTATGCTTTTGCGGGTAGCCTGACTAGAAACAATTACTTCTTCAAGTGTCTTAGAGACATCCTCTAAAGTAACATCCAATTGAGTATCTGCTTTTATGATTAGTTTTGTACGATAAGGCTTATACCCCACATGACTAACTTTAATGATGTATTCGCCTTGGGGTAAATACAGTTGGTAATTGCCCAGCGAGTCGGTGATTATACCTGATTTTTTGAAATCCAAAAAAATCGTTGCACCCGCAATTGATTCCCCTGTGTTGGAATCTCGCACTTTTCCTGATAATAAAGGCAACTTAAATTCTGTATTTTGTGCAAAAATTTGTGTAGTAAAAGAAATGTAAATACAGCAAAAAAATAAGCTCTTAAGGATTAATGTTCGTAAAGTTAGTTTCATAGTTTATTTTTAAAGTTGATGCCAGTCATCAAGATAAACTGGTTTTACAAAGAACGGCATTTTAACAGAAATCTATAGCATGATTTGTCACCTTATTATTACATATTGTATCAAATACTGACAATGTGCTAAAATTTCAAGACAGAATACTTAAAAAAAGCGTCGAAACAAAGTCCTGCCCGACTCGTTCCGACGCTTTTGGCATCTAAAAAACTATTAAAACTTACTTCACACTATTGATGTTTCTGTGGCATAACCGCAGCAGCATCAATCCCTAGCCCCTGAGCGATTCTCATACCTAAACCAATGTCTGCTCTGAACCAATGACATAATTGCAAATTGGTAATTTTATCTTTCATTGGGCCAGTAATGCCTGACATCGCACCTACGATGTTTTCTACAGTTCTCGCCTTGGCATCATCAGTCATCAAACGCCACAAATTACCCGGTTGCGTATAATGGTCGTTCTCTCCTTCGGCATTTCTATCATACCAGTTAGCAGTAGCGCTTTCTAGTTCCCAAGCTGGTTCACGATAGCTTTCATCTGCCACAATATCGTCAAATGAATTAGGAAAATAGTTTGGTCCTTTTCCACCATTGCCATCTACCCTCATCTGTCCGTCACGTTGATAATTGTTCACCGCAAATGGACAACGGTTGACAGGTATTTGTTCATAATTGCCTCCTAAACGATAACGATGCGCATCTGGGTATGATAACAATCGTCCTTGCAACATCTTGTCAGGCGAATAACCAATACCATCAATTACGTGAGCAGGTGCAAAAGCCGACTGCTCAACATCTTGAAAATAGTTATCAGGGTTTTCGTTCAATTCCAATACGCCAATATCAATCAAAGGATAGTCGGCATGAGGCCATACTTTGGTTAAATCAAACGGATTCCATCTATACGTTTTAGCTTCTTGCTCAGGCATCACTTGAATCTTTACATTCCATCTTGGGAAATCGCCTGCGTCAATGTGTTCTATCAAATCTCTTTGGGCAAAGTCCAAATCGTGCGCTTTCATATCATTGGCCTCGGCAGCAGTAAAGTTTTTAATTCCCTGTGCAGTAATGAAGTGGAATTTAATCCAGAAGCGTTCGTTATTTGAATTGATAAATGAGAAAGTATGTGAACCAAAGCCGTGCATGTGGCGATAACCATAAGGTGTACCTCTGTCAGACATCAAGATTAATACTTGATGCAATGATTCTGGGTTTAACGACCAAAAATCCCACATCATGGTTGGAGATTTTAAGTTGGTATGAGGGTCACGTTTTTGAGTATGGATAAAGTCACCAAATTTCTTAGGGTCTTTGATAAAAAATACGGGTGTATTATTACCTACTAAATCCCAATTGCCATCTTCAGTATAAAATTTCAATGCAAAACCACGTGGGTCACGTTCTGTATCTGCCGAACCTTTTTCACCTCCTACTGTTGAAAAGCGAAGGAACACGCGTGTTTGTTTTCCAATCTCGGAAAATACCTTTGCTCGTGAATATTTTGTAATATCCTCTGTAACAGTAAAAGTACCAAATGCACCAGAACCTTTGGCGTGTACAACACGTTCAGGAATTCGCTCACGGTTGAAGTGAGCCATTTTTTCATGCAGGATAAAATCTTGCAATAAAAGTGGACCACGCGGACCGACTGATTGAGAGTTTTCATTTTCATAGTAGGGTCTCCCAGAAGCAGTAGTTAATTTCTTAGTTGATTCAGACATGATAGTAAGCTATTTATATGTGAAGATTATTATTTGATGTCACAAACTTAGAATTTTTAGATATATAAATCAAATCGATAAATTTTATTTGTCAATAGAAAATAACTATACAACATATCTATTTTACTACTAAAAAAGGATTTTTTGAAGATAAAAGCCCAAAAAGTGGCAGATTTGATGGAAGAAAGGAATAATGAATCCCAAAAAAGTATAACATTTAAGCACTAATTGTTAAACATTTCATGGAATTGTGAAATTTGTTCCCTAATTTTGCACCTGAAAAATAAGTAATTTATTAATTAAAGAATTCAGCGAGCAACGATAGAGTATTTATTAATATTGTAAGTCTTTAATAATTAATCTCTAATTGATATTTAACTAATTCTTATCTAGTAGATTAAATACTATTCCAAATTCAAAATCACAAAACAAACTTATTATAATGGCATCAGTCAGACCAGATGAAGTATCAGCAATTTTGAGAGAACAACTCTCAGGAGCAAAATCAGAGGCTGAACTTCAAGAAGTAGGTACCGTATTACAAATCGGTGATGGTGTAGCCCGTATTTACGGACTATCGAAAGTACAGGCGGGTGAATTGCTCGTTTTTGATAACGGCTTAAAAGCCCTAGCTTTGAACCTTGAGGAAGATAACGTAGGAGCGGTATTATTAGGGGATTCGTCTGAAATCAAAGAAGGAGACACTGTAAAACGTACTGACGAAATCGCATCTGTTAAAGTTGGCGACGGTATCTGCGGTCGTGTTGTAAACACACTTGGCGAGCCTATTGATGGTAATGGACCAATCACAGGTGATTTGTATGATATGCCTTTGGAACGTAAAGCTCCGGGTGTAATCTTCCGTCAACCTGTAACTGAGCCCCTTCAAACAGGTATCAAAGCGATTGATGCGATGATTCCAGTAGGTCGTGGACAACGTGAATTGGTAATCGGTGACCGTCAGACAGGTAAAACTACTGTTTGTATCGACACTATCATTAACCAAAAAGAATATTATGAAGCTGGAAACCCTGTTTACTGTATTTATGTAGCTTGTGGTCAGAAAGCCTCTACTATCAAACAAATCGAACAAACACTTCGCAAAGCTGGTGCGATGGACTATACTGTAATTGTAGCGGCGGGTGCTTCAGATCCTGCTCCGATGCAATTCTTTGCTCCATTTACAGGTGCTGCAATTGGTGAATTCTTCCGTGATACAGGTCGTCCAGCATTGATCATCTATGATGATTTATCTAAACAAGCTGTTTCTTACCGTGAAGTTTCATTATTACTTCGTCGTCCTCCAGGACGTGAAGCTTACCCAGGTGACGTATTCTATCTTCACAGTCGTTTATTAGAGCGTGCTGCTAAGATTAACTCATCTGACGAAATTGCTCGTAGTATGAACGATTTACCTGAATCTATCAAGCATTTGGTAAAAGGTGGTGGTTCATTAACAGCACTTCCAATCATCGAAACACAAGCGGGTGACGTTTCAGCATATATTCCTACAAACGTAATCTCAATTACGGATGGACAGATTTTCTTAGAATCAAACCTTTTCAATGCGGGTATTCGTCCAGCTATTAACGTAGGTATCTCGGTATCACGTGTGGGTGGTAATGCTCAAATCAAGTCGATGAAAAAGGTAGCAGGTACTTTAAAGCTTGACCAAGCACAATTCCGTGAATTGGAAGCATTTGCTAAATTTGGTTCTGACTTAGATGCTGCTACGAAATTGACTATCGAACGTGGTCGTCGTAACCTTGAAATGTTGAAGCAACCAAACGGTGCTCCACAAAGAGTTGAAGAGCAAATCGCTATGATTTTCCTTTCAACAAAAGGTCTTCTTGATACGGTAGCGGTAAGCAAAGTTCGTGAATTTGAAAAAGATTTCATTAACGTAATGAACGCTACGCAAAAATCAACAATGGATGCTTTGAAAGCAGGTAAATTTGATGATTCTTTGACAGATGTCTTGACAAGAGTATCGAAAGAAGTAGCACCGAAATACGTGTAAAAAATAATTTTCAATTTTGAATGATAGAATGATAGTGATTTTACAAAGTAGATTAATTCACTATCATTCATTCATTCTATCATTCATTTATTAGAAAAGATAATGGCTTCATTAAAAGAAGTAAGAAACAGAATAGTCTCGGTAAACTCTACTCAGCAGATTACCAAAGCCATGAAAATGGTGTCGGCAGCAAAACTTCGCCGTGCGACAGATGCTATCGTTCAGATGCGTCCTTATTCAAGAAAATTGACTGAAATGATTGCTACCGTTTCTGCTAACGCAGAAGGAGCAAAAGAAAACCCATACACTATCGTTCGTGCTATCAACAAAGTATTAATCATTGTTGTTACTTCAGACCGTGGTTTGTGTGGTGCTTTCAATGCCAACGTAGGTAAAGCAGCTGTTAGCTTAATCAGCGAAAAATATGCAGCGCAACAAGTCGCTGGAAATGTTGAAATTTTGGCACTTGGCAAAAAAGGTGGTGAATACCTTTCGCGTCGTGGATATAATGTAAACACTGAGTATGTTGATATCTTTACAAGACTAAGTTTCACTAACGTACGTACTGCGGCAGAAGCAGCGATGAAAGGTTTTGAAGAAGGCAAATACGATGTTGTTGAATTGGTATATAACGAATTCAAAAACGTAGCCACTCAGATTTTAAAGACAGAACAAGTATTACCAATCGTTGAACAAAAAGACGACAAAGTGAAGGCTTCTTCTGTGGATTATATCTTTGAACCTTCTGAAGAAGAAATCATCAATGAATTAATTCCTAAGGCGTTGAAGTTACAAATCTACAAAGCCGTTCTTGAATCAAATGCTTCTGAGCATGGTGCTAGAATGACAGCGATGGATAAAGCAACAGATAATGCTGGTGAATTATTGAAAGAATTGAAATTACAATATAACCGTTCTCGTCAGGCAGCGATTACTAACGAAATCCTTGAGATTGTTGGTGGTGCAGAAGCTTTGGCAGCGGCATAAAATACGATATTTCATCAAAAAACTCATTCTCAAAAGGAATGAGTTTTTTTTTTGTTCTTGCTCAAATCAATTATCTCTTAAATGATTAATTTCCTCCTCAGAAAGACCAGTAGCTTGAATAATTGTTTCGATTGAAATTCCTAAAGAAAGCATATTACGAGCTACTTCTAACTTTCCTTTGTATATACCCTCTATCTCTCCTTCTAACTTCCCTTTCAATATTCCCTCTATCTCTCCTTCCTCTCTAGCAGTATCCAATGAGTTCTTTAAATCTCTGTAATACTTCAATGCAACCTCTTCATCGGCACTAATATATTTCTCTACAAATTCTGCCATTTACATATAATTTTAAACAAATATACATCATTTGGAAAATTGATAGATTAAATTTTTATTAGTTAAAAGTCTATTATACAAAAACTCAATAAAATGTATATCCTAAGAAAAAAGAATTCATCGAAGGTGAAATATTTTCACCCACCAATATTTACTGTTTATCTAAAAATTATATAGAATAACAAAAGCTAAAGAATTGTTAATGTAACTATCCTTAACTTTGCAGGATATACTTTAACAAATATTCTTCTCATGAAAAACTTTATTATTTCAATTCTTGCAATTTTTACCTTAAATGCTTCATTAAACGCTCAGGGAATTAAAACACCTGCACCGAGTCCTACACAGACCATCAAACAAGACTTTGCTTTATCTTCTATCGAGGTAGTGTATTCAAGACCAAACATCAGAGGCAGAGTAGTTTTCGGTGATTTAGCACCATTCGGTAAGCTATGGAGAACAGGTGCGAACGCTGCTACCAGAGTAACTTTTGGCGAGGATGTAAAAGTAGGTGGCGTAGCTTTAAAAGCTGGTACGTATGTGTTGTACACTATTCCTAACAAAGATGAATGGGAAGTGATTTTCAACAAAGGTTTGAACAATTGGGGCATTGATGGCTATAAAGCCGAAGAAGATGTTGCCAAATTCAAAGTAAAACCGATAGCCTTAGCAAATTCTGTTGAAACGTTTACGATTGAGATTGCCAACCTAACGGCTTCGTCAGCAGACCTTGAAATCAGTTGGGAAAAAACAGCCATTGCTATCCCAGTGACTGCTGATATTGATGGCAAAATCACCAAAGCCATTGAAACGGCATTAGCTGTTGATAGTCGTCCGTACTTTCAGGCAGCTAGCTATTATTTTGAAACAGGCAAAGATTTAAACAAAGCGTTGGCTTGGGCAGATAAAGCCGTTGAGCAAACACCTAAAGCATTCTGGATTATGCACTTAAAGGCAAAGATTCAAGCAAAGCTAGGAAATAAAGCTGTAGCGATTGAAACAGCCAAAAAATCAATAGAACTTGCTAAAGAAGCCAATAATATGGATTATGTAGCGTTAAATGAGAAGTTAATTGCTTCAATGAAGTAATATCATTGACTTCTTTTTTTGAACCTGTAAGAGTATTTAACGCTTACAGGTTTTTTTATGCATAAAACGATAGAAATCAGAAAAATAATTATACCTTTGCACCACTAACTTTAAAACGATTCTTTCAGTATCATTACTAACATGAAGCTAAGACAAATTTTCTGCTAACATCCTCTCTCGGCTCTGCAAAATCCAGTCTTCATGGATATTGCCCTCCGAAAGGGCAGTAATTTCAACATCAACCATTTCTGTTTAAACTTGTTTTTAATTTCTGTAAGATAAAACCAATTGCGTATCTTTAAAAATACTCAATCAGTTTAATCGTCGGCTTTTAGCTAGACAGTAATTAGGACGAATAGAAACAATATTAACGAAAACAACAATGTCAATATAAGATAACACTCGCAAAATTGTACATGCATTCCTTCAACAACAGGATTTAGAAACAATCATTATTGAAAGGTAATCATGTAAAAGCCTGATGACTTTAGGCTATTTATAAAATTCCAATATTGAACATCAAGATATTATGCATACTACCGAAGAAGTAAAAGAGACAGCCGTTTTAGTGGCTGTACAAACACAAAAACAAACAGCAGAACAAACAAAAGAATACCTAGACGAATTAGCTTTTTTGGCAGATACGTCGCAAATCAATACACTTTATACTTTTACACAAAAATTAGAAAAACCTGATACACGTACTTATGTGGGGAAAGGTAAGATGCAAGATATTATCGCTTATGTAGTAGATAATGATGTAGACATGGTAATTTTTGATGATGATCTTTCGCCTGTTCAAATCAGAAATATTGAAACTGAATTTGCGAAATTTCAGCATGAAGTAAAGATTCTTGACCGTAGCTTATTGATTCTAAACATCTTTGCGATGCGTGCCAAAACAGTGCAGGCAAAAACGCAAGTGGAACTGGCACAGCAACAGTATATTTTGCCAAGATTAACAAGGATGTGGACTCACCTTTCTAAACAACGAGGTGGCGTGGGTATGCGTGGTCCGGGTGAAAAAGAATTAGAAACTGACCGTCGTATTGCTAATGATAGAATCGTTTTCTTGAAAGAGAAACTCAAGCAAATTGATAAGCAAGCATTTACGCAGCGAAAAAATAGAGACCGAATGGTACGTGTATCCTTAGTAGGTTATACCAACGTTGGTAAATCTACGTTGATGCGTCGCCTAGCAAAGGCAGAAGTATTTGCAGAAAATAAACTTTTTGCTACGGTGGATGCTACGGTTAGAAAAGTGACTTTTGATACTATTCCTTTCCTGCTTTCAGATACTGTAGGGTTTATCAGAAAACTACCTACGATGTTGATTGAATCATTTAAATCGACTTTGGATGAAGTAAGAGAAGCTGATATTTTATTACACGTTGTTGATATTTCTCATCCAAATTACGAGGAACACATCGAGGTTGTCAATTCAACTTTAACAGAAATTGGTGCAGCCGACAAGCCGACAATTCTTGTTTTTAATAAGATAGATTTATTCTCGTCAGAAGAAGTTGTTATCAATGATTGGGAGATTGGGTCTGGGAATGAACCTGAAAATCAGCAAAGCAGGATTGAAAAAGTAACGGCTTTCTTGAAAAATTCGTATATGAATAATCCTCAACCTCAAACGGTTTTCATTTCGGCTGAACAAAAAGAAAACATAGAAGAGCTAAGAGAAACTATTGTGAAAGCAGTAAAAGAAAAGCACATTCTTATTTTCCCAAATTGGCTGAATGAAGTACATTATCCAACTGAAGAGGTTGAAGAGGAAGAAGAATAACAAGCGAATATTCCTCTCTTGCCTTGATTATTAAAGAGTTTTTAGAGAAATTTGCAGTTATTGAGATTACAAGGAATTTTTTCCTTGTAATCTCTACAAAGGCGCCATAGTTCAACGGATAGAATAGACGTTTCCTAAACGTTAGATGCGGGTTCGATTCCCACTGGGGCCACAGCGTTAAGAATGATGAATTGTGAATGATGAGTTGTATTAATACTTTAACCTTCGATGGCTTACTACTCACAATCATCAACTCACAAATCGTTCATATACAACGTTTTACGAACTAAATTTATACATTTTGAAGACCATTTCAATAGCTTTGTGTACATATAATGGTGCTAAGTTTTTAAGAGAACAACTTCAAAGCATTGCGAATCAAAAGCTTTTACCTAACGAAATCATTATTACAGACGATTGCTCTACTGATGATACAGAAAGTATTGTAAATGACTTCAAAAGCCTCCTCAACATTACCTTCATTCGGAATTCAACGCCTTTGAAGGTTAGTAAAAATTTCGAAAAAGCTATTTCCCTTTGTACAAGTGATATCATTGCGTTATGTGACCAAGATGACCTTTGGCACCCTGAAAAATTATCCACCATTTATAATTACTTTCAAAAAAATCCTTCAAAACTAGCCGTATTCTCTAATGCTAGATTGATTGATGAAAAGGGAAAAGATTTAGGGCAAACCTTTTGGCAAAAAGTAAGGTTAAATACTCCACAAATTGAAGCGTGGCAAAAAGGCAAAGCGCTTGAAGTGAATCTGCATGGTAATAGAGTAGCAGGGTGTATGTTGGCTTTTAAAAAAGAATTATTAACATTTTGTCAACCATTTCCTATCTTCAAACCACCCATGATTCACGATGGCTGGCTAACGTTGATAGCTTGTATGTTTAATGGCATTGGATTGATTGATAAGCCATTAATTTCGTACCGTCAGCATGAAGCGCAACAGGTAGGAACTAGGGCTGTACAACAAGGTAAGGTATTAAGTCTAAAAGAACGACTAGCACGCCCAAGGGCAGAAAAACTTGCTCCTTTTATCCAGAAAAGAGATGAATATAGCTATTTAAGCACCATCATTAAACAATATTTAGGTCAAAAAGATGGTTTAATAGTAAGTAATAATTTAAAAAAGATAGATTCCGTCATAGATTTTTATGAAACCAGAGCTACCCTACCTATATTTCATTTATTAAGAATTTTACCTGTTATGAGATTATTAATAATGGGCGCATATCATCGCTATAAAGACCAAGAGGCTTCATGGAAAGCCCCTTATATTGCAGCTTTTGGTGATTTATTTGAATAATGAAAAACCCTTACCCATGAAATTAATATATACCGTTTGTACTTCTAATTATCTATATCAAGCCCTTACCTTGGGAGAATCTATCGAAAAGACTAACCCTGATTACAAGTTTATCATCTGTCTTGCTGATAAAATACCCGTACTTGATTTCGAAATTCCCTATCAAATTATTCCTGTAGAAAGCATCAACTTTCCTGCGCTGGAAGACTATAGCAATAAATTTATTACCCTTGAGCTTGCCTGTGCATTAAAGCCTATTTTTGCCCTTCATTTGTTAGCGATATATCCAGCTTTAGAAAAACTGATTTATTTAGACACGGATATTTATTTGTACGAGTCGCTAGAGGGTGTTGAAAAGAATCTTGATGAGCATGATATTATCATTACCCCTCATATTACGAAGGAAATTGCCTTATCTGAACGTTGGAACGAAAAGCAGTACTTGAATGCGGGTTTGTATAATGCAGGTTTTATCGCTTTTAAGCGAACGGAAAATACGTTGAAATTCTTGGATTGGTGGCAAACGCATTTAAACAAATACGGCTATGTAGACTACTGCAAAGGAATGTTTGTCGACCAGTTATGTTTGAATTTTGTGCCCGTATTCTATGATAAAGTATTGATTGATTACAATCCTAGCCTGAATATAGCTTATTGGAATTTACAAGAACGACAGTTAAGTGTTAAAAACGGTAGCTATTTTGTGAATGACACTAGCCCTTTAGTATTCTTTCATTTTAGCGGATATAATCCTGAGAAGCCAAAGTTGGTTTCAAAACATCTTAAATTATCAAGCAATAAAAATCAGCAGGCTTTAAAACAAATCCTTCAACAATATAGAATTGCTTTAATCAAAAACCACTTCAATTACTTTAAAGGCATTATACCTGCTTATGGTATTTATGTGGTGCCTCCCAAAGAAAAGCATATTGTTGGAAAATTGATTGAGAAGTCGGCTTGGAAAGTAATTAATTACATAGAAAATTTTTAAGGATTTTCTATGTAATTAACTTCTATAGCATATTAAGCCTTTGCGATGGCCTTGTTAATTTCACTTGCCAAAGCAGGCCCTTCGTAAATAAAGCCTGTGTAAATTTGTACTAAGCTGGCTCCTGCATTGAGTTTTTCGATGGCATCTTCCGAAGAATGAATCCCTCCTACTCCGATAATCGGGAATGCTTTATTTGATTTTTCTGATAAATAACGGATTACTTCTGTAGAACGCTTTTCGACTGGCTTCCCACTCAATCCTCCCATTTCAGATTTCAATGCCTCCGCAGAGACTAATCCTTCACGAGAAATGGTAGTATTGGTAGCAATCACGCCTGCGATATGCGTTTCTTGGACAATCTCGATGATATCATCTAACTGAGAATCCGTCAAATCTGGTGCTATCTTCAACAAAATGGGTTTAAATTTAGCCCGTTTTTCATTTTCAGTTTGCAATGTTTGTAGTAAATTCTTCAAGGGTTCTTTTTCTTGTAAAGCCCTAAGATTAGGCGTATTGGGCGAACTTACATTTACCACAAAATAATCAACGACATCGAATAATTCGTGAAAACAGATTAAGTAATCATCCACTGCATTTTCATTGGGCGTTATTTTATTCTTACCAATGTTTCCGCCAATCAAGATTGTAGATTTTCTTTGCTTTAATTTGATAACGGCTTCTTTTACGCCTTCGTTGTTAAAACCCATTCTGTTAATAAGGGCTTCGTCTTCTTTCAAACGAAACAAACGAGGTTTATCATTACCCGGTTGTGGTTTCGGTGTAAGTGTCCCGATTTCAATAAAGCCAAAACCCATGGTAGAAAGCTCGTCAACCAAGAGGGCATTTTTATCAAACCCAGCGGCTAAACCTACGGGGTTTTTGAATTTCAATCCAAATACTTCTCTTTCCAATACTGGATTTTCATAATGATATAATGCTTTGAAAATCGAAGGAACAAAAGGGATTTTAAACAAGAATTTTACTAAACTAAAAGTAATATGATGGGCTTTTTCAGCATCAAATTGAAATAAAAGAGGCTGGAGAAAAAATTTGTACATGGATTACGTTTTTCATGAAAAATAATGGCAAAATTACTAAAAGCCCAAAGAAAAACCTCTCAAGTATTAAATAACTTGAGAGGTTTTTCAATATCTACTATCGTAAAGCTTATAACTTAGCTTTTAAAATTACTTCTTACCTGGTTTTTTAAAAACCGATTCGTCAATAGTTGGGTTCAATTTAATTGATTCTGTTTCAATAGTCATCGTTCCTCCCATTGGGTTTGCTGTTTCCATTGTGTAAGGAAAAGTTAGTCCATCGATTTGTTTAAAGTTCGAGAAAGTCACTTCTGCTTCAATTTCTTGCCCTTGTACTTTACGTTTTCCTGTTGTTTTTAAGGTATAGTATGTTGATGTTGACACATATAAGTAGGTAACATCTCCATTTTTTTCAGTTAGTTTCAACTTATAAGCATCAGCACCATCTACTTTTTCAGTTCCCACTAATTCTACTGTAGAGCCTTTTTCTTTATAATATAATAAAGAACCTCCTAAATCTACTTGTTTGCGAGATTCTCTAATCATAGCAATAGGCATATCTTCAGGTTCTCCTGTACCGCCCATCATTGCTGGTCTAACAGACCAACCCGTTTCTCCATCTACAGCCGTAATAATTGATTGCCCCATTACTGAAACATCACTTCTTAATGCTTTACCATTCACAATGATTGTTTTACTATCAATGTCCATGCCTTGAACCGAGAATTTATTTTTCATCTCTAAGCCCTTCAAAGCTTTCCATTTTTCCAATCCACCCATTGCTTGAATGTGTTTTGCCACAATTTCATCTGTAGTTTGGGCAAATGCACTAGCAGTAGTTGCTATTACAATTAGCGCCGAAGTAATAATTTTTGAGATCTTCATCGTTGTTTTTTTAATGTTCTTAACTAATAATTGCTTGGTTTAATGATATACTATTATGTATAATAGTAATTACGCTTGAAATGTAGCGAGTATTATATTCATGACAAAATATAATCATGATAATCAGTGAATTTAGAGGATGAATGGAGCT